>CAWAZV010000008.1:0-337868 GCA_963786635.1 uncultured beta proteobacterium | reverse complement strand
GTTGGCGAGCATCGAGAAGTAGCTGAACGCGCGCACCACCACCACCGCCTCGCCATCGGCGAGAGCGTCCAGGGTGTAGGCAGCGAGCGGAGCGAGGCGACATCCTCGAGACGCCGGCTGGCCACCGCGAGCCGGCGGATCGTCTGGATCCGCTAGTAGGTCTCCCCGCCCTCGTGGAGCCGGATAGTTTCGCCGCAATGCGGCCGAGGAGGCGAATGTCCTCGGCGAGCGCCGCGTTCTTTTCGGTCGGGACCATCGTGCGACGCTACCGTGATTCCGCGGCAAGGCCAGCACCGGCGCTGGCGCTGGGGACGCGAGGTCGAATTGCGACCCATGCGCCTGTACATCAACGACGTCGCGGTGCGCGACGGTTTCCAGATGGAAAAGGTCTTCGTTCCACGGCGACGAAGATCGCGCTCATCGACCAACTCTCGGGCACGGGCCTGCACAAGATCGAGGTCACCTCCTTCGTGAGTCCTAAGGCGGTCCCGGCACTGGCGGATGCGAACGAGGTGCTGGCCGGAATCAGGCGCGCTCCCGGCGTGGTCTACGTGGCGCTGGTGCCCAACCTCCGCGGCGTACAGAACGCGGCCGCGACGGCGAAGAAGCCCGACGAGGTGAACGGCGTGATGTCGGCCTCCGAGACGCACAACCGCGCCAACATCAACCGCACGCACGCGCAGACGCTCGCGGAACTCCCGGCGATGGTGCGCGTGGCGCACAAGGCCGGCATCAAGCTGACGATGAGCCTGTCGACGGCGTTCGGCTGCCCGTTCGAGGGGCCGGGAGAAGCGGTAATGAGCTTCGTCGAGGCCTTCCGGGCCGCCGGCGTCGACGGCGTCTCGCTCGCGGACACCCCCGGAATGGCCAACCCGCGGCAGGTGGAGGACCTCGCCCGCGCGTGCTGGACCGGTTTCCCGCGAAGGACGACGCCTTCTACACGCTGCACTTCCACAACACGCGCGGCATGGGGCTCGCCAACGTGGTCGCGGGCATCGAGGCCGGCGTGCGCTCCTTCGACGGGTCCGTCGCGGGCCTGGGCGGTTGCCCCTTCGCGCCGGGCGCCACGGCAACCGCTGCACCGAGGACCTGGTCAACATCCTCGCCGACATCGGCTACGACACGGGCGTCGACCTCGACAGGCTGATCGCGGCGGCGCGGCGGGTGCCGGGCATCGTCGGCCACGACACCCCCGGCCAGGTGGCCAAGGCGGGCAAGAGCTTCGCGCTGCATCCGATACCGGAATCCCTCGAGGAGTATGATCAAGAACTGCTCGCCACCACGCTGCTCGCCGCGTCGCTGCCCGTCGCGGCCGCGGACCTGCCCAACGTCGGCGACCTGACCCAGAGCCAGTTTCGCCTGCTGTCGGAGGACCTCGGCGCCGCACTTTCCTACAAGGGCGTCACCCCGGCGACCGCGCTCGGGCCCTGGGGGTTCGACCTCGGCCTGGAGCTTTCCGCCACGGACGTGCAGAACCGCGACGTCTTCCGGCTGGCGGGCAATGGCTCCACCGACACGCTCTTCGTGCCCAAGCTGCACGTCTACAAGGGTTGATCGCGGGATTCGACATCGGCGGCTTCGTGGCCGCCGCGCCCGACGTGGAGGCGACTACTGGGGCCTGGACCTGCGCTACACGTTCATCGACGACACGCTCACGACGCCGGCGCTCGCGCTGCGCCTCTCGGGCGCGCGCACCACGACATCGGCAAGCTGCCATCTACACCTACGGCGGCGACTTGATGCTCTCCAAGCGCTTCGTGCTGGCCACGCCGTACATCGGTGCCGGCATCGTCCGCGTGGAGTCGAGCATCAGCGGCACGGGCCTCTCCGACGAGACCTTCAACAAGGGCCGCTACTTCGGCGGCGTCAACGTGAACTTCGCCGTCATCAACCTGGCCTTCAAGGCCGAACAGCTCGGCGACAACACCACGCTGTCGGCGAAGATGGGCTGGCGCTTCTGACCACGGTACCAGGTACCTGTACCTGGTACGTGTACCTGGTACCGAATAACTAGAGGAGAAAACCAATGAAACGGATGCTGAAGATGCTCGCGGCCCTGGCCGTGGGAACGACCATGGCGTTGACGGCAGCCACGCCCAGAAAAAGAAGATCACCATCGCGGTAGGCAGGAAGAGCCTCTTCTATTACCTGCCGCTATGGGTGGCCGAGCGCAAGGGTTACTTCGAGAAGGACGAGGGCTCGAGGGTCGAGATTCCCGACTTCGCGGGCGGATCCAAGGCGCTGCAGGCACTGGTGGGCGGTTCGGCCGACATGGTTTCGGGCGCCTATGAGCACACCATCAACATGGCCGCCAAGAAGCAGCCCATCAAGGCCGTCGTGCTGCAGGCCAAGTACAGCTCCATCGTGCTACTGCTGCCCAAGGACAAGGCGGCGAAGGTGCAAGGACTCCGGCCGACCTGGCAGATCGAGGTGGTGTCCACCCCGGGGTGATCACCAACATGTTCGTGAACAACATCCTTGCCAAGGGGGGCCTCAAGCCAACCGACATCGCCGTGGTCGGCGTGGGCGTGGGCTCCGGCGCCGTGGCCGCGATGGAAAAGGGCGAGATCAGCGCGATCTCCAACCTCGACCCGGTGATCGCGCAGCTTGGATCGACGGGCAAGTTCGTGGCGGTGGCCGACAGCCGCACCGAAAAGGGCATGAACGAAATATACAGCAGCGATTACCACGCGAGCGTGATCTACATCACCGACGAATTCATCAAGAAGATCCCAACACCGTGCAGGCCGTCGTCAACGCCATCGTTCGCGCCAACCGCTGGATGGCGCGAAGGCGGCCCCACGGCCGCGAGATCGTCGACGTGATGCCGGATGCCTACAAGGCCGGCAATCCGACGCTCTACAAGGAGGGACTCCTCAAGAACATGATCGGCTACTCCGAGGACGGCCAGATGTCGATGAAGGCCGCGCAGAACGTCTACAAGGTGCTCAAGCAGTTCGAGCCTTCCGTCATCGCCGCCGGCAGCTCGATCAAGCTCGAGAACACGTTCGACAATTCTTTCGCCAAGAAGGCTGCCGCGAAGTACAAGTGACGGCATCCGTCTCCCTCGAGAAGGTCACCTGCACCTTCGCCTCGAAGAGCGGGGAGGGAGCCTACACGGCCGTCAGGGACGTCGATCTTGCGGTGGCCGACGGCGAGTTCGTTTCCGTCGTCGGGCCGACGGGCTGCGGCAAGTCGACGCTGCTCAACGTGGCGGCGGGGCTCCTGAAGCCCTCGTCGGGGTCGGTGAAGATCCATGGCGAGCCGCTCGCGGGCATCAACCGCCGCGCCGGCTACATGTTCCAGTCCGAGGCGCTGATGCCCTGGCGCAGCGCGCTCGCCAACGTCACCGCCGGGCTCGAGTTCCGCGGCGAGAGTCCCGACGCGGCGCGCGGCAAAGGCGAGGCGTGGCTCGAGCGCGTCGGCCTCGCCGGCTTCGGCGACCGCTACCCGCACCAGCTCTCCGGCGGCATGAGGAAGCGCGTCTCGCTTGCGCAGATGCTCATCCTCGACCCGCAGATCCTGCTCATGGACGAGCCCTTCTCCGCGCTCGACGTGCAGACGCGGCAACTCATGGAAAACGAGCTGCTGGAACTGTGGAGTGCGAACCGCAAGAGCGTCATCTTCATCACCCACGACCTCGAGGAGGCCATCAGCCTCTCCGACCGGGTGGTGGTGCTCTCGGCCGGCCCCGCGACGCGCCCCATCGGCGAGTACGTGATCGACCTGCCGCGGCCCCGCGACGTCTCCGAGATCCGCCTCACGACGCGCTTCATCGAGCTGCACGACAAGATCTGGCACGCGATGAAGGACGAGGTCCTCAAGGGCTACGCGCAGACGCGCAACAAGGTGGCGGCATGAGGAAGAAGCTCTGGATCTGGCAGGTGATCCTCCTCGTGGCCATCTTCGGCTTCTGGCACGTGGCCACGGACCCGGAACTCATCCCGCCCTTCGTGTGGGACAACCCCAACCGCGCTGCCTTCTTCTTCGGCGAGCCGGTGAAGATGTTCAAGGTGATCGTCGCGTGGTTCGCGAGCGGCGAGATCTATCCGCACCTGTGGGTGACGCTGCAGGAGACCGCGCTCGCCTTCGTGATCGGCTCGGTCGCCGGGCTCGTCATCGGCCTGTGGCTGGGCCTCACGCCGTTCGCCTCGGCGCTCCTCGACCCCTACATCAAGGCGATGAACGCGATGCCGCGCGTGGTGCTGGCGCCCATCTTCATGGTCTGGTTCGGGCTGGGCATCTGGTCCAAGGTGGCGCTCGGCGTGACGCTCGTGTTCTTCATCGTCTTCTTCAACGTCTACCAGGGCGTGAAGGAAGTGAGCCCCGTGGTGCTCAGCAACGCGACCATGCTGGGCGCCTCGCGCCGGCAGCTCCTGCGCTACGTCTACCTGCCCTCGGCGACGTCGTGGGTGTTCTCCAGCCTGCACACGTCGGTCGGCATGGCCTTCGTGGGCGCCGTGGTGGGCGAGTACCTCGGCAGCGCCAAGGGCGTGGGCTACCTCATCCACATGGCCGAGGGCTCCTTCGACATCAACACCGTGTTCGCCGGGATCCTGGTCCTCACGATGTTCGCGCTGGTGCTCGACTTCGCCGTTTCCGCGGCGGAGAAGCGCCTCCTCGTCTGGCGGCCGACGCAGGGCGAGACGGAGCAGGCGCTTTGACCGGCCCGCGCGAGTCGAGGGCGAAGCGCACGAACCGCTGCGCTACCGGGTTCGTCTCGCCAACCCGCGACACGAGGGTCAACGGAGCCATGAGCTGCGGCGCGTCCGCGGCTTCCGCGTAGCAGACATCCTCGTGGTGGATGTCCCGCATCGAGGCGGGAACGACCGAAACGCCCACCCCGGCTGCCACCAGTGTCAAGTTGGTGAGCATCTGCGACACTTCGGCGACCACGTGCGGCGAGAAGCCCATCTTCTTGCAGGCCTCGATGAGGTCGCCATACATTCCCGGCGCACCCGGACGGCGCACGAGGATGAAGGATTCGTCGGCAAGATCGCGCAGCCGTATCCTCGCCTTGCCGCTCCTGCGTGCCTGCTCGGCCAGCGGGTGCCGGGCGGGCAACGCTACCAGCATCGGCTCCTCCGCCACGATGTGGAAGGCGATGCCGCTCAACTCGGAGACGGGGCGGCGGATGAAGCCGACGTCGATCTTTCTGGCAGCGACGGACTCCGTGACCGCGGCCGCGTTGTCCTCGTGAATGGCGAGCTCGACCCCGGGGTGCGCTTCGCGGTAGCGCCGGATCAGGGCGGGAGCGAAGCGGTGCATCACCGCGGAGCTGGTGAAGCCGAGCACGAGCGACCCTGCGGTCCCCTGCGCAACCTGGGAGGCGCGTGCGACCCCGCGTTGCACGGCTGCGAGTATTGCCAGCGCCTCCTCGAGGAATACGGCTCCACCTTCCGTGAGCTCGACGCCGCGGGGAAGCCGCCGGAAGAGCGGGTAGCCGAGCTCGCGCTCGAGGTCGCGTATCTGCAGCGAAAGCGGCGGCTGCTGGATGCCCAGCGCGAGTCGCGGCATGCGTAAAGCTTCCCCGTTGCGCGACGGCCACGAAATAGCGCAGGTGTCGCAGTTCCATGAGGGCCTCCTTGCGGCCTGTCATATGTAATTAGTATCTTACGGCCACATTACATATATTTTACAGATATGCGGGCACGAGGTAAGGTGATGCCGAAGTGCGGCGTGACCGCCGGGAATCGCATCGACAACTTCGAGGAGAGCTTCATGAATGCACGCAACGTCTGCCTGGCGGTCGCCGCCGCGTTTGTGGTTCCGGCGGCAATGGCGCAGTCGGCCGACCCGGTGACCCTCTACGGCCGTATCTACGTCACCGTGGAATCCGTCGAGGCGAAGGGTGGCACCACGCCCGTCGAGCAGCGCGTGCGCATGCGCGACCAGTCCTCCTACCTCGGCGTGCGCGGCGAGGAGAACCTGGGCGGCGGCCTGACCGCCTTCTTCCAGCTGGAGACCGGATTCAACCCCGACCAGGCCTCCGGAACGTTTGCCAATCGCAACACCGGCGTCGGCCTGCGCGGAAGCTGGGGTTCGGTGCTGGTCGGCCGGTGGGACACGCCGTTCAAGCAGGCGAACGTCGGCTCCATCGATCCGTGGACGGACCTGCAGATCGGCGACATCACCGGCGCGGCCATCCGCCAGGGCGACTTCAGCATCCGCGCCTCTAACGTCGTGCAGTACTGGTCGCCCAGCTTCTACGACACCCAGGTGAAACTCATGTGGGTGCCGAACGAGAACCGCACCGCGCAGGTCGATCCCTCGATGTACGGGGTCACGATCACTTACGGGAAGGGAGCCAACTCCTTCTCGTACTCCTACGAGAAGCACAAGGAGATGGTCGACCAGGTGGCCACCCGCGGTGTCGACGAGGAAGGGAACGCCATCTCCGGCGAGTACCGCATCGGGCCGGTCAAGCTCTCGGGCCAGTACGGCGAGTACGAGCGCACGGGCACCACCAAGCAGAAGTCCTACCAGGTCGGCGCGCAGTACTACGTCGGCAAGCACCAGTTCATCGCGACCTATTCCGCCTCGAAGGACGGCGGTGCGGTCAACACGCTGCAGCCCGAGTGCGACCTTGCCGCGCTGGGCTACCGCTACAACTTCTCGCGCCGGACCTTCTTCATCGCGAGCTATGCCCAGGTCGAGAACGACGTGGGGCGGCTGTGCAATTTCGGCTCCGGGGCGCTCACGATCACCAACGGCCAGGATCCCCAGGGATTCAGCGTGGGCCTGCGCCACGTGTTCTGAGGCCGTCGTCCAGCGCGCGACTTTGCCGCAATCGATGGGCGAAGGCGTGCCTGACGGTTAGTACCGAAACGCATCAGGAGAAGGAATCATGAAGAGACCAATCACCGCCCTCGTCCTGGCGGCGCTCGCCGTTCCCGCCGCCGTCACCGCTGCCGACACGACCCAGGCCTCCTGCCGCACCGTGGAAGAGTGCAACGCGCTCGCGGCCCGCATCGGCGCGGCAGTTCCGGCGCCGAGCGCCAAGGGCAACGCGACGAGCCCGACCGATCAGGCCGAGGACCAGTTCTACTGGATGAACAAGATCAACAAGGCCTCCACGGTGATGCTCATCGAGGAAAAGATCGTTTCGCCCGAGCTTGGCGCCACCATCGCAAAGGGGGTGAGCCACGTCATCGAGCAGGCGAAGAAGCCGGACGGCAAGCGCCCCGCGGACGTGATGCAGGTGGAGAAAATCATCACCGACCAGGTCGGCCCGGACGCGTCGATGATCCACTCGGGGCGCAGCCGCCAGGACATGTACGCCACCTACCGCATGGCCAAGCTGCGCAACCAGACCCTGGACTATTCGGACGCGCTCAATTCCCTGCGCCAGCGCCTGCTGGCGGAGGCCGCGAAGAACGTGAACACGCTCGTCCCGGCGTATACCAACGGCGTGCAGGCACAGCCGATCAGCTATGCCCATTACCTGCTCGCCTACGAAGCATCGTTCGCCCGCGACTCCCAGCGCGTCCGCGAACTTTATGCCCGCATGAACCGCAGCGCGATGGGAACGGCGGTGCTGGCCAACTCGAGCTGGCCGCTGAACCGCGAGCGCCTGGCCGAACTGCTCGGCTTCGACGGCATCATCGAGAACTCCCTCGATTCGAGCCAGGTCAGTCCCTCGGACATCTCGCTGGAGGCAACCGGAATCGCTTCCTCCGGCGCCATCCGGCTCGGCGCGATGCTCGGCGATATTCACACTCAGTACCACCAGATCCGCCCCTGGCTGCTGCTCGAGGAGGGCTCCACCTACACGAGCAGCGCCATGCCGCAGAAGCGCAACCCCGGCCTGGTCATGAGCGCCCGCGAGGCGGCCTCGAACGTGGTCGGCCTCGGGCACACCGTGGCGATACGCGCGCACAACGTCACGACCGGCATGACCGACTACAAGGAGGCTGCGGCCCAGCTCGGCTACTTTCCGCAGGCCGTGCGCATGATCGAGGCGACGAACCGGGTGGTCGATGCCCTGAAGATCAACGGCGCGCGCGCCCTCGAGGAACTTGACGGCGAATGGACCGCCTCCATGGAGCTGGCGGAGGCCCTGCAGATGGACAACAAGGTGCCGTTCCGCGTGGGCCACAGCTTCGCGTCGGCCATCGTGACGCATGCCCGGACCGGCGGGCTGACGCCCCGCGACTTCCCCTACGCCAAGGCGGTCGAGCTGTACGCGGAGGCTGCCGCCAAGTACAAGCTGGCCGACACGAAACTGCCGATGCAGGAGAACCGCTTCCGGCAGGTGCTTTCGGCGGAGTACATGGTGAAGTCGCGCGTCGGCACCGGCGGGCCGCAACCGGCCGAGGTCGAGCGCATGCTGGCGAGGGCGCGCGCGACCTTTGCTGCCGATACGGCCTGGATGGCGCAGACGCGCAAGAAGCTCAAGGACGCGGACGCGAAGCTCGACGCCGCGTTCGCGAAGCTCCTGCCGAAGTAGGTCTACGGGACAGGTATTGGGGACGGTTCTGACGGAACCGTCCCCAATTCATTTCTTGCGCGGCTTGCGCCCGGTGCGCGAGAAGGCGGCGTCGAAGAGCGCGTTGGGCAGCACCGTGAGGAGCTTCGCGACGAGCCCCATCTGCCACGGGAATGACGGCGTAGTCCTTGCCGGCGGCCACGACGCGGCCGAAGCGCCGCGCGAAGTCGTCCGCGGAAATGATGAAGGGCATCGGATAGGGGTTCTTTTCCGTCATCGGCGTGGCGATGTAGCCGGGGCAGATGGTCGCCACCTCGCACGCCCGTCCCGCGCAGCTCCACGCGCAGGCTCTCGAGGTAGTTGATGGCAGCGGCCTTCGAGGCGCTGTAGGCGCCGGCGCCGGGCAGGCCACGGTAGCCGGCCACGCTCGCCATCGCCGACCAGCGTTGCCGCGCTTCGCCTTGCGCATTGCCGCGACGAAAGGGTGGAAGGTGTTCACCATCCCGATCACGTTGATGTCGAGGATCTCCTGGAAGACCGCGATGTCGTCCGCATGATCGGTCGCGGTGCCGTGCGAGATGCCGGCGTTGGCGATGACGAGGTCCGGTACGCCATGCTTCGCCACGAAGTCAGCCGCCGCGGCCTTGAGGGCGCCGAGATCGCGAACGTCCGCAATGTAGGTGTCCGCCCCCGAAGGCAGGGAACGGCGCAGCGATTCCAGAAGGTCGCCGCGGCGGGCGAGGAGCCCCAGTTTCGCTCCTTGCGCGGCGTAGTGGCGCGCGAGCGCCTCGCCGATGCCGCTGGTCGCACCCGTCAGGAAAACAACCGTAGCGTTCAGACACGGTGTCAGACACCGTGTCCGACGCCATGGCTATTTCTTCGCGGGCGCGGGCGCGGCGCCGCCCATGTCCCTGCGCGCCATCGCGATGAGGTTCTCGAGCACCGGGACCACCTTGGTCGCCCCGCCCGCGTGGCCGGCGGACGTGACGTACTTGCCGTTCACGATGAGCATCGGCACGCCGTCGACCTTGTAGGAGCCCATCAGCTGGCCCGCGCGCTTCAACTTCGACTGCACCGAGAAGGACTTCTCGACCTCCTGGAACTGGCTGGCGTCCACACCCTGCTTGGCGACCCAGTCATAGCGGGTCTTGGGGTTCACGAGGTTCACGTTGTCCTTGTGCATCGCGTCGAACGCCTTGCGGTGCAGCGCGTCGAGCTTGCCCATCGCCTCGAACGCGTAGTAGATCTTGCCGAGTTCGGTCCAGGCGGAGCTGCCGACGCCGGGGACGCGCTTGAAGACGACGTCGGCCGGCATCTTGGCCGCCCAGCTTTCGAGGAAGGGCTCGAGGGTGTAGCAGTGGCCGCAGCCATAGGAAAAGAACTCGATCACCTCGATCTTCCCGCTGCCGTCGGTGGGCTGCGCGGGAGTCAGGATGGTGAACGGCTGCTGCTGGGCGTTGTGCGCCGGCGGCCATGAGAGCCGAGAGTGGCGATTGCAAGGGCGAGGATGCGGCGTAGGGACATGTCGGGACTCCGTCAGCGGTTCTTGGCTTCGTCGGTGCGAATGATGGTGGCCCCGACTCCGTTCTGGGACAGCGTGGCCTTGATTCGGTTCGCGTCCTCGAGGCTCTGGTAGGGGCCCAGCCGGACGCGATGCAGCGTTCCCTTGCCCGGCACCTCGGCGGGCTTCACCGAGGCTTCGAGGCCCGTGAAGGCGATCTTGGCCCTGAGGTTGTCGGCGTCCTTCTCCTCGGCGAAGGCGCCCGCCTGCAGCCAGTAGGTCTCCCCGCTGTGCGGCTTGGGCTGGCTGGGAGACGATCCCGGTCCGGTCTTGGCCGCCTCCTTGGGCGGCTCCTTGGGCTTGGCCGCGGCCGCCTTGGCCTCCTTGTCCGTCACCTCCCGCTCGCCGGGAAGCATCGTGTAGAACTCGAAGCGCGGCCGCTCCGCCTTGGCCTTCTCGGCCGCCGTCTTCTCCGGGGCGCCCTTCTCCTCGGGCCTGGGCGGCTGCGCGGGGCCGATCTTCGCGAGGGGCTCGATCGGCTTGGCCTTGTCGAGGAAGGGGTTCGACAGGCGGTTCAGGTACAGCGCCACGGCGAGCGAGATCACGATGCCCAGGAGCAGCCCGATGATGATGCCGAGCAGCATCGGGTGCGCCGTGCGGCCTTCGGCGCGCGGCGCGGGCGAGTTCCTGAAATCCTTGGGCATCTACATCCTCTCCGGCGCGCCTACGCCCAGGACGGCCAGGCCGTTGGCGAGAACCTGCCGCGTCGCGGCCACGAGGGCGAGCCGCGCCAGCCTGGTCCTCTCGTCGTCGACGAGAAAGCGCTCGGCATTGTAGTAGGTATGCAATCGCGCCGCCAATTCGTCGTGCAGGTAGAAGGAGACGAGGTGCGGCGAGAACTCGCGCGCCGCGCGCTCGAGGATCTCCGGAAACTGCGCGAGCGCCTGTGCCAGCGCGATTTCGTGCGGCGTGCCGAGCGCGGCGAGGTCGGCATCGCGCAGCAGGGTCTCCTCGCCGCCCCATTCGCGCAGCACCGAGCAGATGCGCGCGTGCGCGTACTGCACGTAGTACACGGGGTTCTCGTCGCTCTGGCTCTTGGCGAGGTCGATGTCGAAGACGAGGTGGGAGTCGGTCCTGCGCATGATGAAGAACCAGCGCACGGCGTCGCGCCCCGCCTCCTCGATCAGGTCGCGCACCGTCACGTAGGAGCCGGCGCGCTTGGAGATCTTCACCTCCTCGCCGCCCTTCATCACCGTCACCATCTGGTGCAGCACGTAGTCGGGGTAGCCCTCGGGGATGCCGATGGCGAGCGCCTGCAGGCCGGCGCGCACGCGCGTGACGGTGGAATGGTGGTCCGCGCCCTGCACGTTGACGGCGCAGGTGTAGCCGCGGCGAAACTTGGTGAGGTGGTAGGCCACGTCCGGCACGAAGTAGGTGTAGCGTGCCGTCGGACTTGCGCATCACGCGGTCCTTGTCGTCGCCGAAGTCGGTCGTCCTCAACCACAGGGCGCCCTCGGACTCGTAGGTCCTGCCGGCGGCCACCAGCATCCTGACCGTCTCCTCGACCAGGCCGTCCGTGTAGAGCGAGCTTTCGAGGTAGTAGGAGTCGAACTTCACGCCGAAGGCGCGCAGGTCGGCATCCTGCTCGCCGCGCAGGTAGGCCACGGCGAACCTGCGGATCGCGTCGAGGTCGTTCGCTTCCGCGTCCTGCGGGTACTCCGCCACGTAGTCGCGGGCGATGTCCCTGATGTAGTCGCCGCGGTACCAGTCCTCGTGCATGTCGCCGCTCGCGGCGAGGCCGCGCTGCCTCGCGGATGCGGAACTGGACGCTCAGGGCGAGGTTCGCGATCTGGTTGCCCGCGTCGTTGTAGTAGAACTCGCGCAGCACCTTCCAGCGCTGCCACTCGAGGATCGTGGAGAGGGCATCTCCCAGCGCGGCCTGGCGCCCGTGGCCCACGTGCAGGGGGCCGGTGGGATTGGCCGAGACGAACTCGACCATGATCGTCCTCGCCTCGCCCGCGCGGCCGCGGCCGTAGTCGCCGGCTGCCGCCTGGATCGCGGACACGACGCCGAAGCGCGACGCCCGCGAGAGGGTGAAGTTGATGAAGCCGGGACCGGCGATGTCGGTCTTCGCGATCTCCGGCGCGTCCGCGAGTGCCGCGACGATGGCCTGCGCCACCTCGCGCGGCTTCATCCCCACGCGCTTGGCGAGCTGCAGGGCCACGTTGGTGGCGAAGTCGCCGTGGTCCGCGTTCTTCGGGCGATCGAGCTCGACCGTCGCTTCGCCCGCGTCGGGAAAGGCGGCACGGACGGCGCCGGCCACGAGGGCGGCCAGGCGGGTCTTGGGATCGGCTTCGGTCACGGTGTCGGGGGCTTCGCGAAAACCCACTATTATACGGGCGCGCTTTCCCCCGACCTTCCCTTCCCCCGTGGCCATTCCGCTATTCCGCTGGATCTCGCGCTGGCGCGAGTCCGCCGACTTCCATGTCGGACTCGATTCCCTCATCGCGCGGGCGCGTCCCGACGCCGCCGTGGAGGACCGGCTCGCCTGGCTGCGCGACCTGGCGGCGTGGCTGCTCGCGGGAGGCGCCGGCACCCCGGAGGCGGGCGACCGGTCGCCGCAGGCCGTGCGCCTGCAGCACCTGCTCGGGCTGCTCGAGCGGCAGCCGGATGCCAAGGCCGCCTTCGCCGCCATGTTGCGCGCCACGCTCGAGCAGCGCGACGCCTTCGATCTGCTCATCGAGACGGGGATGCCGCGCGAATCGGGCTTCGTCGCGGAGTTCCTCGGGCGCGTCCTGGCCAGGGTGCTCCCGGAACCGCCGGCGACCGACCTGGCCGGCCTGTTCCTGCAGGTATTCCCGAGTCGCGCCCACGCCGAGATCGTGCAGGGCATCTCCGACGAGAACTGGAGCGGCATCCAGTCGCTGCTCGCGCATGGCGACACTCCCGGCGGCGTGCAGGCGCAGCTGGGCCAGGCGGCGGCGCGCGCGCTGGAGAGCCTCGCCACGCAGGTCTGCGCGGCCACCCTTCCCTCGGCCGTGCGGCGGCGCATGCAGGTCACCGAGGGCCAGAGCCTCGCGGCCTGGGACCTGCCCGCAGCCGCCACCGCCTTCTCCCGGACATGCCTGACCGGGTACATGGCCGAGCGCGAACTGGCTGCCGATGCGCTGCGGCGCGTCGTGGAGCGCTCGCTCGTCGAGATCGAGCAGGCCTACACGCACCTCGACCTGCAGGGCGTGAGCATCGCCATCGTCTACCAGCTCGAGCGCATCCGTGCGCAGTTGAAGCGCATCGCGGAACTCACCGACCTGCTCGCCGCGCCGGAAAGTGCCGCGCGCATGCTGCCACGCTTCGTCGCCAACCTGATCCGCGACGTGCACGACCATCGCAGCGCGATCGCGCTCCTCAACCAGAACTTCGAGCTGGCGGCGCGCAAGGTCGTGGAGCGCAGCGCCGAGACGGGCGAGCACTACATCACGCGCGACCGTGCCGAGTACGCGGACATGGTGAAGCGCGCCAGCGGTGGCGGCGCGGTCCTCGCCGTGACCACCTACGTGAAGTTCGCCTTCGCCGCGCTGCACTGGCCGCCCTTCTTCGACGGCTTTCTCGCCTCGATCAACTATGCCGCGAGCTTCGTGTTCATCCAGTTCGCCGGCTTCACGGTGGCGACGAAGCAGCCCGCCATGACGGCGCCGGCGCTCGCGGCGCGCATGAAGGAGCTGACCGATCCGAGCGGATGGAGGCGTTCGTCGACGACGTGGTAAACCTCGTCCGCTCGCAATCGGCCAGCATCTTCGGCAACGTGTTCGTCGTCTTCCCGGTCGCCTACGTGCTCGGGCTGCTGCTCGCCGGCGCGAACATGATTCCGGCCGATGCGGACAAGGCGGCGAAGACCATCGAGTCCCTGTCGATCTGGGGTCCATCGGCCCTCTTCGCCGCTTTCACGGGCGTGCTGCTCTGGTTCTCCAGCGTGCTGGCCGGCTGGGTGGACAACTGGTTCCACTACCGTCGCCTGGGGCCGGCGATCGCCGGGCCACCGGCGCTTCGCCTACGTCTTCGGCCCTTCGGCGATGCAGCGCGCGGCGAGCTTTCTCGACCATGAGATCGCCGGGCTTACGGCCAACATCTCGCTGGGATTTCTCCTGGGCTCCATGCCGGTGCTGCTGGCATTCTTCGGACTCCCGATCGAGGTGCGCCACGTGACGCTGTCTTCCGGGCAACTGGCGGCCTGCGTGGTCGTGCTCGGCTGGTCCGTGGCGGCGACGAGCGCATTCTGGCTCGCCGTGGCGGGCATCGCCCTGATCGGGGTGCTCAACGTCGGGGTGAGCTTCGCCCTTGCCCTGCAGGTGGCCATCGGTGCGCGCGAATCCAGCGGCGCAAGCCGCGGCGACATCTACCGTGCCATCCTGCGCCGCATGCGGCGCGAACCCGCCTCCTTCCTCTTCCCGAAAGACTGACTTTGTACCGGGTTCATGAACCCGGTTCGCGAACCCGGTTCATGAACCCGGTACAAAGTCAGGATTCCTGCGGGTCGACGTCGAGGGACCAGCGCACGCGCCGCTCGGCGCGCTCGTCGAGGGCGGCTTTCCAGCGCCGCAGGAAGGGCTGCAGCGCCGCGCGCGAGGTGGCGCGCACGAGGAGCTGGGCGCGCTCGAAGCCGGCCTTGCGCTCGAGTGGTGCGGGCACCGGGTCGAATACCTCCACCTTGCCGCCGATGCCGTGCGCGAGCCGGGCAGCGACGCGCAGGAATGCCGCTGCCTCGCCGGCATGCTTCGACTCGGCGCGCAGCAGGGCGATGTGCGCGAACGGGGGAAACTGCGCCAGGCGCCGCTCCTCGAGCGCGGCATCGGCGAAGGCGGCGTAGTCGTGCGCGGCCACCGCCGCGTAGAGCGGGTGCGTCGGAAAGTCGGTCTGGATCAGCACCTCGCCCGGCTCCTCGGCCCGCCCGGCGCGCCCGGCCACCTGCGTGAGCAGCGAAAAGAGCCGTTCGGAGGCGCGGAAGTCGACGCTGTAGAGCGCGCAGTCGCTGTCGACCACGCCCACCAGCGTGAGGCGCGGATAGTCGTGGCCCTTCGCGAGCATCTGCGTGCCGACGAGGATGTCGATCTTCTCCTCGCGCATCTGCCCCAGCATCTCCGCGAACGCCCCCTTGCGCGAAGTGGAGTCGCGGTCGACGCGGGCGATGCGCGCTTCCGGCAACGCCGCGCGCAGGACGTCCTCGATGCGCTGCGTGCCGTGTCCCACGGGCGCCAGGTCGGCGCTGCCGCAGCCGGGGCAGCGCGCGGGCACGCGCTCGCGGTGCCCGCAGTGGTGGCAGCGCAGCTCCCCCGCCTTCAGGTGCAGGACGAGGTTGGCGCTGCAGCGCGCGCAAGCTCGAATGCCACGCGCAGGAGCGGCAGAAGAGCACCGGCGAGAAGCCGCGGCGGTTGAGGAAGACCAGGCTCTGCTCGCCTTTCGCCAGCCGCGCGCGCAGGGCGCGCAGCAGCGCATCGGTGAGCCCGTCGACCGGCAGGTCGGCACGCGTGTCGACGGTGCGCACCGCCGGCAGCTTCGCCGCGGCCAGCGCCCGCTCCTTCAGCTCGAGCAGGAGGTAGCGCCCGAGCTTCGCGTTGGCCCAGGTCTCGAGGGAGGCCGTGGCCGAGCCGAGCACGACGGGGATGGCCGCCATCTGCGCGCGCCGCACGGCCACGTCGCGGGCGGAATAGCGCAGGCCCTCGTGCTGCTTGTAGGAGGGATCGTGTTCCTCGTCGACGACGATGAGGCCGAGCTCCGGCATCGGCGAAAGTGCGGCGAGACGCGTGCCCAGGACGATGCGCGCCCGCCCCGACTGCGCCGCGAGCCACGCCGCCGCGCGCTCGCCCTCGCCGAGGTGGCTGTGCGCGGCCACGATCGCCACGCCGGGGAAGCGTTCGCGCACGCGCGACTCGAGCTGCGGCGTGAGGCCGATCTCCGGCACCAGGTAGAGCGCCTGCCGGCCCGCCGCCAGCACCTCGGCGATGAGCCGCAGGTACACCTCCGTCTTGCCGCTGCCGGTGATGCCGGAGAGCAGCACCGGATGGAAACGCCCCAGGCCCGCGCGGATTTGCGCGATCGCTTCCTCCTGGGCGGGTGTGGCGGTGACGGGCGAAGGGAAGGGACCTGAAGCCGAGGGCGTTTCCGGCGCCGGCTTGATCGCGCGCCGTTTCGCCTGGCGCAGTCGCGGCGGCAGGCTCGCGTGGATCACCTCGCCCAGGGGGCGCTGGTAGTAGGCCGCGCAGAATTCCAGCAGCTCGAAGTCGCGTTCCGCGAGAGGCGCCACGTCGTCGATCACCCTGGCAAGGCTCGCGCAAGCGGTCCGCGGGAACTTCCGACCGCGTGGCACGGCCGACCACCACGCCAACCTTGGCGGTGCGCCCGAAAGGCACGATCACGAGGCTGCCGCGCGCCGGGTCGAGGCCCTCCGGGACGAGAAAATCGAACGCCTGTTCGAGGGGGACGTCGAGGGCGACGCGGGCGATTTTCATGGCTCGGAAAGGCCCGCTTTCAGGGTGTCCGAAAGCCTGTGGATAACTCTGTGGGTTTCTTGCGCTCCGCACGCGGGGCGGAAGGGGACTTGCGGCTCATTTCTCACCTGGCCGGCGAGAATGTCATTCCAAGCAATTGATTGGAAACACTTTTGCAAAGCGACGCCCCGCTGTGCCGCGACGCAGCAAAAATACCGCCGAGAACACGCAACATGTGAATAGGCAATCACTTCGGCGAAAATTTTCCGCTTGACAGGGGTCCCGCTTTGGAGGCCCCGAGGGAGTGGCGATGGACCGCCTCGACGAGGGCCTGCACGTGCTCCGGCGGGGTGAACTGGGAAATGCCGTGGCCGAGGTTGAAGACATGCCCCGGACCGCGGCCGAAGCCCTCGAGAATGCGCCTTGCCTCGCGCTCGATGGCCTCCGGTGAGGCGAAGAGCACGGCCGGATCCATGTTGCCCTGCAGCGTCACCCGGTCGCCCACGCGGCTGCGTGCCTCGCCGATGTCGATGGTCCAGTCGAGCCCGAGCGCGTCGACGCCGGCATCCGCCATCGACTCGAGCCACAGCCCGCCGCCCTTGGTGAAGAAGATGCGCGGCACCGTCTTCCCCTCGGCACTCCGGGTGACACCGGCGAAGACCTTCTTCGCGTAGGCGAGCGAAAACTCCCGGTAGGCGGCATCGGAGAGCGCGCCGCCCCAGGTGTCGAAGACCATCACCGCCTGCGCGCCCGCCGCGATCTGCGCGTTGAGGTAGGCGGTGACGGACTGCGCGTTCAGCTCCAGGATGCGGTGCAGGAGATCGGGCCGCGCGTAGAGCATCGACTTCACCAGCCGGAAGTCGTCGCTGCCGCCGCCCTCCACCATGTAGCAGGCGAGCGTGAAGGGGCTGCCGGAAAAGCCGATCAACGGCACGCGGCCGTCGAGCGTCTTGCGGATGAGCGAGACGGCATCGAAGACGTACTTGAGCGAGTCGAGGTCGGCCACGCCCAGGCGCTTCACGTCCTCTTCGGTGCGCACGGTGCGCTCGAACTTCGGCCCCTCGCCGTCCGCGAAGTACAGGCCCAGCCCCATCGCATCGGGAATGGTGAGGATGTCGGAGAAGAGGATGGCCGCATCGAGCGCGAACCGCTCCAGCGGCTGCAGCGTCACCTCGCAGGCGAGTTCCGGCGTCTTGGCGAGTGCCAGGAAGCTGCCGGCCTTCTTGCGCGTGGCGTTGTACTCCGGGAGGTAGCGTCCGGCCTGGCGCATGATCCAGATCGGCGTGTACTCGGTCGGCTGGCGCAGGAGAGCACGCAGGAAGTTGTCGTTTTTCATGGGGTGCGATTCTCTCACGGCCGGCCATGCGGCCCGGTGCGAACGGTCAAAGGTGGCGATCGAGGAACGCCACCATGGCCTCGGCGTAGCGTGGATTGAGATCGATGTCGTTGTGGCCGAAGCCGTCGAGGCGCACCCGCTCCACCGGCCCGCCCCAGGCCGCCGCCAGCCGCTCGGAGTGTTCGGCGGGAATGATCGTGTCGGCGCTGCCGTAGATCACGAGCGCGGGAATCTTCATCCCGGGAGCGTGCGCAAGGCTGTCGAAGCGATGGCGCAGCAGCAGGTCGACCGGCAGCCAGCCGAAGTGCGTCTTGCCCACCGCCACGAGGCTTTCGAAGGGCGAGGTGAGCGCCACGCACTTGAGCGGGCGGGCCGCAGCGAGCTGCACCGCCACGCCCGTGCCGAGGCTCCTGCCGTGGGCGCAGATGCGGCTGGCGTCGAGATCGGCGCGCTTCGCGGCCCAGTCGAACAGCGCAAGCGCATCGGCGACGAGCGCCTTCTCGCCCGGCTTGCCGCCGCTGTCGCCGTAGCCGCGGTAGTTGACCAGCAGCACCGCGCGGCGTCCGTACTGCCGCTCGACCTCGCCGGAATACGCGGTCACCTCCTCCGCGTTGCCGCCGAAGTGGATGACGACGGCCATGGGGCGCGCGGCTGCGGGATCGACCGGCGGCTTGACGAGGACGCCCGCGAGGCGCGTGCCGTCGGCGGCATCGATCGCCACCTTCTCGAGACTCCAGCCTGCGGGAGGGGTGGCAGTGCCGCGCGTCGGCTGCGGGAAGAAGAGCTGGCTGTCCTGCGTGAGCCACATGAACGCCACCATGAACGCATAGGCGAGCACGGCTGCCATGAGGATCACCTTCACCGGCGCATCCCCGCCGTGGCGGGGCGTGTCCGCACGGGGCCGTGCGTCAGCGCGGAAGGTCCGAGCGGCCCATCAGGAACGCGTCGACTTCGCGCGCGCACTGGCGGCCTTCGCGGATCGCCCACACGACGAGCGACTGGCCGCGCCGCATGTCCCCGGCCGCGAACACCTTCGCGACGGAGGTGGCGTAGCAGCCCTTGTCGTCCGTGGTCGCCAAGACGTTCCCGCGCGCATCCCTGGCCACGCCGAGAGCCTCCACGAGGCCCTCGTGCACCGGGTGCACGTAGCCCATGGCGAGGAGCACGAGGTCGGCGGGAATGGTGAATTCGCTGCCGGGCACCTCCTGCATCGCCATGCCGCCCTTCTCGTCCTTCACCCATTCCACGTGGCACGCCGTGAGGCTCGTGACCTTGCCGTCCTTGCCCTCGAAGCGCTTGGTCGCGACGGCGAAGTCGCGCTTGGCGCCCTCCTCGTGCGACGAGGAGGTGCGCAGCTTCAGCGGCCAGTACGGCCAGGTGAGCGGCTTGTCCTCCTGCTCCGGGGGCCGGGGCAGCAGCTCGAAGTTCATCACCGACTTCGCACCCTGGCGGATGGAGGTGCCGATGCAGTCGCTGCCGGTGTCGCCGCCGCCGATCACGACGACGTGCTTGCCGGTGGCCTTGAGCTGCCCGGGAACCTTGTCGCCGGCCACCACCTTGTTCTGCTGCGGCAGGAATTCCATCGCGAAGTGGATGCCGGCGAGTTCGCGCCCGGGCACCGGCAGGTCGCGCGGCTTTTCGCTGCCGCCGGAGAGGACCACGGCGTCGAAGTCGGCGACGAGCTTGGCCGCCGGAAGGTCCTTGCCGACGTTGATGCCCGTGCGGAAGGTCACGCCCTCGGCGCGCATCTGCTCGATGCGGCGGTCGATCAGGTGCTTTTCCATCTTGAAGTCGGGGATGCCGTAGCGCAGCAGCCCGCCGGCGCGGTCGTTCTTCTCGAAGAGCGTCACGTCGTGCCCGGCGCGCGCCAGTTGCTGCGCGCAGGCGAGGCCGGCGGGACCGGAGCCCACCACGGCCACCTTGCGGCCGCTCTTGCGCACGGGCACCTCGGGGACGATCCAGCCCTCGGCCCAGCCCTTGTCGACGATCGCCTGCTCGATGGACTTGATGGCGACCGGGTCGTTGTTGATGTTGAGCGTGCACGCGGCCTCGCAGGGCGCCGGGCAGACGCGGCCGGTGAACTCGGGAAAGTTGTTCGTGGAGTGCAGGACCTCCAGCGCGCCCTTCCAGTTGCCGCGGTAGACGAGGTCGTTCCAGTCCGGGATCACGTTGTTCACCGGGCAGCCCGTCTGGCAGAAGGGGATGCCGCAGTCCATGCAGCGCGCGCCCTGCTGGCTCATGTCGCCGTCAGTGAGCGGGCGGACGAACTCCTTGTACACCTTGATGCGCTCGGCGACCGGCTCGTAGCCCCGGTCCTTGCGCGTGATTTCCATGAAGCCGGTGATTTTTCCCATGTTCTTTTCTCCTCCCTCTCCCTTGGGAGAGGGTCGGGGTGAGGGTCAGTCGTTCGCCCGCACTTCGGCCTTCTTCACCACGTCGTCGCGCCGCGCCTGCTCCTGCGCCATCTCGCCCAGGGCCCGCTTGTACTCGAGCGGCATCACCTTCACGAAGCGCGGCAGGTAGGCCGCCCAGTTCTCGAGGATGCGGCGCGCGCGCTCGCTGCCGGTGAAGAGCAGGTGGCGCTGCACGAGGGCCTTGATCGTGGCTTCGTCGTTGCCGGCGACGTGGTCGATCGTCACCTTGCCGTGCGACTCGAGTTCGACGTTGGCGCCGGCGTCGGCGGCAACGCGGTCCTCTTCCGGAATCGGCTCCAGCTCCACCATCGCCAGGTTGCAGCGCTGCGAGAAGTCGCCCTCCTCGTCGAGCACGTAGGCGATGCCGCCCGACATGCCGGCGGCGAAGTTGCGCCCGGCCTTGCCGAGCACCACCACGGTGCCGCCCGTCATGTATTCGCAGCCATGGTCGCCCACCCCTTCCACCACGGCGGTGGCGCCCGAGTTGCGCACGGCGAAGCGTTCGCCCGCGACGCCGCGGAAATACGCTTCACCGCTGATGGCCCCGTACATGACGGTGTTGCCGATGATGATGTTGTCTTCCGGGACGATGGGGCAGTCCTTGGCCGGATAGACGACGATGCGGCCGCCGCACAGGCCCTTGCCCACGTAGTCGTTGGCGTCGCCTTCCAGCTCGAAGGTGATGCCGTGCGCGAGCCAGCCGCCGAAGGTCTGGCCGGCGGTGCCGCTGAACTTCACGTGGATGGTGTCCTCGGGCAGGCCCGCGTGGCCGTAGCGGCGCGCGACCTCGCCGGAGAGCATCGCGCCCACCGTGCGGTTCCTGTTGAAGATGGCGCTCTGGATCTGCACCGGGCGCTTGCGAGTCGAGCGCCGGGCGCACCTTCTCGATCAGCTGGTGGTCCAGTGCCTTCTCGAGGGCGTGGTTCTGCTTCTCCGTCCAGTGGATCGCGACCGACGCGTCCACCGGCGGGCGGTAGAAGAGGCGCGTGAAATCGAGCCCCTGCGCCTTCCAGTGCTCGATGCCGCGGCGCATGTCGAGGAGATCGGAGCGCCCCACCATGTCCTCGAAGCGCCGGAAGCCCATCTTCGCCATCCACTCGCGCACTTCCTCGGCGACGAAGAAGAAGTAGTTGATGACGTGCTCGGGCTTGCCGGTGAATTTCTTGATGAGTTCCGGGTCCTGCGTGGCCACCCCCACCGGGCAGGTGTTGAGATGGCACTTGCGCATCATGATGCAGCCCTCGACGACCAGCGGCGCGGTGGCGAAGCCGAACTCGTCCGCGCCGAGGAGGGCCCCGATCACGACGTCGCGCCCCGTCTTCATCTGCCCGTCGGTCTGCACGCAGATGCGCGAACGCAGCTTGTTCAGCACCAGCGTCTGCTGCGTCTCCGCGAGCCCGATTTCCCAGGGGCTGCCGGCGTGCTTGATCGACGAGAGCGGCGAGGCGCCCGTGCCGCCGTCGAAGCCGGAGATGGTCACGTGGTCGGCCTTGGCCTTGGCCACGCCCGCCGCGATGGTGCCCACGCCGATCTCGGATACGAGCTTCACCGAGACGCGCGCCTTGGGGTTCACGTTCTTGAGGTCGTGGATCAACTGCGCCAGGTCCTCGATCGAGTAGATGTCGTGGTGCGGCGGCGGCGAGATGAGGCCGACGCCGGGCACGGTGTGGCGCACCTTGGCGATGTACCGGGACACCTTGTGGCCGGGAAGCTGGCCGCCCTCGCCGGGCTTGGCCCCCTGCGCCATCTTGATCTGCAGGTCGTCCGCGTTGACCAGGTACTCGGTGGTGACGCCGAAGCGGCCGGCCGCCACCTGCTTGATGGCGGAGCGCATCGAGTCGCCGTTCGCGAGCGGCACGTAGCGGATCGGGTCCTCCCCGCCCTCGCCGGTGTTCGACTTGCCGCCGATGCGGTTCATGGCGATGGCGAGCGTGGAGTGCGCCTCGTGCGAGATCGAGCCCAGCGACATGGCGCCGGTGGCGAAGCGCTTGACGATCTCCTTGGCCGGCTCGACTTCCTCCAGCGGGACGGGCTGCGGCGCGGTCCTGATCTCGAAGAGCCCGCGCAGCGTCATCAGGCGCTCGTTCTGCTCGTTGATGAGCTTCGCGTACTCCTTGTACGTGGCGACGCTGCCGGAGCGTGTCGCGTGCTGCAGCTTCGCGATCGCATCCGGCGTCCACATGTGCGCCTCGCCGCGGATGCGGTAGGCATAGTCCCCGCCCGGGTCCAGGCGGTCGCGGTAGAGCGGCGCGTCCGAATAGGCCTGGCGGTGCAGGCGCACGGCTTCCTCGGCGACTTCCTTCAGGCCGATGCCCTCGATGGCCGAGGGCGTGCCGGTGAAGTACTTCTCCACGAACTTCGTGTTGAGGCCCACGGCCTCGAAGATCTGCGCCCCGCAATACGACTGGTAGGTGGAGATGCCCATCTTGGACATCACCTTGAGGAGCCCCTTGCCGATGGCCTTGGTGTAGCGCTTGACCAGCTCCTTGTCGTCGATCTTCTGCGGCAGGCCGTCCTTGATGTCCAGCAGCGTGGCGAAGGCGAGGTTGGGGTGGATCGCCTCGGCGCCGAAGCCGGCGAGGCAGGCGAAGTGCTGCACCTCGCGGGCGCTGCCGGTCTCGACCACGAGGCCGGAGCGCGTGCGCAGGCCCGCGCGGACGAGGTGGTGGTGGACGGCGGCGGTCGCGAGCAGCGCCGGAATCGGCACCAGCTCCGCGGAGAGGTCGCGGTCGGTGAGGATGATGATGTTCACACCCTTCTTCACCGCATCCTCGGCGTCCGCGCACAGGCGGGCGAGCGCGGGCTCCATGCCGTCCGTGCCCCACTCGGCCGGGTAGCACATCGACAGGATCTCGCTCACGAAGTGGCCGTTGGTGCTCTCGGAGGCGCAGCGCAGCTTCTCCATGTCCTCGAAGGTGAGGATGGGCTGCGACACCTCGAGCCGCATCACCGGCTCCGTCGAATCCGGCGAGAGCAGGTTGGGGCGCGGGCCGATGAACGACACCAGCGACATCACCAGCTGCTCGCGGATCGGGTCGATCGGCGGGTTGGTCACCTGCGCGAAGAGCTGGCGGAAGTAGGCGTAGAGCGGCTTCGGGCGGTTGGACAGCACCGCGACCGGCGTGTCGTCGCCCATGGAGCCGACCGGCTCCTCGCCCGCGACGGCCATGGGCGTCGAGGAGCATCTTCAGGTCTTCCTGCGTGTAGCCGAAGGCCTGCTGGCGGTCGAGGAGCTTGTCGGTGTCCGGCGTGTCCACGTTGGCGGGCGCGGGGAGGTCCTCCAGGCGCATCTGCGTGCGGTCGAGCCAGTCCTGGTACGGGCGCTGCGCGGCCAAGTCGCGCTTCAGCTCCTCGTCGGAGACGATGTGGCCGTGCTCGATGTCGACCAGCAGCATCTTGCCGGGCTGCAGGCGCCACTTCTTCACGATCTTCGCCTGCGGGATGTCGAGCACGCCCATCTCCGAGGACATCACGATCAGGTCGTCGTCGGTGATGAAGTAGCGCGCGGGCCGAGGCCGTTGCGGTCCAGCGTCGCGCCGATGAACTTGCCGTCGGTGAAGGCGACCGCGGCCGGGCCGTCCCACGGCTCCATGAGCGCGGCGTTGTACTCGTAGAAGGCGCGGCGCTTGGCGTCCATGAGCGGGTTGCCGGCCCAGGCCTCGGGGATCATCAGCATCATCGCGTGGGCGATCGGGTAGCCGCCCATCACCAGCAGTTCCAGCGCGTTGTCGAAGGAGGCCGAATCCGACTGGCCCTCGTAGATGAGCGGCCAGATCTTGTCGAGGTCCGGGCCGAGGAGCTTGGAGTGGATGGTCGCCTGGCGCGAGCGGATCCAGTTCAGGTTCCCCTGCAGCGTGTTGATCTCGCCGTTGTGCGCGATGAAGCGGAACGGGTGCGCGAGGTCCCACGTCGGGAAGGTGTTGGTGGAGAAGCGCTGGTGCGCGAGTGCCAGCGCGGAGATGAAGCGCTTGTCGTGCAGGTCGGTGAAGAACTCGCCCACCTGGTGCGCGAGCAGCATGCCCTTGTAGACGATGGTGCGGTGCGAGAACGAGGGCACGTAGAACTGCCCGGCGTTGGAGAGCTCCAGCGCGCGGATGGCGTGGCCGGAGGCCTTGCGGATGATGTAGAGCTTCCTCTCGAAGGCGTCGCGGTCGAGCTGGCCGCGGCCGGCGCCCACGAACACCTGCCGGATCACGGGCATCGTGCTCTTGGCGGTGTGGCCCAGGGAGGTGGGATCGACCGGCACGTCGCGCCAGCCGAGGAGCACCTGGCCTTCGTTCACGATGGCGCGCTCGAGCTCGCGCACGCAGGCCGCGCGCGCCGCCGGGTCCTGCGGCAGGAACACCATGCCCACACCCCAGGCGCCGGCCTTCGGCAGCTTCACGCCGAGCTTCGCCATTTCCTCGCGGAAGAAGCCGTCGGGGATCTGCACGAGTATGCCGGCGCCGTCGCCGTGCAGCGGGTCCGCGCCCGTCGCACCCCGGTGCGTCAGGTTGTTCAGGATCGTGAGGCCCTTGGCCACGATGTCGTGCGACTTGTGGCCCTTGATGTGCGCAACGAAGCCGACGCCGCAAGCGTCGTGCTCGTGGCGGGGGTCATAGAGGCCTTGGGCGCGCGGCAGCCCTGCCGGGATCTCCATTGCGGGTTCCTTTCAGCGATACAGGGCGCCGGGCCTCGGGCCGGGCGGCCGGGATGCGGATCGTGCGGGACCTTCCATCATAGCGGCGGTGATACTGCGCTGCAACATTTCCGGCCGGCGGCCGACGGGGATTCCCGCTGGCGTCCGGCCCGGCGTCTGCTCCAACCTGCTGGGTGCCGCGCGGTGCGACGGCCATGTGGGTAGAATCCGGGTTGACCACGCCGCCCAGAAGCCGGGGAACTTGCCTAGTGAACACTTTCTTTCCAGCGCCTTGCAGCCGATCCTTCGCACCTTCGCGGCCGTCCTCGCCATTGCCGGGCTCGCCGCTTGCGGCGGCGGCGTCAGTCCCGCGCAGAACGTCCCGAACCAGCAGGTCATCGTGATCCTGCCCGCCTCGACGGCGACGGCGCCGGTGGCTGCCTACTCCGGGCCTGCCGACGACCTTCTCGATCACGGGCGGTAACGGCAGCTACATCGTTGCCTCGAACAACCAGGCGGTCATTCCCTCTCCCGGGTCGTTTGTCGGGAGCTCCTTCACGATCGTACCCAATCCCGGTCTCGACCGACACGACCGTCACCCTGACGGCACGCGATACCGGCACCGCCTCCCCGGTGGCCGCCACCGTCACCGTCCGCGCGGGCACCGTCAGCAACCGAGATCACGATCACCCCGACCTCGACGCAGGGCGGCAACTGCGCGCCGGCCATCTGTTCCGGGGGCGATGCCCTGGTCTCCGTGACCCTTTCGCAGGGCGGGCATCCCGCTGCGCCGGCCGGAGCGTGCGCTTCGACGCCATTTCCGGGGACTACCGGTTCATCGTCACTTCCGCCACTGGAGTGGAGACTCTCGCGAACGAGCGCGACGGTGGTGACCGACGAGACCGGCACGGCGCGAACCCGGCTGCGCGTCACGCCGGGGCGATGAACCAGACGGCGCTGCTCAGGGTGACGGACCTCGCCACGTCCTCGTTCCAGCAGACGAGCTTCGTGATCGCGCAGGCCACGGGATCCTCGCCCGGATTCTTCGCCATACCCGAAGGCGTGACGTTCACCGGCCCGCGCATGGACCAGTGCGCGCGGAACGTCTACTCGAGTTTCTTCGTCTACGGCGGAACGCCCGCCCTATACGATCTCCGACTCCGGCTCGGCTTCACTTCTCGATAACGCCGACCGTCGTTTCCGCTGCGGGTGGCAGCTTCACGGTCGTGGCGTCGGGGGCGTGCGTGGATCCCGGGTTCCCCATCGGGATCACCGATTCCTCCGGGCGGCACGATCACCGTCACGGTGGCGAACAAGCCCGGAACGACCCGCGTCCCCGCCTGGTCGTGGCCCCGGAGACCGTGAGCCTGAGCGACTGCAACACGGCCGCGAACGTGACAGTGGCCGGCGGGACGGGCAGCTATCTGCAACCGAGTTCCGGCAGCGGAAGCGTCTTTGCCACGATCTCCGGGAACACCGTTTCCATTCGGCGCCTGAATCCCTCGCCGCCGCTACGAGCCCCGTGTCGATCGGCATTTCGGATGGCATCTCCACCAAGACCGTAACGTTGACCCTGACCGGCCGGGGCCTGGGTGCCTGCCCGACGGCGGAACTGGCGGCCAGCCCGGCGACGGTCACGCTGACGGACTGCACTTCCGCGTCGGCGGTCTCCATCTCGGGTGGCTCCGGCACCTACACCGCGACGTCCAGCAGTTCGAGCGTCGCCGCGACCGTCAGCGGCAACACGGTGACCATTCGCCGCGCCAGTCCTTCCGCGGCGGTTGCCGGAGCGACCGTGACGGTTTCGGATGGCGTCTCCAGCATTTCGATCACGGTCAATGCGACCGGCGCTGGTGCGGGCACTTGCTCCACTACCTCGCCTCTGCCCCTCGCCGCCAACCCTACTTCGGTCTCGTTGACCGATTGCCCAACGGCTCGGACCGTGACCTTTCCGGCGGGTCGGGAAGCTATTCCGTCGAATCACAGCGCCGGCATCCTCGCCAACCTTAGCGGTACGACCCTTACGATCCAGCGCGCCCCGGCCGCATCGCTTCTCCGGTGGCACGGTGACTGTCTCTGACAGCGTGAGGAGCAGGGTATCGATCACCGCGGGCGCTACTGGAGCCGGCACTGTCGTATGCGGGGCCTCCTTCATCGTGAGCAATTCTACCGTTGCGCTGACGGCGTGCACGAGTTCGCCAGACGTGACAATCTCCGGCGGAACCGGCCCCTATTCAGCGGCAGCTAGCAGTACAAGCATCACGGCCTCCGTGGCACAAAGTCTACTCACCATTGCGCGAACCATTCCTTCTACCAGCTTTTCTAGTGGTGACGTAATTGTCACTGACGGAATATCGAGCGTTAAGGTCACCGTCAATGCATCTGGCGCAGGCAGTGGAGGTTGCCGCTAGCGAATTGCACGGGATAGGGGATCGCAGATTCAAAATGTTGCGACGCACCACTCCGTCTTGAACAGCGGTGCGGACCTTCAAAGTTCCACTTGCAAGAATCTGCAGGTTGCGCTTTAATAAACGCTTATAACCCGCTAATTTTGAAGAAATTCGTCGCGGGTCCCAGCAAAAAGGGGAATCAATCGTGAAACTTGAGCCGCTGCGCAGCCTCCAGTCGAAGCTCTCCATCGCATTCCTGGCCGCGGCCGCGCTCGTCCTCGGCTCCTGCGGCGGCGGCGGCGCGACCAGCTCGCCGACTGCTGTCGGCAGCCTCCAGCTCCTGCCGCAGGCCTCCACGTTCTATGCGGGCGTGCCGTACACGCTCAACATCGTCGGCGGCCGCAAGCCCTACCTCGTCACCTCGAACGAGGAGACGCTCATCAAGCTCAACTTCACCACCGACCAGAGCCAGTTCACGATCGTGCCGAACAACCCGGGCGTGGTGAACGTGGGCCTGGACCCGAACGAAGTGCCGCGCCGGACGGTGACGATCCAGGTCCGCGACAGCAACGGCGTCTCGATCAGCAACGAGTACAGCGTCCTGCAGAACTTCTACACCGGGTACGGCGCGTTCTACTCGAGCACCTGTGGCGAGGATGCCAATGGCAACGCCGATCACGGCCTGCTCCGGGCAGCGATACGATCATCTCGTTTACCCCGGTCTCCGACGGCGTGCTCTACTCCAACCGCGAGTTCCTGTTCGACAAGATCCGTGGCGACTTCTCGTTCGTGGTGGAGAATCCCGGCCGTCACCCCGCAACTGGTGAACCAGATCCGTGTCCGCACCGACAGCACCGGCCGCGCCCGCGTGCGCGCGTGCGCGTCGACGCCGGGGCCGTCACGCAATACGCGACGTACCGGGTGACGGATGTTGCAACCGGCGCCGTGACCGACGCGATATTCACGATCGTCCAGGTCGTCGACAGTGCCGGCGGACGTCGCGCCGATCACGGTCCTGCCGAGCAACGCGATTACCTTCACCGGAACGCTCAGACACGAATTGCGGGCAAGGATCGGCGGATGTGTTCGTCTTCGGTGGAACGCCGCCCTATCGCGTCCTGCCGACGAGCGGCGTGACCGTCTCGGCCACGACGCTGGCCGCGCCAGGCGACCGGCTCACCATCTCCGCGGGGGGTGGCGCGCCGCCCTGCCGTACGGGCCAGGCCGTGATCATCACCGACAGCCGCGGCGACGACCCTGACCATCACGGTCGCAAGCGTCGCCGGCTCCGGCACGATCACCATTCCGCCCGTCACGGTGGCCCCCGGGTCGCTTCCCCTCCTCCTGTGCGGGATGTCGAGCCAGGTAACGGTGGTCGGTGGCGCCGGGATCACCAGCGTGACTTCGACGCACCCGCGCATCGTCACCTCGGTTTCCGGAAACGTCGTGACCATCACGCGCTCGATTGGCGATGGCGCGGCAGTCTTCCCGACGACGGGCACCGTGGTGCTGACCGATGGTTCCACCACGGGCTCGGTAACGATCACCTCGACGCCGGCGAACTGTCCGTAGCCTCAGCGTCGATTCCTGCGACGACGGGCATCTTTCGGGATGCCCGTTTCGTTTCCGCGCACTGAACCATGGCCTCCGCGCCTCCGATTCCACCGCGTCTGCTGGTGACCGGGGCATCGGGATTCATCGGCCAGGCGCTGGCGCGGAGGCTGGGCTCCTTCCCCTCGCTGGCGATTTCCCGGCGCGACTGGCGCGAGGCGCTCGCCCGGTGCGACTTTGATGGCGTGACGGTGATCCACCTCGCCGCGCGCGTGCACGATCCGGGCGCAAAGGCGGCCGACTTCGAGGCGGACAACGTGGAGAAGACGCGCGCGCTGGTGGAAATGGCGGCGGCCAGGCGGCGCGGCGCGTTTCGTCCTTGCGAGCACCGTCAAGGTGTTCGGCGAGGAAAGCGGCGCGCGGCCGTTCCGCGAGCGCGATGAAGCCAGGCCGGAAGACGCCTACGCGATCTCCAAGTGGCGTGCCGAGCAGGCGGTGCGGGAGATCGCGGCACGTTCGGGCCTGCCGGCGGTGGTGGTACGCATTCCGCTCACCTACGGCTGCGGCGCGGCGGGAAACTTCCGTCGCACTCATTCGCCTTGCCGACACTCCCCTATGGCTGCCTTTCGGCTGCGATCGACAACCGGCGCAGCATCGTGCATGTCGACGATCTCGTCGACGCCCTGGTTCTCGCAGCCTCCCACCCCGACGCGCCGGAACGCACGCTGCTCGCTGCACATCCCGAGGCGGCATCGACGCCACGCCTGGTCACTGCGATCCGGGCTGCGCTCGGACGACCGCGGCGGCTTGTTCGGGCTAACGCCCGCGCTGCTCGAGAGCGCTGCATCGCTTCTGGTCGACAGGCGCGCAAGAATGCGGCGCCTCACCCGGTCCCTGGAAGTGGACCCCTCGGCGCTCCTGCGCGAATCTCGGGTGGCGTCCGCGCATCGACCTCGAGGCCGGAATCGCCGACGTCCCTGCGGGGGCACCGGGCATGACGGGAGCGTGTTCACCGCCGTCGGCCATTGCCTTCGTCGTGGCGCTGTCGCCATCGCGTCCATCCGCAGGAGCGCGCTCGCCGGACGGCTCGTCGACCGGCCCAACGAGCGCAGCCTGCATCAGTGTCCGACGCCACGCATCGGCGGGTTGGGCCTGCTCGCCGGCGCCTGATCGCGAGGCGCTCGTGGCAGGCGCGTCGGCTGGCCTGTGGATCGTGCTGGTGCGATCGTGCTCGCGGCCGTCTCCGCGCTGGACGATGCCGACAGCCTGCCGGTGGCCACGCGGCTGGGCGCGCATCTTGGCGCCGCGGCGATGGCCGTCGCCATCGTCGGACCTTGTCCCGCCAGCCGGCGGCATGCCAGCCTCGCCACCGGCGTTCCTTGCCGTCCTCGCCATCGCGTGGATCACCGAACCTCTTCAATTTCATGGATGGCGCAGACGGCCTCGCGGGCGGCATGGCAGCCATCGGCTTTGCCGCGCTGGCGCTGGCCGCGCAGGCGCGAGGGCGTGCCGGACCTTGCGATACCCTGCGCGGCCATCGCCGCCGCCAGCCCGCCTTCCTCGTCTTCAACTTCCCGCCCGCGAAGGTCTTCATGGGCGACGCGGGCTCCGTGCCGCTGGGGTTCCTTGCCGGTGCGCTGGGCTGGTAAGGGACGGTCCGCGGCGCGTGGCCTGCCTGGTTTCCCGCGCTGGTCTTCTCACCCTTCATCGTCGACGCGACGCTCACGCTGGTGCGGCGCGCCGCCGCAGGCGAGCCGGTATGGAAGGCGCATCGCAGCCACTACTACCAGCGCCTCGTCCTGGGCGGCTGGAGCCATCGCCGGCTCGCCTTCGCACAATGGGCGCTCATGGCGGCCGCGGCGGCGAGTGCGATCGCGATCCGCGAGGAGACCGGGGCGATGCGAAACGGTATACTCGCTGCGTGGGTGGTCGCCTACGCGGTGCTGTCTTGGCCATCGACAGGAGACACCCACGCAAACTCCATGCCATGAAGCACTTCCAGCCGGATCTGCAGGCCGTACGTCGCGCTCGTTCACGATGCCACTGCGCTCGTCGTGAGCTGGGCATTTGCATTCGCGCTCCTGCGCGGGATGGCGACCCTGGCCCAGCCCGCCGATCTCGCTCTCGCGCTCCTCATCGCGGTTCCATTGCAGGCTGATGGTGAGCTACCTCTTCGGCGTCTACCAGGGCATCTGGCGCTACACGAGCCTGCCCGACGTGCAGCGGATCATCTTCGCGGTGTTCAGCGGCACGGTGCTCGTGGCGATCGCGAATGCGGCTGCCGGGATCGGCGCGGTCATCGGCTATCGCGAATACCTGCTCTACCCGCTCATTCTCGTGGCGATCATGTCCGGCTCGCGCATGGCCATGCGCTCGTTCAAGGAGTGGAGCCTGTACGGGCGCGGTGGCGACCAGGGAGCCCCCGTGGTCATCCTGGGTGCCGGCGATGCTGCGGTGAGCCTGCTCAAGGAACTGTCGCGCAGCCCGGAGTGGAAGGTGGTGGGGCTGCTCGACGACGACCTGCAGAAGCGCGGGCGCCTGCTGCACGGCGTGCGCGTGATGGGCGCGCTCGACGACCTGCCGCGCCTGCCGCCGCGCCTGAAACTGCGGCACGCCATCATCGCCATGCCGTCGGTGCCCTACAAGGTGCGCCGGCACGTGGTCGAGATCTGCCGGCGCGCGAAGGTATCGGTGTTGACCGTCCCGTCGCTCAACAACCTGGCCGGCGGCAAGGTCGTCGCACCGAAGATCCGCAAGGTGGCCGTCGAGGACCTCATGAAGCGCGATCCGGTCACCCTCGACGACGCCGGGCTGCACGAACTCCTGACCGGCAAGGTGGTCATGGTGACCGGCGCCGGCGGTTCCATCGGCTCCGAGCTCTGCCGCCAGATCGCCGCCTTCCAGCCCTCGCTGCTCGTCCTCTTCGAGCAGAGCGAGTACGCCATGTACCGGATCGACACGGAACTGCGCGACACCTTTCCCGAGATGCCGGTGGCGAGCGTGGTCGGCGACGTGAAGAACGCGCAGCGCGTCGCGCAGGTGATGCACCAGTACTCCCCCTCGATCGTGTTCCATGCCGCGGCCTACAAGCACGTGCCGCTGATGGAGGAGCTCAACTCCTGGGAGGCGGTGCAGAACAACGTCTACGGCACCTACGTCGTCGCGCGCGCGGCGATCGACTACGGCGTGAGCAAGTTCGTCTTCGTCTCCACCGACAAGGCGGTCAACCCCACCAACGTGATGGGCGCCACCAAGCGGCTCGGCGGAGATGGTCTGCCAGGCGCTGCAGGCCGGCAGCGACACGCGCTTCGAGATGGTGCGCTTCGGCAACGTGCTCGGCAGCGCGGGGAGCGTCGATCCAGCGCTTCCAGGAGCAGATCGACAAGGGCGGCCCGGTGACCGTGACGCACCCGGAGATGGTGCGCTACTTCATGTCCATCCACGAGGCGGCGCAGCTCGTGCTGCAGGCCGGCTGCATGGGCCTGGGCGGCGAGATCTTCGTCATGGACATGGGCGAGCCGGTGAAGATCGTCGACCTCGCGCGCGACATGATCCGCCTCTCCGAGCTTTCCGAGGACGAGGTGCGCATCGTCTACACCGGGCTGCGGCCCGGTCGAGAAGCTCTTCGAGGAACTGCTCGCGGACGACGAGCACACGCGCCCCACGCCGCACCCGAAGCTGCGCATCGCCAAGGCGCGCGACGGCCAGACGCGCGGCTGGCTGGACGAGCTGCTGGCCTGGCTCGGCGCAGGACCGCGTTTCCGGCGACGTCGAAGTGCGCCGCGACCTGAAGCGCTGGGTGCCCGAATTCCAGTCGCAGGTGCGGCCGAAGCTCAAGTCGGTGCCGGGTTCGCGGGCGGCGTGACGCCCCCCGCGACCTGACCTACCCCAACGACTCAGTTGCAGCGGCACGGGGCTGGAGAAGAGCTGGCGGGTGATCGCCTTGGTGACGGTGACGCCGTTGTAGGTGTAGGTGAGCGTGCCGTTGTCGCCATTCGTGAAGCCGCAGCGCATCGCGCCGACCGGAACGACGGTCACTCCGGTGAAGGGCCTCGCGTTGAATGCCGGCCCCGCGGTCCGGAAAAGATCCCCCGCATAGGAGCCGTCAGCCTGGCGCTGCCCCGCGGACATCACCAGCCACAAGTCGCGCCCGCTCGCGTCGTAGGTGAAGAGCGTGGCGAAGAGGTGCTGTCCTGGTGCGTGACGTTGATCCCCCAGCCCGACTCCGCCGGGTTCCACCACAGGTCCTGGTAATTGGTCGCGGTGGCGCGGCTGGCCGTCGTCGGCGCGCAGTTCGCCGCGCGCGTGCCGTAGACCTGCCGCTCGATCGCCTTGCTCACCGTGACCCCGTTCACGCTGTAGGTGAGCGTGGCGCTGTTCGCGCCGGAGAAGGTCACGGTCATCGTTCCCACCTTGGTGGGACACCGGCGCGACCGGCGTGAACGGATTGGCATTGAAGGCTGGCCCGGTGGTGCGGTACAGCTCGCCGGCGAAGGTCGAGGAGCTCGCCGAGAAGCGCGCCCGCGGACATCACCAGCCACAGCGGCGCCCGGTCGGCATCGTAGGTGAAGAGCGTGCCGAACAGGATGTTGCCCTGGTGGTTGAAGTTCACGCCCCAACCGGACTCCTCCGCGGTCCCACCACAGGGCGGTGTAGTTCGGCCCGGACGCGGAAGCAGACGCAAAATTCGCGGTGACCGACTTGGCCGCATCGATGGTGACGGTGCAACTCGCGGTGCCGGAACAGCCGCCCCCGCTCCAGCCGGCGAAAGAGGAACCCGAGGATGCCGCTGCCGATAGCGTCGCCGTGGTCCCGATCAGGAAGTCAGCCGCGCAGACCGTGCCGCAGTTGATCCCCGAAGGGGAGGAACTCACCGTGCCGCTGCCGCTTCCGGCTCGCGTCACCGTGAGCGTGACCGGCGTGCCCGCGAGCGTCACCTGCTGGAATACCGCATTGGAGGTCGTGGCCGGGTTGCTGCCGTCGCCCGCATAGTCCACGTGAAACGTGTGCACGCCGGCACCGAGCCCGTTCCGGGTAAAGCTTGCCGTCGCGTTGGCCAGCGCACGCGACTCCAGCACTGTCGGCCCTTCCCGCAGCGTCACCGTTCCCGTCGGGTTCGTCCCCGTCACCGTCACGGTGAGCGTCACCGGCGTGCCCATCGGCAGCGGATTGGCCGAGGAGGCGAGGCTTGCCTCGCTCGCGGCGACATCCGAGCACCTTGTGCACGAAGACGCCGGAGTCGCTGGCGGGATTGCCCGCATCGCCGAGAAAACTCGCCGTGAAGCCGGCTTCACCGACCCCGAGGCCCGCCACCGACACCACCGCCTGGTCGTCGATCACCGGCAAGGGGGCGCCCTCGGTCACACCGCCACGCTTGAACTGCACCAGCCCCGCAGGCCGGTTTCCGCTCACGTGCGCCACGACCTGCACCTCGGTGCCGACCTCGCTCGTCACCGGCGCGCTTATCCGCGTCACGGTCCCCGCCTGCGCCGCATTCACGACGTGGCGCAGCGGCACCTCCGAAGTGGCCGCGGCGTTGGCCGCATCGCCCCCGTAGCTCGCCCCGAACGCGTACTCCCCGACCCCCGGCGGGGTGTAATCGAAGCCCGCATCGGCGACCGCCGCATTCACCGCGGTGATTGCCACGTCCGCCGAGATGTCCCGGAAGCGCTCGCGGAACCGCACTGTTCCGGTTGGCGACTGGCCCACCACGACTGCGCGCATCGGTACCGCCGTTCCCTGCACCGAGGTCGGCGGCCCGTCGATATAGCCCCCGGAAAGAAGGCAGGGCAGCCCCGGAACTGGAGCTCGCGCCGGGAGGGAGAGAAGTCGCTGATCGTGCCGGTGGTGAGCATGTCGGTTGCGCTCTCGCCATAGCCGATGCAGAAGCGCGCCCCCGGGATCGTCGCCGGGTTCACGTTCACCAGCAGGCTCGAGGCCCCGAGCACGGCATTGGCGGTGCCCGAGCGCAGCGCTTCGAGTTGCCCCGAGGCTACCGTCCATCCGGATGGCGTCAGGTTGACGAGGACGAGCTGTCGGCCTTGCTGCCGGCGCGCTTGGCAAGCGCGCCTGGCGCCGTGGCCACCTGGTCGAGAAACGCCGCCGGTACCACGCCAACGACGTAGAGCCCGAGTTTCTTGCCCAGATCCGCGCGGCGTATGCTGACGGCCGCATCGACGTTCAGGATGCCGGAATTCGATCGCGACTGGACGACAGGCACCAGCTTCGGGATCCTGTCCGGTGGAATTGTCTTGGGCGTCCCCGGCTTCAGGTCCAGGAACCAGTCGCCGGCGTCAATGCTGCCGCGCCCCTTTTCCGCAACGACGACTACGGGACGCGCCCGGGAGATGAACGTGCCGTCTCCCACAGTGGCGCACTTCGATTCGCAATTCGTCCCCCACGACCAGACCGTGCCGTCCTCGCGAATGGCCGTCGAGACTTCGAATCCGGCGGCGATCCTCGCGACCCGATCGATTCCCTGCACGATTCCGGGAGTACGGAAATCGCCATCGCGCCCCAACGGCCCCGTTCCGAGGTTGCCCAGCTCATGACCGTTCCATTCCGCAACCGTGCCAGCATGTGCCTGCTGCTCGTCGCGATTTCCACGACGTTCGCGAGTCCGGGAACCCGCTGCGGGTTGCGCCTCGAGGTGGTGGTGCCATAGCCCATGCCGACGCACGCTGCTTCCGGGCAGTCCGGTTGAAGTGGTCAAGGCGGACGGCCACGTACGCCACTTGATTGGTGATGTTCAACAGGGTGATGTCATGAATTTCCTTCGTCTCGCTTTCCTGGGAACGACGCTCCTCGTTCCTGCCAGGTGATCGCCGCCGAGCCGGCGCCGCCCCGGTCGGCTGACCGCGGATCGCCGACTCAGGGGCCACCTCGCAGCGCCACGTGGCACCAGGCCCACACGGCACCGGATTGGGTGCGTGCCGTCGATGCGCGCAGCCCGGCGGCCACTTCCACGACATCCGCAGGAAGGCCGGCGATCCGCAGCGGGACCGGATAATCGCGTTGCTCGCCCAGTGCAAGCGACCCGACGCGATGCGGCCCAGGTCCACGCTTCCCGTCCTGCCCTACGGCAAAGATGGATTCGTTCCCGACCGCCACGCGCGAGATGCTTTCATTGATGGGGACCGGCGTGGGGGTGAAATGGAGGTTCGCCGTGTTGCCGATGCCTGCCTGCCCGCTCTCGTTCTCCGTCACGGCAATGAGGCGTCCATGGCCCGATGGCCATCAGGGTCGGCTCCTCGCCCCTCAGCTTCGATCGAGGTGATTCCCGCCAGGCCTTGAATGCGCACCGGGACGTCGAGAGTGCCGGGACGCGTGGTGCTTGCGCGCAGCGCCGGACCGTGCCGTCGCGCGGCACGGGCAGGCCGAAATCCGCTGCGCCGACGGACGCGGCAGGACCTGGCAGACCGGCAACCTCCATGGGAGCGGTGACTCACGGGATCGTCGCCGAAATTCGTGGCGCGCCCCCAGTACCAGACCTTGCCATCTCCGGTAACCGCGAGCGAAAACGCCATCCGGCCGCCATCGCGACGACATTGCCCAGGGAAGCGACTTGCGTCGCGGACTGCGCAGAGGTGCGTGCAGTTGCCCAGCTGGCCATGACGATTGTCGCCGAACGCGAACATCCTGCCATCGGCGCGAAGGGCGAGGACATGCCCATTGCCGCTCACGATGTCGACGATGTTGGCGAGCCCTTTCGATTCGCGAAGGTATCCGGACTCGCGATCGCGCTGGCAACCGGTGTCGAGTCCGGGCTGCCCCAGGACCGCACCGTGCCGTCGCTCTTGAGTCGATGATGCTGCGTTTCCCGCGGCCACTGCGCGCACGCCCGTCATCCCTACCGCCTCGGAATGGTCGCGCTGCGCTGCAGGCGGATGCCTAGCTGTGCCGCGTTGTTCGCCCACGTCCACGCCCGCCGTTCTGGTCCACCGCGACCACGTGCTCCGACCAGGTTGCCACGCCTGATCCGCGGGAATCGGGGCTCGCCGGTGTCGCGGAACGAGGACCCGCCCGGCGCCATGGCGCGTCGAGATCGAGCCCCAGGAAAACACCGCACCATCCTCGCGCAGTGCGACGACATGACTGCTGCGCGAAGATCGTTGGCGTCGCTGGATACGCCGCGACGCTGACGACGGCGGTCAGGATCGCGGCAGGCCAACGCAGGTTGAGGAGGCGCATGGCGAGAATGGGCGCTCTCTCGCCAGACTCTCCTATCCGCTAGCGGAACACAGTCACGACAGTACTCCTAGAGCGGTGTCGCCTGGTCGTGGTGCGCCCTTCGGAGCGTCATGAAGGCGTGTCGGGTGCTGAACTGGATGGTCACCGGCGCCACATTGTCCGACGGCGCACGTTGGGCTTCCACGCCCCGGTGAGCGTCTGGCCGTTGCCGAAGCTCCACCAGTTGCCGCGCGAAGGAGCGCGCGAGTCGCCGTGCCGCCGATCGTCCCGTGGTGAGGTACCACACCGAGTTGCCCGCGTCGTCGTACATGTAGCCGGCGATGTCGAGGTTGCCGCCCTGCCACTCCAGGAAGAAGCCGCGCCCGGCCTCCTGCTCGTTCCACCACCAGCCGCTCTCGGGCTGGCCCGCGCACCGGCGGCAGGTTCAGCCCGTTGGGCACGATGTTGAAGCGCTGGATCGGCACCGTGCCGCCCGGCCACACCAGCGTGCCCTGGATGGCGCTGTTGAAGGTGAGCGTGATCGGGCCGACGCTGGTGAGGCGTCGGGAAGCCCGGGTAGGCGCCGCCGAGGGTCTGCCCGCCGCGGGCGGAGAGGAGGTCGCCGGCGTAGTAGGAGCCGTCGAGCGACACCGGCCCGGTGGAGACGTACCAGGTCGAGCGTCCCGAGATGTCGTAGAGGAAGGCGGCGAAGAAGAGGTTGTTGCCGCGCACCTCGAGCGAGAAGCCGCGCCCGTCCTCGAGCGGGTTCCACCACCAGCCGGTCTGCGGCGGCCCGGGCTGGCAGACCAGGCTGCCGGGCACGGTGACCGCGCTGCGGTTGATGCCGCTGTTGATCATGGCGCGTGCCGCTCGTGCCGTAGCCCACGTAGAAGGTCGCCCCGGCCACGTTCGGCGGTGGGCACGCCGTTCAGGATCGTCACCGACGCCCCTGCGCGGAGAGCACGCCCGGAGAGGTAGGCCTGCAGCTGGGCGGCGGTGACCGCGACCATCTGCCCGGACTGCGAGAGCTGCGCCAGCACGCAGGCCATCGGCGTGTCTCGGCCTTCTGCTCGTCCTTGGCGAAGCCGATCGCGCATCGCCTCGGCCTTCAGGCCGCCCTGCACCAGGGTCGAGGGCGCCACGGCGAAGACGTAGACGCTGGCGGTCCTGCCCACGTCCTCGGGCCGGTACTGGATGTCGGCCGAGGCGGTGGCGGAACCGGGTTGATGGTCGAGCGCACCGTGATCGGGAACACCGGCGGCGGCGCCGGCGTGCTGGTGAAGGTCGCCGTCACGCTGGTGGCGGCGTTCAGCGTCACCGTGCAGGCGCCCGTTCCCGAGCAGCCCCCGCCGGTCCATCCCGAGAAGCCCGACTCGCTGGCCGCCGTGGCCGTGAGTGTCACGGCGGTGCCGCCGGCAAAGCTCGCGCTGGCCGTCGTGCAGGTCGCATCGCAGTTGATGCCGGCGGGCGAGGAGAGCACCGTGCCGCGTCCCGAGCCCACCTTGGTGACGGTGAGCGTCTGGTTGACGGTCGCGGTCGGCGTGAAGGTGGCGCGCACGCTGGTGGCGGCGTTCATCGTTACCCGGCAGGTGCCGGTTCCCGAGCAGTCGCCGCCCGACCAGCCCGTGAAGGTCGAGCCGCTGGCCGCCGAGGCCGTCAGCGTCACCGAGGTGCCGGAGGCAAAGCTGAAGCTCGCCGAGGGACAACTGGTCCCGCAATTGATGCCGGCGGGCGAGGAGGTCACCGTGCCGCTGCCCGAGCCGCCCTTCGAGATGGTGAGCGCGTAGGTAGTTGCCAGGTTAAATGTGGCCGTGATCGTATGGTGTCCGGTTGCGTTCACGGTGCAGCTGCCGGTGCCGGAACAGCCGCTGCCGGACCAGCCGGCAAAAACCGAGCCGCTCGCCGCGGTTGCCACATGGGTTTGTGTAAATTGACTTACGCCAACCGACATAAGCTTTGTGCAGGTCGGACCGCAAGTGGTGGGGTTGTTGGACGTTCCCGTCGTCCCCTGTCCCGATCCTGCCTTCAACCAAAGGACTGTATAGGGGTAATACGTAAACTTCGCCGTCGCGGTGATTGGCCCGTTCATTGTCACGGCGCAGGAATAAGTGTAACTAACGCAACCGCCTGACCAGCCGTTCTCGAACGTGTAAATACTGAAGGGATCGCCCGCAATGTTCGAGTACAACGTGACCGTAGTTCCCGGTGGGAAAGGTGCGCTTGCCGTCGAACACCCCGCTCCGCAATTGATTCCTGCCGGAGAGGAAGTCACAGTGCCATTGCTGACGCCGGTGCCCGTCTTGGTGATGGTCAGCATATAGGTCTGGGCTTGGGCCATCGTGGCAACACCGCAAAGCAGGAGACAGGCGGCGATTGCCAGCGCCTCGAAGCGCCAGCGTCCTCGCTCGCCATGGCGATAGTTGCCAACCGGCACCGCGAATCGGGCTATGAAGCGCGCAAGGACATGAAGCATGTCGACCTGTTTCGACTTATCTCCCGGGTACACCAAGGAGCAATCGCGCGAACGGCGTCAGGCGCTCGAATGAAGCGAGACGACGGTTGACCGATCGGAGCTCGACCCGTCTCGAATGTCCAATCGTGCAGGACAGTGGACCGAACTGTGGGAGTCCACAAGTTGCGGTGCAGCATTCGCGCAATGCGGTGACCAGTCAAGTCGACCCTGAGGCTCCGACAGGCAGGCCCGCCGCAAGGGTGGGCGGCAGGTCACGGATAACCTGCCGGTGCCCGTGGTGTGGTGCTACGGATTGCGCGCAGCAGGGCTTCGCGAATACAGGCGCTTCTCGAGTATCGGCAGCAGCGCGTCCGTGAGCCTGTCCTGGCCGAGCGTGTTCTGGTGGTACAAGTCCCAGTACATGCGGCACTCCGGCCCGTTCTCGCCTTGGAAGTAGCGGGTGTAGTCGTGGACCTCCACGACGCCTTCGCGCTGCAGTCGGCCGTTACCTTCTGGCGTGAAGGTTCCCTGAGCCTCCGCCGGACTGCGTGCCATGGTCGCAGGTTTCCCGGATCGAATGGAACGTGTTTCGTCATCCAGGCGCTGTCCCAGGCGCGGGACAACGGCGCCACCATGTTCAGTTCGTAGGCCCCGTTGCCCAGGAACATGAAGTTCGACGGGGTCGTGGCGATGACGGCCCCTTTGATGTTCGGCGCCCGCTCCCGCAGCCAGTCCACGAGCGCGCGCATGCTCATCCAGTGCATTCCCGGAATGGCCACGCTCGCGTGCGTGTAGCCCCGGCTCTTCGCCACTGCGGCGATCCGTTCGTGGTCGAGCCCGTAGACTGCCCGCGAGTCGCCGATGGTGATGAAGTCGAGCTTCTCCGGGCCAATGCTCTCCAGAGCCCTGCGAAGGGCGATGGTCTGTCCGGCATTGCTCTCGCGATTGGCGAACGGCTCCCAGGCGCCCAGCCGGAACGCGCCTTCGGCTACCGCGAGGATCGCGACCACGATCACGACGCGCGTCGCGATGAATCCCAGGATGTCGGTGCGCGGCATTTCAGAACTGGAAGTAGATGAACGGGATCGTCTTCGCGGGCGTGAACCAGACGAGCGCCAGGATCATCACGCTCGCGTAGGCGCCGAACGTGATCGCGCGAGCATTCGCAAGTCGATGCTTCACGTTCCAGTGCGACATCGCCAGGTGGAGCAGGACGAGTCCGGCGAGCAGTGCCGGCGATGCGCCCGCCGGCGTCCCGCGGGAAGGGCGTTGTGCCGATGGCGGCGATCCTGCCGATCATGGCAAAGCTGGCCGCGATGTCGGGCGCGCGAAAGAAGATCCAGGCGAAGCAGACGAGGTGAAACACCACCAGCCAGCGCAGGAGCCTCGCAGCGATGGCGGGCGCCGTCCACCAGGACAGCCGTGACAGTGCCAATCGCTCCAGCACGAGATAGAGGCCGTGCAGGCCGCCCCAGATCACGAAATTCCAGCTGGCGCCGTGCCACAGGCCGCCCAGCAGCATCGTGGTCATCAGGTTGGCGTAGGTCCGCGCGGCGCCGCAGCGGTTGCCGCCGAGGGACACGTACAGGTAGTCGCGCAGCCAGCGCGACAGCGACATGTGCCAGCGGCGCCAGAAGTCGCTGGAGCGATCAGCGGCGAGGTACGGATGGTTGAAGTTCTCCGGCAAGCTCGAAGCCGAACAGCAGCGCGACGCCGATCGCGATGTCGGTGTAGCCGGAGAAGTCGCAGTAGATCTGGAACGCGAACGCGTAGACCGCGACGAGGGCCATCCACGGGTCCGCGGCCCGCAGGGTTCGAACAGTCTCGTCGACGCCGATGCGCCAGCGTAGTCGGCGAGCGACCACCTTCTTCACGTAGCCGAGTCGCGATGAGGCACGAGCCCGTACTGCAGGTCGCGCAGCTCGAGGCGCGCTGCGGGCGGCTCGAGCTGCGGCCGAAGAACTCCGACGCGCGCACGATCGGCCCGGCGACGAGCTGCGGGAAGAACGCGACGAAGACCGCGAAGTCGAGCGGCGACGTCGCGCGGGCGAGATGGCGGCGGTAGACGTCGATCGTGTAGCTCATCGCTCTGGAACGTGTAGAACGAGATGCCCACCGGCAGGATGATGTCGAGGGGCTCGACGCGAGCGAAGCGCCGGCGGTCGCCCCGAGCCCGTTGGCGGTGGCAATGAGGAAGTTCGCGTACTTGAAGAAGGCGAGCACGCCGAGATTCGCGCACAGGCTGACGGTGATGAGCCTTCGGGGCGAGGCTGAGGTACCCAGCTGCCGGGCGATCACGTAGTCCACGGTCGCCGTGAGCGCGATGAGGCTCAGGTACTTCCAGCTCCATTGCGCGTAGAAGTAGCAGCTGGCAACGACGAGGAACACCTTCCACGCGCGGCCGTAGCGCGGCAGGTACGACGCCACGAGCAGGACTACCAGGAGGAATGCGACGAAGTGCCACGAGTTGAAAAGCATGGGGCCGCATTCTACCCGGCCGCTTTTCGCCTGCAGGAGCGTGGCTTGCCTGAAAAGATTCGTGGCGCGCCCGACACGATTCGAACGTGCGACCCCTGCCTTCGGAGGGCAGTACTCTATCCAGCTGAGCTACGGGCGCGTAGGTGTCGGATTCTAAACGACTTCGTCACCCCCCGTCCAACCCGAGCGGTGATTTCCCCGGGCAGTGCGGGCTATAATCGCGGCCTGCGGAAACGATCGCGTTCGCCCGAAAATCCCGAGGAAGCCATGTCCGAAGCCCACCACGACCCTGTCGCAGACAACATCGAAATCGCATCCCTTGCAGCTGGCGATCTGGATCGGCGTGGGCGCGATCGCGCTCGTCGTGGGCATCATCCTGATGGCGCAGTTCGCGGTCGGCGCCTATGGCGGCCGCTCGCTGGAGAAGGACCCGGCCATGACTCCCGAAGCGCTCGCCAGGCGGATCGGGCCCGTCGCGAAGCTGCAGCTCGAAGGTTCCACGCCCGTCGCGCCTGCGGCCGACGCACCGAAGGTCGCTACCGCCAAGGTGACCGCCGCGCCAGCCAAGCCCGACGGCAAGAAGACCTACGACACCGCCTGCATGGCCTGCCACGCGACCGGTGCCGCCAATGCCCCGAAGCTGGGCGACAAGGCCGCGTGGGCGCCACGCATCAAGACGGGCACCGAGGCCCTGTACGCCAGCGTCATCAAGGGCAAGGGCGCGATGCCTCCCAAGGGCGGCAACGCGGCCCTTGCCGACGCGGACGTGAAGGCGGCGGTCGATTACATGGTCGCCGGCTCGAAGTAGCCGCGCAACCGCCCGGACCGAAGCGAAAGGGCGATCGCGGTCGCCCTTTTTCATTTCCACCCCCATGGCCCTCTACGCGATCGGCGACTTGCAGGGATGCCTCGCGCCGCTCGAGCGCCTCATCGCGGCGATCGACTTCGACCCCGCGCGCGACCGCCTCTGGTTCGTGGGCGACCTGGTGAACCGCGGTCCCGACTCGGCCGGCTGCCTGCGCTTCGTGAAGAGCCTCGGGACCTCCGCGATCACGGTGCTCGGCAACCATGACCTGCACCTGATCTGCGTGGCGGCGGGCATCGAGAAGGCGCGGCCGCGCGACACCCTCGAGGACCTGCTCGCCGCACCGGATCGCGACGAGCTGCTCGACTGGCTGCGCCACCGGCCGCTCATGCATGTCGAGGGCGCCTTTGCGATGGTGCACGCGGGGCTGCTGCCCGAGTGGACGGTCTTCCGCGCGCGCGAGCTGGCGGGGGAAGTCGAGGCCGTGCTGCAGGGGCCGGGATGGCGGCGCTTCCTCGCGCACCTGTACGGCAACCACCCGACGCGCTGGCACGACGCGCTCGCGGGCGACGATCGGTTGCGCGCCATCGTGAACGCGATGACCCGGCTGCGCGTGTGCACGCGGGACGGCGAGATGGAGCTCGCGTTCAAGGGCGAGCCCGGGGAGAACTACTCGCATCGCACTCCGTGGTTCGCCATGCCGGCCCGCGCGAGCACGACGCACACCATCGTCTGCGGACACTGGTCCGCGCTGGGCCTGCGCATCGGCGACAACGTGCTTTCGCTCGACAGCGGCTGCGTCTGGGGCCGCACGCTCACCGCGGTGCGGATGGAGGATCGCCGCCTGGTCCAGGTGCCTTGCCCGGGGTCGGGAGGCCCAGAAGACTAGCCACGCGCCGGTGCGCCTCGCCGGCCACCTGCTGGCGCGTGAGGCTCGCCGGCTCGATCGGCTCCGCGAAAGAGAGGCGCGCGATCGTCTCCCGCGTGCCGATCACCATGCGCAGGGATTCGGCGAGCGTCTGGTCGCCCACGTAGGCCACGGAGGCGAGCGGCGTCCCGTCGGGGTTCTCGTAGCGCACGGCCACCGGGTGCACGCGCGCGCGATTGGCGACTGCCGGCTCGAAGAGCGAGCTGTGGAACTTGAGCAGGCGATCGCCCTCGGTCGTGGTGCCTTCCGGAAACAGCCCCACGCACTCGCCCTCGGCCAGCGCGTCGTGCACGAGCGCATTGATGCGCGCGGTGTCGTGGCGGCGCGCGCGGTGGATGAAGATCGTCCCGGAGCGCTCGGCCAGCCACCCGGCGAGCGGCCAGTCGCGGACCTCGCTCTTGGCGATGAAGCGCGTGTGCCGTACCGAGGCGATGACGAAGATGTCGACCCAGGAGACGTGGTTGGAGGCGATCAGCACGCCGGCGCGGCCGCGCGGCGGGCGCCTTCCCGTGCAGTGCACGCGCACGCCGAGTATCGCGAGGAGCCGCTTCGCCCAGCGCACCGCGATGACGTGGCGCGCCGCGGCCTGGCGCGCGGCCAGGTGAAGGCGAGGATCAGGAAGGCGGACCCCAGGTGCAGGGCGAGCCTGGCCCAGCGAACGACGCGGACGAGCGCGGAGGCCTTGTTGCGGGGCAAGTGTCGCGGGCGGTCGTTCAGTGCGTGACGCGCGTGGTGCCCTGGCCCGAGACGATGCGCACGCGGTCGCCGACGCGGAAGGCTTCGTCCGCCTCCTGCACCACCGCGATGTACTGGCCGCCGTCGAGCAGCACCGTGATCTCGATGCCCTGGCCCTTGTTGGCGTCCGCCTCGACGTGCGAGCCGATGATGCCGCCGATGACGGCGCCGGCGATCGCGGCCGCAGTCTGCCCATAGCCGCCGCCGACGGTGTTGCCGGCCAGGCCGCCGAGAACGGCGCCCGTGGCGGTTCCCACGCCGGTGTTCGGCGCATCGATGCGCACCGGGCGGATGGTCTCGACCACGCCAAAGCGGATCGATTGCTCCGTGCGCGTCTGGTAGCCGCGGTAATCGGCACTGCCGCGGCCGGGTGCGGCGCAGCCGGCGATGCCGAGCATGGCAGTGGCCACGAGAGCGATACCGAGAGTCCTTGCGTGCATCGTCGATCTCCTCTTGCGTTGTCCGCCGTTCCCGCAGGCGGGAGTCACGCCTGGAGCCTTTCGGCGAACGCTTCCTCGTAACGCCTTGCGATTTCCTCGCGCGGCGGCCGGTAGTTCTGCCCGCCGCGGTGGGCGATCTTGATCGACCCCATCAGGGAGGCGAGCCTCCCGCACCTGGGCCAATCCCATCCGCGATACATCCCGAAGAGCAGGCCCGCGCGGAACGCGTCGCCGCAGCCGGTGGGATCGACGAGGCTATCGGGCGTGACGGCCGGCACGTGGATCCGTTCACTGCCCACGAGGATGTCCGCGCCTTCCGCACCGCGCGTCACCACCACCGCCTCGACCCGCCGGGCGAGTTCGGCGATGGGCTTCTCCGGTCTTCTGTTCGACCAGGCGTGCCTCGTAGTCGTTCACCGTCAGGCAGCGCGCGCCGGCGAGCATCTCGAGGAGGTCCTCGCCCGAGAACATGGGCAGCCCCTGGCCGGGATCGAGCACGTAGGGGATCTTCGCGTGGGCGAGGTCGCGGGCGTGCTCGAGCATGCCCTGCCGGCCGTCCGGGGAGACGATCGCGAGGCGCACGCCGCTCCGCCTCGCCGATGCGGTTGGCGTGCGAATGCGACATCGCGCCGGGGTGGAAGGCGGTGATCTGGTTGTCGTCGATGTCGGTGGTGATGAACGCCTGCGCGGTGAAGTGCTCGTCCAGCTTGCGCACGTGCCGGCGGGAGATCCCGAGCAGGTCGAGGCGGCGCTCGTAGGGGTCGAAGTCGTGGCCGACGGTCGCCATGATCAGCGGTTCCTCGCCCAGGAGCTTCAGCCCGTAGGCGATGTTGCCGGCGCAGCCGCCGTATTCGCGCCGCAGGTCCGGCACCAGGAAGGCGACATTCAGGATGTGGATCTGGTCGGGGAGGATGTGGTTCTTGAATTGGTCGTGGAACACCATGATGGTGTCGTACGCGATGGAACCGCAGACCAGGATCGACATGAATTCCCTTCAGGGGTAGAAGAGCAGCAGTTCGTAGCCGGTCGCGCGGATGCGTCCCGTCTCCAGGCGCACGCTCAGGAGCGCTTCCGATCCCGCGGCCATGACGTGCCCGCCTTCCGCGCCGCGGCCGAGGTAGTCCGCCGGGCGCAGCACGCGGCGGATGGCGGCCTGCCCGGTGAGGTCGGTCAGGGTGAGTTCGAGGTACGGGAACTCCTGCGCGGAGGAGGAGAGGTTGCGGATGCGCGCCTGCAACGCGATCTGCCCGGGCTTGCCCGGCACTTCGAGCATCTCCGAGTCCTCCAGCTTGAGCGCCGACTCGTCGTTCACCCACGGCACCCGGCAGCCCACCGTGGCGCAGGCCGATTCGAGGGCCGGCCGCAGCGTCGGGTAATTGCGCGCGAGCTGGGCGCGAAACGCGTAGGCGGCCTGCATGGCGAGGACCAGGGCAAGCAGCAACACGCCCAGCGACCAGGCGCGTGCCGGGCGCGCCGGCCGGGCCGGCGCCAGCGCTGCGGCGAGATCCGCCGCTTCCCTTTCCGCCGCGGCCTCTGCCGGTGGCGGCATCTTCGGCGCTTCGTCGCCTGGCGACTCCGCGGGTTCGGCCGCCGGCGGCGCCTCCAGGAAGTCGAGGATGTCCGTGCCTTCCGGCGCGGCTGCCGGCACGCCCGGAACCGATGCCGCCTGCGGCAGCGCCTGCCCCGTCTCGGCCGGCACGCGCACGATCGACTCGAAGGCGTTGAATATCCCCTGGCACTCGCCGCAGCGCACCTGCCCCTGGCGATGGTTCAGCTGGTCCGGCGTGGCGCGGAAACGCGCGCCGCAGTGCGTGCATTCGGTGACGAGCATCGCCTAGGCCGCCTGCCTGCGCGTGCCCGCGAGACACACCCATTCGGCCTCGGCGCCCGCTTGTGCCATGGCGAAGAACGGGGCGTAGGCCCGCATCACCTCGTCGGCCTGCGCGGCGAGGATGCCCGACAGGGCCAGGCGTCCGCCGGGGCGGGTGTGCGAGGCGAGGAGCGGTGCCAGCATGCGTAGGGGATTGGCGAGGATGTTGGCCACGGTGAGATCGGCGGTGACGGCGAGCGTTGCGTCCGCCCCGCGCACGTCGAGGGCGACTGCATTGGCCGAGGCATTATAGCGAGCGGCCTCGAGTGCCAGCGGGTCGATGTCGACGCCGACGGCGCGCGCCGCCCCCAGCTTCATCGCCGCGATCGCGAGGATGCCGGAGCCGCAGCCGTAGTCGAGCACGGTCTCGCCGCCGCGCACCTCGCTCTCCAGCCAGGCGAGCACCAGCCGCGTGGTCGGGTGGCTGCCGGTGCCGAAGGCCGCGCCCGGGTCGAGCACGATGTTCACCGCGGCCGGATCGGGCGCCACGTGCCAGGTGGGCACGATCCACACGCGCCTGCCCGCGCGGATCGGCGCGAACTGGCGCTGCGTCTCGCGCACCCAGTCGCTGTCCTCGAGTACGTCGGCGCAGGCGACCTCGAGCGGCGCGCAGGCGCTGGCGGAGAATGCGGCGGCGAGAAGCGCGTCGGGATCCGCATCCAGGGGCAGCAGCGCCACGACCCGGCAGCGTGGCCAGAGACCGGCCGCGGCGCCGGGCTCGGCGAAGATCGCGCTTTCGCCCGAGGTGCCGGCATCGGCGTCGGTGATCTCGGTCGAGACCGCCCCGGCAGCCTCCAGGGCCTCGGCGAACGCGACCGCGAAGGCTCCCGCCACCACCACGTTGACGCGGCGCCACGCCATCGGCCCGGCGCCTCAGGTTTCCGTCTGGATGGACTTGAGCGCCGCCATCTTTTCCTCGAGATAGTGGATGCTCATGCCGCCGCGGATGAAGGCCGCGTCGTTCATGAGCTCCTGGTGCAGGGCGATGTTGGTGTGGATTCCCTCGATCACCATCTCGGAGAGGGCGATGCGCATGCGCGCGATCGCCTGCTCGCGCGTGTCGCCGTGGGCGATCAGCTTCCCCACGAGCGAGTCGTAGTGCGGCGGCACGTAGTAGTTGTTGTAGGCGTGCGAGTCGTAGCGGATGCCGGGGCCGCCCGCGGTGTGGTACTGCGTGATGCGTCCCGGCGAGGGCGCGAAGGTGACCGGGTTCTCGGCGTTGATGCGGCACTCGATGGCGTGGCCGCGCTTGACGATGTCGCGCTGGCGGAACCGCAACTTCATGCCGGCGGCGATGCGGATCTGCTCCTGCACGATGTCGATGCCGGTGATCATCTCCGTCACCGGGTGCTCGACCTGCACGCGCGTGTTCATCTCGATGAAGAAGAACTCGTCGTTCTCGTAGAGGAACTCGAAGGTGCCGGCGCCGCGGTAGCCGATCTTGCGGCAGGCGTCCGCGCATCTCTCGCCGATGCGGTCGATCAGGCGCGGCTTGATGCCGGGCGCGGGCGCCTCCTCGATGATCTTCTGGTGGCGCCGCTGCATCGAGCAGTCGCGCTCGCCGAGGAAGATCGCGCCGCGGTGCTCGTCTGCGAGCACCTGGATCTCGACGTGACGCGGGTTCTCGAGGAACTTCTCGAGGTACACCATGGGGTTGCCGAAGGCGTTCTGCGCCTCGGTGCGGGTGGTGTTCACGGCGTTGACCAGCGCGGCCTCCGTATGCACCACGCGCATGCCGCGCCCGCCGCCGCCGCCGGCCGCCTTGATGATCACCGGGTAGCCGACCAGTGCCGCCATGCGCCGGATTTCCTTGGGGTCGTCGGGAAGCGGCCCCTCCGAGCCCGGGACGCAGGGGATGCCCACCTTCTTCATCGCCGCCTTGGCGGCGACCTTGTCGCCCATCGTGCGGATGGAGGCGGCGGTCGGCCCGATGAAGACGAAGCCGGAGTTCTCCACGCGCTCGGCGAAGTCCGCGTTCTCGGAGAGGAACCCGTAGCCGGGGTGGATCGCCTGCGAGTCCGTGACCTCGGCGGCGCTGATGATGGCGGGGATGTTGAGGTAGCTGTCGCGCGAGGGCGGCGGGCCGATGCACACCGACTCGTCGGCGAGCATCACGTACTTGGCATCCGCGTCCGCTTCGGAATGGATGGCGACGGTCTTGATGCCCATCTCCCGGCAGGCGCGCTGGATCCGGAGCGCGATCTCGCCGCGATTGGCGATGAGAATCTTCTCAAACATCCCGTGCGAGGGTCATCACTCGATCACGAACAGCGGCTGGCCGTACTCGACCGGCTGGCCGTTCTCCACGAGGATCGCCTTCACCGTCCCCGCGGCATCCGATTCGATCTCGTTCAGGAGCTTCATCGCCTCGATGATGCAGAGCGTCTGGCCCTTGGTCACGGACTGGCCGACCTCGACGAACGAGGGCGCGCCCGGGGACGGGCAACGGTAGAAGGTGCCGACCATGGGCGACTTGAGGGTGTGGCCGGTGGGGGCGGCAGGCGCCTCCGGCGTGCGGCCGGTGCAGCCTGCGCCGGGCCCCCTGGAGCGGCGAGGGCCATCTGCCCCGGCGTGGCCATCACCATCGGGGGGCGCTGTCCCGGTGCGGCTGATGCGCACGCGCTCCTCGCCCTCCGTGATTTCGAGTTCCCCGATGCCGGACTCCTGCACCAGGTCGATCAGCTTCTTCAGCTTCCTGAGGTCCATCGTGCTTCCTCCGGCGCCGTGGCGACTAGCCCCTTGTGGGGGCGAGACGGGCCAGGGCGGCCTCCAGGGCCAGTTCGTAACCTTGCGCGCCGAGTCCGGAGATGACACCGACCGCGAGGTCGCTGAAATAGGAGTGCTTCCGGAAGGACTCGCGGGCGTGCACGTTGGACAGGTGGACCTCGATGAACGGGATCGCCACCGCCGCCAGGGCATCGCGCAGGGCTACGCTGGTATGTGTAAAAGCTGCAGGATTGATGATGATGAACGCAGTTTCGTCGCTTTTCGCGGCATGAATGCGTTCGATCAGGGGGGCTTCGGCATTGTTCTGGAAGGTGCGGACCGTGACCCCGGCCGCCTTGCCCCGCTCGGCCAGGCGGCGGTCGATTTCGGCCAGCGTCACGTTTCCGTAGACGTCCGGCTCGCGGGTGCCGAGCAGGTTGAGGTTGGGGCCGTGGAGAACGAGGATGCCGGACATGACCGACGAGTTTGCCGGAAGTCGATGCAAGATGTCCAGCGTTCGCCGAAGTTTGCCTTGCAGCGGCACGAACTCCGCTTTGGCGGCTCCGGCGAGTCGTGAGTGCGCCAGGCAGGATATCGGCAATGGCAGAAATTAACTACTTTTTGACGAAGTTACGGCTATTTTCCGGTAATTGCTGCCAGCCTGGAGTCCAGATCCGCCTCCGAATACATGCCGATCCGTGATTCGAGAACGCGTCCCTGGTCATCGAGCAAGAACTGTGTGGGGCAGCACACCCAGCCGGTTGCCCAGGCGCCGCGACAGGTCCATCACGTCGGCCCCGCCGATCCACAGGGGGTAATTGATCGCCAGATCGCGGCCGAAGGCGGCGACCTTGGCGGGATCGTCCTGCGCCAGGCCGACGAATTGCACGCCGCGCCCTTGCCAGCGCGACTGCAGCTTCACGAATCCGGGCATTTCCTCGCGGCACGGGGTGCACCAGGTGGCCCAGAAGTTCACCACCAGGACCTTGCCGGGAAACTGCGCCAGGGTGCCCGGCTTCCCGTCCGCATCCGCGAAGCGGGCGGCCAGGATCGCGGCCGGAGTCGCATCGACCGGTCCCGACGGGATTTGCGGGGGCGCAGCGCCACGTCCCGCGAGCCACAGCGACAGCCCGCCCAGCAGGGCGAGCAGGCCGATGCCGACTGCCGGCAGCCACCGTTTCATCGCGGCGTGCTCCGCATCGGTCGTGGGCGAGTCGGTCACGCGATAGCCGGGCGGGATGTTCACCACCACGTCCTGCGGGAAAGGCGAGTAGCAGATGCGGCCTTCGGCGCAACCCTGGGCGGTGATGCGGACCTTGTAACGCCCCGCCTTGGCGATGCTCACGGCGAAGGGCAGGTGCACCACGAGACGCTCGCGGTAGATGACCGACTTGCCGAGGAAAGGGTCGTCGACCGTGATGCCCGGGGGGAACTCCGGCGCCCCCACCAGGAGCGTGGCGGGCGTCACCTCGAAGCGAATGCGGTCGCGGTAGAGGTAGTAGCCGGGCGCGATGCGGTATTCGATGTCGATCCCGTGGCGCTCGGTCCCTTTGCCGGACGGCTCCCCGGCGATGAGCCTGGCGGTGGGGTGGAACGCCTGGTCCGGATCGAGAGGTTCGTCGCCGGACGGCGCGGCGGCCTGCACCAGGCATGTCGCCAGGGCGGTCAGGATGAGGGCTGTGACGCGTTTCATTTGTCGGTGTTCGTTTCGGCGTCAGGCTTGCATTCGGAGGCAACCCACCCCAGATAATTCTCAAGACCCTGGATCACGGGAAGGGCGATGATTTCCGGCAGCTCGTAGGGGTGCAGTTCGCGGATCGCGCGCTCGAGTTCGTCGTAGGCTTCGGTCGTGGACTTGATGATGAGAGGTGTTTCCTGCTCCTGCTGCAGGCGTTCCTCCCAGCGGTAGAAGGACGTGGCCGGGGAAAGGACGTTCACGCAGGCGGCGAGGCGGCGCTCCACGAGGCTGCGCGCGAGATTGAAAGCGGACGCGGAGTCGGGTAGGTTTGTGAGTACGGCGATGACGCCCATAATCTGGGAACGAGCCGGCGCGGCAGTCTTGGGTTTTCCGGTGCGTGAATCGCCGGCCAGTCGAGGAAGGGTCGAATGAGGTTCCTGCTGCTTGTCATCTTACTGGGTTTCCCCCTGCTGGAAATCGCGCTGCTCGCGCGCCTCGCGGAGCTGCACGGCTGGTGGGTCCTCGCGTGGGTCGTGCTCGCCGCCGTGGCGGGCGTGGCACTCCTCAAGGAGGCGCGTTTCGCCCTCGTCGCCCGGCTCGGTGCCGCGCTGGCCGCGGGCCAGTTCTCCATTGCCGCCTTCGTCGACAGCGCGCGCACCGTCCTCGCCGGTCTCTTCCTCATCTTCCCGGGCATCATCTCGGACTTCATCGCCCTGGCGCTGCTGCTGCTGCCGCGCCAGATGCCGGAACCCGTCCACGTCCACGCGCGTCCGCAGGGCCACGTGATCGACGGCCAGTTCCGCCGCGAGCGGTAGGCGCCCGCTTCAATCGGGTAGAATTCGCTGCTTTTCGACGGGTGGCCGTACCGCGGCCGCCCGTCGTCATTCCACGCGAGAAAGACTCCCCGTGTCCGAATCACCCTCCCCGGCCGCGCGCCAGGTGCGCCTCGAGCCGAGCGGCCGCACTTTCACGGTCAATCCCGGCGAGACCGTCCTCGAGGCCGGGCTGCGCGAGGGCGTGGGCCTGCCCTATGGCTGCCGCAACGGCGCCTGCGGAGCCTGCAAGGGCGCGCTGAAGAGCGGCCAGGTGGTCTACGGAGAGCATCAGGACCGCGCGATCACGGCCGAGGAGAAGGCTGCCGGCAAGGCGCTCACCTGCTGCACGAAGCCCGTCTCCGACCTCGTGATCGAGATCCGCGAGCTGGCGGGACTCAAGGACCTCGCCATCCGGACGCTGCCCGCGCGCGTCGAGCGGGTGGAGAAGCCCGCGGAGGATGTCGCGATCCTCTACCTCAAGCTCCCCGCCGCGGAGCGCCTGCAGTTCCTGGCCGGGCAGTACATCGACATCCTGATGAAGGGCGGCATCCGGCGCAGCTATTCGATGGCCAATGCGCCGCACGACGACACCCACCTGCAGCTGCACGTGCGGCGCACGCCGGGCGGGGTGTTCTCGAAGTACGTCTTCGAGGAGATGAAGGAGCGCGCGATCATCCGCTTCGAGGGGCCGCTCGGCTCGTTCTACCTGCGCGAGGACTCCGACAAGCCCATGATCCTCGTCGCGGGCGGCACCGGATTCGCGCCGGTGAAGGCCGTGATCGAGCACGCCTTCCACAAGGGAATCGACCGCCCGATGGTGCTCTACTGGGGTGTGCGCACGCTGGCCGACCTGTACCTTCCCGAGCTGCCGGTGAAGTGGCAGGAGGAGCACCCCAACTTCACCTTCATCCCCGTGCTGTCCGACCCGGGGCCGGAGGACGACTGGATCGGGCGCACCGGCTTCGTCCACCAGGCGGTGCTCGACGATTTTCCGAGTCTTGCCGGCTACCAGGTCTACGCCTGCGGCGCCCCGGCGATGACCGACATCGCGAAGAAGACCTTCATCGAGGAGCGCGCCCTCCCCGAGGACGAGTTCTACTGCGACGCCTTCACCTACTCCGCGCCGATGCCCTGAGAGGGCCAGGTTTTTATCGAGCCTGGCCCCTTTCTACCGCGCCAGGGCGCCTCGATCTGGGCGAAGCTCGCCGCGATCTCGTAGGTGGGCACCTCGACCCCGAGGCGGCGCGCGATGTCGGAGGCGGAGAACAGGCCGCAGATGCGCTTGCCGTCCTCGTCGGTCACGAAGGTGTGCATGCGGCCCGCGGCCTTGAGGGTCGCGACGATGTGGCCGACCTGGGCATGGGCAACTGACGCTCTGCAGGTCGATGCCTCGAGGGAGCTCGCGCGGGTCATCAGGTCGGAGACGAGGATCTCGTGATGGCGCACGCCGCGCTCCTGCATGAAGCGCACCGGCTTCTCGCCGAGCAGGTCGGTCGCCGTGATCACGCCCACCACGGCCCGCTCCGCGTACTTTCGACGAAGAGCAGCCGGATCGCGCGCGCCTTCATGAGCGCGTTGCACTCGACGATGCTGCGGTCGGGCGTGATCGTCGCGGCCGTGATTCTTCGCAGGTCGGTCATCGCCTCGAGGGCCGGCGACTCGGGGGTCAGGCGCGCCCGCGGCGGCGGCGAGGCGACGTGCGCCCCGGCTTGCAGGGCGTGGTGCTTGAGAGCGGAGTGATCGCGGATCATGCCTTGGTCCTTCCTGGACGATTGCGGTAGTGCTGGATGCCGGCGCTAGCCGGCCAGTTCGGCGCTGCGGCGGAAGTGGCGGTCGGCCTCGTGCGGCTTGCCCAGCCTTTCCATGAGGGCGGCGAGCGTCATGTGCCCTTCGTGCGTGGGCTCGAGTGCCAGGCTCGCCTCGATGTAGCTCTGCGCCTTGCCCCAGAGCTCGCGGTGCATGCAGAGCTTGCCGAGTGTCAGCAGCAGGGCGGGATCGCGCGCATGGGCGCGCAGCCACTTCTCCGCGCGCTCGATGAGAGGCAACGCGGAAGTGCCGGCACAATCCGCATAGAGCGCGACGAGTCCCGCATCCCACGCCGCCTCGAGGGCGGCTTCGACGATCGCCTGCGCTTCCGCGGTGCCGCCGAGCGCGAGGTGGTAGCGCGCCGCCGTCGCCGCGATGGCGCCGTCGACGCGCAGCTCGGACGGCAGCTGCTTCCAGTAGGCGGCGAGTGCCGCGGCATCCTGCGCCTTGCGGTTCAGGTTGCCGAGGTGCGCGGCGCGCCGCGACGCGGTGGCCTGCGCTTCCGAGAGCCCGCCCAGCTTCGCCAGCGTGGCGGTGGTGGCGAGCATCTCGTCCCAGCGCCGCAGCGCCGTTTCCGCCGTGAGCCGCATGCTCAGCAGCCGGATGTTGCGCGCATCGCGGCCGGCGAGGTCCTTCAAGACGGCGAGCGCCTCCTCGTGGCGCCCCTGCGAGAGCAGCAGGTCGGCCAGCGTGGTGAGGCGCGCCTGGTCCACTTCGGGGGCCGCGCCCCGCGCCTGGTCGAGGAACTGCTCGCGCTCGGCGAACCGGCCCAGCTCGTGCGCGCTGCGCGCGGCGATGATCGCGGCGACGGCCTTGCTCTCCTCGCCCTCCATCGCCGTTGCCGCAGCCTTCTCGGCGCTGGCGAAGCGGCCCTGGAAGAAGGCGAGCAGCGCGTCGTTGAGCGCCAGGCGCGTGCGCGAGCGGGACCGCTCCGCGCGGTAGGCGCGCACGCGCGCCGGAATCGCGATGAGGGTGGCGACGAGGCGCGCCACCACGTGGAAGGCGATGTAGCCCGCGAACACCAGCACGACGAGGAGGTTCAGCGACAGCTCCATCCGGTACGGCGCGGCCACGATCACCACGTAGCCGTCCGATTGCCGCGCGATGAGCGCGATGCCCACCGCGACGGCGGCGAGGACGACGGACCAGATCGCGAAGCGCATCGCCGGCCTAGCGCTTCTCGCGCGCCGCGCGCGCGGACCTTGCCGCGGCGAGGCTCGCGTTGATGTCGGGCGGGCTGATCGACACCGGGCTCTCGGCGAGCAGCTTCAGGGTGGCCAGCGCGTTCACGTTCACGCGCGCCTTGGCGTCGAAATACTTGCCGATCCAGGCCTGCGAGGCGCGGATATCGTCGCGGAAGGAGCGCTCGTCGCGGGCGAGCAGCGCCACGCGTGCGGCCAGCAGGCGCAGCTTCAGGTTCTCGCGCAGGAAAAAGCTCTGCGCCGGCGCGAGGAGGGCAGCCTCCGACGGGGCGATCTCGCGGATGCGCACGAGTCCCTTCAACTCCTCCCAGAGGTTGCGCAGGGCGCGCAGCCAGCCCGGCTCGGCTTCCGCGGCCGGCTTCGCCTTCGCGGCGGTCCGCGCCGCGGGCAGCGTCTCGGAGACGATGAGGGGCAACGTGTCCACCTGCTGCACGAGGGCATCGAGCTTGACCGCGATGCCGACGGTGTCCACCAGGGGCAGGGCCTTCAGGCGGTCCATGTCGGCATTGAGGGCGCGGCGCAGGTTGGCCACCTGCAGCTTGTCGGCCCGCGCGAGCCGCTGGTCCGCGGCCTGCAGCGCGATCAACGCGCCGCGCACGTTGCCGGCGAGCTGCAGCTGCTGGCTGGCGAGGATCAGGAGCTGCTCCACCTCGGCGAGCGTGCGGTCGTCGGCGCTCCGCGAGAGCTCGCGATACATCTCCTCGACGGCCACGCGGCTTTCCTGCGCGTCGGTGACGCGCGACTCGAGCTCGGCGATGCGCGCGAGCGCCTCGCGCAGGCCGGTCTGCGCCTGCGCGAGCGCGGTCTTCGACTGCGCCAGTTCCGCCCCGAGGTCGGCGAGCCGGCCGCCGGCGGATTGCGACAGCGAGGAGAAGGACTGGTGCGCGTTCCAGGCGAGGCCGACGGCGACGGCGGCCACCGCGATGGCGAGCGCCACGGCCCAGCGCGCCACGGAATCGGCGCCGCCGGAGCCGCTCGCGCGCCGCGCGCGCGAGCGGAAGGGTGGCGGTTCGGGAAGCGGGGAACTCATGAATCCTTTCGCAATTGTGCAAGCGCCTCGACGAGACTCGCCGTGCCGGGTCCGGCGACCACCACCTTGCCGAACGCGGCCGCGCTCGGGTGGCGCGCGATGGCCGGGTGCGGCACCACCAGCGCCACGGACGACCACGACGCCGTGCCGGCGAGAGCCAGGAAATTGTCCACCGTTTCGGCGCTCATTGCATGGACGGCAGCGATATTTCCTTGCGCGGCTGCCGCCAGGAGTTCGCCGGGATCGGAGGCCGGCCGCTCGCGGCGGTAGCACTCCACGTAGGCCACCGTCGCCCCGCGCCCCTCGAGCGTGGTGCGCAGGTGCTCGCGTCCGCCCACGCCGCGGAAGATGACGACGCGGCGTCCGGCCACGTCCTGGAGCTCCCGGCAGGCGAGCAACGATTCGCTGTCGAATCCGGTGGCGGGCGCGATCACGTGCGCAAAGCCGGCCGCGCGAAGCCGGGCCGCGGTGGCCTCGCCGATGCCGGCCACGGGAGTGCCGGAGGGCCACGGCCCGGCGCTGGCGTGCCGCCGCGACGCCATGCTCGGCGGCATTGGCGCTCACGAAGATGGCGAGCGCCGCCGAGCCCAACGTGGCGAGAGCTTCGCGGCTGGCTGCCGACAGTTCGACGGGCACGATGTCGAGCGCCGGGAACACGATGACGCGCGCGCCTTGCGCCTCCAGCGCGGCGGCGAGGGCCTCGCACTGCGCGCGCGGGCGCGTGAGGACGATGCCGAGTCCCGCCAGGGGGCCAGCCGCGTTCACTGCCGCGGCAGGGCGAGGAGGTCGAGCACTTCGCGCCCGCCCCGGGCAAGAATGCGCTCTCCCAGCGCCTGCCCGAGCGCGCGCGCCTCCGTTGCGGACCCCTGGACCTGCTCGCGCACGAGCCGCGTCCCGTCCGGAAGCCCCAGGAAGCCTTCGAGGGTGAGGGAATCGCCCGCGATGCTCGCGTGTGCCCCCAGGGGCACCTCGCAGCTGCCCTCCACCACCAGGCCCAGCGCCCGTTCGGCCTCGGCCGCGGCATGCGCGGCGGGATCGACGAATGGCGAGAGGAGTTCGGCGAGGTCGGTGCGCGCGGCAAGGAACTCGATCGCGAGCACGCCCTGCCCGATGGCCGGGAGGGCCAGCGACATGGGCAGCAGCTCGCGGATGCGTTCGCCGAAACCGAGGCGCTTGAGGCCCGCCGCGGCAAGGATGATCGCGTCGTAGTCGCCAGCTTCCAGCTTGGCCAGGCGCGTATTCACGTTGCCGCGCAGGGGCTTGATCACCAGCGTGGGATAGGCGCGCCGCAGCTGGCATTCGCGCCGCAGGCTCGAGGTCCCCACCACCGCGCCCGGCGGGAGTGCCGCGAGCGAGGCGTGGCGGATGGAGACGAACGCATCCCGTGCGTCCTCGCGCGGACCGAAGGGCAGCATCGCGAAACCCTCCGGGAGATCCATCGGCACGTCCTTCATCGAGTGCACCGCGATGTCGGCCAGGTTGTCGGCCAGCGCGACCTCGAGTTCCTTGATGAAGAGGCCCTTGCCGCCGACCTGCGCCAGCGGGCGGTCGAGGATGCGGTCGCCCTTGGTCGTCATGCCGACGATCTCGACGGCGATCCAGGGGTAGCGCTCGGTGAGGCGCGCGGCGACGTGCTCGGTCTGCCACATCGCGAGGCGGCTCTCGCGCGTGGCGATGCGGAGGCGTTGGGGAGGCAAGGGGGTCGAATCGGCGTGGAGGTGAAAGGCGCGGAAATCCTACCACGTGAAAATTAGGGACAGTCCCCAATTTCCGAATTTCCAGAAATTGGGGACTGTCCCTGATTTTCACGGCAAAAAAAACGGGCACCGAAGTGCCCGTGAATTTCGGCCTCTCTTGGAAACTCAGTTGTAGGCGGTCTCCCCGTGGGCGGAGATGTCCAGGCCTTCGCGCTCCTGCTCTTCCGGGACGCGCAGCCCGACGACCAGGTCGGCGATCTTGTAGGCGATGAAGGCGACGACGGCGGTCCAGATGACCGTGACGCCGACGGCCTTCGCCTGCGTGATCACCTGCGACACGATCGAGTAGTCGGCTGCCTTGATCATCGTGCCCGTCACCCAGTCGGCCGTGAAGCCGGGGCCGCCGAGCGCGGGCGAGTTGAAGACGCCGGTGAGGAGGGCGCCGAGGATGCCGCCGACGGCGTGCACGCCGAAGACGTCCAGCGAGTCATCCGCGCCCAGCATCTTCTTCAGGCCGGACACACCCCACAGGCACACCGCGCCGGCGATGAGGCCGATCGCGAAGGCGCCCGGGATGCCGACGTTGCCGGCAGCCGGGGTGATGGCCACGAGTCCCGCCACGGCACCGGAGGCCGCGCCCAGCATCGAGGGCTTGCCCTTGAACATCCACTCGAAGAAGATCCAGGAGAGGACGGCGCAGGCGGTGGCGAGGAAGGTGTTCATGAACGCGAGCACGGCGAAGTTGTTGGCCTCCAGCGCGCTGCCGGCGTTGAAGCCGAACCAGCCGAACCAGAGCAGCGACGCCCCGATCATGGTCATGGGCAGGTTGTGCGGCGTCATCTTCTCCTTGCCGAAGCCGATGCGCTTGCCCACCAGGTAGGCGCCCACCAGGCCGGCGACGCCGGCGTTGATGTGCACCACGGTGCCGCCCGCGAAGTCGAGCGCGCCCCACTGCCAGATCATGCCGGCCTTGGCGTTCAGCGCATCGACCAGCTTCGGATCCGTGTAGGCGTCCGGCCCCATCCAGAACCACACCATGTGCGCGATCGGCGCGTAGGCGAAGGTGAACCAGATCACCATGAAGATCAGCACCGCGGAGAACTTCACGCGCTCGGCGAAGGCGCCCAGGATCAGCGCACAGGTGATCGCCGCGAACGTGGCCTGGAAGGCGACGAAGAGCAGCTCCGGAATCGGCGTGGCCTTGGAGAACGTGGCCGCCATCGCGAACTCGCCCTTCATGGCGTCGAACGTGCCGTTGAGGAACAGCCGGTCGAAGCCGCCGATGAACTGGTTGCCCTCCGTGAACGCGAGCGAGTAGCCGTAGACGCACCAGAGCACGACGATCAACGAGAACACGACGAAGACCTGCATCAGCATGCTGAGCATGTTCTTCGACCGCACCATCCCCCCGTAGAACAGGGCGAGGGCCGGCACGCTCATCAGCAGCACGAGAGCGGTCGAGGTGAGGAGCCACGCGACGTCGCCCTTGTTGGGCGTCGGCGCGGGTGCTGCCGCGGGAGCCGCGGCGGGCGCGGCCGCGGCCGGAGCGGGCGCCGGAGCGGCGTCCGCGGGCTTCGCGTCGGCCGGAGCGGCAGCTGCCGCAGGTGCCGCCGCCGGAGCGTCGGCCTTCTTCTCCTGCGCGACCGCGATGCCGCCGAATGCAAGTGCGGCGGTGACCGCGATGAGACTGAGTAGGCGTTTCATGGATGGTTCCCCTTGTGTCCTAGAGTGCGTCCGCGCCGGTCTCGCCGGTACGGATGCGCACGACCTGCTCGAGTTCGAAGACGAAGATCTTTCCGTCGCCGATCTTCCCGGTGTTGGCGCTCTTCTCGATCGCCTCGATCACCCGATCGAGGAGCTCGGTCTTGATGGCCGCCTCGATCTTCACTTTCGGCAGGAAGTCGACGACGTATTCGGCGCCGCGATAGAGCTCGGTGTGGCCCTTCTGGCGGCCGAAGCCCTTCACCTCGGTGACGGTGATGCCCTGCACGCCGATCGCCGAGAGGGCCTCGCGGACCTCATCGAGCTTGAACGGCTTGATGATGGCGGTGACTAGTTTCATGTTGTCCTCGTGATTGCTGGTTCGCGCGGAAGGCGACGGCGCCGCCTCAGAAGTTCTTCTTGAGGTAGATGACGCCGCGGTCCTTGGAGGTGTCGTAGCCGGTCAGGTCGGTGTAGAAGGCCTTCTCGGCGTTGTTGCCCGAGTAGTACGCGCCGATCTCCACGCCCTTCATGAAACCGTCGGGGATGGTGTAGGCCAGCCCCAGCTTCCAGTCCTCGTAGCTCGCCTTCGTGGCGCCGCTGCCGTCGTTCTTGACGTCGAGGATCCCGTAATGGGCGACCAGGCTCACGCCGGATTCTCCCAGCGGGTAGGTGGCGCCGAGGTCGAGGTACCAGGTGCCGTCGGTGTCCTGGCCGTTGGGCTTGGCGCCGAAGTAGTTGTCGAAGTTGTAGCTCAACTTGGCGCTCAGGAACTTCCAGCCGACCCCGACGTAGCCTTCCAGGGTGTCCGCCTTGGTCACGCCGGGATTGGCCGAGCCCGGGTAGTAGTAGTAGAGGAGGCCGACGTCGTAGCTGAAGTCATCGGCGAAGGTGCCCTTGTACCCGCCGTAGAAGTCCCATTCCAGGCTCGAGCGGGTGTACGCGCCGAAGTCCCCGAGCCAGCTGGCGTTGGAGGCCCAGGTGCCGAGGTAGATGCCGCTCGCGTGGGCGTAGTCGAAGCCGCCCTGCAGGGCGGGCTTGCCGGCCGTCTGCGTGATGCCGCGGAAGATGTATTCGCTGAACACGCCGGCATTGCCCGTGAGCGTGTGCTCCGGCGTGGGGGCGGGCGCGGCAGCGGGCGCCTGAGCATGGGCCACAGGGGCGGCGAGGGCCGCGCTGGCTACTCCGGCAAGAACGAGGGCTTTGGTCAGGTTTCGCATAGCGGTATCCTTGAGGTCAGGGTTGAAAATAATTGCGCAGTGCAACAACTAGCAGGACGCGTGCCATCGCGGAGTCGTGCACAAGGCTTTGTTTGTGAAGGATTTATTTCCGACCCCTCGATGGGACGCACCACGCTGGTGTAGGGGAGTGCAGTCGCGCACCAAATCGGTGCGGACATGCGGTGGGTCAACGGATCACGCAACCGGGGAATTGCAATGAACGAAAAGCTGCTGGGCGAAATCGCCGCCCGTCTCGCCGAAGCCGCCGCCAACAACCCGGCGCGTGAACTGGAAAAGAACGCCCGTGCCGTCCTCACCACCGCGTTCGCGCGCCTCGATCTGGTCACGCGCGAGGAATTCGACGTGCAGTCGGAAGTCCTCGCCCGCGCCCGGATCCGCGTGGCCGAGCTGGAAGCGAAAGTCGCCGCGCTGGAGGCGCGGCTTTCCGCCAACACTTGAGGAAGCGCCGCCCGGCCGGATGCGGGTAACAACAACCAGAAGAAAGGATTTTCATGAAAGCCCCTGTCCGACTCGTGCTTGCCGGCGCCTTCGCGGCGCTGTTCGCGTTCGCCGCCACCGATGCCGCCGCGCAAAAGGCGAAGTCGAAGGACAACGCGAAGTGCCAGCCCAACCCGGTGTTCGAGAGGTTTCCCGGCGCCTTCCTTTCCGGCTGCGAGCGCTCGCGCTTCCTGGAGCTGGAACTCGAGGCGGCCAGGGACCCCGCGAAGCTCGATAGCAACTTCGCGACGGTCAAGAAGGAGGGGGAGTACTGGTACTACTTCGACGAAATCGACAGGGATGCTTCCGGGTCGCACCCCTCCCCTCTCGAACTGCAGCGCAACTTCCTGGCGGCCCTCCAGAAGGGCGGCGGCACCGTGCTCTCCACGCCGTCGAACGGCAAGTCCATCCACTACCGGATCGAGAAGGGCGGCGCCGAGTACTGGGGCAGCGTCGGCTGCGGGCGCGGCGACAGCAAGGTGTGCAGCGCCATCATGCACAAGATCGTGCGCGTCAAGGCGATGGAGCAGACGATCGTGCTGTCGGCCGACCAGATCGCCAAGGACATCGGCACGGGCGGCAAGGTCGTCTTCTACGGCATCTACTTCGACACCGACAAGGCCACCATCAAGCCCGAGTCCGGCCCGACGCTGGCGGAGATGGCCAAGTGGCTGAAGGCGAACGCAGGCAGCAAGGTGTACATCATCGGCCACACCGACATGCAGGGCGCCGCCGACCACAACCTGAAGCTCTCGCGCGATCGCGCGGCGAGTGTCGTGGCGGCGCTGCCGGGCCAGCACGGCATTGCGAAGGATCGCCTCGGTCGCCGAGGGCGTGGGGCCGTTCGCGCCGGTAGCCAGCAATGCGGACGAGGCCGGGCGCGCGAAGAATCGGCGCGTGGAGATGGTGCTTCGTTGATGCCCTGCCGGTGGCGCTTGCCGGCCGGGGCGGGAAGGGAGTGAGGCGATGGAGTACACGCTGATGGTGTTGCTGCGCGAATACTGGCCCCTGGTCCTGTTCGCGCTTTTCGGCGGCTATCTCCTGCGGCGCGGCGCGAGCGGGCGTCGTGAGGCGCTTGTCGCGCGCAACACGGAAGAGGCGCGGCAGCATGGCATGGCCTACACCGCGCCGGGCGGCCTTGACACCAATCAGGGTGTCATACCCGGCACGCACCGTTTCAGCGGCACCACGCGGGGCGTGCCGTGGCATGCCGAGGTGACGATGCTCACGTCGGAGGTTGGCGACGGACTTGCCACCCGTCGCAATGGCTCGACTCGCTACACCCGGTGGACCGCACCCGAGGCCGGAACTGGCGGCGGTGAGCTGTTGCTGATGGCGCTTCCCGAAGGTGTGCACCCGCAGGCGGCCAAGGCCAATCGCGGCAGCGGCTTTCTCGGCGGGCTGGTGGCCAAGGCGGCCTGGGCGGCGGGCCAGGCGTATGTCAGGCTCAATTTCGGCAATGACCGCGCCGATTCCCTGTCGATCACGCCGGAAGACCACCTGCCGCTTCCTGCCGATGCCTTCGGTCTCGCCTACACGGCGTTCGGCAAACCGCAGGGGCTGCTCCAGCGTCTCTCGCCGTCGGTCCGCGACTGGCTGCTCGAGGGGCACCACGGCCGGGCGGCATTCCTGTGGGATGCGCGGGGACTCGCGCTGACCTGGCCGACCGCGCACGTCGAACCCGAGGAGGTCGCCGCCTGCGCCGAGTACGGCGCGGTTCTCGCGGAGCTCCTTCGTGAAGCCAGGTTTCCCGGCCCCCGGGGTTGCTGACCGGCTACTCGGGCGCGCCGGATTCGACCAGTTCGGCGAGCCGCTGGCCAAGAATGCAGCTGATGTTGAAGTTGAGCTTGGCGACGATCCTGGGGAAGAAGCGCAGGTCGTTCGCGAGCTTGTCGCGGTCGAAGCGCAGGACCGAAACCGGTCCCAGCGCGCGCACGTCGGCGGTGCGGCGCGTGGCGCGGATGAACCCGATCTCGCCGAGCACGTCCCCGGGCTTGAGCAGCGCCAGCCTGTGCTCGCTTGCGTCGTCGCGGCGCACCACCTCCAGCTCGCCGCTCACCACCAGGTACATGCTGCTGCCCATCGTGCCCTGCTCGATGAGCCGCGTCCCCGCGGCGACCTCGTGCAACTCCGAGATCAGGATCGCCTTGCGCACCTGGTATGACGTCATGCCCTGGAACAGCGGGCTGTCGTCGAGTACCTGGCGCTGCACCGACATGGCGAGGATCTGGTACAGGCCGACCAGCCGGATGCGCGACATCACCATCGGCGTGACCAGCAGGTTGGTGAATGTCGAAAACAGGATGGTGCAGGCCGCAAGTGCGCCGAACTGCGCCACGATCGTGAGGTCCGACAGCAGCAGCACGCCGAAGCCGATCGCCAGCGCGAGGCTCGCCGCGACCACCGGCCTGGCCTCCTCCCTTACGGTCTCGAGCATCGCCGCGTCGTTGTTCGAGGTCCTGCGGCACCGCGCGTTGTAGCGCAGGAACAGGCGGATGGTGCCGTCGATCGCGATGCCGATGGCGATGGTCGCCACCATCACGGTGCCGGCGTTCAACGGGATGTCCAGCAGCACCATCGAGAAGAACATCAGCGCGATCGGCAGGATGCTCGGCACCAGCGCGATCAGCCCGCCCTTGAACGAGGTGAACATCAGCGACATCGCGAGGAAGATCGCCGTCACCAGGATCGAGATCGCCTCGACCTGGCCCCTGAGCAGGCGATCGGCCGCGGCATTGACCATCAGGTTCTCCCCCGTCACCGCGCCGGCCATGTCGGGCCCCGCGATGTGGCGCACGACCTGGCGCAGTTCCTCGACATGGTTGTTCAGCGTGGTCGAGTCCTTGACGTCGTGGCGCACCACGATGTTCGCGCGCCGGAAATCCTGGCTGACGTACGGCTCGAGGTCGCGCCGCTGGAAGAACAGCAGGCTTTGCGCCACCAGCTTGCGCGTCGCCGGCACACGGTAGGCCTCGGGACGGCCGTCGTTCAGCTCGCGGTTCACGAGCGAGAGCTTGTCCGCAAGCGACAGGCTGCGATCGAAGACGCCCTGCTTGGCGACGAAGGCCTGGATATCCACGAGCTTCTGCAGGTTTGGCGGGTCCTGGAATGCGCGCTCGTTGCCGGACTCGAGCGTGATGTAGAACACCTTCACCCCGGCCAGGTCGTGCTGGACGCGCCTCGCGTCGAGCGCCAGCGCGCGATCGGCGTGAAAGTAGGTCAGCGGATCGTTCGTCACGTGGAACCGCTCCACCTGGTAGATGAACGCCACGACCAGCGCCGCCGCAAGTGCGAGCACGTAGAAGACCAGGCGCCCGCGCATCAGGCCGAGCGCCTGCAAGGCGATGCCGGCCACCGGATTTGCCTCGTCGGCGCCTTGCGCAGCGCGGCATGCGCCGCGGCCCGGCGAGCGCCAGCAGCAGCGGCACCAGCAGCAGCGTGACGGCGCCATTGGCCAGGATGGCGAACGTGGCGGCGGCCACGAAGTCCCGGATCAGCGCGATGCCGATGAAGGCGTTGGCTGCGAAGCCGATTGCGGTAGTGGCCACCGTGAGGATTGCCGACGCGCCGAGATGCGTCACCAGGTACCGGGTGGCGGCGGCGCGCCCCCCGTCTGCCGAAGCGGCGAGCCCCTTGAAGTAGCCTTCCATCAAGTACAGGCTCCCGGTCGCACCGATCGCCACCACCAGCGAGGGCAGGATCGCGCTCAGGATGCCGAGCGGAATGCCGGCATGACCGAGCATTCCCAGCGTCCACAGCAGGCTCAACCCGGCGGTCGCCAGCGGCACCAGTGCCGCAAACAGGCTGCGGGAGATCGCGAGCACGGCAAGGACCAGCAGCACCGCGGACACCGGCAGCAGCACCTTCAGGTCGTGCAGCAGGCTGCGCTCGAGTTCGACGCCGATGCGCGGCGGTCCGACCTGGAACACTTCGGCGAACGTGTCACGCGCTGGCGCAAGCGCCTGTTCGATGGCGTAGTAGGCGGTGCGGTCCGCCTCGGTGTCGGCGCGCTCGCGCAGCGAGACCGTCAGCGCTACCGCGTTGCCGTCGGCCGAGATCAGGTTGCGCAGTGCCAGCGGATCGGCAAGCGCATTGCGGCGGGCGCTCGCAGCCGCCTCGGCGTCCGCCGGCACGCCGGAGAGCAGCGGGCCGGCGGCCACCCTGCCGTCGATACTGCGCAGGCTGCGCTGCGTATAGAGGTCGTCGATGCGCTCCACCGCAGGCAGCGCCCCGAGCGTGCGGTGCAGGCGCTCGAGCACCGCCAGCTTCTCGGGCGTCCACAGCGCGGCGTCGCGCACGTAGACGATCGTCTGGTTGTCCGAGCCGAACTCGCGCGTCACCCGCTGGTAGGTCTGCCGGTCGGCGCTCTTCTCCAGGATCAACCGGTCGAAGCCGGTGTCGATCCGTACCTTGGGCACGCCCAATGCCGCCAGCACGGTGAGCGCCAGCAGGCACAGGACCAGGGCGTAGCGGCGTTCGACACCGGCCAGGAGCAGTTTCTGCAGCATGTCGCGCGCCCCTTCCTAGGGCCCGAACGGCGCGTCGCCGCCGATGAGCAGGTGGCGCCCCTCGGCCAGCCACTGCCGGGAGAAGATTTCGGCCGGGGCGTAATCGGGCGAGAAGACGCGTCGCTCGACCTTGAGCAGCGTGCGGTGCCGCTCGCCGAAGTCTTCCATCAGGATCATGTCGGCCTGCCAGACGCCGGGCTCGACCTGCCTGGCGTCGCGGAAGCTCTGGCGGCGCGCCAGCACGCCCCGCACGTCATGAAATTCCGTGCGCACGAGAAAATAGTCGCCCTTGCGCACGTAGTGGCGGCGCGGACCTCCCCCGGTGCGCTGCTCCGCGCCCTTGACCGGTGTGGCGCGTATGACGTAGTGCACGCTGCGGTCGATCTCCGCGTCGGCTTCGCGCTCGTAGGTGAAATCGCGCGGCGCCCCCCTGAACAGGTCGGCAAGCTTGAAGTCGCTGCCAACCAGCGGCATCGCGCCCGCAGTCCTGGCGACCAGGTCGAGCGGCCTGCCGAGCGCCGGCAGGTGGACCTCGCCCCGCGTGGCGCCGGACGGGTCGCGCGTCACCAGTATGGCGGCGCCGCGCACATCGGCCGGCGCGACGAACACGAGGAGCAACCGGCTGCCGCCGTCCGGCTCATGGCGTTCGAACCAGCGGATTCTCCGCACCCCGCCTTCGCCCGCGGGATCCGACAGGATCATGGTCAGCTCCTGGTAGATGCAGCAGGCCTGCGGACGGTTCGAGCGCACCCCGTCGATGATTTCGGAGGCGCTCGGCGCAGCGAGCGCCGCAACCGGAACCAGGCAAAGTACCGCCAGTGCAGCCAGTGCTCGCGATCGCTCCGCTCATCGCGCCGCCATCTCCTGGCGCGTGATCGCCTGCGCGATGACACGCGAAAGTTCGCCGTAGACGCCGCTCATCGCCGCGACCGTGAGCTCCGCACTCGCCGCCTCGGCCAGCGGCTCGCTGGCCAGCGTGGTCGTGGGGCTGGCCAGCGGCGAGCCGCCCGCGCCGCGCTGAAGCCACCACTTGGCCGTCAGGTGCACCCGCGCATCGCCGGCGCGCTCGAACCGCAGCACCTCGAGTTCCACGCGGTAATCCGGCCGCATGCGCAGCGCATGCGGCGCCGCGACCACCGCGTCGCTGCCGAGCAGCAGGGAAAGGTTCTCCGCCAGCACGCGCGTCAGGTCCTTGCCCAGGTTCCCGCCCCACTGGTGGAACTCCTCCAGCTGCAGCCGGTTGTCGCCGCTGCGCGTGACCAGTTGCGGGCGTTCGAGGTACTCGGGCAGGCGCACGGCGGCGACCACGACGCCAGGGCCGGGCGCCCGCGTGGCCGGCGCCGGACCCGCGAGCGGCGTGACGACATAGAACCGCACCGGCGGCAGGGAGGAGCAACCCGTCGCGAGGGCCACGGCAAGTGCGGCCGCAAAAGCGGCAATGGCGAACTTGTGCATCACTGGGTCCTCTCCGGTGGAGCCTTCCTGCCGAACATCACGGATTGCGGATCGCGCTGCAGGATGTCCACCAGTGCGCGGATCGAGCGAGCGGCCTCGCGCAGCTCCTCGGCAAGACGCAAGCTGCGTTCGTGCAACGGCGAGTCGGGTGCGAGCACACCGTCGAGCAGCGTCAGCGTTTCGCGCGCCGAAACGAGCGCCTTGTCCAGGTTCGCGGCGATCGGCTCGGCGTGCTGGTCCACCTTGTGCAGGATGCTGCGCAGGCTGGCGAGCGAGGCCGACAGATCGGCGATCGAGCGCTGCAATTCCGGTTGATTGGCCAGCTTGCTGGTGCCGGCGAGCGTGCCTTGCAGATCCGTGCCGATGGCCTCGAGATCGATGCGGTCGAGCTTGGCGAGGATGCTCTCGACCGATACCGTCATCTGCCCGATGCTTCCCGGGATGGTCGGCAGCTCGGGATACGGCCCGGCGGCCTGCACCAGCCGGATCTTCGACTTCGGATGCATGTCGAGCTCGACGAACAATTGTCCGGTGAGAAGGTTGCCGGTCTGCAGGCGCGCACGCAGGCCGCGCTTGACGAGCGCCTGGAGGGTCGCCTGCGGCGCTGCCCGCAGGCCTTCGCCGCGCGCCGGTGAACGCTCGAGGACGCGCTCGGGCTCGATTTCGATCACCACCGGGATCAGGAATGTCCCGCTCTTCGGCTCGTACTCGAGCCGGATTCCGGTTACCGCGCCGATCTTGATTCCCTTGAATTCCACCGGCGCCCCGACCGCCAGGCCGCGCACCGATTCGCCGAAATGGAGCACGAACCTGGCCTTGCTCGTATAGGCGCGGTCCTGGACCGAGCGCCGGTCGTCGAACAGCGTGAACACCAGCCCGTCGGTGTTCTCGCTCGCGCCGTCCTGCGCATCGGGCGTGTCGAAGGCGATGCCGCCGAACAGCATGGCCTGGATGGACTCGGTCTGCACGCGCAGGCCGTCGGCGCCGAGCGCCACTTCGACTCCGCTGGCGTGCCAGAAGCGCGTGCTCGAACGCAGCAGCCGGTCGAAGGGCTCCTTGACGAAGGCGTGCACCAGCACGCTGCGGTAGTCGTCGGCCATCTCGTAGCCCAGCACCTCGCCGGCGAGGATCCCCTGGTAGTAGAGCGGCGAACCCCGGTCGATCGAGCCGAGCCGCGTGGTCACCAGCTCGATCCTGCGCCCGGCCGCGCTCGCGGCGACCACCGGCGGCACCTCGAGGCCGATGAAATTCGTCTCTGTCGCGCCCTGGCCGGGCTCGATCTCGATGAAGGCGCCCGAGATCAGGGTACTCAGGCCCGAAACGCCGCGCAGCCCGAGGCTCGGCTTGACCACCCAGAAGCGCGTGCCGCGCTTCAGGAACGGCGCCGCCTCCTTGTTGAGCCGCGCCAGCACCACCACGCGCGCGAAATCGTCGCTGAAACGCAGCCCTTCCACCACGCCGATGTCCAGGTTCTTGTACTTGATGCGCGTCTTGCCGACCTCGATGCCCTCGGCGTGCATGAAGCTGATGCTGAGCGCAGGACCCTTCTCCGAAATCGTCTTGTAGATCAGCCAGCCGCCGATCAGCGCGGTGAGCAGCGGGATCAGCCAGACCAGCGACGGCCCCGAGCGCCGGCGCAGCACCGGCTCGGGCGGCGCCGCTGTCCCGGGTGTCGTGCGCCTCGCTCATCGCGGGCGCTCCGCGCGGTCCCAGATCAGGCGCGGATCGAAGCTCATGGCCGCGAGCATGGTGAGCACCACCGCGGCCGCCGAAGAAGATCGCGCCGACGCCCGGGCGCACGGTCGCCAGCGCGCCGAGGTTCACCAGCGCGACCAGGATGCCGACGAGAAAGATGTCGACCATCGACCAGGCGCCCACCACCTCGGTGACGCGGTAGAGCAAGGTACGGTCGCGCCGGCGCCAGGCAGATCCCGGTGCACCGTCACCAGCAGCAGGACCAGCACCGCGATCTTGGTGAGCGGCACCACGAAGCTGGCGAAGAACACCAGCATCGCCAGCGGCCACATGCCGGAATCGATCAGGTGCATCACGCCGCTCAGGATGGTGTTCGGCTCGCCCTGGCCGAACCGGATCACCGTCATCACCGGATACAGGTTGGCCGGGATCAGCAGCAGCGCCGCGGAAACGAGCAGCGCCCAGGTGCGCGCGATGCTGTCGGGCTGGCGCAGGCCGTGGACCGGGCTGCCGCAGCGCGGACAGTGCGCGCGGCCGCCCGGCGGCGCGGCCGGCACCAGCAGTTCGCAGGTGGGGCAGCCCGTCAGGCCGAGCGCGGCTGCCGTGGCCGCCGGCACCGGGCCAGGTCCCGCAGGCAGCGGACCGACGCGCGGCCAGATCGCCCCGTGGTCCAGGTTCGCGTTCGCTGCGGCGGTCGCGAGCAGCAAGCCGGCGAAGGCATACAGCCCGGTGCCCGGCACCACGTCGGCGAGGTCCAGCAGCTTCACGATCGCACCAGCAGGCCCAGCATGAACACGCCGACGAGGCTCCAGGGGTCCAGCAGCCGGACCACGCGGTAGACCGGCGCGGCGCCGGGGAAGCGCCAGCCGAAGCGCAGGGGCAGCAGCACGTAGAGCGAACCGGCGATGGTCGCGAGCGGAAACAGGATGCTGGTCAGGAACACCAGAAGACCCAGCTCGGGCATCCCCTCGCGCGCCAGCGCAAGCGGGCCCGACAGCATCACGTTGTCCTCGACACGCCCGCTCAACTTGAGGGAAACGAACGGAAATGCGTTCGCCATCACCCAAAGCATCAACGCGGCAAGGTAGAGCGCGCACGCACGGTCGAGACTGTCGGGCACGTGGCGATACAGTGGCGACGCACATCGGGTGCACAGCGCCTTGCCCCCGGGCGCGAGCGGCGCGATGCGGTGCAGCAGGTCGCACTCCTTGCAGGCCGTCAGCCCGCCGGCACCTGTCGCCTGCCCGTCCCCCTGATTCACCCTGTCCCCCCGTGCGCCGCGCCATCCGAGCGCACCCGTCGCCGGATGCGGAGCGAACCATGATAACGGATCGAAGCGGACGCGTCCCGAATCCGCTCTGACCGATCGGCGTTGGCCATCGCCGCGGCTCGCGACATTGACGGGCGCCACGCATGCTCACATCATCGCGGCATGAGCATCAGGATCCCGATCCGCTTGCCTCCGGGGATCCGTCCCCGCGCGACAACTGACCGCCAACCGCCCCCATGTTTCCCCTGACCCGGCAAAGGAAGGACTCGCGCGGCCCGCAACGGCCTGGCGCACGTCTCGCTGTTCTCGGCCCTCGATGCGAAGGAACATCGCGTGGTCGCCGGCCTGCTGCACGAGCGCCGCTACGAGCAGGGCGAGGTCATCTTCGACCAGGGCGAGGACTCGCAGGCGCTCTACGTCGTGATCTCCGGCAAGGTGCTGATCTGCCGGCAGGGCGAGCCGGAGACCGGGAAAATCGCCGAGATCGGCCCGGGGAGCGCATTCGGCGAGCTCGCCATCCTCGGGGGCTACCCGCGGTCGGCGCAGGCGCGCGCCGCGCAGGAATGCCTTCTGCAGACGCTCTCCCGGCGTGACTTCGACGGCCTCGCCGAGTCCCACAAGGCGATCGCGCTGAAGATCACGCTGCAGATCGCCCGCCAGCTGGCGCGGCAATTGCGCGAGCAGACCGGGGTAGTCTCGGAACTGCCGCTGTGAGCCCTCGCAACCGCGAGGCAGCGCCCTCGGACGTGGGCTCCGCGGGCCCGCTCACCTGGCTGGCCACGTTCGGCCTCACGACGCTGCTGCTGGTTTCCCTGCAGCACGCGCTCTGGCTCGTCGTGCCGTTCCTCCTCGCCATCGTGCTGTACTACATCCTCTTCCCGGCCGTGCGTTACCTGTCCCGCGCGGGCATGTCGCACGAGTCGGCCGCGGCCGTCGTGTCGGGCCTGTTCTCGGTTGCCGCCGTGCTCGTGATGGTCCCCTTCTCGGCGTGGGTCGTCGCCAACAGCGCGAGCGGGGAGGTGGCGTTCTGGAACTACGTCGAGAGCGGCAAGGGCCTCGTCGGCCGCGTGCTGGGCGAGACTGGAGGCCCGGTTCGGCTTCATGGCGCAGTGGGACCTGCAGAACGCGTTTCCCCGCAAGGCCTCGGAGCTGGGACAGCGGTTCGTCAAGGAACACGTGACCGGCGCGCTCATCGGCGCGGCCGCGTGGGTGCCTTCGCTGCTGCTGGCGCCGTTCCTCGCGTTCTTCTTCCTCCGGGACGGGCGCCGCTTCGTCAACCGGCTCATCCGCGCCGTGCCGAACGCGTTCTTCGAGCGCACGCTCCACCTGGTGGACCGGGTCGACACGATGGCGCGGTCCTACTTCCAGGGCCTGCTGTACCTCACCCTCATCGACACGGCGTGCCTGGGCGTTGGCCTGGCCGTGCTGGGCATCCCCAGCGCCATGGCCCTCGCGCTGCTGGCGGCCGTGCTGGGATGGATTCCCATCGTCGGCTCCATCATCGGCTGCATCATCGTGGTCCTGGTCACCGTGGCGGACGGGGCCGGCGGCCCGGGCACGGTCTATGCGGCCATCGCGCTCTTCCTGCTGGTGCGCCTCCTCGACGACTTCGTGTTCGTGCCGCTCACCATCGGCCGCAGCCTGCAGATGCATCCGCTGGTGTCGGTGCTGCTGCTGTTCATCGGCGGCGCCGTCGCCGGCGTGCTGGGGCTCATCATCGTCCTGCCCCTCGCGGGCGTCGTGATGATCGTCGTGGATTGCGTCGCCCGCATCCTCCTGGACCGGCGGTTGATGGCCCGCTACGCCTTCGCGCAGCGGCTGCGGTCGATGAGCGCGAACGCCGACCTGAAGGCGTGAGGCGCCGGCACGACGGTCAACTGAGTCCCGGGCAAGGCGTTGAACGGACCAAGGCACGCCGCGCCCGATCGCGGCTCCCACCACAGGCGCGGAAGCACCGCCGGCCCCGCCACGCCCCGGCCTTCCGGGCAGAGGGTCATTGCAGTGTCGCTTGCAGTCGTTTACACCCGCGGTCTCGCGGGCATGCAGGCGCCGCTGGTGCGCGTGGAGGTGCACGTGGGCCAGGGCCTGCCCGGCATGCACGTCGTCGGGCTTGCCGGAAACGGAGGTGAAGGAGGCGCGCGACCGCGTGCGTGCCGCACTGCTCACGGCGCGCTTCGCCGTGCCGCAGTCGCGCGTCACCGTGAGCCTCGCGCCCGCGGACCTGCCCAAGGAAAGCGGCCGCTACGATCTGCCGATCGCCCTGGGCATCCTCGCCGCGACCGCGCAGATTCCGAAGCCGCCGCTCGCCGCGCTGGAGTTCGCGGGCGAACTGGCGCTCTCCGGAGACCTGCGCCCGATCCGCGGCGCGCTCGCGATGACGCTGGCCGCGCACCGCGATGCACGCGCGTTCGTGCTGCCCGAGGCTTCGGCGAGCGAGGCGGCTCTCGTGCCGGGAGCGCTCGTCCATCCCGCGCGGTCGCTGGCGCAGGTGTGCGCGCACCTGGCAGGGCGAGAGCCGCTCGCGAGGATCGAGGGAGCGGCACGGGCGGGAGAGGCGACCTGGCCGGACCTCGCCGACGTGAAGGGCCAGGCGCAGGCGCGGCGCGCGCTCGAGATCGCCGCGGCCGGCGGGCATTCGCTGCTGCTCACGGGCCGCCGGGCACCGGCAAGACGATGCTGGCGCAGCGCCTGCCCGGCATTCTTCCGGCGCTGTCGCAGGAAGAGGCGCTCGAGTCCGCCGCCGTACAGAGCCTGACCGCACGCGGCTTCGCGCCCGAGCGCTTCGGCGTTTGCGAGTGGCGCGCACCGCACCACACGGCTTCCGCCGTCGCCCTCGTCGGTGGCGGCTCGCCGCCGCGCCCCGGCGAGATCTCGCTCGCCCACCACGGCGTGCTCTTCCTCGACGAGTTGCCGGAGTTCGACCGGCGCGTGCTGGAGGTGCTGCGCGAGCCGCTGGAAAACGGACGCATCACCATTTCGCGCGCCGCGCAGCAGGCGGACTTTCCGGCGCGCTTCCAGCTCGTGGCGGCGATGAATCCCTGCCCGTGCGGCTTCCTCGGCGCATTACAGCGCGCAATGCCGGTGCACGCCGGATCGCATCGCGCACTATCGCGGCCGGCTGTCCGGGCCGCTCCTCGATCGCATCGACCTGCATGTCGAAGTGCCGGCACTGCCCGAACGCGAGCTGGACGAGGTGCCCGGCGGCGAACCTTCCGCGCTGGTCCGGGCGCGCGTGCAGGCAGCGCGCGAGCGCCAGCTGGAACGCCAGGGTCACCCGAATGTCGTGCTTGCCAGCGGCGAGTTGAACCGGCACTGCCTGCTCGACGCCGCGGCGCGCAACCTGCTGCGCCAGGCGGTCTCGCGGCACGCACTTTCCGCGCGAGGCTACGACCGCACCCGCCGGGTGGCCCGCACCATCGCCGACCTGGCGCGCAGCCCGATGCTGCACATGGAGCACGTCGCCGAGGCGCTGCAATACCGATCGCGAGGCTCCATGTAGGGTGCGCCCCGATAGAATGCGTGCGTGCGTGCGAAATCCGTCCTCCTGCTCGCTGTCGTGGCCGGCCTCGCCGTGGGCGCGGCATTCCTCTACTTGTTTCGCGACAGCCCGCGCGGGAGCCTGGCGACCGGACTTCGGGAAGGCTGCCTCGCCTGCCACGGCAACGTGACCGGCCTTGCCGGATCGCACGCCCCGGCGAAGATCGGCTGCGCCTCCTGCCATGCGGGCGACGCGAAGGCCACGGACAAGGACCTCGCCCACGCCGGCATGGTCCTCGTTCCCGGCAACCTCGCCGATGCCGGCAGGACCTGCGGCCAGGCCGGTTGCCACGCGTCCATCGTCCCGCGCGTCGAGCGCTCGATCATGACGACGATGGCGGGCGTGATCGCGGTCGACCGCGCCGTCCTCGGCGAGCCGGACCCGCCCGGCGCACCGCTCCCGCACGCGCAGCGACTCGGGCACGGCGTGGCGGACAGCCACCTGCGCGAGCTTTGCGTCGGCTGCCACCTCGGGCAGGCGAAGACGGAATGGGGCCCCATCGGCCAGGAGTCGCAGGGCGGCGGCTGCAACGCGTGCCACCTGGAATACGGGATCCGAGGCGGCCCGGGCAGTCGCGACCTACGCGAAGATCCCGCGCGCGCAGCGCAAGGAGATTCCGTCGGCACACCCGACGCTCACGCTCAATCCGCGCAACGACCACTGCTTCGGCTGCCACAGCCGCTCCGGGCGCATCGCGTTGAGCTACGAGGGGTGGAACGAGATGCGCGCGACCGTCGGCGACAACGCCGCGCCGGACAAATTAGGGACAGTCCCCAATTCCTCCCGCGCGACGCGGCGGCTCGACGACGGGCGGCACGTGGAGAAGATCGTCGCCGACGTCCATCACGAGCGCGGGATGGAGTGCATCGACTGCCACACCGCCAACGAGCTGATGGGCGCGGGCGCGGAGGTCGCGAGAAAGAGCCAGCAGCAGCGCGTCGGCTGCGAGGACTGCCACGCGCGCAACCTCGTGTCGGTGGCGCCGGAGTTCGTCGATGCGGAGTCGCGCCTGCTGCACAAGCTGCGCGGCTGGACCCTCGCGCAGGGTAGCCGCATGGGCACGACGCGCGACGGCGAACCGCTGGTCAACGTGGTCGTGGAGCCGGGCAAGGGCGCGAAGCTGCTGCGCAAGCGCACCGGAGAGGCGCTGCCGCTCAAGCCTCCGGCGGCCGCCTGCACCGAGAACAAGGGCCACCAGCGACTCTCCTGCACCAGTTGCCACACGGCGTGGGCGCCGCGCTGCAGCACCTGCCACACCAGCTTCGACCCTGCCGGCGAGGGCTTCGACCATGCCGCGCAGAAGTGGGTGAAGGGCACCTGGAACGAAACCGCCGGGCCGTTCGAGGCGGTGCCGCCCACGCTGGGCGTCCTCGCGGAGGGGAACGCGCGCGGCGCCATCGACACCTTCGTGCCGGGCATGGTGATGACGTTCGACCGCAACCGCGAGGCCGGAAAGCCGCCCGAACTCATCCACCGCCGCCTGTACGCGAAGCTCTCCTCCCACACCACCCGGCGCGAAGCGCGCAGCTGCGTGTCCTGCCACAGCGACCCGGTGGCGCTGGGCTTCGGCAAGGGAAAGCTGCGCTACGTGGTAACGGGCGGCACGGGCCGCTGGCATTTCACCGCGGAGAAGAAGCCTTCCGCGCACGACGGGCTGCCCGAGGACGCGTGGACGGGGTTCCTGAAGACGCGCACCGGGATGGTGTCCACGCGCGAGGGCGCGCGTCCCTTCTCCGCGGAGGAGCAGCGGCGCATCCTCACGGTCGGCGCCTGCCTCACCTGCCATGCGGGCGACTCGCCGGTGATGACACGCGCCCAGGCGGACTTTGCGGCGACCTATGCGGCGCGCAGTCGCCGCTGCGCGGTCCCCGACGGGAAGCCATGACCACGGCCGACCGCCGCTCGCGGTCCTTCCGCATCGCTTTCGCGGCGATGCTGGGAGCGCTCGCGACACTGGGCCCGTTCTCGGTCGACACCTACCTGCCCGCCTTCGGCGGCATGCAGGTCGCGCTTGGCGCGACACCGCTCGAGATGCAGCAGACGCTCTCGGCCTACCTGCTGACCTTCGGCTTCATGTTCCTCTTCCACGGGGCGCTCTCGGACAGCTTCGGCAGGAAGCCGGTGATCGTCGTGGCCCTCGCCGTCTTCACGGTCGCCTCCGTGGGCGCCGCACTCGCCTCCAGCGTGCACGCGCTCATCGGCTGGCGGATGCTGCAGGGCATGTCCACCGGCGCCGGCGTCGTCGTCGGGCGCGCCATGATCCGCGACCTCTACCAGGAGGAGGACGCGCAGCGCCTGATGTCGCTGGTCACGCTCTTCTTCGGCCTGGCGCCGGTCATCGCGCCCATCATCGGCGGCCTCCTCTTCGAGGCGTTCGGGTGGCAGTCGATCTTCTGGTTCCTGGCCGCGGTGGGTCTCGTGCTCGTCGTGGCGGGCGCGCGGCTCCTGCGCGAGACGCTTCCCGAAGAGCACCGCCACTCCTTTCATCCGGCGGCGCTGCTCGCGCGGCTACCGCGAGGTCGGGGCGAGCCGGCCGTTCCTGCTGCTCTCGCTCGCCGTGGGCTTCAACTTCAATGCGTTCTTCCTCTACATCCTGTCGGCGCCGATGTTCCTGTCGACGCACCTCGGGCTGGAGCCGACCGAGTACTCGTGGCTCTTCATTCCGTCGATCGCGGGCATTCTCGTCGGCTCGCAGCTCTCGGGGCGGGCGGCCGGAAAGCTTTCGCGCGCGCAGACGATCCGGCGCGCCTACACGTTCATGGGCATTTCCGCGGCCGCCAACGTCGCCTATTCGCTTCGCGTTCGCGCCGTCGATCCCGTGGGCCGTGGTTCCGATCTTCTTCTACGCCATCGGCTCGGCCATGGCGATGCCGACCATCTCCCTCACCACGCTCGATCTCTTTCCCACGCGGCGCGGCATGGCGGCGTCGTTGCAGGGCTTCGTCTCCGGGCATGATCAACACGCTCGTCGCCGGCGTCATCGCGCCCGCGGTCTTCCACGACACGCGCTGGATGGCGGTGGCGATGGCGGCGATGATGCTCGCCGGCTTCACCTGCTGGCGCCTGTACTACACCGGCACGAGACACCGCTAGACCGACCTATGTTCGCTGTCGCACCGTCGCAGCGCAGGCCGTGGCCTAGTCTGGACGCTGGCGCCATTCGCCGCGAGGTCCATCGGGACGATTTCGCAGGCGAATCGAGCAGCCCGCAAGCGGCGGAGGCAAACATGAAACTGGATGACCAGCAGGCCAGCGGCAACGTCGAGGACCGACGCGGCATCGGCATGGTCGGGGGCGGCCTGGGTGTCGGCGGCATCGTGATCGCCGTCGTCGCCTACTTTCTCGGCTTCGACCCCGCCGCGGTATTGAGCGTGGCCGAGCAGGTGGCCCCGCAGCGCGAAACGCGGGAGGCAGCGAAGGGTGCGCCCGCGGACGCGATGGGGCAGTTCGTCGCGAAGGTCCTGGGCAGCACCGAGAGCGTCTGGGGCGCGCAATTCCCGAAGTCCGGCAGCCAGTACCGCCCGCCGACCCTCGTCCTCTATGACGGCCAGGTGCGTTCGGCCTGCGGCATGGGGCAGGCGGCGATGGGTCCGTTCTACTGTCCCGGCGACGAGAAGCTCTACATCGACCTCGCCTTCTTCCGCGACCTGGAGACGCGTTTCGGCGCCCCGGGGGACTTTGCCCAGGCCTACGTGATCGCCCACGAGGTGGGCCATCACGTGCAGAAGCTCACCGGCGCGTTCGAGAAGATGGAAGCGGTGCGCGCGCGCGCCTCCGGGACGGAAGTCAACCGGGCCTCGGTGCGCATGGAACTGCAGGCGGACTGCTACGCCGGCGTGTGGGCACACCACGCCGGGACCATGAACCAGCTCGATGCCGGCGACATCGCCGAGGCGCTCAACGCGGCGACCGCCATCGGCGACGATCGCCTGCAGAAGCAGTCCCAGGGCCGCGTCGTGCCCGATTCGTTCACGCACGGCTCGTCGGAGCAGCGCGTGCGCTGGTTCAAGCGCGGCATGGAATCGGGCCGGCCGAAGGACTGCGACACGTTCTCGGCCAACGCGCCTTGAGGGCCGACTGCGACCCGCCGCCGGCCTATTGCGCCTGCCTGCAGTGCGTCTCGCGCGTGGCGAGCAGCAGCACGAAGGCGAGCGCGCCCCAGAGGAACAGCAGCGAGAACGCATTGCGGTACGCCGCCAGGTCGTAGAGCCGCGCGCCACCGGGCGTGAGCGCGCCCGTCCAGTAGCGATCCAGCACCCACCCCACCAGCGGCTGCATGACCAGCCCGCCGGTCATCACGCCCATGTTCACGATTCCCGAGACGGTGCCGGCCAGCCGCGCGGGCACCGATTCCTTGGCGAACGGGAAGGTGAGGATGAAGGCGCCTGCCGCGAACCCGAGTGCCACGAGCAGCGCCACGAGCGCGAGGCGGCTCCAGCCGGGCACCCACACCAGCGCCGCCCACAGCGCGGTCGTCGCGAGCAGTCCCCCGATGTAGGGAATCTTGCGCCCGCCCAGGCGCTGCGAGATCGGCCCGTAGGCGATGCTCGCCACGCTCCAGGAGACGAGCAGCAGCGAGCAGAGCGAGGCCGCTTCCGCCGTCGTGTACGGGTAGTGCGTGGTGAGGAACGGCACGCCCCAGAGCCCCGCGAACATGAGAACGATCCCGGAGAAGGCGCCGGGGATGAAGTAGAGGAGCACGGTGTTGCGGTAGCCGAGCACGACCTTCAGGTCCCCCCAGACCGAGCCGCCGTGCCGGCCGCCCTTGTCGTGGGGAAAGTAGGAATCGAAGCCGCGCTCGGCCGGATCGTCGCGGACGATCACCCAGATGGCCACCGCCACCGCGGCCGTGACCACGGCGCTGGCGACCATCACCGCGCGCCAGCCGAAGGCGTCCGTCACCCAGCGCAGCGGCGCGCCCGCAAGCGTTGCGCCCATGACGCCCACGAAGAGCGCCACGCCGCTCGCGAGCGCGAACTGGCGCGAGGGCATCCAGTGGCTGGCGAGCTTCAGCATGGCGACGAAGGCCACGCCCGCCGCCGCGCCGATCGCGAGCCGGCCGGCGTTGGCCATATAGGCGGTAGTCGCGAGCGCGAAGATCAGCGTGCCCACCGCGGTGAGTGCCGCGCCCGCCGTGAGGAGCTTGCGCGGTCCCCAGCGGTCGGCGATGAGCCCCGTCGGGATCTGCATCGCGACGTAGCTGTAGAAATAGAACGCGGAGAGGTTGCCCAGCGCCACGCCGGTGAGCGCGAACTCGCGCGTGAGCTCCTGCACCAGCACCGCGGGTGCCACGCGCTGGTAGAAGGCGATGAGGTAGAGGGCGGCGCCCAGGCTCCACACCAGCCAGGCGAGCGAGGCGGGTGGGTACCTCGAGGGGACGCTACCCCACGTCGACTACCAAGGAAGGGTAGCGTCCCCTAGTACTGCTGCCACGGCAGTCCCGCGACGCGCCAGCCGTTCTTCGCGTTGCGGTGGTGGTTCTCGTCCAGGTCGCCCTCGAAGCCGTGCAGGACGTTGATCACGCGCTGGAAGCCGGCGGCCTCGAGCGCGTTGCCGGCCTCGACGCTGCGGTTGCCGCTGCGGCAGATGAGGAGGATCGGCCGGTTGCGGAAGTTGGCGCCGGCCAGCTTCTTCACCTGCCCGACGAAGTGCGGATTCAGCTCCCACTCGGCGCCGTCGTACCAGGGCACCGCGATCGCGTTGACCGGGTGGCCCACGAACATGAACTCCATCTCGCTGCGGCAGTCGATGAACACCGCGTCGGGATTGTCGGCCAGGAACTGGAACGACTGCTTGGGATCGAGGTGGTCCATGGCGGGGCGGGCGGCGTGATGTCGCCAGGGCGTGTGGGAAGGCGTTGATTATAGTCGGCCGCGCGAGGACGGGCGGATACAATGCCCGTTCCTCTCGCCCGGACTCCCCGCCATGAATGCCCCCGACAATCCGTTCCGATTCGATGCCGCCATTGCCGCCGCCGCCGACCGCGTGGAGGCGAAGGTGGTCGCCTGGCGCCGCGACTTCCACGCGCACCCGGAGCTGGGCAACCGCGAGGTGCGCACTTCCGGAATCGTCGCCGCGCACCTGCGCGCGCTGGGCCTCGACGAGGTCCGCGAGAAAGTGGCCGTCACCGGGGTCGTCGGCGTGCTCAGGGGCGGCAAGCCCGGTCCCGTCGTGGCACTTCGTGCCGACATGGACGCCCTGCCCGTCCGGGAGGAAGTCGACGTTCCCTTCGCGAGCAAGGTGACGGCGCAGTGGAACGACCAGGAATGCGGCGTGATGCACGCGTGCGGCCACGACGCGCACACGGCGATGCTCATGGGGGTCGCGGAAGTTCTCGCCGGCATGCGCGCGGAGATTCCCGGGACGGTGGTCTTCGTCTTCCAGCCCGCGGAGGAAATGCCGCCCATCGGCGAGGAGGGGGGTGCCAAGCTCATGGTCGCGGAGGGCTGCCTCGCCAACCCGAAGGTCGACGCCATCTTCGGCCTGCACATCACCTCCATCCACAGGACCGGGAAAGATCGGCTACCGCTCGGGGCCGCTCATGGCCTCGGCCGACCAGTTCCGCGTCTTCATCCGCGGCAGCCAGACGCACGGCGCCATGCCGTGGCGCGGGGTGGATCCCATCGTCGTCGGCTCGCAGGTGGTGATGGGGCTGCAGACGATCGTCTCGCGGCAGGTCAACATCGCCAAGGAGCCCTCGGTCGTCACGGTGGGCGTGTTCCAGGGCGGCGTGCGCAACAACATCATCCCGGACGAGGTGAAGCTCGAGGGCACCATCCGCACCTTCGACGAAGGCCAGCGCAGCGAGATCCACGCGCACGTGAAGCGGATCACGGAGATGATCGCGGCCTCCGGCGGCGCCAAGGCGCACGTGCACATCCACCTCGGCTATCCGGTCACGGTGAACCATCCCGGTCTCACGGAGTGGTCGATCCCGACCCTCTCCCGCATCGCCGGCGAGGGCAACGTGGGGGTCGTGGACAAGGTCTGCGGCGCCGAGGACTTCTCCTACTACCAGCAGGCCGTGCCCGGTTTCTTCTACTTCATGGGCTGCACGCCCCCGGACAAGGACCCGCAGACCGCCGCACCCAACCACAGCCCGCGTTTCTACGTCGACGAGAACTGCCTCAAGCTGGGGGTGAAGACCCTCTGCGGCCTCTCCCTGGACTGGCTGGCCGCGAACTCCCGCTGAATCGCGCGGTCGCAGGGACAGGTATTGGGGACGGTTCTTCGGAACCGTCCCCAATACCTGTCCCAAAGAGTCTGCGCAGGATCAATTCGCCCCGCCCAGGTTAACGGGCATACTCCGTGACCATGTCTCGTCGCCACCGCAGCTTCGCCGCCATCCTTGCCGGATTCGCGCTCGTCTTCGCGCAATTCGCGGTGTCGGCCCATGCCTGCATGGTGCATGAACAGGCCCCTCCCGCGGAAGTGATCGCTCACCACGAGGGGTGCGCCGGCGCGGTCGGGGAGAACGAAGTCCCGGTCAACGGCAACGTCTGCGCCGAGCACTGCCAGTACGGCAAGGCCTCCCTCGACAAGGCTCCGCAGTTCGCCGCTGCCGATGTCCTGGGGCCGGAACTGCGCATCGAGATCGGCGACACCACCGCCACGGTCGAGTCGCGACCCGCCTGGCGCTACGTGCCGGCGGCTGCCCCACCTCCACCCGCCATCCTGTTCGGCGTCCTGCGCATCTGACCTCCCGGTGATGTACCCGGTCCGCGGCGTTCGCGGCCGGCTGCCATCGCCTCCGGAGGTCCCATGCACTCGTCCATCCCGCACCACCTCGCGCGCCTTTTCGCCGCGCTCGCACTGCCCGTTGCCGCCCTGGCGGCGCCGTCGTCGCCGCTCACGCTCGACGAGGCCCTGAACCTTGCCACGACCCGCTCGGCGCAGCTCGCAGCGCAGCGGGCCTCTGCCGAGGCGAGTGCCTCGCAGGCCATCACCGCCGGCGAGAACCCGGATCCCAAGCTCTTCTTCGGCGTCGAGAACGCGCCGGTAGAGGGCCCGGACAGGTGGAGCCTCACGGCCGACGGCATGACGATGCGCCGCATCGGCGTCATGCAGGACTTCGTGCGCGGCGAGAAGCGCGAACTCATGGCCGTGCGCGCGCAGGCCGATGCCCGGCGCGAAGCCGCACTCGTCGACATGCAGGCCGCGGAATTGCGCCGCGAAGTGGCGATGGCGTGGTTCGACCGCCTCTATGCCGAGCGTTCCCTCGCCCTGGTGGATGCACTCATGCAGGAGGCCGACCTGCAGCTCGCCGGCACGACGGCGCAACTCGCCGCCGGCAAGATGGGCACTGCCGACCCGGTGATGGCGCGATCGCAGCGTGCGGCGCTGGCCGACCGCCGCCTGGAGGTGGAACGCATGGTGCGCCGCTCGCAGGCCCGGCTCGAGCCGCTGGCTCGGCGAGGACGCGAAGCGTCCGCCCGCGGGCGACCCCGACATCGCGAAGCTCCCGCAGAGCATCGCCTCGCTCACCACGGACCTCGAGGTGCATCCGCAGATCGCGATGTTCGCGCCGATGACCGCAGCGGCGGAAGCGGAGGCGAAGCTCGCCGCCGTCGCGACGCTGCCCGACTACAGCGTCGAGCTCTCCTACGGTGCGCGCGGTTCGGCCTACACCAACATGGTTTCCCTGATGTTCCGCATGGACCTGCCGGTGTTCGCGGGCAGCCGCCAGGAGCCGGCCGCGCTCGCCAAGGCGAAGCAGGCCGAGCAGGCGAGGGCGCAGGCCGAGGAAGCGCGGCGCCGCTACGAAGCCGACGTCCGCGCCGCCCTGGTGGACTTCGAGATCGCGCGCGCGCGCGTCGATCGCAACGAGAAGGAAATCGTTCCTCTCGCGGAGGAGCGCGCCAATGCCACGCTCGCCGCCTACGAGGGCGGCCGCGCCGAACTCGGCGCCGTCCTCGAGGCGCGCCGCATGCTGCTCGAGGCGCGGCTCATGGCCCTCAACGTCCGCGCCGAAGCCGCCCGCGCCTGGGCGCAGCTCGCCTACCTGCTTCCCGAAAGGAGCCCGAAATGAACCGCACCCTGATCGCCGCCGCCGTCGGTGCGGCTCTCCTCGCAGCCGGTGGCTATGCGGGCTACTGGTGGGCGCAGCGCTCGGCGCACGCGCCGGCCGCCAGCACGGCCCCCGCCGCTGCCAAGGCGGACGGCGGCCGCAAGGTCCTCTACTGGCACGACCCGATGTACCCGCAGCAGAAGTTCGACAAGCCCGGCCGCTCGCCCTTCATGGACATGGACCTGATGCCGGTCTACGCCGACGACGGCGCCGACGCCGGCGGCGTCAAGGTGAGCCCGCGCGTGGTGCAGAACCTCGGCGTGCGCACGGCGGTCGCGGAGAAGGGGCGCCTCGCCGTCACCGTGGAAGCCGTGGGGACGATCGCCTTCGACGAGCGCGCGGTCACGCTGGTGCAGTCGCGCACGCCCGGCTACATCGAGAAGCTCTACGTGCGCGCGCCGCTCGACACGGTGCGCAAGGGCCAGCCCCTGGCGCAGCTCTTCGTCCCCGATTGGGCGGGTGCCCAGGAGGAGTACCTGGCGCTGCGGAAGAGCACGGCACCGGGCGCGCAGGATCTCGCCCGCGCGGCCAGGAATCGCCTGCTGCTCCTCAACATGAGCGAGGAGCAGGTCGCGGACGTCGAGCGCGACGGCAAACCGCGGCCGCACATCACCCTCGTCTCCCCGGTCGACGGGGTCATCGGCGAACTGGGCGCGCGCGAAGGCATGACCCTCATGCCCGGTGCGATGCTCTTTCGCATCAACGGGCTGGCCACCGTCTGGGTCAACGTGGACATTCCCGAGGCGCAGGCCGCGGCGGTGGTGCCCGGCGCGCCGATCAGCGCGACCGTGCCCGCCTATCCCGGCGAGAAGTTCGCCGGCCGCATCAATGCCGTGCTGCCCGACGTGGCGGCGGCGAGCCGCACGGTGCGCGCGCGCGTGGAGCTGGGCAACCCGGGCACCAAGCTGAAGCCCGGCATGTACGTGACGCTCGCCATTTCCCCGGCCACCTCGCGCGAGGCGGTCCTCGTGCCCAGCGAGGCACTCATCCCGACGGGGCGCCGCACGGTGATCGTCGTCGACCGCGGCGACAGCAAGTTCGAGCCGGTCGAGGTGGAAACCGGCCGCGAGCAGGGCGGGCGCACGGAAGTCCTGAAGGGCATCGACGCCGGAACGCGCGTCGTCGTCTCGGGGCAGTTCCTCATCGACTCCGAGGCGAGCCTCAAGGCGACCACCACGCGCATGGGCGAGGCGGCCGGCGCGAAGGAATACCAGGCCGACGCGAAGCTGGAGAAGTTCGGGAAGGACACCTGGACCATCACCCACGGCCCGGTGCCGGAACTCAAGTGGGGCGCGATGACGATGGAGTTCATGCCGATGAAGGACGGCGTGCCGCCCGGCGCGAAGACCGGGCCAGGAAGTGCGCCTGTCATTCGTGCTCGACAAGGACGGCATGCCGGTGGTCACGAAGATCGCTCCCCGGGGAGCGGTGCAATGATCGCGAGGCTCATCCTCTGGTCGATCGCCAACCGCTTCCTGGTGCTGCTGGCCGCCATCGGCCTGGCGGCGTGGGGGGTGTGGGCGACGCTCCACACGCCGCTGGACGCGATCCCGGACCTCTCCGACACGCAGGTCATCATCCGCACGACCTACCCGGGGCAGGCGCCGCAGATCGTCGAGAACCAGGTGACCTATCCGCTCACCACGACGATGATGTCGGTGCCGGGTGCCAAGGTCGTGCGCGGGTTCTCGTTCTTCGGCGACTCCTTCGTCTACATCATCTTCGAGGACGGCACCGACCTCTACTGGGCGCGCTCGCGCGTGCTCGAGTACCTGAACCAGGTGCAGGGGCGGCTGCCGCCGGGCGCGCGCGCGGCCCTCGGGCCGGACGCCACCGGCGTGGGCTGGATCTACCAGTACGCGTTGGTCGACCGCACCGGCAAGACGGACCTCGCGCAGATGCGCGCGATCCAGGACTGGCTCCTCAAGTTCGAGCTGAAGAGCGTGCCCAACGTCGCCGAGGTGGCGAGCGTGGGCGGCATGGTGCGCCAGTACCAGATCGTGCTCGACCCCGACCGCCTGCGCGCCTTGAACATCCCGCACGCGAAGGTGGTGGAGGCGATCCAGCGCGCCAACCAGGAAGCGGGCGGCTCCGTGCTCGAGCTGGGCGAGGCCGAATACATGGTGCGCTCGAGCGGCTACCTGAAGACGCTCGACGACTTCCGGCGCATCCCGCTCATGACCACGGAGGCCGGCGTTTCCGTGCGCCTCGCCGACGTGTCGCGCATCCAGATCGGCCCGGAGATGCGCCGCGGCATCTCGGAGCTGGACGGCGAGGGCGAGGTGGCCGGCGGCATCATCGTGATGCGCTCCGGCAAGAACGCCCTCGAGACCATCGACCTGGTGAAGGCGAAGCTCGAAAGCCTCAAGCGCAGCCTCCCGCCCGGCGTGGAGATCGTGCCGGTCTACGACCGCTCCGACCTCATCAAGCGCTCGGTGGCCACCGTCGGCGCCACGCTCGTCGAGCAGTTCGCCGTCGTGGCGATCATCTGCATCGTGTTCCTCTTCCACTGGCGCTCGGCGTTCGTGTCGATCATCTCGCTGCCGCTGGGGATCACCACGGCCTTCATCGTCATGCACTACCAGGGCATCACGGCCAACATCGTCTCGCTGGGCGGCATCGCCATCGCCATCGGCGAGATGGTGGACGCGGCGGTCGTGATGGTGGAGAACGCGCACCGCAAGCTGGAGGCCTGGCAGGCCGCCAACCCGGGCCGCGAGATCGAGGGCGACGAGCGCTGGAAGTTGATCGGGGAAGCCTCCGTGGAGGTGGGCCCGGCGCTCTTCTCCTCGCTCCTCATCGTCACCATCTCCTTCATTCCGGTGTTCGCCCTGCAGGCGCAGGAAGGCCGCCTCTTCTCGCCGCTCGCGTTCACGAAGACCTACGCGATGGCCGCCGCCGCCGCGCTCGCGGTCACGCTGGTGCCGGTGCTCATGGGCTACTTCATCCGCGGGCGCATCCCGCGGGAGGATGCCAACCCGGTCAACCGCTTCCTCATCGCCATCTACCGGCCGGTGCTGGAAATCGTGATCCGGCGGCCGGTGGCCTCCATCGCCATCGCCATCGTGGCCGCCGCGGCCACGGCCTGGCCCATATCGCGTCTTGGCGGGGAGTTCATGCCGCCCCTGGACGAGGGCGACCTGCTCTACATGCCGTCGGCGCTGCCGGGCCTGTCCGCGGGCAAGGCCGCGGAGCTGCTGCAGCAGACCGACCGCCTCATCAAGAGCGTGCCGGAAGTGGCGCGCGTCTTCGGCAAGGCGGGCCGCGCCGAAACCGCGACCGACCCCGCGCCCTTGGAGATGTTCGAGACGACGATCCAGTTCAAGCCGCGGGACCAGTGGCGGCCCGGGATGACCACCGAGAAGATCGTCGAGGAACTCGACCGCACGGTGAAGGTGCCGGGCCTGGCCAACATCTGGGTGCCGCCGATCCGCAACCGCATCGACATGCTCGCCACCGGCATCAAGAGCCCGATCGGCATCAAGGTCTCCGGCGAGAGCCTCATCGAGATCGAGCGCATCGCCGGCGAAGTCGAGCGCGCGGTGAAGAACCTGCCGGGCGTGAGCTCGGCACTCGCCGAGCGGCTCACCGGCGGGCGTTACATCGACATCGCCATCGACCGCGACCGCGCCGCGCGCTACGGGCTCAACGTCGCGGACGTGCAGTCGCTCGTTTCCGCCGCGATCGGCGGCGAGAACGTCGGCGAGACGATCGAGGGCCTGCAGCGTTTCCCGATCAACGTGCGCTACCCGCGCGAGATGCGCGATTCGCTCGAGGGACTCCGCAACCTCCCGGTCCTCACCGAACGCGGCGCGCAGATCCGGCTCTCCGACGTGGCGAGCGTGCTGGTGACGGACGGCGCGCCCATGATCCGCAGCGAGAATGCCCGGCCCTCGGGGTGGGTGTACGTGGACATCCGCGGCCGCGACCTGCGCTCGGTGGTGCACGAGATGCAGGACGTCGTGGGACGCGAGGTGACGCTGCCGCCGGGCTACTCCATCGCCTGGAGCGGCCAGTTCGAGTACCTCGAGCGCGCCCAGAAGCGCCTCGCCGTCGTGGTGCCGGCGATGCTCATGATCATCCTCGTGATGCTCTACCTCACCTTCCGGCGCATGGACGAGGCGCTGCTCATCATGGCGACACTCCCCTTCTCGCTCATCGGCGGGGTGTGGCTCCTCTACGCGCTCGGGCACGAGGTCTCGATCGCGACCGCGGTCGGCTTCATCGGCCTGGCGGGAGTCACGGCGGAATTCGGCATCGTGATGCTGGTCTACCTCAAGCAGGCGTGGGAGGCGCGCATCGCGGCGGGCCGCGCCGACGAGACGACGCTGGTCGAGGCGATCCGCGAAGGTGCAGTGCTGCGCGTGCGGCCCAAGGCGATGACGGTCGCGACCACCGTGATCGGCCTCACGCCCATCCTCTGGGATACCGGCACCGGTTCCGAGATCATGAGCCGCATCGCCGCGCCGATGGTGGGCGGCATGGTCACCGCCCCGCTCATTTCCATGCTCATCGTGCCCGCCGCGTGGCTTCTCATGCGCAAGCGCGAGGCACGCCGGCTCGCGCAGGCGGCGGGCCGCTAGATTTTTCCTTCACCACCAACAGGAGTTTTCAAGATGAAGCGAATTGCATTCACCGTTCTGCTCTCCACTTTCGCGGCGGTTGCCCTCGCCCAGCACGCGCAGCCGCGCCGGCCGCGGCCCCTGCCGCGAAAGTCGCCGCGAAGGACCTTGCCGACGGCGAAGTGAGGAAGGTCGACAAGGCCGCCGGCAAGGTCATCATCAAGCATGGCGAGATCAGGAGCGTGAACATGGGGCCGATGACGATGGCGTTCACGGTGAAGCCGCCGGCGCTCCTCGACAACATCGCCGCCGGCGACAAGGTGAGGTTCCAGGTCGTGCAGGCCGACGGGGACTACGTCGTGACCGCGATCCAGAAAGTGAAGTAGGGCACGAGCCCTTCCCCGCAAGGGAGTTGCCATGAAGAGACGCGAGTTTTTCGGTGCGGCACTGGCGGGCATGGGGTCGTTCCTGCCCGCGTGCGGCGGTGGCGGAAGCGGCGCGATGATGGGGCCGCCGCCCGCGCCCGGAACTGCCCTTGCGCAGGGATCGCCCTTGCGGCCGCTGTCCTTGCTGGCGAATGCGAACCCGGCTGCGGGGCTGTTTTCCGCTTCCCTTGCGGCCGCGCCGGCGAGCGTGGCGCTGCTCGAGGGTCGCTCGACCGCGCTGTGGCTCTACAACGGGCTCTTTCCGGGCCCGCTCGTGGATGTGCGCGAGGGCGACCGGGTGCGCATCGCGCTCGAGAACCGGCTTCCCATCGACACGACGGTCCATTGGCACGGGTTGCCGGTTCCCGCGGACCAGGACGGCAATCCGATGGACCCGGTGCGGCCGGGTGCCTCGCGCGTGGTCGAGTTCGACATTCCCGCAGGGACTGCGGGCACCTACTGGTACCACCCGCATGCGCACCAGACGACGGCGGAACAGGTGGCGAAGGGGCTCGCCGCGCCCTTCATCGTGCGTTCCGCAGCCGATCCTCTTGCCCATATCCCGGAAGTGACCCTGCTGGTCACCGGCATTCGCCTCGACGCTGCCGCGCAGGTTTCCGGGAGCGGCCCGATGGATCTCATGGTGGGACGCCAGGGCGAGCAGCTGTTGGTGAACGGCGGGCGGGTGCCCATTCACGCAGTGCGCCCGGGCGCGACGCAGCGCTGGCGCATCGTCAATGCCACGAGTGCGCGTTACCTGCGCCTGCAGCTCGACGGCCACGCGTTCACGCTGGTCGGCACGGATGGCGGGTTGCTTGCAACGCCGGTTCCCGGCCTTTCCGAGGTCCTCGTTGCTCCCGCGCAGCGTATCGAAGTGGTGGTGCGCGTCGCGGCCTCACCTGGCGCGCGCTACACCCTGCGCGCAGCACGGCACGCCATCGATACGATGGGGATGGGCGATTACGGGAACGAGGATCTCCTTGCGCTCGTGACCACGGCGGAGGCGCCGGCGACACCCGTCGACCTGCCTGCGGTACTGCGGCCGATGCCGCCCGTCGCCGCCCCCACGGCCACGAAGCGCGTCGTGCTGACGCAATCCGGCGGCATGGGGATGATGGGTGGCGGCTTCCTCATCAACGGCCGCGCCTTCGACATGAATCGCGTCGACTTCGTCTCCACCGCCGGGACCACCGAGGCCTGGGAGATCGTGAACGACACCTTCATGGACCACCCGATCCACATCCATGGCACGCAGTTCCGGCTGGCGAGCCGTGAATCGCGCGGGCGGGTCACGCCGGCGCCCTACGCGGCATGGCTGGACACCGTCGACGTTCCTTCGGGGACCACCGCGACGATCCTTGTGCGGCAGGACCTGCCGGGCAAACGCATGGTCCACTGCCACATTCTCGAGCACGAAGACGCCGGAATGATGGCGGTGCTGGAGGTGCGTGCGCCCTGAAACGGGCCGCCGGCCGTGTCTGCTATCGCACAGACGCTCGCGGCCGGCCTGCGTAGATTTGGGTCCAGACGCACGGAATGGGACGCTTTGCAGTGGCACGTGATGCCGGAGCGGTCCGCCTGTTTCTCCGTCCCAGACGAGGAGTACCCATGAAGATCTTGCATGCCACGATTGCCGGTGCAGTCTCCCTGATGGCCAACGGCGCCGCTTTGGCGCAGAGCGGACACCTGATGGATGAAGGCATGCGGGGCTTCGCGTGGACCGGGGGATACAGCGGCGTGCTGCTGCCCGTGTTCGTCATCTTCGCGGCGGTTGGCCTCGTGACCTGGTTCGTCGGGGAACGGGGCAAGTAATCGAGGCAGCAGGGTCTCGCGCCGCCTATCGCCCGCGCCAGTTCTCCACCTGCAGGCCCGAGACCCGCCCGAACTCCCTCACGTTCGATGTGACCAGCGTCATTCCGTGCGCCAGGGCGGTGCCGGCGATCAGGATGTCGTAGGCGCCGATCGGGCGGCCCTTCCTCTCGAGCGCGGCGCGAACGGCGGCCGAGGCACGCGCGTCCTCGGCGGCGTAGGGGACGATCGGGATTGCGCCGAGCAGGGCCTGCATGACCGGCCCGAGCTTTTCCGTCCGGGAAGGCGCCAGGGCGAGTCCATACTCGACCTCCATCACCGTGATGGCGGAGACGGCGAGCGCAGCGGGAGACAGGGCCTTCAATCGCGCGAGCGTCTGCGCCTCGCCGCGCGCGAAGTCGCTCAGCACGCAGGTGTCGAGCAGCCAGGTCACCGCAGGGGATCCTTCCTGGGCGCGCGCAATTTCCGGCGCGATGCCTCGAACCTGGGGGCATCGGGCAGCCCGACGAATGTCCGTACGGCCTCCGGCCAGGCTTGCCCGCCATCGCCATCCAGCAGCTGCGCGACGGCTTCGCGAATGAGGGCATTGCGCGTCGTGCCACGCTGGCGCGCGAGAGTGTTCAGGCGGGTCACGGTGACGGCATCGAGATAGACGTTGAAGTTCATGGCCGGCGAGTCGATATAACTGCCACACAGGTTATATCAACTCGCTTCCCCACTCAACGCCGTTCGCTCGGTCCGGGTTGACGGACCACCGCTCCTGCATGGCTCCGGTAACATTCCGGCGTCCATGGCCACCGAAACCCCTCGCGCGGTCGCATTCTTCGGCGCCCAGTTCGAGCGCCAGATCGCCGCGCACGACTACAAGCTCAACCCCTTCGAGGAGCGTGCCCTGCCCTATCCTGTCGGGCAAGGTGCTCGACCTCGGCTGCGGCCTGGGCAATCTTTCCCTGGCAGCGGCAGCGCGAGGTGCGCAGGTAACGGCCTACGACGCCTGCGAAAACGCGGTCGAGGATCTTGCCGAGCGCGCCCTCGCCTCCGGTCACAACGTGTGGGTGCGAACCGTCGACCTGAAGGGCTGGCAGCCGGAAGAGACCTACGATGCCGTGAATTGCATCGGCCTGCTCATGTTCTTCGCGCGCGAGGATGCGCTGGCGGGGCTGCAGGCGGTCCACGACGCGGTGCGGCCCGGCGGAGTCGCCGTCGTCAACGCGATGATCGAGGGTTCGACCTTCCTCGCGATGTTCGACCCGCCGCGTATTACCTCTTCCGGCCCGACGAACTCGCCGCGCCATTCGCGGGGTGGGAAGTCCTGCACGACAGCGTCGAGGACTTTCCCGCGGCCGGCGACAAGCTGAAGCGCTTCCGGACGCTGATCGCGAGGCGGCCGGCGTCCTAGCGATTCGCCTTGCGGCTGCGCAGGGCCTCGCGGTAGTCCGCGATGCGGCCTTTCAAGCCGGGCCGGCTGGCGGAGGCATCGAGGCTCGCCATGTCGCCCGCGCGGTGATCCGGCCGGCAGGCCGCGCGGATCGTCGCGAACGCAGTGCGATCCGCCACGGGCGGCGAACAGCGCGCCGCAAGCCACTCCTCCGCATCGCCCGTCACGATGTCCGTTGCCAGCGACACCGCGAGCGCTCCTGCGGCATCGACGGTTGCGCCCTCCGTCGCGAGCGGCCGCGCGCGGTCCCAGCCGACAAGCTCGACCAGGCGCCGCGTGCCCAGCACGATGCCGAAGGCGGAACCGGGAAAGCGGAAGGACGCATCCGGCGCGCAGGCGCGGATGTCGCAGGAGGCGAACAGGTCCGCCCCCGCGCCCCAGGCGCGCCCGGTCGCGAACGCCACCGTGCGCACGGGGGCATACCAGACGGCCTGCAGGAGCTTTTCGAGAGCCACGAACCGCTTGCGCAACGTCGCGTCGGTCTCGCTCTCCAGGTCGGAAAGATCGAAGCCCGTGCAGAAGTGCTTGCCGCGTCCGCGGAAGACGACGGTGTGCACGCCCGGATCCGCAATCGCCTCCAGCAGCGAGAGCCAGGATCGCGTCCACCGCGACTGCGGAAAGCGCATTGCCGCGCTCGGGACGGTCGAGCCAGATCGTGGCGACCCCTTCGCGCGACCGCGTCGCTCATGCGAGCGATGCCCGCACCGTCGCCGAACGGTCCCACAGGTTGGGCACGCTGGCGCTCGAGTAGCCGGAGACGAAGTCCTTCGCCGCACCGGTCGCGGCATCGAACACGTGCCGGCGCACGGCGCCGATGTTGGCCCCGTAGACGTGGATGCTGATCGAGGGCGCGTCGGCGAGCGCGTTGGCGACCGTGTGGATGTCGCCCACGGTCGGCGACACGGCCTCGATGTCGCCGGGCTCGAGCACTTTCTCCTCGCCGATCGCGCGCAACTGGCCGTCGGCGGCACGCGCATAGAGCCGGCAGCGCTCCGCGCCGCGCAGCATGCCCACGAGGCCCCACACGGTATGGTCGTGGATCGGCGTCTTCTGGCCCGGCCCCCAGACGAAACTCACCACCGAGAAGCGCTCCTGCGGATCGCAGTGCAGGAGATATTGGCGGTAGAACTGCGGGTCCGGCTTCGTGCAGTCCTCCGGGAGCCACGTGTCGTCGGCGATGAGCCTCGCAAGCAACGGCCGTGCTCCCGCAAGCAGGGCCGCCTCGTCGTCGGTGCGGTCCACCAGTCTCGTCATCGCCTGCACGAACTCGCGCAGCGGCGCGATGCGTTCTCCATCGTGGGTCATTTCGCCTCCTTCGTCGTTGCGCGTACCTGGGCAGTGTGCTCGCCCAGCGCGGGATATGTCGTGCGCACGGCGACCGCCTCGCCGTCCAGGCGCACGGGACAGCCCACGGTGCGCGTCACCTGTCCGCCGGGCAGCGTCGCCGGCAGCACCAGCCCGAGATGCGCCGCCTGCGGGTCCGCGAGCGCCTCGGCGTAGCCGTTGATCGGTGCGCACGGAACCCCGGCTGCGCGGAAGCGCTCGAGCCATGCGGCAACGCCTGCCGTGGCGAAGCGCGCTTCCAGCATGTCCTTCAGCACGGCCTGGTTCGTGGCGCGCAGCGTGGTCGAGGCGAAGCGCGGATCGTCCTGCCACTCGCGCATGCCCACCGCGTGGCAGACCGCCTGCCAGAGCTTGTTGTTGCCGGCGGCGATCGCGAACCACCCGTCGGCGGCGCGGTAGGCCTGGTAGGGCGCGTTTCTCGGGTGCGCCGAACCGAGCTTGCGCGGATTCCTGCCGGTGCCGAAGTACTCGCTCGTCTGCAGCGCCGCGATGGCGATGGTGGTGGCGAACATCGGCACGTCGATGGTGCCGCCCGGGCCGCCCGCCTTCACCCGCGCGATGAGGGCGGCGATGGAGAAGGCCGCGTAGAGCCCTGCCGCGAAATCCGACAGGGGAACGCCGCACTTCACGGGCGCGCCATCGGGTTCGCCGGTCACGCTCATGACGCCCGTGGCGGCCTGGATGGTGAGGTCGAAGCCGCCTTCGGTCGCGCGCGGCCCGACCTGCCCGAAGGCCGAGATGGAGCAGTAGACGAGCGCGGGCTTGCGCGGCCCGAACCAGTCCCAGCCGAGGCCCAGCCGCTGCATGACGCCGGGGCGGTTGTTCTCGACCAGGACGTCGGATTCGAGCACCAGCGCGCGCGCGAAATCGCGGTCGGCCGGATTCTTGAGGTCCAGCGCCACCGACTTCTTGCCGCGGTTGATCGAGGCGAAGTTCTCGCTGTAGCCGCCATTCACCGGCGGCCACTGGCGCATGGCGTCGCCCTCGGGAGGCTCGACCTTCACCACTTCCGCGCCGTAGTCGGCCAGCAGCATGCCGCAGAACGGGCCTGCCGCGACCTGGCAGAACTCGACGACCTTGATGCCGGCAAGCGGCGCGGACGACGGGGATGACATGTTGGTCGACGAAACCGTGGGCTGGAACTTCTGCGGCAGGATACTACGTCGACTGGCGATGCCTGCAGCCGTTGCGACTGTCCGTATGGCTCCTGACGCCGGGCAACACGGCTCGTGGATTCTCAGGTAGCGTCGCGCCCATGAATGCAATCGCTCCTTCATCCGCCCCGCGCTGGTCCTGGCTGCCCGCCGTCGGCACCTGGAAGTACCACGCCCTCCTCGTCTGCCTTGGCGTCTTCGTGCTCGGCCCGCTCGGCGGCGTCACGGCTTCGTACATGAACTTCTCGCTCGGCTTCTTCGTCGGCGGGCAGACTCTCGCGGGCATCCTCGGATCCACGGTCACGTACGGCTATGGCGCCGAAGGCAAGCACGGCGCCAACTACATGCAAACGGCCGCGGCATCGGTCGCGAGCCTCTCCGCCATGGGAGTCCTCATCCAGGCGATGGTGTGGATGGGGCTGCCGCAGCCGCCGGTCTGGCAGCTGATCCTCTACATGCTCTGCATCGGCATGTACGGCGTCGGCGTGGGCATGCTCTACACGCCGCTGCTCGTGGACCGGCTGCAGCTCACCTACCCTTCCGGCTTCGCGGTGGCCAACATCCTGCGCGCCCTCACCGACCCCGAGCTCCTGCGCAAGTCGGTGGGGAAGCTGGGCGGCGGCATCCTGGTGGGAATCACGGGCGGAATCGCAGCCGGCAAGGTCGCGCTCCTCGGGGCGATCGAGCTGTCCACCTCGACGCTCGGCGCGGGCATGCTGGTGGGCGCGCGCATCGGCATTCCCGCCATTACTTCCGGCCTGATCTTCTGGGCACTGATTCCGTACTTCATCTCCATCGGCTGGCTCAAGGAGGGCGAGCCGTTCCGCAAGATCGCCTTCCTCATCGCGCTGGGCCTCATCATGGGCGCGGCCATCATCGACATCGCGCTGGTGCTGAAGGAAGCGGCGGAGCGCCTCGCGGGCAAGGGCGAGCCGCAGGCCCCGCAGGCGGAGTGGAAGCGGGTGAACACCACGCGTCTCGTCCTCTGGGTCGTCGCCTGGGGTGCCGGCACCGTGGTCACCGGCCACCTCGTGCTCGGGGCCCCGGTGGGCTTCCTCCTCTTCGCGGTGGCGCCTGGTGTTCGTGTTCGCGCTGGTCAACGGCATCTCGGTCGGGATCAGCGATTCCAACCCCATCTCGTCGGCCTTCGTGGTGAGCGTGGTGCTGATGGCGGCCTTGGGCCTGAAGGACCCGGCCGTGGGCCTGATGGCGGGCATGGTGCTGCTCATCGCCACCAGCGTCGCCTGCGACATGCAGCAGGACCGCTCCACGGGCTGGCGCCTGGGCACCAATCGTGTCCTGCAGTTCCGCTACCAGGTGGTGGGCATCCTGGTCGGCGCCATCATGGCCGTCGTCTTCGCGAAGCTCTTCATGACCGCGTACCCGGTGCTTCTCCTCGACCAGACGGTGATGAAGGCCGGCGAACAGCCGGCGGAGTGGAGTGCCGCGATGACCTACAAGTTCGTGGGCGTGCTGAGGAGCCTCACCGACGACAAGCCCTACCAGCGCACCGCGATCTGGGTCGGGGTCGGAATCGGCTTCGCCTTCCAGCTCGTGCGCGTGCTGGTCAAATCCAACGCCGCCTACAAGGCCTTCGTCGCCAGCGGCAGGCGCGGGTTCGCGACCGACTTCCTCTTCGATGCCGTGTTCGTGCCCTCGCCCTATGCGTCGTCCTTCGGCGGCTTCGTGAACCTGCACACCTCGCTGTGGTTCGGCGGCGGCGGCATCCTCTCCAGCGCGGTCAACACGTTCGCGAAGAGGAAGCCGCAGGCCGGGGAAAAGGCGATGCCGGAGGACATGAGCACGACTTCGCTCGCGGGCGGCGGGCTCATCGCCGGCGATTCGCTCGCGGCGCTGGGGCTGGGCATCGTCGGGCTCGCCGGCACGCTGGTCGCGGGCTGAACGCGCCGGCGCGGCCCGGAGCGAACGCCCCGTCAGGCGGTCGCGCAGTCCGGCCGGCGTGCGCCAAGCCGCCTACTGACGTCTTGAGGCTGGTCAGAACCTCGGCGATGGGGAGGTTGACAATGTTCATGGTGCCGGGGACGTGCTCGGCGAACTCGAGCTGCGCATGCAATATTTTCCGCTCTTCCCGCTGACCGCGCTTTTCGCGCCCGGCCGGAGAGGCCTGCTTGGTGCCGGCCTCCTCGTGGCGCTGTTCGCATGGCTGCCGGGCTCACCGGCAAGCGCCGCCGATGCCCCGGCGAGCGCTCCCGAAGCCGTCCAGCTCGAAGTGTTCGTGCGCGAGGGTTGCCCGCACTGCGCGGAGGCCAAGGTTTACCTCGCGCAGCTGCGCCGGGAACGGCCGGCACTGCGGATGTCGATCCGCGACATCCAGCGCGACCGTGAGGCCCTGGAGCGGCTGCGCGAACTCGTCGCGAAATCTCCCGGGCGGATGGCGGGCGTGCCGGCCTTTCACGTGCAAGGCGAGCTAATCATCGGTTTCACGGGAACCGATACAACGGGGGCGCGCATCCGCGAACTGCTCGACCGCCCGGCTGCGCCTGCGCCACCTTCAGTGGCAGACGAAGGGAACTGCCGCATCGAGGCAGTGGAGCCTTGCGCTACCCCCGTGCGGCCGGAGGGCGGCTTCGTCGAGTTGCCGTGGATCGGCACGCGCAACTCACTCGTCGTCTCCGCGATCGCCGCATCGCGTGCAGGTGCCGGTTTCTTCTCGCACTTTGATAAAGCGCTTCATCGAAACATCTGCGCGCTGTGGCGGTCGCATATGTCCTTGAACTGACCTGCATCCGCGGGCAAGGCGGTTGCAAACGCAGCTTGCCTCTTTGGCAGGGTTGCGCAGCCTTGGCGCATGGCTGCTGCTTGCCGATGCTCGGCGTGGTGGCCTGCGGCGGCAGCGCTGGCTGCTGCGCCGCCGGAAGCCGCCACGGGCGCAGTCGAGATGGAAGTGTTCGTCTACGAAGGCTGCCCGCACTGCGCGAAGGCCAAGGTGTTCCTCGCGGAGCTCGGCCGGGAGCGCCCCGCGCTGCGCCTGACGATACGCGACGTCTACCAGGATCCGGGCGCCGGCGATCGCCTGCGCGAGATTCTCGCCGCCCATCCCGGCGTTGCGGCCAGCGTCCCCGCCTTCCACCTCGATGGGCGCCTGCTCATCGGCTATTCCGGGCCGGAGACGACGGGCGCCAGCCCTGCGGGAGATGGTCGACCAGGCGGCTGCGGAGCGTTCCGCGCAGGCCGGCACGCCGCAGGCGCAAGTGGGCTACGTCGACCTGCCCTGGATCGGCAAGCGCATCGACATCGACCAGGTGGGCCTGCCGCTCTTCACCGTCGCCATCGGCCTCCTCGACGGCTTCAATCCCTGCTCGATGTGGGTGCTGGTCCTGATGGTGTCGATGCTCGCGGCGGTGGGCGACCGGCGTCGCATGATCGCCATCGCCGGGACCTTCGTCGCGATCCAGGGCATCGCCTACTTCGCCTTCCTGGCGGCGTGGCTGAACCTGTTCCTGGTGATCGGCATCTCGCGCACCTCCGAGATCGTCCTCGGCGTCATCGCGCTGGTGGCGGGACTCATCCACGTCAAGGACTACTTCGCCTTCGGGCGCGGCATCACGCTGTCGATCCCGGCGGCGGCCAAGCCGGGCATCTACCAGCGCATGCGCGCCCTGATGCACGAGCAGAGCCTGGTGCTCGCGATCGCCGGCACGGTGGTGCTGGGCATCCTGGTGCAGATCGTGGAGCTTCTCTGCACCTCCGGGCTGCCGGCCCTCTACACGCGCATCCTCACCCTGCGGCAACTCGACGCGCTGCACTACTACGGCTACATCGGCCTCTACATCGCCATGTACATGATCGACGACGTGGTCCTCCTCGCCATCGGCGTCGTCACGCTGAGCCAGAAGCGCCTGCAGGAGAAGGAAGGGCGGCTGCTCAAGCTCGTTTCCGGCGCCATCATGGTGCTGCTGGGCCTCTACCTGATCCTGATGCCGCGCTGAATCCGCGCACCCGGGGCGGTATGCTGCGGCCGATGAACCCGGTTCGCCTGCGCACGGGCGCTCTCCTTGCCGCACTCTGCATCGCCATGCCGGCTGCGACGGCTGCGGAGCCGCTGCGCGTGGGCTCGAAGCGCTTCACGGAGTCCTACATCCTGGGCGAGATCCTCGCGCAGTCCGCGCGCGGCGCCGGGACGCAGGCCGAGCACCTGCCGGGCATGGGCAACACCGCCATCCTCTACGAGGCGCTCAGGCGCGGGGCCATCGACGCCTACCCCGAATACACCGGCACGATCGCGCGCGAAATCCTCAAGGACGGCGGCCCCGCGGATCTCGCCACGCTCAACCGGCGCCTGGCGCCGCTGGGCCTGGCGGCCAGCATTCCCCTCGGATTCTCGAACGGCTACGCCCTGGGCATGCGCGAAAGCGTTGCGCGGCGCGCGGCATCGCCACCGTCTCCGATCTCGCGCGCCACGCGCAGGTCGCGCTGGGCCTCTCGCACGAATTCCTGCGCCGCGCGGACGGATGGCCCGGATTGCGCACGGCGTATGGCCTGCCGCAGGCGGACCCGCGCGGGCTCGACCACGGCATCGCCTACGAGGCCCTGGCGGCGGGCCAGGTCGAGGTGATCGACATCTACACCACCGACGCGAAGATCGCCCGGCTCGGCGTGCGGGTGCTGGCCGACGACCGCAGCTTCTTCCCGCGCTACGACGCCGTGGTGCTGCACCGCCAGGACCTGCCGAAGCGCCATCCGCAGGCCTTCGCCGCCTGGGCCGGGCTGCAGGGCCGCATCGACGAGGCGACGATGATCCGCCTCAACGGTCGCGCGGAACTCGACCGGGTCGCGTTCGCGGCCGTCGCGGGCGAGTTCCTGGGTGCGAAGGCCGATACCGCGCCGCGCAGCCTGTGGTCGGCGGTGTTCGCGCCCGACTTCGGGCGTCTCGCCGTCGAGCATGCGACGCTGGTGTTCGCCTCGCTCGCCGCCGCCGTGGCGGCGGGAGTGCCGATGGGCATCGCCGCGGCGCGCGTGCGCCTGCTCACGCAGCCGCTGCTGGCGACCGCGGGACTCCTGCAGACGATCCCGTCGCTGGCGCTCCTCGCCTTCCTCATCCCGCTCACCGGCATCGGTGCGTGGCCGGCGCTCATCGCCCTCTTCCTCTATGCGCTGCTGCCGATCGCGCGCAACACGCACGCGGGCCTCGAGGGCGTGTCGGCGGGCCTGCGGCAGGCGGCCCTCGCGCTGGGGCTCACCGCGCAACAGAGCACTGTGGCGCATCGAGTTGCCGCTCGCGGCGCCGACCATCATGGCCGGCGTGAAGACCTCGGCCGTGATGAACGTGGGCACCGCCACCATCGCGGCATTCGTGGGCGCCGGAGGATTCGGCGAGCGCATCGTGCAGGGCCTGGCGGTGAACGACCACACCTTGCTCATCGCCGGCGCCCTGCCTGCGGCGGCGATGGCGCTCCTCGTCCACGTTTCGTTCGAGGTTGCGGAACGGTGGCTGCAGCGCGGAACGCGGGCGGTCACGTCGCCGGGCGGTTCTCCTTCCGGATGACCAGCTTCAGGCCCGACCAGACCGCATCCACGGCGCAGACCTTCACGTCCACGAGTCCGAGCGGCAGCGCGACCTCGCGAATGGTGTCCTCGGTGATGTCGGTCGGAACCTTCGCGGCCTTCTTCGGCCACGACACCCAGATCGACACGTCCGGGCGCGTCGCCTTCAGGATGGCGCCGAGCCGGCGCGCGAGCACGGCGCGTTCGCGCACGAACACGTGCACCAGGTCCGTCTCCGGAGTCGGCTTCACGGCGAACTTCACCCCGGCCGGAATGGGCGCGAGCAGGGCTTCGTAGTCCGCCGGCGCGTCGAGCGCGCAGACGCGGGCGTTCTCGCGCATGCCCAGCTTCCTGGCGAGCGGAGTGCCGGAGTAGCCTGCGCCGGGCACGGGCATCGTCAGGGCACGAACGCGAGGAACAGGAAGGCCGCGAAGATCACGAGCTGGACCGCGCCCTGCATGATGTTCGTGCGGCCCGTGCCGAGCGTGATCGTGGCGACGGCGAAGGTGAGGGCGAGCATCACCAGGTCCTTGGCCTCCAGGCCCAGGACGAGCGGGATGTCGAGGACGATGGAGGCGATCGCCACCACGGGAATCGTGAGCCCGATGCTCGCCAGCGCCGAGCCGATGGCCAGGTTCATGCTGGTCTGCAGGCGGTTCGCGCGCGCGGCGCGCACCGCGGCCCAGGTCTCCGGCAGCAGCACCAGCATCGCGATCGCGATGCCGATGACGGTCTCCGGTGCGCCGGCCGCCGCCACCGCCCGCTCGATCGTCGGCGAGAGCATCTTGGCGAGACCCACCACCGCGACCAGCGCGACGACGAGCAGCGCGAAGCTCGCCCAGGCGAGCGCATGCGTGGGTGGCGCGGCGTGCACCTCCGGGTTGGCCGCATCCGCCGCCGGGAGGAAGTAGTCGCGGTGCCGCACCGTCTGCACGAAGACGAAGACGCCCCACAGCGCCAGCGAGGCGACTGCCGCGAACAGGAGCTGCGGGGCGCTGTAGGTCCCGCCCGGCGTGGTCGTGGTGAAGGCGGGCAGCACGAGCGAAAGTGTCGCCATGGCGATCAGCGCCGCAAGTCCCGGGCCGGCGCCTTCCACGCGAAAGGTCTGCTCGCGGTGGTGGATGCCGCCCACCAGCACGCAGATGCCGACCACGCCGTTGCAGATGATCATGAGCGCGGCGTAGATCGTGTCGCGCGGCAGGGCCGCCTTGTCGGCCCCGCCGGCGAGCATCATCGACAGGATCAGCGAAGCCTCGATGACGGTGACCGCCACCGCGAGGACCAGCGTGCCGAAGGGCTCGCCGACCTTGTGCGCCACCACTTCCGCATGGTGCACGGCCGCGATCACCGCGCCGACCAGCGCCGCCGCGCAGGCGATCGCAAGCCACGTGCCCACGCCCAGCGCGATGGCGGCGGCCAGGAGCGCGATGGCGCTCGCCGGGAGGAGCCAGGTCCAGGCGGCCATGCGCCGGGCCTACTTCGTGTTGCGGCGCACGAACTCCGCCATGCGCGCCACGCCCTTCTCGATCGCCGCGCTGGAGGCGGCGTAGCTGAAGCGGATGTGCTGGCCCTCGTCCGGGACGCGCGGGCCGAAGTGGATGTCGGCGAGCACCGCGACACCGGCCTCGTTCAGCAGCCGCACGCGGAATTCCTCCGAATCCCTGGTGCCGATCATGCGGCAGGCCTCGGTGACGTTCGGCCACGCGTAGAAGGCACCCCCGGGGGACTGGCAGGTGACGCCCGGCACCTCGTTCAGGAGCCCCACGATGAGGTCGCGGCGGGCGAGGAAGCTCGCGCGCATCTTCTCCGCCTCGTCCTGCGGGCCGTTCAACGCTTCCACGGCCGCCCACTGGCTGATGTGCGAGGCGCACGACTCGGTGTTGGTGACCCAGCGCGTGAACACGGGCGCCAGTGCCTTGTTCACCGCGTAGCCGAGCCGCCAGCCGGTCATCGCCCAGGTCTTGGAGGCGCCGTCGCAGATGATGGTGCGTTCCTGCATGCCGGGGATGGAGGCGAGCGAGGCGAAGTGCCGTCGTACACGAGGCGCGAATAGATCTCGTCGGCGTATACCCACACGTCCGGGTGCCTCGCAAGGATGGTCGGCGATGGCCTGCATGTCCTTCGCGGGGACGATGCCGCCGGTGGGGTTCTGCGGCGAGTTGAGGATGAGGAGCTTCGTCCTCGGCGTGATCTTCGCCTCGAGCTCGGCCGGGTCGAAGTTGAAGCCGCGCGACTCGCGCAGGTAGATGGGCACGGGCACCGCGCCCATGGCGCGGATCTGCGACTCGTAGATCGGGAAGCCGGGGTTGGGATAGATCACCTCGTCGCCCGCGCCGTGGTCGGTGACGGAGAGGATCGTGTAGGCGATGAAGGGCTTGGCACCCGCGCCGACCACGACGTCGTCCGCGCTCACCGCAATGGCGCGCGTGCGCGAGACGTATTTCGCGATGGCCTCGCGCAGTTCCACGATGCCGGCCGAGGGCGTGTAGCCGTGCTTGCCGTCCCGGATCGCCTTGACGGCGGCATCCTGGATGTTCAGCGGCGTCGGGAAGTCGGGCTGGCCGATGCAGAAGGAAACGATGTCCTTGCCGGCGGCCTGCAGCTTGGCCACCTCGGCGAGGACGACGAAGGCGTTTTCGGTGCCGAGCTCGTTGGCGCGGCGGCTGATGGCGGGCATGGCAAGTTCCGTCGTTGCGTCCCCATCATGTTACCGCGCTGGTATTCTCGATGCGGGATTGCGCGAGGTGCAAGGGAGACCACGATGGCGATGAAGAAGAAGTCGGCGAAGGGTGCGACGCCGCCGAAGGCGAAGCACGCGAAGGCCGAAAACGAGGTCCTGGCCGACGCCAGGGAGCAGGCGAGCATCGAGCAGTACTGGCACCGGGCGGGCCGCACCAAGCCGCGCAAGCCGCCCGGCGACTACAAGTACGTCAAGGAACTCGCCCACCTGCAGGTCGAGTTGATCAAGCTGCAGGAGTGGGTGCGCATGCAGGGGCTCAAGGTCGCGGTGATCTTCGAGGGCCGCGACGCGGCCGGCAAGGGCGGCGTGATCAAGCGCATCGCCGAGTGCCTGAACCCGCGCATCTGCCGCATCGTCGCCCTGGGCACGCCCACCGAGCGCGAGAGGAGCCAGTGGTACTTCCAGCGCTACGTGCCGCACCTGCCCGCGGCCGGCGAGATCGTCCTCTTCGACCGCAGCTGGTACAACCGCGCCGGCGTCGAGCGCGTGATGGGCTTCTGCACCGAGGCCGAGTACGAGGAATTCCTGCGCTCCTGCCCGCAGTTCGAGGAGATGCTGGTGCGTTCCGGCATCGTGCTGGTCAAGTACTGGTTCTCGGTGAACGACGAGGAGCAGGAGCGGCGCTTCCAGGAGCGCATCCGCAACCCCACCAAGCGCTGGAAGCTCTCCCCGATGGACATCGAGTCGCGCAAGCACTGGGTGGAGTACTCGCGGGCCAAGGACCTCATGTTCGCCGCGACCGACCGGAAGAAGACCCCGTGGTGGGTCGTCAACGCGGACAACAAGAAGAAGGCGCGCCTGAACTGCATCGCCCACCTCCTGCACCAGATCCCCTACGAGAACATGACCCCCGTCGAGATCGAGGTGCCGCCGCGGCAGGCCGACATCGGTTACAAGCGGCCGAAGAAGTCGAGCCAGCGGTTCGTGGCGAGCGTCTACTGATTCCCCTAGGCACGAATTCGCGGACATTGAAAGGAAATAATTAACAAAAGCTGCCGTCACCCCATTGACTTCCGCTTTTGGCAAGAGCAAATTCGTCGGCAAGGGCAAAGCCACCGAAATGTGGCGACGCAAAGCTACCGGCCTAACCGTTCGAACTGAACGTATGGCAGCGGGGTTGCCGGTCTAGAGACCGTCATTCCGAACCAAGCCGCCTGGCAGAGCACCCTTAAGGCCGAATCAGCAAGGGGGGGCTGTGGGCGACGCTTCGACGGCACCGGTCAAGGTGCTCGTCATCGATGACAGCAACACCATCCGGCGCAGTGCCGAGCTATTCCTGCGCCAGGCCGGGTACGAGGTGATCCTGGCCGAGGACGGCTTCGACGCGCTCTCCAAGATCACCGATCACGAGCCGCAGGTCATCTTCGTCGACATCATGATGCCGCGGCTCGACGGCTACCAGACCTGCGCCCTCATCAAGCAGAACCCGCGGCTGAAGGCCACGCCGGTGATCATGCTGTCCAGCAAGGACGGTGTCTTCGACCGCGCCCGCGGCAGGCTCGCCGGCTCCGACCGCTACCTCACCAAGCCCTTCACCAAGGAAACGCTGGTCGAGGCGGTGAGCGATTACCTCAAGCCGGCTTCCAGTCTTCCCTGACCCTGGAGAGGTGCCCCATGAAGATCAGCAGCATCCTGGTTGTAGACGACTCGCCGACCGACCGCCGGCACCTGAGCGACATGCTGTCGCGGAACGGCTTCAAGGTGGCGACGGCGGAGAGCGCCGAAGACGCGCTGGTGAAGGTGAAGCAGCAGCGCCCCGACCTCGTGCTCATGGATGTCGTGATGCCGGGGCAGAACGGCTTCCAGGCGACGCGCACGTTCACCAGGGACGAGAGCACCAAGGACATCCCCGTCATCCTGTGCACGAGCAAGGGCCAGGAGACCGACAAGGTCTGGGGCCTGCGCCAGGGCGCCCGCGACTACATCGTGAAGCCCGTGGTCCAGGAAGACCTCCTGGCGAAGATCGCCGCACTCGGCTGACATGGCTGCCAGACAGTCGCTGCGCGATTACCAGCTGGAGTTCTCCGCGCGCCTGCAACGCGCCGAGACGGACGGCCATGCCGCCTCGAAGCTCGGCCTGGAAGCCGGTGGCGGCGCCTGGCTGGTCGATCTTGCCGAGGCCGGCGAGATGATCCGCGTGCCGCCGATCTCGGCGGTGCCGCTCGCGCGCCCGTGGTTCCGCGGCGTGGCGAACATCCGCGGCAATCTCTACAGCGTGACCGATTTCGCCGCCTTTCTCGGCGGCGAGCCCACGGTGGTCACCGGCGAGGCGCGGCTCCTGCTGGTGAGCGACCGGTTCCGCGCCGGCTGCGCGCTCCTGGTCGACCGCTCGCTGGGCCTGCGCAAGTCGGGCGAGCTCGAGGCGCGCCCGGCCGGCGAGGAGTCGAAATGGACGCGCGCCGAGTACACGGATGCGCAGGGAAAGCGCTGGAGAGAGCTGGATGTCCCGGCGCTGGTCCGGGACCCTGAATTCCTTGATGTCAGCGCCTGAGAGAGGGGAACCCATGAAGGCACTTGCAGCCGTCGTACTCGCCGCCGCGACCCTGTTGCCGCGCCCGTGCGATGCCCAGGGCGTCACGCAGGACAGCATCGTTCTCGGCCAGGCCGCGGTCTTCACCGGGCCCGCCGCGCAGCTCGGCATCCAGATGCGCAACGGCATCAAGGCCTATCTCGACCACGTGAACGAAAAGGGCGGCGTGCACGGCCGCAAGATCAAGCTCGTCACCGAGGACGATGGCTACGAGGCGGCGCGCGCGCCCGTGGCGACCAAGAAGCTGATCGAGGAGCACAAGGTCTTCGCGCTGATCGGCTACGTCGGCACGCCGACCACCGTGGCGGCCATGCCCGTGTTTTCGCAGGCGCGGGTCCCGCTGGTCGGGCCCTTCACCGGAGCCGAAGCCCTGCGCGACCCGTTCAACCGCTACATCTTCCATGTGCGCGCGAGCTACTACGACGAGACGGAGAAGATCGTCGAGCAGGTGCTGTCCACCGGCGGCAAGAAGATCGCCGTGTTCTACCAGAACGACAACTACGGCCAGGCGGGCCTCAAGGGGACCGAGATCGCCATGGCGAAGCGCGGGCTGAAGATCCACGCCACCGGCACCGTCGAGCGCAACACCGTCCAGGTCGAGGGCGCCGTCAAGGCCATCCACGAGTCGCAGCCCGACGCCGTGGTCATGGTGAGCCAGTACACCTCCTGCGCGGAGTTCATCCGGCAGATGAAGAAGGCGGGCAGCGGCGCCCAGTTCTACAACGTCTCGTTCGTCGGGTCCAAGGCGCTCGCCGACGCGCTGGGAGCCGAAGGTGTGGGCGTCGGCATCTCCCAGGTGGTGCCGTTCCCGTGGGGCACGGCCCTCCCGGTCGTGAAGGAATACCAGCAGCAGGCCAAGAAGGCCGGCTTCGGCGACTACAACTTCAGCGCCATGGAGGGATTCCTCGTGGCCAAGGTCGCCGTCGAGGGGCTGCGGCGCGCGGGCAGGAACCTCACGCGCGAGGGTTACATCGATGCGCTGGAGAAGATGAACGACGTCGACCTGGGTGGCTTCTACGTCAGTTATTCACCGAAGAATCACGCGGGCTCGAAGTTCGTCGACCTCACCATCATTACCCGCGAAGGCAAGTTCCTGCGCTAGGCGCGGGGGGAGAACCCATGGAGCTCACAATCGATTCCCTCAAGGAAATGTTCCAGAGGCGCAACCGCGCTCCGGCGGGCGCCGCACCCGGCACCCCGGGCGGCTTGCCGCTCATCGGCGGGTTGCCGGTGGCCAAGCAGCTCCAGGTACTGACCGGCGTGCTGGTCACCCTGCTGCTGATCGACGCCGCCATCGTCGTGATGGACGCGCGGCAGGCAACCTTCAACACGCTCTACGTCGCCTCCGTCGGCAAGGTCCGCATGCTGTCGCAGCGGCTCGCCAAGGCGGCGCAGCAGGCCTCCCAGGGCAACACGGCGGCGTTCAAGCAGTTGCGCGAGAGCCGCGACGAATTCGCCGGGCTGGTGAAGGTGCTCGGCGAGGGCGGCACGGTGGGCGGCGTGGACCTGCCTCCCACGCCCGGGCGCGTGCGCCCGGAGCTCGCCGCGCTGGAGGCCGAGTGGCGGAAATCCGAGCGCAACGCCGGGCTGGTGATCGCCGAGGAGCGCAACCTGGTGGCGCTCGGCGCGGCGGTGCGGGCGATCAACGCGAACAACCCCGCACTGCTGGAGCTCGCCGACGAGATCGCCGCGCTGAGCGTGCAATCGGGCGGCTCCACGCGGCAGAACGCGCTCGCCGCGCAGCTCGTCATGCTGACCCAGCGCATGGCCAAGAACGCCAACACCATGCTCGCGGGCGACGTCGTCGATCCGGAAGTCGCGTTCCTGCTGGGCAAGGACACCAATACGTTCCGGGACGTCCTCCAGGGCCTGATCCAGGGCAGCGAGGCGCTGCGCATCGCGCGCGTCGCGGACCCCGAGATGCGCGGCAAGCTGGCCGAGCTCGAGACCGGCTTCAAGGAGTACCAGGGCGGCGTGAGCCAGATCCTCGGCAACATCCAGAGGCTGGTCAACGCGAAGCGCGCCACCCGCGACCTGTTCAACGACAGCGAGACGCTGCTCGGCGCGGCCGAACGCCTGAGCGCGGGCTACGAGGGCGAGCTGGCCGCACGGCGCGTCAACTTCGTGGCCCTCGGCGTGGTGTCCGTGCTGGCCGTCCTGGTGCTGCTCCTGATCGGCAAGGTGTACCTGGACGACACGCGCCGGCGCGCGGAGCTGAGCGAGCGGCAGAACCGCGCCAACCAGGACGCGATCCTGCGATTGCTCGACGAAATCGGCAACCTCGCGGACGGCGACCTCACCGTGCGCGCCAAGGTGACCGAGGACGTGACCGGCGCCATCGCCGACTCCATCAACTACACCATCGACGAGCTGCGCCGCCTGGTGATCGGCATCAACGATGCCGCGCAGCAGGTCACGCAGGCCACCGGCGAGGCGCAGGCGGTCGCCGGGCAGCTGCTGCAGGCGACCGAGCGCCAGGCGGGCGAAATCGAGCGCACCGGCCAGTCGGTGACGCAGATGGCGCAGTCGATGGACGCCGTGTCGGCGAAGGCGGGCGACACCGCGAAAGTCGCCGCGACCTCGCTCAGCGCCGCCGGGAAGGGCGCGGCGGCGGTGCAGAACTCGATCCGCGGCATGAACGAGATCCGCGACCAGATCCAGGAGACCTCGAAGCGCATCAAGCGCCTGGGCGAGAGCTCGCAGGAGATCGGCGAGATCGTGCAGCTCATCTCCGACATCACCGAGCAGACCAACGTGCTGGCGCTCAACGCCGCGATCCAGGCGGCCTCCGCCGGCGAGGCGGGGCGCGGCTTCACCGTGGTTGCCGAGGAGGTGCAGAGGCTCGCCGAGCGCTCCGCCGAGGCGACCAAGCACATCGCCGCGATCGTGCGCAGCATCCAGCGCGACACGCAGGATGCGGTCGAGGCGATGGAACGCAGCACGCGCGGGGTGGTGGAGGGCACGCAGACCGCCGACGAGGCCGACCGGGCGCTGCGCGAGATCGAGCAGATCTCCACGCGGCTCGCCGGCCTGATCACCGCGATCTCCGGCGCAACGCAGCAGCAGGCGGTATCCGCGACCCAGGTCGCCGCCAGCATGAAGCTGATCCTCGGCGAGACGAACGTGACCACCGAGGGCACGAAGAAGACGGCGCTTTCCGCCGCGCGCCTGACCGAGCTCGCCGTGGCGCTGAAGAAGTCGGTGTCCGGATTCCGCCTGGCGTAATGAGCTCCCTGGTCGACACCACGACCCTGTCCTGGATCACTGCCGAGGTGGACCAGGCCCTCGAGCGGGTGCGGCACAGGCATTGCCGGGTTCGCGGCGGCCCCCGGGGACTCCGCGCTCCTTGTCTCCTGCGCGGAGCACCTGCACCAGGTGAGCGGTGCCCTGAACATGGTGGGACTTGCCGGGGCCACGCAGTTCTGCGAGACCCTCGAAGGCTGCTTCGCGACGCCGGAATGCGCCTCGGGCGGTGCCGCGGCGCTCGACGTGCTCGATCGCGGCGTGCTCGCGCTGAAAACTTTCGTCGACGGCGTGGCGCGCGGCGAGCCCAATGTGCCGGCGCGCCTGTACCCGGCGTACCGCGAGCTCGCGAGCTTGCAGGGCAGGGACGCCTGCGCGGAGAAGGAGCTCTTCTTTCCCGACCTGACCAGGCCGGCTCCGGCGCATCCCAGGCCGGCCAGGCTGGAGGCGGCCGCGCTGCCCGCGTTCCTGCTCGCACAGCGCGCGCGCTTCCAGCGCGGGCTGCTCGCGTGGCTGCGGCAAGCACCCGGCGGGCTGGGGGAGATGCGCGAAGCCCTGGACGCGATGCATTCGGTGGCGGCGCAGCTGCCCGAACGGCGTGCGCTCTGGTGGGTCGCCGGCGCGCTGATCGACGCCTTGCAGGAGGCCGGGGATGCCGAATGGCTGTCCCAGGCCAAGGCACTGTGCAAGAAGCTCGATATCCAGGTCCGCGATCTCGCCGCCGGTTCGCGCACCGTCGGCGAGCCGCTCCTGCGCGAGTTGCTCTACGCCATCGCCTGCTCGGGTGCCGGCTCGCAGGCGCTCAAGGAGGTCCGGCATCGCTTCCGTCTCGACGGGCTCCTGCCGGGGGCGGAGCCCGCGGCCCCCGATCCGGGCGCGCTGCCGCCCGCGGCCAGGTCCCCGGAAGAGCCGCCCTCCGGGCCGCACGCCGACCTCACGCAGAAGATCAGCGCGACGCAGTTGCGCGCGCAGGTCGCCAGGGAAATCACGGCCAACCTGCAGCAAGTGGAGCAGGTGCTGGACGCCCACGCGCGCGGCACCGCGGGCCGCGACAGCTTGCCGGCTCTCGTGCCGCAGTTGCGCCAGATCCACGGCGCGTTCGCCGTGCTCGGCCTCGAGCGCGCCTCGGCGGTGCTGACGGCCTGCGAGACGATGCTCCAGGCGCCCGGCGAGATCGACATGGACCGGATCGCCGAGGGCCTGGGGAGCCTCGGCTTCTATCTCGAGCCCTGCCTGCAGGGGCGCGAACCGCGCGAACAGGCGATCGACTTCTTTCTCGAGCGGCTCGGGCAGCGTGCCGCCCCACGGCCGCCGCAGGAGGCACCCGCCCCGGCGTCGCAGGACGAGGAACTGCTGCAGATCTTTCTCGAGGAGGCCGGCGAGGTTCTCGCGGGCATCGAGGCGACCTTGCCGGCCTGCCGCGCGGAGCCCGGCAACACGGAGGCCCTGGCGACCCTGCGCCGGGGATTCCACACGCTCAAGGGCAGCGGGCGGATGGTCGGGCTGAACGACCTTGGCGAAGTCGCCTGGGAGATCGAGCAGGTGATGAACCGCTGGCTCGAGGAGAGCCAGCCGGCGTCCCCCGCATTGCTCGAGCTGGCCGGCGACGCCGCGCGCTGCATGGCCGACTGGGTGGCGCAGCTCGCGAACGGCCAGCCGATCACTGTCGATGCCGGCGCGATCACGAACCGGGCGCGCGCCCTCGGGACGGAAGCGCCGCGGCCGGCCTTCCTCGAGGTCTACCTGAACGAAGCCGCCGGCCACGTCGCGACGCTCGTCGCCCGATACAAGCCTGCTGCGGCCTTGCCGGACGACTTCATCCGCGCGGCGCACACCCTGGCCGGCAGCTCGCGCACGGCGGGCTTCGCGGCGGTGGCCGATCTTTCCGGCGCACTGGAGCAGTGGATCCCGTTCGCCAGCCGTGCGACGGAGCCTGCGGAGGTCGCGCTCGCCGGCGCGGTGATCGAGAAGCTGCAGGGCATGGTCGCTGCGCTGCAACGCGGCGAGCCGCCAGGCGAGGCGGGCGACACGCTCGGCCGGATGCAGCAGATGACCGCGCGCTACAAGGCGCAACGCATCCTCCGCGACGACATCGACCCGCACCTGCTGCCGGTGTTCCTCGAGGAGGCCGCGGAGCTCGTGCCGCAGATCGGCGGCGACCTGCGCGACTGGAAGGCGCTGCCGGGGGATGAGCGCATCGCCGACGCGCTCAAGCGGGCGCTGCACACGCTGAAGGGCAGCGCGCGCATGGCCGGCGCGATCCGCCTGGGCGAGCTGACCCACCTCATGGAAAGCCAGGTGGAAGCGGCGCAGGAAGCGGGCCCGCTGCCGCCCGAGCTGTTCGACGAGCTCGAAGCGAAGATGGACCGGATCAGCGCCGACCTCGACCGCATGAGGGAGCGCAGCGCCCCCGCGCCGGCACCCGAGGCTGTCGCCGAGCCCCCGTTGCCCGCGGCCGCGGCCATGCTGCGCGTCAATGCCGACACGCTGGACTTCCTGATCACGGAATCGGGCGAGGTCGCGATCGCGCGCTCGCGCATCGAGGCGGAGCTGCGGCTGGCCAAGCAGTCGCTCGGCGAACTCGAAGACAGCGTCGCGCGCCTGCGCAGCCAGCTGCGCGAGGTGGAGGTCCAGGCCGACAGCCAGATGCAATCGCGCCGATCCGTGCTGGACGAGCGCGACCGCGACTTCGACCCGCTGGAGTTCGACCGTTACACGCGCCTGCAGGAGCTCACGCGCATGATGGCCGAGGGCCTGAGCGACGCCACCTCGATCCAGCAGGCGCTCACGAAGAACCTGGACGAAACCGACGCCGCCCTGCAGCAGCAGGCGCGCATCGGCCGCGGGCTGCAGCAGGACCTCATGCGCATGCGCGCGCTGCCTTTCGCCACGCTGGGCGAGCGGCTGCACCGCGTCGTGCGGCAGGCGGTGCGCGAAACCGGCCGCCGGGCGGAGCTCGCGATCCAGGGCGCGCAGATCGAGCTGGACCGCAGCGTGCTCGAGCGCATCGCAGCACCCCTGGAGCACATGCTGCGCAACGCGGTGGTGCACGGCGTGGAGGATGCGCCGGTCCGCAGCGCGGCCGGAAAGCCGGAAACCGCGCGCATCGCGATCGAGCTGCGCCAGGAAGCGAACGAGATCGTGATCATCGTCGCCGACGACGGCGCCGGCCTGGACGTGGAAGCCTTGCGCGCGAAGGCGGTCGAGAAGGGCCTCCTTGCCGCGGACCGGGAGCTGGGCGAGGTGGAGCAGAACGAGCTCGTCTTCCTGGCGGGCCTGTCGACCGCCGGCGAGGTGACCGAGCTGGCCGGACGCGGCGTGGGCATGGACGTCGTGCGCACCGAGATCACCGCGGTCCACGGACGCATCGACATCGCAAGCACGCGCGGCAAGGGCACGACCTTCACGATCTTCGTTCCCCTGACACTCGCCGTCACGCAGACCGTGATGGTGCAGGCCGGGACGACCACGCTGGCGGTATCGTCCGCCACGGTCGAGCAGGTGTTGCGGCTGAAGGCCGACGCCCTGGCGGGCCTCTACGAGCAGGGCCGGGTCGAGTTCCAGGGGCGCGCGTATCCGTTGCACAGCCTGCGCCAGCTCCTGGGCGAGCGCGTTGCCGTCGAGATCCGCGACTACAACTCGGTGCTGCTGCTGAGGAGCGGCATCCAGCGCGTTGCCGTCCACGTCGACGAGCTGCTGGGCAACCGGGAGGTCGTGGTCAAGGCGATCGGTCCGCAACTCTCCAGGATTCCGGGCGTGACCGGCGCCACCGTGCTCGCCAACGGCGCCGTCGTGCTCATCGTGAACCCCGTGCAGCTCGCCCAGCGCCAGGCGGCGGCGGGAGCGCGCCTGGCCGAGGCGACCGGCGTGATCGGCGCGCGCGCCTCGACGCCGCTGGTGATGGTGGTGGACGACTCGCTCACGGTGCGCAAGTTCACCAGCCGCCTGCTCGAGCGCGAGGGCTACCGCGTGGTCACGGCGAAGGACGGCGTGGATGCGATCGACAAGCTGAAGGAGAGCCTCCCCGACGTGATGCTCGTCGACATCGAGATGCCGCGCATGGACGGCTTCGACCTCACGCGCAACGTGCGCGGCGACCCGCGCACCCACGGCGTCCCGATCATCGTGATTTCGTCGCGCACGGCCGAGAAGCACCGCAGCCGGGCCGCGGAACTGGGCGTGGACGCCTTCGTCGGCAAGCCCTACCAGGAAGCCGAGCTGCTCGGCCGCATCGGCGCCTGCCTGAGGCGGCCGTGAAGCACCCGACGCCGGAACGCCTGGGGAAATACCCGATCCAGCGCGAGATCGGCGTCGGCGCGACCAGCCGCGTGTACCTTGCCCGCGACCCGTTCGACGATCGTGACGTCGCCATCAAGGTCTTCCAGTTCGGCACGCACGCCGATCCGCTGGCGCAGCGGATGATGTTCAAGGCCTTCGTCGCCGAGGCGTCGCTCGCGGGCAAGTTGAACCATCCCCACATCGTCGACATCCTCGACGCCGTCCAGGAGCCCGACAACAGCTACGTGGTGATGGAGTACGTGCCCGGCACGACGCTCGAGGCGCACGCCGAGGTGTCCACGCTCCTGCCGCTGCACAAGGTGGTGGAGATCATCTTCAAGAGCATCCGGGCGCTCGAGTACGCGCACCGCCACGGCGTCATTCATCGCGACATCAAGCCGGGCAACATCCTGCTCTCGGAGAGCGGCGAGACCAAGGTGAGCGACTTCGGCGCCTCGTTCCAGCAGCGTCCCGCGCAGGAGACGACGCAGATCGCGGGCGTGGGGTCGCCCGCGTACATGTCGCCCGAGCAGATCCGCATGGAGGTGCTCACGCAGCAGACCGACATCTACTCCCTGGGCGTCACCATGTACCGGCTGGTGACGGGGCGCCTGCCCTTCCAGGCCTCGACGCAGGCGGGCCTGAGCTACGCCATCCTCAACACCGACCCCAAGCCGCCCGTCAGGCTGCGCCCGGAACTGCCGCCGCTGCTGGACGAGATCGTGATGCGGGCGATGCGCAGGGACCCGGCCGAGCGCTACCAGTCGTGGCTCGAGTTCGGCAAGGACCTGAGCCAGGCGTTCGCCAGCCTGCGCCTGGTCGGCGAGTCGATCTCCGACTCGGAGCGCTTCGACAGGCTGCGCGGCTTCCCGTTCTTCGAGGACTTCAACGACGTGGCTCTCTGGGAGCTGGTGCGGATCGGCGCCTGGAAGACCATCGCCGCCGGGACCGTGCTGATCCGCGAGGGCGAAGCAGGGGACGACTTCTTCTTCCTGGCCGATGGCGAGGTGGATGTCAGCCTCTCGGGGAAGAGCATCGCCAGCGTGCAGGCCGGGGGCTGCTTCGGCGAGATCCTGTACTTCTCCGACCGCATTCATCACCGCACCACCACCATCGTCGCGCGCGGCGACATCACGGTGATCGAGATCAAGGCGGAGGCGATCCGCTCCGCCACCGATGCGCTCCAGGCCGCCTTCAACAAGGCCTGCATGCGCGTGCTGATCGAGCGGCTGCTGCACTCCAACCGGCGCCTGGCGCAGGCGGCCTGACGGGGGGGTGCAACCTTTTCCCGTAGGTTTCTTTCCGCGGAAGTGGGTTGCCATCGCCCTGCAGGCCAGCCTATGATGTGTATGTTTTATAACATTCATACACATCATGCGCACGAACATCGTGATCGACGACAAGCTGATGCGCGACACCCTGCGGGCCACCGGCGCGAAGTCGAAGCGGGAGGTGGTCGAGCTCGGGCTGCGCACGCTGTTGCGCTTGCGGCAGCAGGAGGAGATCCGCAACTTTCGCGGCAGGCTCGCCTGGCAGGGCGACCTCGATGCGCTGCGGTCCGATCGGTGATCCTCGTCGATTCCAGTGTCTGGGTCGACTACTTCCGCGGTGCCGCGACGCCGCAGGCGGAACGGCTGGACGCGCTCCTGGGGGCCGAGCCCATTGCGACGGGCGACCTCATCCTGACCGAGGTTCTCCAGGGATTCGTGAGTGATCGGGAATTCGATCAGGTTCGAAGGATGCTCACTTCGCTCGTCATCGTTGACCTGGGCGGGCAACGCATCGCCGTCCAGGCCGCGAGGAACTTCCGTGCGCTACGCTCGCTCGGGATCACGGCCCGCAAGACGATCGACACGGTGATCGCCACGCGGTGCATCGAAAGCGGCCTCGAGCTCCTCTACAGCGACAGGGATTTCGATCCGTTCGTCGAGCACCTCGGGCTGCGCTCGGCCATGCACTGACCGGGCACGATTGCGCAGTGCCGGGTGCGGCTCCCGCACCTAGCGCCGCGCCGCCTGTTCCAGCGCGATCTCGTTGCGCAGCAGCACCAGCGAGGCGTAGCGGCGCAGGTCCGGGGACAGGCCGTCGACGAGCGCGGCCGCCTCGGCGAGCTTCGCCCTCGCGCGATCGGGGTAGGCCAGCGCTTCGGCGAAGCGCAGGCGCGCATAGCGTTCGCGCACCAGGTCCGCCTCGCGGGCATCGCCGGGAAACTTGCGGTACAGCTCGGTCGCAGGTTCGAGGGCGGCACGCGCGTCGGCAAGGCGGCCGAGCCGCGCCAGCGCCTGCGCGTGCAGCGCATGCATCTCCGACTCGAAGAGTTCCTGGATGCGGTTTTGCGGCGGTGCCCTGCGCTTGTTCTCGACCGCGCGGCGCGCTGCCGCCTCGGCCTGCACGTAGTCCTTCAGTGCATAGCTGGCGACGGCGGCCTGGTGGTTGTACCCAGCCAGATTGTTGGCGAGGAATCGCTTCTGGCCCTCGGACTCTGGCTTGAGCGGCTCGATGCGGCCCAGTAATGCGCCGGTCTTCTCGCGGGCGCCGGCGTAATCCCCGCGGATGAGCCGCCTCTCGGCTTCGAAGCCCAGTGGCCACGCCTCGCGGATCACGCGGCCGACCGCGGCGGGTGGCAGGTCGCGCACGGCGATGCCGATATAGCGCGCCATTTCCGCCATGGCGGCGTCGGAGGCTTCCGGGTTGCCCAGCTCCAGCTCGATGCGCGCCACGTGCCAGGAAGGGAAGATGAGGCCCTGCGCCCGCGCCGCGGTCATGGTTCCCTGGCGGCCGCTGTGGGAGGCCCGCCGCAGGTGCCTCAGTGCCTCGCGGGGCTGTCCCGATGCCTCGGAATAGAGCCCCATCGCCGTGAGGTTCGCGCCGAGGTTGTTCCAGGAGATGGTGTTGCCCGGATCCACCTTGAGGAAGGACTCGTAGTCGGCCGCCGCCGCCGCATAGAAGGGAAGCGCGGATTTCCAGCGCAACTGGTCCGCCATCAGGTCGCCGAAGTTGGACAGGAGCAGCCCGCGCGCGCGCAGCGCGAGCATGTGACCGGGCTGCTTCTCGAGGATGCCGTTGGCGATCGGCCGCGCCTCCTCGCCGATCCGGCGCGCCTCGTCCATGCGGCCGAGCGGCATCAGCGCATCCATTTCCCACGCGGTGGCCTCGACGAATATCGCGGCCGAGGACAGGTCGGCGAGCTTGCAGGCCGTCGATGCTGCGGGCAGCGGTGCGCGCCTTCTCGAAAGTCCTGATCGCCTCCTCGAAGTCCTGGTCGCGCATCTGCAGGAAGCCGTAGGCGACCGCCATCTCGGCGAAGGCCCGGCGCGCGACGAGCGAGGCGCCCGGGGCGGTGGCCAGGGGCTCGATCACCGCGAAGGCGCGCGCACCCTCCTTGCGGCTTTCGGGAATGCGGACCTGCTGCGACAGGATGCGCGCGTTGGCGCTGAGGCCCATGGCGAGCCCGATCGTCGTGGCCTCGGAGGTGTCGCCGCCCTTGCGCAGTTCCTCCAGCGTCGCCACGGCGCTCGCGGCCGCCTTCGTCCCTTCCTCGAGGCGGCCGAGGTTGCGCAGCGACAGCGCGTAGCGCACCTCGGCCAGGGCGCGGTTGCGGCGGGTCGTCGGCGTGCGCAGGGCCTCGGGCAAGCCCGCGTAGTAGTCCAGCGCGCGCCTGGCGAGGTTGGCCACGACGTCGAGCCGGCCGATCGGCTCGAGCTCGAGCTGGAAATCCTCGAGAAGAAAGACGACCAGCTTCTCGGCTTCCGCCCGCGCGCCCTCGGCGAGCTCGCGGGTCTGCTGCGCCTGCGCCTCGGCCTCGCGCGCGCGGTTCATGTTCATGTAGCCGAAGACGGCGCTGATGACGGCGCCAATGGCAAGCACGGCGCACACCGCCGCGACCTGGCGCGCGCGCACGAGCGCCTTGCGCGTGGCCTCCTCGCGCGCCTTCTGCGCCGCGAGCTGTCTTTCCGCCTCTTCCTTCGCCTCGCGCTCCAGGCGCAGGCCGCGGCTCGCCTTCACCACGCCGCAGAGCACGTCGTGCGTGAGCTCCACGCGGCGCACGTCGAGGCGCTCCTCGATGCGCAGCAGCCGCCGGTTCACGAGCGTGGCGAGCGCATCCGGGGCTGCGCCGGCGGCCGCGAACGCCTTGAGCAGGCGCTCCTCGGCCAGGCTCTCGCGGTAGCCGGACTCGGTGAGGAGCTGGTCCTCGATCACCTTGCGCACCGCCTCGGGCTGGTCTGCCAGCGCGCGCTCGTAGAACTCGGCGAGGATGGTGTCGTGCGAACCCGCAAGCAGGTCGGCGGAGATCTCGGCGCGCCCCTGCGCGATGCGGGTGTTGTTGAGTTCCCGGCAGATGAGCGAGAGGAGCGACGGCTCCACTTCCGCATTGGGAAGCTCGGAACCGCCGGCGATGAAGCGCACGATCGACTCGGCCACCTCCTGCGACACGAGCCTGCCGCCCGGCTTCGTCACCGCCGCGAGCGCCTGCTGGCCGTTCATGCGCGCCAGGCGCATGCGGTTCTGCGTGATCGAGGGCATGACGCCCTTCACCCCCTCGAGATGGGCGAGATAGTCCTCGCGCAGGGCGATGAGGATGCGGTAGTCGGCGCGGCCGAAGTCGAAGCGCTCGGTGACCGTGTCGTCGCTTTCGAGCCGTGGCCTCCACTGCCTTCGGCGGCCGGTTCTCCACCAGGTCGCCGAGGTCCTCGATGAACTGCGCGGCGCGCTTGCGGCCCACGTCGTCGGCCTGCGCCAGCGTGAAGATCTCCTCGAACTGGTCGAAGATCAGCAGCGGGATGACGGTCTTGCCGGAGCCGTCCTTGAGGATGTCGTCGCGGTGGTGCAGGAACTCCCACAGCGACTCGCCCTCGACCGCCACGCCGGCCTGCGTCCACGCCCCCATCGACTCGGTGGCGCGGAAGATCGCCTGCTTGATCTGTTCCGTCGGCGAGGGCGACTCGGGCGAGTAGTCGATGCGCACGTAGACCGGGCAATAGCCCTCGGGGCGCAGGCGCGGGACGATGCCGGCGCGCAGGATCGAGGTCTTGCCCAGGCCCGACTGGCCGAAGAGGATCGTGAGGAGCTTCCTCTGCACGCGGCGGCTGAGTTCGCCGACCTCGTCCTCGCGGCCGTGGAAGTAGCCGCGCGACTCCTCGGTGAACGAGGCCAGTCCCAGCCAGGGGTGCTGCGGATCGACGCTCGGCTGGGTATCGGCCGCGACGGCACCGTCGGCGCTCATGGCGCCGTCCCGCCGCCGCGCTCGCGGCTCGAGAGCAGCTCCTGCAGGCGCCGCACGAACTCCGGCGCCGGCTCGCCGCCGGGGAACTGGGTGATGTGCACCGCCTTGAACCGGTCGGGCACGCGCGCGCCGCGCGGGTCGGTCGCATCGATGCAGACCGGCAGGATGAAGATGGCGTCGTCGGCCATGTTGCGCGTGCGGTCCAGCGCGTAGCTCCACTCGCGGCGGAAGTAGGCCTCGAGCCGGCGCTCGGTCGTCGCGGAGACGACGGGGACGAAATAGGAGCAGCGCGCGATGTTCTTCTGGATCTTGCGGTCGTAGTCGTCGCCGCCCTCGAGGCGGTCCATGTCGAACCACGTCGTCACGCCGGCGGCGTCGAGCGCGCTCTTCAACTTCTGCACCGCCGCGAGGTCCTCGCGCGCGTAGCTGATGAAGACGGCGTTGTCCGGCATCTCGCGTTCGGGCGGCAGGACGCGCTGCGGCGCGGCACTCATCGGGATCACGTCGGCGGACTTGCGCCGCGCCGTCCAGCGCCGGTGCAGCTCGTCGACGAACTGCACCGCCCCGGAATAGACGCGCGTGCGCACGCTCACCTGCTGCAGGAAGGCCATCAGGCGTTCGTCGCCGTCGGAATGGTCGTCGGCGAGCACCTCGCCCACGTCGCGCGGGTCCGACAGGCGCCGGCGCTTGGCCATGCGCAGGAAGAGCCGCGCCAGCCAGTTCGAGAAGTTGCTGCCGATGATGAGGAGGTGGTTGTGCTCCAGCTCGTAGAAGAGCTTCTCCGGCGTGAGGTGCTCGCTCTGCAGCGCGCACACGAACTCCAGCATGTCCTCGTCGGAGATGACGTAGGTGGGCGAAGCGGAGCAGCGGCCGAGCAGGTGGTAGACCACGGGGCGCTGCAGCTGCTCGCGCTCGCTCGGGAGATCGGCCACGCGGTTGGGCGTGTAGCCGATCACCTCGGTCGACTGGGCGCCGCCGAAGCGCTCGGCGTTGATGGCGTTCTCGAGCAGCGAGTCGAAGGTGGTGGTGACGAAGAGATCGAAGTCGGTGATCTCGGCGAGCTGCTTCAGCGCCTTCGGCGGCGCGAAGCTCGTCTCGCGCAGGATGCTGCGCATGCGCGTGTAGGTGTCCTCGCGCCGGCCGCGCGCCGACAGGAACCAGCACACCACGTCGTTCAACGTGTACGGCTGCGGCAGCCGCGCGGTGTCCACGCCCAGCCTGGCGGCCAGCTTGTCGGCCATCCAGTCGTAGAGCGGGCGCGTGCCCGTTTCGGTCTCGACCGTGAGCAGTTCCGGTCCGACGATGGGGATGACCCGCTTCTCCTCGATGAAGTTGAGGAGGTCGTCCCACGCGTCCTCGTCGAGCCGCGGCGCGTGGGATTCCAGGGCGTGCACGTTGCTCATGGACAAGACCCTTCTCGACAGGCGTGGAGCGAAGAGCCGCGGAACGGATTCCGGGCGCGCACAGCGTAGGGCATTCTGCGCGGTTTGGGTAGCCGGACTATCATCGGGCTCCCACGCAAACGCCCGCACGGCAATGCCGCTTCCGCCACCGGGCACGCGCGACGTGCCGCAGGACTCCGAGCAGGCGACCATCGCCTCCGCCGAGCAGTTGCTCAACCGCGGCGAACCGCTGCTCGCGTACAACGTCGTGCAGGCCGGCCGCAGCCGCTGGCCCGCAGCCGTGCGCCTGCGCCAGCTGGAGGCGCTGGCGCTGGCGCGCAGCGGCGACGTGGAGCGGGCGCACGCGCTGCTGGAGGCTCTGGCCGCGGAGGGCGGCGACGAGGCGGAGACGCTGGGGATGCTCGCGCGCACGCACAAGGACCTCGCGCTGCGCGCCACCGATGCCGCGGGGCGCGCCGGCCACCTGCAGGCGGGGTTCGCGCTCTACGAGCGCGCCTTCAATTCCGCGCGGAGCGGAGGCGCCGCCGCTGACGCCATCTACACCGGCATCAACGCGGCGACCATGGCCGTGCTGCAGGGCGACATCGAGCGCGCGCGGCGCATGGCAGCCGAGGTGCGCGAGATCTGCCTGCGCGACCGCAGTGGCGGCGAGGGCGCGTACTGGCGGGAGGCGACGCTGGGCGAGGCCGCCCTGATCCTGGGCGACATGCCGGCGGCAACGACGCACTACGGCAACGCGGCGCGCCTTGCCGGCGGGCGCCACGGCGACGTGAGCACCACGCGTCGCCAGGCGCGGCTGCTCGCCGGACACCTGCCCGGCGCGACCGGTGCGATCGCCGACGTGTTGCGCGTTCCGCCCGTCGTGGTGTTCACGGGGAACATGATCGACCAGCCGGGACGCGCCGCGGCGCGCTTTCCCGCGCAACTCGAGGCCGCCGTGCGCGAGGTACTTCGCGCGCGCCTGGCCGCCATCGCGCCGGCCGCCGTCTATGGCTCGGCGGCCTGCGGCGCCGACCTCCTCTGCCTGGAGCTCGCGCGCGAACTCGGAACCGAAACGCACGTCGTGCTCCCCTTCCCGCCCGAGGACTTCCGGCGCGCGAGCGTCGACATCGTGGCCGGGCAGTGGGGCGAGCGCTTCGAGCGCGTTCTCGCCGCGGCGGACAGCGTGACGGTGGCGAGCGATCACCATGCGCGCGGCAGCGTGGCGACATTCGAGTACGCGAACCTCGTGCTCACCGGCATGGGCCGGTTGCGCGCACAGGTTCTCGACACTGCGGTGCGGGGCCTTGCCGTCTGGGATCGGCGGGCGTTGGGCGCGGCCGGCGGCTCGGCATCACTCGTCTCGCTGTGGGAGCGGCACGGACTGCCGGTCGAGCATGTCGATCTCGCGCAGCTGCGCGTGCGAGGCTGGAAGGGGACGCTACCCATTGCCTCTGTCGCCGGTCGCGACCCGGCCGAGGCAATGGGTAGCGTCCCCATCACTTTCCGCCATGAAATGCGCGCGCTGCTCTTCGCCGATGCCGTCGGCTACAGCCAGCTCACCGAGGACCAGATTCCCCGCTACGTCGAGGGCTTCCTCGGCGCGGTGGCGGAACTCAGCAAGCGCACCGCGCATCGCTTCGAGCATGTCGAAGTCGCGGGCGACGGGCTGTACATGGTGTTCGCGAACGTCGCCGATGCGGGGCACTACGCGCTGGAGCTGGCCGCGCTCGTGAGCCGCCTCGACCGCGCGGCCTGCGGCCTGCCCGCCGGCTTCAACCTGCGCATCGCCCTGCACTGCGGCCCGGTGCACTGCGGTCGCGAGCCCATCACCGGCGGGCCCCTGTACACTGGACCGCACACCAGCCGCACGGCGCGCATCGAGCCGATCACCCCGCCGGGGCAGGTCTACGCCAGCAGCGCGTTCGCGGCCGTTGCCGCCGCGAGTGGCGTGCAGGGCCTGGAGATGCGCTACGTCGGGCGCATTCCGCTCGCGAAGGGCTACGGTACCCTGGGCCTTTACAACGTGCGGCCAACAGGTTGACATGCCCCTCCTCCAGCTCTCCGCGGTATCGCTTGCCTACGGCCACGTGCCGCTCCTCGACCACGCCGACCTCGTGGTCGAGCCGGGCGAACGCATCGGCCTCATCGGGCGCAACGGCACCGGCAAGTCGAGCCTGCTGCGGATCGTCGAGGGCACGGTGCGGCCCGATGACGGCAAGGTGTGGCTCGCCGCCGGGATCAAGTTCGCGTTCGTGCCGCAGGAGCCGGCCTTTGCCGCCGGGCACACGGTGTTCGAGGCCGTGGCCGAAGGGCTGGGCGAGGGCACGCGGCTGCTCGTCGACTACCACGCCGTGGCGCATGCGCTGGCGAACCACCCCGGCGGCGCGCGCGAAGCCGAGTTGCTGGTGCAGATGCAGGACCTGCAGGAGGCGCTCGAGGCCGTCGGCGGCTGGTCGATCGAGCATCGCATCGAAGCGACGCTGGATCGCCTTGCCCTGACCGCGGACGCGCTGGTCGCGGAACTCTCCGGGGGGTTGAAGAAGCGCGTGGCGCTCGCCCGCGCGCTGGTGCTGCAGCCCGATCTCCTGCTGCTCGACGAGCCGACCAACCACCTCGACGTCGCGGCCATCGAATGGCTGGAGGAGATGCTGCAGGCGTTTCCGGGCACGGTGCTGTTCGTCACGCACGACCGCCGCTTCCTCGACCGCGTGGCGCTGCGCATCGTCGAGCTCGACCGCGGGCGGCTCGCCGACTTCCCGGGCAACTTCAGCGCCTACGAAACGCGCAAGGCGGAGATGCTCGCCATCGAGGCGGTGGTGAACCGCAAGTTCGACAAGGAGCTCGCGCAGGAGGAGGTCTGGATCCGCAAGGGCGTGGAGGCGCGCCGCACGCGCAACGAGGGCCGCGTGCGCCGCCTGGAAGCCCTGCGGCTGGAGCGCGCGGCGCGGCGCGAGCGGGTCGGCAAGGTCGGCATCGCGCTCTCCGCCGGCGAGCGTTCCGGCAAGCTCGTGGCCGAACTCGAGCACGTCACCAAGCGCTTCGGCGACAAGCGCGTGGTGGAGGACTTCTCCACGCGCATCCTGCGCGGCGACAAGATCGGCTTGATCGGCCCCAACGGCTGCGGCAAGTCGACGCTGCTGAAGCTGATCCTCGGCGAACTCGAACCCGACGCCGGCACCGCGCGGCTGGGCACGAAGATCGCGGTGGCCTACTTCGACCAGCTGCGCGCCGCCCTCGATGAGAACGCGACACTTGCCGACACCATCTCCCCGGGCAGCGACTTCGTCGAGGTCGACGGCGGGAGGAAGCACATCATCAGTTACCTGAACGATTTCCTGTTCCCCGCGGAGCGCGCGAACGCGCCGGTGAAGACGCTCTCCGGCGGCGAGCGCAACCGCCTGCTCCTGGCGCGGCTCTTCGCGCGGCCGGCCAACGTGCTGGTGCTGGACGAGCCGACCAACGACCTCGACATCGAGACGCTCGAGCTGCTCGAGGCGCTGCTGCAGGACTACGCGGGCACCCTGTTCCTGGTGAGCCACGACCGCGCCTTCCTCGACAACGTGGTCACGCAGACCATCGCCTGGGAAGGCGATGGCCGCTGGAAGGAATACGCCGGCGGCTACGTGGACTGGCAGCGCGCGCGCCTGGGTGTCGCGAAGCCCGGCGGTGCCGGTGTCGACGAGGGATCGCAGGAGCCTGCCGTGGCGGCGAAAGGCGACACGCGCGCCTCCCGCAAGCGGGTGAAGCTGAGCTTCAACGACATCCGCGAGTTGGACGAGCTGCCGCGGAAGCTGGAGGCGCTGGAGAAGGAGCAGGCGGAACTTGTCCGGCGCCTGGCCGATCCGGCGCTCTACCAGGACCGCACGGCCGACCCCCGCGCGCTCAACGCGCGCCACGCGGCGATCGAGGCGGAGACTACGCGGCTCCTCGCGCGCTGGGAGGAACTCGAGGCGAAGAAGGCGGCTAGCGAGACAGGCGCGCCGACTTGATGCGCTTCAGCTTCGCCGCGTAGTGGTCCTGGTCCTTGCGCGTCTCGCTGTTCTCCAGCGCGAGCGCCAGGTGCTTCCGGGCCAGGGCTTCCTCCCCGAGGCGGGAGTGGGCGAGCGCCAGCCAGAAGTGGAACTCGTGGTAGTAGGGGTCGCGGGCCACTTCGCGCGCGAAGAGATCCTTGCGCGGCACGATAGTCCCCGTCGCGCATGGCGGCGAGCCCGCGGTTGAAGGAGGCGAACGGCGGGTCGGGCTGCAGCTGCGCCAGCCTGCGCTCGAGCTCCCGCGACTCCTCCACGCGGCCGAGGCTCGCGAGCACCGGGGCCAGGTTGGACAGCACGTGCGTGTTCGCCGGCTCGCGCGCGAGGACGTGGCCGAAAGTCCGGGCCGCTTCCGCGAGATGCCCGCTGCGGTGGTAGACGACGCCGAGCGTGTTGTAGGAGCTCAGTGTAGTCCGGGTCCTGGCGGATGGCCTCGCGTGCGTACCAGTAGGCCTCGTCCATGCGGCCGGCCGCGATCGATTCCGCGGCGCGGTTGTTCATGAACATGGCGAGAATCGTCTTCTCCTCGATCACGCGCCAGTTGCTGCGGCGCAGGTCCGGGGGGGGCAGGAAGTCGACGATGAGCTGCTCCCCGTCGTCGATGCGCGAGCCGAGGCGCGGCGGATTGGCTCCGAGCATGAGGTTCACGTGCCCGGCGGAGAAGTAGAGGTCGCCGCGCCGGCTCCAGGACTCGTCCACGGAGACGTTCTGGTAGCGCACCTTTACGCCGATCTCCTTGGCGAAGGCGGCCGTCATGATCACCAGCGACAGGCAGTTGCCGGTGCGCGCCGCGAAGGCCTCGCGGGCGTTGCGGGTGAACGTGGCGTCGTATTCCAGGCGCAACTGGCCGGTGTCGCGCAACGCCTCGATCAGTGCCCTCTGCTTGCCCTTGGCTACCGCCAGGCCGCCCAGCTCCTGGACGAGATGGCGCCGCATTTCCTCGCTCACCGCGAACACGTCCTGCGCCTGCACCGGCTGCGCGGCGGGGCGGAAAAGGTGATCGGCGAAAAGCTGGCCGGTGCTGGCCGCCGGCGGTGCAACCGCGCAGGCGCCCAGCGCCAGCGCAAGCAGCAGGATTGCCAGGGTTCTCATCGCGATCCTCCTTCTCCGATCCCGGCCATTCTCCCCCAAAACATTGCCTTGGTGCGCGGGCAGCCGCTGCGCGCAGGAAGTGGTCACCGGCGTTTCGACGCGCGCGTAGAATCGGGCGATCGTGACTGAAACGGCATGACGACCATGAAGCCGATCCACGCGCTGGTGCTGTTGGTCCTCGGCCTGGTCGGCTGCGCCACCACCGATCGCCTTGCCGCCCCGGAGGAGTCCGACCCGGGACGCCTGGCGTCTGCCCGACAGGTGGTGAACGTACCCGGGCTGCGTCCCTGCAACGACGGCGGAGAACCTGCGCTGCACCTCGACCCGCGCCAGAAGGTCAATGTCCTGGTGCACGGCTGCAACGGCTCCACCGGGCGATTCCGCGCGCTTGCCGAGGTGCTCGCCTTTCATGGCCAGCAAAGCGCCTGTTTCACCTACGACGAGCGCGCGAGCCTCATGGTGAGTTCCGGTCGGCTGGCCGATGCCATCGGCGCCCTTGCACAGGGTCTCGAGACGCCGGCGATCACGGTGATCGGTCACAGCGTGGGCGGGCTCATTGCCCGCAAGGCTCTCGTCCAGGAACGCCCCGACGCGATCCGTGCAGGCGCAGATCGACCTCCAGCTGGTCACCGTCTCGGCGCCATTTGCCGGCATCGCCGCGGCGCAAGCGTGTGCGCTCCCCGTCCTGCGCGTGGCCTCGCTCGGAATCAACGACTTCCTGTGCTGGACCATCAGCGGCGACAGCTGGTACGAGATCACCTATGCCTCGTCTTTCATCAGGCAGCCGGGCAGCCTTGCTCCGCAGGTGCGCCGCCACCTGAAGGTCGTTACCGACGAACGCGGCACCTGCCGTCGTCGCGACGAGGACGGCCAGTGCGTCAAGGGCGATTACATCTTCAGCCTCGCCGAGCAGCGTTACCCGCCCGTCGCCAGCGCCCCGGGGATCACCGAAGTCGAAGTACTCCGCCGGGCACGTCGAAATCGTCGGCGAAACCGGTGTCGCGCCCCGCAAGCTGATCGCGGTATTGCAGCGCGAAGGAATCGTCCACGCCACGCCGCCCGAACGGCAGTCGGCGTTCCGGGATCTGCTGGCGCAGCTGTACGGGAACTGAACCGGGGGCGGGCGCCCCTTTTGTTTCCGGCGAAAGTGGCCCAAACTGCGCGCCAGCCATCGGCTGGCGCGACTGGAAAACCGTTGATCGCAGAGAAGACTGCCGGCGCACAGGACGTCACCAGCATCGAGGAGGCGCAGCTGCGCGGGATCTCGCGCACCGTGGCCGAGATCCACTGGCTGCTGCTCATCGTGGTGCTCCTCTTCATGACCTTCGGCGCCTCCGACAAGGAGGCCGAGCCGGCGCTTGCCGCCGGCGCCTTCTTCTACGCCGCGTTCGTGATGAGCTTCCGCTACGCCTTCTTCTTCACCCGCGAGTCGCGCTGGAAGATCGCCCTCGAGACCTGGGCGATGATCGCCTTCATCACCTGGACGCTCGCCTTCTCCGGGGGGCTATCGCAGCCCGCTGCTCAACTCCTACCTGCTGCCGATCATCACCGCGGCGCTCACCCTCGGGAAGGTCGTCACCCTCTTCGAGGTGGCGATGGTGGCCGCCTGCCACATCTGGCTGGGCGGCACGACCTCCGCCGCCGCCGTCTTCTCGCTGTCCTTCTTCGGCGCGCTCGCCGGGCAGGTCGCACCGGTGCTGCTGGTGGCCTACATCGTCACCATGTTCTCCTCCGACATCCACTTCGGCCTGAACCGCGTGCGGCTGCTCGCCGAGACGGACGAACTCACCGGCGCGCTGAACATGCGCGGCTTCGCCATCGCCGCCTCGCGCCTGGTGTCGCAGGCCGTCCGCTACGAGCGGCCCGCCACCGTCCTGATGATCGACTCGGACAACCTCAAGGCGGTCAACGACGCCCATGGCCACGACGCCGGCAACCAGCTGCTGCGCCAGCTCGCGCAGCGTGATCCAGGCCGAGCTGCGCGGCTCCGACGTGCTGGCCCGCTACGGTGGCGACGAGTTCATCGTGCTGCTGCCGGAGACCTCGCCGGAGGGTGCGGCCCTTGTGGCCGAGCGCATCCGCGACGGAGATGGCGCGCACGCCGCTCGACGTCGGCGGCAGCCAGGTGCAGTGCACCGTGAGCATCGGCGCGGCATCGCTCCCCGGCGACGGCGTCACGCTCGACGCGATCGTCGCGCGCGCCGACCGCGCCATGTACCAGGCCAAGTCCGGCGGCCGCAACGGGGTGGTGCGCTTCGGCGAACGCCCGGCGACGGCCTAGTTGGATTTCCGCGACCAGCCCGTCAAGGAGGCCCTGGACAAGGCCATCGGCCCTTTCCGGCCGGAGCGGACGCTGCGCGCGCGCGTCGTGCGCATCGCGGTGATCGCGGCCCTGACCGTCGTGACCGTCCTCGCGTTCCTCGGCATCATCCAGTACTCCTCGCCGCGGCCCGGCCCGGCGGCGCCGGCGGCGAAGCCCAAGCCGATCGAGATCCTGCTGGTGCCGGCGAAGCCCTAGGCTCCAGGATACCCGGCGACCGTCCCGGACGGACCGTCTCACCGCGCGACGTCCGACACGGCGTCCCCGCTGCCGCCGGGTGTGACTGTAATGCGCGGCTCCGCGCGCCGCCGATACGCGCGACGGGCTCGATCCGGACTTCGTCCTGGTTGCCCGCACCGATGCGCGCGGTGCGCACGGCGGCTCGCTGGACGAGGCCATCCGCCGCGTCAACGCCTACCTCGAGGCGGGCGCGGACCTCGCCTTCATCGAGGGTCCGACATCGGTCGAGGAAGTGCAGCGCATCCTGCGCGAGGTGAAAGGACCCGTTTTCTACAACATGACCGGCGTCTCGCCGCGCTTCACGCTGGAGGAGATGCGCACGCTGGGAATCGCCGTTTGCATCTCGCCCAACGCCATGCTGCGCAGCGCGCTCGCGGCGATGCACGACCTCGCGGCGCAGATGCGCGCGGAAGGCCCGGTCGCCGAGACCCGCTTCATGGAAGGCTTCCGCAAGCACCCGCTGGGCGACCTGCACACCTTCGCCGGCTTCGACCAGATCCGCGCCTGGGAACGGGAATACCTGGGCGAGGAAGCCATGCGGAAGTACGCGGACTCCGTGGGGCACGTGCCCCGCTAGGTTCGCGCATGGGAGCCACGCTCTACGACAAGATCTGGCGCGCCCACGCCGTGGCGAGCGGCCCGGGCGGGCGCACTCTCCTCTACATCGACCGCCACCTGCTGCACGAGGGCAGCTTCCACGCCTTCGAATCGCTGCGCGCGGCCGGGCGCAAGGTGCGGCGGCCCGAAACATCGTTCGCCACGCCGGACCACTACGTGCCGACGCGCAACCGCAACCCCATCGAGAATCCGGAGCTGCGTGACAAGGTGGAAACGCTCGCCGGCAATGCCGCCGCGGCCCGCATCGCGATCTTCCCGGTGGGCGACGAGCGCCAGGGCATCGTGCACGTGATCGGGCCCGAGCAGGGCATCACGCAGCCCGGCATCACGCTGGTGTGCGGCGACTCGCACACGTCCACGCACGGGGCGCTCGCGGCGCTCGCCTTCGGAATCGGCGCTTCCGAGGTCGCGCACGTGCTCGCCACCCAGACGCTCTGGCAGACGCAGTCGAAGACGATGCGCGTCAACGTCGGCGGCCGCTCTTGCCCCCGGGGTGCACGCGAAGGACGTGATCCTCGCCCTGATCGCGAGGATCGGAGCCGCTCGGCGGTGCCGGCCACACGCTGGAATACGCCGGTCCGCGCCATCCGCGGCGCTGGCCATGGAAGGCGCGCATGACGGTCTGCAACATGTCGATCGAGGCCGGAGCGCGCGCCGGCCTCATCGCTCCCGACGAGACGACGTTCGCCTACCTGCGAGGCCGCCCGCCATGCGCCGCGCGGTGCCGACTGGGACGCGCGCGCTCGCGCGACTGGCGGACGCTGGTCGTCCGATGACGACGCGCGCGTTCGACTGCGAGGTCGACGCTCGACGCGGGCGCCATCGCGCCCATGGTCACCTGGGGCACCAGCCCGGAGCATGGCATCGGCGTCGGCGGGGCCGTGCCCGATCCGCGCTGGAGCGCGAACCCACGCGGCGCGAGCACGATGGAAAAGGCCCTGCGCTACATGGACCTGGTGCCCGGGCAGCGCATCGAGGGTCCTCGCCGATCCACCGCGACTTCATCGGCTTCGGGCCCCAACTGCAACGCCGTGGCCGGATCGGCGGGCCCCGGCGCTGAGGTCAGCGACACAGGGCGCGTGCAAGCCGCTGGCTTCCGGGGGGCACTCGAGCCCCTGGCGCGCGCCGTCGCAAGCCCACGGGGCTGGTCTTGCCCGGGGCGTGGCGGCCGAATCGCAAGGCGGCGCGCCTGGTGTAAGCTATCGACTCAGCGCCGATTTGACCCTCAGCTTGCGGGCGCTCAATAAATCCAGCTAAAGCGACCGGCCCGAAAAACCCGTCGCTCCCTGACGGGTTTTTTGCATTCTGGAATCACGGACCATGGACCAAGCCCTCGCCACCCGCCCCGCCCGCATCCAGGCGCTCCACGACGCCCTGGCCACGCCGCATCCTCGTGCTCGACGGCGCCATGGGCACGATGGTGCAGGGCTACCGGCTCACCGAGGCGCAGTACCGCGGCGAGCGCTTCGCGAAGCACGCCAAGGACCTGCGCGGCAACAACGACCTCCTCACGCTCACGCGCCCGCAGGTGATCCGCGAGATCCACGCCAAGTACCTCGAGGCGGGCGCGGACATCCTCGAGACCAACACCTTCAACTCGACCTCGATCTCGCAGGCGGACTACCACCTCGAGTCGATCGTGGCGGAGCTGAACCGCGAGGCGGCGCGCCTCGCGCGCAGCCTTCGCCGACGAGTTCACCGCGAAGGACCCGGGCAAGCCCCGCTTCGTGGCCGGCGTGCTCGGGCCCGATGAACCGCACGCTCTCCCTCTCGCCCGACGTGAACGACCCGGGCTTCCGTGCCGTGCACTTCGACCAGGTGAAGGACGCCTACCTGGAGGCCGACGCGCGCGCTGGTCGAGGGCGGCGTGGACATCCTCCTGGTCGAGACGATCTTCGACACGCTGAACGCGAAGGCGGCGCTCTTCGCCATCGACGAGTTCTTCGAGGAGTGGGGCGAGCGCCTGCCGGTCATGATCTCCGGCACGATCACGGATGCCTCGGGGCGCACGCTGTCGGGCCAGACGCCGGAGGCGTTCTGGAATTCCGTGCGCCACGCGCGGCCGCTCTCGATCGGCTTCAACTGCGCGCTGGGGGCGAAGCAGCTGCGCCCGCACGTGGAGGAGCTCGCGCGCATCGCCGACACGCTCGTCTCCGCGCACCCGAACGCGGGGCTCCCCAACGCCATGGCGGAGTACGACGAGCTTCCGGCGGAGACGGCCGCCCTCATCCGCGAGTGGGCCGAGGCCGGCTGGCTCAACATCACCGGGGGCTGCTGCGGCACGACGCCGGAGCACATCCGCGCCATCGCCGCAGATCGTCGCTCCCTGCAAGCCGCGCGTCACGCCGAAGATCGAGCCGCGCCTGCGGCTCTCGGGACTCGAGCCGCAGAACATCGGCGACGAAACGCTCTTCGTGAACGTCGGCGAGCGCACCAACGTCACCGGCTCCAAGGCGTTCGCGCGCCTGATCCTCGCCGGCGACTATGGCGAAGCCCTCTCGGTCGCGCGGCAGCAGGTGGAGAACGGCGCGCAGGTGATCGACATCAACATGGACGAGGCGATGCTCGACTCGCAGGCGGCCATGACGAAATTCCTGAACCTGGTGGCCGCGGAGCCGGACATCTCGCGCGTGCCGGTCATGATCGACAGCTCCAAGTGGAGCGTGATCGAGGCGGGCCTCAAGTGCGTGCAGGGCAAGTCGATCGTGAACTCCATCTCCCTCAAGGAGGGCGAGGCGGAGTTCGTGCGCCACGCGAAGCTCGCGCGCCGCTACGGCGCCGCGGTCATCGTCATGGCCTTCGACGAGAAGGGCCAGGCCGACACGCTGGAGCGCAAGAAGTCCGATCTGCCAGCGCTGCTACACGATCCTCACCGAGCAGGTGGGCTTCCCCGCCGAGGACATCATCTTCGATCCCAACATCTTCGCGATCGCCACCGGCATCGAGGAGCACAACCGCTACGGGCTCGATTTCCTCGAGGCCCTGGCCTGGATCCACCGCCATCTGCCGCATGCGCGGACCTCCGGCGGCGTCTCCAACCTGTCCTTCTCCTTCCGCGGCAACGAGCCGGTGCGCGAGGCGATGCACACCGCGTTCCTGTACCACGCGGCCAAGGCGGGGATGACGATGGGCATCGTCAATGCCGGGCAGCTGGGCGTCTACGCGGACATCCCGAAGGACCTCCTCGAGCGCGTCGAGGACGTGATCTTCGACCGGCGGCCCGACGCGACCGAGCGCCTGGTCACCTTCGCGGAGTCGTTCAAGGGCCAGAAGAAGGACGCGGTCGAGGACCTCGCGTGGCGCAGCGCCCCCGTCGGGGAGCGCCTCTCGCACGCCCTGGTGAAGGGCATCACGCAGTGGATCGTCGAGGACACCGAGGAGGCGCGGCAGAAGTTCGCGCGCCCCATCCAGGTGATCGAGGGCCCGCTCATGGACGGCATGAACGTGGTCGGCGACCTCTTCGGCGCCGGCAAGATGTTCCTGCCGCAGGTGGTGAAGAGCGCGCGCGTGATGAAGCAGGCGGTCGCGCACCTCATTCCCTACATCGAGGAGGAGAAGCGGCTCCTCGGCAGCGCCGATGCGAAGGCCAAGGGCAAGGTGGTGATGGCCACCGTCAAGGGCGACGTGCACGACATCGGCAAGAACATCGTCGGCGTGGTGCTCCAGTGCAACAACTTCGAGGTGGTGGACCTGGGCGTCATGGTGTCGACGGAGAAGATCCTCGAGACCGCGGCGAAGGAGAACGCGCACATGATCGGGCTCTCCGGCCTCATCACGCCCTCGCTCGAGGAGATGGCGCACGTGGCGAAGGAGATGGAGCGCCTGGGCTTCAAGGTGCCGCTCCTCATCGGGGGTGCGACGACCTCGCGCACGCACACGGCGGTCAAGATCGAGCCGCACTATTCCGGCCCGACGGTCTGGGTGCCGGATGCCTCGCGGGCGGTGGGTGTGGCCACGAGCCTGGTGAGCGAGGACCAGCGTGACCCGTTCGTGAACCAGGTGCGCGAGGACTACGTGAAGGTGCGCGAGGCGCACGCGAAGAAGACCGGGCAGAAGTCGATCCCGCTGGAGGCGGCGCGCGCCAATGCCGTGAAGCTCGACTGGGCAGGCTACGCGCCGCCGAAGCCGCGGCAACGCGGGCTCCTCGCGCTGAAGAACTACCCGCTCGAGAAGCTCGTGCCGTTCATCGACTGGGCGCCGTTCTTCCAGGCCTGGGATCTGGCCGGGCCCTATCCGGCGATCCTCGAGGACGCGGTGGTCGGCGAGGCGGCGCGCAACGTCTTCCGCGATGGGCAGGCGATGCTCGAGCGCCTCGTGAGAGGGCGCTGGCTCACCGCCAACGCGGTGCTGGGTCTCTGGCCCGCCAACGCCGTCGGCGACGACATCGAGATCTATGCCGACGAGACGCGCAGCCACGTCCTGATGACCTGGCACAACCTGCGCCAGCAGAACCTGAAGCCCGCCGGCAACCCCAACCAGTGCCTCGCGGACTTCGTCGCACCCAAGGACACGCGGCGTGGCCGACTACCTCGGCGCCTTCGCGGTGACGGCGGGCATGGGCATCGAGGCGAAGCTCGAGGAGTTCGCGGCGAAGCACGACGACTTTTCCGCGATCATGCTGAAGGCGCTGGCAGACCGCCTCGCGGAAGCGTTCGCCGAGCACCTGCACCAGCGCGTGCGCACGGAATACTGGGGCTACGCGGCGAACGAGAGCCTCTCCAGCCCGGAGCTGGTCGCGGAGAAGTACACGGGCATCCGTCCCGCGCCGGGCTATCCGGCCTGCCCGGACCACACCGAGAAGGGCGAGCTCTTCGGCCTGCTGGAGGCGGGGAAGAACGCCGGCATCACGCTCACCGAGTCCTATGCGATGCTGCCGACGGCGGCGGTGAGCGGTTTCTACTTTTCGCATCCCGAATCGCGTTACTTTGCCGTCGGCAAGATCGAGCGCGACCAGGTTGCCGACTACGCGCACCGCAAGGGCATGGATCTCGCGGCCTGCGAGCGCTGGCTCGCACCGATACTCAACTACTGAGCGCCGGCAACGGCGCACGAGGAGGCTGCCGTGGTCCCGAGATCGAAGCTCGACGAGGCCGCCGCCGCCGGCCTTATCACGCCGGCCCAGGCCGCGGCGCTGCATGTCTTCCTCGCGCAGGGCGCGCAGCCCGCGGGCCACGATCCCGCCCGGGCGCGCTTCACCTTCACGCACGTCCTCTACTACCTCGGGGGGATGATCGCGATCGGGGCGCTGTCGCTCTTCATGACGCTCGCGTGGGAGCGCATCGGCGCCGGCGGGCTCCTCGCCACGGCGCTGTGCTACGCCGTGCTCGCGTGGGCGCTGGCCGTCTGGTTCGAGCGCCGCGCGCTCCCCGTTCCGGCGGCACTCATGGGCACCCTCCTCATCGCCGTCGTGCCGCTCGCCGTCTACGCGACGCAGCACCTGCTGGGCTACTGGCCGGCGGAGGGCGCGCGCGCCGGCAGCTATCGCGACTACCACTACCGCATCGACTGGCGCTGGATCCTCATGGAGTTCGCCACCGCTCGCCGCCGGGGTCGTCGTCCTGCGCCGCTTCCGCTACGCCTTCCTCGTGATGCCCATCGCGGTGACGCTGTGGTACATGGGCATGGACCTCACGCCGCTCCTCGCCGGCGGCGCGGATCCCTGGAGCGAACCGGTGTGGACGCTGCGCAAGTGGATCTCGATCGCCTTCGGCGCCGCGATGATCCTCGTGGCCCTCTTCGTGGACCTGCGCAGCCGCTACTCGCGCGACTACGCGTTCTGGCTCTATCTCTTCGGCCTGGCGACGTTCCTGGGCGGGCTGACGCTGCTCGAGTCGCGCGGGCTGCCCGGCAAGCTCCTCTACATCGCGATCAATGCGGCGCTCGTCCTGGCCGGAGCGATGCTGGTGCGGCGTGCCTTCGCGGTGTTCGGCGGGATCGGCGTGGCGATCGGCCTCGGGAGCATCTCGCGGACCTACTTCAGCGACAGCCTCGCCTTCACGGTCGTGCTGACCTTCATCGGGCTGGCGATCATCGGCGCGGGCGTGTGGTGGCAGCGCAACGAGGCGCGCCTCGCCAGCCGCCTGCAGTCCCTGCTTCCGCGCGACCTGCGCGAACTGCTCGAGGCACGGCGCAGCGCCGACGCCGGGCGCGAGTTGATGGCCGCGTCCTGGCGCAGGGCCCTCGCCGGCCTGCTGCTGGCAACGTTCGCCTGCGCAGCGAGCGCGCAGTGGCAGCCGACGCGCCCGCTGCGATTGGTCGTGCCCTTCGCGCCCGGAGGACAGCCGGATGTGGTGGCACGCACACTCGCCGTCCCGCTCGCCAGGGCGCTCGGGCAGCCCGTGGTCATCGAGAACCGGCCCGGCGCGGGCGGCATCGTCGCTGCCGAGGCGGTCGCGAAGAGCGCGCCGGACGGGCACACGCTCCTCATGGGCACCAACGGCCCGCTCGCGGTGAGCCCGGCGCTGGCGACGGGCCTGCCCTACGACGTCGCGCGCGATTTCGCCTTCGTGACGCTGGTCGGCACCTCGCCGAACCTCATCGCCGTGCACCCGTCGCTCGGCGCGACCACGCTCGCGCAGGTGGTGGCGAAGGCGAAGGCGCAGCCCGGCAGGCTCAACTTCGCCTCCGTCGGCAAGGGCAGCGTGTCGCAGCTCTCGATGGAGAGCCTCAATGCCGCGGCCGGCATCGCGACGGTGCACATTCCCTACAACGGCGGCGCGGCGGCGGTGGCGGCGCTCCTGGCCGGGCGACGTGCAGCTGCTCTCCCTCAATCCGACGGCGTTGCTTCCGCACCTGCGCGAAGGCAGGGTTCGCGTCGTCGCGCAGACGGGGACGCGGCGCTCGCCACTCCTGCCCGACGTGCCCACGGTGGCCGAGTCCGGCTTCCCGGGATTCGCGGCGCCGGTCTGGATGGCCATCGTGGTCCCGGCGAAGACGCCGCCGGAAGCGGTCGCGCGCCTCCACGCCGAACTCGTGCGCATCATTCGCGCGCCGGAACTGAAGGCGACGCTTTGGGACCGGCAGTGGATCGATCCCGTCGGCTCCTCGCCGGAGGAGGCGGCGCGCGTGCGTCGACGACGAAACGCGGAAGTGGGCGCGCATCGGCGCGCGCCAGCTGCGACCTCGTCGCCTGCGACTGAGTGCACAGAGTGAGCCTGATTGCTCCATTGCGGTGCCGCGCCGCTCCGGGCAGCATCGCCGGCCGGGCCTCGGCACCCGCGGCAAGAGCGGGCCACGGACGTCATTCTCCGCCCGATGAATTCATAACTCGATTAATTATTTGATAAAATTAATTCGTTCATCAATGAATAAATTTATTGACGTGGATCAATACGTGATTTAGATTCCGCACCCACACGCCGCCCGAAAGAGGCAGGCGGGCCATTCCAGAGGAGGAGTCCATGGCAACCAGTCGGAAGCACCCGATCCCGTTGTTGCGTACCGCCGTCGCGCTCGCCCTTGCGCAAGGCGCCTTCGTCGACCCGGCGCACGGCGCAGTCCCCGGACGCCGGAAGCGAAGACAGACGGGGCCGTGCGGTCGAGCAGATCGTCGTCACCGCGCGGCGCCGCGAAGAGCTCATCCAGGACGTTCCGGGCGCCGTCAGCGCCTTTTCCGGTGCGGCCATCGAGCAGGCGGGCATCCAGGACATCACGGGCATCGCCGACCTGGTCCCGAACACGACCCTGAAGACCTCGCGTGCGACGAACTCGACGCTCACGGCGTTCATCCGCGGCGTCGGCCAGCAGGACCCGGTGCCTGGCTACGAGCAGGGCGTGGGCATCTACCTCGACGACATCTACCTGGCGCGTCCGCAGGGGGCGCTGCAGGACATCTACGACCTCGACCGCATCGAGATCCTGCGCGGACCGCAAGGCACGCTCTACGGTCGCAACACCATCGGCGGCGCGGTCAAGTACGTGACCAAGCGGCTGTCGGCGAAGTCCGAGCTCAACGTCAAGGTCATGCTCGGGAACTATGGCGAGCAGGACCTGGTCGCTCGCGGCAACTTCGCCCTTTCCGACAGCGTCCGCATCGGCGCCTCGGTGGCCTCGTTCAACCACGACGGCTACGGCACGAACGTCGTGAATGGCAGGGAGAACTACAACAAGGACGTGCTGGCCGGCCGCGTGAGCGTCGAGTTCACGCCCTCGAGCAGCCTCTTCATCCGCATTGCGGCCGATCGCACGCAGGACGACTCGCTTCCCAAGCAGGGCTATCGCCTGCTGCCGGGCACTCCTCCCGGCAACGAGGCGGTGCTCTCCGGCAACTACGACACGCACGCCAACCTCTATACCGTCCTCGGCAAGGAGCAGGAAGTCACGACGGGCGGCGAGTCGCTGCTGGTGGATTGGGCGATCAACCCGCACCTCTCGTTCAAGTCGATCACCGCGCACCGCAAGGGCGAGTCCATGGCGCCGATCGACTTCGACTCGCTCAACAGCACCCTGTTCGAGGCGCCGGCGCTGTACCACGACGACCAGACGAGCCAGGAATTCCAGTTCACCTACACCGGCTCGAAGTGGCAGGGCGTGGCCGGCGCGTACTTCATGAAGGCGAACGCGTTCGCCGAGTTCGACGTGCTCTACAACGCGGTCGTGCCGCAGGGCCTGTCGCTCTACACGATGGCCGACATCGACACGACGACCTGGGCGGCGTTCGCCGACGTGAGCTACGACTTCTCGGACAAGGTCAACGTCACGCTCGGAGGCCGCTACACGAGCGACCAGCGCGAAGCGCGCATCTACAAGCGCAACTACCTCGGCATGGCCGGATCGCCGACGCTCGGCAACCCCGCCGCCGTCGGGCTCGTGGTCAACACGGACATGCAGAAGAGCGACCTCGACCGGACCGACACCAAGTTCACGCCCAAGATCGGCATCGGCTGGAAGTTCGCGCCCCAGCAGAACCTGTACGGCTCGTACTCCGAGGGCTTCAAGGGCGGGATGTTCGATCCGCGCATGGACCTCGGCGGCAACCCCAACAGCGCGACATCGCTCGAGAAGCGCAAGGGCGTGGAGCCGGAGGAGGTCGCCAACTGGGAGGTCGGCCTCAAGTCCGCGTTCAATGGCGGCCGGATCCAGACCAACATCGCCGCGTTCTACATGGACTACGAGAACGTCCAGATCCCCGGCTCGATCCCCACTTACGACGCCGCCGGGAACATCAACGGCTTTGCCGGAAACGTGACCAACGCCGGCAAGGCCAAGGTGATGGGCCTGGAGTTCGAAGGCGTGGCCCGCGTCACCGACCAGTTCACGCTGAGCGGCATGCTCGGCTTCATCAACGCCGAGTACAAGGAATGGATCGTCGCGAACGGCCTCACCGGCAGCGCCGCGGCCCTCGTGAACATCGCCTCCAGTGCCGAGTTCCAGAACACGCCGGAACGGCAGGCAAGCATCACCGCCGCCTACGACTGGCCACTCGGGCTCTTCGGCAGGAGCGGCGGCCTCGTGCTGCAGGGCACGGCGTCGTACAAGAGCAAGGTCTACCAGTCGGAAATCGTCCGGCCGACCGGGATCGCGTCACTCGACCCCGTCGTGCCGCAAGCCCAGATGCTCGCGCAAAACGGCTTCACGCTGGTGGATGCGAGCCTCATCTGGACGAGCAAGGACCGACGGATCACGGCCGGGGTTGTCGGGCGCAACCTCACCGACAAGCGCTACAAGGTGGCGGGCTATCCGTTCGCGGGGTTCTACCCCAACCTCGTCACCGCCTTCTACGGCGATCCGCGCACGGTCAAGTTCGTCGGCAGCCTTACGTTCTGACCGGACCGGATGGCCCGCGAGGCGCCGCCGGGCGCCTTCCGCGACCCCCTGGAGGCACCATGACCACATACGTCGACCTGACCTGGAAGGGCGAGGGCGACGTCTCGCTCTACGCCCGTGACTACGCCGGCAGCGGCGGCCCGGCGCGCTGCCCCGTCGTGTGCATCCACGGACTCACCCGCAACTCGGCCGATTTCGAGGACGTCGCGCCGTGGATCGCGGCGCAGGGCCGGCGCGTCATCGCGGTCGACATCCGCGGCCGCGGCCGCTCGGCGCGCGATCCGGATCCCGCGGCGCTACAACCCGCGCGTGTACGCGGCCGACGTGCTGAAGCTCCTCGACGATGCCGGCATCGCACGTGCCGTCTTCATCGGCACCTCCATGGGCGGCATCATCACGATGGCGATCGCGATGAAGCGGCTTGCGCGCCATCGCCGCGGCCGTGCTGAACGACGTCGGGCCCGTGATCGCGATGGCGGGCCTGGACCGGATCAAGGGCTATGTCGGCAAGGGCCGCCCCGTCGAAACCTGGGATGACGCCGCGGCCTACATCAAGTCCATCAACGAGGTCGCGTTCCCGGACAACACGATGGACGACTGGCACGTCTGGGCGAGGCGCACGTTCCGCGCCGACGAGTCCGGGCGCCCCGTCCTCGACTACGACCCGCAGATCGCCACCTCGGTGCAGGGTGCGAAGCTCAAGCCGACTTCGCTGATTGCGAAGCTGCTCTATCGCCGGCTGGCCCGTAACCGCCCGACGCTGTTGATCCGCGGCGCGAACTCCGACATCCTGGACGAGGAGGGGGCGCAGTACATGCGGCGTGCCGCTCCCGGCCTGCAATACGCCGAAGTGCCCGGCATCGGCCATGCACCCATGCTCATGGAGCCCGCCGCGCAGGCCGCGTTGTCGGGCTTCCTCGCGAGCGTCCCGTAGCGCAGCCGACTTTCTGGAATGATCGCATGATGCAACGAGCCGGAAAGTCGGCGTGAAGCGTGGCCGCCCGGTGCGCGCGCCCAAGGCGGTGGTCGAGATGCGCGAGCACCTCCTCGACCACGCGGAGGCGCTTTTCTCGCAGCCATGGATTCCACGGCGTCACCATACGCGAGGTGGCGCGGTCCGCCCACGTGGACCCGGCGCTCCTGCACTACTATTTCGAGAGCAAGCAGGGGATCTTCGACGCCGTCTTCGACCGGCGCGCGGAGGTGCTGAACGACGAGCGCATCCGGTCCATGGACGCCTATGCGCTCGCGGCCGGCGAGCGCATCACCGTCGAAGGGTGCATCGAGGCCTTCCTCGAGCCGATCCTGCGCCGCGCGATCGAGGGCGACCCGGGCTGGAAGAACTACTTCCGGCTGGTCGCGCTGGTCAACAGCAATGCGCAATGGGGCGGCGAGATGATGACGCGGTTCTTCGATCCGGTCATTCGCCGCCTGATCGACCTGTTGCGCAGGTGCATGCCGGACGCGGACGAGGCCAACCTGTTCTGGTGCTACCACTTCCTGTCCGGCGCGCTGACCCTGAGTCTTTCCGAGACCGGGCGCATCGACCGCCTGTCCGGGGGCGCTGTGCGCCTCCACCGACGCAAAGGCCATCTACGGACGGATGGTGCCCTTCATCGCGGCCGGATTCCGGCGCGTCTGCGAACCCGCGCCGCAGGTCGCGGCGGGTCGCGCGAAGCGAAACACACGCACTCCAGGGAGATCAACTTGATCCTTCGTACTCTTGCCATGGCGCTCGTCCTCTGGGCGGCAACCGGTGCCGCAAGCGGCCAGGAGCTGCGCATCGCCCTCATCCTGGGCAAGACCGGCCCGTTCGAGGCGTATGCGAAGGAGACGGAAACCGGATTCATGATGGGCCTGGAATACCTGACCGGCGGGAAGATGGAACTGAACGGCCGCAAGCTCAAGGTCCTGGTGAAGGACGACCAGTTGAAGCCCGACCTCGCCAGGGCCGCGCTGGCGGAGGCCTACGGCGACGACAAGGTGGCGATCGCGGTGGGCACGACATCCTCTGGAGCCACGCTCGCGATGCTGCCGGTGGCGCAGGAGTACAAGAAGATCCTGATCGTCGAGCCGGCGGTGGCCGACAGCATCACGGCGAGAAGTGGAACCGCTACATCTTCCGCACCAGCCGCAACTCGACGCAGGACGGCCTGGCCGCTGCCGCGACCTTCATGGGCGAGGCGAGCATCGCGTTCCTGGCGCAGGACTACGCCTTCGGCCGCGAAGGCGTCAAGGCCGCGCAAGGATGCGCTCGCGACCATGGGAGCAAGGCGAAGATCGTGCACGAGGAGTACGCGCCGCAGAACACCACCGACTTCACCGCGCCCGTGCAGCGCATCTTCGACGCGATGAAGTCGAAGCCCGCGCCGCGGATCCTCGTCATCGTCTGGGCCGGCCCGCACCCGCTGGGCAAGATCGCCGACCTGAAGCCCGAACGCTACGGGATCACGCTCGCGCCGGGCGGCAACATCCTGCCCGTGCTGAAGACCTGGAAAAGCTACGCCGGGACCGAGGGCTCGATCTTCTACTACTACGGGTTCCCGAAGAACCCGATGAACGACTGGCTGGTGGCCGAGCACACGAAGCGCTACAAGACTCCGCCGGACATGTTCACCGCGGGGGGCTTCGCAGCCGCCAGCGCCGTGGTCACCGCGTTGAAGAAGGTGCCGTCCGCGGAGACCGAGAAACTGATCGCCGCGATGGAAGGCATGGACTTCGACACGCCGAAGGGCAGGATGACGTTCCGCCAGGAGGACCACCAGGCGATGCAGTCGATGTACCACTTCCGGATCAAGAAGGAGCAGAAGGGGGAGTGGGACCTGCTCGAGCTGGTGCGCGAGATTCCCGCCAGCGAGCTGCCGCGTTCCGATCCGCAACAAGCGCTGAACGCCGCGAGCAGCAAGGCCATGTCCGCGCTGCCCGTCACGCATCCAGTGCTCTCGACGCACGGCCTCACCGTGCGCTTCGGCGGCCATGTCGCGGTGAACGCCGTGATCGGCGGACTTCCTGCCCGGGACGCTGACCGCGATCGTCGGCCCGAACGGGGCGGGCAAGACCACGTACTTCAACCTCATTTCCGGGCAGCTGCGCGGCGAGCGCGGGTTCGGTTCACCTGTTCGGCGAGGACATCACGCGACTGGGCGCTCCGCAGCGCGCGCAACGCGGCATCGGGCGCGCCTTCCAGCTCACGAATCTCTTTCCCAACCTGACGGTGCTGGAGAACGTGCGGCTCGCCGTGCAGAGCCGTGCCCGCATGGGGCTGAACCTTTTCTCCCTCTGGTCGCGGCACGTCGAGCTGATCGAGAAGGCCGAGCACTACCTTCACCGTGTCGCGCTGGCCGACCGGCGGCTCGCCCCCGCCGCCTCGCTCTCGCACGGCGAGCAGCGCAAGCTCGAGGTGGCGGTCCTCCTCGCCCTGGAGCCGCAGGTCCTGATGTTCGACGAGCCCACCGCCGGCATGAGCATGGACGAAGTGCCGATCGTGCTCGAGCTGATCCACCACATCAAGGCGCAGGGCGACCGCACCATCCTGCTGGTCGAGCACAAGCTGGAGGTCGTGCGCTCGCTGGCCGACCGGATCCTGGTCCTGCACGACGGCCGCCTCGTGGCCGACGGCAATCCCGCCGAGGTGATGGCCTCGCCCATCGTCCAGGAGGCCTACCTGGGCAACGGAGCGCGCGATGATGGCTGAGGCGCTGCTCGAGCTCTCCGGCGTGCATACGCACATCGGCCAGTACCACATCCTGCAGGGCGTCGACCTCGCGGTCCCCGAGGGCCGGATGACGGTGCTCCTCGGGCGCAACGGCGCCGGCAAGACGACGACGTTGCGGACGATCATGGGCCTGTGGAAGGCGAGCCGCGGGCAAGCTGCGCTTCGACGGGCGCGACATCGCGGCACTGGCCACCCCCGAGATCGCGCGCGCCGGCATCGCCTACGTGCCCGAGAGCATGGCGGTCTTCTCCGACCTCACGGTGCGCGAGAACCTCCTCCTCGGCGCGCGGCAGGCGAAGATGGATCCGCAGCGGCTGGAGTGGATCGTCGGCTTCCTGCCGGCGCTGAAGAAGTTCTGGAACTGCCCGGCCGGCAACCTCTCCGGCGGGCAGAAGCAGATGGTGGCCATCGCCCGCGCGATCGTCGAGCCGCGCCGGCTCCTGCTCGTCGACGAGCCCACCAAGGGTCTCGCACCGGCCATCGTCGCAGAGCCTGCTCGCCGCGTTCCGGGAGCTGAAGGCGACGGGAACGACGATCCTGCTGGTCGAGCAGAACGTGAGCTTCGTGAAGCGCCTGGGCGATCACGTCGCCGTGATGGATGACGGCCGCATCGTGCATGCGGGATCGATGCCCGAGTTCGCCGCCGACCGGGCGCTGCAGTCGCGCCTGCTCGGGCTTGCCCTGGAGGCGCACGCGTGAAGGACGACCTCGTGTCGCGCCGGCGCCCGCCGGCGAAGCGCTGCCCGGCGCGGCGCGCGGATCTCGCCCCGCTCCTGCTGGTGCCGGTCGTCGCGATCGCGATGCTGCCCCTCGTGGGCAGCTTCCCCGCCTGGGTGACGCTCACCGTCGCCGGGCTCGCCATGGGCATGATGATCTTCATCATGGCGAGCGGCCTCACGCTGGTCTTCGGCCTGATGGACGTGCTCAATTTCGGCCACGGCGCCTTCGTCTCGGTGGGAGCCTATGCGGCAACGCTGGTGCTGCTGCCCCTGAGCGGCTGGACCGAGCGCCGATTCGCTGCGCGCTGAACCTGGCGGCCGTGGCGCTCGCCATCGTCGTCGCGATGATCGCCACCGGCATCGTCGGGCTGGATCTTCGAGCGCCTCCATCGTCCGGCCCGTGTACGGGCAGCACCTGCGGCAGATCCTGATCACGATGGGTGGCGCGATCGTCGCCGAGCAGCTCCTCAGCGTGATCTGGGGCCCGGAGCAGATTCCCCTGCCGCTGCCCGAGACCCTGCGCGGCGCGTTCGTGCTGGGCGACGTCGCGATCGAGAAGTACCGCCTGCTCGCGGTGGCCATCGGGCTCGCCGTCTTCGCGGTCATGCTCCTGGTCCTGAACCGCACGCGGATCGGCCTGCTGATCCGCGCCGGGCGTCGAGAACGGCGCGATGGTGGAGGCCCTGGGCTACCGGATCCGGCGCCTCTTCGTCGGCGTGTTCGTGGCCGGATCCGCGCTCGCCGGGCTGGGCGGCGTCCTGTGGGGGCTGTACCGCGAGATGCTCACGGCGTCGATGGGCGGCGAGATCGTGGTGATGGTGTTCATCGTCATCATCATCGGCGGGCTGGGCTCGGTCGGCGGCTGCTTCGTCGGCGCGCTGCTCACCGCGCTGGTGGCGAACTACGCCGGATTCCTCGCGCCGAAGCTGGCGCTCGCCTCCAACATCCTGCTCATGGTGGCGATCCTGCTGTGGCGTCCCGCCGGGCTCTACGCCGTGGCGAAACGCTGAGGCGGACCGCTTGATCCGCACACTCCTTTCCGACGACCTGCCGCGCAGCCGCCTGCTCGCCGCGCTCCTCGTCGTCATCGTGGTCGGTCTCGCGATGGCCCCTTTCGCCGTGAGCGGGGCGCGCTCGCTCAACACCGCGGCGACCATCTGCGTGTTCATCGTCCTGGTGGCCTCCTACGACCTGCTGCTCGGCTACACCGGGATCGTGTCGTTCGCCCACACCATGTTCTACGGGATCGGCGCCTACGGCGTGGGGCTGGCGCTCGCGGCGATGGGCCCCACCTGGTGGGCGATGTTCGCCGGGGTCGCGACCGCGCTTGCTGGTGGCGCTGGTGCTGGCGCTGGCGATCGGCCTCGTCTCGCTGCGGGTGCGGGCGCTCTTCTTCGCGATGATCACGCTCGCCGTGGCCTCGGCCTTCAGCGTCCTCGCTTCGCAGCTCTCCGACTTCACCGGCGGCGAGGACGGCAAGTACCTTCGCCGTCCCGGAGCTGCTCACACCCGGCTACCGGCTGCTCGAGGCGGACCTCCTCGGCCGCGCCATCGACGGGCGCCTCATCACCTACTACCTGCGTGTACTCTGCTACGATCGCGCTGTTCCTGATCCTGCTGCGGGTGGTCAATTCGCACTTCGGCCGCGTGCTGCAGGCCATCCGCGAGAACGACTTCCGCGCCGAGTCCCTGGGCTATCGCACCGTGGTCTACCGGACGCTGGCCAACTGCATCGCCGCGCTCGTGGCCACGCTCGCCGGCGTGCTCATGGCGCTGTGGCTGCGCTACGTCGGCCCGAAGACGATGCTGCAGCTTCGAGGTGATGACCGACATCCTGCTCATCGTGGTCATCGGCGGCATGGGCACGCATGTACGGCGCGGTGATCGGCTCGGTCCTCTTCATCCTCGCCCAGAACTACCTCCAGGCCGGGATGGGGCGGGCCTCGGAGGCCCTCGTCGCCGTTCCCCTGCTCGCCAAGGCGTTGCATCCGGACCGCTGGATGCTGTGGATGGGGCTCCTCTTCATCGCCTGCGTGTACTGGTTTCCCTCGGGCATCGTCGGTCGGCTGCGCGGCCCCGGCAAGTGAGGCCCGCGCGGCGCGTACTCGCCGCGAGGAGGCGCGAGTCAGATCGTCCGCCCCCGGTCCTTCCAGTACGGGCGCGCAGCTCGCGCTTGAGCGTCTTGCCCGCCGCGCTGCGCGGGAAGTCGGCATGGATCACGACCTCCGAGACGCGCTGGTAGCGGGCCGCTACCCGGGCATTGATCCAGTCGCGCAGTTCCTCCGCCGTGGCCGCATCCGGCTGCAGCGAGCGTCACCGCCGCCACGGGCGTCTCGCCCCACTTCTCGTGCGGCACGCCGAACACCGCCACCTCCCGCACCGCCGGATGGCGCGCGGCGATCTCCTCGACGTCCTTCGGGTACACCTTCACCCCGCCCGAGTCGATCATGTCCTTCTTGCGGTCGACCAGGTACAGGAAACCCTCCTCGTCGACGCGGCCCATGTCGCCCGAGAACAGCCACCCATCGCGGACCGCGGCCGCCGTGAGGTCGTCGCGGCCCGCGTAGCCGGTCATCAGGATGGGGCTGCGCCCGACGATCTCGCCTACCTCGCCCACGGGCACGTCGCGTCCGGCCTCGTCGACGATGCGCAGCTCGCAGAACACCGGCGGCACGCCGACCGAGCCGGACTTCGCTCGCGCATCGCGCTTGTCGAGGATCGTCACGAACCCCTCGGTCAGTCCGTAGAGCTCGTGGAAGCGGCCGGGGAGCAGCGCGTTCAGGCGGTCCTTGTGCTCCTGCAGGAGCGGCGCGCCGAGCGACAGGATCATCTCGAGCGAGGCCAGCTTCGCGGGATCGAACGCGGGCGAGGCGAGGATCGCGATGATCTGCGCCGGCACGAGCATCGTGTGGGTGACCCGCTCGCGCGCGATGGTCGCGATCGCGTCCTCGGGATCGAAGGCCTGCATGAGCACGTAGCGTGCGCCGAGGTAGAAGGCCGGCATGAGGGTCACGAACGCGCCGTTGAAGACGATGGCGCCGGCGTGCATCACCACCGACTCCGGTGTCATGCGCCAGGCTGGCGCCATCGTGAGGGCGTACATCGCGCGGATGAAGTGCGTGTGCTGGATGCCCTTGGGGGCGCCTGTCGTGCCGCTCGTGTACATGATGTTGAAGAGCGCATCCTGCGAGACCCGGATTGCCGGCGCATCTGGCGCGGCGGCGGACACGCCCTCGGCGTAGGCACGTGAACCCGGGGGCCTCGCCGTCGACGAGGAAGCGACGGCTGCCGAGATCCTCGCCGAGCGTGTCACCGAGCGCGCGGAACTCCGCCAGCATCGAGCGTTGCGTGAAGACCGCGCGCGCGCCGCTGTCCCGCAGCAGGCTCGCAAGACCCGGCGCATTCAGCAGCGGCGACAGGGGCACCAGCACGGCACCGATCGTCGGAACGGCCCAGTAGATCTCCAGCAGTTCGCGGCAATTCCCGAGCACGGTCGCGACCCGGTCGCCCGGCCGGATGCCGAGCGCGAGGAGGAGGTTCGCCACGCGATTCACGCGCCCGGCGAATGACCGCCACGTGATCGTCTCCCCCGCGAACGTGACGGCGGGAAGGTCGCCGCGGTAGCGGGCATGGTGGGCGATCAGGCCTTCCAGGGAGAGCATCGGCGCTTTCTGCGGTTCGTTCAGGGGCGGCGCACCAGATTACACCGCGGGATGCGGTGGCCGGAAGCGGCGGCGCGGTCGATCGGCTAGAGCGGAAGGACGCGCGCGGGATCGGGACGCTCCGCGAAGGCGAGGAACTCGTCGCCCAGCCGCCGGCTTTCGGCGATCGCCTTCTTCCAGTAGGCGAGGCGCCCCGCGTAGTCGGTCTCGAAGCGCCGGAAATCCCTGCGGTCGGGGAGCTTGCCGAACGGCAGCCGCGCGAGGTAATCGCGCGACGGCGAGACGAGGATCACGTTGTCCAGCCATTCGCCGCGCGCCCTGCGCCACGGCAGCGCCTTGTCGAGCCAGCCCGGAATGATGCGATCGGTGAAGTGGGGGTAGAGGACCAGCCCGGGGCTGCGCGAATAGGGCAAATGCAGGTGATAGTCGATGAGCCCGCCGTCCCAGTAAAGGCCGGCCGGCGCGCGCGGGATGTCGGCGCACCGCCTCGATCAGCAGTCGGAATCGCGGCGGAGGCGACGAGGGCCTCGCGCAGGTTGTCGCGGTCGAGTGCCACGGCATGGGTGTGGAAGGCGTCGAAGCGGATCGGGGCCGCGCCGTTCGCGGGAAGGAGGTTCCCGGCCACGCCCGCGTCCTCGAGAAAGGGCGGACGTTCGCGGGCGTCGTGGAACACCGTGCGCTCGAGGAAGTGCCGCAGGTGCCGGCGCCCCGCGATGTTCGCGAACACCGCAGCGCCGAAGCCGACGGTGCGGCGCACTCCGGCATCCCGCGTGAGCAATCCGCGCCCGCGCACGGCGAGGATGTGCAGGCGGTAGGCGGGATTGGCCAGGATTTCCTGCTCGTGCCCGTCGAAAAGCAGGCCCAGCATCTCGCGCACCGAGCGCGTGACGAGCGCCGCGCCGGGTCGCGGCGGATAGCGCTGTTCGGCATAGAGTCGCGCCAGCTCGGTGAGCCCGGCGACGGGATCGGGCCGGCACGCGGCGGCGAATCGCCACGCCCCGATCGAGGCGCCGACGAGGTGGCGCACGCGCGGGGCACCCGCGAACCATTCGCCGAACAGCGCCAGGTCGAGGCCGTGGAGACCCAGCGCCTTGGGGCCGCCGGCGGCGCCGGGGACGACGGCGATGTCGGCGGCGCGCAGCCCGTCCCGGGCGATCGCGGCCATCGCCCGCGGCCCGGCGCGGATGGTGATGGCGCTCATCTAGCGGTAGATGCGGACCTCGGCCGCTGCGGAGCCCTTCGCGTAGCCGCGGTACATGGCGGTCGTGTTGAAGGAGAACGCCACCTCGCCCGTGCGGTCCATCACGATCGCGCCGGCGCGCCCGTCGAGGGCCTTCACCTTCGCGAGCGCTTCGTCGGCGGCCTTCTGCGGCGTGTAGCCCTTGTACTTCACCAGTGCGGCGACGTCGTGGGCGGCCGCGCTGCGCAGGATCGTCTCGCCCGTGCCGGTCATGGAGACGGCCACGCTCTCGTTCTCGGCCCACGTCCCCGCGCCGATGACGGGCGAGTCGCCGACGCGCCCGTAGCGCTTGTTGGCGATGCCGCCCGTCGACGTGGCGGCGGCGAGGTTGCCGGCCTTGTCGAGGGCGACGGCGCCGACCGTGCCGTACTTCTCGTCCCCGGACAGGGCGGCGGTCTTCTTCGCGGCGCCGGCTTTCGGCGCGTCATGGTCGAGCGGCGTGCCGGCGCGCTCCTTCGCGCGCTGCAACTGGTCCCAGCGCTCCTGCGTGCGGAAGTAGGAGGGATCGACGATCTCGAGCCCCTGCTCCTTCGCGAACGCATCCGCGCCCCGCCCCGCCAGCATCACGTGACGCGACTTGTCCATCACGGCGCGCGCCGCGGTGATCGGGTTCTTCACCGTGGTGACGCCCGCGACGGCGCCGGCGCGGCGGCCGCCGCCCTCCATGATCGAGGCGTCCATCTCGTTGGTGCCCTCGGCCGTGAACACGGAGCCCTTGCCGGCATTGAAGTGCGGCGAGTCCTCCAGGACCCGGACGGCGGCCACCACCGCATCGACGCTCGTGCCGCCGGCGGCGAGCACGCGGCGGCCCGCCTCGAGCGATTCGGCGAGCACCGCCAGCCGCTGCCTTTCGGTTTCCGGCGGCAAGTCGGCCCGCGTGAAGTTGCCTGCCCCGCCGTGGATGGCGATCGCGAAAGTGGCGGACTGCGCGTGGGCCGAAAGTGCCGCGATGGCGACGAGCGCGGCGGCAATCCGTTTCATCTGGTGGGTCTCATCGGGGTTGCAGCGATTCTAACCGAGCGTCGCGGAACTTCCGCGGCCGCCGTGCTAGATTGCATCCTCCCGGCTCGACTCCCCCGCACCCCCATGTCCCTCCTCTTCAGCCCCCTCACGCTGCGCTCGGTCACGATCGCCAACCGCATCTTCGTCTCGCCCATGTGCCAGTACTCGGCCGAGGACGGCATCCCGAACGACTGGCATCTCGTGCACCTCGGCAGCCGCGCCGTCGGCGGCGCCGGGCTCGTCATCACCGAGGCCGCGAGCGTCTCCCCCGAAGGCCGCATCACGCCCTGGGATGCGGGCATCTGGTCGCACGCGCAGGTCGCCGCGTGGCAGCGGATCACGGCCTTCATCAAGGCGCAGGGTGCCGTGCCCGGCATCCAGATCGCGCACGCAGGCCGCAAGGCCGCCTGCGACAAGCCGTGGAACGGCGGCAAGCCGCTGGTACCCGGCGCCGGCGGCTGGCAGACGCTGGGCCCGAGCGAGGTTGGCGTTCGGAACCTATCCGGCGCCGCGCGCGATGGGAGCGGCCGACATGGAAGCCTGCGTGGCCGACTTCCGTCTCGCCGCCGACCGCGCGCTGCAGGCGGGCTTCGCGGTCGCGGAAGTGCACGCCGCGCACGGCTACCTGCTGCACGAGTTCCTGTCGCCGCTATCCAACCGGCGCAGCGACGATTACGGCGGCTCGCTCGCCAACCGCATGCGCTTTCCGCTGGCCGTGGCGCAGGCGGTGCGCGAGGCGTGGCCGCGCGACCTGCCCGTCCTCGTGCGCATCTCCGCCAGCGACTGGAAGGAGGGCGGCTGGGACATCGAGCAGTCGATCGCGTTCGCGCGCGAGCTGAAGAAGATCGGCATCGACATGATCGACGTCTCCAGCGGCGGCAATGCGGCCGACCAGAAGATCGTCCTCGGCCCCGGCTACCAGGTGCCCTTCGCCGCGGCCATCCGGCGCGAGGCGGGCATCCCGACCGCCGCCGTCGGCCTCATCACCGAGCCCGTGCAGTCGGAGCACATCCTCGCCACCGGGCAGGCGGACGCCGTCTTCCTCGCGCGTGCGCTGCTGCGCGATCCCTACTGGCCGCGACACGCCGCCCGGGCGCTCGGCGTCGCGATGCCCTGGCCCGACCAGTACAAGCGCTGCGACACGGGCCCGCTTGGACAGGTGCCTGGTTACTCTGGAAAATGAACGGGCTTGTAACCTGGCACCGGGACAAGCCACTCCGAAGGAGGGTTGCATGATCGACCTCTACTACTGGACCACGCCCAACGGCCACAAGATCACCCTGTTCCTCGAGGAGGCGAAGCTTCCGTATCGCCTGTCCCGATCAACATCTCGAAGGGCGACCAGTTCGCGCCCGAATTCCTGCGCGTCTCGCCCAACAACAAGATCCCGGCGATCGTCGACCATGCGCCGGCCGACGGCGGCAAGGCCATCAGCGTCTTCGAGTCCGGCGCGATCCTGCTCTACCTGGCCGGCAAGACGGGGAAGTTCATCCCGAAGGACCTGCGCGGCCAGGTCGAGGCGCTGGAATGGCTCATGTGGCAGATGGGCGGGCTCGGCCCGATGCTGGGGCAGAACCACCACTTCGCGCACTACGCGCCGGAGAAGATCCCCTACGCCATCGACCGCTACGTGAAGGAGACGAGCCGCCTGTACGGCGTGCTGGACAAGCGGCTCGCCGGGCGCCGCTTCATCCTCGGCAGGCAGTACTCGATCGCCGACATGGCGTCGTACCCCTGGATCATTCCGGAGCGGCAGGGACAGGATCTCGCGGCGTTTCCGAACCTGGCGCGCTGGCACGCCGAAATTCGCGCCCGGCCCGCCACGACGCGTGCCTACGCGAAGGCCAAGGAAGTGAATCCGGCGCCGCGCGGACCGATCACCGAGCAGGAAAGGAAGATCCTCTACGGCCAGGACAGGAGCGTGGTGAAGTGACGACTACTTGCCTTCCGACTCCGCCTTGGCGGCTTCCTGGTCGATGCGGATCTTGGCCATGACGGCGTTGTGGTCCTCGACCGTGGCGCGGATCGCGACGTTGCTCGCCTCGACGTAGGCCTTGCGCTCGGCGACGTAGGCCTTGACGCAGTCCTGGAACGCCTTGATCTCCTTCTGGAAGTTTTCGCGCTTCTTGTCGTCCTGGATCGCCTTCATGCCCGGATAGACCGGCTTCGGCTCGCACTTGGCCGGAGGCACCTGGACAGCGGGTGCCGCAGCCGGAGTGGCCGGCGCGGCTGGGGCCTGGGCGAGGGCGGCGGTGGCGCCCCAGGCGAGGGCGAGAAAAAGTGCGCTGCGTTTCATCATGAGGATTCTCCCGGTCTTGTGGCGTGGAATTCTATCGTGGACGGATGGGTCACGGGACGGCAACGGTGTAGTTGAGGGCGAGCCGTCCGCCATCCGGGTAGAGAGTCTGGCCTGTCATGTACGACGATTCCTCGCTCGCAAGGAAGAGTGCCACTTTCGCCACCTCCTCCGGCTCGCCCATCCGCCCCATCGGCGTGCGTGAAAGGATCTTCCTTTCCGCTTCCGCGTTGCCGAGCACCGCGCCCTTCGCGAGTTCCGTGAGGATGGTGCCGGGCCCGATCGCGTTCACGCGGATGCCGTGCGGCGCCAGCGCGAGGGCCATCACCTTGGTGAGCTGGTTGATGCCGCCCTTGGAGACGACGTAGGGCACCTGGTTGGCGAATGGCGAGCACCGCGTTGACGCTCGACATGTTGACGATCGCGCCGCCGCCGCCTTGCTTCACCATCTGGCGCGCCGCGGCCTGTCCCGCGAGGAACACGCCCTTCAGGTTCACCGCGATCACGCGATCGAAGTCCTCCTCCGCCAGATCGAGGAATTCCGCGGCGTGCACGATGCCGGCGTTGGCCACGAGGATGTCGAGGCGGCCGAAGGATGCGACCGCGGCGGCAACGGCGGATTCGACATCGGCCTTGCGCGACACGTCGCACGGTGCGAAGACGGCAGGCAGACCCCGGGCGTTCAGGCGTTGCGCCGCGGCCTCGCCGCGTTCGCGTGCCACGTCGGCCAGGACGACCTTCGCGCCTTCGCGAGCGAAGAGCTCGGCGCAGGCAAGCCCGATGCCGCTCGCAGCACCCGTCACGAGTGCCACGCGGCCCGCGAGCCTCATGGCTTCTTGGCGGGCGCGGGCTTCTCGGGAGCGATCTGCATGAGTTCCGGCGCGGAAAGCGCCCGCCCCATCTCGATGGTCGAGAGGAAATCCGCGCAGAGCTTGTCCTGCCCCTTGGGACAGCTCGACTTGGCGAGGTCGCGCATCTCGCCCGAGTCCTGCGGGGACAGGTCCGGGCTGCTCAGGCGCCGGTCGAGCCAGCTCTTGAATGCGGCGTCCTTCTCGAGGATGGGGCCGGCATCGCCCACCTTCGGCCAGCCGCTGATGTACACGCGCAGGAGCGCCTCGGTGAAGGCTTCGCCGGTGGGCCCCTTGTCGCAGTGGCCGTAGTCGTGCATCGCCTTCTGCAGCGCGGCCCAGTGGGTCACGCGGTCGATCGCCTTGCCGGCGTCGCTGCAGGGCTTGTCGGCGGCGAGCGCCGGGGTCATCGCGGTCGCGACGAGTAGTGCGGCGGCGCTAAGCCGCCATGCCGGGGCGTTGGGACGCATGGCCATGGGATAGCCTTTCACGAATGGCGCGGGCGATTCCGGGAGCATCGAGTCCGCAATCGGCCAGCAGCTGTGCCGGATCGCCGTGTTCGACGAACTGGTCGGGCAGGCCCAGCTGCAGCACCGGAACCTCGACGCCCTGGGCCGCGAGCGACTCGAGGACCGCGGAGCCCGCGCCGCCTTCGACCACGTTCTCCTCGACGGTGACGACGAGTTCGTGGGTAGTAGCGAGCCGCAGCACGAGGGCGTCGTCGAGCGGCTTCACGAAACGCATGTTGGCGACGGTGGCGCCGAGTTCCGCGCCCGCCTCCAGCGCCGGTTGCAGCATCGCGCCGAAGGCGAGGATGGCGACCTTGCGGCCTTCGCGCCGGATCTCGCCTTCGCCCACCGGCACGGCCTTCATCGGTTGCGCGATCTCCGCACCGGAGCCCGCGCCACGCGGATAGCGCACCGCCGACGGGCCGTCGATGGTGATGCCGGTGTAGAGCATCTGGCGGCATTCGTTCTCGTCCGCGGGCGCCATCACCGTCATGTTCGGGATGCAGCGCAGGTAGGAGAGGTCGAAGGCGCCATGGTGGGTGGGGCCGTCGGCGCCGACGAGGCCGCCGCGGTCGAGGGCGAAGACCACGGGCAGGTTCTGGAGTGCCACGTCGTGGATGAGCTGGTCGTAGGCGCGCTGCAGGAAGGTCGAGTAGATGGCCACCACCGGCTTCATGCCTTCGCAGGCGAGCCCCGCGGCGAAGGTGACGGCATGCTGCTCGGCGATGCCGACGTCGAAGTAGCGATCCGGGAACTCGCGCGAGAAGCGCACCATGCCGGAACCTTCGCGCATGGCCGGCGTGATGCCCACGACGCGGCGATCGAGCCTCGCCATGTCGCAAAGCCAGTCTCCGAAGACCTGCGTGTACGTGGGCCGGGGCTTCTTGTCGGGGGCGGCGGCGGGCTTGACCAGCCCCACGCCGGGGTCGAAGCGGCCGGGCCCGTGGTAGGCGATCGGGTCGTCCTCGGCAAAGGGGTAGCCCTGTCCCTTCTTCGTCACCACGTGCAGGAACTGCGGGCCGTCGAGGCGTTTCACGTTGGTGAGGGTCTCGACGAGGACTTCGAGGTTGTGACCGTCGATCGGCCCGGTGTAGTTGAGACCGAATTCCTCGAAGAGCGTCGAGGGCGTGATCATGCCCTTGGCGTGCCCCTCGAAGCGCTTGGCGAGCTCCTTCATCGGCGGGGACACCGAAAGGATCTTGTCGGCGGTCTTCTTGGTGGCGGCGTAGAAGCGCCCGGACATGAGCTTGGCGAGGTAGTTGTTGAGCGCGCCGACGTTCTCCGAGATCGACATGTCGTTGTCGTTCAGGACCACGATCATGTTGGTGCCCGACTGCTTCACGTTGTTCAGCGCCTCGAAGGCCATGCCGGCCGTCATGGCGCCGTCGCCGATCACCGCGATGGCGCGGTGGTCGCGGCCGAGGTGCCGTGCCGCCACGGCCATGCCCAGCGCGGCGGAGATGGAAGTCGAGGAATGCGCCGTGCCGAAGGCGTCGTAGATCGACTCCTCGCGGCGCGGAAAGCCGGCGATGCCGCCCTTCTGGCGCAGCTTCGCCATCCCGGCGCGGCGGCCGGTGAGGATCTTGTGGCCGTACGTCTGGTGGCCCACGTCCCAGATGAGGCGGTCCTCGGGGGTCGCGAACACGTAATGCAGCGCGATGGTGAGTTCCACCGTGCCGAGGTTCGAGGACAGGTGCCCCCCGGTTGCGGCGACCGACTCGACGATGAAGCGGCGCAGTTCGCCCGCCAGGACCGGCAGCTGCTTGCGATCGAGGCGCCGCAAGTCCGACGGGTCGTTGATGGTCTCGAGTAGAGGGTAAGCGCTCATTATCATGGGCCGGCCGGAGGGCCGCAGACCCGCATTTTGCCGCAAGTGGCCATCGGCCGTCTGCGCTACCTCAAGTCGGCCTGATTGACGTACCAGGTACACGTACCTGGTACATGTACCTGGTACCGGGCTAGCGGTCGCGGTGGACGATGTAGTCGGCCAGCTCGCGCAGGCGGTCGGCGCGCGTGTCGAAGACGGCCAGGGACTGCCGGGCCTCGGCCAGGAGCTCGCCGGCGAGCCGTTTCGCGTCGGCAACCCCGAGCAGGCTGGTGTAGGTGGGCTTGCCCGCTTCCCGGTCCTTGCCGGCGGTCTTGCCCAGCGTCGCGGAGCTGCCTTCCTCGTCGAGGATGTCGTCGACCACCTGGAAAGCGAGGCCGACGCACTTTGCGTAGCGGTCGAGGTGGTCGAGCTGGGCCTTCTCCAGGGTCCGGCCGCAATGCGCGCCCAGGAGGACGGAGGCGCGGATGAGCGCACCCGTCTTGTGGATGTGCATGTTCTCCAGTTCCGGCAGCGTGAGCGACCTGCCCACCGCGTCGAGATCGATCGCCTGCCCGCCGGCCATGCCGCGCGAGCCGCAGGCTGCGGCGAAGAGCTGGATCATCCGCAGCTGCACGGCGGGATCGTCCGCCAGGCGGTTCTCGGCCATCAGCTGGAACGCGAGGCTCTGCATCGCGTCGCCGGCCAGCAAGGCCATGGCCTCGTCGAACTCCACGTGGCAGGTGGGCCGGCCGCGCCGCAGCACGTCGTCGTCCATGCACGGCAGGTCGTCGTGCACGAGCGAGTAGGCATGGATCGTCTCCACCGCGGCGGCGGCGATCTCGAGGCGCGCCGCGTCGGCGCCGGTCACCTGGCCCGCGGCCAGGACGAGCATCGGGCGCACGCGCTTTCCGCCGCCCAGCGTGGCGTAGCGCATGGCCTCGTGCAGGCGCGCCGGGAGCGATGTTCGCGGCCGGCAGGAGGCTCGCCAGCACGGTCTCCATGCGGCCGGCCACTTCGCGCGACCAGGCCGGGAAATCGACTGCGCTCACGAGTCGGCCGGGGGCAGGTCCTTCAGAACCTCTCCCTCCAGGATGCTGATGCGCGCCTGGGCCGCGGAGAGCTTGCCTTCGCAATGGCGCAGCAACTCCGCCCCGCGCTGGTAGGCCGCGAGAGACTCCTCGAGCGGCAGCTTGCCCTCTTCCATCTTCGCGACGATGGCCTCGAGTTCCTCGAGCGCCTTCTCGAAGGGAATGTCGGCAGCGGCAGCGGTCGTCTTTGCCATGGGTCGGCACCTTAACGCAATTGGCCCCGGGCGTCATTTTCGCGTGCCGCGGGCGGCCGCGCCGTGATGTGGAGCAAGGAGTTGCGCCATCGCAAGCCTTGTCCCGGAATTCCTTGAAAAAAGGGGGAACCTTGGGCACACTGGCCTGCTCAAACTCTTGATATTTCACTGGTTCGGGACGGAGCTGCAGAGTTAAAAGCTGGCTGACTCGATTTGCCCGGTGTGGTTTTCATCTTTGGCTTTATCGGAGGTGCGGAACATGTCGGACTTGGCGAGCCAACTGGCGCTCACCCGGACGCCAACGCATCTCCCCCTTTCGTGGTATTTCGACCCGAAAGTGGCGGAGATCGAACGGAAACTTCTCTTCGACCGCGGTCCCGGCTATGTCGGCCACGCCATGATGGCGCCGGCGCCCGGCGACTATCGCGTTCTCGACTGGCGCGAAAGCGGTCCCGGCTGGGCATTGGTGAACAACGACGGCCGCCACGACCTGGTGTCCAACGTCTGCCGTCACCGCCAGGCGATCATGCTCAAGGGCGCCGGCCAGTTGCCCGGAGGCAGCATCACCTGCCCGGTGCATCGCTGGGCCTACGATAGCGTCGGCCGCCACATCGGTGCGCCGCATTTCCCGGATCACCCCTGCCTCGACCTTCCGAAACAGGACCTGCAGCAGTGGCACGGCATGCTCTTCAACGGGCCGCGCGACATCGCCAAGGATCTCGCCGCCGATGGGCGCGGCGAAGGACCTCGACTTCGACGGCTACATGCTCGACAAGGTCGAGGTCGTGGAATACGACTTCAACTGGAAGACCTTCATCGAGGTCTACCTCGAGGACTACCACGTCGCTCCCTTCCACCCGGGCCTGGGCCACTTCGTCACCTGCGACGACCTGAAGTGGGAATACGGCGACTGGTACAGCGTGCAGACGGTCGGCGTGAACAAGTCGCTCGCGGAGCCCGGCAGCGCCGTCTACGCGCGCTGGCATGAGCAGGTGCTCAGGTTCCGCCACGGCGAGCCGCCGCCGCACGGCGCCATCTGGCTCACCTACTACCCCAACATCATGGTCGAGTGGTACCCGCACGTGCTGGTGATCTCCACCCTCTGGCCGCGCGGGCCGGAGAAGTGCGTGAACGTGGTCGAGTTCTACTATCCCGAGGAGATCGCCCTCTTCGAGCGCGAGTTCGTGGAGGCGGAGCAGAAGGCCTACGACGAGACGGCGGTCGAGGACAAGGAAATCTGCGACCGCATGACGCAGGGCCGCCGCGCGCTGTGGCTCGAGGGGCGCGAGGAGCACGGGCCGTACCAGTCGCCGATGGAGGACGGCATGGTCCACTTCCACGAGTTCATCCGCCGCGAGTTGCAGCAGCACCTCTAGGGGACGCACTACCGGGGGACGCTTCCCTCTGGAGGGAAGCGTCCCCTTCGCTACTTGTCGAACTCGTGCACCACCGCCCAGAGGGTCGCGTAGGTGTGCGCGGAGAAGTCGGCGTGCAGCGCCTCGTAGTCCTCGGGACGCAGCGGCTCGCGTTCCTTGCCCTTGCGGATCTCCCACCAGCGCTTCTGGATGGCCTCGCGCGCCGCGGGAGTCGGCATCGCCGGCCGGCGCAGCTTCTCGTGCGTGCCGGCGAAGAGCCGCCGCTTGAGCGTCACGTCCGAGGAGGAAATGCGGAAGAGCTTCGTGAGCATCGCCGAGGTGGCGCCGTGGCGGATGAAATGCTCGATCTGCCGCGAACGCTTCCCGATGTAGCCCACCTGCCGGATGCCGTGCTCGAAGGAGCCGGCATCGATCTGCACGGCCACGCGCGGCTCCTGCATCTCGGAGAGGCGCACGAGGTCGTCCGTGGTGAGGGCGCGGAGTTCCGCGAGCTGCACGTCCGACAGCCCCGGGGGCGCCGGGCGATTCTCGTCGGCGCTCCTCTGCAGCTCGCGGATGAGATGGGCGAGGACGAGCAGGCGCAGTTGCTGGTCACGGATCTCGATCATGGCTCGTCCCTCCTCATGTTCGGCTTCGTCGCCGCCGCAGTGCGTCCGCGGGTGCAGTCGAGGGACCGAAATTGCCGCCGGGCCGGAAAGGTGTCAACGCGAAATCGCGAAATTTTCGTGACGCGCCGCAGCATGGCGGAACGGGCACCGAAATTGCCGTGTGCGTGCCAGTCTTGCCGCATCCGAGAAGCCGCTCAAGCTTCGCGACGCAAGGCCGCGAAGCTGAATGGTTTTTGCGGCTAGTCCTCTTCCCTGGCCAGCTTGAACTGCGAGGTGAGCGCCGACTGCGTCTGCGGCGGCACCATCGCGTAGTGGCTGTACTCGATCGCGTAGGAACCCTGCCCGCCGGTCACCGAGCGCAGCCGCGACTGGTACTCGGCCACTTCCGACAGCGGCACCTGCCCGGAGATCGACATGAGGTCGCCGCCCGAGGATTCCGTGCCGGTGATCTGCCCGCGGCGGGACGAGATGTCGCTCGTCATGTCGCCCACGAAGCGGTCGGGCGCGGTGATGGTGATGTTGACGATGGGCTCGAGGATGATGGCGCCGGCCTTGAGGATGGCGTCGATCACCGCCTTGCGCCCCGCCGTCACGAAGGCGATTTCCTTGGAGTCCACCGGGTGGCTCTTGCCGTCGTAGACGATGACGCGGATGTCCTCGACGGGATAGCCGGCGATGACGCCCAGGTCGAGCGCCTGCTTGACTCCCTTCTCCACCGCGGGGATGAACACCGTCGGGATCACGCCGCCCTTCACCTGGTCGACGAACTCGAAGCCGCTGCCGCGGGAGAGCGGCTCCACCTTGAGGTACACCTCGCCGAACTGGCCGGCGCCGCCCGTCTGCTTCTTGTGGCGGCAGTGGCCCTCGGCCTTCTTCGTGATCGTCTCGCGGTAGGGGATCTTGGGGGGCTTGGTGTCCACCTCGAGCTTGTACTGCGTGCTCATCTTCTCCAGCTTCACGCGCATGTGCAGCTCGCCCAGGCCCCGCACCACCGTCTCGTGCGTGGTCGGGTGGCGCTCGATCCACAGGCAGGGATCCTCGACCTCGAGCTTGTGCAGCACGTCGAAGAGGCGCTGCTCGTCGCCCTTCTTCTTCGTTTCCACGGCGATCGAGTGCATCGGCGTGGGGAAATCGAGCGAGCGCAGGCGGATGTTGTCCTCGTCGTGGGAGTCGTGCAGCACGGCGTTGAACTCGATGTCGTCCACCTTCGCCACCGCGCCGAGGTCGCCGGGGAAGAGCTCGTCGACCTCCCGGTACTCCTTCCCCTGGATCGAGTAGAGGTGGCCCACCTTGAACGGGCGCCGGCCGTCGCCGATGTAGAGCTGGGAATCCCTGGTGATGGTGCCCTGGTGGACGCGGAAGAAGGCCACCTTGCCCACGTAGGGGTCCATGACGATCTTGAACACGTGCGCGAGCACGTGCTTGGTGCGGTCGGGCACGGCGTGGAATTCCTCGCCCTCGGTGGTTTCGCTCTTCACGAACGGGGGCGGGTTGCCCTCGGTGGCGTTGGGGGCGAGGCGCGACAGGATCTCGAGGAACTGCGGAATCCCCGCGCCCGTCTTCGCCGAGGTGAAGCACACCGGCACCAGGTGCCCTTCGCGCAGCGCCTTCTCGAACGGTGCGTGCAGCTGTTCGGGCCTGATGTCCTCGCCCTGCTCGAGGTAGAGGGTCATCAGGTCCTCGTCGACTTCGACGACCTGTTCGACGATGGCCGTGTGCGCCGCCTTCACGCCCACGAAGTCGGCGTCGCCGTCGGGGGTGAAGAAGCAGTCGACCACGTCCTTGCGGTCGTGGGCGGGCAGGTTGATGGGCAGGCATTCCTTGCCGAAGTGGTCCTGGATCTTGCGCAGGAGCCCGGGAAGGTCGACGTTGTCCGCGTCGATCTTGTTCACCACGATCATGCGGCACAGGCCCCGCGTCTTCGCCCACTTCATCATGCGCGTGGTGTTCAGCTCGATGCCGTTCTGCGCGTTGATCACGACCACCGCCGTCTCCACGGCGGCCAGGGCCGCGATCGACTGGCCGGCGAAATCGGGCATGCCGGGCGTGTCGATCAGGTGGATGCGCATGTCCTCCCAGGCGAAGTTCACGAGGGAGGACCCGAGCGAATGGCCGTACTCCTTCTCCATGGGGTCGAAGTCGCAGACCGTCGTGCCCTTCTCGACGCTGCCCGGGGTGGCGATGGCGCCGGACTTCCACAGCAGGGCCTCGGCGAGCGTGGTCTTGCCGCTGCCGCCATGGCCGACCAGCGCCAGGGTATGGATGGATTCGGTGTACTTCGGCACGTGCTTGATCTCCGTGATTGGTCTGCTCGTTCCTCGACGAAGGCGGAGCGTGAGTAGGCGGGATGGGGGATTTCGGGCAGTTCGGGACCTTCTTTTCCCCGAATTTACACTTTCCGCGGCGACTTCGCCTTGGGAAGGAACAAACCCAGGAGGTCATTCAGGAATCGTCTTCCGCGCAGGGTCGGGCGGATCGTGAAGGCATCGCGCTCCAGAAGTCCCGCCGCCTCGGCCCGGGCGAGCGGGTCCGCGATGACGGCAAAGGGCAGGCCGGTGCGTTCGGCGAAGAGGGCGACGGGAAAGCCCTCGGCCAGGCGCAGTGCATTCATCACGAACTCGAAGGGCAGGTCCGCGGCGGCGACCTCGTGCGACTCCTGGATGGCGTTGCCGGCGAGCGCGTGGTCCTGGTAGGCGCGCGGTTGCTTGAAGCGCAATTCGCGCACGACGCGCTCGCGTGTCGAGATCTTGCCGTGCGCGCCCGCCCCCACGCCGAGGTAGTCGCCGAAGCGCCAGTAGTTGAGGTTGTGCCGCGAGCGCCGCCCGGGCCTCGCGAAGGCCGAGGTCTCGTAGTTCTCGTAGCCGGCCGCGGCGAGTTCCGCCTCGATGCCTTCCTGCATCGTCGCTGAAACGTCGTCGTCGGGAAGCGACGGCGGATGGCGGTGGAACAGGGTATTGGGCTCGAGGGTGAGGTGGTAGGCCGAGACGTGCGCCGGACCGAAGGCGATGGCGGTGCGGATGTCCGCGAACGCGCCATCGACCGTCTGGCCGGGCAGCGCGTACATGAGGTCGAGGTTCACGTTGGCGAACGTGCCGAGGGCGATGTCCACGGCCCGCTTCGCCTCGCCGGCGTCGTGCACGCGGCCGATCGCGGCGAGGCAGCGGTCATCGAAGCTCTGGATGCCGACCGAGAGCCGGTTCACGCCGCAGCTTGCGAAGTCGCGGAACTTCGCCTGCTCGAAGGTGCCCGGGTTGGCCTCGAGGGTGATCTCCGCGTCCGGTTCCACGGTCAGGAGAGTGCGCGCGGCGGTGAGGAGGCGGTCGATGGCCTGCGCCGAGAAGAGGCTGGGCGTGCCGCCGCCGATGAAGATCGCGTGCACCCGGCGGCCCCACACCCTGGGAACGCTCGCCTCGAGGTCGGCCACGACCGCATCGACGTAACGCGCCTCCGGCACCTCGCCCTTCGCCTCGTGCGAATTGAAGTCGCAGTACGGGCACTTCCTGAGGCACCACGGCACGTGCAGGTAGAGCGTGAGGGGAGGCAGCGCCGCAAGCCGCACGCTTCCCGGCGCGGCGACCGACACCGGGCTCGCGGCGGGCATCAGTCCTCGCCGCGCAGGCGGGCCGCGAGGCGCGCGGCGGCGATGGCGCGATGGCTGCGGCGGTTCTTTTCCGTTGCCGGCAATTCCGCGGCGGTGAGACCCGGCCCGGGAACGAGGAAGTACGGGTCGTAGCCGAAGCCGCCGGCGCCGCGCGCAACTTCCGCGATCTCGCCGTGCCAGCGGCCTTCCGCGATGAGGGGCTCGGGGTCGTCCACGTTGCGCACGAGGACGATCACGCAGTAGTAGTGCGCGCGGCGGTCGGTTTGGCCGGCGAGCCTTTCGACGAGGAGCGCATTGTTTGCGCGATCGCGTTCCTCGCGGGATCCCAGGCGGCCCGCGAAGTACGCCGAGTGCACGCCCGGCAGCCCGCCCAGTGCCTCCACGCACAGGCCCGAGTCGTCGGCGAGGGCTGCCAGGCCCGTATGGCGCGCGCAGTTCCTCGCCTTCGCGAGCGCGTTCTCGACGAACGTGTGGTGCGGCTCCTCGGCCTCGGGAACGCCGAGCGCCTCCTGTCGCCACCGTGTCGAATCCCAGCGGCCCGAGGATTGCGGCGAGCTCCGTGAGCTTGCCGTGGTTGTTGCTGGCGATGACGATCCGGCCCATGGGGTGCTCAGGCGAGCGCTTCCTTCTGCATCGCGACGATCTCCGCGATGCCCTTGGTGGCAAGCGCGAGCAACTGCTCCATCTCCGCGCGCGTGAAGGGCTTGCCCTCGGCGGTGCCCTGCACCTCGACGAACCCGCCGCCGCCGGTCATCACCACGTTCATGTCCGTGTCGCAGCCGGAGTCCTCGAGGTAGTCGAGGTCGAGGCAGGCCACGCCGCCGACGATGCCCACCGATACCGCCGCCACGAAATCATGGATCGGCTCGCGCGTGACGAGATCGCGTGCCTTCAGCCACGCCACCGCATCGGCGAGTGCCACCATGGCGCCGGTGATCGAGGCGCAGCGCGTGCCGCCGTCGGCCTGCAGCACGTCGCAGTCGATTGTCACCTGCCGCTCGCCCAGCGCCGTCAGGTCCACCACGGTGCGCAGCGACCGCCCGATGAGGCGCTGGATCTCCTGCGTGCGCCCCGACTGCTTGCCGGCGGCGGCCTCGCGCGCCCCGCGCGTGTGCGTGGCGCGCGGCAGCATGCCGTACTCCGCCGTCACCCAGCCCGAGCCCTTGCCGCGCAGGAAGGCGGGCACCTTCTCCTCGATGCTCGCCGTGCACAGCACGCGGGTCTCGCCGAACTCGACGAGCACGGAGCCTTCGGCGTGGCGGGTGAAGTTGCGCGTGATGCGCACGGGGCGGAGCCGGTCGGCGGGGCGATCCTGGTAGCGGGGCATGGGGAGCCTGGTGGTGGCGGAGGAATCCGGACCCCCATTTTCCCCCCTAGCGGGGCACCTTGCGGATCGCCCTCTGGATTTCTTCGACGGCCCGCTCGATCTCCGCGTCGGTGACGTCGTCCGCGGCACTGGGCGCGCCGAGCACGGCCGTCTTCATCGAACTGCGGAACGGCCCCTCGTCCAACTCCTCCGTATCGGCGAACCGCGGGTCGTCCTGCGACTCCCAGGTCATGGCGACCACGGAGAGGTTGTCGGACTCGCCGCCGGCACGCCGCTGCGCCTCGGTGAGCAGGCCCGGCAGCAGGCCCACGATGTCCTGCTTGCGCAGCAGGGTCGCGATGAGCGGCGGCGGGACCTGGCTCCAGAAGCCGTCGGTCGAGATGACGATCGTGTCGCCGGTGCGCAGGGCAAACTCGTTGCCGACGGCGATGATGGGCGGCACGACACCGCCCAGGCAGCTGAAGATCTTGTTGCGATCCGGGTGCGTGGCCGCCGCCTCCGCCGTGATGGTCCCGGCATCCACCATCTGCTGCACGCGCGAGTGGTCCTGGGTGGCGGCAACGAGCTTGCCCTCGCGCAGCACGTAGAGGCGCGAATCCCCGGCGTGCGCCCACCAGGCCACGCCGTCCTGGACGATGCACACCACGCAGGTCGTGCGCGGGGACTCGAGGAGGTTGTGGACCACCGCATGCGAGACGATCGCGCGGTGTGCCGAGTTCAGCACGGTGACCAGGAAGTCGGACGGGCGCCGCAGGCGGTGCCGCGCCTCCTGCTGGAAGAGGCGCGTGATCTCGCCGACCGCGATGTCCGCCGCCACCTCGCCCTGCGCGTGCCCGCCCATCCCGTCGGCCACCACCATCAGGAGCACGTCCTTGCTGTAGCAGTAGCCGATGCGGTCCTCGTTACCCGAGCGGTCGCCCTGGCGGCTGTCCTGGAAGATCTTGAAGCGCATCGGGTCCGCGTCCGCGTGCGTTCAGCGCTGGAAGAACTTCGCCAGGGGCTGGCTCAGGGAGTCCATCAACCCCTTCCTGGCCGGATCCTGCGGCTCCAGCTGCAGCAGCTTCTGCAGCTCGAAGGCGGTCTGCGGCCGGTCCAGGTAGTTCAGGCTCAGGCACGCCTCGACGATCGAATAGAGCTCCTCGGAGTAGGCCTGGCGCGAGAGCGAGCGCACCGGGATCAGGCGGTCCTTGGCGAGCCGCGCATCGGCGGCCTGCGGAGGCGTGCCGGCGATGCACGTGTAGAGCGTGGCGCCCACCGAGTAGATGTCGCTCCACGGCCCGAGGTCGCCGGCGGCATGCCCGTACTGCTCCGGGGCGGCGAAGCCGGCGGTGAACATCGGCCGCAACTTCATCGGCTCCTCGGACAGCGTGATGCGCGCGGCGCCGAAGTCGAGCAGCACCGGGCGCCCGTCCATGGCGATGTAGATGTTGGCGGGCTTGATGTCCAGGTGCAGCAGCTTGTTGGTGTGCACCTCGCGCAGCCCGTTCAGCAGGTGCACGAAGATGTGGCGCATGAACTTCTCGGTGAACTCGTCGCGGTTCTTCTGCACGTGGAACTGGAGGGTGCGCCCGCGCTCGTACTGCATCACCATGTAGACGGTCTCGTTGGCGCGGAAGAAGTTCTCCACGCGCACGACGTTGGGGTGCGAGATGAGTGCGAGCGCCCGCCCCTCCTCGAAGAAGCACTTGAGCCCGTGCCGGAAGGCCGCGAGGTGCCCCGGGTCGTCGATGCGCACCTCCGCGCCGTCGGCGCGCAGCGCGATGGCGGCCGGCAGGTACTCCTTGATGACGACGGGTGTGCCGGCCTCGTCGTAGGCGAGGTAGACGATGCTGAACCCGCCGGAGGAAAGAGGCTTCTCGATGCGGTAGCCGTTGAGGATGTAGCCTCCCGGCAACGGCTGGTTCACCTGCGAAGGCATGGAGTGCGGGGGTTCCGCTATAATTCGGACCATTGTCGGCAATCAAAAACCGCTTGTAAAGCCGCGACGGGAAAGGTTTTTTCCCTTCGCGCGCGGACCGGTTGCCCTTCCCGCCACTGCCATCGAGAACCGAGCGCGCCATGATCGCCAGCATGACCGGCTTTGCCGCCGCCACCCGCGAGGTCGCCGGGGGGCAGCTGGCGGTGGAACTGAAGAGCGTCAACCACCGCTACCTCGAGTTCCAGTGCCGCCTGGCCGACGACCTGCGCGCCCTCGAGCCGGTGCTGCGCGAGGCGGTGGCCGCGGGCCTCACGCGCGGCAAGGTCGATTGCCGCCTCACCTTCACGCCGGCGGCGGTCGGCGAGCGCGCCCTTTCTCCCGATGCGAAGGCCATGACCGCGCTCGCGGAAGCCTCGGCCCGCGTGACGGGCGCCTTCCCGCAGGCACGCCAGTTGTCGGTGGCGGAGGTGCTGCACTGGCCCGGCGTGCTCGCGAACGCCGAGATCGCCGCCGACCAGGTGCGCGAGGATGTGGCGAAGCTTGCCGCGCAGGCGGTGACGGAGTTGTCGCAGACGCGCAGGCGCGAAGGCGAGAAGCTCGCCACGGTGCTGCGCGACCGGCTCGAGTCGATGGCCGCGCTGGTGGCCCGGGCGCAGCCGCTCATGCCCGAGGTGATGAAGGCCTTCCGCGAGAAGCTGGCGGCGCGCCTGGCGGAGGCGGCCGCGTCCCCGACCGACGAGCGCATCCAGCAGGAAGTGGTCCTCTACGCCGCGCGCGTCGACGTCGACGAGGAGCTGGAGCGCCTGGCGGCCCACGTGGCGGAGTTCCGGCGCGTCCTGGACAAGGGGGGCGCCTGCGGCAAGCGGCTCGATTTCCTCTGCCAGGAACTCAACCGCGAGGCCAACACGCTCGGCTCCAAGTCGGTGTCCGCGGACATGTCGCGCATCTCGGTGGAGCTGAAGGTGCTCATCGAGCAGATGCGCGAGCAGGTCCAGAACATCGAGTAGGCAGACCCGTGTCGGGCGATCTCTTCGTCGTCGTGGCGCCCTCGGGGGCCGGCAAGACGAGCCTCGTGAACTGCGATGCTCGCCGGGGAGCCCGCGATCCGCCTCTCCGTTTCCTGCACCACGCGCGCGCCGCGCGCGGGCGAGGTCGACGGGCGCGAGTACCGCTTCCTCGGCCGCGCGGACTTCGAGACGATGATCGCGGCCGGGGACTTCCTCGAGCACGCCGAGGTCTACGGCAACTACTACGGCACCTCGCGGGCGTGGATCGAGGGCGAGCTCGCCCTCGGCCACGACGTGCTGCTGGAGATCGACTGGCAGGGGGCGCGGCAGGTGCGCGCGCTCTTCCCGCACATGATCGGCATCTTCGTCCTGCCGCCCTCGCTCGAGGAACTGCGCCGGCGCCTCACGGCGCGCGGCAAGGACTCCCCCGAGTCGATCGCCAGGCGCATGGCCAGCGCCCGCGAAGAAATCTCGCATGTTCTTGAATTTGAATATATAATTGTCAACGAACAATTCGATGTGGCGCTCGCCGACCTGCAGGCGGTGGTGCGCGCGGCACGTCTCTCGCGGGATCGGCGCAACCCCAGTCTGGCGCGCCTGCTCGCCGAATTCAGCTAACGGAGAAATGCCATGGCCCGCATCACGGTTGACGACTGCATCAAGTACTTTTCCAACCGCTTCGAGCTGACGCTCGCCGCGACCAACCGCGCCCGCCAGCTCGCGCTGGGCGCCTCCCCGATGGTCGAGGCCAACAAGGACAAGCCCTGCGTCATCGCGCTGCGCGAGATCGCGGGCGGAAAAGTGGGCAGGGAACTCCTCCTTCCCCCGGCGCCGACGCCGCCGGTCCTCTGACCTGAATCATGTCCCTCCCCGGCGTCCAGACGGTCGCGGGAGGCCTTAAGGGCTCCGGAACCGCCCCGCCCGGACCCGACTCGTCGGAACTCGCGGCCGTACTGGGATATCTCCGGCCCGAGGACATCGCCCAGATCGAAAGGGCCTACGAGACGGCGCGGGCCGCGCACGCCGGCCAGTTCCGCAAGAGCGGCGAGCCCTACATCACCCACCCGCTCGCGGTGGCGAAGATCCTGGCCGAGTGGCACCTCGACCCGCAGGCGCTCATGGCGGCCCTCCTCCACGACGTGGTGGAGGACACCCCGACCACCAAGAGCGAGATCGCGAAGCACTTCGGCAAGCCCGTGGCCGACCTGGTCGACGGCGTCTCCAAGATCGACCGCATCGAGTTCGCCACGCTGCAGCACGCGCAGGCGGAGAACTTCCGCAAGATGCTCCTCGCGATGGCGCGCGACGTGCGCGTCATCCTCATCAAGCTGGCCGACCGCCTGCACAACATGCGCACCCTCGAGGCGGTCCACGCCGAGAAGCAGGAGCGCGTGGCCCGCGAGACGATCGAGATCTACGCGCCGATCGCCAACCGGCTGGGCCTGAATGCCATCTACTACGAGCTCGAGGACCTGGGCTTCCGCTACCTGCACCCGACGCGCTTCCGGGTGCTCGAGAAGGCGCTCAGGCGCGCGCGCGGCAACCGGCGCGATGCCGTCGGGAAGCTCCGCGACGCGATCCAGGCGCGGCTGAAGGAGTTCAAGGTCGACGCGCAGGTGCAGGGGCGCGAGAAGCACATCTCCTCCATCTACAAGAAGATGCAGGAGAAGAACATCTCGTTCTCCGAGGTGTTCGACATCTACGGCTTCCGCATCCTCGTGCCGGACGTGGCCGCCTGCTACCTGGCGCTGGGGGCCCTCCACACGCTCTACAAGCCGATCCCCGGCAAGTTCAAGGACTACCTCGCCATCCCGAAGGCGAACGGCTACCAGTCGCTGCACACGACCCTCTTCGGTCCCTTCGGCATGCCCGTCGAGGTGCAGATCCGCACTCCCGAGATGCACAAGGTGGCCGAGGCGGGAGTCGCCTCGCACTGGCTCTACAAGAGCGCCGAGGAGCCGTCGAAGGACATGCACATGAAGACGCACCAGTGGCTGCAGTCGCTGCTGGAGATCCAGAGCGAGTCGGGCGATGCGCTCGAGTTCCTCGAGCACATCAAGGTGGACCTCTTCCCCGACGAGGTCTACGTCTTCTCGCCCAAGGGGCGCATCTTCTCGCTGCCGCGCGGCGCCACGCCGATCGACTTCGCCTACGCGGTGCACACCGACGTGGGCAACCACTGCATCTCGGCGCGGGTCAACGGCGAGACCGTGCCGCTCGGCACCCAGCTGCGCAACGGCGACCGCGTCGAGATCGTCACCGACCACGACTCGCGTCCCAACCCGGTGTGGCTTTCCTACGTGGCCACCGGCAAGGCCCGCTCGCACATCCGCCATTACCTGAAGACCATGCAGTCCGCGGAATCGGCCGAGGTGGGCGAGCTGCTGCTGGTGCAGGCGCTGCGCTCGCTGAAGGCCAACCCCGACGAGGTCGGCGAGGAGCACTGGAAGCGCTTCTTCAAGGGCGAGTCGACGCGCACGCGCGGCGACGTGCTGTCCGACATCGGCCTGGGCAAGCGCCTGGCCGTGGTGGTGGCGAAGAAGCTGCTGGCCACGCCGGAAGCGCTGGCCGAAGGCACGCACCGCCTCGACTCGATCACCATCCGCGGCACCGAGGGGCTGGCGGTCCAGTTCGCGCCCTGCTGCCGCCCCATTCCCGGCGACCCGATCATCGCGCAGATCAAGAAAGGGCAGGGGCTCGTCGTGCACACGCACGATTGCCCCGCCATCCATCCCTTCCACTTCGACCCGGAGAAGTGGGTCGACGTGCAGTGGGATCCCGCCCCCGGGCGGCTCTTCGACGTGAACGTGCGCCTGACCGCCGCCAACCAGCGCGGGGTCCTCGCCCGGCTCGCCGCCGAGATCTCGGAAGCCGACTCGAACATCGACCACATCGAGACCGAGGAGCGCGCGTCGAGCGCCTACACCACCATCGTCTTCACCATCCAGGTGAGGAACCGCATGCACCTCGCGCAGGTGTTCCGGCGCATCCGCCGCATCCCGGAAGTCGTGCGCCTTTCGCGGCTGAAGAAGAAGCAGTGACCTGGCGGGTCGTCGCGACACCTGCCGCGTGAGGTCAGGTCCCAAAAGGGCCCATTGGGCTATAATGGCCATAATTTCCCCGCGAGGCCTTCCATGCCCACGCTCACCTACCGCAACCGCCAGGGTGAACTCGTCACCCTGCCCACCGTCGCCGCCAGCCGGTTCAAGAACGAATTCGGCGCGGTTTTCGAGAAGGCAACCCTCGGAGGCGCGGTGGCGATCACGAAGCACGATGCGCCCAAGGCCGTGCTCATCTCCTATGCGGAATTCGAGGCGCTGATGCGTGCTCGCTTCCCGGATCTCGACGATCTCTCGGCGCAGTTCGATGGTCTGCTCGCCGGCATGCAGGGACCGAAAGCGAGGAAAGCCATGGCGTCGGCGTTCGATGCCGCCCCGGGGCGGACGGAAAAGGCCACGGCAAAGGCGGCCAGGCGGCGCTGACCCGGCCTCCCGACGCGCGGTGATGCGGACGCGACCATGGGGCGCTCCTCTCCTCGCCTCTATGTGCTCGCCGGCGTCAATGGCGCAGGCAAGAGCAGCATTGGCGGCGCGCTCTTTCGCGAGCGCGGTGCCGACTACTTCAATCCCGACGAGGCTGCCCGCGCCCTGATGGCCGCGAACCCGGGTCTCGCGCAGGCGCACGCGAACGGCGCGGCGTGGCAGCAGGGGCGGCGTCTCCTCGAGAGGGCGATCGCGGAGCGGCTCGATTTCGCGATCGAAACCACGCTGGGCGCGAGCACGATTCCGCGCCTGCTCGGCGAGGCGGCCGCGCAGGGCTTCGAGGTGCGAGTGTGGTACGCGGGGCTCGCGAGCCCGGAGCTGCACATCCATCGCGTTCGGGCCCGGGTGCGAATGGGCGGCCACGACATCCCCGAAGCCGATATCCGGCGCCGCTTCGAGCACAGCCGCCTGAACCTCGTGCAACTGATGCCCTGCCTCGCCGCCCTTCGCGTCTACGACAACAGTGCCGAGGCCGATCCGGCTGCCGGCCAGGCGCCGCAACCCCGGTTGCTGCTGCATGTGGAGCGCGGTCGCATCGTGGGCCCCGCGGATCTCTCGGCCACTCCGGAGTGGGCGAAGCCGATCGTGGCGGCGGCGATGCGGCTGCACCCGGGAAGGCGAGTGCGGTGAGCGCCCCTGCGCCGAAACGGCTCGCTGCGCGCGCGACCCCCTCCGCGGCCGAGCCGATTCACGCGCCGTCACGCGATGACCTGGTCGCCGGCCCCGCGGTTCGCACGAAGCTCGCGAAACTCGGCATCCACTCCCGCTTCGACCTGGTGCTGCACCTGCCGCTGCGCTACGAGGACGAGACGAAGCTCACGCCGCTCGCCGAGGCCGGCACGGGCGAGCCGGTGCTGGTCGAGGCGGAGGTGACCGAGGCCGAGGTCAAGTACCGCCCGCGCCGCACGCTGGTGGTGAAGTTGACCGACGGCAAGTCGGAACTCTGGGTGCGCTTCCTCAACTTCTACCCGAGCCAGGTGAAGCAGATGGCGCCGGGCAGGAGGCTGCGCCTCTTCGGCGAGGTGCGGCCCGGGCTTCTTCGGCGCCGAGATGGTCCACCCCAAGGTGCGCGTGGTCGAGAAGGATGCGCCGCTCGCCTCCTCGCTCACGCCGGTGTACCCGACCACGGCCGGGATGTCGCAGGCCAACCTGCGCGGCTTCATCGAGCACGCCCTCGACACGCTGCTCCTCGACGACACGCTCGATGCCGCGCTCCTGGAGCGCCTGGCCCTCGGCGAACTTCCGCGACAGCGTGCTGCTCCTGCACCGCCCGCCGCCCGACGTCGACGCGGCGAGCCTCGCCGAGCGCACGCACCCCGCGTGGCGGCGGCTCAAGTTCGACGAGCTCCTCGCGCAGCAGCTCGCCATGCGCATCGCCTATCGCGAGCGCCGCGGCAAGGCGGCGCCCCGGATGCCCGACAAGCACACGCTGACCAACCGCTGGTGAAGTCGCTCCCCTTCGCCCTCACCCGCGCGCAGAAGAAGTCGTGGGCCACCATCGCGCACGACCTCGCGCAACCGCACCCGATGCGCCGGCTGCTGCAGGGCGACGTGGGCAGCGGCAAGACCCTGGTCGCGGCCCTCGCCGCGCTGCAGGCGATCGAGAACGACTGGCAGGTGGCCCTCATGGCGCCCACCGAGATCCTGGCCGAGCAGCACTTCCTCAAGCTCTCGCACTGGCTGGAGCCGCTGGGCGTGAAGGTGAGCTGGCTCGCCGGCAGCCTCAAGGCGCGCGCGAAGAAGGCGGCGCTGGAGGCCATCGCGCGCGGCGAGACGCAACTGGCCATCGGCACGCACGCGCTGTTCCAGGACGAGGTGGCGTTCGACCGCCTGGGGCTCGCCATCGTCGACGAGCAGCACCGCTTCGGCGTCGAGCAGCGCCTGGCGCTGACCGGGAAGGGCGCCGAGCCGCACCAGTTGATGATGAGCGCCACGCCCATCCCGCGCACGCTCTCGATGAGCTACTACGCGGACCTCGACGTCTCCGTCATCGACGAGCTGCCGCCGGGACGCACGCCGGTGGTGACGAAGCTGGTCGACGAGTCGCGGCGCGACGACGTCATCGGGCGCATCCGCGCGAGCTGCGCGGAAGGCGCGCAGGCCTACTGGGTCTGCCCGCTCATCGAGGAATCCGAGACGCTGCAACTGAAGACGGCGCTGGAAACCTTCGCGACGATGCAGGCGACCTTTCCGGACCTCGCCGTGGGCCTCGTGCACGGGCGCATGAAGCCCGACGAGAAGGCGCAGGTGATGGCGGACTTCAAGGCGCGGCGCGTGCAGCTGCTGGTGGCGACCACGGTGATCGAGGTCGGCGTGGACGTGCCCAACGCGACGCTGATGGTGATCGAGCACGCCGAGCGCATGGGGCTCGCGCAGCTGCACCAGCTGCGCGGCCGCGTCGGCCGCGGCACGGGGAAGAGCCTCGCCATCCTCCTGTATCATCAGCCCCTGTCGGAGGCGGCCCGCGCGAGGCTCAAGATCATCTACGGCAACACCGATGGCTTCGAGATCGCGCGCCAGGACCTCAACCTGCGCGGCCCGGGCGAGTACCTCGGGGCCAGGCAGAGCGGGGCGCCCCTGCTGCGCTTCGCCGACCTCGAGCGCGACGCCGACCTGATCGAGGCGGCGCGCACCGTGGCCGACACGTTGATCGCGGAACGCTCGCACGTGGTGGAGAGGCACCTCGAGCGCTGGCTGGGCCACCGGCAGTTCTACCTCAAGGCATGAATCGATGGAAACGGCTCGCGCCGTCGCACTCGAACCCCTGGCGTCCCTGGCTCGCCTGGCGCGGCTCGCTCACCCGGCGCATCACGGCGCGCGCGCGCGGCTTCCGCGTGCAGGTGCTGCGGCAGGGGCTGCACGAGCCCAACGCGGACGAGTACGCGATGCTCGGCCAGCCGGCGCACCGGCGGGCGCTGGTGCGCGAGGTCGTCCTGCACGCCGGCGGCAGGCCCGTGGTGCTGGCGCATTCGGTCGCGGCCTGGCGCGACCTCTCGGGCGTGTGGCGCAGTCTCCGCGGGCTGGGCAGCCGGCCGCTCGCCGAGGCGCTCTTCACCGATCCCCTGGTGCGGCGCGAAGCCATGCAGTTCACGCGCATCGATCGCCGCCATCCGCTGTGGCGGCGGGCGCAGCGCGTCTTCGCGCGCGATTTCCCGCCGCTCGTCGCGCGCCGCTCGCGCTTCCTGAAGCACGGCCGGCCGCTCATCGTCACCGAGGTCTTCCTTCCCGAGCTCCTCGACCTGCGCTGAGGGGCGCATGAGCCTCGCCGCGGTGCTCGCGCGCATCGACGCCTACGAGAAGCTCGTCCGGCTCGACAAGCCGATCGGCATCCTGCTCCTGCTCTGGCCGACGCTGTGGGGCCTGTGGCTCGCGGCCGGCGGCATCCCGGACTGGCGCATCCTCTGGGCCTTCGTCATGGGCACCGTCCTGATGCGCTCGGCCGGCTGCGCCATCAACGACTGGGCGGACCGCTCCTTCGACCGGCACGTCGCGCGCACCCGCAGCCGCCCGCTCGCCGCGGGCGCCATCCATCCGGAGGAGGCGGTGCTGGTCGCGGCAACGCTTGCGCTGGCCGCATTCATGATCGTGGTGTGGACGATGAACCTGCTCACGGTCGCGCTCGCGGTGGTCGCGGCCGTGATCGCCGCCATCTATCCGTTCACCAAGCGCTTCCTCGCCATACCCCAGGCCTGGCTGGGCATGTGCTTCGGCTTCGGCATCCCGATGGGCTTCGCGGCGCACACGGGGGAAGTGCCGCCGCTCGCGTGGATCCTGTGGGCGGCCAACATCCTCTGGGTGCTCGCCTACGACACCGAGTACGCGATGGTGGACCGCGACGACGACCTGAAGATCGGCATCAAGACCTCGGCGATCCTGTTCGGGCGCTTCGACGTGTTCGCCGTGGCCGCTTGCTACGCGGCCTTCGTCGCCGCCATGGCCGCCATCGGGGTCTGGCAGGGCAGCGGACCGTTCCATTTCACGGGGCTGCTCTTCGCCGGCATCCTGGCGGGCTACCACGTGCTCTGGATCCGCGGCCGCTCGCGCGAAGCCTGCTTCCGCGCTTTCCTCCACAACCACTGGATCGGGCTCGCCGTGTTCGCGGGCGTGGCGCTCGACAAGATGTTCCCGAACCCGTTCGCCTAGGAGCTCCGCCATGGCCGGTAACCTCGCGTCCGCAGCACCCGTGTGGCTCGTCTCCGGCGTGCGCACGCCCTTCGCGCGCGTCGACGGCGGCCTGCGCGCCCTCGATGCCGTGGCGCTTTCCGTCCCGGTGGCCAAGGCCATGGCCGCGCAACTCGCCGCCGGCACGCGAGCCGACCTGATGGTGTGGGGGACGGTCGCCTCCAACCTCGGCTGGAGCAACATCGCGCGCGAAGTGCTCCTCGATGCGGGGCTCGACGCGGCCACCCCGGCCTTTTCCACGGTGCTCGCGTGCTCGACCAGCATGGTCGCGGCCTTCGAAGCGGCGGGCATGCTCGGCGCGAGCCACCAGCTGGCGCTCGTGGGCGGCGTGGAAAGCATGAGCCGCGTGCAGATCGGGCTGTCGCAGGGGCTCTCGGACTGGCTGCGGCGCCTCACGCAGGCGCGCACCGTCGGCAACCGCATCGACCGTGCGCTGGAAATCCGCTTCGCCGACGTGAAGCTGCACGTGCCCGGCGTGAAGAACCGCGCCACGGGTCGCAGCATGGGGGAGCACTGCGAGGACATGGCGAAGGCCTGGAAGATCGCGCGCGAGGCGCAGGACGGCCTGGCGTTCGCATCCCACGAACGCGCGGTCCGGGCGCTGGCCTCGGGCTTCTTCGACGATCTCGTGATCCCGGCCGGTGACGACACCCGCGACGGCATTCCGCGCGCCGACACGACGGTCGAGAAGCTCGCGCGCCTGAAGCCCGCCTTCGATCGCGAGCACGGCTCGATCACGGCGGGCAACGCCTCGCCGCTCACCGACGGTGCCGCGGCGGTCTGGGTCGCCACGGACGCGGGCCTCGAGCGGCTCGGCTCCGGGCGTCCGCGCGCGCGACTGCTGGACTGGGAGATCGCCGCCGTCGATCCCTTCCGCGAAGGGCTGCTGATGGCGCCGGCCTATGCGATCCCGCGGCTGCTCGCGCGGCACGGGCTGGCGCTCGCCGACATCGACCTCTGGGAGATCCACGAGGCCTTCGCCGCGCAGGTGCTGTGCAACGTCGCGGCGATCGAGGACGAGAGCTTCGTGCGCGAGAAGGCGGGGGTTTCCGCAACGCTGGGCAGGTTCCCGTGGGAACGCTGCAATCCGAACGGCGGCAGCGTGGCGATCGGCCACCCCTTCGGCGCCACCGGCGCGCGCATCCTCTCGCAGGCGGTGAAGGAACTCGCGGCGATGGGGTCAGGCAAGCGCGCGGTGGTGTCGATCTGCGCCGACGGCGGGCTGGGTACCGTCGCGCTGCTCGAGTCCTAGCGCGACTGCGCGATCTGGCGCAGAGCCTGCTCGAACGCTTCCGGAGGCTGGGCGCCCTCGATCACGTGCGTGTCGTCGACGATCACGGTCGGCACCGCGCTGATGCCCCGCATGTGCCAGTAGCGTTCCCGCTCGCGCACTTCCGCGGCGAACTCGTCGCTGCCGACGATGGCGCGTGCGCGCACCGCATCCAGGCCGACCGCGCCGGCCAGCTCGACGAGCACGTCCGCGGCGCCCGGGTTGCGGCCCTCGCCGTGATAGGCAAGCAGCAGCGCGCGCTTGAGCTCCAGGCCGCGGTCCTCGAGCCCGGCCCAGTGCAGCATCCGGTGCGCGTCGAAGGTGTTCCACACGTGCTTGCGCGGCCCGAAGGCGAAGCCGACGGCCGCGCCGCGCTCGCGTATGCGCGCCTGCACCTGCGCGCACCTGCTCCGGCGTGCGGCCGTACTTGCGCGCCAGGTAGGCGACCGTCTCGGCGCCCTCGGGCCCCATGTCCGGGTTCAACTCGAAGGGCTCGAAGCGCAGGCGGGCCTCGACCGTGTCACCGAGTTTGGCCAGCGCCAATTCGAGCGAGTTCAGGCCGATGGCGCACCACGGGCAGGCCACGTCGGAGACGAAGGCGATGTCGAGGGGATGTCGTTCCATAGGGACGAAGGGTCCGAACCCGAAGGAGGACCCGCCGCGAGGTCGAGAGGGCAAGGTCAAGTCGCCTTCGGCGCGCGACTCCGCGATGCGCCACGGAGAGTGCCTTGCAAATCGTCTGTCTCGACCTCGAAGGGGTCCTCGTCCCGGAAATCTGGATCGAATTCTCGAAGCGCACCGGCATCCCGGAGCTTTCGCGCACCACGCGCGACGAGCCCGATTACGACAAGCTGATGCGCTTCCGCCTGGCGTTGCTCGAAGAGCGCAAGCTGGGCTTGCCGGACATCCAGGCGGTGATCGGCGGCATGGGGCCGATGCCGGGCGCCCGCGAATTTCTCGACGAGCTGCGCGCGCGCTTCCAGGTCGTGATCCTCTCCGACACCTTCTACGAGTTCGCCAAGCCGCTGATGGAACAGCTCGGCCGGCCCACGCTCTTCTGCCACCGCCTCGAAGTCGACGCCGCCGGGTTCGTGCGCAACTACCACCTGCGCATGCCCGACCAGAAACGGGCCGCGGTGAACGCCTTCCGCGCGCTCAACTTCAGGGTCATCGCCGCGGGCGACTCGTACAACGACACCGCGATGCTGGGTGCGGCGCACGCCGGCATCTTCTTCCGCCCGCCGGAGAACATCACGGGCGAGTTTCCGCAGTTCCCGGTGACGCGCGACTACGCGGAACTGATGGCGGCCATCGAGGCTGCGGCCGCGAGCATCTGAAGAGACTCGCAACCTCGGTGTGGCGAGGGTTCGCGAGGCTGGCCTGGTCACTCCCCGGGGTCGGTCCGTGGGCTATGGGTGCGCTGCCATGCCCCGTCCACGATCACCCAGTTGCCACCTTCTCCTGCCAGGCGCCGGGCTTCCGCGTCGCTGGCTTCCTTGTTCTTCGCCACTTCACCACGAGCCTCGTCCTCACGCGCCTTCACTTCGCGCTCGAACTGGTCGGCGGAAAACGACTCCTTTGGCGCTCGCGCCTGCTCGGAAGGCATCGCCGGGGGCTCCGGCGTGGGCTCCGGCGCGGGCCTGGCGATGATGGCCATGAGCGCGAAGGCACACACGAAGCCGACGATGGACAGAAGCTTCCCTGATGCGACGTAGAAGGGCTTCCTCTCCATATCGAGCTGCCTCAACAACTGTTTGAGCGGGCGGTGACGGCGGTGAGGATGCCTTCCAGGATCGCGATGGGCGGCGGCGGGCAGCCCGGCACCGCCACATCGACCGGGATCACGTTGGCCACCCGCCCGCAGCTCGCATAGCTCTCGCCGAAGATCCCGCCGGTGCAGCCGCAGTCGCCCACGGCGACGACGAGCTTGGGATCGGGAGTGGCCTCGTAGGCAATCTTGAGCGCGTGCTCCATGTTCTTCGCCACCGGCCCCGTCACCAGCAGCATGTCGGCGTGGCGCGGGCTCGCGACGAAGCGGATGCCCAGCCCCTCGAGGTTGTAGTAGGGGTTGTTCAACGCGTGGATCTCCAGCTCGCAGCCGTTGCAGGAGCCCGCGTCCACCATGCGGATCGCGAGCGCGCGGCCCAGCAGGCGCAGCACCTCGGCCTGGATCTGCGGCGCGCGCGTGCGCAGCTCCTCGCGGGGATCGGGTGCCGCCTCGCTGACGATGCCCGTGCGCACGATCTTGTGCAGGATGCGGATCATCAGCAGTCCTGCCCGGAGTAGCTCAGGTTGAAGCTCTTGTTGATGAGCGGGAAGTCGGGAACGATGTTGCCGATCACCGCGTGCTCGATGAGCGGCCAGTTCTGCCACGAGGGGTCGTGCGCGTGGCAGCGCCGGATCCGCCCGCCCTCGCCCGCCTCGAGCGCGACGAGGACTTCGCCGCGCCAGCCCTCGACCCAGCCGACGCCGAACGCGCCCGGCCGCGGTGTCGGAAGCTCGACCCGCAGCTCGCCATCGGGCGCCCCCATGGCGATGGCGCGCGTCAGTCGCAGCGACTCGAGCAGCTCGTCGAAGCGCAGGTTCACGCGCGCGGCGACGTCGCCTGCCGACTGGCCGGCCTTCTTCACGGCGAGCTCGCCGTAGGGCGCGGCCGGAAAGTCCACGCGCAGGTCGTCAGCCTGCCCGCTCGCCCGGCCCGCGAGTCCCGTGAGGCCGAGCTTGCGCGCGAGATCGGGGGTGACGCGTCCGGTGGTGAGGAAGCGGTCCTGCAGCCCGGCATGCTCGTCGAAGATGACGCGCAGCTCCTGCACCTCGCCCTCGATCGCATGCGCCTGGCTCACCATGCGCTCGGCCTGCGCGGCGGTGAATCCGGCGGCAACGCCGCCCGGCACCACGAGATCCATGAGCAGGCGGTGGCCGAACACCTCGCCGCTCAAGCGCAGCCAGTCTTCCTTGAGGCGCATGAACTGCGCCAGCGCGAAGGCGAGCGCCGCATCGTTGCCCAGGGCGCCCAGGTCGCCGAGGTGGTTCGCGACGCGTTCCCGCTCGAGCGCGAGGGCGCGGATCCAGCGCGCGCGCGGCGGCGGCACCACGCCCAGCAGCGACTCGGCGGCCTGCGCGTAGGCCCAGGCAAAGGCGACCGTCGAGTCTCCGCGAGACGCGGCCCGCGAGCCGGTAGCCCTCGGCGACGCCGAACGACTCGAAGCGCTTGTCGATGCCCTTGTGCACGTAGCCCAGCCGCTCCTCCAGGCGCAGGACCTTCTCGCCGACGATGGAGAAGCGGAAGTGGCCGGGCTCGATGATGCCGGCATGGATGGGCCCGACCGGGATCTCGTGCACGCCGTCGCCCTCCACGCGCACGAAGGCGTAGTCGGCGAGCGCGTTGGCGGGAAGCGCCGCCGGATCGAAGTCGCGGCGCAGCGGGAAGGATTGCTCCGGCCAGGCGCCGTGGCGCAGCCACGGCCGCGTGTCCGCCGCCCCCGAGGCGCCGATGCCCAGCAGGTCGAAGAGCGCGCGCTGCATGCGTCCGGCCGCCGGGAAGAGCCCGGAGAGATCGGGATAGGAGGGGGCGGAATCCTGCACCAGGAGTTCCACCACGGCGAGCCCGGACTGCACGGCGTAGGCCGCGTACACCGAATACTCGTCCTCGTCCTCGGCGAGATCGCGATGGTCGGCGCCCCACAGCGCGACGAGCCGGCCGCCGCCCTCCCGCACGAGGCGCGCGGCCTCCGTCCACTGCCACTCGCCCACGGTGGCGAGCGCGGCCGGCGCGTCGCCCGGAAGCGACTTCCACTGCAGGTTCAGGCCGGGAATTCTCATGTGGCGAAGGGCGCTTCATCTCAGCCAAGCAGCTTCGCCGCCTCGGCGTACCACGCGGCGAGGTAGGGGGGAATGTAGAGCCCGAGCATCAGCCCCAGCCCGAGATGCACGAACACGGGCACCAGCGCGGGCTGGTGCGCGAGCGGTTTCATGTGGGTATCGCCGAACACCATCGGCTGCACGCGGCTGAACACCGCCGCGAAGGCCACGCCCAGCGCCAGCAGCAGGAAGGGCGTTGCCCAGGGGTGCTCGCGCATGGCGGTGGTGAGGATGAGGAACTCGCTCGCGAACACGCCGAACGGCGGCATGCCGAGGATGGCGAGGGTGCCGATCATGAGCCCCCAGCCCACCGTGGGGCTCACCTTCATCAGGCCGCGGATGTCCTCCATCACCTGCGTGCCGGCCTTCTGCGCGGCGTGTCCCACGGCGAAGAAGATGGCGCTCTTCACCAGCGAGTGCACCGTCATGTGCAGCAGCCCCGCGAAGTTGGCGATCGGCCCGCCCATGCCGAAGGCGAAGGTGACGAGCCCCATGTGCTCGATCGACGAGTAGGCGAACATGCGCTTCACGTCGCGCTGGCGCGACAGGAAGAACGCCGCCACGACCACCGACAGCAGCCCGAAGCCCATCATCATGTTGCCGGCGAAGCGCGATTCCAGCGCGCCGTCGGTGAGCACCTTGCAGCGCACGACGCTGTAGAGCGCCACGTTGAGCAGCAGCCCCGAGAGCACCGCGGAGATCGGCGTGGGGCCCTCGGCATGCGCGTCCGGCAGCCAGTTGTGCAGCGGCACCAGGCCGATCTTCGTGCCGTAGCCCACCAGCAGGAAGACGAAGGCGAGCGACATGATCGCGGGCTCGAGGTCGCCCTTGACGCCGTTCAGGTAGGTCCAGAGGAGCGCGTTGCCCTCCGCACCCAGCACGCGTTCCGCGGCGAAGTAGAGGAGGATCGTCCCGAAGAGCGCCTGCGCGATGCCCACGCCGCAGAGGATGAAGTACTTCCACGCCGCTTCCAGGCTCGCCGCCGTGCGGTAGACCGACACCAGCAGCACGGTCGCGAGCGTGGCCGCCTCCATCGCCACCCAGAGGATGCCCATGTTGTTGGTGGTGAGCGCCAGCAGCATCGTGAACATGAACGCCTGGTACATGCTGTGGTACAGGCGCAGCCGCGGCCCCGTCATCTTGCCCTTCTCGCGCTCGATGCGCATGTAGGGGCGCGAGAAGAGCGCGGTGGTGAAGCCCACGAAGGCGGTGAGCGCGACGAGGAAGACGTTCAGCGCATCGACGAAGAACTGCTCCTGCCACGCGGTGATCGGCCCGCCGGAGATGACCACCGCCGTGAGCCACGCGGCGGCGAGGAAGGTGGCGAAGCTGAAGGCCGCGTTCACCTCCGGCGCGAAATCGCGGTCGCCGAGCAGCCACAGGAACGGGCCGCCGGCGAGCGGGATGACGAGGAGGACGAAGAAGGCTTCCATCTAGTCCTCCTTCAGCGACTCGAGGTGATGGATGTCGAGCGAGTCGAACTGCTCGCGGATCTGGAACATGAACACGCCGAGGATGATCATGCCGACCAGCACGTCGAGCGCGATGCCGAGCTCCACCACCATCGGCATGCCGTAGGTGGCGCTGGTGGCGGCGAAGAAGAGCCCGTTCTCCATGGCGAGGAAGCCGATCACCTGCGGCACCGCCTTGGAGCGGGTGATCATCATGAGGAAGGACATGAGCACGCAGGCGAGCGCGATGCCGAGAGTCCCGCGCGCGATCGACTGCGAGAACTGCGAGATCGGCAGCGCCAGGTTGAACGCGAAGACCACCAGCACGATCCCCACCAGCATCATGGTCGGGATGTTGATGAGGGTCTCGATGTCCCACTTGACGTTCAGCTGCCGGATGAGCCGGTGCAGGATCAGCGGCAGGACCACCACCTTGAGCACGAAGGTGATCCCGGCCGACCAGTAGAGATGGTGCTGGCCGGTCGCCCAGGCGACCGTCACCGTGGAGCCGACGAGGGCGAGGCCCTGCAGCGAGAACAGGTTGATGAGCGTGACGATGCGGCGCTGCGCGAGCATCGCGAAGGCGATGAGCAGCAGCGCGCTCGCGAAGAGGTTGATGACCTGGCCGGCGAAGGGGGACATGGCGCGGCCCTAGGCTCCCAGGAGGAGGTGCACGAGGATCGCCAGCACGCCCAGCAGGAAGGCGGTGGCGAGGAATTCCGGGACGCGGAAGATGCGCATCTTGGCGAGGATCGTCTCGATCACGGCCAGCGCGAAGCCGCCGACCGCGAGCTTCACCGCCAGGACCGGCAGGGCCCAGAGGAGCGCGACATGGTCGTTCGCCTCCGCGATGCCCCAGGGGAAGAAGATCGCGAGCCCGGCGCACGAGTAGGCGAAGAGCTTGAGGCTCGCCGCCCACTCGACGAGCGCCAGGTGGCGGCCGGAGTACTCGAGGATCAACGCCTCGTGGATCATGGTGAGCTCGAGGTGGGTGGCCGGATTGTCGACCGGCACGCGCGCGTTCTCGGCGAGCGACACCATGGTGAAGGCGACCCCGGCGAAGGCGAGGCTGGGCAGGATCGCGAACTCGCGGTGCGCGAGCGTGGAGACGGTGGTCGCGAGCGAGGTCGAGCTGGAGATGAGGGAGGCGGTGAAGAGCACCATCAGGAATGCCGGCTCCGCGAGGAAGCCCACCAGCATCTCGCGCCGCGCCCCCAGCGTGCCGAAGGCGGTGCCGATGTCCATCGCCGCGAGCGAGATGAAGAGCCGCGCGATGCCGAAGAGCCCCACCAGCGCGATCGCATCGGCCGCCGGGGCGAGCGGCAGGTTGGTCGACAGGGTCGGGATGATCATCGCCGCGAGCAGCATGCAGCCGAACACGATGTAGGGCGTGACGCGGAAGATGGGCGAGGCGTCGTGCGCGACGACGGACTCCTTCCAGAAGAGCTTGTGCAGCGTGCGGAAGGGCATCGCGAGCGGCGGCGCGCGGCGGTTCTGCAGCCACGCGCGGCACTGGTTCACCCAGCCCGTGAGCAGCGGCGCGCCGGCGAGCGCCACGGCCATGGCGAGGAGCTGGGCGAGGATGCCTTCGAGGTTCATGCCTGGGTGAGGAGGAGCAGCGTCACGAGGGTGAGGAAGCTGTAGAGCAGGTAGATCGAGATGCGGCCGCGCTGCAGCAGCCCCACCCAGCGCGAGATCGCCTCGATGAGGGTGGCGATGCGCAGGTAGACCCAGCTCCACAGCGGGTCCTCGACGACGACGCGGTAGCGCGGGGCGGTGTCGAACGGGGTCGGCAGCTCCCGCGTCATGCGGTAGAACGGCTCGAAGATCTGGCGGATGGGCTGGCCGAAGCCCTCGGCGGTGTCCTGCATGCGCGCCGTCTGCAGCGGGAAGCCGCAGTCCCACGCGCGCCGCGCGGCGCACGCGCCCGTGGTAGAAGCGGCGCACGAGCACGAAGGTGAGGGCCACCACCGCGGCCGTGACCAGCAGGAAGAGGAGCGGGCTGTAGGAGGCGCGCTCGGCGGAGACGGGCGCGAGGATCAGCCAGTCGCCGGCGCGCCCGCTCTGCGCGAGCCCGCGGCCGACGAGCATGTTGGTGATGGGATCGATGACCTCGATCACCGCCACCGGGAAGACGCCCAGCAGCACGCAGCCGGCGGTGAGCCAGGCGAGGCCCAGGCGCTCCAGGCCGCTCGCGTCATGGGCCTCGCGAAGCTTCTCCTCGCGCGGCCGGCCGAGGAAGATCACGCCGAAGAACTTCACCATCACGTAGCCCGCGAGGGCGGCCACCAGCACCACGCCCGCCGCGAACACCGGCACCAGCATGCGCAGGTACGGGTTGGGCAGCTCCCCGGTGAAGAGGAAGCCCTGCAGGAGGAGCCATTCGGAGACGAAGCCGTTGGACGGCGGCAGGCCCGCGCTCGCGATCACGCCGACCAGCATCGTCCAGGCGACCCACGGCATGTAGCGCATGAGGCCGCCCAGCTTGCCGAGGTTCCTCTCCTGCGTGGCGTGCAGGACCGAGCCGGTGCCGAGGAACAGCAGGCTCTTGAAGATCGCGTGGTTCAGGCAGTGGTACAGGCAGGCGACGAGCGCCAGCGCGGCGAGCGACTGCATCCGGTACGCGGCGAAGATGATCGCCAGGCCCAGCCCCACCACGATGAGGCCGATGTTCTCGATCGACGAGTAGGCGAGGAGCCGCTTCATGTCCACCTGCGCGGCCGCGAAGACCACCCCGAAGAGGGCCGTCGCGAGCCCGAGGGAGAGTGCCACCACGCCCCACCACCAGATGGGGGATCCGAGGAGATCGAAGTTGACCCGCACCAGGCCGTAGATCGCGGTCTTGAGCATCACGCCGCTCATCAGCGCGGACACGGGCGAGGGGGCGGCGGGGTGCGCCTCGGGAAGCCAGATGTGCAGCGGCAGGATCCCCGCCTTGGCGCCGAAGCCGAAGAGCGCCAGCAGGAACGCGCACGAGGCCCAGAACGGCGACAGCGTCTGCGCGCGCATGTTGGCGAAGGTGTAGTCGCCGGTGTTGGCCTGCAGCACGCCGAAGCAGAGCAGGATCGCGATGGCGCCGATGTGCGCGACCAGCAGGTAGAGGTAGCCGGCGCGGCGGATCTCGGCGATGCGGTGGTTGGTGGTGACGAGGAAGAACGAGGAGAGCGCCATCATCTCCCACGTGACCATGAAGGCGTAGGCGTCGTCGGCGAGCAGCACCAGCGCCATGCTGGCGAGGAAGAAGTGGTAGTGCAGGCACAGCAGCCCCGGGGCGGTTCCCTCGCCGTGGCGGAAGTAGCCCCCGGCGAAGACCGAGATGCCCGCGCTCGCCAGTCCCAGCAGCGCCAGGAAGAACGCGGAGAGCGCGTCCAGGCGCAGGTGGAACGGCAGGTCGGGAAGCCCGATCGCGAGGATCGCGGTCTGCGGTGCGCCGGGCACCGCGGCGAGCCCGAGGCCGGCGAGCGCCACGCTCAGCAGCGCCGAGAGCGGGAAGAGCACCCGCGCGACCAGGTTCAGGTTGTGCAGCGCCGCCATCCCGGCGAAGCCGATCGCGAACCAGGCGACCACCACCAGCATCACCCCGTCGATCGCAAGCAGCTGCGGGAATTGCCCCATCACGGTGCTATCGCGTGGCCGGCAGAGGTGTCACGCGGTCTCCACGGGAACGTCCAGGTAGTAGCCGGCGCCGCGCTCCGTGCGGATGAGCACCGGCTCGTTGGGCTTTTCCTCGATCTTGCGGCGCAGCCTCAGGATCTGCACGTCGATCGAGCGGTCGTAGATGTCGTCGTGCAGGCGGCTCGACTCGAGCAGCGCGTCGCGGGAGAGGACGCGCTGCGGGGCGCGCAGGAAGGCCACGAGGAGCGCGTACTCGCTGTTGGTGACTTCCACGACGCGGCCGTCGGGCGACTTGAGCCGGCGCAGCCCCGTGTTGAGCTCCCAGCCCGCGAAACGGTAGGCGCGCACCTTCTCCGTGCGGCGCGCCGCGCGCTTCGTCTCCGTGCGGCGCAGCACGGCATGGATGCGCGCGAGGAGCTCGCGCTGGCTGAACGGCTTGGTCACGTAGTCGTCGGCGCCGATGTCGAGGCCGCGCACGCGGTCGGCCTCGTCCTTGCGGCCGGTGAGCATGATGATCGGCAGGTCGAGCTTCTCGCGCAGCCGGCGGGCGATGGCGAAGCCGTCCTCGCCGGGAAGCTGCAGGTCCAGCACCACGAGGTCGACGATGTGCACGCCCAGCACCTGGTCCATCTCCGCGCCCGAGGCGGCGGTGGAGACGTCGAGGTCGTGCTGGACGAGGTAGTCGCGTACCAGCTCGCAGATGGTGGGGTCGTCGTCGACGACGAGGATGTGCGCTTCCAAGGGCGGCCTGGGCAGGGGGGTGGGGTCGGTTGCCGGCCATTTTACGCCGGGAGCCCGTAGAATCGCCCGCACGAGGCGGGAATACCAGTGAAAACCACCACCGATCCGGTCAGCTCCCCGCCGCAGGGGAAGGCGATGTCTTCGCGACAGGCGGCGTTGTTGCTGGCGTTCGGTGTCGCCTATTTCGCCCTCGCGGGCTTCTCCGCCGCGCTGCCCCTCGAGGCGCAGTTCCCGCCCGACATCTGGCTCGCGGACGGCCTGGCCCTGGGCGCCCTGCTCGTCGCGCCGCCGGCGCGCTGGGTGGCGCTCGCCGGGATCGCGTTCATCGCGACCTTCGCCGTCGGGCTGCAGGCGGGCGCAACGCTCGAGACGGCGACCCTCACGGGCATCGTCAACGCGATCGAGCCGGTGCTGGTGGCCATCGGCCTGCTGCGGCTCGCGCGCGGGCGCGTGCACATCGGCACGCTGCGGGGCATGACCGCGTACCTGGTGAACCTCGTGCCGCTTCTCGCCGTGGTGTCGCTGGTCGAGGCGTCGGCCGCGTGGCTGCGCTTCGGGGGCGACTTCCGCTCGCAGTGGACGAGCGCCTACGTCTCCGACTTCCTGAGCATGATCATCGTCGCGCCGCTCATCCTCGCGTGGAGCCGCGGCAGCTGGCGCGAGGCCGTGGAGCCGTTCCGCGAGCGGGTCGCGGAAGTCATCGTGCTCTTCGCCGGGCTCGGCATCGCCACGCACCTCGTGTTCCGCATGGCCCCCGATGCGGCGGGCTTCATCCCGCCGCTCGCCTACCTGTGCTCGCCCTTCCTCATCTGGGCGGCGCTGCGCTTCGGGCTGCGCGCCTCGACGCTCGCCATCGTCGCCTTCGGCCTCATCTGCTACTGGCACACGGCGCACGGCCGGGGCCCGTTCGCCTTCGCGGGCACCGACTGGAGGTCCCTCATCTACCTGCAGGGCTACCTCGCGACCATGGTCGTGACCACGCTCTTCGCCGCGGCCCTGCTCGCGGAACGCGAGGCGGCCGCGCAGACGACCGAAGCCTGGCGCCGCCGCCACAAGGCGGCCATCGAGGCGAGCGGCAACCTCCTCTACGAGCTCGACCCCGCCAACGGGCAGATGGTCTGGGACGGCGACACGCGCGTGGTGCTGGGCCTCGCGCACGAGGAGATCGCGACCATGGAGCAGTGCATGGCGCGCGTGCATGCGGACGACCTCGCCGCGGTGCAGGGCTTCCAGGGCGACCTCCTGTCCGGGAAGGTTCCGCATGTCGCGATGGAATTCCGCATGGAGCGCGGCGGCGGCGACTGGATCACCGTCGGCGTGAACGGCTACGTGATCGACGACCCCACGCGCCGCCAGGCGGGCCGGCGCATCGTCATCGGCTTCGTGCAGGACGTCTCCGAGCGCGTCCGGGCCGAGGCGGAGCGCCACGCGCTGGCCGCGCAGCTGAAGCAGGCCGAGAAGATGGAGGCGGTCGGGCGCCTGGCCGGCGGCATCGCGCACGACTTCAACAACATCCTCGGCGCGATCCTCGGCTACGGCGAGCTCGCGCAGGCGCGCGCCGCGGCCGACCCGGAGCTCAAGCGCTACGTGGACACGATGGTCGGCGCCGGCAACCGCGCCAAGGCGCTGGTCTCGCAGATCCTCGCCTACAGCCGTGCCGACAGCGGCATCCGCGAGCCGGTGGCGATGGGGGCCGTGCTCGCCGAGGTGTGCGACCTCCTGAAAGGCTCCAAGCCTGCCGACGTCGAGTTGCGCCTCACGTTGCCGCCGGAGAGCGCCATGGTCACGGGCGACCCGACCCGCCTGCACCAGCTGGCGATGAACCTCGCCTCGAACGCCGTGCAGGCGATGCCCGGCGGCGGCGTGCTGGAGATCTCGCTCACGCTGCGCTCGCTCGCCGTCCCCGATCCGCACGCGCCTGGCCGAGGTGGCGCCGGGCGAGTACGTCGTCCTCGAGGTGAAGGACACCGGCGAGGGCATGCCCGCCGGAGGTGATGGATCGCATCTTCGAGCCGTTCTTCACCACCAAGCCCGCCGGGCGCGGAACGGGACTGGGGCTGGCACTCGTGCATTCCGTCACCCGGGACCACGGCGGCGCGATCGACGTCGCGAGCGAGGTCGGGCCGCGGCACGACGTTCACCATCTGGCTGCCGCGGCTGCACGGCGCGGATCCGGTCGAGGCGCCGGCGCAGGCGGGCAGCAGCGGCCGCGGCCAGATCATCCTGGCGGTCGACGACGAGCCGGAAGTGCTCGCCGCCCTCGAGGAGATGCTCGCGAACCAGGGCTACGAGCCGGCGGGCTACACCGACAGCCGGAAGGCGCTCGAAGCCTTCCGCGCCGACCCGCGGCGCTACGAGGCGGTGATCAGCGACGAGAGGATGCCCGGGCTCACCGGCACCGAGCTCGCCGTCGAGCTGCGGCGGCTGAAGCCGGGTGTGCCGATCATCATCGCGACCGGCTATCGGCGGCGAGGGGTTCGAGGCGCGCGCGAAGGAGGCGGGGGTGAACCAGGTCCTGCGCAAGCCCTACCGCATGCAGGACGTGGCCGAGGCGCTGCGCCCCTACTTTACTTGAGGGTCCCGGCGCGGCGGCGCAGCGCCGTCACTTTACGATTCTCCAGATGGTCGAGCCCCGAGCCCAGGTCGCGGTTCTTCGCGTTCTTGCTCTCGAGCTTGATCTTCAGGCGCAGGTCGTTCACGGAGTCGGCGTTGCGCAGCGCATCCTCGTAGCTGATGAGGTCGGCCTCGAAGAGGTCGAAGAGCGCCTGGTCGTAGGTCTGCATGCCCAGCTCGCGCGAGCGCGCCATGAGGCTCTTCATCTCGTGCACCTCGCCCTTGAAGATCAGGTCCGACATGAGCGGGGAATTGAGCATGATCTCGATCGCGGCCACGCGCCCCTTCTCGCCCTTCTTCGGGATCAGGCGCTGCGAGATGATGGCCTTCAGGTTCAGCGACAGGTCCATCAGCAGCTGCGCGCGGCGCTCCTCGGGGAAGAAGTTGATGATCCGGTCCAGCGCCTGGTTGGTGGAGTTCGCGTGCAGCGTGGTCATGCACAGGTGGCCCGTTTCCGCGAAGGCGATGCCGTGCTCCATGGTCTCGCGCTCGCGCGTCTCGCCGATCAGGATCACGTCGGGTGCCTGGCGCAGCGTGTTCTTGAGCGCGGAGAACCAGTTGTCGGTGTCGACCCCGACCTCGCGCTGCGTGATGATGCAGTTCCTGTGCTCGTGCACGTACTCGACCGGGTCCTCGATGGTGATGATGTGGCCGTAGCTGTTCTCGTTCCGGTGCCCGATCATCGCGGCGAGCGAGGTCGACTTGCCCGAGCCCGTGCCGCCCACGAAGATGACCAGGCCGCGCTTGGTCATGGCCACGTCCTTCAGCACCGGCGGCAGGCCCAGGTCGTCGAACTTCGGGATCGAGGTGGTGATGGTGCGCAGCACCATGCCGACGCGGCCCTGCTGCACGAAGGCGTTCACGCGGAAGCGGCCGATGCCCGAGGGGCTGATGGCGAAGTTGCACTCGTTGGTCGCCTCGAACTCGGCGGCCTGCTTGTCGGTCATGATCGAGCGCGAGAGCTCCTGCGTGTGCATCGGCGACAGGCTCTGCTGGGAGACCGGCGTGACCTTGCCGTCGACCTTCATCGCCGGCGGGAAGCCGGCGGTGATGAAGAGGTCGGAGCCGCGGCGCGACAGGAGAGCGCGCAGCAGGTCGTGCATGAACTTCAGTGACTGTTCGCGTTCCATGGGGCCTCCCGGCGTTCAGCCGACGAATGCGTCCTTGTTGGCGGCTTTCGCGCGCGCCTCGGGTATCGAGATGATGTTGCGCTTCACGAGGTCCTGCAGGTTCTGGTCCAGCGTCTGCATGCCCAGCGCCCCGCCCGTCTGGATCGCGGAGTACATCTGCGCCACCTTCGCCTCGCGGATCAGGTTGCGGATGGCGGGCGTGCCGACCATGATCTCGTGCGCCGCCGCGCGCCCGCTGCCGTCCTTGGTCTTGCAGAGCGTCTGCGAGATGACCGCGCGCAGCGATTCGGACAGCATCGCCCGGATCATCTCCTTTTCCGCGGCGGGGAACACGTCGATGATCCGGTCCACGGTCTTCGCGGCCGACGAGGTGTGCAGCGTGCCGAACACGAGGTGGCCCGTCTCGGCCGCGGTCATGGCGAGGCGGATGGTCTCGAGGTCGCGCATCTCGCCCACCAGGATGATGTCCGGGTCCTCGCGCAGGGCGCTCCGCAGCGCATTGGCGAACGAGAGCGTGTGCGGGCCGACCTCGCGCTGGTTGATGAGGCACTTCTTCGCCTCGTGCACGAACTCGATCGGGTCCTCGACGGTGAGGATGTGGCCGTATTCGTTCTCGTTCACGTCGTTGACCATCGCGGCGAGCGTGGTCGACTTCCCCGAGCCCGTCGGCCCGGTCACCAGCACCATGCCGCGCGGGTACTTGGCGATCTCGGCGAAGATCTTGGGCGCCTTCAGCTCCTCGAGCGTGAGCACCTTGGAGGGAATCGTCCGGAACACGGCGCCGGCGCCGCGGTTCTGGTTGAACGCGTTGACGCGGAAGCGCGCCAGGTTCGGGATCTCGAAGGAAAAGTCGACCTCCAGCGTTTCCTCGTACACCTTGCGCTGGCCGTCGTTCATGATGTCGTAGACCATGCCGTGCACGTCCTTGTGCTCCAGCGCCGGCACGTTGATGCGGCGCACGTCGCCGTGCACGCGGATCATGGGCGGCAGGCCCGCGGAGAGGTGCAGGTCGGAAGCCTTGTTCTTCACGGAGAATGCGAGCAGTTCGGCGATGTCCATCGTGTGCGTTCTCTCGGCGGTTGGAGGGGGTCGACGCGGGGAGGGAAGCCTTGCGGCCGGAGTAAAATGTGCGTCTCGACCGGATCGATTATGTCTCCAATCGCGCAAAACCTGCAACAACTGCAAGGCCGCATTTCCGAAGCGTTACAAGGGGATAGGCGCGCGATCACGCTGGTGGCCGTGTCCAAGACGCACGGCCCCGGCGATGGTGCGCGAGGCCTGGGCTGCCGGCCAGCGCGACTTCGGCGAGAACTACGTGCAGGAAGCCATCGCCAAGATCGCCGCTCTGGCCGACCTGGCGGCCGTCTGGCATTTCATCGGCAGCCTGCAGTCGAACAAGGCCCGCGAGGTCGCGCGCGAACTTCGACTGGGTGCACGGCGTGGACCGCGCAAAGATCGCGACCCTGCTCTCGCGCCACCGCCCCGCCGGGCGCGCGCCGCTGCAGGTGTGCGTGCAGGTGAACATCAGCGAGGAGGCGACGAAGAGTGGGGTGAAGCCGGGCGAGGCGCTGGCCCTTGCCCGGCATGTGGCTGCGCTCCCGGGGCTGCGTTTCCGCGGCCTCATGGGCATGGCAAGTCCCTCGGGGGACGAGGCGAAGCTGCGCGCGGAGTTCGCCTTGCTGCGCCGGGAGCTGGAAGCGATACGCGCCGCCGGCCTCGCGGGCGACACGCTCTCCATGGGAATGTCGCACGACTTCGCCGCGGCCCTGGCCGAAGGTGCGACCATGCTGCGCATCGGCACGGCGATATTCGGCGTGCGCGAGGCGCACGCCTGGCGCGGTGCCGGGGACTCGGAGGCGGTCGGATGAAGGTCACGTTCGTCGGCGGCGGGAACATGGGGGCGGCCATCATCGGCGGGCTGGTCGCGCGCGGCTTTGCCGCCGGCGACATCACCGGTCATCGAGCCGGGTGCGGCTGCGCGCGAAGCGCTTGCGGCCCGGTTCGGCGTCGCGGTGCGCGCAGCCCCCGGAGGGGACCCTTCCCCCGCCGATGCGCTCGTCCTCGCCGTGAAGCCGCAGCAGATGCGCGAGGCCGTGCTGCCGCTGAAGCCGCTTGCCGCATCGACCGTGGTCGTCACGATCGCCGCGGGCATCCGCATCGCCGACCTCTCGCGCTGGCTCGGAGGACACGCAGCCATCGTGCGCGCCATGCCCAACACGCCTGCCCTGGTGCACGCGGGCGTGACGGGTCTTTACGCCTCCCCCGAGGTGGGAGAAGAAGGGCGCCGGAGCGCGGAAACGCTCCTCGGTGCCGTCGGGCAGACCGTGTGGCTCCCGAGCGAGGGCGACCTCGACGCCGTCACCGCCGTCTCCGGCAGCGGGCCGGCCTACGTCTTCTATTTCCTCGAGGCGCTGGAGCAGGCCGGGCGCGAGCTGGGCCTCGCCCCGGAGGCCGCCCGCAAGCTCGCGCTCGGGACGTTTGCGGGCGCCGCGAAGCTTGCTGCGGAACGGGGCGAGGATCCGGCCACATTGCGCGCGCAGGTCACTTCGAAGGGCGGCACCACCGAGCGCGCGCTCGGGGAGATGGAAAAGGCGGCCCTCCAGGCGCACTTCATCGCCGCGGTGAAGGCCGCGTGCTCCCGCTCCCGGGAACTCGGCGAACAGTACGGGCGGGACTAGGGCATGGTGAACCAGGCCATCGCCTTCGTCGTCGAGACCATCTTCAACCTCTTCATCCTGTCCGCGCTGGTGCGCTTCTGGATGCAGGTGCTGCGTGCGCCGGCGCGCAATCCCCTGGCGCAGTTCACGATGGCGATCACGGACTTCGCCGTGAAGCCGCTGCGCCGCGTCCTGCCGGGCTTCTTCAAGTTGGACATCGCCTCGCTGGCGGTGGCCTGGGGCGCGGAGCTGGTGCTGCTCTCGATCCTCTCCCTGCTGCAGGGCGTGGAGCTCGTGAACGGCGCGGCCATCTCGGTGCTCATGTTCCTGGCACTCGTGAAGCTCTTCCGGCTCACGGTCTACATCATCATGGGGGCCGTCCTCCTGCAGGCCCTGCTGACCTGGGTCAACCCCTATCACCCCGCGGCCCCTTTCTTCGAGGCCATGACGCGGCCCTTCCTCAAGCCCTTCCAGAAGGCGATCCCGCCGATCGGCGGCGTCGACATCACCCCGGTGCTCGTCCTCATCGCCTGCCAGCTGGTGCTGATGCTGCCGGTCACCTGGCTGGAAGCCGAATCCCTGCGCATGATCGCCCGCTACGCCCTCTAGCCTGCCCCGGGCCCGACGGCTTTCCCCCGAAATCCGGCCGGAAACGCACTTCGCCCCGCGTTTTCATCGATTCGTCGCATTGCGCTGGCAGCATCCGGGCCTCCCTCCACAAGATTCCATTCCAACGCGGGCTGCAAGGCCGCGCGGCTCCCGGCAAGGGGGCGAACGTTCCCGGGACAGCCCGGCAAAGGAGACCCGCATGAACCTCTTCATCGATACCTACGTGCAGCTTTTCGCCGTCGCCGCCCCGGCTCTCACGCTCGTCGCGATGAACCTCGCCCTCGCCCTCGGCGGCGAGCGCGGCACCCTGCTCCTGCCCAGCCTGGAGTCGTACGCGGCGGCCCGTCGCGCCGGCAACACGGTTCCGGCGGAAACGGCACCCGCCGCGCCGGCCGCTCCCGCCAACGACCCGGCATTCGGGCAAGCCGCCTGACCCCCGGCCCCGGGCTGCACCCGGGGCGCGAGTCACCGCGGCCGGGCTCGCCCGGCCTGCCTCCTTGCGGCATCAGGCACCGTGTCTGGCGCCGTGGCGTCTCGGGTACACTGGGCGTCGCCAGAAGCGACCTCTCCCCGTGAGCATTGCCCAGCCATCCGCCGCCCGCTTCGAGGGCGAAATCGCCCGCTACAACCGCTGGCGGGAGGACCTCACGCGCTCCGTCACCGCCTACCACGACTGGCTGGAGAGCAACGGCCAGCTGGACGTGCAGCAGTCGATCCGCTTCTACGACCTGCTCGAGAACCTGAACAAGGGCCGGCTCATGCTCGCCTTCCTCGCCGAGTTCTCGCGGGGCAAGTCGGAGCTGATCAACGCGCTCTTCTTCTCCAGCTTCAAGGAGCGCCTGCTGCCCTCGGACGTGGGGCGCACCACGATGTGCCCGACGGAGATCTTCCACGACCCGACCGAGGAGCCGTACCTGAAGCTCCTGTCGGTGGAGACGCGCTATCGCGACGAGTCGATCACGCAGCTGAAGAACAATCCGGTCGAGTGGAGCAAGGTCCGGCTCAACACCGGCTCGGCGGCGGAGATGAAGAAGACGCTCGCGGCCCTCGCCGACACGAAGCAGGTCTACGCGCTGGAAGCGCGCATGCTCGGCCTCGCGCCGTCGCAGAACGAGAAGGGCGAGGTGCCCGGCGAGGAGGAGCTGGTCGAGGTGCCGGCGTGGCGCTACGCGATGATCAACTACCCGCATCCGCTGCTCTCCAACGGCCTCGCCATCCTCGACACCCCGGGCTTGAACGCCCTGGGCCTGGAGCCCGAGCTCACCGTCTCCACCGTGCCGAGCGCGCACGCCATCCTCTTCCTGCTCTCGATCGACACCGGCGTGACCCGCAGCGACCTCGAGATCTGGGACCGCTACGTGAAGCCGAACCTGCCGCAGAAGATCGCGGTGCTGAACAAGATCGACCTCATGTGGGACGAGCTGAAGACCCCCGAGGAGATCGAGCGCGGCATCCAGCGCATGGTCGACACCACCGCCAAGGCGCTCTCGCTCGACCCGACCCGCGTCTTCGCGCTTTCGGCGCAGAAGGCGCTGGTGGGCAAGATCCGCGGCGACGCGGAGCTGGTGAAGAAGAGCGGCATCGAGGAGCTGGAGGCCTTCCTCGCCGAGAAGATCGTGCCGATGCGCCAGCAGATCCTGTGCAAGGCCGTGAACGGCGAGATCGGCTCGATGATGGTCTCGTCGCGGGCGGCGATCGCCAGCCGGCAGCAGGCGAACGAGGCCTCCATCGCCGAGCTGAAGGAGCTGGTCGGCAAGAGCCGCGAGGTGGCGATGCAGCTCTGGGCGAAGGTGAGCGCGGAGAAGACCGCCTATACCGCCGCGCTCGCCGAGTACAAGGTGAACCTCGCCAGCTTCGCGGCGAAGCGCACCATGCTCATGGACATGCTGAACGCCGCCAAGATGGACAAGATGCTGGGCGCGAGCGCGCAGGCCATCGAGGACTCCTGGACGACGGTCACCCTGCAGCGCGGCATGCGCGAGCTCGCCCGCCTGATGAGCGAGGACTTCGAGAAGATCTACCTCGCCAGCGAGGAGATCAAGAAACTCATGCAGGGCGTCTACAACACCTTCATCGACAAGTTCGGCTTCCAGAAGATGCAGGTGCCGTCGCTCGACCTGGAGCTCCACCACACCAAGCTGAAGCTCCTGGTCAACGACACCGACGCCTTCGCCAGGGACCCGGTCAACGTGCTCGCCATGGAGAAGCACTTCCTGGTGAAGAAGTTCTACCGCACGCTGGTGAACCAGGCCAAGGCGAACTTCAACGACGCGCGCATCCAGAGCGAGCGCTGGGTGCAGGCGGTGACGCTGCCGCTGGAGACGCAGATGAAGGAGCACAAGCAGCAGCTGCAGACGCGGCTCGAGCACCTCACCAAGATCAACGAGAAGTCCACCGGCATCAACGAGAAGCTGGCCGAGCTGGGCGCGCTCGCCAAGTCGCTCGCCGGGCAGCGGCAGATGATCGAGGGGCTGATCGAGCGCGTGTCGCTGGGCGAGGTCGCCGCCGGCGAGGCGCCGCCGGCCGCGCCGGCCGCGCCCGTCCGGGCCGAGCCGGAGGCGATGATCACGGACTTCCTCGAGACCACGATCCTCACGCCGGCCGAGTCGCCGCTCACCATCACCACGCGCGCGGCGCGGGCGCAGGAGGTCTTCCGGGAAGTGGCCCACGTGAAGGAGGAGGCGGCGCAGCCCCTGGTGCGCCCGGTGCCGCCGCCGGCCCCGGGTGCCGCGGCCCCGCCGCGGCCGAAGCCCGCCGCACCGGCCAGGCCCGCCGCCGCCGCCCCGATGATCTCGGACGACATGCTGGCTGCATTCGCACCCGCCGGCGGCAAGAAGGACGGGAACGTTCCCGAGTCGCAGAAGACGCAGCGCCTTCCGCCCATCAATCCGCGCTTCTTCACGCCGGTCGGCGGACGCAGGCCGGAACCGAGGCAGCCCGAGGGGGCCGACAAGACGTTGAAGCTCGATTCGCCAGCCGTGCCGGACAAGGAGCGGCCGGCCGACAAGTAAGGCCCGCGCCTTTAGACCAGGATCACGTCGTACTGTTCCTGGGTATAGGCCGTCTCCACCTGCATCGAGATGGGCTTGGCGATGAAGTCCTCGAGCATGGTGAGCGCCGCCGACTCCTCGTCGAGGAACATGTCGATCACCATCTGCGAGGCGAGGATGCGGTACTCCTTGGCCCCGAACTGGCGCTCCGTGCGCAGGATCTCGCGCAGGATCTCGTAGCAGATGGTCTGCGCGGTCTTGAGTTCCCCGCGCCCCGCGCACACCGGGCACGGCTCGCACAGCACGTGCGCCAGCGATTCGCGCGTGCGCTTGCGCGTCATCTCCACCAGCCCCAGCTGCGAGAAGCCGTTGACCGTGACGCGCGTGCGGTCGCGCGACAGGGCCTTCTTGAACTCGGCCAGCACCGCGTCGCGGTGCTCCTGGGTGTCCATGTCGATGAAGTCGACGATGATGATGCCGCCGAGGTTGCGCAGCCGCAGTTGCCGCGCGATCGCCTGGGAGGCCTCGAGGTTGGTCTTGAAGATCGTGTCGTCGAAGGAGCGCCCGGAGACGAACCCGCCGGTGTTCACGTCCACCGTGGTGAGCGCCTCCGTCTGGTCGATGATGAGGTAGCCGCCGCTCTTCAGGTCCACGCGCCGCGCCAGCGCGCGTCTCGATCTCCTCCTCCACCGCGAAGAGGTCGAAGAGCGGGCGCTCGCCGGAGTAGTGCTCGAGGATGGGGAGCGACGCCCGGGTGTACTTCTCCGCGAACTCCCGCAGGCGGTGGAAGGTCTCGCGCGAATCGACGATGACGCGCTCCGTGGTGTCGGTGACCAGGTCGCGCAGCACCCGGGCGGAAAGGGAGAGGTCCTGGTAGAGCACGGCCTGGGGTGCGGCCGTCGTCGCCGCCTGCTGGATCTGCTTCCAGAGCGTCACGAGGTAGTCGATGTCGGACTGCAGCTCGGCGTCGGTGGCGGTTTCCGCGACCGTGCGCACGATGAAGCCCCCCGACTCGCCTTCCGGTATCAGGGAGTGCACCTTCTCGCGCAGGTTCTCGCGCTCGGCGACGTCCTCGATCCTCTGCGAGATGCCGATGTGCGGGTCCTGCGGCAGGTAGACGAGCAGGCGCCCGGCGATCGACACCTGCGTCGACAGGCGCGCGCCCTTGGAGCCGATCGGGTCCTTCACCACCTGCACCAGCAGGGCCTGGCCTTCGGAGAGGATCTTCTCGATGGGCCGCACCTGCCCGTCGCCGTTCCGGGCGAGCCAGATGTCGGCCACGTGCAGGAAGGCCGCGCGCGCGAGCCCGATGTCGATGAACGCCGATTGCATGCCGGGCAGCACCCGGGCCACGCGCCCGAGGTAGATGTTGCCGACGATGCCGCGCGAGGAGTCGCGCTCGACGTGCAGCTCCTGCACCGCGCCCTGCTCGGTGATCGCGACCCGCGTTTCCTGCGGGGTGACGTTGATGAGGATCTGCTCGTTCATCCGTGGTTCGCTTTGCGTGTACCGGGCACACGGATGACCGCGGATGAACGCGGATGAACGCGGATGGTTCCCGGAGAGCGAACCATCCCGGAGCCGTGCATTGCGGGTCGAAAACTAGCTTGCGGCCTCCATCACAAGATCGAGTTCATCTGCGTTCATCCGCGTTCATCTCGGTTCCAAAGCGGTTTGCGCATTCACGGGACCGTCACACCGAATTCCCGCAAAAGCTCCGCCGTCTCGAAGAGCGGCAGGCCCATGACCCCGGAGTAGCTGCCCTCCAGGCGCTCGATGAAGGCGCCCGCGCGGCCCTGGATGCCGTAGCCGCCGGCCTTGTCGAAGGGCTCGCCCGAGGCGACGTAGGCCTCGATCGCCGCCTCGTCGAGCGGGCGGAAGGTGACCTGCGACTCGCTCACGCGCATCTCCACCCGCCCGTTGAAGGACACCGCCACGGCGGTGAGGACGCGATGGCGCGTGCCGGAGAGCAGACGCAGCATGCGCGCCGCGTCGGCGGCGTCGACGGGCTTGGCGAGCATCTCGTTGCCCAGCGCGACCGTCGTGTCGGCGGCGAGCACCGGCATGCGGCGCAGGCCCTTGCGGGCCACCACGCGCTGCCAGCCTGCATCGGCCTTGAGGTGCGTCACGCGGCGCACGTAATCGTCCGGGCGTTCGCCGGGGTGCGCATCCTCGGTCGTCTCGGCGTCCTGGCGCTTGCCTTCCCGGAACAGGAGCATCTCGAACTTCACGCCGATCTGGGCGAGGAGCTCGCGGCGACGGGGGCTGCGGGAAGCGAGGTAGATGACGGCCATCGGCCTACTCGCGGTGGTACGGGTGGTTCGCCAGGATCGACGCGGCGCGGTAGAGCTGCTCGGCGAGCAGCACGCGCACGAGGCCGTGCGGAAGCGTCAGCGCCGAGAGCGAGACCAGCTTGTCGGCGCGCTCCTTCACCGCGTCGGACAGTCCGTCCGCGCCGCCGATCACGAAGGCGGGGTGCGTTCCCTCGCGCATCCAGCCGGCCAGCATCACCGCGAGGCCCTGCGTGGTGACGATGCGGCCCTTCTCGTCCAGGGCATAGACGGTAGCGCCTTCGGGGATGGCGGCGATGATGCGGCTGCCTTCGAGTTCGGTCGCCTTCTCCGCCGATTTCCCCGCGCCCCGGTCCTCCGGTTTCAGCTCCGCGAGCTCGACCTTGATCTCCGGGGGCATGCGCTTCACGTACTCGCCGAATCCGGAGCGGATCCAGGCGGGCATCTTGTGGCCGACGCAGACGATCGAGATCCGCATTCAGGCAGCGGGCTTGCGGCGGCGGGGCTTGGCGGCCCCGGCCGCCTTCGGCGCGGGCTTGCGCGTGCGTGCTCTTGCGGCCCCCGCGAGTGCGCGGGTGTGGCGTGTGCGGCGGCCTTGCGCGCGCGCGGTTTCGCCTTCGCGACCGGCGAGGTGACGTTCGCCGGCCGGTCGAAACGGCCCTCGCCCCACAGCTCCTCGAGGTTGTAGTAGGTGCGCACGGCCGGCTGCATGACGTGCGTGACGATGTCGCCGGAGTCGACGAGCACCCATTCGGCCCCTTCCTCGCCCTCGGTGCCGATGATGGCGCAGCCGGCTTCCTTGAGCTTGTCACGGACGTGGCGGGCGAGCGCCTTGGTCTGGCGGGCGGAGTCGGCGCTCGCGACGACGATCCAGTCGAACATGGAAGTGATCCTGCGGACATCGATGGCGACGATGTCGCGGGCCTTGATGTCCTCGAGGGCGGCGACGACGAGTTTCTTCTTGGCGAGGGTGGTCAGTTGGCGTGTCATGGGTTGGTCGATCCCGGCCGTGCCGGGACTCCTTCGGTTCCGTAGAGAGAGCGTTGGTGGATGTAGGCGACCACGGGGTCGGGTGCGAGGTAGCGGATCGAGGATCGCGCCTGCACCAGGCCGCGGATGGCGGTGGAGGAAATCGCAAGCGGGGTCATCGCAAAGGTCATGATGCGCCCTGCGGGAGTGGCGTGGAGGTCGTTCAGGCTCATCGTCACGCGCGGCCAGAGCGCCCTGGGGATCGCCCCCGGTCCCTTCGAATGCCACTCGTGGTCGTCGGCGCGGACCGCCACGGCGAAGTGGGCGAGCTCGAACAGCGCCTGCCAGCGGTGCCACGTCTCCACGCGCGCGAAGGCGTCGGTGCCGCACAGGAAGACGAGCGGCGCATCCGGGCCGCTCTCGGCGCGGTATTCGGCGAGCGTGTCCACGCTGTAGGTCGGCCCCGCGCGGCGCACCTCGCGGTCGTCGACTCCGAAGGCCGGTTCCCCGGCGATGGCGAGCTCGAGCATCCGCACGCGGTCTTCCCCGCTGGCATAGGTGTCGCGCGCGCGCTGCCACGGATGCCCGGCGGGCAGGAACACGACGCGTTCGAGCCGGAAGGCCTCGCGCATCTCCGCGGCCAGCCGCAGGTGCCCGAAGTGCACGGGATCGAAGGCGCCGCCGAAGAGTCCGATGGGGGCAGTCAAACGTTCAGGCCCGCACGTGCCCGTCGCCCAGCACGATCCACTTCTGCGAGGTGAGCCCCTCGAGCCCGACGGGGCCGCGCGCGTGCAGCTTGTTGGTCGAGATGCCGATCTCGGCGCCGAGACCGTACTCGAACCCGTCGGCGAAGCGGGTGGAGGCGTTCACCATCACCGAGGCCGAGTCCACCTCGTGCAGGAAGCGCTGCGCGCGGTTCCAGTCGGAGGTGACGATCGCATCCGTGTGCTGCGAGCCGTATTGCGCAATGTGGGCGATCGCGGCGTCGAGGCCGGGGAGTGTCGCGATGGCGACGATGGGCGCGAGGTACTCGGCATACCAGTCTTCCTCGGTCGCTTCCCGGACGCCCGACACGCCCGCGCCTTCCAGGATGGCCCGCGACGCGGGGCAGGCGCGCATCTCCACGCCCCTGGCCGCGAACATCCTGCCGATCGCGGGCAGCACCGCCGGCGCGATGCCCTGCGCGACGAGGAGCGTTTCCATCGTGTTGCAGGTTCCGTAGCGCTGCGTCTTGGCGTTCTCGACGATGGCGAGCGCCTTGGCGGGGTCCGCGCCGTCGTCCACATAGACGTGGCACACGCCGTCCAGGTGCTTGATGACGGGCACGCGCGCTTCCCGCGAGACGAGCTCGACCAGGCTCTTGCCGCCGCGCGGGATGATCACGTCCACGTATTTCTCGGCCGTGATCAGCTCGCCGACAGCCGCGCGGTCCGTGGTGGCGACCAACTGGATCGCGCTCTCCGGCAGGCCGGCGGCCTTGAGGCCCAGGTGCAGGCAGGCGGCGATGGCCTGGTTGGAATGCAGCGCCTCGCTGCCGCCGCGCAGGATGGCCGCGTTGCCGCTCTTCAGGCACAGCGCGCCGGCATCGGCCGTCACGTCGGGGCGCGACTCGTAGACGATGCCCACCACCCCCAGCGGTACGCGCATGCGCCCCACCTGGATCCCGGAAGGGCGGTAGCGCAGCTCGCTCAGCTCGCCCACGGGATCGGGCAGCTTCGCGACCTGCCGCACGCCCTCGGCCATCTCCTCGATGGCCTTGGCGGTCAGCTTCAGGCGGTCGATGAAGGCGTCGTCGGCGCCGTTCTTGCGGTTGCCCGTGCCTTCGCGGCCGCGCCGCGCGTCCTTCACGTCACGTGCGTTGGCGGCCAGGATGGTCTTCTCGCGGTCCACCAGGGCGTCGGCGGCCGCCTCCAGGGCACGGTTCTTGGCCGCGGTTCCGGCGCGCGCGAGCACGCGGCTCGCCTCGCGGGCGGCGAGGCCGAGCGAGGCGACGAGGGCTTGCACGGCAGTGGTCGTGTTGAGGTCGTTCATGGGGTTTCCCGTCGGGCCCTAGGCCGCCATCCGCAGTGCGGGCTTGCCGGCGAGCGCGAGGGAAAGCTCGAGGATTTCCTCCCACGCGTCACCCGTCTCGACGCCTTTGATCATGCGGTCAATCCGGTGTGCCCGCAAGAGTTGCCGGAAGAACGAGGCGGAATCGTGCTTGCGGGCCGTGCGCTGGACGCGCTGCAGGCGGTCCTGGTCGAGATAACGGCGCGGCCGCTCCCCGGCGGCCACCTGCATCATGAGGCGCAGTTCCTCGGCGAGCGCCCACAGGAGCAGCGGCAGGGGCTCGCCCTCGGCCGCGAGCGAATCCACGGCGCGCGCGATCCGCGTGGTGTCGGCCGCGTGGACGGCCTCGATGAGGCCGTCGCGCTCGAAACGCGAGACATCGGTCACCGCCTCGCGGATCGCCTCGAGGGAGATCTCGCCCTCGGGCAGCAGGAGCGAGAGCTTCTCCACCTCCTGCCTGGCCGCGAGGAGGTTGCCCTCGACGCGGTCGGCCATCCACTCGAGCGTCTCCACGCTGGCGTGCTGGCGCTGCAGCGCGAAGCGCTCGGCCAGCCACTGCGGAAGTTCCTCGCGCGAGATGGCCCTGGCTTCCACGACCGTGCCGGCCCCCTCGAGCGCGCCGAACCAGGCCGTCTTGAACTGCTGCCACTCGAGCTCGGGCAGCATCACCAGCACGAGCGTGTCTTCCGGGGGGCGCGCGCACAGCGCCTCGAGCGCCTTGCCGCCTTCGGTGCCCGGCTTGCCCGTGGGGATGCGGATCTCGAGCAGCTTCCGGGTGGCGAAGAGCGAGAGATTGGCGGCGCTCGCCTGGAGACCGGACCAGTCGGCGCCGGGCTCCGCCGTGAACACGTCGCGCTCGGTGCAGCCGTCGCGCCTGGCGGCAGCGCGGATGGCATCTCCTGCCTCGAGTGCCAGCAGCGTCTCCGCGCCGTGCACCGCGTAGAGCGGCGCCAGCCCCTTCCTGAGGTGCTGGGCCAGCTGGCGGGTGGCGATCTTCAAGGCTGCGCCGCTCCGGCACGAACGACCGCGATGCGGCGCAGGATCCGCGTGGCCGCCTCGGCGCGCATCTCGTCGAAGAGGAGCCTTTCCTCGGCTTCCTTGGCGAGAGGCGCGCTCTCGGAGTAGGAGATGATGCGTTGCAGCTCGATTTCCGCGGGCGCCACGAGCACCTTTTCGGCGGGGTCCGTCACCTGGAAGCCCACGCGCAGGCGCAGCTGGTAGTCGAACACGCGCCCGGTGCCGGTCAGCGACTGGATCAGCTTCTCGGTGCTCTCGGAAAGGATGCGCACGTGCGCCTCGCTCTCACCCACGTTCGCGACGAGCCGCGTGGGGCCGCCGGAGAGCTGGCGACGGATCTCGACGGCAACCTGCGAGGGCGCGGCGGTGGAAAGGTGGATCGTCCTGAGCCCCGTCGTCACCTCGCCGCGCAGCTGGAAGCCGCAGCCGCCAACGAGGAGACAGGCCGCGATGACGATTCCCCTCACCCCGGCCCTCTCCCGGAGGGAGAGGGAGCCATTTCTCCCCTCTCCTTCAGGAGAGGGGTTGGGGGTGAGGTCAGACAACGATGTTCACCAGGCGGCCGGGGACCACGACGATCTTCTTCGCCGCCTTGCCTTCCATGAACTTCACGGCCGCCTCGCTCGCGAGCGCGGCGCGCTCGATGGCGTCCTTCCCGGCGGTGGCGGCGACGTGCAGGTGGCCGCGCAGCTTGCCGTTCACCTGGAGGACCAACTCGACCGTGTCCTGCACCAGCGCGGCCTGGTCGACCGCGGGCCAGGCCTGGTCGAGGAGCCGCGTGCCCGGACGCAGTTCCGCCCACAGCGCCGTGGCGATGTGCGGAACGATCGGGGAGAGGAGCAGCACGGCGCCCTCCAGCACCTCCTGCGCCACGGCGCGCGCGGCGGGGCTCGCATCGCCCTTCCTCGTGCCGGCCCGCTCCTCGACCACGACGTCGGCGAGCGCATTGAGCAGTTCCATGACCGCGGCGATCGCGGTGTTGAACTGCAGGCGCCGCCCGTAGTCGTCGCCGACCTTGTCGATGGTCCGGTGCAGCTTGTAGCGCAGGTCCTTCAGCTCCTGCGGGAGCTCGCCCGGGGCGCGCCCCGCGACCGGCCCGCCGGCGGCGAGGTGGTCGTGTACCAGCTTCCAGAGCCGCTTCAGGAAGCGGAAGGAGCCCTCGACGGAGGAGTCGGACCAGAGCATGGTGTCCGTCGGCGGGCTCGCGAACATCACGTACAGCCGCGCCGTGTCCGCGCCGTAGCGGTCGATGAGATCCTGGGGGTCGACGCCGTTCCTCTTCGACTTCGACATCGTGCCGATGCCGCCGTAGTCCACCGGGCTGCCGTCGGCCCTGAGCGTGACCGCCGCGACCCTGCCTTCGGCGTCGCTCTTCACGTCCACCTCCTCGGGGGCGAAGTACTCGATGCCGCCCTTGTCCGTGCGCCGGCTGAAGATGTGGTTGAGCACCATGCCCTGCGTGAGGAGGTTCGCGAAGGGCTCGTCGACCTTCACCAGGCCCATGTCGCGCATCACCTTGGTCCAGAAGCGCGCGTAGAGCAGGTGCAGGATGGCGTGCTCGACGCCGCCGATGTACTGGTCCATCGGCATCCAGTAGTCGGCGCGGGCATCGACCATCGTCGTCGCGCCGGGGCAGGTGTAGCGGAAGAAGTACCACGACGAGTCGGCGAAGGTGTCCATGGTGTCGGTCTCGCGCCTCGCCTCGCCACCGCACTTCGGGCACTTGCACTCGTAGAACGCAGGCGACTTCGCCAGCGGGCTGCCGGAGCCGTCGGGAACGAGGTCCTCGGGCAGCACCACCGGCAGCTGGTCGTCCGGGACCGCCACGTCCCCGCAAGCGGGGCAGTGGATGATGGGAATGGGCGTTCCCCAGTAGCGCTGGCGCGAGAAGCCCCAGTCGCGCAGCCGGAACTGCACGCGCTTTTCGCCCAGGCCGAGGGCCTGGAGGTCGGCGGCCACCGCGTCGATGGCGGCCGCCTGTGCGAGCCCGTCGTACTTGCCGGAGTTCACGTTGACGCCGGCCTCCTCGTACCACGGCTGCCAGGCGTCGGTGGAATAGGGTTGCCCGCCCACGTCGATCACCGGCCTGATGGCGAGGCCGTACTGCTTCGCGAAGGCGAAGTCGCGCTCGTCGTGGCCCGGCACCGCCATCACCGCGCCCTCGCCGTAGCCCATGAGGACATAGTTGCCGACCCAGACCTCGACCTTTTCGCGGGTGAAGGGGTGCAGCACGAAGAGTCCCGTCGGCATCCCCTTCTTTTCCATGGTGGCGAGCTCCGCCTCCATGACGCCGCCGCGTCTTGCACTCCTCGATGAAGGCGGCGAGCGCCGCGTTGCCCTTCGCGGCCTCGGCCGCAAGCGGGTGCTCGGCCGCCACCGCCGCGAAGGTGATGCCCATGATCGTGTCGGCGCGGGTGGTGAAGACCTTGAGTCCGCTTTTGCCATCACCCATCCGCCGCGCGGTCTCGGCGTCGTAGGGCAGCGTGAACTCGACGCCGTGGGAGCGGCCGATCCAGTTCCTCTGCATCTGCTTCACCTTCTCGGGCCAGGCGAGGCCGTCCAGGGCGTCCACCAGCTCGTCGGCATACTGCGTGATCCGCAGGTACCACATCGGGATCTCGCGCTTCTCGACCGGCGCGCCGGTGCGCCAGCCCTTGCCGTCGATCACCTGCTCGTTGGCGAGCACGGTCTGGTCGACCGGGTCCCAGTTCACCGTGCCGGTCTTCTTGTAGGCGATGCCCTTCTCGCGCATGCGCAGGAAGAACCACTGGTTCCAGCGGTAGTAGTCGGGCGAGCAGGTGGCCAGCTCGCGCGACCAGTCGATGGCGAAGCCGAGCGACTGGAGCTGCCTCTTCATGTAGGCGATGTTGTCCCACGTCCACTTCGCCGGCGGCACCCCGTTGGCCATGGCGGCGTTCTCGGCGGGCAGGCCGAAGGCGTCCCAGCCCATCGGCTGCAGGACGTTCAGGCCCTGCATGCGCTTGTAGTGGTAGAGCGCGTCGTTGATCGAGTAGTTGCGCACGTGCCCCATGTGCAGCTTGCCCGACGGGTACGGGAACATGCCCACGTTGTAGTACTTGGGCTTGGCGGAGGCGTCGGGCGCCACGAAGGCGCGGGAGTCGGCCCACTCTTTCTGGACCTGCGGCTCGAGGGCCTTGGGCTGGTATAAGGGTTCCATGGGGGATGCGCGAGATGCCGGGAGCAGCAGGCAAATTATAGCAGCGGGGTACTCAAGCCCTTGATTTCACGTGCTGTCCGAAAAGGAGCGCCGGGATGAACCGAGTTCGTAACGCAATCGCCGTGCTGGCCTGCCTGTCTCGCCTCGGCCGCGTCGGCCGCGCCCGTGGTGGTGGAGGCGGTCCAGTATCCGGCGTGGCTCGAGCGCGGAGGCCAGGCGGTACCGCTCGTTCCCGGCGTCGAATTGCAGGGGGCGGACAGCCTGCGCACGGGAGCCAACGCGCGGGCGCGCCTGCGCCTGTCCGACGGCAGCACCGTCAAGCTGGGCGAGAACGCCCGCTTCGAACTCGAGCGGGCGCAGGACGTCGGCTTCCTGCGCGCCTCGCTGCGGGTGGTGGGCGGGGCGTTCCGCTACACCACCGACAAGCTGCGCCTGTCGGCGAGGCGTTCGGTCACGATCCGCGCGCACAAGCGTGACGGTCGGGATCCGCGGCACCGACCTGTGGGGCAAGTCGACCGAGGAGAAGGAGATCGTCTGCCTCATCGAGGGGGCGGTCACGGTGGGCTGCCGAAGGAAATCCGACGGTGACGCTCGACCAGCCGCTCGACTTCTACCAGCTGCCGCGCGGCGGCAGTCCGAGCGTGGCGAAAGTGGACCCGAAGCAGCTCGAGAAGTGGGCGCTCGAGACGGATACGCAACAGGACGCTCCGGTGGCGCAGGCCGGCGGCAAGTGGCGGGTGATCGCGGCCACGCCCGATGCGCGCGACGCCGCGCTGGCACTCGCCCGGTCGTTGCGGGCGCAGGGCTATCCCGCGCGCGCCGAAGGCGGCGCAACCGGGCCGCACGCGGTCGTGATCGCGGGCCTGGCGGGAGAGGCGGAAGCGCGCGCGCTCCTGCGCAACATCAGCTCGGTGCCGGGCGTGGCCAATCCCTCGATCGCGAACTGACGGCGGGCGGCGCTCAGAACGCGCCGATGTCCTGCGCCTGGCGCAGCAGCGCCTCCCGGCGCTCGGCGGGGAGCTCGCGGTTCAGGCGCTCGAGCAGGTGCGGGATGCGCGTTTCGCGGAAGCCGGCGGCAAGGTCGACTTCCCTGGCGCGATCGTCGCCGCAATGGCCGAAGAAGGCCTCCAGCTCCGGCTCGAAGCGCGCGAAGCAGTAGCGCAGCGTCTGCAGCAGAGCCCTCCGGCCTCGTTCACCAGGCGCTGCTCCTCCGGGCGCATCGCGCGGAGCACGTGGCCGTCGGTGCAGCCGCCGCCGACCAGGCCGATCGTGCCCTGGGTCCACAGGTGCAGGTAGGAGGCGGGCAGGAAGGCGCCGTCGCCGCGCGCGTAGAACGCCACCAGGTGGTGCCCGAAGTCCGGCGGTGCGCCGCCCAGCTTGCGCGCGAAGAGCGGCCCGATGAAACGCTCGGCGCGCGTCACCTCGGCGATGAAGAGAAAGGGCGCGAGCCGCGGATCGATCGTCGTTTGCATGGCTGTCGGGGCTCGCGGCGTGAAATAATCGCGGCCTGACCGCGATTATCCCTCATGCCTGAACTCCTAGCCGGCCTCAATCCCGAGCAACTGCGGGCCGTCACGCTCCCTCGCGAATCCGCCCTCATCCTCGCCGGTGCCGGCAGCGGCAAGACGCGCGTGCTCACCACGCGCATCGCGCACCTCATCCAGACGGGCGAGGCGAGCCCGGCCGGGGTGCTCGCGGTGACCTTCACCAACAAGGCGGCGCGCGAGATGCTCACGCGGCTCTCCGCGATGCTCCCCATCAACACGCGCGGCATGTGGGTGGGCACCTTCCACGGCCTGTGCAACCGGCTGCTGCGCACGCACCACCGCGACGCGGGGCTGCCGCAGCTCTTCCAGATCCTCGACTCCGGCGACCAGCTCTCGGTGGTCAAGCGCCTCGCGAAGGCGCAGGGCCTGGACGAGGAGAAGTTCGCGCCGCGCCAGCTGCAGGCGTTCATCAACAGCTGCAAGGAGGCGGGGCTGCGCGCCAACGCCGTCGAGGCGGGCGACGACTTCACGCGCCGCATGGTCGCCTTCTATGCCGACTACGACGCGCAGTGCAACCGCGAGGGCGTGGTGGACTTCGCGGAGCTGCTGCTGCGCACCTTCGAGCTGCTTTCGCGGCACCTGGAGCTCCTCACGCACTACCAGGAGCGCTTCCGCTACATCCTCGTCGACGAGTTCCAGGACACCAACAAGCTGCAGTACAAGTGGATCCGCATGCTGGCGGGCACCAACGGGTGCGTGTTCGCTGTCGGAGATGATGATCAGTCGATATACCGCTTCCGGGGCGCCGACGTCGGCAACATGAACGAGTTCCTGCGCGACTTCCACGTCTCCGAGGTGGTGAAGCTCGAGCAGAACTACCGCTCGCAGGGCGCGATCCTGGACGCGGCCAATGCCGTCATCGCGCAGAACAAGGCGCGCATGGGCAAGAACCTGTGGACGGCCGAGGGCAAGGGCGAGCCCTTGCGCGTCTTCGCCGCCGCCACCGACGAGGAGGAGGCGCGCTTCATCGTCGACGAGGTCGGCGCGCTGCACCGCGAGGGAATCGCGCTCGCCAACATGGCGCTGCTCTACCGCTCCAACGCCCAGTCGCGCATCCTCGAGCACGCGCTCTTCCGCGCCGGCATCGCCTACAAGGTCTACGGGGGGCTGCGCTTCTTCGAGCGCCAGGAGGTGAAGCACGCGCTCGCCTACCTGCGCCTCGCGGCCAACCCCGACGACGACACGGCGTTTTCGCGCGTGGTGAATTTCCCGCCGCGCGGCATCGGGGCGCGCACGGTCGAGCAGCTGCAGGAAGCGGCGCAGGCCGGGCTCGGCAGCCTCGCGCGGGCGGCGAAGGCGGGTGCCGTGCCGGGACGCGGCGGGACGGCCATCGCCGCATTCCTCGTCATCGTCGAGCGCCTGCGGCAGGGTTCGGAGACGCTCACGCTGCCCGAGCTGATCGAGGAGGCGCTGGCGGCCTCGGGCCTCAAGGACCACTACGCCGCGGAGCGCGACGGGCAGGACCGCGTCGAGAACCTGAACGAGCTCGTGAACGCGGCGGCGCTCTTCGCGCAGGAGTTCGAGATCGGCGTCGAGCCGGCCGGGGAGGCCGCAGGAGGACGTCGCACCCGTTCCCGGGCACGCACGAGCAGCAGGTGCTGGCGGCGTTCCTCTCGCACGCGAGCCTGGAGGCGGGCGAGCACGAGGCCGCGGCGGGGGTGGACGCGCTGCAATTGATGACGGTGCACTCCGCCAAGGGCCTCGAATTCGACGCGGTGTTCCTCGGCGGGCTCGAGGAAGGGCTCTTCCCGCACGACAACAGCCTGAACGAGGACGGCGGCATCGAGGAGGAGCGCCGCCTCATGTACGTCGCGATCACGCGGGCGCGCAAGCGCCTCTACCTCTCCTACGCCGGCAGCCGCATGCTGCACGGGCAGCCGCGCTACGGCATCGTCTCGCGCTTCGTCGAGGAAATCCCGGCGGAACTGTGCAAGTGGATAGTCGCTGCCCGAGCAATGGGGACAGGCGCGTCTTACGGCCGCTCGCCAAGGCGGAAACCGGTCCTGGCCGGCCCTGGCGGCGCGAGCCGCGGGAAGCCTGGTCCTCCGGCGGCGGACACGCGCCGCGCGCCGATCCCGATCGCTACGCGAGCGCGCCGCGCGCGAACTTCGAGATGAAGCGTCCCGACGAACACCCCTTCGCCGTGGGCCAGAACGTGCGCCACGCCAAGTTCGGCGAGGGCGTGGTGATCAACTTCGAGGGCCGGGGACTGGATGCGCGCGTGCAGGTCCGCTTCCGCGCCGAAGGCACGAAGTGGCTCGCCCTGCAGTACGCCAAGCTCACGCCGGCGTGAGCGCCCGCTACGGGAGCACGTAGGTCTCGACGCGGTTGTGCCCGGTGTTCTTGGCGCAGTACAGCGCGTGATCGGCCTGCTCGACCGCTTCGCGCACGTTGGCCGTCTGCGGCCCGATCTCCGCCACGCCCAGGCTCGCGCTCACGCGGATCTCCGGATGCGCCGTCACGCGCAGCGTCTCGATGGCCTCGCGAACCCGCTCCGCCGCGAGCCGGGCCCCGGACATTCCCGCGACCGGAACGAGCACGCCGAATTCGTCGCCTCCGTAGCGGCAGGCGACGTCCGCCGGACGCAGCACCCGGCGCAGGATCTCGCCCGTCTGGCGCAGCACCTCGTCCCCGGCGAGGTGCCCGAAGCGATCGTTGATCCCCTTGAAGCCGTCCAGGTCCAGGAGGACGAGGCCGGCCCTCTCGCCGGTTTGCCGGCAGCGCTCGAGCTCGCGCGCGATCTCCTCCTCCCAGTGCTGGCGCGTGGCGAGCCCGGACAGCGGCTCCGTGCGCAGCAGCCTCGCGAGCACCAGGTTCTTCCTGCGGATGTGGACGCGCAGGCGATAGGCGGCGATGCCGATGGACATGGGATAGAGAACCAGCAGCGGAATGCAGGCGAGCAGGATCCCGAAGCTCGTCTCCAGGCGCACGACGGGCGCGGCCGCGAGCGAACGCGATGGCGGCGCCGGCCAGCATCGCTCCCCACGCGACGAGCAGCAGGCGCGGCCCGCCGACGCTGATCTTGTCGAGGCTCATCATGGAGACGAGCAGCACGCTCGGCAGCAGGTTGAAGGCCATGAGCGGCAGCCAGAGGCCGCAGAACGCGGAATCGAGGGTGAGGTTGCGGCGCTCGGCGCGCCACGGGTCGGCGCTCCGCCTGGCGATGAGGTAGGCCACGTGCGGCCAGAGGAACGCGTTGAAGACGAGGCCCGCCCACGCCAGCGGATGCGCGCCCTGCTCGCGAAACACCGCGGCCACGGCGATGAACCCGGTACCCAGGCCGAGGATGCGCAGCGGGTAGACATGCCTCGGCAGGCCGGCGCCACGGCGTGGACGGGCTGGGTACATCCGCCGCCGCGATCGGCGTCGTCATCGTGTCTCAGGCGGCTTCGGCCGCCGGCTGCCGACTCCTCGAACGCATCGGCGTAGCCCGTGTAGGTGCTCGCCACCATGACCGGCACCACCACGATCAGCCCCAGGCCCCAGGGAAGCACGGCGACGAGGAACGCGACGGTGATGACGATGCCGTAGGCGACCATCGCGCCCGCGTTCGACAGCGCCGCGAACACGCTCCAGCGCACGGCGTGCCCCGTGGACAGCGTGTGGAAGGCCAGCAGCGCCGGCGCGAACCACAGCGCGCCTTTCACCAGGGCGGTGAGGACGAGCCCCACCACGAGGATCCACTCCTTGCCGCGCAGCAGCTGCACGTAGTCGGTGACCGTGACCACCTCGCCGCCATCGCCCACGCCCGGCAGGCCCAGGAGCGACATCAGGAAGAAGATGGCGATTTCCGCGACCAGGAGGATGGCGCCGAGGTTGACGAGTGGCTTCAGGGGCAGGCGGAATCCCGAAAAGAGGTCGCCCATCTCGATCGCGCCGCCCTCGGCCTGCTTGCGCGCGGCGAGCGCGAAGCCCGCGAAGAAGACCGGCTGCAGCAGGTTGGCGGCCACGCCGCCGATGACGGGCACGAGCACGAGGGCCAGCGTGATGAGCATCCAGCCCGCGGAAAGCCCGATCCACACCGAGGGAGCTCCGCGCATGAGCTTCCAGCCCGAGACGAGCCACGCCGGCCCGCGGGAGATGCGCAGATCGCGAACGCGGATCGCGGTGTCCATCGGGCGTGCGCTCAAGCCCCGGACGCCGCGAGGGCGCGCGCGTGGACGATGTGGTGCTCGAGCAGCCGCCGCGACCAGGCGTGGTCCTTGGGGATCGTCATCGCGGCTGCCTTCGGGAAGTGGTTGTACTCGAGCCGGCCCAGCCAGGTGCGCAGCGCGGCGCGGCGCAGCATCACCGGCCACAGCTCGCGCTCGAGATCGGTGAGCGGGCGATGGGCGTCGTAGCCCTCGAGCAGGGCGTCGGCGCGCTCCGGGTCGAGGGTCGCGGACCGCATCGGTGCACCAGTCGTTCACGGCGATCGCGAGGTCGTAGAGCAGCGCGTCGTCGCAGGCGAAGTAGAAGTCGATGACCCCGCCCTCGCCGTCCCCGTCCCACAGCACGTTGTCGCGGAAGAGGTCGCCGTGGATGACGCCCTTGGGCAGCACCGTGTCGTCGTGCAGGGACTGGTAGCGGTTCTCGCTCTCGATGAGGGCGTTTTCCTCCGCGGAAAGCCGCGGCCGCACGCGCTGCGCGAAGCTTTCGCGCCACGCCTGCCCGCGCCAGTTGGCGAGCCCCGCGTCGTAGTCCAGGCCGGCCTCGTGGATGTCCGCGAGGATGGTGCCCACCTTGCCGCAGAGTTCCGGGGTGGGCGAGTGGTGCGGCGCGCCCGCCAGGCGGGTGACGATGACGGCGGGCTTGCCGTTCACCTCGGTGAGGAAGTTCCCGTCCTGCAGCGGCATCGGCGCCGGGCAGCGGATGTCGCGCTCGGCCAGGTGGTGCATGAGCCCGACGTAGAAGGGCAGGTCCTCGCGCGGGATCTTCTCGAAGAGCGTCAGCACGTACTGCCCGGTGGTCGTGTCGAGAAAGTAGTTGGTGTTCTCGATGCCCTGCGCAATGCCCTCGAGGGACTCGAGCGCGCCCAGGGTGTAGCGCGCGAGGAGCTGGCGCGCCTCCTCAGTGGAGACGGGCGTGAAGACGGACATGGCGGGAGGCCGTGCGGAAGGCTAGAACTCGAGGAGCACCCATTGCGGCACGCGCACGCCGGAGTCCAGGCTGTCCTGCCGCGAGAACTGGCCGTCGCCCCGGTGGTCGATGAGGACGTAGGGTATGCCGTGCGCGGGAGTCACCCGCATCATGTAGAGCTTCCCCCTGACGCGGTACTCGGAGACGACGCGGTCGCCATCCTTGCGGATGGTGATCTGCGGCTCCAGCGCCGGGTCGCCCTCGACGACGGCGGGCGGAGGCGGCGGCTCCTCGAGGGGCACGGTTCCCGGCGGGCGCGGGCGCGGTGCCGTCTGCGCGTAGGCCGCGTCGACAACGAGGACGGCAAGGTCGGCGGCGAGGAGGCGCCGGGCGGAACGCGAAGTCATGCGCAAGTCTAGCATCCGCCCACGCGCTCAGAGTGCGAACTCGGCCTCGCGTTCGGAGGGCGAAAGCTCGAAGCCGCGCGAGTGGTAGTGCGTGAAGATCGCATCGACGACGGCCTGCGGATCGTCGATCACCTGCAGGAGCTGCGCGTCGCCCGGGCCGATCAGCCCGTCGGCTTCGAGGCGGTCGCGCATCCAGTCCACCAGGCCGCGCCAGTGATCGCTTCCGACGAGGATCAGCGGAACGCGGCGCACCTTTCCCGTCTGCACGAGGGTGAGCACCTCGAAGAGCTCGTCCAGCGTGCCGAAGCCGCCGGGCAGCATCACGAAGGCGCAGGACAGCTTCACGAACATGACCTTCCGCGCGAAGAAGTGCTGGAAGGTGTTGGAGATGTCCTGGTACGGGTTGGCGTGCTGCTCGTGCGGCAGGCGGATGTTGAGCCCCACGCTGGGGCTCGATCCGGCGTAGGCGCCCTTGTTGGCCGCCTCCATGATGCCCGGGCCGCCGCCGGAGATGACCGCGAAGCCCGCATCCGAGAGGCGCCGCGCGATGTCCTCGGCGAGCATGTAGGCCGGCTCGCCGGGCTGCACGCGCGCGCTGCCGAACACGGTCACCGCGGGATGGATCGCCTGCAGGCGCTCGGTGGCGGTGACGAACTCTGCGATAATTTCGAACATCCGCCAGGCCTCGCGCGCGGAGGACTGGGTGCGATTCACGAGCTGCGGATCGGACGGTTTCGGAACCTTGTCGTACATGGCGGACCCCGGGCGGTGAGATGAACGATTCGAAGAAGCGCCTGCTGCTCGTGGATGCCTCGAGCTACCTCTACCGGGCGTTCCACGCGATGCCGGAGCTGAAGAGCCCTGCCGGCGAACCCACCGGCGCCATCATGGGCGTGGTCAACATGCTGCGTAAGCTCGTGCAGGACTACCCGTCCGATTATATCGCCGCGGTCTTCGATCCCAAGGGCAAGACCTTCCGCGACGCGATCTATCCCGACTACAAGGCCACGCGCCAGTCCATGCCGGAGGATCTCGCCGCGCAGATCGAGCCGCTCTTCGAGACGATCCGCGCGCTCGGCTGGCCGCTCGTGGTGATCGACGGCGTCGAGGCCGACGACGTGATCGGCACCCTTGCCCGCCACGCCGAACGCGTGCACGGCTGGGACACGCTCATCTCCACCGGCGACAAGGACTTGACGCAGCTCGTGAGCGAGCGCGTCACCTGGATGAACACGATGTCCAACGAGACGCTCGATCCCGCGGGCGTCGAGGCCAAGTTCGGCGTGCGTCCGGAGCGCATCATCGACTACCTGGCGCTCATGGGCGACGCGGTGGACAACGTGCCCGGCGTGGAGAAGGTCGGCCCCAAGACCGCGGCGAAGCTGATCCAGGAATACGGCTCGCTCGAGGAGGTGATGGCGCACGCGGGCGAGGTGAAGGGCGTGGTGGGCGAGAACCTGCGCAAGACGCTCGACTGGCTGCCCACGGGGCGCACGCTCCTCACCGTGAAGACGGACGTGGCGCTGCCCTTCGCGATCGAGTCGCTCACCCGGGCCGAGCCCGACAAGGCGAAGCTCGCCCAACTCTACGAGCGCTTCGGCTTCCGCAGCCTGCGCGAGGCGCTGGACAAGGGCGAGAGCGGCGGCAAGGACACGCTGCCGCGCCGCGAGACCGCTCCGGTCGCCCGGTGCGACGGCGCGATCAGCTCCCCTCGCGCCCGGGAGCGCGCGGTTTCATCGCCACGCGCCGCTACGAAACGGTGCTGGACGAACCCGCCCTCGAGCGCTGGATCGCGCGCATCGAGAGCGCCGAACTCACCTGCTTCGACACCGAGACCACGAGCCTCGATCCGATGACGGCGCAATTGGTGGGCCTCGCGTTCTGCGTGCAGGCCGGGGAGGCCGCCTACCTGCCGCTGGCGCACCGCTACCCGGGCGCGCCGGACCAGCTCGACCTCGACCGCACGCTCGCGCGGCTCAAGCCGTGGTTCGAGTCGGCGCGCCACCGCAAGGTCGGGCAGAACGCCAAGTACGACCGGCACATCCTCGCCAACCACGGCATCGACGTGCAGGGCGTCGTGCACGACACCCTGCTCGCCTCCTACGTGCTGGAGTCGAACCAGCGGCACGACATGGATTCGCTGGCCATGCGCCACCTCGGCGCGAAGACCATTCTCTACGAGGAAGTGGCGGGGAAGGGCGCCTCGTCCATCTGCTTCGACCAGGTGAGCGTGGAGAGTGCCACGGAATACTCCGCCGAGGACGCGGATGTCACCTTCCAGCTGCACCAGGCGCTCTGGCCGCGCGTGGAGGCGGACGCGAAGCTCGCGCACATCTATGCCGACATCGAGATTCCGGTGGCCGGCGTGCTGCTGACCATGGAGAGGAACGGCGTGCTGATCGACGCGGCCCTCCTGGCGGCGCAGGGCAGCGAGCTGGGAACCAAGATGATGGCCCTCGAGGCGAAGGCCCACGAGCTTGCCGGGCAGCCCTTCAACCTCGCGAGCCCCAAGCAGTTGGGCGAGATCCTCTTCGAGCGGCTGAAGCTCCCCGTGGTGAAGAAGACGCCCTCGGGCGCGCCCTCCACGGACGAGGAGGTGCTGGAGAAGCTGGCACTCGACCATCCGCTGCCCAAGGCGCTGCTCGAGCACCGCGGGCTTTCCAAGCTCAAGAGCACCTACACCGACAAGCTGCCGCGCATGGTGAATGCCCGCACCGGCCGCGTGCACACCAACTACGCGCAGGCCGTCGCGGTGACCGGGCGCCTGTCCTCCACCGACCCGAACCTGCAGAACATCCCGGTGCGCACGCCGGAGGGCCGCCGCATCCGCGAGGCGTTCATCGCGCCGCCGGGGTCGAAGATCGTCTCCGCGGACTACTCGCAGATCGAGCTGCGCATCATGGCGCACCTCTCCGGCGACAGGAGCCTCATCGACGCCTTCGCGGCGGGCGAGGACATCCACCGCCATACGGCAGCGGAGGTGTTCGGCGTCGCCCTGGACGAGGTCTCGAGCGAGCAGCGCCGCTATGCCAAGGTGATCAACTTCGGCCTGATCTACGGCATGAGCGCCTTCGGCCTCGCGGGCAACCTCGGCATCGAGCGTGCGGCGGCGCAAAGCTACATGGACAGGTACTTCGCGCGTTACCCGGGAGTGGCGGCGTACATGGAGCGCACGCGGGCCGAGGCGAGGGAGCGCGGCTACGTGGAGACCGTCTTCGGCCGCCGCCTGTGGCTTCCGGACATCGCCTCCGCCAACCAGGCGCGCCGGCAGGGTGCGGAGCGGCAGGCCATCAACGCGCCGATGCAGGGCACCGCGGCCGACCTCATCAAGCTCGCCATGATCGCGGTGCAGGGCTGGCTCGAGGCGGAGAAGCTCGCCACGAAGTTGATCATGCAGGTGCACGACGAACTCGTGCTCGAGGTTCCGGAAGACGAGCTGGCGCGCGTCAAGCCGCGAGTGGAGACGCTCATGACCGGCGTGGCCGAGCTGGCCGTGCCGCTGGTCGTCGAGGCGGGAGTCGGCGAGAACTGGGAAAAGGCGCACTGATGAACCCGGTTCACGAACCGGGTTCATCAACCCAGCCTTCGCGCCAGTGGCCCTGCGACGAGTTATAATGCTCCGTTATAACAGTGGAGGGCAAAGCCATGGCATCGCTCAAGGTCACGCAGATCGGCAATTCGCTCGGCGTCATACTGCCGCGCGAGATCGTGGAACGCCTGAAACTTGCCAAGGGTGACGAGGTGGCCGTCGTGGAAACGCCCGGCGGGATCGAGTTGACACCGTTCGACCCCGACTTCGATCGCAAGCTCGAGGCGGCGAAGAAGGTCACGAAGCGCTATCGCAACGCCCTGCGCGAACTCGCAAAATGAACTGGCTGGAGCGTCGCGACGTGGAGGCCTTCCACGCGACGCAGATTGCCGAGTTCGGCGGCGTTGGCCGGCCTGAGGGATGCCGGTGCCCTGGAGTCGGCCCTTGCCCGGCCCCGCAACCTTGTCGCGTACGGCAAGCCTTCCGTGCATGAACTCGCCGCTGCCTACGCCTTCGGTATCGCCAGGAACCATCCCTTCGTCGACGGCAACAAGCGCACCGCGTTCGTGGCTTCCGTCGTGTTTCTGGAGACCAATGGCTGGTCGTTCACGGCGAGCGAAGAAGACGTCGTCGTGACGTTTCTCGCGCTGGCTGCGGGTGGCCTGACGCAGGACCGTCTGGCGAAATGGTTTGTGGCCAACACGGATCCGGAAACTTGAGATGAACACTTCTTCTCCACCGCTCGCCAACGCCCGGGAAGCGGCGGCCATTGCCGAGGCGGTTGCGGAGCTGGGACGCGGCAACCTCGTCGCCTTCCCCACCGAGACCGTCTACGGCCTGGGCGCGCGATGCGGCCAATGCCGGAGGCCGTGGCGAAGATCTTCGCGCTGAAGGGCCGTCCCGCCGACCACCCGCTCATCGTGCACCTGGCCTCCGATCCTCGCCCTCGACGACTGGGCGGTCGACGTTCCCGATGGCGCGCGCGCGCTCGCGGCGGCGTTCTGGCCCGGCCCGCTGACGCTGATCCTGCGCAAGGCGCCGCAGGTCCTGCCGATCGTCACCGGCGGGCAGGAGAGCGTCGGCCTGCGCTGTCCCTCGCACCCGGTGGCGCAGTCGCTCCTGCGCGGCTTCGCGCGCAACGGCAGCGGCGGAGTTGCGGCGCCGTCGGCCAACCGCTTCGGCCATGTGAGCCCGACGACCGCGCAGCACGTGCGCGACGAGTTCGGCGCCGGAGCTCCTGGTCCTCGACGGCGGCGCCTGCGAGGTCGGGCTGGAATCGACCATCGTCGACCTGTCGCGCGGCGCGCCGGTCCTGCTGCGACCCGGCGCGATCACGCGCGAACAGATCGCGGCCGTCCTCGGCGCAGCGCCACGCGACCGCGATGCGGACGCGCCGCGCGCATCGGGCACGCTGGCGGCGCACTACGCTCCGGGCACGCCGCTGCGCCTCGTCGCCGCGGCCGCGCTCGACGGCACGCTTGCCGGGGCGGGCCGCTGCGCCGTGCTCGCCTTCCGGGAGGCCCTTCCCGCGGCAGCCGCGTTCATCGCGGCCCCCGCGGACCCGTCGCGCTACGCGCACGACCTCTACGCCAACCTGCGCGCCCTCGATGCCGCGGGTGCGGAGGCGATCCTGGTCGAAGTCCCCGCCGGATACCCCATCATGGGAAGCCGTCAACGACCGGCTGGCACGCGCGGCGGCCGGCGCGCAGGCGATCGACGACGAACCCTGAATCTTGCAGACATGCGGGAGAAAACGATGAAGCGAATCCTGGCGACGATGGCGGCAGTGGCGGCGGCAGCGGTGCTTTCCGGCTGCGCGCCGATGTTCACGCAAAGCCCCGGCGAGGGGTTGAGCCCCGTGAACGCCGTCTCCGACGGCGAGGACAAGCATCTCATCCTCTTCGGCCACGACGTCGTGAGCTACTTCACCGTCGGCCGGCACCAGATGGGCAGCCCCGCGCACAAGAGCGTCCACAAGGGGGTCACGTTCCGGTTCGCGAGCGCCGAGAACAAGAAGCTCTTCGACGCCTCGCCCGCGAAGTACCTGCCGCAGTACGGCGGCTACTGCGCCAACGGCATCGTCTACGGCATTCCCTGGGGCGGCGACGCCGACACCTGGCGGATCATCGACGGCAAGCTCTACATCTTCGGCGGAGCCGGTTCGCGCGACGCGTTCCTGGTCGACACCGCGAAGAACCTGGCGCTGGCCGAGAAATACTGGAACGAGGAGGTCAACGGTTCGAACGCGTTCTGGCAGCGCTCGAAGCGGCTGGTCCTGCGCGTGCCGCACTACAAGAGCGGCGCGGAGCTCGCGCAGGAAGTCGCGCGCGCCAAGGCGGCGACGAAGTAGCCAGCCTTCGGGAAAGGCGGCCGGGCGGTCGGGTCGCGGCCTATTCGATCACCGGAAGCTTGGCGAGCAGCGCCGCGTAGCGTGCGTCGTCGAACTCCCGTCCCGCGGCCATCATTGCCTGCATCTCGTTGCGCGCAACGGCGGCGATGAGCTGCATCGCCTCGCCGCGTGCGTGCCCCGCCGCCATCAGGCGCTCCAGGGTCGCCTTCGTCTCGGGTGGGTCTCCGGTCTCCAGCTGGTTCACGACGACTTCCATGAAGACGTCCCGGACGGTCCTGTCGTTCATGAGGCTCTCCCAGTAACAGCAGACGCCCTCATTCTGCTACCGACCGGGGGGTTACGTCATGCCCGGAGTCGCAAGCCGTTCGGCGCGGGCGATGGCCCGGACGAGGTCGCCGCGTCGCGGGTCGTTCGCGTCCAGCCCCTCGAGCAGCAGGCGCCACTGGCGCGTGGCGCCCGCGTAGTCGCCTTTCTCGATGGCGAGGCTGCCGGCCATCTCGAGGGCGCGCGGGTGCGCCGCATCCAGCTCCAGCGCGCGCGCGATGAACTGCGCCGGCCTGCCTTCGAGGCGCCCTCCCTGCGCGAGCCCTGCCGCATCGGCGTAGTCGCACCAGACGCCGGGATCGAGGGCCACCTTGCGGTCAGCCACCGCGCGTTCGAATGCGGCCTGCGATTCCGGGAAACGGTCCAGCGCCAGCTCCAGCCGGGCCAGCAGCGCCCAGGCCCTGGCATCGCGCGGATTGTCCGCGAGGTGCTGTGCGAGCTGGTTGCGGAAGGCGGGAGCCCGTTCCGCGCTGAGCGGCCCGGCGAAGTCCTGGAATGCCCGCGCGCTCACGATGGCCTGCGGCTCGCCGATCGCGCCGTACAGGGCGAAGGCCGCCAGCGGAATCGCGAGTGCGGCGACGATGGCCGCAAGCCGTGCCGGACGCCGTGTTGCCGGCGCCGCGACTTCGTCCAGTTCCTCGAGGGCGCGGCTCGCGAGTTCGTTGCGTGCCGACTGATGTTCGTCCGGCGGGATCAATCCCGCCGCGCGGTCGCGATCCAGCTCGGCCCACGCAGCCCGCAGCGCCGCGAGGTTGGCCTCGCGCGGGTCCGCCCACCGGGCGGCCCCCTCGCGGGAAGACCAGCCGCGCGAGGACGAAGCCCACCGCGACGACCGTCATCCCGAGGGCGACGAGCCAGAAGCCGAGCATCGGCTACGACCTTACTTCGGCGCCGCCGCAGCCGGTGCAGCGACTGCCACCGTGCGCTTCTTCGCCATCGCGTCCTCGAGGATCTTGATGGCGTCCTGCGAGATCACCATGCCCTTGTTGATCGAGTCGTCGGCGAGCTTCGGGTTGTGGAAGTAGGAACCGTTGGAGGCCGTCCAGAACTCCCAGTGCACGTGCGCCTCGTAGTGCTTCTCGCGCACCACGTTCAGGGTCGCCTCGTCCACGCCGAGGTTCTTCGCCTCCTCGAACTTGTCGATCATGCGCGTGAGCCAGTACTCGGCCTTGCGCAGTTTCCCCTGGTAGCGGTTCTTGAGGGAATCGACCGTGTAGACCGCCTGCTGCTTGTTCCAGGTCTTGTGGCAGCCGAGGCACGCTTCCTGGATGTATTCCTTCGGGCTGGTCTGCCAGTGCGAGGTGTAGGTCTTGCCGGTCTTGGCATCCTTCGCCTTCGGCATGTGGCAGGTGTGGCACATGGCGCCTTCCTTGTCGTGCACCGAGCCGTAGTACACCTCGACGTCCGGGTGCTGCGCCTTCCACAGCATGGCGCCGGTGATGGCGTGCTTGAAGTCGCGGAACTTGAGGTCGCGGTAGTGCTGCGCGAGGTCGTTCACTTCCTTGAACGGGAAGTGGTTGGTGCGCTGGTCGGCCATGGTGACGGGCTTGCCGGCGACCGGGTCGGTGCCCGGGTTGCAGTTGTACTCGACGTGGCACTGGCCGCACTGCAGCTTGGAGTCGTACTTGTCGAGGATGGCGATCTTGCGCGTGTAGCCGCGCTGGCCGAGCTCCTTCACGTCGACCTTGCCGGCCTTCGGGTCCTTGTGCCACAGCGTGTCCTTCTCGGGGCGCGTGAGCGCCTGGATGAGGCCGTCGCGGATGATGCGCGGCTGCGCGCCGTGCGGGTCGTGGCAGAAGATGCAGTTGAGCGAATGGTTCACGTCCTTCACGAACTCGTTCACCTTGGAGGTGCGGCTCCACTTGGCCTTCGGGTCCGGGTCGCCCAGGTAGGCCCAGTCGAGGATATGGTCGGCGGTCTTGCAGGACATGCACACCGGGTTGGCGGCCGCGGCCGTGCCGGGCCGGAAGGTCTTGTGCGGCTCGCCCGGATACTTGTCGACCAGCACGTCCCAGATCTTGAAGTTGCCGCCGGCGCGCGCGAGGTCGCCCCAGCCGTACTTGTTCTCGAAGCGGCCGCCGAAGGCGCGGTCGACCACGAGCTGGTCGTAGAGCGCGAAGGCGTGCGAGCGCGGCATGTTGTGCTCTTTCGTGAAGCCATGCGGGCCCATCAACTTTTCCCAGGCCGGGTTGGGCGAGACGCCGGTCAGCTGGCTCTTCTCGTTCCGCGCCGTCTTGGCGAAGTTCATCTTGTACATCGTCTCGTACTGGTTCTTGTGGCACGAGCCGCACTTGGCCGGGTCGGTGATGGTGACCGGGCGGGTGCTCTTCTTCTTCAGGTGCGCGTCGGTGTTCTGGTGGCATTCCGTGCAGGCGACCGTCTTGTGCTTGCCGGGATCGTGGAATTCCTTGAGTTCCTCGTGGCAATCGAGGCACTCCTTGTTGCCGGCCGGGGCCTTGCCCTGCGCGGCGGGCTTGGCCGGCGCGGCGGCGGTCTTGGCGGGAGCGGCGGCCTTGGCGGGCGCATCGGCGGCGTTCGCCTCTGCCGATGCCGGCAAAGGCCAGGGCGAGCGCGGCGAGGGACGACGGCAGAACACGTAGGAGCATGCTTTTCATGGTGTTTTCCCTGGGGGCGTAATGGGAGACCTGCACCCGAAAACGTTAACCCGCAAGGGATTTGCACCTTTGATGGAGATCAACGTTGCAGCGGCGCCAGGGTGCCGTTGCCCCGGGCGGGTGGCAGGTGTTGCGCGGTCGACCGCAGCCGGCCGTCAGGACTCGAGGGGAAAGTCGAAAACGCGGGTGGCCGTCACCGCGCCCACGGGGTCGCGGGTGCGTTCCTCGAAGCGCGCCGCCGTGCGGCTGGCGCGCAGCACGGTGGAGGTGCGGGTACCGTAGGCCTCGCCGGTGATCAGCGCCGGCGAAAGCATGCGCTCACGTTCGAGACCGACGCCGGTATCGGGCAGCTGCGCATCCGGCGCCGGCGTGGGGTCGGAGAGCATCGCGAAGAGGGGCTCGTCGCCATCCCCGATCGCCGCCTGCATCGCCTGGCGCGCCTTGGCGACCTTGGGCCAGGGCTCGTCCAGCAGGTGGTTGGACAGGGCATGCACCCCGGGCTCCACCGCGCGCAGCTCGCCCTCGCGGCTGCCGAAATAGAAGAGCGTCCGGCCGTCGGCTGCGAGCAGGTTGAAACCGTTGTACTGCGATGCCGTGCCGGCGAGGCGCGGCCAGATAGTCCTCCGGGACTCTGCGATTCCCAAGCAGGAACTCCGTCACCAGCTTGCCGCGGGAGAGCGCCGTGGAGCGCCGCTCGGAGGGATCGCGGAAATTGGTCACCGCCGCGAAGCGGCCGCCGCGCGTGACCCCCATCCAGGTGCCGCCGGCCTGCAGGTCGCGGCCGGCCAGGAGCTGCGGTGATCGCTCCACCAGTGCGCGGGCTCCGCCGGCCGGTCGCGCCACTCGTCGCGGTTGGCGGCGACGACCAGCGGGCAGTCGGGGTGGGCCTGCCAGGCGATGGCGATGAGGCACATGGGGGAGGGGCGTGAGTGGCGAGCCCTCCCATTCTGCGACAGGCGCGCCGCCTTGGGCGACGCGCCTTCGCGCGATTCCTACATCAGCCCCAGCGTCTTCGGCAGCCAGATCGACAGCGGCGGGCAGTAGGTGACCATCACCAGGAAGACGAGCATGGTGAGGAGCCACGGCCAGCAGGCGATCGTGAGCTCGGTGATGCCCATCTTGGTGATGCCGCTCGCCACGTAGAGGTTCAGCCCCACCGGTGGCGTGATCATGCCGATCTCCATGTTCACCGTGATCATCACGCCGAAGTGCACCGGGTCGATGCCGAGCTTCATCGCGATCGGGAAGAGGATCGGCGCGGTGATCAGGATGATCGACGAGGGCTCCATGATGTTGCCCATGAGCAGCAGCAGCACGTTCACGAAGAGCAGGAACCCGATGACGCCCAGCCCCTGCGTCACCATCCACTCCGCGATCGCCTGCGGGATGTTCTCGTTGGTGAGCAGGAACGAGAAGAGCACCGCGTTGGTGATGATGTAGAGCAGCATCGCCGACATGTTGGCCGAGTCGATGAGCACCTTGCGCACGTTCTTCAGGCCCATGTCCTTGTAGACGAACACCGCCACGAAGAAGGCGTAGACCGCGCTCATGGCGGCCGCCTCGGTCGGCGTGAAGATGCCGGTGTAGATGCCGCCCATCACCACGACGATGAGGAGCAGGCCCCAGACGGACTCGCGGAAGGCCGTGAGGCGCTCCTTCCACGAGCGCTTCGGCTCGCGCGGGTACTTGCCCTTCCACGCCTCGTACCAGGTGGTGCCCATCAGCATCGCCGCCAGCACGATGCCCGGGATCACGCCCGCCATGAAGAGCGCGCCGATCGAGCTGTTGGTCGACACCGCGTACATCACCATCACGATCGAGGGCGGGATGAGGATGCCCAGGCCGCCCGGCGGAGGCGACCACGCCGGCGCCGAAGCGCTTCGGGTAGCCGGCCTTCACCATCGCCGGCAGCAGGATCGAGCCGATCGCGACCACCGTGGCCGGGCTCGAGCCGGAGATGGCCGCGAAGAGCGCGCAGGCGACGACGGCGCCCAGGCCCAGGCCGCCGCGCCAGTGGCCGACCATGGACGTCGCGAAGTTGATCATCCGCCGCGCCACCCCGCCGTGCGTGAGGAAGTTGCCGGCGAGGATGAAGAACGGGATCGCCATGATCTCGAACTTCTCGATGCCGGTGAAGAGCTTCAGCGCCACCGCCTCGATCGGCACGTCGGTCATGAAGAAGAGGAACGAGAGCACCGTGAGGCCCAGCGAGATCGACACGGGCATGCCCGTGAGCATCAGCCCGAAGAGCAGCACGAAGATGATGGTGGCGTTCACGGCTTGTCTCCGTCCTGTTTCGGCGTGGGCTCGGGGCTGGGATGCAGTTCCTTCGGGTGCAGGTCGGGCGTGATGATCACCGGGACGATGTCCTCGATCGTCACTTCCTCGACGCCCTCGACGTGGCCGTGGTCGTGGTGCGGCAGCTCCCCGGTGCGGAAGAAGCTCCAGGCCACCTGCAGGAAGCGGAAGCACATCAGCGAGGAACCCAGCGGAATCGCGAGGTAGGGGATCCAGGCGGGGACCTCGAGGTCCGGCGAGGACCTGGCCGGTGTGGGCGATCTCCCAGACGAAGTGGGCGCCCATCGTGGCGACGATGCCGGTGAAGAGCGCGCCGGCCAGCAGGCCGAAGAGCACGAAGAAGGCGCGCTTCCGGTCGCCCAGCATGTTGATGAAGACGTCCACGCCGACGTGGATGCCGGTGCGCACGCCGTAGGCGGCGCCGAACTTGGCCATCCACACGAACATGTAGATGCACAGTTCCTGCGCCCAGCTCAGGTTGAGGCTGAGCAGCCAGTCCTGCAGCTCCCGGTATCGGGAGGCCGGTCGCGTAGCGATGGACGACGGCCACGAAGATGATGATCGTGGCCCCGCCCATGAGGAGCGCGATGATCCACTCCTCCAGGTGATCGAGCACCTTCAGCATTTGTTCTCCTCCCCCTTTGCAGAAGGGGCGGCGTTGCGCCGCCCCTCCCGTCACGCTACAGCTTGGCCGGGTCGAAGCCCGTTTCCTTGTAGATCGACTGGATCAGGTCCTTGCCGATGCGCCCCTCGGAATCCTGGTGCACCTTGACCGTCGCCTTCTTCCAGGCCTTCTTCTCGTCGGCCGAGAGCGTGACGAACTGGCTCTTGCCGCTCTTCTTCACCGCCTCGAGCGCGTCCTCGTTCTCCTTCTTGGCGATGTCGTTGGCGTACGTGGTCGCGTCCTTCATCGCGCCCTCGAGCGTGGTGCGCACGTCGGCGGGCAGGCCGTCCCAGAACTTCTTGTTCACGATGACCGCGTAGCCGAGGTAGCCGTGGTCGGAAAGCGTCACGAACTTCTGCACCTCGTGCATCTTCTGCGTGTAGAGGTTGGAGGGCGGGTTCTCGGTGCCGTCCACCACGCCCGGTCTGCAGCGCCTGGTAGACCTCGGAGAAGGCCATCACCTGCGGGTTCGCGCCGAGCGCGCGCATCTGGGCGTCGAGCACCTTGGAGGACTGGATGCGCATCTTCAGGCCCTTGAAGTCGGCCGGGGCCTTGAGCGACTTGCTGGCGCTCATCACCTTGAAGCCGTTGTCCCAGTACGCGAGGCCCTTGATGCCCTTGGGCTCGAGGCGGGCGAGCAGCGCCGCACCCACCGGGCCCTGCGTCACCTTGTGCAGTTCCTCGTAGCTGTCGAAGATGAAGGGCAGGTCGAACACCTCGAAGGCGGGCACGCCCAGCGGCCCGAACTTGGCGAGCGACGGGGCGAGCATCTGCACCGCGCCCAGGCTCAGGGCCTCCATCTCTTCCTTGTCCTTGTAGAGCTGGCTGTTGGGATACACCTCGACCTTCACGCGGCCCTTGGTGCGCTCCTCGGCGAGCTTCTTGAAGTAGTCGGCGCCCTTGCCCTTGGGCGTGTCGTTGGCGACGACGTGGCTGAACTTGATGACGATGGGCTGCTGGGCGAACGCGCTGCCGCCGGCCAGCATGAAGGCGGCCGAGACGGCCGCGGCGATGAGGGTCCTGCGTTTCATGGTTGCTCCTCCTGTCGAAAGATGGGCCCCGGTCGGGCCTTGGGACCGTTGCATGGTGCGTCCCGCGTGCCGCCGCCCGCCATTGTGGTTTTCCACATGCCCGTTTACAGGGCGGGCGCGGGACGCCACGATAGCCGGGTGTCGCTCGCCACTCTCCCGCCGCCCGTCTCCTCGCCCACTCCCGCGGCGTTGCCGGCCACGCCCGCCGCGCGCCTGTGGCGGCGCATCCGCTGGTGGCTGCCGGGCGTCATCGTGGTCCTCCTGTTCGGCGCGACGTCGTTCCTCCTCACGCTGTCGGACTCGCAGGAGCGGGCGCAGATCCAGGACGAGCTCGTCACGGACTCGCTGTGGGTGCGGCAGTCGCTGCAGTTCCAGTTCGAGCGGGAAGCCGAGGCCCTGAGCCTCATCGCCGCGGATCTCGCCGCGGGATCGCTCTCCCGCGCCGCGCTCGAGGCGCGGCTCCAGGTGTACCTGCGGCGCGGCCGGGAGACGCTCGTCGTGGCTGTCATGGGACCGGGACTCGCGGCGACGACGAGCCTCCCGCACGACGCCTCGATCAATGCCGCGGAAGTGCTGGGTGCCGTTCCCCCCGCCGTCATCGAGGCGGCGATGGTCAAGGCGCAGCGCTCGGGCGACGCGCTCTTCAGCCCGCCCTTCGCGTTGACGTGGGGCGCGGGGCTCGTGCTGGTGGTCCCGGTCAAGGGCGAGGCGCCGCGCTTCCTCGTGGCCGTGTACTGGCTCGAACGCGTGCTGGAGGAAATGGTGCCCTGGACGTTCGCCCAGTCCCACGAGGTGACGATCGGGGACGTGACCGGAACGGTGCGCGCGCGGCGCGCGGCGGCGGGTCGCGGCCGCGGCGTGTACACGCACCAGGCGCCGCTCGAGATTCCCGGCACCACGCTGCTCCTGGGAACCAACAGCCTCAAGGGACCGCCGGACTGGATCTCGAACGTGATCCGCGGCGGGACGGTCGCGCTGGCGGTGCTGCTCTTCTGGAGCCTGTGGGCGCTCTGGCGCGACGTGCAGCGCCGCGTGGCCGCCGAGCATCGCCTGCGCGACGAGGTGGCATTCCGCCGCGCGATGGGCGATTCGGCCGTGATCGGGCTGCGCGCGCGCGACCTCGAGGGGCGGGTCACGTTCGTGAACCCGGCCTTCTGCCGCATGGTCGGCCTGCCCGAGGAGGCGCTCGTGGGCTGCGCGCCGCCCATGCCCTACTGGTCGCCGGAGCGCATGGACGAGTACGAGCAGCGCGTGGACCAGGTGCTCTCCGGCCAGGCCAGCGTCGCGCCGTTCGAAACCGTGTTCCGGCACGCCGACGGGCGGCGCTTCCCGGTGGTGATCTACGACGCGCCGTTGCGCGACGCCGACGGCCGGCACACGGGCTGGATGAGCTCGATCATCGACGTGACGGAGCAGAAGCACGCCGAGGAGCGCGAGCGCCAGCAGCTCGAGCGGCTGCAGTCCGCCGCGCGGCTCACGACGATGGGCGAGATGGCCTCGTCCCTGCCCACGAGCTGAACCAGCCGCTGGGCGCCATCACCAGCTACCTGGCGGGGTCCTTGAACCTCATCGAGCGCGGCGGCGTGAACGCGGAGGAGCTCGCGCCGGCGCTCGCCAAGGCGAGCCAGCAGGCGCAGCGTGCCGGGCAGGTGATCCGGCGCGTCCACGAGTTCGTGAGGAAGCGCGAGCCGCAGCGCGTGTCGCTCGATGCGGGCCAGCTGATCGAGAGCTGCCGCGCGCTCGTCGAGCTGCAGGCGCGGCGCTCCTCGGTGCGCATCAGCGTGGAGGTGGACGCATCGGTCCCGGCGATCGTCGGCGATGCCGTGATGCTGGAGCAGGTGATCCTGAACCTCACGCGCAACGCGATCGAGGCGATGGCCGATGTCGAGCCCGGCCGGCGGGTCCTGGTGATCGCCGCCCGGCGCGACGACGGCGGTGGCGCGCGCATTTCGGTCCGCGACCACGGCGCCGGGATTGCCGAGGCGGTCGCCGAACAGCTCTTCTCGCCCTTCTTCACCACCAAGGCCGAGGGCATGGGCATGGGCCTGTCGATCTGCCGCTCGATCGTCGAAGCCCACGGCGGCAAGCTCACCTTCGAGCGCCGCGACTTCGGAACGGAATTCCGCATGCAGTTCCCGCCGCCATGATCCACATCGTCGACGACGAGGAGCCGCTGCGCGATTCGCTCGCCTGGCTGCTGCGCTCCCGCGACCTGCCTGCCGCGCCTTCGCCTCCGCCGAGGAATACCTCGCCTACCTGCAGGCCGCGGATACCGACCCCGGCGTGCCCACCGCGATCCTGCTGGACGTGCGCATGGGCGGCATGAGCGGCACGGAGCTCTTCGAGCGCCTGCGCGCCGAGGACCTGTGCCCGGCCTGGCCGGTCGTGTTCCTCACCGGGCACGGCGACGTGCCGATGGCCGTCGAGATGCTGAAGCAGGGCGCGTTCGACTTCGTCGAGAAGCCGTTCAACGACAACTCCCTCGTCGACCGGCTGCTCGCCGCGCTCGACGAATCGCGTCGCCGCCTCGACGAGGCGCGCGAGGCGGCGCGGCGCGAGGAGCGCCTCGCCTCCCTGACCGCGCGCGAGCGCGAGGTGCTCGACCTCATCGTCGCGGGCCACTACAACAAGGTGATCGCCGACCGCCTGGGCATCGCCATGCGCACCGTCGAGGTCTACCGGGCGCGCATCTTCGAGAAGATGGGCGTCAAGAGCGCGGTGGAACTCGCCCGGATGTTCGGCGAACGCGAAGACCCCTGAAGCGGGACAGGTACCAGGTACATGTACCTCCGGAACCGTACCCGGACGAGGGCTACATGTGCCCGGGCAGCCAGGTGACGATGCCGGGGAAGAAGTAGAGCAGCCCGACGGCGACCACCATGAGCAGGAAAAGGGGAAGAGTCACGCGCGCGATCCAGGGGATCTGCTTCTTCGTCATCCCCTGCAGCACGAAGAGATTGAACCCCACGGGAGGCGTGATCTGCGCCATCTCGACCACGACCACGATGAAGATGCCGAACCAGAGGAGGTCGATGCCGGCCTTCTGGATCGTGGGCAGGATGACGCCCATGGTGAGGACCACCATCGAGATGCCGTCGAGGAAGCAGCCGAGGATGATGAAGAAGATCATCAGCGCGAAGAGCAGCCAGAAGGGCGTGAGGCCCAGGCCGGCGATGAACTCCGCGAGGTGGCGCGGCAGGCCGATGTAGCCCATCGACAGGGTGAGGAAGGCGGCTCCCGCGAGGATGAGCGCGATCATGCAGTACAGGCGCGTGGCGCCCATGAGGCTCTCGCCGAACACCCTGAGGTTCATGGATCCCTGGATCCAGGAGACCGCGAGCGCGCCCACCACGCCCAGCGCGGCCGCCTCGGTGGCCGTGGCGATGCCGACGTAGATCGACCCCAGCACCAGCGCGATGAGCGACACCGCCGGGATGAGGTGGCGGGAGGAGGCCAGCTTCTGCGCGAAGGACATCGGCGGGTCGGGCGGGGGAATGCGGTCGCTGTGGACGAGCGACCACACGATGGTGTAGCCCATGAAGAGGCCGGCGAGCAGCAGCCCGGGCAGCACGCCCGCGATGAAGAGCTTGGTGATCGAGACTTCCGCCGTGACCCCGTAGACGATCAGGATGATCGAGGGCGGAATGAGGAGCCCGAGCGTGCCGGCGCCCGCGAGCGTGCCGATCGTCATGTCCTCGGGGTAGCCGCGCCGCTTCAGTTCCGGCAGCGTCATCTTGCCGATCGTGGCGCAGGTGGCCGCGCTCGAGCCCGACACGGCCGCGAAGATCGTGCAGCCGATGATGTTGGCGTGCAGCAGGCGCCCCGGGATCTTCTGCAGCCACGGCGCCAGGCCCCGGAACATGTCCTCGGAGAGCTTGGTGCGGAAGAGGATCTCGCCCATCCACAGGAAGAGCGGCAAGGCGGTGAGCGTCCACGAGGACATCGAGCCCCACACCGTCACCGCCATCGCGTCGCCCACGGGCCGGGTGGTGAAGAGCTCCATGCCGATCCACGCCACGCCCAGGAGGGCCAGGCCGATCCACAGCCCGCTCGCGAGCAGCGCGAACAGGAACGCGATCAGCACGGCGGTGATGAAGAGGTCCATCGCCGGCTATTCCATGAGCTTCAACTCGGCCTGCGCCTCGGCCGAGGCTTTCGGGTGCCGGCGGCGGATGTGCAGCACGAAGTCGTCGAGCATCGCCACGGCGAGCACGATCGCGCCCGTTGCCATGGCGATCTGCGGAATCCACAGCGGCGTGGCGTCGTTGCCCTGCGAGACGTCGTTGAAGGACCAGGACTGCCAGACGAGGCGCACGCAGAAGACGGCCAGCACGATGCAGAAGAAGGAACCGGCGGCGTGGGACCACAGTTCCAGCGCGTGGCTCACGCGCTTGCCGAAGCGCTCGAGAAAGAGGTTCACGCGGATGTGCTCGCCGCGCTTCAACGTGTGCGCGAGCGCGAGGAAGGCCGAGGCGGCCATGCAGTAGCCGGCGTAGGCGTCCGAGCCGCGCAGGTTGAAGCCGGCCAGGCGCCCGACGACGCTCGCGAGCACCATGGCGAGGACGCCCACCATGAAAAACGCCGCGGCCCAGGCCGCGGCGTCGTAGAGCAGGTCGAGCGCCTTGCGGCAGGTCTCCCTCTCCCTGGGAGAGGGGCGGGGGTGAGGGTCACTTCCTGAACGCGTCGACGATCGCCTTGCCGTCCGCCCCGGCGCTCTTCAACCACTCCTCGGTCATGGTCGCGCCGATCTTCTGGAAGTCGGCCTTGAGCTGCGCCGAAGGCAGCGCGACGTTCATGCCGTTCTTCTTCAGCTCGCCCAGGTACCACGCGGTCTTCTCCTCGGAAGTCTTCCAGCCGCGCGTTTCCGCATCGGCGGCCGCCTTGCGCACGGCATCCTGGGTCGCCTTGTCCAGCGCGTCGAAGGCCTTCTTGTTGGCGAAGACGAGGTTCTTGGGTAGCCACGCCTGCGTGTCGTAGTAGTTCTTGACCACTTCCCACGCCTTGGTGTCGTAGCCGGTGGCGCCGGAGGTGATGTTGGCGTTGACGGCGCCGGTGGCGAAGGCCTGGGCCAGTTCGGCGGCCTGGATGGTCACGGGCTGCGCGCCCGCGAGTTCGGCGATGCGCGAGGTGTACGGGTTGTAGGTGCGCATCTTGAGGCCCTTCATGTCGGCCACCGCGTTGAGCGGCTTGGACGAGTAGATGCCCTGCGGCGGCCACGGCACCGAATAGAGGACCATCATGCCCTGCTTCGCGAAGCGCTCCTCGATCGCCTTGCGCGAGGCCTTCCACAGCTTGGCGGAATCGGCATAGCTGGTGGCGAGGAACGGGACGGAGTCGACGCCGAAGATCGGGTCCTCGTTGGAGTAGCCCGACAGCAGGATCTCGCCGACCTGCGCCTGGCCGCCCTGCACCGCGCGCTTGATCTCGGGGGCCTTGAAGAGCGAGGCGTTGGCATGCACGGTGATCTTCAGCTTGCCGCCGGTGGCCTTCTCGACGTCGGCGGCGAACTGCACCACGTTCTCGGTGTGGAAGTTGGTCGCGGCATAGGGCGTGGGCATGTCCCACTTGGTTTGGGCGGCGGCGCCCAGCGTTACGGCCAGCGCGAGCGCGCCCGACAGGGCGTGGAAGGTTTTCATTGGGGTTCTCCGGATGGGGGTCGTGGCTCCCGCACGGTAGCGAGCGCGCAGTGGCCTTGTCAATCGATTGACACTGCCCGGGCGGGGGGCCACATTGACGCCTCGGCGCACCCCCCCTTCATGAGCAACCCGATTCCCGGCCGCTGGCAATTCTGGATCGATCGCGGCGGCACGTTCACGGACGTCGTCGCCCGGCGTCCGGACGGCGCCATCGTCACCCACAAGCTGCTTTCCGAGAACCCGGAGCGCTATCGCGACGCGGCGATCGCCGCGATCCGCCACTTCCTGGACGTGGAACCCGGCAAGCCCATCCCGGTCGAGCGCATCGAGGCGGTGAAGATGGGCACCACCGTCGCCACCAACGCGCTGCTGGAGCGGAAGGGCGAGGCCACGGCCCTCTTCATCACGCGCGGCTTCCGCGACCAGCTGCGCATCGCCTACCAGAACCGGCCGCGCATCTTCGACCGCCACATCCGGCTGCCGGAGTTGCTCTATCGCCGGGTCGTCGAGGTGGACGAGCGCATGGGCGCGCACGGCGAGGTCGTCACCCCGCTGGACGAGGAGGGCGCGCGGCGCCAGCTTGCGGCGGTGCACGCCGAGGGCTACCGCTCGCTCGCCATCGTCTTCATGCACGGCTATCGCTACCCGGCGCACGAGGCGCGCGTGGCGGCGCTGGCGCGCGAGGCGGGCTTCACGCAGGTGTCCGCCTCGCACGTGGTGAGCCCGCTCATGAAGATCGTCTCGCGCGGCGACACGACGGTGGTGGACGCGTACCTGTCGCCGATCCTGCGAAGGTACGTGGACCAGGTGGCGGGCGAGCTGCCCGGTGCGCCAGGCTCATGTTCATGCAGTCCTCCGGCGGCTTGACGGACGCGCACCGCTTCCAGGGCAAGGACTCGATCCTCTCCGGGCCGGCGGGCGGCATCGTCGGCATGGTGAAGACCGCCGAGGCGGCCGGCTTCGACAAGATCATCGGCTTCGACATGGGCGGCACCTCCACCGACGTGTCCCACTACGCGGGCGAGCTCGAGCGGGAGTTCGACACGCTGGTGGCCGGGGTGCGCATGCGCGCGCCGATGATGTCGATCCACACGATCGCGGCGGGCGGCGGCTCGATCCTGCACTTCGACGGGCAGCGCCAGCGCGTGGGGCCGGACTCGGCCGGCGCCAATCCGGGGCCGGCCTGCTACCGGCGCGGCGGGCCGCTCGCCGTCACCGACTGCAACGTGATGCTGGGCAAGATCCAGCCCGCCTACTTTCCCCGGGTGTTCGGTCCCGGTGGCGAAGAGGCCCTGGATGCCGCCGTGGTGCGGGAGAAGTTCGCGGCGCTGGCCGGCGAGATCGCGAAGGCGACCGGCAGGCCGCACGCGCCGGAGGAGGTGGCCGAGGGGTTCCTGAAGATCGCCGTGGCCAACATGGCCAACGCGATCAAGTTCATCAGCGTGCAGCGCGGCCACGACGTCACCGAGTACACGCTCGCCTGCTTCGGCGGCGCGGGCGGGCAGCATGCCTGCCTCGTGGCCGACGAGCTGGGCATGACGCAGGTCTACATCCATCCGCTGGCGGGCGTCCTCTCGGCCTACGGCATGGGCCTCGCGCAGGTGCGCGCGCTGCGCGAGGAGGCGGTGGAGCGCCGCATCGAGGGCGCCGCGGCCGAACTCGCGCAAAAGTCCGCGCGCCTCGCGGAACAATGCACGCGGGAACTCGTCGAGCAGGGCATCGCCGTCGAGCGCGTCGAGAAGCGGGCGCATCTCAAGTACGAGGGAACCGACACGTCGCTGCCCGTGCCCCTGGCCACCCCGGAGGCGATGCGCGCGGACTTCGAGCGGCTTTATCGCGCGCGCTTCAGCTTCCTCATGCCCGATCGCGCGCTGATCGCCGAGGCGGTGTCGGTGGAAGCGGTCGGCAAGGCCGACGCTTCGGACGAGGCAGCCCCGGCGGCCGCGGATCGTCGCGCGCCCGGTGCTCCCCTGGAGCACGTGGAGATGACGAGCGGCGGCGAGCGGCACCGCACGCCCGTCTACCGTCGCGAGTCGCTCGTTCCCGGCCAGCGCCTCCCCGGCCCCGCGATCATCGCCGAGCAGAACGCGACGACCGTCGTGGAGCCGGGCTGGGAGGCGGAAGTGACCGCGCTCGATCATCTCGTCCTGCGCCGCACCGTCGCGCGTGCGGTCCGCTACGCCGCCGGAACCCGGGCCGACCCGGTGATGCTCGAGGTGTTCAACAACCTCTTCATGTCGATCGCCGAGCAGATGGGCGTGCGCCTGGCGCAGACGGCCTACTCGGTCAACATCAAGGAGCGCCTGGACTTCTCCTGCGCGCTCTTCGACGCGGAGGGCAACCTCATCGCCAACGCCCCGCACATGCCGGTCCACCTGGGGTCCATGGGCGAGTCGATCAAGACGGTGATCGCGAAGAACGCCGGGACGGATGCGGCCGGGCGACGTCTACGTACTGAACGACCCCTACAACGGCGGCACCCACCTGCCCGACGTCACGGTCATCACGCCCGTGTACCTGGACGCAATGGATGATCCATCAGCGGCAATCGGCGGGCATCGGCGGCAATCGGCGTCCCGCCTTGTTCTACGTCGGCTCCCGCGGCCACCACGCCGACATCGGCGGCATCACTCCCGGCTCCATGCCGCCCTTCTCGAAGACCATCGAGGAGGAGGGCGTGCTCCTCGACAACGTGAAGCTGGTCGAGGACGGCAAGATGCTCGAGGCGGAAATGCGCCACCTGCTCGCAGCCGCGAAGTACCCGGCGCGCAACCCCGACCAGAACATCGCCGACCTGCGCGCGCAGATCGCCGCCAACGAGAAGGGCGTGCAGGAACTGCGCCGCATGGTGGCGCACTTCGGCCTCGATGTCGTGAAGGTCGTACATGGAGCACGTCCAGGACAACGCCGAGGAGTGCGTGCGGCGCGTGATCGGCGTGCTCAAGGACGGCGAGTACGCCTGCGAGATGGACAACGGCGCCGTGATCCGCGTGAGGATCACCATCGGCGCGGACCGCCGCAGCGCCGTGATCGACTTCGCCGGCACGAGCGCGCAGCTGGAAAGCAATTTCAATGCCCCCTCGGCCGTGGTCTATGCCGCCGTCCTCTACGTCTTCCGCACCCTGGTCGACGACGACATCCCGCTCAATGCCGGCTGCCTCAAGCCGCTGGAGGTGCGGATTCCCGAGGGCTCCATGCTCAACCCGCGCCCGCCGGCCGCCACGGTGGCCGGCAACGTGGAGACCTCGCAGTGCATCACCGACACGCTCTACGGGGCGCTGGGGGTCATGGCGGCCTCCTACGGCACGATGAACAACTTCACCTTCGGCAACGACACCTACCAGTACTACGAGACCATCTCCGGCGGCACCGGCGCCGGGCCCGGCTTCCCCGGCACGGACACCGTGCAGGCGCACATGACCAATTCGCGCCTCACCGACCCGGAGGTTCTCGAGTGGCGCTACCCGGTGCGGGTGGACGCGCACGCGATCCGCGCCGGCAGCGGCGGCCGCGGGCAGTGGAACGGCGGCAACGGCGCCGTGCGCCGCATCCGCTTCCTGGAGCCGATGACGGCGGCGATCCTGGCCGGCCACCGGCGCGTCGCGCCCTACGGCATGGCCGGCGGCCTGCCGGGCGACCTCGGCCGCAACTGGGTGGAGCGCGCCGACGGATCGCGCACCGACCTGGGCTACGCCGACGAGACCGAGGTAAAGGCCGGGGACGTGTTCGTCATCGAGACGCCGGGCGGCGGGGGGTTCGGCGCGCCGAAAAATGATAGGGACAGTCCCGATTTTTCTGCGCAGCACTTGACTTCGCGCATGAATCGGCGCTGGCGCGCATCGCTCAGCGCGCACTTGACTTCGCGCAGGAATCGGCGTTGCTGCGCATTGCATCATGCAAAAAGTGTTTGGTCGCGAATGTCACTGCGTATAAAATAGGCGCCTTTTCCGCGGCTCCCAGACCGACTATAAAAACGCCGTGAAGATCGGATCCATCACCCTTCGCAACAATCTCGTCGTCGCCCCCATGGCGGGCGTGACCGACCGGCCGTTCCGCCAGCTCTGCAAGCAGATGGGCGCGGGGATGGCGGTCTCGGAGATGGTCGCCTCGAACTCGCTGCTGTGGGGCTCGGAGAAGACGATCCGCCGCGGCAACCACGAGGGCGAAGTGGAGCCCAAGGTGATCCAGATCGCCGGCTCGGACCCGGCGATGATGGCCGAAGCCGCGCAGTACAACGTGGACAAGGGCGCCCAGATCATCGACATCAACATGGGCTGCCCGGCCAAGAAGATCTGCAACGTGGCGGCCGGCTCGGCCCTCCTCAAGGACGAGCCGCTCGTCGCCCGCATCGTCGAGGCGGTGGTGCGGGCGGTGAACGTTCCCGTCACCCTCAAGTTCCGCACCGGCTGGAGCAAGGAGAACCGCAACGCGCTTGCCATCGCCCGCATTGCCGAGGAGTGCGGCATCGCCGCCATCGCGCTGCACGGCCGCACGCGCGCCTGCATGTACACGGGCGATGCCGAATACGACACGATCCGGGCGGTGAAGGCCGCGGTCTCCATCCCGGTGATGGCCAACGGCGACATCGATTCGCCCGAGAAGGCGAAGCACGTGCTCGAGTACACCGGGGCGGACGCCGTCATGATCGGGCGCGCCGCGCAGGGCCGGCCGTGGATCTTCCGCGAGATCGACCATTTCCTGAAGACGGGCGAGAAGCTGGCGCCGCCGGAGGTCGCGGAGATCCGCGAAGTCCTCCTCGGGCACCTGGACGACCTCTACGGGTTCTACGGGGTCGAGCGCGGCGCGAAGGTCGCGCGCAAGCACATCGCCTGGTACACGAAGGGGCTGAAGAATTCCGCCCTGTTCCGTGCCCGCATGAACCAGCTCCAGAGCGCCGGGGAACAGCTCGCCGCCATCGGTCTTTTCTTCGATGGACTTTCCGAGCACTCCCCGCGCCTCGAATACGTCGACGAGGTGCCCCTTGCAGCCTAGAACCCAGGCACGGACCGCCACCAGGGCGGAGAGCGCGGAACGGGAGAGCGACCTGTCCCTCACCGTGCGCAAGATGATGAAGCAGTACTTCAAGGATCTCGACGGCGAGAAGCCCTCGGGGATCTACAACATGGTCGTGAACTGCGTCGAGAAGCCGCTGCTCGAGGTGGTCATGTACCACGCGCAGGGCAACCAGACCCGCGCGGCGGAACTCCTCGGCATCAACCGCAACACGCTGCGCAAGAAGCTCCTGGAGCACGGCCTCGATTGAGCCGCTTCGTGCGGGAGCTGCGAAGGGCGAATCCATGAACAGCGATCTCATTCGCATCCAGCGGGCGCTGATCAGCGTCTCCGACAAGACCGGCGTCGTCGAATTCGCCAAGGCGCTTGCCGCGCACGGCGTCGAACTCCTCTCCACCGGCGGCACCGCGAAGCTGCTCGCCGCCGCCGGGCTGCCGGTGATCGAGGTCGGCGACTACACCGGCTTCCCGGAAATGATGGACGGCCGCGTGAAGACGCTGCACCCCAAGGTGCACGGCGGCATCCTCGCCCGCCGCGACCATCCCGACCACGTGGCGGCGATGAAGCAGCACGGCATCCCGCCCATCGACATGGTGGTGGTGAACCTCTACCCGTTCGCGCAGACCGTGGCGAAGCCCGGCTGCTCGATGGAGGACGCCATCGAGAACATCGACATCGGCGGCCCGGCGATGGTGCGCGCCGCCGCCAAGAACCACGCCTTCGTCGCCATCGTCACCGACCCAGCCGACTACGCTTCGCTCGCGAAGAAGCTCGCCGCGAATGGCGGCAAGCTCGGCTTCGCCGATCGCTATGCGCTGGCGGCCAAGGCCTTCAGCCACACCGCCGAGTACGACGGCATGATCTCCTCGTGGCTCACGGCGCGCGACGAGAAGGGCGCAGCGCGCGCCTTTCCCGACCGGCTCAACCTGCAGTTCGCGCTCGCGCAGACGCTGCGCTATGGCGAGAACCCGCACCAGTCGGCGGCGTTCTACGTCGAGCGCGATCCCGCGCAGGGCACGCTGGCCCGCTTCCGCCAGTTGCAGGGCAAGGAACTCTCCTACAACAACATCGCCGACGCCGACGCGGCCTGGGAATGCTGCCGCACGTTCGACGTGCCGGTGTGCGTCATCGTCAAGCACGCCAACCCGTGCGGCGTGGCCATCGCGCAGTCGCCGCTGGAGGCCTACCGCCGCGCGTTCCTGACCGACCCGACTTCGGCCTTTGGCGGCATCATCGCCTTCAACCGGCCTGTCGACGGGCCGACGGCCGAGGCCGTGTCGAAGCAGTTCGTGGAAGTGGTGATCGCGCCGGCCTACGAGGAAGCGGCGCAAGAAGGTGTTCGCGGCCAAGCAGAACGTGCGCCTGCTCACGCATCGACATGGCGAAGGACCTGAACCGCCTCGACATGAAGCGCGTCGGCGGCGGCCTCCTGGTGCAGACGGCGGATGCCTTCGATGTCTCCGAGCTGCGCTTCGTGACGAAGAGGCAAGCCCACGGAAGCGGAAATGAACGACCTCGTCTTCGCCTTCCGCGTCGCCAAGTTCGTGAAGTCCAACGCCATCGTCTTCTGCGGCGGCGGCATGACGCTGGGCGTGGGCGCCGGCCAGATGAGCCGCGTCGATTCCACGCGCATCGCGTCGATCAAGGCGAAGAACAACGGGCTGTCGCTGGCGGGATCGGTCGCCGCCTCGGACGCGTTCTTCCCGTTCCGCGACGGCCTCGACGTGATCGCCAAGGCCGGCGCGCGCGCCGTCATCCAGCCCGGCGGCAGCATGCGCGACGACGAGGTGATCGCGGCCGCCAATGAGCATGGCATGGCCATGGTCGTGACCGGCATGCGGCACTTCCGGCACTGAGGCCGCGACCGTGAAGGTACTCGTCATCGGTTCCGGCGGCCGCGAGCACGCGCTCGCCTGGAAGCTCGCGCAATCGCAGCGCGTCTCGAAGGTGCTCGTGGCCCCCGGCAATGCCGGCACGGCGCGCGAGGATGGCCTCGTGAACGTGGATGTCACCGCCATTCCCGATCTCGTGAAGCTCGCGAAAGACGAACGCGTGGGTCTCACCGTGGTCGGTCCCGAAGCGCCGCTGGCCGCCGGCGTGGTCGATGCCTTCCAGGCCGAAGGCCTTGCCGTCTTCGGCCCGACGAAGGCCGCGGCGCAGCTCGAGGCCTCGAAGGACTTCGCCAAGCGCTTCATGCTGCGCCACGGCATTCCGACCGCGCACTATGCGACCTTCACCGACGCGAAGTCGGCGCATGCGCACATTGACGAAAGAGGCGCTCCGATCGTCATCAAGGCCGACGGCCTTGCCGCGGGCAAGGGTGTCGTCGTGGCAATGGATGCCGCCGAAGCGCACGCCGCCATCGACATGATGCTGGCGGGCGGCGGCATGGGGGAAGCCGGCCACCGCGTCGTGATCGAGGAATTCATGGAAGGCGAGGAGGCGAGCTTCATCGTGATGGCCGACGGCAAGAATGCGCTCGCCTTCGCCTCCACCCAGGACCACAAGCGGATCTTCGACGGCGACCGCGGCGCCAACACGGGCGGCATGGGCGCGTACTCGCCCGCCCCGGTCGTGACTCCCGACGTGCACGCGCGGGCGATGCGCGAGGTCATCCTGCCGACGCTGCGCGGCATGGAGAAGGAAGGCACGCCCTACAGCGGCTTCCTCTACGCCGGGCTCATGATCGACGCGCACGGCGCGCCGCGGGTGGTGGAGTTCAACTGCCGCATGGGCGACCCCGAGACGCAGCCGATCATGATGCGGCTGAAGAGCGATTTCCTCGACCTGGTCGAACACGCCATCGACGGCACGCTCGATCGCGCGGAAGCCGAATGGGACCGCCGCGCGGCGCTGGGCGTGGTGCTGGCCGCCGCCGGCTACCCCGATACGCCGCGCAAGGGCGACGCGATCACCGGGCTGCCAAAGGATGGCGACGACTTCCACGTCTTCCACGCCGGCACGGCCGAGCAGGATGGCCAGGTCGTCACCAGCGGCGGGCGCGTGCTCTGCGTCACCGCGCTGGGCGAGAACGTGAAGCTCGCCGCCGAGCGCGCCTACGAGGTCGCCGCCGGCATCCGTTTCGACGGCATGCAGTTCCGGCGCGACATCGGTCACCGCGCCATCCACAGGCGCTAGACGGCATGGACATCGCGGCCGTCCGGGCCTACCTCACCGGCCTTCAGGACCGGATCGTCGGCGAATTCGAGCGCCTCGACGGCAAGCCCTTCCTGCGCGACGAGTGGCAGCGACCGGAGGGCGGCGGTGGCGTGTCGCGCCTCGTCGAGGAAGGCAACCTCCTCGAGCGCGGCGGTGTCGGCTTCTCGCACGTGCTGGGATCGAAGCTGCCGCCCTCGGCCTCCGCGCACCGTCCGGAGATCGCCGGCCGGCCGTGGGAGGCGATGGGCGTCTCGCTCGTCTTCCATCCGCGCAACCCGTATGTCCCGACCGTGCACATGAACGTGCGCTTCTTCGCGGCGAAGTCGCCCGATGGCGACGCGGCGAAGGCCGTGTGGTGGTTCGGCGGCGGCATGGACCTCACGCCGTACTACGGCTTCGAGGAGGACTGCGCCCACTTCCATCGCGTCAATCGCGACGCGCTCGCCCCGTTCGGCGCGGAGTACCACCCGCGCTTCAAGAAGTGGTGCGACGAGTACTTCTACAACAAGCACCGCCAGGAGCCGCGCGGCATCGGCGGCACGTTCTTCGACGACTTCAACGAGCCCGGCTTCGACAAGAGCTTCGCGATCATGCGCGCGGTGGGCGACGCTTTCCTTCCCGCCTACGTGCCCATCGTCGAGAGGCGCCGCGACACCGCCTACGGCGAGCGCGAGCGCGACTTCCAGGCCTACCGCCGCGGGCGCTACGTCGAGTTCAACCTGGTCTGGGACCGCGGCACGCACTTCGGGCTGCAGTCGGGCGGGCGCACCGAATCGATCCTCATGTCGCTGCCGCCAATCGTGAAGTGGCGCTACGACTGGAAGCCGGAGGCCGGCACGCCGGAGGCGAAGCTCTACACCGATTTCCTGGTGCCGAAGGACTGGGCCCGGTAATCGGAGACGGTGCCCATCACGCCTCCTCACTGCACGCGGTTGGCAGGCCGGCCGAGGAAGAGATAGAAAGCCGAATCGCCCCCGAAAGTCTTGCCGTAAGCGAAATAGAGTGGCCCGATGATCGAGTCGAGGCCGAGGAAGAGCGAGGCGGCCTTGTGCACTTTTCCGCCATCGGCATCGGCCCTGCGCGAGACGTGGCCGGCCTCCAGCGAGAAGCCGGCATACCAGTCTCCGCCCATCGCGCCGCGCAGCTGGCCCATGCGCCAGTACGCGAGCTCGCCGATCCCGGTCACCTGCGACCCCGAGACCGCACCGACCGGTGTGCCGCTCAGGTTGAAGAGGCCGCCCAGGGGGAAGGACACGCGGTCGTCGCGCGAGCGCTGGGTGAAGGCGAGGCTCAGAAGCGTGAGGCGCCCGAATGTGATCGGCAGGAGGCCGTTCAACTGCCACGCCACGATCGGATCGCCGGGGCTCCTGGAGCTGTAATGGAAGGCGTCGGCAGCGAACGCGTAGCCGCGGCGCGGAAAGTCGGCGTTGTCGAGCGTGTCGAAGAGGGTGCCCACGCGCAGGACCGTCGCGCTGTCGCTGGTGCTGTCTTCGGCGCGGCTGCTGATGACCGGCGTGACCTTGTAATGCTCGTACCCGGCGCCGAACCTCAGCACGCCCGCGCCGCCGAGGCGGCGGCCGGCGAGCGCGTACGTGCCGATGACCTCGCGCGTCGTGCGGTCGGTGCGGCGCATGCCCTCGTAGATGTCGATGTCGCTCTTCACCGCCTGCAGCGAGCCTTCGACGAACCAGGGGCTGCCCGGACCCAGCGGCTGGTAGAAGGAGGTGAGGAGGCGGCGCACGTCGCCCAGCTCGAGCTCGTTGCGCCATTCCGCGCCCCACGAATTCACCCAGGTGCGCGTGTGCTGCAGGGTGATGGAGAAGGCGCCCTGGGTGTCGAAGTCCGAAACCGCGCGGGCGCCGAGGCGCAGGTAGTTCGGTCCCCACGGCTTCTCGTTCACGTCGATCACCACCGTGCGGCGCCCCTCCTCGAGCACGGTGCGCACGTCCACGCGCTCGAACTCGCCCGAGCCGTGCAGCACGCGCGCGGCCTTCACGAGCTGCTCCTCGGTGGGACGGCTGCCCGGCTCGACGCCCAGGCGGTCGGCGACCTCGCGCTTGAGCGCCTCGGGGTTGGTGCGCACGGCGCCCGCGACACGTACCTGTACCACGGGCAGCTCGGGCACGGCGGCGAAGCGCATGCGCTGCGCGTCCCACGCGGCGTACTGCGCCTCGGGCATCGCGAGCTCCGCGAGGCGCGCGGCCGCGGCGCGCCCGGCGCGCTCGCCGATGGCGATCAGCTCCTCGCCGCGCTGGAAGTCGATGAAGCTCACATTCGCGAGGTCGGGCGAGATGAGGATGTCGGTGGGCTTCAACTTCGCGAGCGAGATCTCGACGTTCTGCTCGGTGAGGATGTTGATCATCTGCTGCGCGACGCCGAGCGCCGAGGCGAGGGAATCGCGCGGCAGCAGCGGCGTGCCGACGTTCACCGCGATGACGATGTCGGCGCCCATCTCGCGCGCCACCTCGACGGGGAGGTTGCGCACCAGGCCGCCGTCGCCCAGGAGGCGTCCGTCGACCTGCGTGGGCGCGAACGCGCCCGGGATCGACATCGAGGCGCGCATCGCGACCGAGAGCGGCACGTCGGCGAGGACCACCTGCTTTCCGGTCTCCAGGTCCGTGGCCACCGCGCGAAAGAGAATGGGCAGGTCGTTCAGGGTCGCCGCCTCGTTGGCGTGGGGCGAGATGCCGCGCAGGAACTCCTCGAGGTTCTGGGACCCGAGGGCCCCGCGGGGCAACACGATGCCGTCCTTCTTCAGGCCCAGCTCGGTCTTGCCGATGAAGCGCATGTCGTCTTCCTTGCGCCGGAACGACAGGTCCTCGCGCGGCGGCCGGTCGGAGAAGATCTGCGCCCAGTCGGCGTTGCGGACCAGCGCTTCCATCTGCGCCGGCGTCTGTCCTGCCGCGTAGGCGCCGCCCACGACCGAGCCCATGCTGGTGGCGACGATGAAGTCCACCGGCACGCGCTGCTCGCGCATCGCCTTGAGCACGCCGATGTGGGCCAGGCCGCGCGCGCCGCCTCCCGAAAGCACGAGCCCTACCTTCGGGCGCGGCGGCTCGACCGGCTGGGCGTGGAGGTGGAAGGCAGCGGCGCAGGCGACGACGGCGAACACGCGATGCATCGAACCTCCCCGGTCATGGATACCTTGGTGGCAGCTCGAAGCGGATGGTATCGCCTTCGCCCGAGAGCTGCGAGAAAGTCCTTGGTAATCAGGCCTCTTTCGCGTATAGTCTCGTTTGTGCGGCGCAGCATCCTCGTGGTCTGCGCCGCTTTCGTTCATCGTCCCTGACCTCCCCGGAAGAGAATTCCTCTCTTCCCCGCAGCAGTTCCCCACGGGTACTTCCGCAAGGGTTGCGAATCGGTTGGTGCCGGTGTCTTGGCCTGCCGACTTCGCGCGCCCCTCAATTCCGGCGTTCGCAAGTTCCCCGTTTCCGTCGACGGGCGGCGTGTCTTTTTCGCAATCGCCTCACGCGCGCCCACCGGAATGGCCGCGCAGGAAAATTGAAATGAAATTCGCAACTCTGGGCCTCTCGGCCCCGATCTGCCAGGCTGTTGCCGCGGCAGGCTATACCGACCCGACTCCCGTCCAGGAGCGCGTCATTCCCGAAGCGCTGGCCGGCCACGACCTGATGGTTTCCTCGCAGACGGGCAGCGGCAAGACCGCCGGCTTCATGCTGCCGGCCCTGCAGCTCCTGACCGAAGCGCACGCCGTCGCCGGTCGCGGTCCCCGCGTCCTGGTCCTCGTGCCGACGCGCGAACTGTCGATGCAGGTGACGAAGGCGGCCGAAGTCTACGGCGCCACCATGCGTCGCGTGCGCACCGTGTCGGTCGTGGGCGGCATGCCCTACCCGGCGCAGAACCGCCTGCTGCAGGCCGGCGTCGACATCCTCGTGGCAACACCCGGACGACTCCTCGACCAGATGCAGTCGGGCCGCATCGACCTCTCGCGCCTGCAGATCCTGGTGCTGGACGAGGCCGACCGCATGCTCGACATGGGCTTCAAGGACGACCTCGAGGCGATCGTCGCGCGCACGCCGGCGACCCGCCAGACGCTGCTCTTCTCCGCCACGCTCGACTCCAACATCGTGCGCCTCGCGGGATCGCTTCTGCGCAGCCCGGTCCGCATCGAGATCGACAGCCAGCAGGCGCGCCACGAGAGCATCGAGCAGCGCATGCACATCGCCGACGACCAGGGCCACAAGAACCGCCTGCTGAACCACCTGCTGCGCGAGATCGACGTGAACCAGGCCATCGTCTTCACGGCCACCAAGCGCTCCGCCGACGAGGTGGCGCAGGACCTGCATTCGAAGGGCTTCGCCGTCGCGGCACTGCACGGCGACATGAACCAGGGCGCGCGCACGCGCACGATCCAGGCGCTGCATCGCGGCAGGCTGCGCGTGCTGGTGGCCACCGACGTCGCCGCGCGCGGCCTCGACGTGCACGGCATCTCGCACGTCATCAACTACGACCTGCCGCGCCAGGCGGAAGACTACGTGCACCGCATCGGCCGCACCGGCCGCGCGGGGCGCACCGGCACCGCCATCAGCCTGGTGAATGCGCGCGAGCATTCGCAGGTGAAGACGATCGAGCGCTTCACGGCGCAGCGCATTCCCGTCACGGTGATCGAGGGCCTCGAGCCGCGCGTTCGCGAGTTCTCGCGGCCCTCGGGCCCGGCGCGGCGTCCCGGCGGCAAGTCCTCGGCGAGCAAGCGGCCCGCCTGGCGCGGTCGCTAGGCAGGGGAAACGAAAGGAGCAGGGCGCGAGGCTCTGCCCCTTCTGCGAAATCGAGCCTGGCCCCTTTTTCAAAGTATTCCATTGCGTTCAGGCCGCGTAGCCTTCGAGCAGGATCAGGCGCCCGTTGCTTGCCGCGCGGCGCATCGCCCGGGCCTTCTCGTACTCGGGCGAATCCCACCACGCCCGCGCCGCATCCATCGACGGAAACTCGAGGATGACGCGGCGGCGCTGCGGCCATTCGCCCTCCAGCACGTCGGCGGTGCCGCCGCGCACGAGGAAGCGCCCGCCGTACTGCGCGATGGTCGCGGGGACGGCGGCGGCGTAGTCCTTGTAGGCCTCGGCATCGGTGACGTCGACTTCGGCAATGATGTAGGCGGTCATCCCCTGGCTTTCGCGTAGGCGGCGCGCACCGGCTCGGCGCCGTGGATCTTTTCCAGCCGGCGCACGATGAAGTGGCCGCGCGCCATGTCCTGGTAGTGCCCGATGAAGACGGTGTTGACGATGGCCCCACCCGCCGCGCCGATGATCGGGATGGCCTGCACGGCGGCCTTCTCCGAGACCACGACGCCGAAGCGCGCGCCGATCGCCGCAACCAGGCGGACCAGCGCGGGCGCCCCGGACTTCGACAGGCCCTTCCTGGTGAGGTGCACGGAAGCCTCGGAGATCGCCGAAGCGAGGGCGGCGCGCGCGGCGAAGTAACCGGAGTCAGTCGCGTTGTCGCGCTTGTCCTTGGTCGAGCCGAGCGCGAACACCGTGAGGCAGGCGAGCTTGGTGTCGATGTGGCGCGGATTCTCGCCTTCGCTGGCGGCGATGTCCGCGATCGAGCGCAGCATGAGGGTGGTCGACAGCGGCAGCTCCCAGCTGAGTGCCGCCAGCCCGAAAGCGCCGCCCGCGGCACCGCGAGGCCGCCGCCGCCATGCGGTGGAAGCCGTCCTGCGACTTGAGCCGCGGCCGCTCCCCGAGGGAGGTCACCGCCACGTCCAGCGCCTTCATGAGCGCGGCCTCCGTTGCCTTGTGCACCGACTTCTGCCACGACGACGGCAACATCTTCACGCCCTTTTCCACGGGCGCGCCGAGCATCGAGGAGAGCTTTGCGGCGAGCCCCGGGTTCTCCAGCAGGGCCTTGGCGCGCCCGAGTTCCGCGAGGTCGTCCTTGGTGAGCGTCGTCACGGGTCAGTCGCGCGAGAAGAGCCGGTTGGGAATGGTGCGGATGCGATCGAGGAGCTTCGCTCCCCAGGCCGAGGTCCGGGCCGAGACGCTTTGCGCGACCTTGTGCTGGTGCGTGAGGCCGGGCTGCATCTTGAACGCGAGGTACTTCCTCAGGGCCGACTGCACGTGGCTGCGCAGCTGGCCGATGTGGATGGGCTTGTTCAGGAAGCGGTGGATCTGCGCCTGGTTGATGAGGTCGATCACCAGCTCGGAGTCGGAGGTCTCGGTGACGAGGATGGAGAGTATCTCCGGGTGCTCCTCCTTGAGCAGCTTGAAGAGCGTGACGAGGCCGTCCTGGCCCACCGAGAGGTCGGCGATGATGAGCGCGATCTCCTCGGACTCGAGCGTCTTCACGGCGTCCTCCGCCGAGTTCACGAGGCGGATCGGCGCCACCCCGCCCAGCACCGACTTCAGGCCGTCGATGAGCGCGGCGGAAGTGTCGATCACGAGGATCGAGGCGTCGATCTTCTCGGGCAGCGAGGCGGCACGGGCGGCGCGTTCGCGAGCTCCAGCGCGATGGCCACGGCGTCGGCGATGGTTCTCTGCATGTCCTCGTTGTCCCAGGGCTTGCTCACGAAGCGGAACACCTCGCCCTCGTTGATGGAGCCCACGATCGCGGCGAGATCCGAGTAGCCGGTGAGGAGCATGCGCACGGTGTTGGGGGAGACCTCCTTCACCTGCCGCAGCAGCTCCACGCCCACCATGTTGGGCATGCGCTGGTCGCTCACCACCACGTGGATGCCGAAGCGCTTCACGAACTCCAGCGCGAGCGCCCCGTTCTCCGCGGTGAACACGTGGTAATGGCCGCGGAAGAGGGTGCGCAGCGCATTGAGGATGCGTTCCTCGTCGTCGACGAAGAGGACGCGCGCCTTGCGCGCATCTCCCAGCGCGAACGTCGGGGAGACGGCAGCCGGTGCGGCGGCTTCGCCGCCCGTTGCCGTGTCCCTGGCGCCGGCGAGCATCCGCGCCTTGGCGAGGAGGGCTCGCGGCATTCGGCATCGCCCCGGCGGGAGGGGGAAGGCATTCCGCGAACGCGACCGCGAGCGCATCGATGAAGTCGCGCGCCGAGGCGTAGCGCTCCTCGGCGTGCTTGGCGAGCGCCTTCAGGATGGCCGCGTCGAGCTGCGGCGGAATCTTCGGGTTGTGCACCGAGGGCTTCTGCGGCGCCTCGTTCAGCACGCGCCGCAGGATCTCGACGTTGTTGCCGTTGAAGGGGCGCGTGCCGGTGATGAGCTCGTAGAGCATGACGCCGACCTGGTAGATGTCGGTCTGCGGCGTGGACGCCTTGCCGCCGAACTGCTCCGGGGCCATGTAGTGCGGCGTGCCGACCACGTCGCCCACCACCGTGAGGGTGGAGGTGTCCAGGCGCGCCACGCCGAAGTCGGTGATCTTGATGCGGCCGTCGTCGTTGATGAGGACGTTGGCGGGCTTCAGGTCGCGGTGGATCACGCCCTGGCCGTGCGAGTAGCTCAGGCCCTCGAGCAGCTGGCGGATGATCTCCCAGGCGTCCTTGAAGTCGTACTGCTTGACGTCCCGCAGGTGGTGCGCGAGCGACTTGCCCTTCACCAGCTCCATCACGATGCAGGCGAGGTCGCCCTGCTCGATGAAGTCGTAGATCGCCGCGATGCCCGGGTGCGTGAGGCGCCCGACCGCCTCCGCCTCGTGGCGGAAGCGGCTGACGATGTAGTCCGCGTCGGCCGGGTCGAGGGCGCTCTTGTCGATGACCTTGAGCGCCACCGCCCGCTTGATCGCCGGGTCGAAGCCGCGCAGCACGAGGCCGGTCGCGCCCTTGCCGAGGAGCCCCTGGACTTCGTACTTGCCGATCGCGTGCGGAACGTCCATGGCTCAGGCGCTTTCCGCGGCCAGGTCCGCCGGCGGGTGCAGGGGCAGGACGACGGTGAACACGGTGCCCTTGCCGGGTTGCGACTTCACGTCGATGTGGCCGCCATGCTGGTTGACGATCTTGTAGACGATCGAGAGCCCCAGCCCCGTGCCCTTGCCGACTCTCCTTGGTGGTGAAGAAGGGGTCGAAGATCTTCGGCAGGACCTCCGGCGGGATGCCCTTGCCGTTGTCGGCCACGACCACCGCGATGGCGTCCGTGCCCTCGCGGCGCGTGGCGATGATGATCTTGCGCTCCGGCTTGTCCATCGCCTGCGCCGCGTTGGTCACGAGGTTCAGCAGCACCTGGTTCACCTGCGAGGGCGAGCAGGTGATGGAGGGGATGTCGCCGAAGTTGCGCTCCACCGTCACGTTGCGCAATTGCGGCTTGGCGATGAGGAGGGTGGCGACGATGCCCTCGTTCACGTTGAAGCTCGCGACCTTGCTGCGGTCCAGGCGCGAGAAGTTCTTGAGGTTCACCACCAGCTCGGAAATCTCCTCGATGCCGTGCAGGCCGTCCCTGGTGAGCGACTCGATGTCGCCCAGCACCTGGTGGTCGCGCAGCTGCGCGAGACGGGAATTCACCGCGACGAAGGACTGCTGCAGGGCGGCGGGGTCGGCCGATTCGGACTGCAGCAGCTCCATGAGGCGCTCGGACTGCGCCACCGCGTCCTGCAGTTCCGGAAGCCGGTCGCGCACCGTGGCCACGCTGTTCTTCACGTAGGCGAGCGGCGTGTTGATCTCGTGCGCCACGCCGGCGACCATCTGTCCCAGCGAGGACATCTTCTCGCTCTGCACGAGCTGGGCCTCCGACTCCTTCAGCTTCACCATCGCCTCGGAAAGCTCCCGGGTGCGCAGGACCACGCGCTGCTCGAGGCTCTCGTTCGCCTCCTTCAGGGCGGCCTGCGCCGCGTACACGCGCGCCGCGAGGTAGCCGATGCCGACCAGCAGCGCCGCGGCGTAGAAGAACAGGTAGACGCGCCAGCGCTCCTTGTCCTCGAGCGACTCCTGCACCGAGCGCGAGATGGTGTGCGAGAGCAGCTCCACGCGCGAGCCCACGGTGAGGAAGGCGAACTTCTCCCCTGCCGCGCGCTCCTCCGCGCGGGCGGCGAAGAAGGCGCGGATGGCCTGCTCGGCCTGCGCCGCAGGAGGACGCAACGAGGCATCCGCGGCCGCGGCGGCTTCGCCCAGGGAGGCGAGCCGCGCCTGGAAGCTGCCGTCGGCCTCGTTCGCGGTGCGCAGCGAGGCGGCCAGGAATCCCGCCTCGCCGGCCAGGGCGGTGGAGCGTTCGGCGCGCCGCGGATCGATGAGCCGCATCGCGTTCGCCTCCCGCACCAGGGCTGCGGCCGCCTTCTCCGCTGCGGTGAACGCCTCGAGGGACTTCAGGTGCCGGCCCTTCAGCAACTCCCAGGCGGCCGACTTGCCGGCCATGCCCTCCTTGATGGCGGGGAGTGCCGCGGCGACCTCGGGCCGGTCGGAAGCGCGCTCCAGCTCGCGCAGGATGCGCGCGAGGACGGGGCCGCGATCGATGGTGCCGGCGCCCGGCACCAGCGACGACGTGTACAGCGCGGCGTCGAAGTCCCAGCGCGTGTCGAGCTCCCGCAACTCGCGCAGCAGGGCGAGGACTTCCGCATCCTTCTTGAAGTCGATCGCCTCCGTGCGCGAAAAGAGGAAGGCCAGCGCGCCGAGCAGCACGATTGCGATCGCGAAGCCGAGGAGTGCGCCCTGGGCGGCCCTGTTGTTTGTCATGGTCTAGCCGGTGGATGGCCTTGGGTTTGGGCGTAGTTTAGCCGCAAACCCTTCTACTCCCCCAGGTAGGCCTGGCGCACCTGCGGGTCGTGCAGCAGGGTGGCCGCCTCCCCGGAAAGGGTCACCAGCCCGCTTTCCAGCACGTAGGCCCGCCGGCTCGCTTCCAGCGCGAGGCGCGCGTTCTGCTCGACGAGCAGCATCGTCACGCCCTCGGCGGCGATGAGGCGGATCACCTCGAAGATCCGCTCCACCATGAGCGGCGCGAGACCCATGCTCGGCTCGTCCAGCAGCAGCAGCCGCGGCCGGCTCATGAGCGCGCGGCCGATGGCGAGCATCTGCTGCTCGCCCCCGGACATCGTTCCGGCCGTCTGGCGGCGGCGTTCCTTGAGGCGCGGGAACAGGTGGAACACCCGCTCGACGTCGTCCGCGATGGCCTTGCGGTCGTCGCGCGTGTAGGCGCCCATCGCGAGGTTTTCCTCGATGGTGAGCTGCGGGAAGACGCCGCGCCCCTCGGGCACGAGGGCGATGCCCTTGCGGGCGATCTCGTGCGGCTTGCCGCCGGCGATGTTCTCGCCGTCGTAGGCGATGCGCCCGGTGGCGTGGGCCAGCCCCGTGATGGCGCGCAGCGTCGTCGTCTTGCCGGCCCCGTTGGCGCCGATGAGGCACACCAGCTCGCCCTGCTCGACGTGCAGGTCGATGCCCTTCACGGCGCGGATGCCGCCGTAATGGACTTCGACCTTCTCCAGCGCGAGGAGGCTCATTGGTGGCTGGCGGATGCGAAAGGCGTGGAACACGCAGATGAACGCAGATGAACGCAGATATGCATTGCGGACGGGATGCGGCGTGCCGAGTCGACGGCGTCATGCGCGTGTTCGGAACGCCGAATCACAGTCACTGGAACATCTGCGTTCATCTGCGTTCATCCTGTCCGGACTTCATGCTCGCATCACTCGCGCGTCGCATCGTGGTGCTGCGCGCCCAGGTAGGCCTCGATCACCTTGGGGTCGCGGCGCACCTCGGAAGGCACGCCCTCGGCGATGCGCCGGCCGTAGTCGAGCACCAGCACGCGGTCGCACAGGCCCATCACCAGGCGCATGTCGTGCTCGATGATGAGGATCGTCGTGCCGTCCTTGCGGATGGACTCGAGGAGCTTGCGCAGCTCCTGCTTCTCCGTGGCGTTCATCCCCGCCGCGGGCTCGTCGAGTGCCAGCAGCCTCGGGTCCGTGGCGAGGGCGCGGGCGATCTCGAGCCGGCGCTGGTCGCCGTAGGCGAGGTGGCGCGCGAGCTCGTTCGCGCGCGAGCCGATGCCGACGTAGTCGAGGAGTTCCCGGGCGCGCTTCACGATGGCCGCCTCCTCCGCGCCGCGTGCCCGGGTCGCGCAGGATCGCGCCCAGCACCCCGGCCGAGGTGCGCACGTGGCGGCCGATCATCACGTTCTCGAGCGCCGAGAGGTTGGCGAAGAGGCGGATGTTCTGGAAGGTGCGCGCGATGCCGAGCGCGGCGATGCGGTCCGGGGTGGCCTCCTCGAGCGGGCGCCCCTGGAAACGGAAGTGGCCCTCGTCGTGGCGGTAGAGGCCGGTGAGCACGTTGAAGAGCGTGGTCTTGCCGGCGCCGTTGGGGCCGATGAGCCCGTAGATCTCGCCCGGGCGGATGGCGAAACTCACCTCCGCCAGCGCGGTGAGGCCGCCGAAGCGCTTGGTGACGCGCTCGATCTCGAGGAGCGCTGCGGCGCCGGCGCGCTCACTCATCCTCGTCCCCGCGCCCGGTGGCGAGCTCGCGCTTGCGCACCGCCGAGGGCAGGAGCCCCGCGGGGCGGAAGAGCATCATCACCACCATCGCCAGCCCGAAGAGGAGCATGCGGATCACTTCCGGGTCGATGAGCGAGCGGCCGAAGAGCATGCGCTGCGCCGGCTCCACCGTGTAGCGCAGGATCTCGGGCACGAAGGACAGCAGGATCGCGCCGATGATCACGCCCCAGATGTTGCCCATGCCGCCCAGCACCACCATGGAGAGCACCATCACGCTCTCGGTCAGGATGAAGCTCTCCGGGCTGATGAAGCCCTGGATGGCGGAGAACATGCCCCCGGCGATGCCGCCGAAGGAGGCGCCCATGGCGAAGGCGAGGAGCTTCATGCGCACGGTGTTGATGCCCATGGCGCGCGCGGCCATCTCGTCCTCGCGGATCGCTTCCCAGGCGCGGCCGATGCGGGAATCCTGCAGGCGCAGGTTCACGACGATCACCACCAGCAGCACCGCGAGGAGGAAATAGTAGTACTTGATCGTCCCGGACAGCGCGTACTCGCCGATGCGCGTGGCCGAGGAGAAGTCCAGGCCCATGAAGCGGATCGGGTCGATGGTCGCGATGCCCTTCGGGCCGTTGGTGAGGTTGAAGGGCTCGGAGAGGTTGTTCAGGAAGATGCGGATGATCTCGCCGAAGCCGAGCGTGACGATGGCGAGGTAGTCGCCGCGCAGCTTCAGCGTCGGGCGTGCCGAGCAGCACGCCGAAGAAGCAGGCGACCGCCGCGCCGATGGGCAGGATCGCCCACCACGGCAGGTGCAGGCCGAAGTGCGGCGAGGCGAGCAGCGCGTAGACATAGGCGCCGACGGCGTAGAAGGCGATGTAGCCCAGGTCGAGGAGCCCGGCGAAGCCGACCACGATGTTCAGGCCCAGCGAGAGCAGGACGAAGAGGATGGCGAGGTTGGTGATGCGCACCCACGCCGTGCCCGCCATCGCCAGCGCGAACGGCAGTGCCACCAGGGCGATGGCGATGAGCGCCACCCCGGCCCACTTCAGCCGGGGGTCGTCGCGAAGGGCTGGCGGAGCGGCCATGGTGACGCGAAAGGCGTTGGAACCGCGGATGAACGCGGATGAACGCGGATGGACCTCGTGGTTTGATCATTTCAGTCCAAGAACGATGCGGCGCACTTCCAGTCGCGGGCGGCCGAAGTTGAGGAGCAGGCAGATCCGCCGGCCGGATGCTCGCAGATAGTTCATGCACTGCGCCTCGTGAATGCCGTCGATCGCGCCGACGGCCTTGAGTTCGACGACCACGATGTCCTCGACGACGAGGTCAGCGAGATACTTCCCGACAATCTCTTCCCGGTAGCGAACATCGATAGGGCATTGCTGCTCGACACGCAGGCCTGCAGAATTGCAGTTCGATGCGCAGGGCATTCTCATAGACCTTCTCGAGGAACCCGCTGCCAAGCCCCGTGCTGACCCGCTGGGCTGCCCCGATGATCCTTCCGGTGATCTCGTTCGTTCTCTCGAGCGACCCATCTGCGTTCATCTGCGTTCATCTGCGGTTCCCAGGCCGTTTGGCTGCATAACTCCATAACGCCCACCTAGGCCCGGTCGCCGACACGCTCGCCCAGCAGCCCGGACGGGCGGAACACCAGGACGAGGATCAGGACGATGAACGCGTAGACGTCCTTGTAGTTGCTGCCGAAGAGGCTCGACTCCGGGCTCGCCGCGCAGACTTCCGCGAAGCCGGGCAGGAACCGGTCGAGCAGGCACACGTTGGTGAAGTCGCCCGACGTAGCCCGCACCGAGCGACTCGATGAGCCCCATCAGTATTCCGCCCAGCACCGCGCCGGCGAGATTGCCGATGCCGCCCAGCACCGCCGCGCTGAAGGCCTTCAGTCCCAGCAGGAACCCCATCTGGTAGTGCGCGATCCCGTAGTAGCTGCCGACCATCACGCCGGCGACCGATCCCAGCGCCGCGCCGATGACGAAGGTGGCCGAGATGACGCGGTTGATGTCGATGCCCATGAGGCCCGCCACCTGCGGATTCTGCGAGGTGGCGCGCATGGCGATGCCGAGCCGGGTGCGGTACACCAGCGCGAGGAGGCCGGCCATCATCGCGATGCGAAGTGACGATGATGGCGATCTGCACGTTGGAGATCGCCGCACTCGTCTCCGAGCTCCCGAAGTGGAAGAGCCGCAGTTCGATGATCTGCGGGAAGGCGATGATGTTGCGGCTCCACACCAGGAGTGCCAGGTGCTGCAGCACGATCGAGACGCCGATGGCGGTGATGAGCGGAGCCAGGCGCGGGGCGTTGCGCAGCGGCCGGTAGGCGGCCCGTTCCACCACGTAGCCCACGGCCATGCAGGCGGGCACCGACACGAGGATGCCGGCGGCGACGATCACCAGCGGCGGCAGGCCCGAGGGCGCGAGTGCCACGATCACCGAGAAGGCGACCATGCAGCCGATCATCACCACCTCGCCGTGCGCGAAGTTGATGAGCTGCACGATGCCGTAGACCATGGTGTAGCCCAGCGCCACGACGGCGTACACGCAGCCGAGGGTGAGGCCGTTCACCACCTGCTGGAGGAAAGTATCCAGGTCGCCGCTCCTCGAAGTTCAGGGGGGATTCTACGCAACTCGCCCCAAAAAAAACGGCACCGTCGCCGGTGCCGTTTTCGATCGCAGCCTGGGACTATTTCTTCTTTTCTTCTTTCTTCGCTTCTTCTTTCTTGGGCTCCGCTGCGGGGGCGGCGGCAGGAGCTGCAGCGGCGGCAGGAGCGGCGGGCGCCGCGGCAGCCGGCGGCGCGAACGGCGTCGACACGCCGCCCTTCACGATCGCGACCGGGGCGATCTTGCCATCCTTGCCCATGCGGAAGATCGTCATCTCGGCGTCCTTGCGGTCGCCCTTGGCGTCGAACTCGACCTTGCCGGTCGCGCCCTGGAAGGAGACGTTGAAGACTTCCGGCGTGAACTTGGCCGGGTCGACGGAGTTGGCCTTCTTCATGGCCTCGACCATCGCCATCGTGCCGTCGTAGAAGTAGGGCGCGTACTGCTTGATGTCGCCGAACTTCGCCTTGAAGGCGTCCTGGAATTCCTTGCTCGAGGCCACGGCCGGAAGGCCCGCCTGCGAGCACGCCAGGCCCTCGGAGGCCGCGCCGGCGAGCTTCGACATCTCGTCCGTGCAGGCGCCGTCGCCGAACGCGAACACCGCCTTGATGCCCAGCTCGCGCGCCTGCTTGAGCATCGGGCCGCCGGTGGCGTCCATGCCGCCGTGGAAGATGACGTCGGGATTCTTCGCCTTGATCTTGGTGAGGATCGCCTTGAAGTCGGTTTCCTTGTCCGTGGTGCGCTCGCGGCTGACGATCGCTCACCTTGGCGGCCTTGAGGGCCTTCTCGACCTCGTTGGCGAGGCCTTCGCCGTAGGCGGTCTTGTCGTCGACGATGGCGACCTTCTTGCCCTTGAGTTCGCCGGCGATGTAGGCGGCGATGGCGGGACCCTGCTGGTCGTCGCGGCCGACGGTGCGGAACACGGTCTTGAGACCGCGCTCGGTGAGCGTCGGGTTGGTGGCGGAGCCGGAGATGACCGGAATGCCGGCCTTGTTGTAGATCTCGGAGGCGGGAATCGTCACGCCGGAGTTGAGGTGGCCGATGACGGCGGCGACCTTCGCGTCCACGAGCTTCTGCGCGACCGTGGTGCCCGTCTTCGGGATCGGCCTGGTCGTCCTCGCTCACCATCTTGAAGGTGACGGGCTTGCCGTCGATCGTGAGCTTCTTGTCGTTGGCGTGCTGCACCGCGAGGGCGACGCCGTTCTCGTCATCCTTGCCGAGGTGGGCGATGGAGCCCGTGAGCGGGCCGGCGTGGGCGATGGTGACGGTGACGCCGGCGGGGGCGGCGGGTTTCGGTGCGGGCTTCGGCTCTTCCTTCTGGCCGCAGGCCGCAACGCCGAGCGCGAGCGCGACGGCGAGGGCAAGCTTCGTGGAACGGTTCATCGTTTGGTCTCCTGATGAATGTTGGGAATGGACCCGCGGGCGCGAGTCCGGACAAATGCGGTGAAGCCCGGCGATTATAGCGGCTGTCGTGGGGTCGGGTTCACGGTCCCGGCCCCAAAACGAGAAAAGCCGGCCACTGGCCGGCTTTCAAGTGTAAGCGGGCGCTTACATTGCTGATTACTTCGTGGCGAGAACCCACTTCACCAGCGTGGCCACGTCGGGATCCTTGACGTTGGGGTTCGGGGGCATCGGGACCTGGCCCCAGACGCCGACGCCGCCCTTCTTGACCTTCTCGATGAGCATGGCTTCCGCCTTGGCATTGCCCTTGTACTTGGCGGCGACGTCCTTGTAGGACGGGCCGACCAGCTTCTTGTCGACGGCGTGGCAGGCGGTGCAGGCGTTCTTCGTCGCCAATTCCAGGCTGGCCAGGGCCGGCGCCGCGCTGAACGCGAGGCCGAGGGCGGCGATGATGAGACCGGACTTCTTCATGTGGAGCTTCTCCTTAGGCGGAACGGTTAGGGGTTGGCGCGGAACCGTTGATTTTCGGGGCTTTCAGGGTTTCGCGCAATCTGCCCCAGATGGGCTATGGGTGCCAGGCATGTAACGCCTTCGCACACCCAGGCGTTGACCGCCGGCCCGGCCGGCTTGGCGAGCGGTGGCGGCAGGCCGGTCGCCGTGCCCGGGGACGAACAGCAGCAGGGCGTCCGGCCGGTAGTCGCGGCGCAGGGCCTCCCGCCACGGGCCGAACTGCGCCTCCGGGCCGTTGACGATGACGGTCGTGGGTGGACGCAGCGTCTCCGCCAGCGCGGCCAGCAGGCTGCCGAAACCTGCCGGACCGCGTTCGATGGCGGGCCAGAACAGGGCCAGCGTGCCCTCGGCGGCCTGCCGGAAGCGCGTCTCGCCCGACAGGAAGGACAGGCGATTGAGCGCCCAGGCCGCGACGCCGTTGCCCGAGGGCGTGGCGTTGTCGTGACCCGGCTTGGGCCGGTGGATCAGGCGCTCGTGGTCGTGCGAGGTGAAGAAGAACCCGCCGGCGGAATTGTCGTGGAACGACTCGAGCAGGACGTCGCCCAGCGCCTCGGCCCAGGCGAGATCCTCGGCGCGGAAGTCGGCCTGCAGCATCTCCAGGAGTGCGGCGAGCAGGAAGGCGTAGTCGTCGAGATAGGCGTTGAGGTGCGTCTTGCCGTCCTTATGCGTCGCCAGAAGCCGATCTTCCCGCCACATCGTGGAGCGGATGAAGTCGAGCGCGCGCCGGGCGGATGCGAGCCAGTCGGGGCGGTCGAACACGCGCGCCGCATGCGCCATCCCGCCGATCATGAGCGCGTTCCAGGAGGTGAGGATCTTGTCGTCGCGGCCGGGACGGATGCGCCGTTCGCGGGCGGCGAGGAGCTTCGCGCGCGCGCGAGGCGAGCCGTTCCGCCGCCTCGGCTCCCGTGATGCCGAGCGCCTCCGCCACCTGCGACAGGGGTGTGGCCACCACCGGATTCCACGCGTGGCCCTCGAAGTTGGGGCCGCGGTCGAAGCCGTAGTGCGGGATGACGACGGCTTCCTCCGCGGTGGTGAGGATCGCGTGCACCTCCTCGCGCGACCAGACGTAGTACTTGCCTTCCTCGCCCTCCGAATCGGCGTCGAGCGAGGAGTAGTAGCCGCCCTCGGGCGACTGCATCTCGCGCATCGTCCACGCGGCCGTCTCCTCGACCGTGCGCGCGAAGAGGGCGTCGCCGGTGATCGCCCAGGCATCGGCGTAGAGGCGCAGGAGCTGCCCGTTGTCGTAGAGCATCTTCTCGAAGTGCGGAATGGCCCACTCGTTGTCCACGCTGTAGCGCGCGAAGCCGCCGCCCAGCTGGTCGAAGATGCCGCCTTCCGCCATCTTCGCGAGCGTGGTCGTCGCCATCGCAGCCGACGCTTCGTCCCCCGTCGCGGCGTAGTGGCGCAGGCAGGTCTCGATGGCATCGGGATGCGGAAACTTGGGCGCCTGGCCGAAGCCGCCGCGCGCGCGGTCGAAGGTGCTTTCGTGGAAGGCGATCGCCTCGGCGAGCGGCGCGTCCGAGAACTCGGAAGGGTGGGCGCCGCCGCGCGGCTGCGTCCGGGAGAGTGCGGCGACGAGCTCGCCGTTCTGCGCCTCGATGTCGTCGCGCTTCCCGTCGTAGAAGGCGCGCACGCGCCGCATGAGGTCGACGAATCCCGGCAGGCCGTAACGCGCCTCCTTCGGGAAGTAGGTGCCGCCGAAGAACGGCACCTGGTCGGGAGTGAGGAACATGGTGAGCGGCCAGCCGCCGGTGCGCTGCGTGAGCATCTGCTGGGCGACCTGGTAGATCTGGTCGATGTCGGGGCGCTCCTCGCGATCGACCTTCACGTTGACGAAGAGGTCGTTCATCACCTGCGCGACTTCGCGCGTCCTCGAACGACTCGTGCGCCATCACGTGGCACCAGTGGCAGGCCGAGTAGCCCACCGAGAGGAGGATGGGCTTGCCCGACTCCTTCGCGAGCGCGAGCGCCTCCTCGCCCCAGGGGTGCCAGTCGACGGGGTTGTCGGCGTGCTGCTGGAGGTAGGGGCTGGTTTCCTGCGCGAGGCGGTTGGGCATGGGGAGTCATGCTGGCGGAAAGGCGAGGGAACCGCAGATGAACGCGGATGAACGCAGATGGACATCGAAAGCGATCAGGTGAGTCCGGGTGGCCAGTGGAGACGCCTCGCAGTGCCGCGTCCATCAGCAAGTTCCAGAATGCAATGCTCGCATTGGAAGTGTCCCTACGATCACTCGGAAGTCATCTGCGTTCATCCGCGTTCATCTGCGTGTCCCCTCTTTCGCCCGCCTCACTCCGGATCCGCAGCAATCCCAGCGCCATTGCACAGCCCGCGAGCACGATCGCGCAGCCAACAATCCGACCTGGCGTAATCGGCTCGCCGAGCAGCAGCACGCCCCAGAGGATCCCGAACACGGGAATGAGCAGCGTCACCATCAGCGCCCGCACCGGGCCGAGGTCGTTGATCAGCCGGTAGTAGAGGATGAACGCCACTCCCGTGCTGAGGACGCCGAGCGCAACGACTGCGGCCCATGCCAGCGGCGGAACGGGCGTGGCGACGATGGTCCAGGGAGTGAAGGGCGCCAGCGCGCCGGCGGCAATGAGGCAGCTGACCGCCGAGAGCGCGCTGGAGGGCGCGTCCTTCAGGTGCACCTTCGTGAACACGCTCACCCAGCCGTAACAGGCGCAGGCCAGCAGGGACAGGGCGCAGGCGACGAGCTCCGGCCCCTGCATCGGTTTCGGCGTCCAGCCGACCAGGATCGCGATCCCCGCGATCGAGAGTGCGATGCCCGCGATCTTCTCGAGGGTGAGGCGTTCGCGGATCCAGATCGACGCGACGATGGCCGAGAAGATCGGCGAGGTGGAATTGAGGATCGCGGCGGTGGAGGCGTCGATCGTCTTCACCGCGGTGCCGATCAGCCAGAAGGGAATCGCCACGCCCAGGATCCCGACCACCGCATAGCCGCGCCAGTGGCGGGCGAGGGCGAACTCGCGCCGGGTGAGCAGGATGAATGCCGCCAGCACCACGCCGCCGGCGAGCGTGCGGCCTTCCACCACCCATTCGGCGCCCACGTGCGGGACGGCGAAGCGCATGAAGAGGTACGAGCCGCCCCAGAGGGCGGCCAGCGTCACCATGCGCAGGAGGTCGGCCGGCCTCAAGCCAACGCAGCCTCGGGGACGGTTCTCCGGGACGGTTCCGGAGAACCGTCCCCGATACCTGTCCCTTCGTGCGCGAGGAGGGAGCGCTTGCGTTCGAGGCCGCCGGCGTACCCGGTCAGTGCGCCGCCGGTGCCGACGATGCGGTGGCAGGGAACGACGATGGCGAGAGGGTTGCGGCCCGTCGCGGCGCCCGCGGCCCGTGCCGAACCGGGCGCGCCGGCCCGGGCGGCGAGCTCGGCATAGGTGATGGTTGCGCCGAAGGGCACCTGGGCGATCTCGCGCCAGACGCGCTTCTGGAAGGGCGTGCCCTGCGGCGCGACCGGGAGGTCGAAGCACTGCCGCTTGCCCGCGAAGTAGTCGGCGAGCTGCTGCGCGCATTCCTGCAGGGGCGAGGCGTAGGGATCCTCGCGCCACCCGGGCGCGACCGCGGGCGCGTGCTTGGCGCCCTCGAAATGCAGTCCGGTGATGACACCGCCCGCGGCGATCGCGAGTACGGTGCCGAGCGGGGTCCTGAACCTGGCGTAGCGGATCATGGTTTTCTCCGTCATGGTTTGGGGCTGGCGGGTTGTTCCAGCGATTTCCACAGGTGCAGCACGGCATAGGCACGCCAGGGGCGCCAGGCTTCGGCGCGGGCCAGCGCGTGCTTGCCGCTGGACTCGCCCATCGCCTTGAGGACGGCGACGTCGGGATGCGGAAACGCATCGGGCCAGGCGAGCGCGCGCATGGCGATGTAGTGCGCGGTCCAGGGACCGATGCCGGGAATGCGCTCGAGGGCGGCCAGCGTGGGTTCGACCGGCGCCGTCCGTTCGAGCTTCAGGTTCCCGGCGGCGACTTCCTTCGCCAGCGCCACGATGGCGCGGGCGCGCGCGGCAATGATGCCGAGCGCGGCGATGTCCGGGGGCTCGAGCCGCGCGACGTGCGCGGCGGGCGGGAAGAGCCGATCGAGGCTCCGGTACGGTGTCGCGATCGGTTCGCCGAGGACGCCGCCGCGAAGCGGCCCGCGATCGTCGTCGCCGCGGCAACGGTCACCTGCTGCCCGAGGATCGCGCGCACCGCGATCTCGAAGCCGTCGATGGCGCCCGGCAGGCGCAGGCCGGGATGCGGTTCGCGCAAGCGGACCCAGCACGGCGGCGATCTCGTCGGGACGGCAGGCCAGGTCGAAGAGCGGCTTCACGTGCGCGAGCAGCGCCGGAACGGCACCCGCAAGCGAAGCGCTCGCCGTCACGCGCAGTGCCGACTTGCGCGGCGAGGGCGCCACCTCGATCCAGCCCGTGTGCACCTTGCCCGCGCGCTCCAGCCGGATGGTGCGCCGGTAGCGGCGGCCGTCGACCGCCTCCACGCTCGCGATCGCCCGCCGCGCGAGGAAGGCGAGCATGGCCGGCCAGTCGTAGGGCGGGCGAAACGCGAGGTCGAAGGAAAGGCGATCCGTGCTCGCGCGGGCGGGCGCGGACCTGCGCAGGTCGCCCGGCGTCATGCGGTAGCGGGTGCGGAAGAGATCGTTGAAGCGGCGCAGGCTGGCGAAGCCGCTCGCCATCGCCACGTCGAGCACGGGCAGCGCGGTATCGGTGAGGAGGCGCTTGGCGAGCAGCAGTCGCTGCGTCTGTGCGTAGTCGACGGGAGATACACCGAACTCCTGCTGGAAGACGCGGCGGAGATGTCGGTCGGTGACGTCGAGCGTGGCGGCAAGCTCGGCGAGGCTCGCGTCCTCCAGCCGCCCGTCCTCGATCAGGCCGGCAGCGGCCTGCGCCAGGCGCCGGTTCGCATCGACGGACGCATAACCCGGCGCGAGTTCCGGGCGGCAGCGCAGGCACGGGCGGTAGCCCGCGCCTTCGGCCGCCGCCGCGCTCGGAAAGTAGCGGCAGTTGCGCGCGAGCGGCGTCTTCGCCGTGCACACGGGACGGCAGTAGATGCCGGTCGTGCCCACGCCGACGAAGAAGCGCCCGTCGAAGCGGGTGTCGTGGGTGCGCAATGCCCGGTAGCACTGGTCGGGGTCGAGGAACATGGCGGCATTATCCGCCGCGGCCGTGCCTGCCCGCTCGCCGTTTTCGGACATCAAAGAGGGTGCGGCGCCCTCCTCGCCCGCAACGGCGCGTTCGGTTTCCGCGACTGGCAAGACTAGCCTTCCCTGTGGATTCGTCGCGCGCCGACGGCAGCGATCATTGGAACGCGCAACTCATGTTGTTGAGCGTGTTGGAGGAATCCCGTACGAGGTTCATGACCTTGAGGCTGCTGCCGAAGTCGGCGCTGACATCCAGCCAGGCCCGGCCGCTCCAGGGGGCGGCACCGGTGGACAGCTGGATATCGGCGGCCGTCAGTACCGAGACGCCTTTCGCCCCGAGAGCCGGAACCAGCACGCTGTTGGCGCTGCCCAGGACCACGCCGGTCGGGTCGTACAGGGTCCCCCTCACGGCGCCTGACGTGGTGCCGGTGTTATAGAGCCTGACAAAGCCCTGGTCGGTGTTGCCGGCCGCCGGGATGTTCAGCGCATAGCGGTCCGAAGCGCAGCTCATGTTGGTCAGCGCCGTGGAGCGAATGAGGTTCTGCGCAAGCAATGCGCCTGCCGGCAGGGACGAACTGACCTCCATCCAGGCGCGACCGGTCCAGGAAGTGACGCCGAACGCGGTGGCGACATCCGTGCTGCTGAGCACCAGGACTGCCTTCGCCGCGAGGGCGGAGGAAAGCACGGTCCCGGGAGTGCCCAGCGTGGCCCCCGTCTGGTCGTAGAGCGTTCCGACCACGGTGCCGGACGTCGAGCCCGAGTTATAGAAGCGCAGGAAGCCTACGTCGCCGCTGCCCGGGGTGGGAATCGAGAGCAATTGCAGGCCCGCCGAAAACGCGCAACTCATGTTGTTGAGCGTGTTGGAGGAATCCCGTACGAGGTTCATGACCTTGAGGCTGCTGCCGAAGTCGGCGCTGACATTCCAGCCAGGCCCGGCCGCTCCAGGGGGCGGCACCGGTGGACAGCTGGATATCGGCGGCCGTCAGTACCGAGACGCCTTTCGCCCCGAGAGCCGGAACCAGCACGCTGTTGGCGCTGCCCAGGACCACGCCGGTCGGGTCGTACAGGGTCCCCCTCACGGCGCCTGACGTGGTGCCGGTGTTATAGAGCCTGACAAAGCCCTGGTCGGTGTTGCCGGCCGCCGGGATGTTCAGCGCATAGCGGTCCGAAGCGCAGCTCATGTTGGTCAGCGCCGTGGAGCGAATGAGGTTCTGCGCAAGCAATGCGCCTGCCGGCAGGGACGAAACTGACCTCCATCCAGGCGCGACCGGTCCAGGAAGTGACGCCGAACGCGGTGGCGACATCCGTGCTGCTGAGCACCAGGACTGCCTTCGCCGCGAGGGCGGAGGAAAGCACGGTCCCGGGAGTGCCCAGCGTGGCCCCCGTCTGGTCGTAGAGCGTTCCGACCACGGTGCCGGACGTCGAGCCCGAGTTATAGAAGCGCAGGAAGCCTACGTCGCCGCTGCCCGGAGTCGGAATGGTGAAGAGCGGATTCGCCTGCCGGTCGATCAGGAAATACCCCCGGCTGCTGAACCGGGGGTCGAGAAATGCCGACGAGAAGAAGGATACGAAGCGGCCGCCACTGTCCGATGAGATGGCTGGGAGGGCGCTGGTCGAAGCAGCAGTCAGCCCAGTGGTCTCTCCGGTGTGGATGTTGTGCAGTATTACGCTTTGAAAGGGCGCGCCCGGAAACAGATTGGTGGAGGAAGTGCTGAAAGCAACCCAGGTTCCATCGTAGGAGATCGCTGGCCGCTCGCCCTGGCCTCCGCCCGAGCTGTTGCCGTTGCCCAGAGCGCCCGCAGTAGACCTGTCCGCGACGTGAATTGCCCCCGTCGTCAGATTCTTTACGTAGACGTGACGAAGTCCGTCGCCTACCCCCGGGACCAACGTACCGCTTGTACTCGCAAAAGCAGCCCAGGCGCCATCACCGGAAATTGCCGGGACGTGGTGTGTGCTGATACCCCCGGTCAGGGCCTGTGGTGTCCCTGCGGCGTCCGTGCTAACGAGGGAAATCGCCGAGGCATTTCGGTCGTAGCGGTAAATCTGCCAGAGGGCAGGAGACTCGGGCCGGTCATATGCCCAGAAGACGACCTGCATGCCGTCGGCGGAAATGTCCGGGTCAGAGCCGGCGATCGCCCTGGTCACAGAGCCATCGACATACGTGCCCAGCACGCTCGTGGTGCCTGTCTGCAGATCCCGCACGTAAAGCGTGTCCCCTGTGGAGGTGCCATGGGGCGGAACCAGGTTGGTCGCACGCGAAGCAAAAACGACGTAGCGGCCGTTCGCCGATATTCTTGCCTGATCGCTTCCGCCATTTCCCAGCAGGCCACCGGAATTCACGCTCACGGCGGAAGTGCTGGGCAGGCCTGGACAGCGATTGCGAACGAACACATCCGGCCCGCCATTCGTGTCGCCGGTCACAAAGTTGGTGGAGTAGGAGGAATAGACCACCCTGCATCCATCCGACGAAATGCCGGGGCTCACGACGCTGCTGTTGTTTCCGGGATTCCCGGCGTTGTCGACGCTGATCAGTTCCGTGGTCCCCAGGATGCGATCGCGGAGGTAGATCTGGGACCCGCTGGCGTCTGGAGATACCAGGTCCGTGGCTGAAGCCATGAAGGCAACATAGCGGCCGTCGGGAGTGACGGCAGGCATGTAGTCGGTGATCCCGATGGAGCTCGGCGGCGAGCCATCCGAGCGCCGGCTGACCATGTCGCCGGTCAGTGCCCACGCGTCTCCGATGCCGACCGTCGCGACGCCGACCAGGAACAGAGCGTGGCCAAGTGAAGTGAGGTTCCGTATCGCGAGCGCCATGGTCGGTTCTCCCACGCAACGGAAACGCATTCCCTCCCGGCGGGAGGGTTTGGCTGGGTGCGCGAGGTCGACTCTAGACCTTAATTGCGACGGCGGGGCAACTTTCTAGGCGACGACAATCTCCGGAGCGTTCGCCACCGGAAAGTTGACCGAATTGGCGACGAAACAATACTCGTGCGCCTTCGCGTGCATGGTGAGCGCCTCGTTCACGTCGGTGCCGCGCGCCACGGTGACTTTCGGGCGCAGCTGGGCCGAAAGCAGCTTCATCTTCCCCGACACCGGGTCCTTGCCCAGTTCCGCCGTGGCGCGATCCTCGTAGGCCAGCACGGCCACGCGCTTCTTCGCCGCAAGCGCGAGGTAGGTGAGCATGTGGCACTCGGCGAGCGCGAGCGTGACCAGTTCCTCGGGGTTGTAGCGCGTCGCCTCGCCGCCGAACACGGTGGGCGAGGAACCGGGAAACGGCGGCGTGTCCCGGGGCAGGCCAGCACGTTGTTGCGCGAGAATGCCGGGTCGGGCGGAAGCTTCTGCGCCGGGTCGGCTGGCCAGCGGATCGTCGCTTCGAAAAGGTGGTTGTCGCTCATGGCGTTTCTCCGTAGCCGAAAGGAGGGATGGCGCCGGGTCAGGTGGCAGCCGTCGCCGCGCGGCGCCGCACGGCCGAGCCACAGCGCCGCCGCCCCCGCGATCACGAGGAAGGGCAGCGCCACGTAGTTGAGGGTGTTCCAGCCCGCCGCGTTCACCAGCACGCCGGAAGCAAAGGACGAGGTGGCCGTCGTGCAGAAGACGAGGATCTCGTTGGCGCCCTGCGTCTTCGCCTTTTCGGCCGGCCGGTAGGCCTCGGTGAGGAGCGTCGTGCCGCCCACGTACATGAAGTTCCAGCCGACCCCGAGCAGCACCAGCGCCCACCAGAAGTGCGTGACGAGCTGGCCGGACAGCGCGACGGCGACGCACGCGAACATCGCAGCCACCCCGGCCATCATCACGTTGAGCACGCCGAAGCGCTGGATGAGGGAGCCGGTGAAGAACGACGGCCCGAACATGGCGATCACGTGCGCGGAAATCACGCTCGCGGCAGCGGCGTAGGGATGTCCGCAGAAGCCCATCGCGAGCGGCGTCGAGGTCATGAGCAGGTTCATGACGCCGTAGCCGAGCGCGCCGACGACGACGGCGACGATGAACACCGGCTGCGCCATGATCTCCTTCAGCGGCCGGGTGGCGCCGTGCGCTCCTCGACCTTCGGATCGGGAATGCGCAGCCCGACAGGATCGCCATCGTCACCAGGCAGAAGCCCAGCAGCGAGGCGTAGGAGGCGAGGAAGGTCGGCTGCACGAGATCGCGGCGTGTACTTGCTCATCTCGGGGCCGATGATGCCGCCCACCAGCCCGCCCGCCATCACCAGCGAGATCGCCTTCGCCTTCCACTGCACGGGCGTGGAGTCGGCAGCGGCGAAGCGGTAGTACTGCCCGAACGCGTTGTAGGTGCCGAGCACGAGCGTGCCGAAGACCAGCGTCCAGAAGCTCGAGAGGTAGATGCCCAGCGTCGCGATGGCGCCGCCGGCAAGCCCGAAGAGCGTACCGGTCAGGAACCCGTTGCGGCGCCCGACCTTCTTCATCCAGAGCGAGGCCGGAAACGTGGACAGCGCCGCGCCCACGACGTAGCCGGTGACGGGCAGCGTCGCGAGGGCCTTGTTGTCCGCCAGCGCGAACCCGGCCAGGCCGTTGAGCGAGATCAGCGTGACGTTGTTGGTGAAGAGCAGCGCCTGGCAGCAGGCGAGGAGGAATACGTTCCTGCGGGCGTGGTCCATCAGCGCATTCTAATGCGTGCGCGACGTACCGTTCCCGCGACCGGCAATCGCAGCGCCTACAACGGCTTGCGCTTGTAGGTGAGCGTTTCGTGGCGCAGTGCGCCGCTCTTCTCGCGGATGGCGATCTTCACCACCAGGGTGTCCGCGCGCGGCGCGCTGGAAGACGATGCCGCCGAAGACGATCTCGTCGGCGGAGATGCGCGTCAGGCGGATGCGCAGCGCCTTGTCCTTCTCCTCCCAGCCGACCCAGTCGGGATTGAAGTGCTTCACGACGAACTGCAGCGTGTCGTCGACTTCCTCGATGGCGAAGAGCTCGTAGAAGCCGGGCTTGCCGTCGGCTTTCTGCAGCCGGAAGGCGCCCAGCAGCACGCCGCGCCTGCGGCGGCAGCCAGACGTCCTCGACGGTCCCGCCGAGTCCCTCGCCGACCCAGTAGCCCGTGAGCCACGCGACCTGCGCAATGCGCGCGGCGGGCGAAGGCGGCTTCGCAGCGGCTTCGGGTGCCGCGGTCCCCGGTGCCGGATATTGGGCGAGGACCGTGGTGGCGATGGCGAGCAGGGCAGCGGCAAGCAGTCGGCGCATGGGAGGCTCCGCGGGCAAGGGCCGGGAATCCGCGATAATGCCCCTTTCCACCGCCACCTCCAATCCGACGATGAACTACAAGCGACTCGGCCGCGCAGGCCTCAAGGTGAGCGAGCTTTCCTTCGGCTCGTGGGTGACCTACGGCAACCAGCTCGACACCAAAGCTGCCGGCGAATGCATGGCGGCCGCGTGGGACATGGGGGTGAACTTCTTCGACAACGCGGAGGTGTACGCGAACGGGGAAAGCGAACGCATCATGGGGGAAGTGCTGAAGAAGCTCGCCTGGCCGCGGCTCAAGTACGTCGTCTCCACCAAGTTCTTCTGGGGCATCACCGACGGGCCGAACGAGAAGAACACGCTCAACCGCAAGTACCTCATGCAGGCCATCGACGGCTCGCTCAAGCGCCTGCAGCTCGACCACGTCGACCTCGTCTACTGCCACCGCGCGGACCCCGACACGCCCATCGAGGAAACGGTGTGGGCGATGCACGACATCATCCGCCAGGGCAAGGCGCTCTACTGGGGCACTTCCGAGTGGAGCGCCTCCGAGATCATGGCGGCCTGGCAGATCGCGGAGCGCCACCACCTCGCCAAGCCGGTCGTCGAGCAGCCGCAGTACAACCTGTTCCACCGCAAGCGGGTGGAGACCGAGTACCGCCATCTCTACAACGACATCGGGATGGGCCTCACCACCTGGAGCCCGCTCGCCTCGGGCCTGCTGACCGGCAAGTACCGCAACGGCATTCCCGAGGACAGCCGTGCGGCCATGCCGCGCATGTCCTTCCTCGTCGAGGGGCTCACCGATCCGGCGAAGAACGCGGCGGTGGGCGCGCTCGACGTCGTCGCGCAAGGAGCTGGGCTGCACGCTTTCCCAGCTCGCCATCGCGTGGTGCGCGCGCAACCCGCACGTGTCCTCGGTCATCACGGGCGCGTCGCGGGTGGAGCAGGTGAAGGAAAACCTCCGGGCGATCGACTTCGTGCCCAAGCTCACCGCGCCCGTCCTCGAGCGCATCGAGGAGATCGTCGGCGGGCACGGCGAGTAGCGCTCCCGCACGCGGAGTTTGATCGGCGTCAGGTGCGGGGCGGGCGCGCGGCGGCCTAATGGAGGCTCGCCGGAGTCCGCCCCCTGTTCACGCTCCTCCAGATCCTTCGCGAAAGTCCCTACTACCCGAAGCTGCGCGGAGGGTTCCTCTTCCTCATCCTCGTGCACGTGGTCGGCACGCTCGGCTACCTGCAGATCTCGGGGTGGCGCGCGCCGTTGATGGACGCGCTGTACATGACCTTCATCACCGTCGCGACGATCGGCTACGCCGAGGTGATCGACCTGTCGAACGGGCCGGTGCCGCGGCTCTTCACGATGGGCGTGGGCTTCTTCGGCATCGGCGGTACCTGGTACCTCTTTTCGACCTTCACCGCGTTCATCCTTGAAACGAACCTGAACCAGGCTTACCGGAGGCGCCGCATGGAAGCCACCATCTCCGCCCTGAACGGGCACTACATCATCTGCGGCATCGGGCGCGTGGGCGGCTACGTGGCCGACGAGCTGCAGAAGACGAAGCGGCCGTTCGTCGTGGTCGACACCGATGCGGCGACACTCGCCGCGCACGAGGAGCGCACCGGCCATCGCGTGCTGCTGCTGGGGGACGCGACCGATGACGACGTCCTGCGCCAGGCGGGCGTGGCCAGGGCGGCGGGGGTGTTCGCGGTCACCAACGACGACTCCAAGAACCTCGTGGTGAGCCTGTCGGCCAAGCAGTTGAATCCCGTGGTGCGCGTCGTCGCCCGCGTGCACGACCGGCGCAACGTCGAGAAGACGCGCCGCGCGGGCGCGGACGAGATCGTCTCGCCGGACTTCACCGGCGGCATGCGCCTCGCCTCCGCGATGCTGCGCCCGAACGCGGTGCACGTCATGGACATGATGCTGCACACCGCGGAGCACCTGCGCGTCGAGGAGGTGACGGTGCCGCATGGCTCGCCGGTGGGTTCGGTCGAGGCGCTCGGCCGGCGGCAGGAATGGCTCGTGGTGGCGATCCGCGACGCGCAGTCGGAATGGCAGTTCAATCCCGAGCCCGCAGACGAGGATCGCCGCGGGCGATACCATCGTGGCCATCGTGAGCCCGGACGGGCGGCGGTTGCTCGAGCAGGCGCTTCGTGGGCCTGCGGCAGGGTAATGCGGGGAACGCCGATGAACACCGCCGATGAACGCCGATGATGATTGTTGAACGCAGGTTATAGACGAGAGACGGGAGACGGGGAATGACTCGCTGGATTCGATTCGAACACGAGGGGCGCGCGCAGTTCGGCACGCTCGAGGGCGACACCATTCGCGTGCACGAGGGCGACATGTTCGCCGCTCCACGCGCCACGGGGGCGAGCGTGGCGCTCTCCGCCGTGAAGCTCCTCACGCCCTGCGTGCCGACGAAGATGGTGGCGCTGTGGAACAACTACCGCGCGCTCGCCGAGAAGCTCGGCCAGGCCGTGCCGCCGGAGCCGCTGTGGTTCCTCAAGGCCAACAGCTCGTTCCATCCCGGCGGGCAACCGATCCGCGTGCCGGCCTCCTATGCCGGCAAGGTGATCTACGAAGGCGAGCTGGGGATCGTGATCGGCAAGCGCACCGCGCGGGTCTCGGAGGCGGATGCGCTGGCGCACATCTTCGGCTACACCTGCATCAACGACGTGACTGCCGTGGAGCTCCTCAAGAAGGACGCGACCTTCGACCAGTGGTCGCGCTCGAAGAGCTTCGACACCTTCGGCGTGTTCGGCCCGGTGATCGCGACGGACCTCGATCCGGCGACGCTGCATCGTGCGCACGGTGCTCAACGGCCAGGAACGGCAGAACTACCCGGCCGCCGACATGTTCTTCCCGCCCGCGAAGCTGGTCTCGCTCATCTCGCAGGACCTCACCTTCGAGCCCGGCGACGTGATCTGCTGCGGCACTTCCGTGGGCGTGGGCTCGATGAAGCCCGGCTCGGACGTGATCGTCTCGATCGAGGGGATCGGCGAGCTCGCCAACCGCTTCGAGTAGCGCGAAACGGGGTCAGATTACTTTGCACAAATGTTGTGCAAAGTAATCTGACCCCGTTTCGTCCTTAACGGACGCGCCCGCCCGCTTCCTTCACCCGCCGCTCGATCATCTGGCGGGCGATGCGCGGCAGCTGCCCGATGGGGATGGTGCTGTAGATGTCCTTGCCCCAGATGAGGAGCCAGAGGTCGTCGAAGCGCCACACCTCGATGAGCGACTCCCAGGGGATGGCGCTCTCGCCCAGGCTGCTCTTCTGCGCGATCATCTCCTCCGTCAGCGTCCAGGTGCTCTCCGGCGGATCGAGCGCGCGCAGTCCGGCGAGCGCCCGCCGCCAGTGGATGAGGAAGATGACTGCGCCGAGCACGGCGAAGATGCCCACGGCCACCATGAGGGCGACCTCCAGCCAGCGATACGGCCCCTGCGTGGCAAGGACGATCAGGCCCGTCCCGATGACGAGCTCGATCGCATAGCGCATGCCGAGCCGCCGCTGCCAGTAGCGCCAGGCCGTGGCGAGGCAGTGCTCGCGGTTGTAGCGGACGGTGAAGACGATGGGCTCCGACATGATCGGAGCCCTAGTCCGTCACGGCGCCCTTGCTCGCGGTGCCGACCAACTTCGCGTACTTGGCCAGCACGCCGCGCGTGTAGCGCGGTGCCGGTTGCGTCCATGCGGCGCGCCGCTTGGCGATCTCCTCGTCGGAGAGGTTCAGCTGGATGAGGAGCTTGTGCGCGTCGATGGTGACGGAGTCGCCCTCGCGGATGAACGCGATCGTGCCGCCGGCGTAGGCCTCCGGGGCCACGTGCCCCACGACCATGCCCCAGGTGCCGCCGGAGAAGCGCCCGTCGGTGATGAGGCCCACGGATTCGCCCAGCCCCTTGCCGATGAGCGCGGCCGTGGGCGAGAGCATCTCGCGCATGCCGGGGCCGCCTTTCGGGCCCTCGTAGCGGATGACGAGGACGTCGCCGTCCTTGATGCGGTCGGCGAGGATCGCCTCCATCGCATCCGGCTCGGAATCGAACACGCGCGCGGGCCCGGTGATGACCGGGTTCTTGAGGCCGGTGATCTTGGCGACGCACCCTTCCGGCGCGAGGTTGCCCTTGAGGATGGCGAGGTGGCCCTGCGCGTACATCGGGTTGGACCACGGGCGGATCACGTCCTGGTCCTTGCGCGGTTCGGAAGGGATGTCCGCAAGCGTCTCGGCGATCGTCTTGCCGGTGATCGTCATGCAGCCGCCGTGCAGCAGGCCGTGGTCGAGCAGCATCTTCATCACCTGCGGCACGCCGCCGGCCCGGTGGAAATCGGTGGCCACGTAGCGGCCGCTCGGCTTCAGGTCGCACAGCACCGGCACCTTGCGCCGCACGCGCTCGAAGTCGTCGATCGTCCACTCGACCTCGGCCGCGTGGGCGATGGCGAGGAAGTGCAGCACCGCGTTGGTCGAGCCGCCCACCGCCATGATCACGGAGATGGCGTTCTCGATGGAGTTGCGCGTGACGATGTGGCGGGTCTTGAGCCCGTTCTTCACCGCCTCGATCAGCACGCGCGCGCTTTCCTCGGTGCTCGCGACCTTTTCCGCGTCCTCGTTGGCCATCGTCGAGGAGTACGGCAGCGACATGCCCAGCGCCTCGAACGCGGAGCGACATGGTGTTGGCGGTGTACATGCCGCCGCAGGCGCCGGTGCCCGGCAGCGCGCAGCGCTCGATGCACTCGAAATCCTCGCGGCTCATCTTGCCGGCGTTGAGCGCGCCGACCGCCTCGAACACCGAGACGATCTGCAGGTCCTGGCCCTTGTGGTGGCCGGGCTTGATGGTGCCGCCGTAGACGAAGATGGCCGGCAGGTTCAGGCGGCACATCGCGATCATGGCGCCCGGCATGTTCTTGTCGCAGCCGCCGACGGCCAGCACCCCGTCCATGAACTGGCTCTGCACGGCGGTCTCGATCGAGTCGGCGATCACCTCGCGCGAGACGAGCGAGTACTTCATCCCCTCCGTGCCCATGGAGATGCCGTCGGTCACCGTGATCGTGCCGAACATCTGCGGCATGCCGCCGGCCTTGCGCAGCGCCGCGTCGGCCGCGTCCGCCAGCGGCTGCAGGCCGGCGTTGCAGGGGTTGAGCGTCGAGTGCCCGTTGGCGAGCCCGATGAACGGCTTCTTGAAGTCGTCGTCCTGGTAGCCGATGGCGCGCAGCATCGAGCGGTTGGGCGAGCGCGAGTCGCCCTCGGTGATGGCGGTGGAGCGGAACTTGTTCGTCATGGCGGCACTCGTCGCGGTCAGTCGGGTTTGATGTTGGCGAGCCGGATCACCTTGGCCCAGAGCTCGGTCTGCTCGCGCACGAACTCGCCGGCTTCCTTCGGCCCGTAGCCGGCGATCTCGCCGCCGAGGGCCGCGACCCGCTCGCGGATTTCCGGCGACTGCATGGCCTTGTCGATGGCCTCGGCGAGCCGCGCGACCACCGGCGCGGGCGTGCCGGCCGGGGCGAAGATCGCGTTCCACTCGTACACCTCGTAGCTCGGCACGCCGGCTTCGGCCATCGTGGGCACATCCGGCAACGCGGTGGAGCGCTTGGCGCCCGTGACGGCCAGCGGGCGCAGCTTGCCGCCCTTGATGTGGCCCAGCCCGGAGGCGATGTTGGCGAAGAACACCGGCACCTGGCCGCCGATCACGTCGTTCATGGCCGGGCCGCCGCCCTTGTAGGGAATGTGCGTCATGTCCACGCCGGTGCGCTGCCCGGAAGAGCTCGCCCGCCAGGTGCTGCGCCGAACCGTTGCCCGAGGACGCGAAGGCCACCGTGCCGGGCTTCGCCTTCGCCAGCGCCACCAGTTCCTGCGCGCTCTTCGGCGCGAAGGACGGCGTGACGACGAGCACGTTCGGGTAGAGCGCCAGGACCGCGAGCGGCGTGAACGCCTTCGCCGAGTCGTAAGGCAGCTTCGCGTACAGGCCCGGGTTCACCGCGAAGGACGAGGCATCGAGCATCAGCGTGTAGCCGTCCGGGGCCGCGCGCGCGACTTCCGCCGCGCCGATCTGGCCGCTCGCGCCGGCCTTGTTCTCCACCACCACCGGCTGGCCGAGCACCGCGGCCATCTTCGGGGCGACCAGGCGCGCCATGAGGTCCGCGCCGCCTCCCGGGGGGTAGGTGACGATGAGCCGGATGGACTTCGTCGGGAACGGTTGCGCCACGGCAATGGCGGGCAGGGCGAGTGCGAAGGCGGCGGCAATGGCGAGCAGGGGCTTTTTCATCTTCTTCGGCGGGAGGTGATTGAGAGGAATGCTGCCCGGGAGCGGCGCGGCAGACCGCTAGAATATCCTCTCGACGGCACCCGGCGAAACCCTTGCAAGGCATCGATTCCCACGCGCACGTGTTTTCGGCGACCGCCGGGGCGGCGGCCGGCTCCCGTTATCGGCCGGCTTACGCGGCGACCCTTGCCGACTGGCGCTCGCGATGGGCCAGCGCGGCGATCACGCGCGGCGTCGTGGTGCAGCCGAGCTTTTTCGGCACCGACAACGCGGAGACGCTCGCCGCGGTGGCGACGGACCCGCAGCACCTGCGTGCCGTCGCCGTCGTCGACCCGGGCTTCGATGGCGAGGCGCTCGCGCGGCTCGCCGCAGGCGGCGTGCGCGCGCTACGCCTCAACCTCAAGTCGGTGGCCGACTACGCGGCCTATGCGACGCCGGGCTGGCGCGCGCTCTTCGATCGCGTCCACGCGCTCGGATGGCACGTCGAGATCTACGTGGATACCGGGCGGCTGCCGGAGATCGTCCCGGCATTCCGGGATTCCCCCATCGCCGTGGTGTTCGACCACTTCGGCAACCCGGGCGCCTCGCCGGGCGCGCAGGATGCGACCTTCGCAGCCGTCGCCGCGCTGGCGCAGATCGCGTCCCGTGTGGGCCAAGCTCTCCGGGCCCTATCGTCTCGGCGGAGCCGACCCCGTCGCGCTCGCGGAGCGCTGGATCGCGAGCGTCGGAGAGCGGCAGCTGGTGTGGGGCAGCGACTGGCCGTGGACCAACCACGAGAGCGAGAACAACTACGGACGGCTGCGCGACTCGCTCGACCACTGGGTCGGCGCGGACGTGCCCGCGCCATCGTCTGGGATAATGCCGCTCGCCTCTACGGCTTTTCCTGAAACCCTCCCGTGCTCACCCACCCGCAGTTCGACCCCGTCATCTTCAGCCTCGGCCCGCTCGCCGTGCGCTGGTACGGCCTCATGTACGTGGTCGCCTTCGTGGCCTTCGTGATGCTCGGGAAGCTGCGCGCGCGCCAGGGCCTTGCCAACGGCGTCACCGAAGCGGGCGTCGACGACATGCTCCTGTACGGCGTGCTCGGCGTGATCCTCGGCGGGCGGCTGGGCTACGTGCTCTTCTACAAGCCGGAGTACTACCTCGCGCACCCCGCCGAGATCCTGCAGATCTGGGCCGGGGGCATGAGCTTCCATGGCGGCTTCCTCGGGGTGCTCATCGCCATCGCGATCTTCTGTTCGAGGCGCAAGCTGCGCTGGATCACGACGATGGACTTCGTCGCCCCCCTCGTGCCGCATCGGCCTCGCCGCGGGACGCCTGGGCAACTTCATCAACGGCGAGCTGCCGGGGCGGGCCACGGACCTGCCCTGGGGCATGTGGTTTCCGCAGGTGGACCGCGTGGCGATCGCGCGCCATCCCTCGCAGCTCTACCAGTTCGCGCTGGAGGGGCTCGCCCTCTTCGCGATCCTCTGGTGGTTCTCCGCGAAGCCGCGGCCCGCGGGCGCGGTGTCGGGGGCCTTCCTCGTGGGCTACGGGTGCCTGCGGTTCCTCGCGGAGTTCGCGCGCCAGCCGGATGACTTCCTCGGCCTGCTGGCTTTCGGGCTCTCGATGGGGCAGTGGCTCTCGCTGCCCATGATCGTGGCCGGCGGGGCGATGCTCGCCTGGGCATACCGCAAGGCTTGACGGGCGCGCTTGACAGTTTGTGCGCTGCACCATAATTTGGTGATTGCCCGTTCATTGGGGGAATGATGCGTTTCTGTATCGTCGGCGCCGGCGCCATCGGGGGCTTCGTGGGCGCGAAGCTCGCCCTTGCCGGAGAGGATGTCACCTACATCGCCCGCGGGAAGAACCTCGAGGCGATCAACGCGCACGGGATGCACGTCTTCTACCGCGACGGCCGCGAGGAGACCGCGACCAGCGTCAAGGCCACGGACGACTACGCCAAGGCGGGCACCTTCGACGTCATCATCATTGCCCTCAAGGCGCACCAGGTCGGCGCCGTGGCGGAGAAGCTCGGCCCGCTCTACCACGAGAACACCGTGGTGATCCCGATGCAGAACGGGATCCCGTTCTGGTACTTCCACGACCACGGCGGCGAGCTCGCCGGGCGCACCGTCGAGACGGTGGACCCGGGCGGGGTGGTGAAGAACGCCATTCCCAAGGAGCGCCTCATCGGCTGCGTGGTCTATCCCGCCACGGAGCTCACGGCGCCGGGCAAGGTGGTGCACATCGAGGGCGACCGCTTCCCCATCGGGGAACTGAACGGCGTGGCCACCGAGCGCGCGACGCAGATCTCGGAAGCGTTCACGAAGGCGGGCCTCAAGTGCCCGCTGCTGGACAACGTGCGCGCCGAGATGTGGCTCAAGCTCTGGGGCAACCTCACCTTCAACCCGATCTCCGCGCTCACCCACGCGACCCTGCAGGACATCTGCGAGGACCCGTACGGCAAGGAACTCGCTGTCGCAGATGATGAAGGAGGCGCAGGCCGTCGCCGAGCACCTCGGCATCACCTTCCGCGTGCCGCTGGAGAAGCGCATCGAGGGCGCGCGCAAGGTGGGCAAGCACAAGACCTCGATGCTGCAGGACGTGGAGGCGGGCCGCCCCATCGAGATCGATGCCCTCGTGGGATCCGTGGTCGAGCTGGGCGACCTGACCGGGATCCCGGTGCCGACCATCCGCGCCATCTTCCAGGCCGCCAAGCTCCTCGACACCACCTATACCTCGCAGACGCTCAGCATCCGCGGCGTCCAGACGGACGGAAGCTGATCCCGATCAAGCAGTCCGCGGGGCGAACCGGTATCATCCTGCCCCGTCATCCCACTATCCCCTTTCGAGGAACTTCATGAAGAAGCTCGCGATTCTGGCAGCCGCGCTGCTCGCAACCACCGCCATCGCCCAGGACAAGAAGGCGCCCGCCCCCCCGAAGGCCCCCGAGACACAGACCATGTCCGCCCGGACCGCGGATGCCGCCGCCGAAGGCCAGGTCACCAAGATCACGGCCAAGGTCGTGGCCATCGACCAGAAGACCCGCGAAGTCACCCTCATGGGTCCCAAGGGCAACACGATGTCCTTCGTCGCCGGCCCCGAAGTGAAGAACCTCGCCCAGGTCAACAAGGGTGACGAAATCGTGATCGAGTACGCCCAGGCCCTCGCCATGGAGCTCAAGAAGTCCTCGAAGACCGCCGTTTCCCGCACGATCCGCGAAGGCGGGAAGGCGGCCGCTCCCGGCCAGAAGCCCGGCGCCATCGTCGGCCGCCAGGTCGACTTCGTCGCCAAGATCGACGCCATCGACATGAAGACGAACATGGTCACGCTGAGCGGCGTGGAGCACACGGTCGAGATCAAGGCGAAGGACCCGGCCGTCCTCGCGAAGTTCAAGGTCGGCGATTTCATCGAAGGCACCTACATCGAGGCCGTGGCCATCAGCGTGCAGAAGCCTGCGGCCAAGCCCGCCGCCGCCCCGGCCGCACCCGCAGCGCCTGCGAAGAAGTAAGTACCGCCGCAGCTACGACCGCACCGCGCCTCGCTCCGGGGCGCGGTTTCGGCTATAATTTCGCCCTTCGCGTGGGGGGGTAGCTCAGCTGGGAGAGCGCCGCGTTCGCAATGCGGAGGTCGAGGGTTCGATCCCCTTCCTCTCCACCATCGGATTCGGGGCCCGAGAGCGATCTCGGGCCCCTTGTCTTTGGACATGTGGCTTTGCCGATCTGCGCAGATCGGCATGAGCCTCTCAGGAACTCGGCTCGGTTTGCGGTATTTGGCATGCTAACCGGCGCGGTGGGTTGAATAGGCTTCAGCGTCGAATCCTGATCAAGGGATCTCGCCGAAATGCGCCAGACGTTCATGCACCTAGCGGCGGAGCCTGATGGTCAGTTTGCCGCGCCGAAAGTGGTCGAATGCAGGTGCCGGTCTGCAGCTCAGGAGTATCACGGTGGGAGACCGGATGAATCCGGGTTCAAGACCGTCCGCAAACTGAGAGGATGTCGGTGGACAATCGGTATTCAAGACTGACCGAAACAATCGTCATCGTCTTGTTACTGTCATTACTGTGCCTATGGACGGTGCATTTCAGGTCTGCAGAGTTCGACCACCCTTCGGGGTCGGAGAACCTCGAGGCACCGTACCATGTGCTTCTCACGGTCACCGCGCTTAACCAAGGCGGCATCCGGAACCACTGGCTGCTGCCAACGGTTTCGCTGGGCGGAGACGAGAACAAGCACGTGCCGTGGGGCGCAACGATCCCCACGAAAGGAGGCGACTACATATATACCTCCTTTCCGGTGCTCGGTTTTCTCGCGCCGTGGGCAGTGTTCAATGTCCTCGAGGTGCCTCCCACCATCAGGGCGATTGCATACTTCAACGCCACGCTGGGCTGGTTATCGGCCGTCCTCCTTCTGGTCCTTCTGCTGAAGGTATTGCGTAGCGTCGGCCTATCGGGCCCGTCCCTCGTCGCGGGATTGTTTGCCTCCTGCGCCATATCGATCTTCAGCAGAGAGGCCCTTCGCTCCACCGGAGTCGCTTACTGGAGCCAGTCCCTTTACCAGCCGATACTGATCCTGTCGATCCTGGCGGCGATTAGCTATCTCGAGGACGCACGTGGTGGCGCCAGGCGACGCCTGCTCCTGGTTGCGCTGACACTGGCCGGCCCGCTCGTCGAGTGGACGGCTTATGTGTTCAATGCAGGTCTTGCGCTGTCTTGTGGCACCGAGACATCCGCGGATCACGGAAGCTGGCCGTGCAACTGATGATGGTTACGGTACTCGCCGCACTGATCACGCTGCTTCACTTCGGTCTCGCGCTGGGGTTCGAGCAGTTCGTGAAGGTTTCCGCCGGGAGGTTCTGGAATCGGAGTGCAAGTGGCTTCTACCAACGACCGCTCGTTCGTGGATACTGGTCGAGCTACGGGTACTTCCTGGTTGTGCTTCTCGCAAGTATGGTTACGGTGGGTTGGTCTTGGCGGAATGTCCAGCGAGCGCCTGGTGCCGGCGAGGATTGCTCGATCAATGCGAGAACTATCGTCTTTCTTTCGACCTTTCCGATGTTGGAAAACGTCCTGCTGCATCAACACGCAACGGAATTTTCTTTCGACAGGTTCAAGCTTGTCGTTCCCGCTGCGATACTGATCGCGCTCGCCTACTCCCGGGCAACGTGGCGACTCCGGGCGCTACTATGCTTCATGGTTGTGGCCGCCTCGATCCTCGGCCCACTGAGTTACAGGGAGAGCATGGTTAAGTTCGCGAAGTGGGCGTCGATTGACGCTGCGAACGTCGAGCTGGCAAGAAGGACTTCAAACATAGAGTGTAGCTTAAAAGCTACATAAGGCAAGGGCAGGCAGCGCCACAACCGGGAATCGCATGATCGAAGAACGGCTGCAGGCGATCGGCCGTTGACACGAAGGATGGCGAGTCCCAGCTTCAGCCGTCCAGGCTCGCCAACAAGACCGTTGCCGTGCAAACCGACGTGATCGGGTGATCAGGCGAAGGCGCAGAAGGGTGACCAGTAGCCGTCGAAGCGGGAGAGGAAGCGCCCGTGACGCAGGCGCCGGTCAGGCCGCGTAGTAGACGACCGCCAGCCCCCGGGCGGCGGCCTGGCGATAGAAGTCCTTGAGCTTGACGAACTCCCCGACGAGACCTTCCGGGTCGTCCTTCCAGGCTTCGAAGTGATAGAGCTCGGGATCGTCGAGTTCGTCAAAGAGCCTGCCGACATATTCCGGCGTGTAGGCCGCGAGCAACTGGGCGTGTATCTTCACCTGCTCCGCAGTGAGAAGCTCGCCGCCGTTCGAAAGGCACTCGCCGAGATTGCGGGCGCCCTTGAACCCGCCGCCGCGCAGCAGTTTCATCAAGATGTCCCAGGCGTCCTGGAGGTCCGTGGCGAGGACGTCATCGCCCTCGCGCTCGACGATCTCGTCGACCATCGAGGCGTCCTTCAGCATCACCTCGGCTTCGGCAGGCGTGACGGCCCGCAGGAACATCGCCATGCTCATGAAGCGTCTCCCCGATTTCGTGAAGTGGCTGCGCGGATCATATCTTGGCCGCTTTGGGATCGACCTACCCGGGGTCGTCGGACGGCCCAGCTAGCCCGCTCCGACGACCGCCGTCCTGCCTTGGATCACTTCACCGCGAACTTCTTCGTCTGCATTACCTTGTCGTCCTGCAGGATCTCCACCTGGTAGTTGCCGGAGGGCCAGCCGTCGGACTTGGTCACGTGGAACTCGGTCGTCGCCGAGCCCGTGGCGTCGATCGTCTGCGTGTCCTCCTTGACCGTGACCGCCTTGCCGTCCTTGGTGATGTAGGTCCACCTCGCCTTGAGCGCGGTCTTGCCGGTGCCGGTGGTGTCGACCGACACGTAGATCGTGTCCATCTTCGCGAAGGTCTCGGTAGCGGCAGTGACCTTCTTGTCGGCGCCGACGGCCGAGCCGACCGTCGCGGCCGAGACCGCGACGGGTGCCGGGGCCGGCGCTGGCGCGGGTGCCGGGGCGGGCGTGGGTGCCGCGGGAGGCGGCGGGGCTTCCTTCTTGCCGCAGGCGGCGAGTCCGGCGGTGACGAGGACGATGGTGAGGACGCGGGTAAGGTGGTTCATTGTCAGCTCCGTGGGTTCATTGCTTCGGCGGGATCTTCAGTTTCTGCCCGGGGTAGATCTTGTCGGGATCCTTGAGGATGTCGGTGTTCGCCTCGAAGATTCGCTTCCACGCATTCGCGTCGCCGTATTCGCGTTTGGCAATCTTCGAGAGCGAGTCGCCGGATTTCACCTCGTAAATCCTGGTGGCCGTGGAACTGCTGCCGCTCTGAACGTTGGAAAAATCGGGGGTGTCGTCACTCACGGGGAGAACTCCTGGTCGGGATGGGGGGCAACCTGCCAATATACGGGAGTTTCGCGTGGCAATTGCCGGCTCAAATCCTGGCTGGAACCCCCGCAGGGGCGTCTTCGCGTCATCCCCGGCCTCTCGGGATTTGGCGGTTTCGCGGTACGCTGCGTCCGTTGCGGGCAACCGCTCGAGCCACCGGGAATTCCCCGCCTGTGTTGCAGATTGCCTTCCCCTCCTGCATGGCTGACCTGACTCAGGGTGGAACAGCTTGCGCGCGATGAGTGCGGCGAACTGCCTCGCCCTGGCGGCTCTGCTTGCCTGGGCAGTGTTCCGCTCCCTGTCGGCCGCCATCGATGCGCCAACGCTTCATCTCGATGGTGCCTTCCAGACGGCAAGCGCGCTGTTTCGACTGGATTCCGGCCAGCTTCCGGGTCGAGACTTCTTTCCATACCTGGGAATTGGCCCCCTCCTTTCCCTGTACCCCGCATTCAAGGCGTTCGGATCGAATCTCGCGGCGAGCGTCATTTCCGCGCACTTCATGACGTTCGTGCTGTGCTGGCTGTCGGTGTCCCTCCTGTGGCACCTGATCGCCCGTCCGGCATCGTTCGCGAGTTCCCTCGTCGCAGGAGCCTGCTATTTCGGGGCCCTCACGGTAGCCGCGGATTACTTTTCGATTCATACCGATGACGATCTTGGTTTTGCCAGCGGCCCGGGGCTCTCGCTGCGCCCCATCAGGGCCGCCGCGCCATACCTGGTCGTGGCCTGTTACTACCTGGGCATCCTGAATCTCCGCTCGGTACGACTGAAAAGTGCCCTGTGCGGGGTCGTCACCGGCGCCATCCTGCTGTGGTCGAACGATTTCGCGGTTCCGTCTGCCGGGCTGTTCGCGATCCTGGTTGCCTTGAATGCCATGGCCCGCAACGAGCTGAACTGGCGGAATGCCCTTCTCTACTTCGTTTGCGCAGTTGTCTCCTGGCTGGCTCTCCTCTGCCTGGTCACTCTCGGCCACCCGATGGAGATGCTTCGGTACAACTTCGTCGACGTGGCGGCGGACCAGTGGTGGTACTTCTCCCCCTATGAGGAGGGAAGTCGCGTATTCGAGCTGCGGCACTTGCTTCGCATCGAGACACCCTACGGTCACTTTGCCATCGTCGTTCTGCTGCTCGCGTCACTTGTCGCCCTCTGGACAAGGCGAATCGAGCATGTCCTGGTCGCATGGATCGGTTTCGTCCTGCTTGCCGGCGGAGTCGTGGCTTGCGTAGGGGGCCATGTGGGGCGGTACTTTGCGGGGCTCTTCCTCTGGGCGGTGTTCGCGTCCCTTTTCGGTCTGCTCAGGTTGGGCGGCGCCGGAATCCGGAGGTTCGTCCATCCCGGCGGCCTCGCGTGGCCTGGTCCCGCAAAGTCCGCCGCCGCTGCCGCCGCGCTCCTGCTTGCGTTGGCCGCGTTCGATGGATGGCAATACCGGTCGAATCTCCTTCGGGCCAGAAGCGATCCCGCGCGCTTCCATGTCCCGGAGCTGGGCGCGTACCTGCGCGCCGAATGGATCGAGTATGTCGACCTTGCCAGGAAGACGGACACGCGGAAGGTCCTCGAGGAGTACTGGGGAATCTGGAGCGCCACGCGGAAGATCATCCCGGGCTGGCCCGTCGACTCGGTCATCCACGCGCTTGGCCGGACGAGGGAGGTGGCGAGGGCCACGCTCAAGGATGCAGACGTCATCATTTCGACCCGGTATGCGACGTCCAGCGAATGGCAGCCCTGGAGCCTTGCCCAGAACTTCTGGTTTTACGATGAGTTGATCGGGAACTGGACGCCGCGGGAGGCGTCACCGACAACGGTTGTCTGGCGCAGGAACAGGACACCCCGGGAGGATCAGGGCGTTGAATGCCGCGCGGAAGGCGGGCGGAACTCCGTCGTCCTGGATGTCGCGGCGCCGGGCTTCCATCGGGTGACGATCGAATACGAGCTCTCCGGCGCCGGGCAGGCATCTCCTGCTGGTGAAGAACAACCTGCCCTCCGGCGCGGACAGCGAAGGCTACGTGTCGATCAACCCTGGTGGCAGGAGCGCATCGTTTCCCGCCTACATTTCCAGGGCGGGACTCGCCGTCCTGGATTCACGGGTCGTGGGCAGCGCGCAGCACGATGCTGCGTGATCCACGCCTGTCACGCGAGCCGGATCTCGCTGGCTGACGACGAGGTGCTGCATGTGCCGGGATCGATCACCGACAGCTTCTACATGACCGATGACATCTGGTCGCGGGGAGTCGCCCGGGATTGGGCCGGGTTCTTCGTGCCGAACATCGATCCGTTCGTGCGCGAATACAGGCCGGGAAGGGTGGTGACGCTGGCAGACGGCGACACGCGCACCATCGTTCGCGTCGAACCGTTCGGCCGGTTACCTGAACGTCTACCTCGAAGGCAACCCGCTCAACCCGAGAAAGTTCGGGCTGCCGAGCGCGTACTCCGTCCGCGACGGGCACCCCTTCTACCTGACGGACAGGAACTGGTCGCTACGGAGTGTCCCGGCAATGGGCCGGGTTCTTCCAGCCCAATACCGCGGAAATCGCGCGCGAATACAAGCCCGGGAGGGTCGTCGTGCTTGCCGATGGCGAAATGCGGAGGATCGACCGCGTAGAACCGCATGGTCGCTACCTGTACGTCTTCCTGGAGGGCGCGCTGCTGGATCCCGGGAAGGCGGGGCCGCCGGGATCGTATTCCGTCCGCGACTAGGCGACGCTTGCCCGCCGTGAGTTGCAGCTTGCTCACGGAAAGACCAGCCGGAAGGCCGGTCCTTCCATTTCCGGCTTCACATCCCGACGGTGACTCCGGCATATAACGACCGCCCCATGCCGGGGACGGCGATCCCCCACGGCACGCCGTTCATGCTCATCGTCGAGCCCTGTCCCAGGTAGGCGCCGCCGGTGGGCTGGCGATAGCTGCGGTCGAAGAGGTTCTCGACCCCGACGTCGAGCCGCACCTGCTTCCACGTGTAGGACCCGCGCAGGTTCGCGAGCCCGTAGCCCGCCGTCCGGATCTCGTTGCGGACGTCCGACACGCCGTCCTTGCTTGCCGACCATCACCGCCTCGATGCTGCCGCTCCAGGAGCCCAGCGCGTGCGCAAGCGACACCCGCGCATTGAGCGGCATGATGTTGTAGAGCTCGTCGCCCGTCGTCCGGTTCGTCCCGTCCACGTAGGCGAGCACGCCCTTCACGGCGAATTCCCCGAACGCGGTCTTTGCGAGGCGCGCCGCGCCGGAGAGGTCGAAGCCCTGCAGGCGCGCGGACTGGTTCATGTACTTGAGGACGACGAACTGGTTCGTCGCCGGCACGGACGCGGGGGCGTTCGCGGCCGCGTTCCACTGCACCGCATCGATGAAGTCGGCCACGCGCGTGTAGTAGGGCGTGAAGCGCAGCTCCCAGGCGCGGTCGGACGCGTGCCAGTCGAGGGTCGCCGACGCGGTACTTGCGGTCTCGGGCTCGAGGGCGAGGTTGCCGACGTAGCCGTTGCCGTCGCCGACGGTGTTGTTCATGACCGCGGCCATCGACCAGGTGGACCAGGTGTAGCGCTGGTAGAGGTTGGGCGAGCGGACCTTGCGCGCGATCCCGGCCTCGAGGTCCAGCGTCGCATCCGGAGCGTAGCGCGCGATCGCCGTGGCATCCCAGTTGTCGTCGGTCCGCGAGCGCGCCGCGGCGTTGAAGGCCTCGGCGTCACGCTTCTGGAAGCTCGCCATGGTGCCCATGCCGTTGGTCGTCGGGTCGTAGCCGCGCACCTCGCCGGCGTCGCTGCGCACCCGCTCGTAGCGGACACCCAGCAGCGTGAGCCAGCCCGGTGCGAAGCGCCGCTCCCACTCGCCGTAGACCGCGTCGCGGTCGCGGCGGCCGTCGTTCACGTTCACGAAAGTGCCCGGCGACATCATCCCGCCGGAGGGCGGCCACCATTCGTCGAGGGAGTAGCGCTGCAGCTCGACGCCCGCGCGCAGCAGGTCCTGCGCCGTCAGGTCGGCGCTCGCCTTCGCGCTCGCGCCGTTCGTCTTTCCCGCGCCGTACATCGGCATTCCCGCCGCGCAGGTCATGCCGACGGGCGAGCAGGGAGTGCCCACCTCGGGAGCGGCCGGCGGCTGCGACAGGGCGCCGTACCAGAAGCGCTTGTCGGCGCCGAATTCCATGTAGTGGTCGACCGTCTCGCGCCAGGCGCGCAACTCCACCGATCCCCAGCCCAGCTTCGCCGAGGTAGCGCAAGGCGACACGATCCTGCGTGTTGCCCAGCATGTCCATGCGCTGGTTGGGATAGAGCTGGTAGGGGATGTCCTGGTAGCCGAACCTGTGCCTCGAAGCAGGTGGGCTCCGCTCCGGAGCGCGAGACCCCAGCGCATGGTTTCGCGACTGGTATGCCGTCGAGCCGACCTCGTCGAGCGGCAAGCGCATGCCCGGCACGGCCGGTCGCGGTGGTCGACTTGAAGTTCGCGCCGGCCGTGTAGTTGTCGGCCTGCGCCGCGGCGCCGCTGTAGGTGAGCCCGGCCGATTCGCCCAGGAGGCTTGCCGAGAGAGCTGCCGCCGTAGCCGCCGTTGTTGCTGCGGTAGAAGGCGCTCGACCTCCGCCCTTGGTGATGTGTCCCTGGCCCGGCGCGGCGAACTCCGGCGGCGCGGATTCCACTTCGATGGTGCCGCCGATCGAATCGCCGCCGACGCTCACGGGCGCGATGCCCGTCCAGACCTTGATGCTTCGCGCCTGCGCCGGATCGAGATACGACAGCGGCGGATTCATGTGGTTGGGGCAGGAGGAGACGAGGTCCATGCCATCGACGCGGATGCGGAGCGGTCGTCCGCCAGTCCGTGGATGGCGGGCAGGCTGGAGAGGCCGCCGGCGCAGTAGAAGCTGAGGCCGGGGATGTCCTCGAGCAGGCGCGCGGTGTCGCTCTGGTAGGAGCGGCGGGCCGCGATGTCCGCTCGCGGCCAGCGACGCCGGCGCCGGCCGACGGCGTGCAGCTGGCGCGGTGCGGTCACGACGATGGACGGCAGGGGCTGGGTCTGCGCCAAGGCGTGCGGCGCTGCGGAACAGGCGACCGCGACGGCGGCAGCCAGGGGGTGGAGTCTGGGCAATCATGGGTCTGATCCTTCGTGGACGGGCGACCCCCAAGACCAGGGCACTGGGACCCGCGACCGGAGGTGACTGGCGCACGTGCACCGCGGCGCCCGGCGACTTCAATGCGAAACGTCAGGAAGCGAGGGGAGGGGCGCGCGGGGCTGCGCCGCCAGGACACGCGAAGAGCGGGCGCGGCGCATGCAGGAAGAGCGGGGGGACCGGCTCCGAAGCGGGCGGCAGGCGGGAGCGAGAATGTGTCCGTGGGCAGGATCGCCGCGGGAGCGGCCTGCAGCGGAGCAGAACGGGCAATGCTCGAAGTCGGAAGCCTTGGGCGCCTTCGGGAAATCCGGGCCCGTTCGCCGGCACCTCGATCGACATCGGGCCCGTCGTGGAGCAGACCTCGATCCACTTGGTCGCGTCCTTGCCCGGCGCGAACGCGTGCGACAGCGCGGGCATGAGCGCGGCCGCGAGCACCGCGAGCAGTGCGGTCCAGGCGGCGAAGCGTGCGGGCGGTGGCGGTCAGTCCCATGGGCGGCGATCGTACCAGCCGCGGTCCGGTGAGGAAGTGGGCGGCGTCGCTTTCCTGAACTGGTTCAACTTTCGCGTGCGCGATCGTCGCCGAAGAGGTAGGACTCCATCGAGATGACGCCGTAGGTCATGCCGCCATCCAGCACGCGGGCAGGGGCGCTGCGATCCGCGGCGCCCGCGGCGACCAGCAGGGGCAGGAAATGTTCCGGTGTCGGGTGCGCGCGAGAGGCGTGCGGGGCGCTCGCCAGTGCGCCTTTCAGTCTTTCGTCATTGCGACCGAGAACGGCATCGCGTATCCACGCTGCAAACTCCACGGCATAGGGCGCTGCATGCGTCGCTCCCATCACGAACTCGTGCAGGTTGTGCGTAAGCGAACCGGATCCCACGATGAGCACGCCCTGCTCGGACAAGGGCGCGAGGGCTTCTCCCAGTCGCCAGGCAGATGCGGCATCGAGCTCCGCGGGCATCGAGACCTGGAAGGCCGGCACATCTCGCCGCCGGGTACAGGTAACGCAGCGGCACCCATGCGCCATGGTCGAGCCCGCGCTGTTCGTCGAGCGTCACCGCAAAGCCGGCGGCAGACAGCGCGTCGGCCGCGCGGCCGGCGAGTTGCGGATGACCTGGTGCCGGGTACTGGATACGGTACAGTGCTTCGGGGAACCCGCCGAAATCGTGGATCGTGCGCGGCGTCCGCGCAGAGGACACGACGATATCGCGCGTCATCCAGTGCGGAGAGACCACGAGAACCGCTTCCGGCCTCGGGAGCGACTCGCCGACTTGCGCGAGGAGCCGGCCGGCGACGCCCGGTTCCAGCGCCCAGGTCGGCGCACCGTGCGAAACGAAGAGGGTCGGAAGGCGGGTCATGCGTCCTGCGCTCAGGTCTTGCTCATGCAGTTGAACATCCAGCGCACCCCGAAGCGGTCGTCGAGGCTGCCGAAGTAGCCGCCCCAGAACATCTCCTGCAGCGGCATCTCGATCTTGCCGCCGGCCGCGAGAGCGTTGAAGAGCCGATCGGTCTCCGCGCGCGTGTCGGGCTCCAGGTTGATGTACATGTTGTTGCCGGGCGTCACCGTGAAGCCCATCGACTCGGGAGCGTCCGTTCCCATGAGCACGTGCCCCCCCAGGATCGGCAGCTCCACGTGCATCACCAGGTTGCGGTCGTCTTCGGCCATCGGCGGCTGGTCCGGGGAAGGGGGAATGTCGCCGAAGCGCGCGATCGGCGCCGAATACTCGGTCCGGAACACGGACCGGTAGAAATGGAACGCCTCCTCGGTCGACCGGGGAAAGTTCAGGTACGTGCTGACGCGGGGCATGGGGGGCTCCTTTCCGTCACGTGGTGGGCTTGGTCCGGCCGCCAATGGTACAAGGCTGCCGTCCGACCGGTGACGGGGGCATCGCTTTCCAGTTACAGTGCCCTCGCGGTGATCTGCCGCCCGCGCATCCGGGAGATCGTCATGGAGGCCCTGAAGACGTCGTCCGACGTCCTGTTCATCCTGCTCGGCGCCATCATGGTGCTCGCCATGCACGCCGGCTTCGCCTTCCTCGAGCTGGGAACGGTGCGGCGCAAGAACCAGGTCAACGCGCTGATGAAGATCCTGGTCGACTTCTCCATCTCCACGATCGCCTACTTCTTCATCGGCTACACCGTGGCCTACGGCGTGAATTTCTACGCCGGCGCGGAAAGCCTCGCGGCGAAGAGCGGCTACGAGCTGGTGAAGTTCTTCTTCCTGCTCACGTTCGCGGCGGCGATCCCGGCGATCGTCTCCGGCGGCATCGCGGAGCGCGCGCGGTTCAACCCGCAGATCATGGCCACCTTCCTGCTGGTGGGCTTCCTCTATCCCTTCTTCGAGGGGATCGCCTGGAACCAGGCGTTCGGATTCCAGGCGGCGTTGAAGGGCGCCTTCGGTGCCGAGTTCCACGACTTCGCCGGCTCGGTGGTCGTGCACGCGATGGGCGGATGGGTGGCGCTCGCCGCCGTGCTGCTGCTGGGAGCGCGGCACGGCCGCTACACGCGCGACGGTCGCGTGGTGGCGTTCCCGCCGTCCAGCATCCCCTTCCTCGCGCTGGGCGCCTGGATGCTCTCGGTGGGCTGGTTCGGATTCAACGTCATGAGCGCGCAGACGATCGACAAGATCACGGGCCTGGTCGCCGCCAACTCGCTCATGGCGATGGCGGGCGGAACCCTCGCGGGGCTGGTGGTGGGGCGCAACGACCCGGGCTTCGTGCACAACGGCCCGCTCGCCGGCCTGGTGGCGGTGTGCGCGGGTTCCGACGTCATGCATCCCGCTGGGCGCCCTCGCGACCGGCGCCGTCGCCGGCGGCCTCTTCGTCGTCATGTTCAACGCCACGCAGAACCGCCTGAAGATCGACGACGTGCTGGGCGTGTGGCCCCTGCACGGGCTGTGCGGCGCCTGGGGCGGCATCGCCTGCGGCATCTTCGGCACCAAGGCGCTGGGCGGCCTGGGCGGCGTCTCGCTGGCGAGCCAGGTGGCCGGAACGGCGCTGGGCGTGGTCGATCGCGCTGGCCGGCGGCTTTGCGATCTACGGCGCGCTGCGCCTGACGGTAGGCATCCGGCTCGATCCCGAGGAGGAGTACGAGGGCGCCGATCTCTCGATCCACAGGATCTCGGCCACGCCGGAGCGATGCGAGCGCGAGGACCGGACATGAGCTCGAGAAGTTCGATCCTGTTCGCCATCCTGTCCGCGCTTTGTGCGGCCACCGCTGTCGCGGAAGTCCGCATCGAGCGCAAGAACGTGCGCTCCGGCACCGTCGACGTACCGGTCGAAGTGGCGATCCCCGACGGCAAGGGCCCGTTCCCCGCGGTGCTCTACGTGCATGCACGTCGCGGCTACGAGGATCCCGACCGCGCGCACATCCGCACGCTGGCGGAGCAGGGCTTTCTCGTCGTCGCCCCGGACTGGCAGTCGGGACGCTTCATCGAGCGCTGGCCGAAGGCCCACGACGCGGAAACGGAAGGCGACGTCGAGGCGGCTCTCGACCTGCTGCTCGCGCGCCCGGAAGCCTGCAAGGGTCCCGCCGGCATCGTCGGCTATTCGCGCGGCGGCTACTACGCGATCCGCCTCGCGGCGAAGCGGCCTGCCGATGTCGCCGCCATCGCGGCCTATGCCGGCCACATGCAGAATCCCAACGCGCCGGAAGGCGACCAGCTCTTCTCCGTCGCGCCGGAAGTCCTCCAGGTGAAGGCGCCGATGCTCTTCCTCGTCGGCGACCAGGACTTCGAGCTGCGCCGCATGAACATCGGGCGTGCGTTCTACTCGCTCTACGAGCGTGGCGTGCCGGTGGAACTGCAGACCTATCCCATGGCGCGGCGGGCGTTCGACTTTCGCGCCGATGCCACGCCGGAAGAGAAAGTCGCGGCGAAACATGCGCGCGAACGCGTGAAGGCGTGGCTCGCGCGCTGGGTGTGCCCCGCGAAGGCTCGTTGACCCGAGTCAAGCCGCCGCCGGGGGCAGGTTCCACAATGGCTGGAGGAGAATTCCAGCCGTGAATGGCCAATTCGACGTTTCCCTTGCCTACCTGACGAGCCTCGCCATCGGCCTGCTGATCGGGCTCGAGCGCGAGCGCCACAAGGAATCCAAGGCGGGCGTGCGCACGTTCGCGCTCATCGCCATGCTCGGCACGCTCTGCGCCATGCTGGGCGAGCAGACCGCCTCGCCCTGGCTGGTCGTCGCGGGATTGCTCGCCAGCACCGGCGGCATCCTCGCCGCGTACCAGATCGCGCCGACCTCCACGCCGGACGCGGGCACCACCACGGTGGTCACGGCGGCGCTCACCTTCTGCCTCGGCGCGGCGCTGTGGCACGGCAACCGCGAGATCGTGATCGCCATCGCCATCGTCGCGACGATGCTGCTGCACTACAAGTCGCAGCTCGAGGGCTTCTCGGTGAAGCTCACCGCGACGGACGTCGAGAGCGTGCTGCAGTTCGCGGTCCTCTCGCTCGTCATCCTCCCGGTGGTTCCCAACCGGTTCGGCCCCTATGGCGCGCTCAATCCCTACCACCTGTGGATGATGGTCGTCCTCATCTCCGCGGTGAGCCTCAGCGCTTCGGTCCCTACGGCGCGCTCAACCCGTACGACCTCTGGCTGATGGTCGTGCTCATCGGCGGTAGCCTGCTGGCTACGTCGCGTGGCGGCTCCTGGGGGCAAGGGCCGGTGCTGCTGCTGGGCGCGCTGGGCGGGCTCGTCTCGAGCACCGCGACCACGCTCGTCTACTCGCGCGGCGCGCGCGGCAAGCCGGAGCTGGAGGGCACGGCCGCCACGGTGATCCTGCTGGCGAACCTGGTCGTCGCTGCTGCGCATCCTCGGTGCTCGCGATCGCCGTGATGCCCTCGATCCTTCCGACGATGCTGCCGGTGCTGGCCGCGGGGCTCGCGGCGACGCTGCCCATCGCGTGGATCACCTGGCGCAAGCATGCGCGACGGGGCGGCCCTGGAGAACCCCGAGCTCACCAACCCCACGGACCTGCCGGTGGCGCTGGGCTTCGGCGTCGCCTACGCGGTCGTCCTGCTGGCGGCGGCGTGGCTCAACGACATGGCGGGCGTGATGGGGGTCTACGCGGTGGCGATGGTGTCGGGGCTCACCGACGTGGACGCGATCTCGCTCTCGTCCTTCCGCCTCTTCGGCGACGGGAGCATCACGGCGGCTGGCGCGGTGATGGCGATCGTGGTGGCGATCTGCTCCAATGCGGTGGTGAAGGCAGGGATCGTCTTCGTGGTCGGCGGCGCGTCGCTCGGCAGGCGCTGCGTCGCGGGCTTCGCGGCGATGAGCGTGGCGCTGATTGCCACGGCGCTGCTGCTGTCCGCCTAGGCCGGGCTACTTCATCGCATAGAGCCGGATCAGGTCCGCGCGTCGAGCGTGCGGCTTCAGCCCTCCAGGCGCGCCTGGAAGACGAGGCCGGCGTGCTCGCGCAGGGCGTGGAAGCGGACCTTCGGCCAGAGTTCCTGCGTGACCGTCAGTTCGGCATTGGCCGTGGCGAGGAAGGTGGGCGCATCGACCGCGTCGTAGGCGACCCGGTGGCCGTTGGCCTCGATGAAGCGGGCGAGCTCCTTCGGGTCGTCGCACGTGACCCAGCGCGCGATCCGGAACTTCGACGGCGCCATGCGCGCCGGGCACGCCGTACTCGTGCTGCAGGCGGTGCGCCACGACCTCGAACTGCAGCTGGCCGACGGCGCCCAGCAGGAGCATGCCGCCGTGGTGCGGGCGGAAGACCTGGATGGCGCCTTCCTCGCCGAGCTGCGCGAGGCCCAGCTTCAACTGCTTGCTCTTCATCGGGTCGGCGATCTCCACCTGCTGGAAGATCTCCGGCGCGAAGAACGGCAGCCCCGTGAACTGCAGGCTCTCGCCCTCGGTGAGCGTGTCGCCCAACTGCAGAGTCCCGTGGTTGGGAATGCCGATGATGTCGCCGGGGAAGGCGAACTCCAGCAGCTCGCGGCGCTGCGAGAGGAAGGACACCACGCTCCCCGGGCGGATCACCTTGGCGTTCCTCGCGACGGTGAGCCGCATGCCGCGCTCGAACTGGCCGGAACAGACGCGCACGAAGGCGATGCGGTCGCGGTGCGCGGGGTCCATGTTGGCCTGGATCTTGAAGACCACGCCGCTGAACTTGCCCTCCTCGGGACGCACCTCGCGCTGGATGGCAGCGCGGGCGCTCGGGGGCGGCGCCAGCTCGGCGAGCGCGTCGAGGATCTCGTGCACGCCGAAGTTGTTGATCGCCGAGCCGAAGAAGACGGGGGTCTGCTTCCCGGCGAGGAAGGCGGCGTGGTCGAACTCGGGGGAAGCGCCCTGCACGAGCTCGATCTCGTTCTTCGCCTGCACCAGCTCCGCGCCGAAGCGCTCGGCGATGGCCGGCGCCTCGATGTCCGTCACGATCTCGTCGCCCTCGTCGTTCAGGCGGTCGGCGCCGGGCCGGAACACGCGCATGCGGCGGTTGCGCAGGTCGTAGACGCCGTGGAAGCGCTTGCCCATGCCCACGGGCCAGGTGAACGGCACGGCCGCCATGCCGAGCGTGGTCTCGATCTCGCCCAGGAGATCCAGCGGCTCGCGCACCTCGCGGTCCATCTTGTTGATGAAGGTGAGGATCGGGGTGTTCCGCGCGCGGCAGACCTGCAGCAGGCGCAGCGTCTGGGCTTCCACGCCGTTGGCCGCGTCGATGACCATGAGTGCCGCGTCCACCGCCGTGAGCACGCGGTAGGTGTCCTCGGAGAAGTCCTGGTGGCCCGGGGTGTCGAGGAGGTTCACCACGCAGTCGCGGTACTCGATCTGCATGACCGAGCTCGCCACCGAGATGCCGCGCTGCTTCTCGATCTCCATCCAGTCGGAGGTGGCGTGGCGCGAGGCCTTGCGCGCCTTGACGCTGCCGGCGATCTGGATGGCGCCCGCGAAGAGCAGCAGCTTCTCGGTGAGCGTGGTCTTTCCGGCGTCGGGGTGCGAGATGATCGCGAACGTGCGGCGTCGGGCGACTTCCTGGGCGATCGTCATTCGGCTCGGGGGCTGTGCGGAGAGGCGCTTCCGCAGGAAGGGATCCTGCGGGGCGCCATTTTCTCACACTCGGCCGGGCCCTCGCCTACGCGAAGCTGTCGCGCATCAGCGTGCGGAACCAGACGAACATGTCCTCGTAGTGCTCCCGGCTCGCCGCGAGCGCCTCACCGCTCGCGCCGGGCACCACCTTCATGGTCCGCGTGGCGGGGTCGTAGGCGAACACCGCCGTGAGCCACGAGGCGGTCGAGGCGGTGATCGGCGAGTAGCACGAGGAGTTGGTCACCGGGGACGGGTCGGGCGAGCCGCCGCCGAGCATCCGCAGGATGGCGTCGGCGCAGACCTTGCCTTCCTGGTTGCCGATGTGGCCGGCCTTGGGCTGGGTGGTGGCGGAAGCATCGCCGATGACGTGGATCCCGGCGGCAGCCGTCGACTCGTAGCTCAGGACGTCGACGCCGGCGAAGCCGCGCGCGGCATTGGCCACGCCGATGTCGCGCAGGAATGCCGGACCGACGTTGGTCGGGATGACGTTCAGCACGTCGCCATGGAATGCGCCGAGGGGCGTGTGGATCGTCTTCGCGGCGGTGTCCACGAAGGTGACGGGCGCGTTGGGCACGTACTGGATGACGCCGGCGTGGGTGACCTCGAAGGCGCGCGTGAAGCTCTCGCGCTCGGCGGTGATGGCCGCGTTCGCGTCCAGCACGATCACCCGGGAGCCGGGCCGGTTGCGCTTGAGCCAGTCGGCCACGACGCACGCCCTCTCGTAGGGGCCGGGCGGGCAGCGATAGGGCGCGGCGGGGACGGTCATGATGAAGGTGCCGCCGTTCGGCATCGCGCGGATCTGGTCGCGCAGCAGGGTCGTCTGCGGTCCCGCCTTCCAGGCGTGGGGTACCAGCGCCTGCGCCTGCGCGGTGCGCAGGCCTTCGGGGTAGTCGAAGTCGATGCCGGGCGCCACCACGAGGCGGTCGAAAGCGAGCGTGCGCGGGCCGGAATTCGTGGCGATGGTCACCCGCCGGGCGACCGGATCGGCGCTCGTCGCCGTGCCCTGCAGCACCGTGATCCCGTACGTGGAGGCGAGCGCCGCATAGTCGAACTGCAGCGAGTTCATCGTCACCGCGTCGGTGAGCACGAGGTTCGAGAGGATGTTCGAGGCGTAGCGCGGCTCCTGCTCCACGAGCGTCACCTCGACCCCGGCGCCGCCCCACAGGCGCAGGAACTTGGCCACGGTCGCGCCGGCCATGCCGCCGCCGATCACGATCACCCGGCCCGCCAGGCCGGTCGTGGGCAGCGTGGATCCCGGGGTGGTGCCGGTGCCCGGCGGACGGTCGCGCCGCCGGTGTTCGTCCTTGTCGGCCCACGCGAGGGCCGGAACGCCGGCCAGGGTGGCGTAGGCGGCGAGCCGCGCGAGGAATGCTCTTCTGTCGTTCGTCATGTCCGTTGTCCCCTGTTCAGCGTGGCTGTTGCGCGAAGTAGTCGGCGATCGCCTGCAGCTGGGCGTCGGTGTAGCCGGCGGCGTGGATCGTCATGATGTCGCCGCGCTGGTTCTTCGCCTTCATCTCGCGCAGTTCCTTGTAGATTTCGGCGGCGGACTTTCCCGCGAGACTCTCGAACGACCCGCTGCCGCGGCCGTTGGTGCCGTGGCATTGGAAGCAGTTGGAGGCGAGCAGGCGGCTGCCCGCGGCGCGATCCGCCGGCGGGGTCTGGGCGCTCGCGGTCGTGGCGGCAAGCACCGCTGCGGCAATGAAGGAAACCATTTTCATGGCAGGGCTCCGTGATTTGGGGGTGCGCCGGCGCGTGTTGCGGGACGCCGGTGCACAGCCAGTCTCGCGGTCCTGCCTTAAGGCTTCCTTAAATCGCCGGCGCAACCGCCGCGCGGCAGGGCGCCGCGGGAAAGTCAGGCGGCAGGGAACCTGAGAGTTGCCTCGAGGCCCCTGCCTTGCGGGCCCTCGCCGAGGGTGAGCGTCGCCGCGTGCAGCTCGGCCACCCGGGCGACGATCGACAGGCCCAGCCCGCTGCCTTCGGCATCGCCGCTTCCCAGCCGGGCGAAGCGGCGCATGGCTTCCGCGCGCCTGGCGGCGGGAATTCCCGGGCCCTGGTCGCGCACCATCGCCCGCGCGTGGCCTGCTTCGCGGGAGACGATGACGACGATGTCCGTGTCCGGAGGCGAGTAGCGGATCGCGTTGTCCAGCAGGTTGCCCAACGCGATGGCTGCGAGCCCTTCGTGGCCGGCAACCATGACGCCGGCCTCGCCCTCGAGGGCGAGCGTGATCCGCCCCTCCAGCGCCTGCGGCGCCCGCTCCGTGATCACCCCGGCCGCGACGCGATGCAGGTCGAAGGGGGCGGCGGCGGCCTGCCAGGCGCCGTGCTCGAGCCTCGCGAGGGTGAGGAGCTGCGTCACCACGTGCGTCGCGCGCTCTGCCGCGGCGAGGCCGTTGGCGATGGCGCGCTTGCGCTCGTCGGGGCCGGTGGCGCCTTGCGCGACCTGCAGCTGCGCGCGCAGCGCGGCTAGCGGCGTGCGCAGCTCGTGCGCCGCGTCGCTGGTGAAGCGCCGCTCGCCGTCCAGGGACGACTGCACGCGGGCGAACAGCGCGTTCAGCCGCGCGACCAGCGGCGCGATCTCGGCGGGGACGTCGCCTTCGATCGGCGCCAGGAACTTCGGGTCGCGCCGCGAGACCTCCTCGCTCACCCGGTCGAGCGGCCGGAACGCTCCGCCCACCGCGAGCCACACGAGCAGCGCGAAGAGCGGCATCGCCACGGCGATGGGGGTCGCGAGCGAAGCGACGATCTCCAGGGTGACCTCGTCCCGGTCCGCGATGGCATTGCGGACCTGGACCAGGTGCTCGCGATCCTTGTCCCAGAGGCTGAACACCCGCCACCGGCGTCCGCCGATGGTTTCCGTGGAGAAGCCGTGGTCGCGCTCCGAAAACCGGGTGTGGGGCGTGTCGGAGGAATGCAGCTGCAGCTTGCGCCCGTGCTTCCACACCTGGAACGAAACCGCCTTCGCGTACTTGTGCAGGAAGGGCGCGTGCTCCGTGTCGATCACGGCCTCCTCGTCGCTTACGCGCAGCACGAGTATCGTGGCGCTCTGCGCGAGCTGGGCGTCGAAGACCTCCTCGATTTCATGGTCCGCCCCGATCACGGTGGCGACGGTGGCGGCCAGCCAGACCACGGCGCTCGCGGCCAGCAGGATGACGAGCAGGCGCCGGCGGACGCTGCGCGCGGACGCTCACGCGAGGTCCCTGGGCATCAGGTAGCCGACGCCGCGCAGCGTCTGCACGACGCCCGGGAAGATCTTCTTGCGCAGGTGGTGCAGGTGCACTTCCATCGCGTTGGATTCGATTTCCTCGCCCCAGCCGTAGAGCCTTTCCTCGAGCTGCTCGCGCGTCATCACGCGCCCCGCGTTGAGCATGAAGGCGTGCAGCAGCGAGTACTCCTTGCGCGAAAGGGACTTCGCCTTGCCCCGCCACGTGACTTCCCGCGTCGCCGGGTCGAGCGAGAGCGCGCCCACGGTGATCGCGGCCGAGGCGTTTCCCCCCGCGCGCCGCGTGAGCGCCCGCAACCGGGCGGCCAGCTCGCCCAGGTCGAAGGGCTTCACGAGGTAGTCGTCGGCACCCGCGTCGAGGCCGGCGATGCGGTCCTCGACGGTGTCGCGGGCGGTGAGGATGAGGACAGGCACCGCATTGCGGGACGCACGCAGCCGCGCGAGAACCTCGAGGCCAGAGCGGCGCGGCAGGCCGATATCGAGGACCACGGCGGCGTGGAGGGCTTGCGCGAGGGCCAGGTCCGCCGCCACGCCGTCGCGCACCCAGTCGACGACGAAGTCCTTCTGGCGAAGTCCCGCCTGGATCGCATCGCCCAGCAGCGCGTCGTCCTCGACGACCAGTACCCGCACGGCATTTCCCTCCCGTCAGGAGGCGAGACTAGCGCCTTCCGCCACGCGCGTCCTTGCGCCCGGTCAGCATGGCGCCAACGAGGTTCTCGCGGTGCAGCCAGCTCGCGATGGCCACTCCGGCGAGGTGGACGCCGACCACGGCCAGCATCGCGCCCGCGAGGAACTCGTGCGCCTCCTCCAGCCATTCGCCGCCGAGGTCGTTGTAGACGGCCCACCCGGAGGCGATCGACACGAGCCCCAGGACGAGCAGCAGCACGATCGCCACCGCGCCTGCGGGGTTGTGGCCGACGTGATGCTCGGGGCGGGAAGAGAGCAGGGAGCGCAGGTAACGGCCGATGGCGCGCGGACCGCGCACGAAGCTCGCGAAGCGCGCGTGCTGCGGGCCGACGAACCCCCACAGCACGCGGAAGGCGATCAGGCCGAGCATCGTGTAGCCCAGGAACACGTGCACGTCGCGGAAGCGCTCGCTCTCGGCGGTAAGCCAGGCGCCCGCGAAGCAGAGGGCGAACGACCAGTGGAACGCGCGGATGGCGAGGTCCCACACCTTCACGGTCGCGGGGCGAGCGGCGCCCGGTACGGAATTGCCGGGTATCGCGCTCATCGTGCCCTCCCGCCGGGAACCTGCAGGCTGGGCTTCGAGTAGTCGAACTGTTCCGCCTGCCGGTGGCAGGCGCCGCAGTTGGCGATCGACTTCACGTCGTCGCGCCGGACGCTGCCGGCGGCGATCTCCTTGCGGTGTTCCTTGCGGAACCAGGGGGTCTCCGAGATGCGCAGGAGCGGCTTGCCGTTGGCCGAGGTGTCGCGCTCGCCGGCATTCGCCGTGAGGAAGGCGAGAATCTGCGCGCGTTGCGCCGGCTCGACGCTGGCGTCGGTGCCGAAGTGCCGGTCCAGGCCGCCCATGACGGCCCGCCAGGAGGCCTGCGAGAGGAGTTGCGGCGGATAGGCGACGTGGCAGGACGCGCATTCCTGGACGTAGGCGGGGTTGTCGACGCGGTACCGGTGGTCGCCGGCGAGGGCGGAGAAGGCGTGCGCGGTCGTGGCGGCGGCAATCACGTAGATGGCGACGAGCCGGAAAGCGTTGCGTAGCGGATTCATCGTGGTCTCCTATCGTGGGGCGAGGAGCCAGGCGAGCACGTCGCCCTTTTCCTGCGCCGAGCAGTCGCGTCCGGCGACGTCGTTGCAGTTGCGCTTGAACCACTTGTCGACCTTGGCCGGGCTGGTGAAGCGCTCCGCGTTTGCCGCAGGGGCGAGGGCCGCGATCGACTTGCCGGTGGTGGCGTGCTTGCCCGCGGCGGCGGGGTTGGCGGAGTGGCACGAGGCGCAGCTCCAGTCCCTGCCGTGGGCGGTGGTGAAGAACTGGCGGCCGCGCTCGGCGGAGAACGCGACGAAGGCCGGGTTCTCCCGCCTGGCGTCGCGCGCGAATCCTTCCTGGATCGCGGCCGGCGTTTCCGCAAGCGCGACGCCGGCGCTTGCCAGCGCAAGGCAAAGGGCGAGGCTGTGGTGGTGGCGCATTTCGACTCCCATCGGCTGTTGGCGATGGGCGAATGCTGCGCGGCGGGGCTTAAAGCAACCTTAAGGAGTGGCGCTTGCGGATGGCGGCACGGCTCACGGTCGCGCGGCCTGCTTCTGCTTCTCCAGCCAGGTCTCGAATTCGGAAAGGGGCAAGGGCGGCGTTGCCAGGTAGCCCTGGTAGGCGATGCAGCCCTGCGCGCGCAGGAAGGCGAGCTGGGCCGGGTGCTCGACACCCTCGGCCACGACGTCCAGCCCCAGGCCGCGCGCGAGGCCCGTCACCGCGGCGACGATCGCCGCGCCGCCGCCTTCGGAGGCGCCGCGGCCGCCGCGCTCGATGTCGGCGACGAACGACTTGTCGATCTTGAGCGAGTCCACCGGCATGTGGCGCAGGTGCGAAAGGCTCGAGAAGCCGGTGCCGAAGTCGTCGATCGCGATGCGCAGGCCGAGGCGCCGGAGCCTGCGCAGCGTGTGGCTCACGCCTTCCACGTCCTTCACCATGCTGGTCTCGGTGATCTCCACCGTGAGCCAGGAGGGCGCGCAGCCGGTCTTCACGAGGATGGCCTCGAGCTCGGAGACGATGGTGGAATCGCGCAGCTGGCTGGCGGAGAGGTTCACGCTCACGGTGAAGTTGCCGATGCCGGCGGCGCGCCAGGCCGCCGCCTGCCGGGCGGCCGTCTCGAACACCCAGTGGCCGAGGTCGCGCATGAGCCCCGCCTCCTCGGCGACGGGAATGAAGGTGAGCGGCAGCACCAGGCCCTTGGCGGGGTCGCGCCAGCGCACCAGCGCCTCCACGTGCGAGACATGGCCCGCCGCCACGTCCAGGATCGGCTGGTAGTAGAGCTCGAACTCGCCCTGCCGGATCGCGCGCTTCAGCGCCTGCTCGATGCTCAAGGCGCCGGTCGCGACGTTGCGCGAGCGACTTCGAGAAGGCGCGGTAGCTGCTCCTGCCCAGCTCCTTGGCGTGGTACATCGCGGCGTCGGCGTTCTTGAGGAGCGTCTCCGGGTCGCCGCCGTCGGCCGGAAAGACGGCGTAGCCGAGGCTGCCGCTCACCTGCACCTCGTGGTTCTCGATCGCGAAGGGGCGCATCACGTCGTCGAGGATCTTCTGCGCCACGCGGTCCGGGCCGGCTTCGTTCTCCAGGCCCTCGAGGACGATCACGAACTCGTCGCCGGAGAGGCGCACCAGGATGTCGCTCTGGCGCAGCGACCCGCGCACGCGCCGCGCCATGCTCTTCAGGAGCTCGTCGCCGATGCGGTGGCCGAAGGTGTCGTTCACGTCCTTGAAGTGGTCGAGGTCGAGGAACAGCACGGCCATCCCGGCGCCGGAACGCTGCGCCCGCGAGATGGCGGAGGTGAGCCGGTCGGTGAGGAGCACGCGGTTGGGCAGCCCCGTGAGGCCGTCGTGGGTGGCCATGAACTGCAGCCGCTCCTCGGCCTGGATGCGCGAGGAGACGTCCTGCGCGAGCGAGAGGATCGACACCAGGGCGCCGCTCGCGTCGCGCAGCGCCGAGTTGTGCCACTCCACCCAGGCCACCGAGCCGTCCTTGCGGTAATTGCGGTTGAGGATGGTGGACTGCGCGGAGGGGCCGTCGAACAGGCGCCGGATCATGGCGTTCACGGCGGGTACGTCATCCTCGTAGATGAAGTCCCGGTTCGCGACGGTGCGCCCGAGCATTTCGTCGGCGCTCCAGCCGAAGATCGTCGCGGCGGCGCCAGACCAGCGGATGACGCGCAGCGACGGGTCCCATTCGATGACGGCGAGCGGCGTGCTCTCGAAGTGGGCGGAAAGGATCGAGTTGGCGCGGCGCAGCTCCTCCTCCACCGCCTTCTGCTCGTGGATGTCGCTCGTCGTGGCGTAGTAGCCGAGCACCCGGCCGGAGGCGTCCCGGCGCGGCGTGTAGCGGATGTGCATCCAGCGGCTGCGGCCGTCGAAGTAGACGATGGGCCGCGTGACCGTCACCGTCTCGCCGGCGAGCACGCGCTCGAGCACCGGCTTGAGCGCGTCGTGGCGCTCGGGGCCCAGCACCTCGCGCACCTTGCGGCCGAGGATCCGTTCGCGGCGGTCGTTCACGTAGTCCAGGAACGCGTCGTTCACGTAGCGGTAGCACTGCTCCGCGTCGACGTAGACCATCGGCGTCGGGATCGAGTCGATCACTTCGCGCAGCTCCTGCTCCTTTTCCTGGAGCGAGGCCTGCGCGACCTTGAGCTCCTGGACGTCGTGGCCCACCACGTACATGCCGCGGATCACGCCGTCGGGCCCGAAGTCCGGGACGGAGCGGACATGGAACCAGCGCCGCTCCCCGGACGGCAGGTCGATCTCGCGCTCGTAGGTCGTCGTCTCCCCGGCCAGGACGCGCTTCACCAGGGGGGCGAGCTCGTCGGCGGCCTTGCGGCCGATCACCTCCTCGGTGGTGCGGCCGATGATCTCCTCGCGCGTCGTGCCGCGCGACTGCGCGAAGGCGCGGTTCACGAACACGTAGCGGCGCTGCGTGTCGAGGTAGGCGACGGACACCGGGATGTTGTCCGTGAAGAAGCGCAGCTCCCGCCCCTGGGTCTCGAGCGCCTCGCGCAGGCGCCGGTCCTCGTCGATATCGATGACGATCGTGTAGACGCCGCGCACCGAGCCGTCGTCCGCCTTGTCCGGGATGAGCGTCACCCGCACCCAGCGGCGCTCGCCCGCGGGCGTGCTGCCCTGGCGCTCGTAGGCGACCACCTTGCCGGCCAGCGCGCGCTCCAGATTTCCGTAAACGGCGGCGACGATCTCGGGAGGGTAGACCTCGTCCACGCGCTTGCCGACGATGTTCTCGATCGTCAGGCCCGGCAGCCAGTCGAGGCCGGGCGTGTTGACGAAGCGGAAGCGCCGGTCGGCCCCGATGTAGGCCATGGGGACGCCGACGTTCTCGGTGAGCAGCTGCAGCTCGCGGGTGCGGGCGAGGAGCGCCTCCTTGAGGCGATGGTCCTCCTCGATGTCCAGCACGACGATGATCGCGCCGCGCACGATGCCGGAGGCGTCCCGGTCGGGAATCATGTGGCCGCGGATGCGGCGCGACTCGCGTCCCGGCCAGAGGGCGGCGCGCTCGTAGACGATCGCCTCGCCGGCAAGCGCGCGCTCGAGGAGGGGCAGGGATTGGGCCGCGACTTCGGGCGGCGCCAGTTCGCGCGCCGAACGACCGATCATGTCCTCGGGTTTCAGGCCCGACCAGGCCGCGCTCTGCGCGTTGGCGAAGCGGACGATGCCTTCGCGGTCGACGTAGGTGAGCGGAAACCCGATCGTGTCCGTGATGAGGGCCAGCTGGCGCTCGCGCGCGGCGATGGCTTCCTGGGCCTCCTTCAGGTGCTGGATGCCCACGAGCACGATGTTCACGCCCACGACCGCGGCGCCCGCGCGGATCGGCATGTAGTGCAGGCGCGCCCACTGGCCCGCGTTCGGGCCGTGCCGCGCCTGCCGGTCGAAGGTGAGAGACTCGCCGGCCAGCGCCTGCAGGAGCGCCTCGCGCCGGCCATCGGACGGTGGCGGGCCGTGGATCTCGTCCACCGAGCGGCCGACCAGCTCGCCGGCGGCGCGCCCGAAGTACTGCTCGTAGGCCGCATTCACGTAGCGGTAGCGAAGCTGCGTGTCGACGACGAAGGTGGGGAAGCCGATCAGCGCGAGGCCCGGCCCGATGGCTTCCAGCAGGGGGGACAGCGGGTCTGCGCTCCGGTCGGGGTTCGTGTCCATGTTCGTTCGCGCTCTTGTGCGGGCAGTTTAGTGCAACACCTGCATTGTCCCTAGACGGGGCGCTAAACTGCGCTTTCCCCGCCTGTCCGACCTGCCATGAACCTCCACCGACTCCTGCAAGAACGCGAGGCCGCCTCGCGCCCCGTCCGCGTCGTCCTCATCGGCGCCGGAAAATTCGGCTCCATGTACCTGTCGCAGGCACGCCGCACGCCCGGCATCCACCTGCTGGCCGTCGCCGATCTCGCGCCGGAGCGCGCGCAGGGCATCGCTCGCTGCGCGTGGGCTGGGAGCTGCCGCGCCTGGACGCCACCGGCTTCGATGCGGCCGTGCAGTCGGGAAAGACCTTCGTCACCGACGATGCCGCCGCGGCGATCGCGCACCCGGCGACGGAAGTGGTGATCGACGCGACCGGCAGCCCCGCGGCGGGAATCCGCCACGTGCTCGCGTGCTGCGCCGCCGGCAAGCACATCGTGATGGTGAACGTCGAGGCCGATGCGCTCGCCGGCCCGATCCTCGCGCGCATGGCGCGCCAGGCCGGCATCGTCTACTCGCTGGCCTACGGCGACCAGCCCGCCCTCATCTGCGAGCAGGTGGACTGGGCGCGCGCGGCCGGCTTCGAGGTGATCGCCGCCGGCAAGGGCACCAAGTACCTCCCCGCCTATCACGCCTCCACGCCGGAAACGGTGTGGGGCCACTACGGCTTCGCGCCCGAGATGGTGGCCAAGGGCGACTTCAACGCGCAGATGTTCAATTCCTTCCTGGACGGCACCAAGAGCGCGATCGAGATGGCGGCAGTGGCCAACGCGACCGGCCTGCGCGCCGCCCCCGGCGGGCTGGAGTTCCCGCCCTGCGGCGTGGACGACCTCGCGCGCGTGCTGCGCCCGCAGGCCGACGGCGGCCACCTGCACCACCGCGGGCAGGTGGAGGTGATCTCCAGCGTCGAGCGCGACGGGCGCCCCGTGTTCCGCGACCTGCGCTGGGGCGTCTACGTCACCTTCGCCGCGGGACACGAGTACGTGCGCCGCTGCTTCCAGGAGTACGGCATCGTCACCGATTCCACCGGCGAGTACGCGTCGATGTACAAGCCCAGCCACCTCATCGGGCTGGAGCTGGGCATCAGCGTGGCGAGCGTGGCGGTGCGCCGCGAGGCGACCGGCGCGGCGACGGGCTTCCGCGCCGACTGCGTGGCCACCGCCAAGCGCGACCTGAAGGCGGGCGAGATGCTCGACGGCGAGGGCGGCTACACGGTGTACGGGAAGCTCATGCCGGCCGCCGACTCGCTCCGGGCGGGCGCGCTTCCGATCGGGCTCGCGCACAAGGTGGCCCTGGTGAAGGACGTGGCGGCGGGCAGGGCCGTGGCGTGGAGCGACGTGGCGATCGACGCGAACACCGAAGCCGTGCAGATCCGCCGCGAGATGGAGCGGGAAGGTGCCGCCGCATGAAGAAGTCGACGAAGCTCATTCATGGCGGGCGCCGCGCGGCGCACCCGCCGGCGACCGTCAACCTTCCGGTGGCGCGCGCCTCGACCGTGCTCTTCGCCAGCCTCGAAGAGCTGGCCGGGACGCAGAAGCTGTTCGAGGCGGGCGAGCCCATCGCCACCTACGGCATCGTCAACATGCCGCAGCGCAACGCCTTCGAGGAACTCGTCTGCGCGCTGGAAGGCGGCCACCGCGCGGTGACGGTGCCCTCGGGGCTCGCCGCGGTGGCGGTGGCCATCATGGCGGTGGTGAAGGCGGGCGACCACGTGCTGATGGTCGACTCCGTCTACGGGCCTTCGCGGCACTTCTGCGACCACACGCTGGCGAAGTTCGGCGTCGCAACGAGCTACTACGACCCGCTCGCCAGTGGCGAGCAGGTCGCGGCACTCCTGCGTCCCAACACCACGGTGGTGTACGTGGAGAGCCCCGGCTCCCTCACGTTCGAGATCCAGGACATCCCGGCCATCGCGAGGGCGGCCCACGCGGCAGGCGCCTTCGTCATCGCCGACAACGCCTGGGGCACGGGACTCTACTACCCGGTCATGGAGTACGGCGTCGACCTCGTGGTGCAGCCGGCGACCAAGTACCTGGGCGGGCATTCCGACGTGATCCTCGGCGCGGTCGTGGCCAACGAGCGCGCCTGGCCGATGCTGCACGCGGTGTCGCGCGACCTCGGCCAGACCGCGAGCCCGGACGACATCTTCCTCATGGTGCGCGGCATGCGCACGCTGGCGATCCGCCTCGAAAGGCAGGGTGCTGCCGCGCTGGAGATCGCGAAGTGGCTGCAGGGTCGCCCGGAGGTGAAGCGCGTGCTGCACCCGGCGCTCGCGAGCGACCCGGGGCACGCGCTCTGGAAGCGCGACTTCCGCGGCTCCTCGGGACTGTTCGGCGTCGAGCTGCAACCGTGCACGCGCGAGCAGGTCGCCGCCCTCATGGACCACTGCGAGCATTTCGGCATCGGCTACAGCTGGGGCGGCTTCGAGAGCCTCGTCATTCCCGCCAACCTGCGCCACGGCCGCCAGGTCCGGCCCTGGGACGGCGGGCCGCTCATCCGCCTGCACATCGGCCTCGAGGATCCGGCGGACCTGATCGCCGACCTCGACGTCGCGTTCTCGCGCTGGCGGGCCGCCGCCTGAGCGCATGACGCCGGAGCTGCGCGAGGCGCTCGAGGGCGCCGTGATGGAGGCCACCGGCGAGGACTGGTCGCTCGTCGCCTCGGCACCGGTCTCCGGCGGCTGCATCCACACGGCGCTGCGCCTCGAGGGCGAGGACGCCGGCGGCAAGACGCAGCACTTCGCCAAGCTGGCGGAAACCGCGCGCGCTTCGCTCCTCGTCGCCGAGGCCGAGGGGCTCGGCGCCATCCGCGCCGCCGGGCGGCTCCGCGTGCCCGCGGTGGTCGCCCAGGGCGATGACGGCGAAACGGCGTGGCTGATCCTCGAGTGGCTCGACCTGGCGCCCCTGGATGCGGCGTCCGGCGCGAAGCTGGGTGTCGCGCTCGCCGCGCAGCATCGCCTGCCGCAGGCGAAGTTCGGGTGGGCGAAGGACAACTTCATCGGCGCCTCGCCGCAGGCGAACGGCTGGAGCGAGGACTGGCTCGCGTTCTGGCGCGACCGGCGCGTCCACGCGCAGCTGCGCATGGCGATGGCGAAGCGCTATCCCGCGAAGATGATCGATCGCGGCGAGCGCCTGCTGACCGACTGCGAGGCGTTCTTCCGCACGCACCGGCCCACACCCTCGCTGCTGCACGGCGACCTGTGGGGAGGCAACGCCGCCGCGCTGGCCGACGGGGTGCCGGTCGTGTTCGATCCGGCCGTCTACTGCGGCGACCGCGAGGCGGACCTCGCGATGACGGAACTCTTCGGCGGATTTCCGAAGGACTTTCATGCGGCCTATCGCAACGCCTGGCCGCTCGACGACGGCTACGCGGTGCGGCGCGACTTCTACAACCTCTACCACGTCCTCAACCACGCCAACCTCTTCGCCGGCGGCTACGTGGAGCAGAGCGCGCGCCTGATCGAGCGGCTCCTCGCCGAGATCCGCTAGCGATGCGGCTCGTCGTGGCGAAGTGGACGCTGGGTCCGCTGCTCCTCTTCCAGGGCCGGCGCGTGCGCAGAACCGCGCTGGTGCTTCCGGAAGCGCCCGGTGCGCGCGAGGGAGTCGCGGGCGAGGGCGCGCCGCTGCGCCTGCTGGTGCTGGGGGACTCCGCCGCGGCCGGGGTGGGCGCTCCAACGCAGGACGAGGCGCTCGCGGGCCGGATCGTCGCGCGGCTCCGCGATCGCTTCCGCGTCGAATGGCGCCTGGTCGCGAAGACCGGCGCGACGACGGCCTCGACCACGCGCCACCTCGAGCGCGTCGAGCCCTTCGCGACCGATGCGGTGGTGACCTCGCTGGGCGTGAACGACGTCACGGGAGATGCCGGCGTCGCCCGCTTCCTCGCGTTGCAGGCGAGCCTGCACGCGCTGCTGCGGGAACGGTTCGGCGCGCGGCTCGTCCTCGTCTCGGGGCTTCCGCCGATGGGAGTCTTTCCCGCGCTGCCGCAGCCGCTGCGCTGGTACCTCGGCGCCCGCGCCCGGGAGTACGACCGCGCGCTGGCCGGGACCTTGCCGAGCGGCAGTGGCGCGGAGTACCTTCCGCTCGCAGGCGAGCTGGATGCCGGGCACATGGCGGCAGACGGATTCCATCCCGGCCCTGCGGTATACGAAGCGTGGGGTGCTGCGGCGGCCGAGCGTATCGCGCAGCGATTCGGCCCGGCCGCGGTGTGACCCCTGGCAGCGACCCCATCGACGCGACAGGAGGATTCCATGCAAGGCAACCCAGTCTGCTGGTTCGAGATCTACGTCCAGGACATGCCCAGGGCCCGGGCCTTTTACGAAGGTGTCCTCGGGAAGACGCTGGACAAGCTGGAAAGTGGCGACCTCGAGATGTGGGCGTTCCCCATGGACCCGGAGAAGCCGGGTTCCGGTGGCTCCCTCATCCGGATGCCCGGCTGTCCCTCGGGCGGCAACAGCACGCTCGTCTACTTCGCCTGCGAGGACTGCGCCGTCGAGGAGTCGCGCGTCGCCAAGTCCGGAGGCCGCGTCGAGCGCCCGAAGTTCTCCATCGGCCAGTATGGCTTCGTCTCGCTCGCCGTCGACACGGAGGGAAACATGTTCGGGCTCTACTCCCGCCAGTAGCGCGCGCCTTCCTCTGCCGACCGGCATGGAGTTCAGGGAGATCACGGCGGCCGACGTGCCGGCCCTCTTCGCCGTGCGGGTGGCGACGCACGAAAACGCCTTGTCGCTTGAAGAGCTCGCGAGGCTGGGCATCACCGAGGATTCGGTCAGGGACAAGCTGCGCACGACCTTCAGGGGCTGGCTCTGCGAAGACGACCGCAAGGTCGTGGGTTTCGCGATGGGCGACAAGTCGACCGGTGAGCTCTGGGTCATCGCCGTGTTGCCCGGACTATCTCGGGCAAGGGGTCGGCTCCCGGCTGCTGACGACGGTCGAGAGCTGGCTGCGCGAGAGCGGCTGCCGCCGGCTCTGGCTGACGACGGACGTGGACACGACGCTCAGGGCCTACGCGTTCTACCGCAGCCACGGCTGGGAGGACGACCGGATCGACAAGGGCATGCGCTACATGGCCAAGACGGTCCGGTGAAGCGCGTACCATGAGTGCAATGCCGCTCTTTCCGAAGGCGGCAGCCATCTGCAACCACCGGGGTACCGCTTGCCAGGCTACAAGGTCGAGACGAACACGCAGCGCATCGGCAGCCTCGACTACCAGCTGCGCTCGCTGACGGACCGGCAGCAGTATTCAGACCCCGACGGGGAAGCCGAGCGGGCAGGCGTTGCGGCCGCTTCCTGGCCCATGTTCGGCGTGCTGTGGCCGGCGGGTATCGCGCTGGCCGAGGCGATGAGCGTGATCCCCATCGCGGGCAGGCGCATCCTGGAGATCGGTTGCGGTCTCGGGCTCGCCAGCATCGTGCTGAAGCGGCGCGGCGCGGACATCACCGCGAGCGACCATCATCCGCTGGCGCAGGAATTCATGAGGTCACAACACCGACCTCAACGGCCTGGCGCCGATACCGTTCTGCCGGGCGTCCTGGAGCGGCCCGGACACCGGCATCGGCCGGTTCGACCTGCTGATCGGCGCCGACGTCCTCTACGAGCACGACCATCCGCGGATGCTGGCGGCCTTCCTCGAGCGGCATGCCAATCCGACCGTCCAGTTCGTGATGGCCGACGCCGGGCGCGGTCACTGCGGGCGCTTCAACGCGCTCATGCAGGCACAGGGCTACACGCGCGTGGAGAGGCGGGTCCGGCTCGGGGACGGGTGGCCGCCGGGGGCCGGCGGAAAGATCCTCACCTACGACCGGTGCTGAAGGCCTGCTGACTCCCCTGGCGGCCAGGCGAGGCGGGCCTGTGTACGATATTCCATCCGCCTGCCGTCGCGCAGGCCCCGGAATGCCCCGAGGAGAATGCCATGCACGATTCGGTCACCCCCGAAGAGCGGGTCAAATGGACGCGGTGGTTCGCCATCGAGTGCAACAACCGCGCCTGGAAGCTGGCGGATTCCCTGTCGCGAACGCCGGCCGAGGACGAGGAGATGCTGCACGCCGCGCACGCCGCGGCGCTGCACTGGAACGAAGTCGGCACGCAGTTGAATCACATGCGCGCGACGATGCTGCTCGGGCACGTCCACGCCCTGCTCGGCGACGGCGCGCGCGCGAAGAGGTATGCCGGGGAGGCCTTCGACTACGTCATGGCCCACGACAGCCCGCCGTGGGAGGTGGCGTTTGCCCATGCGGTGCTGGCCAATGCCGCAGCCGCGGCACACGATCGCGCCCTGCATGCGCGGCACTTCGAGACCGCGCTGGCCGAGGGCAATGCGCTGCCCGACGCCGAGGAACGCGCGATCTTCGCCGCCATGTTCAAGACCGTGCCGGCCCCGAAATGAGCCAGGTCGCCTACACCAGCCACGACGATCTTCCCGGGGAGGAAACGAAGGTCGTCGACGCGGGCCTCGATGCCGCGAACCATGCCGCCGCGCCGCTGCACGAGGTGCGTCCGATGTCCTGCTTCGCGCGGCTCGCCTCGGGCGAGGTCGTCGGCGGCGCGATCGGCCGCTCCTGGGGGCCTTGCTGCGAACTGCAGCAGCTCTGGGTGCACGCCGACCACAGGCGCAAGGGCATCGGGTCGCGCCTGGTCCGCGAGTTCGAGGCGCTGGCGCGCTCGCGGGGCTGCGTCACGGCCTACCTCGAGACGCTCAGCTTCCAGGCGCCGGGGCTGTACCGCTCGCTCGGCTACGAGGTGAAGTACGAGCACGCCGTCTATCCGTACGGGGTCGTCAAGTACATGATGGTGAGGAGCCTCGCCTGATGCGCGCATCCGCGTCCGGCGCTTGTGGACCTACGCGAAGAATAGGGGGAGACGATGAAGTACGACCGCGAGAAAGTCCGCGAAGCGCTGCAACGCCTGCTGGCCAACGGCCCGCTCGCGCAACGGCCGGCGAAGGAGGCGGACCTGGAGATCCTCCTCGCGCTGGCCGGCGCGACGTTCGTCCCGGGAAGGAGTACCGGGAACGCGAAGTCAACGAGGTGCTGCGGGAATGGCTCGCGACCTTCTGCCAGCCGGGGGGCCGGACCACGTGACGCTGCGCCGCGGCCTGGTCGATGCAAGGTTTCTGACCAGGAACAAGGCGGGCTCGGCCTACGCGGCTACGATGGGACGTGTCGGCGAGGTGCTTGCCGGCGCTGCGCAGGATGTGGCGCCGGCCGGCATTCTCGAGGAAATCCGCCGCGATCGCGAGAGCCGCAAACGCGATCGCTCCGGCAGGAAGCGGCATCATGAACACCGGGGAGCAAGCGATGTCGCCCGCTGAAGTGTCCGCATTGTCCACCGCCGAACTCGACGCCCTCATCGCCGCCGCGGTCAAGGAGCGCACGAAGCGGCCGGAGCCGCATCCGCCGCAGGCGCCCGCGGAGTTCGATGCGACGATGAACCCGGCGTGGTTCGTCTTCCTGGCCGGCGACAACACGATCTTCCAGATCCGCCATGCGGGCCACGGCTGGGTGTCGATCGCGATCCCGCCGCCGGAACGCGCGCACCTGCTGAGCCTCTTTCTCCATCACGCCCTCGTGGCAACCCAGGTTCGCGCCGGCGAGCAGGCGACCAGGCCCGTGCCCGCGCCGCCGAGCTCCGGGGGCGGCACCGTGCACTGAGTGAGCCTGCGCGACGCGCGCGAAGTCCCCTGCGGCCGCAACAGAGGAAACCGCCATGGATCACGAGCACCTCATCGTATCGGCAGCCCGCATCGTCGAGCTTGCGGGCGTTTCCGTCCTGATTTTCGGCGCGGTGGTCGCGGCGGCAGCCTTCGTGAAGCGCGTCGCGGGCCACGTGACTTTTCATGACGCCTATCACGGGCTGCGCGCCGACCTCGGCCGGGCGATCCTGCTGGGGCTGGAGCTCCTGGTGATCGCGGACATCATCGGCACCGTCGCGATCAAGCCGACCTTCGAGAATCTCGGGGTGCTCGCGGCCATCGTGGCCATCCGCACGCTCCTCAGCTTCACGCTGGAGCTCGAGGTGAGCGGGCGCTGGCCCTGGCAGCGCGAAGACGCCCCGCGACCGGCGCACGGCGCCTGAAGACGCGGCAGCGGGGTCCGCGCGGACCCCGGGGAGTCGATCAGGCGATCTGCGCGTTCATGTTGCGCAGGCGATCGGCGAATGCGCGCAGCATCGCCATCGCGAACGCGGGCTCCACCTTGACGGCTTCCATGAGCGAGGCGCGGTCGATGGAAAGCAGCTCGCACTCGGACTTCGCCGTGGCAGTCGCGGAGCGCGGCGACTGGTCCACCAGCGCCATCTCGCCGAAGGTGCCGCCCGGACCGACCGTCGCGACCGCCTTGTCGCGCACCGTGATCGCCACCGCACCGGTCTTCACCACGTACATGTAGGCGCCCTTCTGGCCCTCGCGCATGATGACCGACTCCGGCCAGTAGCGCGTCGTGGCGGAGCGCGGCAGCGTCTCCTCGAGCTTCTGCAGCAGCAGCTCGTCGAAGACGGGCGGCTCGCCCTGGCCGGTGCGCAGGGCAATGTTGCGCGCCGCGATGCGGGCCGTGACGAAGCGCAGCCGGTCGAAGATCACGCTCATCAGCATGAGGGCGAACTCGGGGTTGTGCGCCAGCGCGCCGTTGAGTTCCTCGCGGCTCATGGAATGGACGGCGCAGTCGCTCTTCGCCGTTGCGGTGGCGCTGCGCGGACGCTCGGTGATCACCGCCATCTCCCCGAAGACCTCGCCCGGGTCGACCGTGTCCAGGGGCTTGCCGCCGATGCTCAGCGCGACCTTGCCTTCGGCGATGAAGTACATCCGGCTCGCGGCCCGCATCGAGAAGAGCCCGCCCGCCGCCGCCTTCTCGTCCTCGGCGAACAGTTTGGCGCCGGCGGCGAAGCGCTTCCGACCGGCCCGACGCCTTGAAGATCTTCGCGGCGATGGCGCTGTCGTAGAACGGGCTGCCGGAGGCCTTGAAGGGAGCGGAAGGCGCGGCCGCAGGGGCCGGCGCCGGCGCAGCCGCGGGTTGCGGCTTGGTGAAGTCCATGTCGTCCATGTGGGCGGGGAAACTGGTGCTCGTTGCGGGATTGGAATTATAGTCCCGCGTGACCCCCATCCCGACCGCCGGAAGGAATCCCATGTCCCGCAATGCGCTCGCCGTTCTCGCCCTCGCGTTTCTCGGCGCCTGTGCCAGCGCGCCCATGGCGCCGCCCGCCGCCGTCGCCGACCTGGCGCCGACCGGAAAGCTGCGCGCGATCATCAACTACGGCAACCCGAACCTCGCGAGGAAGGACGAGGCCACGGGAGCTCCCTACGGCATTTCCGTCGACCTGGCGCGTGAGCTGGCGCGGCGCCTCGGCGTCGAGGCCGAGCTCGTGACGGTGACTTCCGCCGGCAAGTCGGTCGAGGTGCTGGCGGAGAAGCGCGCGGACGTCGGCTTCTTCGCCATCGACCCGGCACGCGCCACGACCACCAAGTTCACGGGACCCTATGTCCTGCTGGAGGGCTCGTACCTGGTGCGCAACGACTCTCCCATCCGGGCCAACGAGGAAGTCGACCGCGAGGGCATCCGGGTCGCGGTGGGCCTCAAGAGCAATTACGACCTCTACCTCACGCGCAACCTGAAGAAGGCGAAGATCGAGCGCGCGCCGACCTCGCCCGCGGTCGTCGATTATTTCCTGGCGAACAAGCTCGAGGTGGCCGCCGGCGTGAAGCAGCAGCTGGAGATGGACGCGAAGCGCATCCCGGGCCTGCGCATCCTGCCCGGGCGCTTCATGGTGATCAGCCAGGCGATGGGCATGACTCCCGGCAAGGCGGCGGGGGCGAAGTACCTGACCGACTTCGTGGAGGAGATGAAGGCGTCCGGGTTCGTGGCCGAGTCCCTCAAGCGCCACAAGGTCGAAGGCCTCGCGGTCGCCCCTCCCGGCGGAGCGCCTTGACGCCCGAGCACGCCGCGCAACTGGCGCGCCTGGTGCGCAGCCGCGAGGCGGCGGCACTGGGCACGCTGCACGCCGGGGCGCCGTTCGTCTCGATGGTGCCCTTCGCGGTGCTGCCGGACGGAAGCGGCTTCGTCATCCACGTGAGCCGTCTCGCGGGGCATACGAAGGACATGCTCGCCGACGCCGCGCGTCTCGCTCCTCGTGATGCAGGCGGAAGGCGATGGGGTGGCTGCCCAGGCGCTGGCGCGGATATCGATCCAGGGCGAGGCGCGGGAAATGGCGAAGGGGTCCGACGGCGAACGCGATTGCCGTGAGGCCTACCTCACGCGCTTTCCCGAGGCCGCACCGCTCACCGAGTTCGGCGACTTTTCCTTCTTCCTCGTGCATCCCGCCCAGGCGCGCTTCGTGGCCGGGTTTGCCCAGGCGATGAGCGTCACGGCGGACACGTTGGCCGGCGCGCTGCGCGCGCGGTGAGCCGCGCCCCTAGAGGCCGAGGATCTTCTGGATGATCCCCTTGGCGACGAATCCCAGCATGCCGAAGGCGAGGACGAAGAAGAGGACGAAGGTGCCGAACTTCCCGGCCTTCGACTCCTTCGCGATGCTGGCGATGACGAACAGCATGAACAGGATGAAGCCGCCCACCCCGTAGGTCATGCCGAACTCGGCGACCTGCGCCTCGGTGATGGTGAGCTGGTCGAGCCCGAACATGTCTGCTCAATCCCGCGCGGGAATCGCTCCGGCGTCGACCGTCTCGCGGTAGGCGTGCCAGGTGGCGTGCCCGATGACGGGAATGGTCACGATGAAGCCGAGCATCGCCGTGGCCATGGAAAGCGCGGTGGCCAGCATGATGAGCGTTGCCCACACGGCCATCGTGATCGGGTTCGCCGCGACGACCCGCACGCTCGTCGACACCGCGGTCCAGAGATCCGTCTCGCGGTCCAGCAGCAGGGGTGCGGACACGACCGTGGCCGCGAAGACGAGAGAGGCGCCCAGGGCGCCGAGCGTCATCCAGACCGGAAACAGGTTCGATCCCTGCGACAGGATCACGTGGCGGATGAACGCCTCCCAGCCCGTGATGGGCGCGGTGACGAAGAGTGCGACGAGGACGGCGGACACGAGCACCCAGGCGGTTCCCGCCAGCGCGAGCCCCAGCCCCAGCCAGACGAGGGGACGCGTCCCGCGGCGCCACGCATCGATGGCGCACACCATGTCGCCGGGCTTGCCGCGCTCGCGGCAGCGGCTCATCTCGTAGAGCCCGGTGGCGAGGATCGGCGCCACGAGCACGAACCCGGAGAAGGCGCCGGGCAGGAGCGGCACCCACACCAGCGCGAGTGCCGCGATCGCCCAGCCGCCGGCGGCGACGATGAGTCCGTGCACGAGGCTCACGCGCGGCGCATAGCCCAGGTCGCGCCAGCCGCTCGCGAGCCACGCGAAGGGGCGCATGACGGGCACTACGCGCACGGCGGGAACGATGCTCTCGGGAGGCGCTTCGGCAATCATGGGACGTGGAGGTTGGGAAACCGAATCGATTCTGCGGTGCGCCCAGGGACACTGTCCAGCGATCGCGGTCGGATAGACTGGGAACACGCAAGCGGGCCGGTCCCGCGTTACGGGAGCGACATGAAGCGAGTGGCGGTCATCACCGGTGCGAGCCGCGGCATCGGCGCGGCCACGGCCATCCTGGCGGGGAGCCGCGGCTACGCGGTGTGCGTGAACTACCTGCGCAATGCCGGTGCGGCGCGCGACGATCGTCGCGGCGATCGAGGGCGCCGGCGGGAGGGCCATCGCGGTGGCGGCCGACGTTGCCGTCGAAGCCGACGTCGTGCGCCTGTTCGAGACCGTGGACCGCGAGCTGGGCCCCGTCACCGCGCTCGTGAACAACGCCGGCATCCTCGAGACAGCAGATGCGCGTGGAGGACATGGACGCCGCGCGCATCCGCGCGCGTGTTCGCCACCAACGTCGTCGGCGCCTTCCTGTGCGCCCGCGAGGCGGTCCGGCGCATGTCCACGAAGCATGGCGGCACGGGCGGGGCGATCGTGAACGTGTCCTCCGGCGCGCGGCGCGCCTCGGCTCGCCCGACGAGTACGTCGACTACGCGGCGTCGAAGGGCGCGGTGGACACGCTGACGATCGGGCTCGCCAAGGAGGTCGCGGCCGAGGGCATCCGCGTGAACGCGGTGCGGCCCGGGCTCATCGACACCGACATCCACGCCGCCGGCGGCGAGCCGGGGCGCGTCGCGCGCATGCAGTCGTCGGTGCCGATGAAGCGGGGGGGCATGCCCGGAGGAGGTCGCCCAGCGATCCTGTGGCTGCTGTCCGACGAGGCGTCGTTCACCACCGGCGCGATCATCGACGTGAGCGGCGGGCGCTAGGCGTCGGGCGCCGGGCACGCAGACGCGGCGGGTCGTGCCGTCGGCGAGCGTCACCGTGAGCACCTCGATCGCGGCGGCCGTAGAGCGCGGTGAGCGCCTCCGAGGTGAGCGTGGCCTGCGTGGTGCCCTGCGCGGCGATCCGGCCATCGGCGAGCAGCAGCACGCGGTCGGCGATGCGAAAGCGCGTGCTCCGGGTGGTGCGTCGAGACGAGCACCCCGATGCCCGCGAGCTTCGAGCCGCAGCACTTCGTCCAGGACGCGCGCCTGGTTGCCGTAGTCGAGGTTCGCGGTGGGCTCGTCCATCACCAGGTAGCGCGCCTGCGTGGCGAGCGCCCGGGCGATGAGGGCGAGCTGGCGTTCGCCGCCGCTCACCGCATGGATCGGGCGATCGGCGAGGCGCGCGATGCCCAGGCGCTCGAGCGCGTCGGCGGCGATCTCGCGATCCTGCGCTCCGGGGCTCGCGAACACGCCGCGGTGTGCGGTGCGGCCCATCTCCACCATCTCGCGCAGGCTGAAGTCGAAATAGGAGTCGGCGGCCTGCGGGACGTAGGCCAGGTGCCGCGCGCGCTCCGCGGCGTCCCAGGCGCCGAGGTCGCGCCCCTCGAGCGTCACCTCGCCGCCGAGCCGCTCCTGCAATCCCAGCAGCGTGCGCATGAGCGTCGACTTGCCGCTGCCGTTGGGGCCGAGCAGGCAGACCACCTCGCCCGCCGCGAGCGTCGCGTCGAGGCCGCGGCCGACGACGTGGCCGCGGAAGCCGAAGTCGAGGGAGCTGGCGGCGAGCGTCATCGGCGAAAGGTCGCGGCGAGCAACACGATGAAGACCGGCGTGCCGACGAAGGCGGTGGCCACGCCCGGCGGAATCTCGGTCGCGGCGGCCGTGCGGCACAGCGTGTCGACCGCCAGCATGAAGGCGGCGCCGAGGACCAGCGAGAGCGGCATGACGCGCGCGAAGGCCGCGCCCACCAGCAGGCGCGCCGCATGCGGAATGACCAGGCCCACCCAGCCGATCACGCCGGCCAGCGCCACGGCCGACGCGGTAACCAGCGTGGCGCAGACGATGACCGCGAGGCGGAGCTTGCGCACGTCGAGTCCCAGCGAACGCGCCTCGTCGTCGGAAAGGGCCAGGAGATCGATGCGCCAGCGCAGCAGCAGCAGCGGCGCGAGCCCGACGGCGATGAGCGGAAGGGCGCACCGCGAGGTCCCTGGGAGACGCGCCGCTGAAGCTGCCCAGCAGCCAGAACGTGATCGCGGGGAGCTGGTTGTACGGGTCGGCGACGTACTTCACCAGCGCGATGCCGGCGCCGAAGAGCGATCCGACGACCACACCGGTCAGGATGAGGGGAGGATGGGATCGCGTCCGCCCACCCACGAGCCGATGGCGACCACGAGCGCCACGGCAGCAAGGCCGCCCACGAAGGCCAGGCCCTGGATCGCGACGATGGGCAGCGAGTAGAGGATCGCCAGGCCCGCGCCCAGCGCGCAGCCCGCGGAGACGCCAAGGATGTCCGGCGAGACGAGCGGATTCTTGAACAGGTTCTGGAAGGCGGCGCCGGCCGCGGCCAGGGCCGCACCCACCGCCACGGCAGCGACGAGACGCGGACCGCGCACCTGCAGGATCACCGCCTCGACGTTCCTGGCGAGACCGCTTTCCGCGCCGGTAAGCGCCGACCAGAGCGCGATCCAGGCATCGCCCGGAGCCACCGGGAAGCGGCCGACCGAGAAGCTCCAGGCCACGAGCGCAACAAGGGCGCGAGCGCGACCGCGAGCCAGAGCGGAAAGCGGGCGCGGTCGAGGATCATCGGGGCGCCACGCCTGGTTCCGCCAGCATCCTCGCGATCTGCTCCGGCGTCGGCTCCTGGTGGTAGTAGAGCTTGTAGAACTGCGCTATCTCGCGCGGGTAGTCGTGGCGGAAGCTGTCCGGGTAGAGGATCTCGGCAAGCCACAGGAGCCCGATGAGGCGGTTGGCGCCGGGCGGATAGTCGAACCAACCGAAGGGCAGGTGCGGCGAGAGGTAGACGCGCTTCTTGCGCACGGCGGTGACGCCCTGCCAGACCGGCATCTTCCAGACCTCGCGCATGAAGTTCGGGTCGTTGGTGACGATGACGGGCGGGTCCCAGAGCACGACCTGCTCGAAGCCCACCTGCGACGAGGCCCCCCTTCTGCGTCGCCTGCGACATTCCTCGCGCCCGAGGAACTCGATCATCTCCACGTTGATCGAGCCGTCCGCCCAGTCACGAGCCCCTGCGGACCGCGGGCGTAATACACCTCGGGGCGCTTGTCCGCGGGCACCGCGGCGATCTTCGCGCGCAGCGCTTCGGTGCGGCTGCGCCAGTGGTCCGCAAGCTCCCTGCCGCGCGCTTCCGTTCCGAGCACCCGGGCCAGCTTCTCGATCTGCTGCGCCGTCGTCTCGAGGCGGCCGTCGAGAAGGATGTAGGGAATGCCGGTCTGCTGCTGCACGCGATCGGCGAGCGAGGAGAAGGTGCCGGCGGTGGAGCCGATGTCGACGATGAGATCGGGCTTCTCCCGGAGCACGACCTCCACGTTGGCCGTGTTGCCCCGGCCCGTGAGGCGGCCGAGCTCGGGGAGGTCCGCGTACTTCTTCGGCACCCACTCCTTTTCATTGGCGCGGAAGGCACGCGTCCAGCCGATGAGCTTGTCGGGCGCGAGGGCGAAGACGAGGACGGAGGCGGGCGGGCCGGCCGCGTAGACGCGCTCGACCTTGTCCGGAAGCGAAATCCTGCGACCGGCGTCGTCGATGAAGTCGCGCGCGGCGACGGCCACCAGGGGAACCAGGGCGGCCAGCGTCGCGAGCACCCGCCACACGGGTTCGCTTGCCGACCATGACGACGGAAACCTCGATGACCGCGGTGACCTTATGGGAGAGCTCCTTGTTTGGTCAGCGAGATTGTAAGGCCTGCCGGAATGCAGCCGAGCACGGCGTCCGCGCTTTGCAGTTCCCCGGCCATGCAGGGACGGTATCCCGGGAGGAGGCTCACGGCCTGGAGGAATGCCGGTTCGCGCGCGGCATCGAGGAAGGCGCGGACATCCTCGCGCTCGATGCTCGCGGAGGTGAAAGCAAGGTAGTAGCGTTCGCTCGCCACCGGCACGAAGCCCAGGTGGAAGCGCACGGCCGCGGCCTCGAGCCCGAAGCCCGCGTCCGCCTGCCGGCCCGCCACGAGTGCCGCGACCGCCGAGTGCGTGATCTCCTCCTGGTCGTAGCCCGGGACGGAATCGCGGTCGACGCCGGCCGCCGTGAGCAGGAACTCGAGCAGCGCGCGCGTGCCGGATCCGCGCTGGCGGTTCACGAAGCGCACGCCGGGCTTCGCGAGATCCGCGATGGACTTCACTTTCTTCGGGTTGCCCTTGGCGACGATGAGGCCCTGCGTGCGGTCGGCGAGTGCCAGCAGGAGGACGTCCCTGCCCGCAAGGCCCTCGGCGTACCGCCGCGCCATCAACTGGCCCAGCGGGCCGTCGGCCAGGTGGAAGCCCGCGATATCGCAGTCGCCCCGCAGCAGGGCCGCCAGCGCGTCGAAGCTGCCGCGGTTCTGCAACTCGATCGCCTGCGAGGCGCCGAGGCGTTCGCGCAGGATTGCCACCGCGAAATCGTGACTGGCGTGGATGGTGAGCATTCCGGGGCGCGTGCCCAGGGCTTCGTTGAGCCCGCGCGTGAAGTCGCCGGCGAGTCCGTCGAGTTCCGGCGCGAGGCGCGACTGCACGCGACGTCCGGCCCACAGGAGCCGCTCGCCCAGCGGCGTGAGCTTCGTGCCGCTGCCCTGGCGCATCATCACGAGCGGCGCGCCGAGGAACTCGCCCCAGCGCCTGACGAGGTTGTAGGCGTGGCGGTACGAGACCTTCGCGTCGAACGTGGCGCCCCCCAGCTTTCCGGTGCGCTCCAGGCCGCCCAGCACGGCGATGAGCATCTCGTCCAACTCGCGTTCGACGCCGCGCACGTTCACGCGCCAGACGGCGCGCAGGTCGACCTTGATCATCGCGGGCTCATCTCGGCGGGGCGAACCCGAAGGTGCCGAGGATCTTCTGCCCTCGCGGCGACAGCAGGAAGTCGGCGAAGCGGAAGCCCGCGGGCTTCGCCTCCTTCAGGACCACCAGGCCGTAGTCCGCGCCGACGTTGAGGCTCGCGGGAATCGCGACGACCTGCAGCTGCGGCTCCTCGCTCTTCGCGAGGATCGCGTTCGTGCAGTAGGTGAGGAAAACGTCGGCCTCGCCCTTCGCGACGATCGCCCCGTACACGGTGCGGTCCTTGGGCGGCGGGGGATGTTGCGGACCGCCCGTGAGCTTGAGCGCCTTGGCCTCCAGCGCCTTCTGCGCGCCGGGAATCGCCGCTTCGGCGTTGGCGAAGAGCTGCCAGGCGTAGTCGCCGGAGGGGTCGGCCTTCGGCGTGGAAATGCCGAGCTTCACGTTGCGGTCGAGGATGGTCTCGAGGAGCGTGTCCGGCGACACCTTGACGGCCGGGCCCGCCAGGGCGCACAGCGTATTGCGCGCGAAGGCGCGCACCGGGCCGGCCTTGCCGGCCGCGGCGAGGGCCTGCGGATGCGCCATGTTGGCGGAGGCGAACACGTCGCTCGCCTCGCCCTTCTCCAGGCGCTCCTTCAGCAGCCCCGACGGGCCGAAGGCGAACTCGACCTTCGCCCCGCCCCTCGAGGCCGCGAAGGAGTTCGCCGCCTCGGTGAGGGCCGCCTTGAGGCTGCCGGCGGCGTGCACCTTGACGACCTCCTGCGCGAGGGCGGGTGCGGACACGAGCGCGGCGATGACGAGGCAGGGTGCCAGGCGCACGCTAGCCGCCCGCCTTCGCGTTGGGGAAGAAGAGCTGCTCGCCGCCGATCTTGTAGGCGGCGATGGCGGCCTGGCCGGCGGGAGAGATCACCCAGTCGACGAACTTCTGGCCGGCCTCCTTCTTCACGTGCGCGTGCCTGGCCGGGTTCACGAGCATGACGCCGTACTGGTTGAAGAGGCGCTGGTCGCCTTCCACGACGATCTCGAGCTCGCCGCGGTTCTTGAAGGAGAGCCAGGTGCCGCGGTCGGTGAGCGCGTAGGCGTTCATGGCGGAGGCCGTGTTGAGCGTCGGGCCCATGCCGGAGCCGGTCTCGCGGTACCAGGTCGTCTTGTCGAGGGTGGGGTCGATGCCGGCCGACTTCCAGTAGCGCATCTCGGCGGCGTGCGTTCCGCTCTTGTCGGCCCGCGAGGCGAAGGGCGCCTTCGCCGCGGCGATCTTCTTCATGCCCTCGAGGACGTCCTTGCCGCGCGCCTTCGCCGGGTCGGACTTCGGGCCGACGATGACGAAGTCGTTGTACATCACCTCGAAGCGCTTCACGCCGAAGCCGTCGGCGATGAATTTCTCCTCGGCCACCTTGTCGTGCACGAACACCACGTCCGCATCGCCGCGCCGGCCCATGTCGAGCGCCTGCCCCGTGCCCAGGGCGACGACGCGGGCCTCGATGCCGGTGGCCGCCTTGAACTTCGGCAGCATCTCCTTGAACAGGCCCGACTGTTCCGTCGAGGTGGTCGAGGCCACGGTGATGAAGGGGTCCTGCGCCTGCGCGGATTGCGCCGCGAGCAGGGCTGCCGCCGCCGTGGCGGCTGCGATCCAGGTGAGGCTGAAGCGCCAGAAGGCGCGCGGGAGGTTCATTTCCATGGCAGTTCTCCTTGCAGGAACGAGCGGGCTTCGCTCGAGGCGGGGTGGTCGAAAAAGCGGTCGGCGGCGGTGCGCTCGATGGCGCGGCCCGCCTGGATGAAGACGATCTCGTCGGCCAGGCGCCGCGCCTGGCCGAGGTTGTGGGTGGTCATCACGATGCGCGTGCCTTCCGCGGCGATGGAGGCGATCACGCGCTCGATTTCGGCGGTCGCGCCCGGGTCGAGGCTGGCCGTGGGCTCGTCGAGGAAGAGGATCTGCGGCTGGAGGGACCACGCGCGCGCGAGCGCCAGGCGCTGCTGCTCGCCGCCGGAAAGCACCCGGGCCGGGCGGCCGGCAATTCCGGACAGGCCCACGCGCGCGAGTGCCGCGGCGGCGGCCTGCGTGCGCTCGGGCTCCGCCATGCCGTTCACGGCGAGCGCGTAGGTGATGTTGGCGAGGGCCGAGCGGCGCAGCATCACCGGGCGCTGGAACACCATGGCCTGCCGCGGCGGTGGTCCCTTGCGCCCGCCCCAGTCGATCGTGCCGCTGGTGGGCGCGATGAGTCCGTGCAGCGCGCGCAACAGCACGCTTTTGCCCGCGCCGTTGGGTCCCAGCACCACGGTGCGCATTCCCGGCTCGAGGACGAGATCGAGGCGGTCGAGCGCGACCACCCCACCCAGGACCACGGTGAGGCCGCGGGCTTCGAGCAGCGGCGGGGAGCGCTCAGCCATGGTGCCTGGCGCTCCATTCGCGAATGACATAGGCGCCGGCGTTGACGGCAAGGATCACGGCGATGAGGACCACGCCGAGGGCGAGTGCGAGGGGCAGGTCGCCCTTGCTGGTTTCCAGCGCGATGGCCGTGGTCATCACGCGCGTGACGCCGTCGATGTTGCCGCCCACGATCATCACGGCACCCACCTCGGAGGCAGCGCGGCCGAAGCCGGCGAGGACCACGGTGAGCAGCGAGAAGCGGGCGTCCCACAGGATCGTCGGCACGGCGCGCAGGCGCGAGACGCCCAGCGAGGTGAGCTGTTCCTCGTACTCCCGCCACGCGTCCTCGCACGTCTGGCGCGCCAGGGCGGCGACGATGGGGGCGACCAGCAGCGCCTGCGCCACGACGATGGCGGCGGGCGTGAAGAGGATGCCGAGCGATCCCAGCGGCCCGGCGCGGGAGAGCAACAGGTAGACCACCAGTCCCACGACGACGCTGGGCAACCCCAGCAGGGCGTTCAGGAACACGATGAGCGTGGTCCGCCCGGGAAAACGGCCGACGGCGATGAGCGCGCCCAGCGGCAGCCCGACCGCGCCGCCGAGAAGGGCGGCCGCGAGCGCGAGCTCGAGCGAGAGCACGACGATGCCGGCCAGCGTCGGGTCGGCGCCGCCGATGAGCCCGAGCGCGACCCCGAAGCTTGCAAATATTTCAAACATTGCGCAATTTTACCAAGTCCTTGGAATCGGCTCCTTGACCCGCGCCCGGTAGAATCGCTGCCATGCCCCCCGCCGCCCCTGCCCGGCTCACCGTCGCCGAGGTCGCCCGCCACCTGCGGCTGGGCACGCGCAAGGTCTACGACCTCGTCGCCCGCAAGGGCCTGCCGCACACGCGGGCGGGAGCCAAGCTCCTCTTCGACGTGGCCGAGGTCGAGCGCTGGCTGGCGCAATCGGCGGGTGGCGAGGCCCAGCGCGCGGGGCTTCCCCCGCCCGTGATCGGTGGCAGCCACGATCCCCTGCTCGAGTGGGCCGTCCGGGAATCGCGCTGCGGGCTGGCGCTCCTCACGCAGGGCAGCGCCGACGGGCTGGAGCGGCTCTCCCGCGGCGAGGTCGCCGGCGCGCTCATGCACCTGCCCTCGGCGGACCTGTCGGACTTCAATCGCGCCGAGGCCGAGGAGCGGCTGCGCGGCTGCAACGTGGCGCTGGTGGAGTGGGCGCGCCGGGAGCAGGGCCTGCTGGTCGCGCGCGGCAACCCGCGCAAGGTGCGCGCCGTGGCCGACCTCGCGCGCAAGGGAGTGCGGGTGGCCGCCAGGCAGGCGGGGGCGGGCAGCGCGGTGCTGCTGGAGCGCCTTCTCGACCGCGAGGGCATCGACCGCAAGCGCCTGCGCATCACGGCCACGACCATGGGGGAGGGCGATCTCGCGATGGCGGTGAAGGCGGGTGAAGCGGACGTCGGGTTGGGTGCGCGCGCCGCGGCGCAACCCCTGGGGCTGGACTTCGTGCCGCTGGTCGTCGAGCGCCTGGACCTCGGCGTCTCGCGCGCCGCGTGGTTCGAGGCGCCGCTGCGCGCCCTCTTCGCCTTCGCGCACGGCAAGCGCTTCGCCGGGCATGCACGCGCCCTGGGCGGGTACGACCTCTCGGGAGCGGGCCGCATCTCGTGGAACGATCCGGTGTGAGGCCGGAAGGACGATGGGGATGAGCTGCAAGCGCGCCCGGCACCTGATCGACACGATCGCGAGGGCATCTCGTTATAGTCGCGATGTCCTATCGCCCAGGGCCCTCTCGATCATGCGCATCCGAGCGCTGCTTTCCAGGCTCGCCGCTGCCTCCGGCCTCCTCCTTGCCGCGGTCGCGCCGGCCGTCGCCGCCGGTCCGCCGGTGATCGCGGCCGCCGCGGATCTCCAGTTCGCCCTCGCGGAAGTGGCCGAGGAGTTCACGAAGGGCACCGGGCAACAGGTCAGGCTCTCGTTCGGGTCTTCCGGGAACTTCGCCCGCCAGATCCGCCAGGGGGCGCCTTTCCAGCTCTACTTCTCGGCGGACGAGAAGTACGTGCTCGACCTCGCGCGCGACGGCTTCATGATGGACGCGGGCCAGCCCTATGCCATCGGCCGCATCGTGATCCTGGTGCCGACCGGCTCTGCGTTGCGGGCCGACGGCACGCTCGCCGACCTGCGCGCCGCGCTCGCCGACGGTCGCCTCAGGAAGTTCGCGATCGCGAACCCCGAGCACGCCCCCTACGGCAAGCGGGCCGAGGAAGCGCTGCGCCATGCCGGGCTCTGGGACGCGATCCGGGACAGGCTGGTGCTCGGGGAGAACGTCTCCCAGGCCGCCCAGTTCGCGACCTCGGGCTCGACGCAGGGGGGCATCATCGCCTACTCGCTGGCGCTGGCCCCGAAGGTCGCAGCACTCGGCGAGCACGCGCTCATCCCCGCCGAATGGCACCAGCCGCTGCGCCAGCGCATGGCGCTCGCGAAGAGTGCCGGGCCGGTCGCCGCGCGCTTCTACGCTTACGCCCGCGAGCCTGCCGCCCGGGCGATCTTCAGGAAGTACGGATTCGTGCTCCCGGGAGAGGCGCAATGACGCGCGACCCGATGGAAGGCTGACCGCTTGGACTGGGAAGCGCTCACGCTCTCGCTGAAGCTGGCGATCCTCACCGTGCTGGTCCTGCTGCCGGTCGGCATCGCGGCGGGCCGCTGGCTCGCCTATCGGGACTTCCCCGGGAAGAGCCTCGTCGAGGCGGCGGTGGCGCTTCCGCTGGTCCTGCCCCCGACCGTGTTCGGCTACTACCTGCTGGTGGCCTTCGGCGCGGCGTCGCCGATCGGCGCGCTGTGGCAGCGGTTGTTCGGCCACCAGCTCGTGTTCACGTTCGAGGGGCTGCTCGTCGCCTCGATCATCTTCAACCTGCCGTTCGCGATCCAGCCGATGCAGCGCGCCTTCGAGGCGATCGCTCCCGAGCTGCGGCAGGCCGCGGCGAGCTGCGGCATGAGCCCGCGCCAGGTGCTGCGGCGCGTGGAGCTGCCGCTCGCCTGGCCGGGAATCCTCACCGCGCTCGTGCTGAGCTTCGCCCACACGCTGGGCGAGTTCGGCATCGTCCTGATGGTCGGGGGCAGCATCCCGGGCGAGACGAAGACGATCGCGATTTCGATCTACGACCGCGTGCAGGCGTTCGACGATCGCGCCGCCGCACAGATGTCCGTCCTGCTGCTGGTCCTGTCGCTCGCCGCGATCGCGGTCACTTTCGTGCTCTCCCGCCGTGTCGGTCGCCGCCTCGGATGACCGGCGCGGGCTGGCGCTGCGCCTCGCGCAGCCTGGCCCCATTCCGCTCGACGCGACGCTCGAGTGCGCGCCGGGCGAGATCACCGCGCTCGTCGGCCCCTCCGGAAGCGGCAAGACCACGCTCCTTCGCGCCGTTGCGGGCCACTACCGCGCCCGGTCGGGCCGGATCGAGGCCGGTGGCCGCGTGTGGTTCGACGCGAGGCAGGGGATCGACGTGCCCCCGCACGAGCGGCGGGCGGGCCTCGTGTTCCAGAGCTACGCGCTGTTCCCGCACATGAGCGCGCTCGACAACGTGGCAGCGGCGCTGGGACACCTGCCCGGCGAGACGCGCGCGGCGCGCGCCCGCGAACTTCTGGCCACGGTGCATCTCGCGGGCCTCGAGGAGCGGCTGCCGGCGCGGCTGTCCGGGGGGCAGCAGCAGAGGGTCGCCGTGGCCAGGGCGCTCGCGCGCGAGCCCGACGTGCTCCTGCTCGACGAGCCGTTCTCGGCGGTGGACCGCAGCACGCGCGAGCGGCTCTACCGCGAGCTCGCCGAGATGCGCCGCCGCCTCGCCATGCCGGTGCTCCTCGTCACGCACGACCTCGACGAGGCGTTGATGCTGGCCGACCGCGTCGTGCTGCTGCAGCGCGGCAAGACCATCCAGGACGGCCGCCCCTACGAGGTCCTGGCACGGCCCGCGAGCGTGGCGGCCGCGCGGCTGCTGGGGCTGCGCAACCTGTTCGAGGGCGTCCTGGAGGACGCCGGCGGCGAGTCCCGGCCCGCCATCCTGCGCTGGCGCGGCTACCGGATCGAGGCGCCGTGCAGCACGGTTCATGGCGCCGGTGCGACGCTCGCCTGGGTGATCCCGTCGGCGAAGGTGATGCTGCACCGGCGCGACCGGCCATCCCGAGGCGAAAGCGAGAACCCGGTCCGCGGCGTCATCAAGGACTTCGTCGGCCTCGGGGACACCGCGTACGTCACCCTGCTCGTGGACGGTGACGAGGGATGCCCGCTGCAGTTCAGCGTGCCGATGCACGTGGCCCACAGGAACAGGCTCGACGAGAAGGGGGCGGCGAGCGTGTCGCTGCTCGCCGAGGCCATCCATCTCATGCCGCGCGAGGGTTGACCCCCGGCGACGCGAGAAGGCTCAGGAAGGCTTCTTCGCCGCCTCGAGGAGCTTCTGCAGCTCTCCCGACTGGTACATCTCGCGCATGATGTCCGAGCCGCCGACGAACTCGCCATTGACGTAGAGCTGCGGGACGGTGGGCCAGTTGGCGAATTCCTTGACCCCCTGGCGGATCTCGGGGTCCTGCAGGACGTCGACGGCGACGAATTTCTCGACGCCGCACAGGTTCAGGATCTGCGTCGCGGTCGCCGAGAAGCCGCACATCGGCTGCTGCGGCGAACCCTTCATGTACAGCACGACGGGGTTGGAAGTGACGGTCTCGCGGATGGTGTCCTGGGCGCTCATGGCGGTTCTTTCGTGTCTCGGGTGGGTCGGTTTCAGGCCTACATGATACGACGCGGTCGCGGCATTTCGCCGTCGCCGATCAAGGCCCCATGCAATGCGGGGTCATTGCCGGCGGCCGCCCGCGACGCGCGCGATGCCCGCAAGATCGGGGATCGACACGAGGTCGACGAAGCCGGCGCCCTCGAGCAGGGCGCGACACGCCTGTGCCTGGTCGTATCCATGTTCAATGAGGACCCAGCCCCCGGAATTCAAGTGCCCGGACGCGCCGGAGACGATGGCGCGAATCGAGTCGAGACCGTCCGCGCTTCCGTCGGTCAGGGCGCCGCGCGGCTCGAAGCGCAGGTCGCCTTCGGCCAGGTGGTGGTCCGCGGCCGCGACATAGGGCGGGTTGGACACGATCACGTCGAAGCGCTGGCCGGCGACGGGCGCATACCAGGATCCGCACGCGAAGGCGAGGCGCGCCCCGTGGCGTGCCGCGTTGGCCCGGGCCAGCGCGAGCGCATCCTCCGCGATGTCCGTCGCGTGCACGCTCGCCTGCGGCCGCTCGCAGGCGAGCGTCACGGCGATGGCGCCGCTGCCGGTGCCGAGGTCGAGCACCGTCGCGCCGGGGGAGATCCGCTGCAGGGCCGCCTCGACCAGCGTTTCCGTTTCCGGCCGCGGGATGAGCACCGCCGGGCCGACGGCGAAGTCGCGCCCGTAGAACTCGCGCGTGCCGGTGAGGTAGGCGACCGGCCAGCCCAGGGTGCGCTGCACCACCGCGGACTCGAATTGCGCATCCTGGGATTCCGAGAGGACGTGCATGGAATTGGCGGCGAGCCAGGCGCGCTCGACGCGAAGGACGTGGCAGGCGAGGACGCGCGCATCGACGCGGTCGATGACGGCCGCCGCTTCCTCCAGCGCCGCGCGGACCGTGCGCCTCATGGCGACGGGATCACGCGCACGCGCAGCGGTTGCGACTTGCCCTTGGCGGTGAGTTCGCGGACCGGCGCCGCCTTCGAGCCCGGCCGCGGGTGTCTCGACCGAGACGAGGATTTCGCCCCCGCCGGCGGCATCGCACAGGCGCTTGGCGACATTGACCGTGTCGCCCAGCACGTCGAAGGCCTGCACCGAAGCGCTCCCGAGCAGGCCCTCGATCACCGGACCGGCGTGGATTCCGAATCCCACCGCCAGCCCGTGGGCGGCCAGCTGGGGCGCGAGGGTGGCGCGCAGCTCCCGGCTCGCCGCGAGTGCGGCCGCCGGCTCGGCGAACACGACGAGCGCGTCGTCGGCGGTGTACTTGATGCGGATGGGCGCATGGGGTGTGACGGCCGCCTCGATGGCGGCGTAGAAGGCGTTGAGCATCCGCACCACGTCCTCGGGCTGCTGGCAGCTCGCTCCAGGCGGTGAACCCGCGGATGTCGAGGAAGACGACGGCGCGCTCGCGGCGCGTGGGCGCGAGGCTCGCCTCGTCCTCGACGGCCCGCTCGAGCACGCCGCGTCCCATGGCGAGCTCGGAATAGCGCTTCAGTTGCGCAGCCGTTGCGCGCAGGAGGGAGAGATAACCGTCCGACGTCGCCTGGGCCATGCCGATCACGAGTCCGAGGGCGAGCAGGGCCGCCGTCACGTAGACGTGGCTCGCGTCGGCGAAGAACCCCGCGAAGCTCGCGTTCTTCGGGTTCGAGAGTGCCTCGAAGATCGCGTACATCACGACGATGATGGCCGCGCGCACGACGTTCTCCGCGAGCGTGGCCGCGACGCGCAGCGCGCGCGCTGCCGGTGCGCAGGCGGATTTCCTGCGCCGCCCCGATGGCGAGCGCGAATGCCCAGTAGGCCAGGTGCTGGGGCGCGTCGAAAAAGCGGGCGCCCTCGAAAAGGCCTTCGACCACGGTGTAGAAGGCCGGGCCGATGAGATTGCCGAGGAGCGGGCGCGGACGTCCGGCGTGCCGCCAGGAGCCGAGGAACCAGGCCTGGATGAGGCCCGTTGCGAAGAGCGTGTACGGGTCCGGCGAACGCAGGAAGGCGTTCCAGCCCTCGCGCAGCCACTCGAAGAGGATGTTGGCCAGCGGGAAGTAGGCGCTGTTGGTGAGGAACTCCTCGCGCACCGCCCCGGCGCGCGTGCCGGCGAGGCGCGCCTCGAGCGCCGAGGACGTGCCGGTGCCGGATGCCTTCATGCCGGGAGGCGTTCGCTCACGCGCTCTCGGCGAGGTTGGCGAGCAGTTCCGCCTGGTGCTCCGCCATGAGGGCGCCGGTCAGCTCCGCGAGGTCGCCGTCCATGATGGCGTCGATCTTGTAGAGCGTGAGGTTGATGCGGTGGTCGGTGACGCGGCCCTGCGGGAAGTTGTAGGTGCGGATGCGGTCGGAGCGGTCGCCGGAGCCGATGAGGCTCTTCCTCTCGCTCGCCTCCTTCGCCTGCTGCTCGCCCTCGCGCTTCGCCTTGATGCGCGCGGCGAGCACGCGCCAGGCCTGCTCGCGGTTCTTGTGCTGGCTGCGCGCTTCCTGGCACTCGACGACGATGCCGGTCGGGAGGTGCGTGAGGCGGACGGCGGAGTCGGTCTTGTTCACGTGCTGGCCGCCGGCGCCGCTCGCCCGGTAGGTGTCGACGCGCACGTCGGCCGGGTTCACCTCGATGACGGCGGAATCGTCGGCCTCGGGCATCACCGCGACGGTCGCGGCCGAGGTGTGGATGCGGCCCTGCGTCTCGGTGGCCGGCACGCGCTGCACGCGGTGGCCGCCGGACTCGAACTTCAGGCGCGAGTACGCGCCCTGGCCGGCGATGCGCGCGATCACCTCCTTGTAGCCGCCGGCGTCGCCGAGGCTCTCGGAGATGATCTCCACCTGCCAGCGGTTCCGCTCCGCGAAGCGCGCGTACATGCGGAAGAGGTCGCCGGCGAAGAGCGCGCTCTCGTCGCCGCCGGTGCCGGCGCGGATCTCGAGGAAGAGGTTCCTCTCGTCGTTGGGATCCTTCGGCAGCAGCATCTTCTGGATGTCGGCGGCGATCTCCTCGAGCCGCGTGCGTCCGGCGCGGATCTCGTCCTCGGCGAAGGCGCGCATCTCCGGGTCCTTCGCCATGTCCTCCGCGGCGGCCACGTCGCCCTCTGCCGCCCGGTAGTCGCCGTAGCGCTGCACCACCGGCGCGATCTCGGCGTGCTCGCGGGTGAGCTTGCGGTAGTTGTCGAGATTGCCCGTGACGTCGGGGTCGGAGAGGAGGGCGTCCAGCTCCTTCGCGCGCGACACCAGGCTCGCGAGCTTCGCGGCCACGCTTGCCTTCATTGCTCCCCCGGCTCGTCCCGGCCGTTGCCGTTGTCGGGAAAGAGGATCTCGACGGCGCGCACCAGGGAATCGCGCTCGCCGTCGGCGGCGCGGTTGAGCGCCTGCGTCGGGTGGTGCAGGAGCTTGTTCACCAGGCCGCTGGCGAGGCCCTCGAGGATCTTCGCCGGGTCCTCGCCCTTGGCGAGGCGCTGCTTCGCCTTGGCGAGCTCGGCGGTGCGGTACTCGTCGGCCTTGGCGCGCAGCTGCACGATGGCCGGCACCGCGCCGCGCGCGGAAAGCCAGGCCTGGAAGGCCTCGACCTGCCGGCTGACGATGACCTCCGCCTCCGCCACGGCGGCCTGGCGCTGCCCGGCGCCCTCGCTCACGATCGTGCCGAGGTCGTCGATGGTGTAGAGGAACAGGTCCTCCAGGTCGGAAGCATCGGGCTCCACGTCGCGCGGCACGGCGAAGTCGACCACGAACATCGGCCGGTAGCGGCGCGCCTTCAGGGCGCGCTCGAAGGTTCCCTTGGAGAGGATGGGCAGGGTCGAGGCGGTGCCGGTGATCACCACGTCGAACTCGTGCAGCCGCTCGGGGAGCTGTTCCAGCGCGATGGCCGTGCCGTTGAAGCGTTCCGCGAAGGCCTCGCCGCGGGCGAGCGTGCGGTTGGCGACGACCACCGACTGCGGTCCCTGCGCGACGAAATAGGTGGCCGCGAGCTCGACCATCTCGCCCACGCCGATCAGGAGCATCTTCGTGCGCGAGATGTCGCCGAAGAGGTTCTGCGCGAGCTTGAGCGCGGCCGCCGACATGGAGATCGACTGCGCGCCGATGGCCGTCTGCGTGCGCACTTCCTTCGCCACCGAGAAGGTGTGCTGGAAGAGGCGGTTCAGGGTCGAGCCGAGCGTCCCGCTGTGCCCGGCGGTGCGCACCGACTGCTTCACCTGCCCGAGGATCTGCGGCTCGCCCAGCACCATCGAATCGAGGCCGGAGGCGACGCGGAAGGCGTGGCGCACGGCTTCGGCCTCCGAGTGCGTGTAGAGATGGCTCTCGATGTCGAGCCCGGAGCGGCTCGCCTGCTCGCGCAGCCAGTCGCGCACCGTGGCGACATCGGCGGCGCGGCAGTAGACCTCGGTGCGGTTGCAGGTCGACACGAGGACGGCCTCGTCCACGCCCGGGCGCGCCGCGAGCGAGTTGAGCACGTCGGCCTGGGTCTCGGGAGGGAAGGCGAGCTTCTCCCGGACCTCTAGCGGCGCGCTGTGGTGGTTGATGCCGAGAACGTGCAGGGGCATGGGCCGTGTCGCCACGCCGGGCTGCGGCGGGGATTGCAAGACCGCGGATTATACGAGGATGGCTATCATGCGCGTTGCAACCCCAAGTCGCGAAAGGAAAAACGATGGTCCGGACGATTGCCGTTGCCCTCCTGTTCGTGGCTGGCGCCGCTGCCGCGGCCTGCCCGCCGCTTCTCGACCACCGGATGGAGACCCTCAAGGGGCAGCCCGCCGACCTCTGCCAGTACGCCGGCAAGGTGGTGCTGGTCGTCAACACGGCGAGCTACTGCGGCTACACCGGCCAGTACGAGGGGCTGGAGGCGCTCTTCCGGAAGTACGGGGAGCGCGGACTCGTGGTCCTGGGCGTGCCTTCCAACGACTTCGGGGCGCAGGAACCGGGTTCCAATGCCGAGGTCGCCGACTTCTGCGAGCGCACCTACAAGGTCCGCTTTCCGATGCTCGCCAAGTCGGTCGTGGCGGGTGCCGATGCGTCTCCCCTCTACCGGGGCCTGGCGGCGGCCACGGGCCAGGCGCCCCGCTGGAACTTCCACAAGTACCTGCTGGGGCGCGACGGGAAGGTGGCGGCGAACTTCCCGAGTGCCGTGGCCCCGCAGGACGCGCGCGTGATCGCGGCGGTGGAAAAGGCCCTGGCGACCCCCTGAACGCCCGTTTCCCCGGCGCGGGCGCAACCCTCGTCCCCGTGTTTACAAACAGAACGAAAAGGGCGCACTATTGTATTGATTTCACTTAATCTTTTATGTCCGCCTCCCCGGGATCCTTCAGCCCGCTCAGCCGTGCCCTCGTGCAACAGGGGCGACTGCAGCAGGCAGACGCCGCGGCCATCCAGCAGGAGGCCGCGAAGGCCGGCGTGAGCTTCGTGCAGCAGCTCGTGGCCTCGCGCAAGCTCTCCGCGAGGGACGTCTCGCAGTTCGCCGCCAACGCCTTCGGCTACCCGCTCCTCGACCTGGCCGCGGTCGACACCGACCAGCTCCCGCTCAACCTGCTCGATGCCAAGATCGTCGCGAACCATCGCGTGATCGCCCTGGGCAAGCGCGGCAAGTACCTGTACGTCGGCATGTCCGACCCCACCAACGAGCAGGTGATCCAGGAGGTGAAGTTCGCCACCGGCCTCACCATGGAGCCGGTGGTGGTGGAGGACGACAAGCTCTCGCTCATCGTCGCCAAGCTCACCGACACCACCTCGAAGACGCTGGAGATGGCCACCGCGGACGTGGACCTGTCCACGGTCGAGGTGAGCGGCGGCGAGGCCCAGTCCGACGCTTCCGTCGAGGAGATCGACGACGCGCCGGTCGTGCGCTACATCCAGAAGATCCTCTACGACGCGATCAGCGGCGGGGCCTCCGACATCCACTTCGAGCCCTACGAGAAGTTCTACCGCATCCGCTACCGCCAGGACGGCGTGCTCTACGACGTGGCGCAGCCGCCGCTCGCCATCAAGGAGAAGATCGCCTCGCGCATCAAGGTGGTCTCCAGGCTCGACATCTCGGAGAAGCGCGTGCCGCAGGACGGGCGCATGAAGATCGTTCTCTCGAAGACGCGCGTGATCGACTTCCGCGTCTCGACGCTGCCGACGCTCTTCGGGGAGAAGATCTGCATGCGCATCCTCGACCCCTCGAGCGCGCAGCTCGGGATCGAGGCGCTGGGCTACGAGCCCGACCAGAAGGAGGCGCTGATGCATGCCATCCAGCGCCCCTACGGCATGGTCCTCGTCACCGGGCCGACCGGGTCCGGGAAGACCGTCTCGCTCTACACCTGCCTCAACATCCTGAACAAGCCCGGCATCAACATCTCGACCGCCGAGGATCCGGCGGAGATCAACCTGCCCGGCATCAACCAGGTCAACGTGAACGACAAGGCGGGGCTCACCTTTTCCGCGGCGCTGAAGGCGTTCCTGCGCCAGGACCCGGACATCATCATGGTCGGCGAGATCCGCGACCTGGAGACGGGCGAGATCGCCATCAAGGCCGCGCAGACCGGCCACATGGTGCTCTCGACGCTGCACACCAACGATGCGCCCAAGACGCTCACGCGCCTCATGAACATGGGCATCGCCCCGTTCAACATCGCCTCCAGCGTGATCCTGATCACCGCGCAGCGCCTGGCGCGCAAGCTCTGCACCTGCAAGCGGCCCGCGGACCTCCCCGAGGAGGCGCTTCTGCGCGCCGGCTTCGCGGAGGAGGACCTCGACGGCACGTGGCGGCCCTACGAGCCCGTGGGATGCGAGGTGTGCAAGAATACCGGCTACAAGGGTCGCGTCGGGATCTACCAGGTGATGCCGGTCTCCGAGGAGATCCAGCGCATCATCATGAAGAACGGGACGGCGATCGACGTCGCCGACCAGGCGCGCAACGACGGCGTGCGCGACCTGCGCCAGTCGGGGCTGCTGAAGGTCAGGAGGGGCCTTACCTCGCTCGAGGAGATCGAGGCCGTGACGAACGAGTAGGGGGGACGGACATGGCGGCTGTTGCCAAGAAGGACACGAAGGACGTCAAGCTCTACAGCTATTCGTGGAGCGGCAAGGACAAGTCCGGCAAGATCATCAAGGGCGAGATGCGCGCCGGGGGCGAGCACGTCGTCATGGCCATGCTCCGCCGCCAGGGCATCCAGGTCGGCAGCGTGAAGAAGGTGAAGCAGGGCGGCGGCAAGAAGATCACCGACAAGGACATCACGATCTTCACGCGCCAGCTGGCGGTGATGATGAAGGCCGGCGTGCCGCTGCTGCAGGCCTTCGACATCGTCGGCAAGGGCCACAGCAACGCTTCCGTCGGCAAGCTCCTCATGGACATCAAGACGGAGGTCGAGACCGGTTCCTCGCTCTCGCAGGCCTTCCGCAAGTACCCGCAGTACTTCGACGCGCTCTTCTGCAACCTGGTCGGCGCCGGCGAGCAGGCCGGCATCCTGGACAGCCTCCTCGACCGCCTCGCGACGTACAAGGAAAAGATCATCGCGATCAAGGGCAAGATCAAGGGCGCCCTCTTCTACCCGGTCTCGATCATCGTGGTGGCCCTGGTCATCACCGCGGTGATCATGATCTTCGTGATCCCGACCTTCAAGGACCTGTTCAAGGGCTTCGGCGCCGACCTTCCTGCGCCCACCCAGATCGTCATGAACATGTCCGACTGGTTCGTCGCCAACTGGTTCTATTTCTTCGGCGGGCTCGGCGTCGGCGTCTGGCTGCCTGCTCAACGCCTACAAGCGCTCGGTGGCGATGCAGAACATGGTGGACCGCATGATCCTGCGCGCGCCGATCTTCGGCGACGTGATCCGCAAGGCCTCCATCGCGCGCTGGTGCCGCACGCTCTCCACCATGTTCGCGGCCGGCGTGCCGCTGGTGGAGGCGCTGGAATCCGTGGCGGGTGCGGCCGGCAACTTCGTCTACTACGAGGCGACCAAGAAGATCCAGCCGGAGGTCTCCAGCGGCACCGGCCTCACGGTGTCGATGCAAAACACCGGTGTCTTCCCGAGCATGGTGCTGCAGATGACCGCCATCGGCGAGGAGTCCGGCGCGCTCGACCAGATGCTCTCCAAGGTGGCGGACTTCTTCGAGGCGGAGGTGGACGAGGCGGTGGACGCGCTCGCCTCCCTCATGGAGCCCCTCATCATGGTGGTGCTGGGCGGCCTCATCGGCGGCCTGGTCGTGGCCATGTACCTGCCGATCTTCAAGATGGGCACCGCGGTCTGACGCGGGCACGGGGCGGCGTCTGGACTCTCTCCGCCCTGCAATCGACACCCGCGTACCTTGCGGTCGCCGCGGGGGTGCTGGGCCTCGTCGTCGGCTCCTTCCTGAACGTCGTGATCCACCGGCTGCCGCTCATGATGCAGGCGGAGTGGCGGGCGGACTGCGCGGAGTTCGAGGGGCGCGAGGTGGCCGAGGAGGCGCGGCTGAACCTCCTCACGCCGCGCTCGCACTGCCCCGCCTGCAAGACGCCGATCTCCGTGTTCCACAACGTCCCGGTCGCAGGCTGGCTCGTGCTGGGCGGCAAGTGCGCCGCATGCCGCGCGCCCATCAGCGTGCGCTACCCGCTGGTGGAGCTCTTCACCGGGCTCGCCTCGGCGTATCTCGCGTGGCACTTCGGGTGGGGGCCGGCTCTCGTCGCCGCACTCGTGTTCACCTGGGCGCTGATCGCGGCTTCCGTGATCGACCTGGACACCCAGCTGCTTCCCGACCGCATCACGCTGCCGCTCCTGTGGCTGGGCCTCCTCCTCAACGTCTTCGGCCTCTTCGTCGACCTGCGCTCCGCGGTGCTGGGCGCGGCCGCCGGCTACCTCATGCTCTGGAGCGTCTACTGGGGCTTCCGGCTCCTCGCGGGCAAGGAGGGCATGGGATTCGGCGACTTCAAGCTGCTCGCCGCGCTGGGCGCGTGGACCGGCTGGCAGACCCTGCCGCTCATCCTGCTGGTGTCGGCGGGGTCCGGGGCGGTGGTCGGCCTGGCCGGCATCTGGCTCGCCGGCAAGGGACGCGAGGCGCGCATCCCTTTCGGACCCTACCTGGCGGCGGGCGGGTTCGTGGCCCTCCTGTGGGGACGCGAGGCGGTCATCGCCTATCTCGGCCGCTTCCCGGCGTGATGCGCCGCATCGGGCTGACGGGCGGCATCGGCTCGGGCAAGTCCACGGCGGCGCGCTTCCTCGCCGACCGAGGCGCCGCGGTGATCGACACGGACGAGATCTCGCGCGACCTGACCGGGGCGGGCGGCGAGGCGCTTCCCGCCCTGCGCGAGGCGTTCGGCGAAGGCCTCGTCCCCCGCGACGGCGCGCTCGACCGCGGCGCGATGCGCGCCCTGGCATTCACCGACGCAGCCGCGCGCGCGCGCCTCGAGGCCATCCTGCACCCGCGCATCCGCGAGGAGGCGGGCCGGCGCATCGCGGCGGCCGCCGGACCGTACGCGGTGGTCGTCGTGCCCCTGCTCTTCGAGTCCGGGGCGTGGGCGGGAACGCTCGAGCGCATCGTCGTCGTCGACTGCAGCGAGGCGTTGCAGGTCGAGCGCGCGGTGGCCCGCTCCGGCCTGGCGGCCGAGGAAGTGCGGGCAATCATGGCTGCGCAATGGCCGCGCTGGCGCCGCCTGCAGGCGGCCGACGAGGTGCTGTGGAACGGCGGCGACCGCGCGGCGCTCGAGGCGCAGTGCGGGCGGCTGCATGCGCGCCTCCGCGCAGGGACGCAGTCCCCGTGAAGTGCCCCGATTTGTCAATTGCGGGACGGATGCCCCACAATCGTGCGATCCCGAATGTCGCTCCGCACCCTGGGGGCTCACCGCGGCCGTGATTACCTACGAATATCCCCTGAACGAGCGGGTGCGCACTCTGCTCCGGCTGGAGGATCTCTACGACCGCGTGCACTTCTTCCTGCGCCACGACAGCCCGCATGACCACCACGCCTGCCTCACCGCCATCTTCGAGATCCTCGAGGTCGGCAGCCGCGCCGACCTGAAGAGCGACCTGCTGCAGGAACTCGACCGGCAGCGCACCTTCCTCGAGGCATTGCGGGCGAACCCGGCGATCTCCGAGGAGAAGCTCGACCAGTTCCTCACCGACATCGATTGCGCGTTCCAGAACCTGCACGCGCTGTCGGGCAAGACCGGCCAGAACCTGCGCGAGAACGAGTGGCTGATGGCCATCAAGCAGCGCGCCAGCATCCCCGGCGGCACGAGCGAATTCGACCTGCCTTCCTACCATTACTGGATGCATCGCCCCGTGGACGCGCGGCGCGAGGACCTCATGGCCTGGATCCGGCCCCTGGACCCCGTGCATGCCGCGCTCTCGATCGTGCTGCGGGTGCTGCGCGAGAGCGGGCGCAGCGTATCGCTGGTGGCGGTCCAGGGCGTCTTCCAGCAGGGTCCCGGCGAAAAGCCGGCGCAGATGCTGCGCCTCATGCTCCCCGAGGCCCTGGCCTGCGTCCCGGAGATCAGCGCGAACAAGTACGCGCTGAACATCCGCTTCCTCGTTCCCGAAGGGGTCCAGAAGAGCCGCGTGTTCGAGCACGACGTGGCCTTCGACCTCGCCTTCTGCAACCTGTGAGTTCCGGCCCCGCGCGTCCCGCCCGGCGCGTGGCCTGCCCCGGGTGCGGCAAGCTCGTCGAATACTCCCCCGAGAACGCCTGGCGGCCGTTCTGCTCCGAGCGCTGCCGCCTCGCCGATCTGGGAGCCTGGGCCTCGGAGTCCTACCGCATACCCCTGCGGGGGGAGGCTCCCGACGGGCTGCCCGATGCCGGGGAGGAGGGCAACGAGGGCAAGCCCCTGGGCGCAAAGAAGTAAGGTTTTTTTGCGCCGGGTCAAAGGCTTCGGCTAGAATTCGCCGCTAGCCCAATCCCGCCCGATGCCGCTTTCCCCAGATCAGCCACCGCAGGTTTGGTTGGCGGTGCCCAACCGATCGTTGGGCCCGTTCGGGCGCAAGGCGTGTCTCGCGATCATCGCGGCCACCACGCTGGCGACAGGCGCGGCCGCTGCCGCCCTGGGGGCCTGGCCGGTCCTGCCGTTCGCCGGCCTGGAAGTGATGCTCGTTGCCGTCGCCTTCCGGGCGTTCGCTCGCCACGACGGCGACTACGAGCGCGTCGAGATAGCGGGGGCCAGGGTGCGGCTGCAGATGCGCCGCGCGGCCAGCGTGCTCGAGCTGGAAGGGCACGCGCCGTGGGCGCGGCTGGTGGTGGAGGAGCGGTCCGGCCGGTTCGGACTGGGACTGAGATACGCGGGCAGGACGGTCGGGTTTGGCCGGCTGCTCACCGATGCAAGGCGGCGCGAATGGGCCGCGGAACTCGGTCGCCGGCTGCCGGTGACCCGCATTTGAACGTAAAGAAGACTGAAAACATGGGCCTCGACATGCTTCGCAAATCCTTCCGCAACGCCGCCTGGGCCCTGGTGCTCGCCTCGGGCGCCACGGCGAACGCCGCCTACGACGTCGACATCCTGCCGCCGGCATCCCCCATCGCGCAGCAGATCTACGACCTGCACTGGGCGATCCTCTGGGTGTGCGTGGCCATCTTCTTCGTGGTGTTCGGCGCGATGTTCTATTCGGTGTTCAAGCACCGCAAGTCCGTGGGCGCGAAGGCGGCGCACTTCCACGAGAACACGACGGTCGAGGTCATCTGGACGATCATTCCCTTCGTCATCCTGATCGGCATGGCCTACCCGGCCACCAAGACGGTGCTCGAGATGAAGGACTCCTCCAGCCCGGACCTGACGATCAAGGTGACGGCCTACCAGTGGGCCTGGGAGTACGACTACCTGCAGGACGGGGTGAAGTTCAATTCCCTCCTTTCCACGCCGCGCGCGCAGATCGAGGAGTGGGACAAGAAGGGCGAGAAGAAGAATCCCGACTACCTGCTCGAGGTGAACAACCCGATGGTGGTGCCCGTCGGCAAGAAGGTCCGCCTCCTGGTCACCGCCAACGACGTGATCCACGGCTGGTACGTGCCGCAGCTGGGCGTGAACCAGTACGGCATCCCGGGCTTCGTGAAGGACACCTGGTTCAAGGCCGACAAGGCGGGGACCTACCGCGGCCAGTGCAGCCAGATCTGCGGCAAGGAGCACGGCTACATGCCCATCGTGGTCGTGGCCAAGGCGCCCGCCGACTACGAGGCCTGGGTGAAGGAACAGAAGGCGAAGATGCCCGCGCCGGAGGCCGCGCCGCAGCAGGTCGCCGCCGCCGCTCCTGCCGTCGCGGAGGACCCGAACAAGAAATGGTCGGCCGACGAGCTGAAGGCCCTGGGCGAGAAGGTTTACGCGGCCAACTGCGTCGCCTGCCACCAGGCCACGGGCAAGGGCATGCCGCCCGCCTTCCCGCCCCTGGACGGCTCCAAGGTCGCCACCGGCCCGAAGGCCGCGCAGATCGCGCTGGTGCTCAACGGCAAGCAGGGCACGGCCATGGCTGCGTTCTCGCGGCTCACCGACAGCGAACTGGCCGCCGTCATCACCTACACGCGCATGGCCTGGGGCAACAAGGCCGGCGAGGTGCTGCCTGCCGAAGTGAAGGCAGCACGCAAGGGCTGATTCCCCATCCGGCCACGACCCTAATGACGATCACGAAATTGCGGAGCCCCCAATGAGCGCTGCCACCCACGCCCACGACCACCACGACGACCACGCGCATGCCCACCCGACGGGCCTGAAGCGCTGGCTCTTCACGACCAACCACAAGGACATCGGCACGCTCTACCTGTGGTTCGCGTTCGCCATGTTCTTCATGGGCGGCGTGATGGCGCTCCTCATCCGCGCCGAGCTCTTCCAGCCCGGACTGCAGTTCCTGAACCCGGAGTTCTTCAACTCGCTCACCACGGTGCACGGCCTGGTGATGGTGTTCGGCGCGATCATGCCGGCCTGGGTGGGCTTCGCCAACTGGCTGATCCCGATGCAGATCGGCGCGGCGGACATGGCCTTCCCGCGCATGAACAACTGGAGCTTCTACCTGGTCGTCCCCGCGGCGATCCTCCTGGTGGCCTCCTTCTTCGTGCCCGGGGGTGCCGCCGCCTCCGGCTGGACGCTCTATCCCCCGCTCATCATCCAGCAGGGCATCTCGATCGACATGACGATCCTCGCCGTGCACATCCTCGGCGCCTCCTCGATCATGGGCTCGATCAACATCATCACCACGATCCTGAACCTGCGCGCCCCGGGCATGACCCTCATGAAGATGCCGCTCTTCGTGTGGACCTGGCTCATCACCGCCTACCTCCTCATCGCCGTGATGCCGGTGCTCGCCGGTGCCGTGACGATGCTGCTGACCGACCGCCACTTCGGCACCTCGTTCTTCAACGCGGCCGGCGGCGGAGACCCCACGATGTTCATGCACATCTTCTGGTTCTTCGGGCACCCGGAGGTGTACATCATGATCCTGCCGGCCTTCGGCGTGATCTCGGCGATCATCCCGGCCTTCGCGAGGAAGCCGCTCTTCGGCTACGCCTCGATGGTGTACGCCACGGCCTCCATCGCGATCCTGTCCTTCATCGTCTGGGGCCACCACATGTTCACGGTGGGCATGCCCGCGGCCGGGCAGCTCTTCTTCATGTACGCGACGATGCTCATCGCGGTGCCCACGGGCGTGAAGATCTTCAACTGGATCGCGACGATGTGGCAGGGCTCGATGACCTTCGAGACGCCGATGCTGTTCTCGATCGGCTTCCTGTGCCTGTTCACCATCGGCGGCTTCTCGGGCCTGGTGCTCGCCATCACGCCGGTGGACATCACCATCCACAACACCTACTACGTGGTCGCGCACTTCCACTACGTGCTGGTCTCGGGCGCGCTCTTCGCGATCTTCGCGGGCGTGTACTTCTGGCTGCCGAAGTGGACCGGCAAGATGTACCACGAGGGCCTGGGGAAGCTGCATTTCTGGCTCTCCGTGATCGGCTTCAACATCGCCTTCTTCCCGCAGCACTTCCTCGGGCTTGCCGGCATGCCGCGGCGCATCCCCGACTACGCGCTGCAGTTCGCCGAGTGGAACATGTGGTCCTCCATCGGCGCGTTCATCTTCGGCTTCTCGCAGGTGCTCTTCCTCTACGTCGTGATCGAGTGCATCCGTTCGGACCGCAAGGCGGCGGCGAACCCCTGGGAGGGCGCCGACACGCTCGAGTGGACGCACCTGCCGAGCCCGGCGCCGTACCACACCTTCGAGACCGCCCCGGTCATCAAGTGAGCGGGGATCTCGCCATGGCCGAAGGCCACAAGCCCACGCCGGAGCAGAAGCGCCGGGCGATCATGACCGCGGTGGTGCTCGCGGCCATGGTGGTGGGCATCTATCTCACCTACATGATCAAGTTCGCCCGCTGATGGACGCCGTGCTCGCCGCGCAGAACCGCCAGACGATGACGAAGCTCCTGGTCATCGCCGTGGCCATGCTCGGCTTCGGCTTCGCGATGGTGCCGATGTACCGGCAGATCTGCGAGTCGCTGGGCATCACGCAGGGCCGCGTGGTCGGCTCCACGAACACGCAGGTGGACACGAGCCGCTCGGTGACGGTCGAGCTGGTGGCGTCGAGCGCAGGGCTTCCCTGGCGCTTCGAGGCGATCGAGCGCGAGGTGAAGCTGCATCCCGGCGAGCTGGTCACGGTGAACTACCGCGTGGTCAACACGCTCGGCCGGCCGGTGACGGCGCAGGCGGTGATGAACGCGGCACCGGCGAACGCCGGCAAGTACATCGAGAAGCAGGCGTGCTTCTGCTTCTCCAACCAGACGCTCGCCGCGGGCGAGGAAAGGGTGATGCCGGTCGTCTTCCTGGTGAGCCCGCAGGCCCCGAAGGACATGACGACCATCTCGCTTTCCTACACCTTCTTCGAGCAGCCCGGGAGGCCGTCGTGATCGACGCCTTCAAGGCGGTCTTCTGGAGTTTCTTCGGGGTGCGGAGGAAGACCGAGTACGACAAGGACGCGAAGAGCCTCACTCCGCAGGCCGTCATCGCGGCCGGGCTCATCTCCGCGCTCATCTTCGTGCTGGCGATCTTCGGGCTCGTGAAGTTGGTCACCCGTTAGCGCAACGCTTTCGTTCCAGGCATAACTTAGGGAGTCATCACGTGGGCAACGCACAACCTGGCGGCTACTACTACGCACCCCCCTCGCACTGGCCGATCGTCGGCTCCGTCGCCCTCCTGATCATGGCGTTCGGCGGGGTCATGCTGATGAACTCGATCGGCGGTGGCGGCATCGTCTTCGCCATCGGCGCGGCGATCCTGGTCTACATGCTCTTCGGCTGGTTCGGCACCGTCATCCGCGAGAGCGAGGGAGGATTGTTCAACAAGCAGGTGGACATGTCCTTCCGCTGGAGCATGAGCTGGTTCATCTTCTCGGAGGTGATGTTCTTCGCGGCGTTCTTCGGCGCGCTGTTCTACGCGCGCGTGTACTCGCTGCCCTGGCTCGGCGACATGGACAACAAGCTGCTGTGGCCCGAGTTCCGCGCCGACTGGCCCTCCGCCGGCCCCTACCTGCCGCCGCAGTTCACCGCGATGGGCGCGTGGGGGATTCCGGCGCTCAACACGTTCCTGCTGCTCTCCTCGGGCGTGACGGTGACCTACGCGCACTGGGCGCTGCGGATGAACAACCGCAAGGGGCTGATCCTGGGCCTTGCCGCGACGGTGGCACTGGGCTTCACCTTCCTCGGTTTCCAGATCTACGAGTACGTGCACGCCTACGCCGACCTGAACCTGAAGCTCACCACGGGCGTCTTCGGCTCCACCTTCTTCATGCTCACCGGTTTCCACGGCTTTCACGTGACGCTCGGCGCAGTCATGCTCACCGTGATCCTCGCGCGCGCGATCAAGGGCCACTTCACGGCCGACCACCACTTCGCCTTCGAGGCGGTGGCCTGGTACTGGCACTTCGTGGACGTGGTCTGGCTGCTGCTCTTCGTGTTCGTGTACTGGGTCTAGCCCGGCGCGCACTCCAGAAAAGGGGCCAGGCTCATTTGGATAAATGAGCCTGGCCCCTTTTTCTACAGCCGGCCGCCGGGGACGAGCCCGAAGAAGTACGATCCGATGAGGATCGCGAATACGAGGAGCGAGAGCACGATCCGGATCGTGAGCGCGATCGCGGCGCGGTTCGATTCGCCCTTGTCCCGGTAGACAAAGAAGAGTCCCGAGAAAAGGCTCGCGATGACGGCGAGGAGCAGCAGGATGACGACGATCTTCACGGCGGGCGCTGGTGCGGGAGAGGCCCGCGATCCGGCATTTTACGCCGCGACAGGTGGCCGGTGCCCCTGAGAGTCGCCGGATTCGTCTTCGCCCCGCGCCCCATCCCCACGCTGGCGGCGGTGGCCATGGTTGCGCTCACTGTTTCGCTGGGCAACTGGCAGTCGGACCGCGCCGGGGAAAAAGCGTTCCTGCAGGCGCTCCTCGAGAAGCGCGCGGGGGAAGCGCCGCTCACGCTGACGGGCGCGGCGGGCAGCGCGGAGGAACTGCGCTTCCGGCGCGTGCGAGCCAGGGGACGCTTCGTGGCCGACGGCCAGATCTTCGTCGACAACCGCGTCCACGGCGGACGTGCCGGGTTCCATGTCGTCACACCGCTGGCGATTGCCGGCAGCCAGGCGCTGCTCCTCGTCAATCGCGGCTGGGTCGCCCGCTCCGCGGCCTATCCGGCGCCGCCGGAGGTGCCGGTTCCCGCGGGCGATGTCATGGTGGAGGGGCTCGCGACCGTGCCGCCGGCCCGGGTGCTGGAACTGTCCGGCGATACCGTGACGGGCAGCGTGTGGCAGAACCTCTCGACCGCACGCTATGCCGCGCATGTCCGCCGCGACGTGCTGCCGGTCGTGCTGCTCGCCGCGCCGCCGGCTCCCGGGCTTGCCGCCGTCGCGGAAAAGCCCGATACGGGCATCGCCAAGCACCGCGAATATTCCCTCACCTGGTACTCGCTCGCCATCACCGTCGTGGCGCTTTGGGTGGGCCTGAACCTGCGCAGGCACGCGGCATGATCGCCCGGGCCCGCCTGAAGCTCCTGGCGATCATGGCGCTCTTCGCGGCTCCGATCGTCGCCTCCACGGTTGCGTATCACTTCTTCCAGCCGGCCGGCACGGCCAACTACGGCCAGCTCATCACGCCGCCGGCGGCAATCACCACCGCACGGTTCCTGCGCGTCGGCGGCGGCAGCTTCGGCTTCGAGGAGCTGCGCGGCAAGTGGGTGCTCATCGCCTCCGATTCCGGGGCGTGCCCGGATGCCTGCGTGGCGAAGCTCACCCTGATGCGGCAGCTGCGGCTGATGCTGGGTCGCAATGCGTCGCGCGTGATGCGCGTCTACGTCGCGGATGACACGCGCACCCTGGCGCCCGAGGCCCTGGCCCCCTTCGAGGGGACCGTCGCGATCATGGTGCAACCGGGCACGCTGCTGCCACTCTCGGCGGTGAACGACCGGGCCCACGTCTACCTCGTCGATCCGCTGGGCAACGTCATGATGCGTTTCCCGGTCGACGCGGAACCGCGGCGGATGTTGCGGGACCTCGAGCGCCTCCTCAAGGCCTCGCAGATCGGCTAGGAAGGGCCGGGCCAACCGAGACGGTATAATTCGCGACCCGCGCGGCAGTCACAGGCCGCAGGCGGAAGACGAGACAACCCAGGCGCGGAGAGAGACCCAGCGATGACCGAACAAGCGATCCAGGGCGCGGCCGATGTGCTGGGCCAGTTCTGGCGCCTGACGAAGCCGCGCGTGGTGTCGCTCATCGTGTTCACCGCGGTGATCGGCATGCTGCTGGCCGCCCCCGGGCTCCCGCCACTGGTGCCGATGGTCTACGGCACCGTCGGCATCGCGCTGGTGGCCGGCGCGGCGGCGGCGTTCAACTGCCTCGTCGAGCAGAAGCTCGATGCGGTGATGGCGCGCACGCGCGGTCGCCCCACGGTCATGGGCTCGATCACCACGGCGCAGATCCTCATGATGTCCGGCGCGGTCGGCGGCCTCGGGCTCGCCATCCTCTGGCACGCGGTGAACCCGCTCACCATGTGGCTGACACTCGCCACCTTCGTGGGCTACGCGATCGTCTACACCGTCATCCTCAAGCCCGCCACGCCGCAGAACATCGTGATCGGCGGCGCCTCCGGGGCGATGCCGCCGGTGCTCGGCTGGGCGGCCATCACCGGGGACGTTCCCTACCAGCCGCTCCTCCTCTTCCTCATCATCTTCGCGTGGACGCCGCCGCACTTCTGGGCGCTCGCCCTGTACCGGCGCCGCGAGTACGAGCGTGCCGGCATTCCCATGCTGCCGGTCACGCACGGCGAGGCCTACACGCGCCTGCACCTGCTGCTCTACACGCTGCTCCTGGTGGCCACCACGCTGCTGCCCTTCGCCACCGGCATGGCCGGGCTCTTCTACCTGGGAGCCGCGCTGGTGCTGGACGCGATCTTCCTCGTCTACGCCGTGGCCATTTACCTGAGCTACACGGACTCGCTCGCCAAGCGCACGTTCCGCTATTCGATCCTCTACCTTGCCCTCCTCTTCGCGGCACTCATGGTCGACCACTACCTTCCGCTTCTGCAGGGGTGGTGGTGAAGCGCCGCGCGCTGCTCGGCCTGGCGCTGGCCGCATTCGCGACCGCGGGCTGCGACAAGTTCCTGCCCGGCGGGAAGACGCCATTTCACGGCGTGGACATCACGGGCTCCGACCTGGGTCCGGACTTCCGCCTGACCGATCACAACGGCAAGGAGCGCACGCTCGCGGACTTCCGCGGCAAGGTGGTGGCAATTTTCTTCGGCTATACCCACTGCCCGGACGTCTGCCCGACAACGCTTTCGGACATGGCCAACGCGGTGAAGGCGCTCGGTCCCGACGGCGCCCGCGTGCAGGTGCTGTTCGTGACGGTCGACCCGAAGCGGGATACGCCGGAACTGCTGCGCAACTACGTCCCGGCGTTCAACCCGACGTTCCTGGGACTGCATGGGGATGCCGCGGCGACGGCGAAGGTGACGAAGGACTTCAAGATCTACGCCGCCGAGCGGCCGGGCAGGACGCCGGAGTCGTACACCGTCGATCACTCGGCGCAGACGCTGGTCTTCGACGCCAAGGGCAAGCTGCGCCTGATGCTCCCCTACGGGTCGCCCGGCGACAAGATCGCCTCCGACCTGAAGATCCTGCTCAACTCGTAAGGAAAAGGGGTCAGATTACTTTGCACAAATCTTGTGCAAAGTAATCTGACCCCTTTTCCGATTGC
>CAWAZV010000007.1:0-529606 GCA_963786635.1 uncultured beta proteobacterium | reverse complement strand
CATGGCCTGGCCGCTCACCGGGTTCACTTGGCTCGTATTCCTCGGACCGCAGAGTCTCGACGACCTCGAGATCATCTTCGAGAGACCGTCGATGACCGGTGCTTGTTCCTCTCCCCTGGAATGGCTGCAATCATCTTGTTCGGGCTGTTCTTCCTGTTCATGGTTCTGCGCGTGCCCGTCGCTTTCGCGCTCGGCCTGGCCTGCATTCCAATCCTGCTGATCGAGCCGCGCCTTTCCATGATGGCGATCGCCCAGGAGACGTTCAACGCCTACAACTCCTTCATCCTGCTGACCGTGCCGTTCTTCCTGCTGACGGCCAACCTGATGAACGTCGGCGGCATCACCGACCGGCTGATCACGTATCTCCGCCGCTCGTCGGGCATTTCCAGGCGGCCTCGCGCGGATGAATGTTCCATGCTACTCGATCTTCTTCGCCGGCATCTCCGGCTCCTCGACCCGCCAAGATGCGGCGAGCCAGTCCAAGATTTTCATCGAGGCGCAACGCAAAGAGGGCTACGACGACAGCTTCTCCGTAGCGATCACGGCCGTATCGGCTGTCCTTGCAGTAGACCGCCCGCATCCATTTGAATCCGATGATCGTATGGGGCGGCATTCTCACCCACATCGATTGGTGCGCTGTTCTCGCCGCATCATTCCGGGCTTATTGATAGGCGTCGCACAGATGGCGACCGTCTGCACGTCTACGCCGTGAAGCGTGGTTATCCGACCTATCCGCGCGCGACGTGGCGCGAGCTGATCTGCGCGGGCGCCAAGTCGTTCCTGGCGCTGATGACGCCCGGCATCATCATCGGCGGCAAGATCTTCGCTGGTTCACCGCGACCAAGTCGACCTGCCATCGCTTTCTCTACTGCCGGGTGTTCTCCTTGCTCGTGTATCACGAGATCGACATGAAGGGTCTCTATGGCGCCTTTCTCGACACGGGCAAGCTCGCGGGCGTTGCCCTGTTTTGCGTCGGCACGGCTTCGCTGTTCGGCTGGCTGCTCGCCTACTACAAGATCCCCTCGGCAATTCTAGCCGGCGTGCAAGGCTACGGGCCTCGGGTTCCTCGACGTCGGCTTTTTCGTGGCCTGCGTCTTCCTCGTCGATCAGTTGCTTCCTCGATGAATCCCGCCATCGTCGTTCTTCCAGTGGATTCCATCCTGCAGCCGCTGGCCAGGCGTCGGCATGGATCCCGTGCCACTTCGCCATGATCGGTATCGTGTCGCTGGCGTTCGGTCTGGTCACGCCGCCGTATGGACTATGCCCATGATCGCGTGCTCGGTTGCGGGCATGCGCGTCCGCAGCGTCATCAAGGACGTCCTGCTCATGCTGATACCGATGCTCTGGTCCTCGCGCTGGTGATCGTGTGGCCGGCCGTGTCGCTGTTCCTGCCAGGCCTGATCCCGCCCGATTTCTTGAAGTAGCGGTCAGGTGAGCCGCCCCGTTCCGCGCTCCGGCATGTCGGTGACGGAGCTGAACGGCGGCGCCGCGCCACTGGGCCGGGTGATCGTTGGTGACGGGGAGACGCTCTGCGCCGGTTGGCCGATCTCGGTCTGGACGATCTCTGAGGCGGACATTCTGTCCTCGATTGAGGCTGCCGATGGCGCCTTCGCGATACTTGATCGCTCTCGGTATAGGCGAGATAGAAAATCTCCTTGATCGACGAGTTCGGAATGTCCTCGAAGTAGACGCTCGCTGCCCTGAACAGCTGATCGGCGACATCCTGCGGATGCTGCCCGCTCGTACGGCTGCCAAAGAGCGGGATGACGATCGCCTCGATCTTTTTCTCGATTTTGACTGGCGCGATCTCCTTCTGATAGTTGCAGCCCCGCCAGTTCTTGCGGAACTCGTAGCGGCACACGCGCTTGCCGGCATTGATCGCCTCGACCTCGCTCAAGACGCGGAGGATGCAACCGGGATAGTCGCCACCGGCAGATAACCCTTTGACGGCTCGCCGTGCAGGGCGTCGACGTGCAGGATCACCTCCACGTTGTTGGTGCCGCGCAATTGCCCTGGACTTGTCGCCAGTACGGTTCCGGGCTCGACGCTGCCGTGCAGTCCGACGTGGCACTGCAGCTCCTCGCGGATCGTGTCGTGCTTGATCGCGTTGCGTGCATTTCGCTCGGCGCCGTAAAATCGGATGGTGGCCGAAATGCTGTCGTCGTGCAGCCGGCCCATCTCCATCTTCGTATTCTCCGCGTTGACCCAGGCGCCGCACTCCGTGATCGGGCGATCTCGCCGGTAATAGCCGACGACCTTGTCCCGCGTGCCGGCGACCTGGCACCTCACCAGCTGCTTTTCCCATGATCGGCGGCGCGTTGCGCGTGATAGGACGTTGTTGAAGAGTGTGTGCACCAGGCTGTCGACCTCCTTGCCGGCGAAGCCGCCTTGATCGTGTCCCTGAGCTTTGCTACGGACTGATCGAGCTTCTGGTCGTCGTACTCGATCGCGCGCATGCCGGCGATGTTGAACGACAGGCGGGGCTGGTGGCGCGCGTGACGGATGACGACTGTCGTGCTGCGCCGCAGGCTGTGGCGGATGCCGAGCTGGAGAAGACGTTTCGGATTCTCGAGCGTTATGTCGACGATCACCACGTCGGCATCGATGATGTGGCCGATCATCTCGCGATAAATCATGCCCAATTCCTTGACGTCTCCAGACCGGGTAGGAACGAGATCCAGGTCGTCGCTCTCCACTGCCTTCTTGATGATGTTCGTATAGATCGCCTCGAAGTCGATGTTCGTTTGCTTGATGAGGGCATTGTTGCCAGTCTCGGCGCGCGTCGTCAACCGAAAGGACCTCGGTCAGCGGCTTCACGCCAAGGCGTGACGACAAAGCAATGCTTGCGGTCGGTCGCTGGCATACGAGGCCTCCAATACGGTCGCCGAGACAATAGACGGAGTTTGCGGCCGCGCGGACGTTGCCGTAGATCAAATGGCTCCAATGGAATTGGGGGAAAGCGTCTACAGGACGGAATGCGGGCTGAGAAGGGGAACCGGGAAAAGCCGAAGATGCTCGCAACTCGATGGTCTCCGAGCAGCCGCTGGCGGCGGCTCGATCTATGAACCTGGTCGACCTATTGCTATCGTCGAGTTGACTGGAATGCAGGAAAGGTCAAGGGCACCACCACTGGACATGGCATGCCATCCCCGTTCGAAACACACGATGTCACCAATCAATCGGCGCCGTTCGAGGACGTAAACCGGTCTGCTCGGCCGATCGCGTTCTGGTCGAGGCGGTTGCGCGTGAGGCCGGTGTGGCCTTTGGTGGCGAACTCGAGGCGTTCAGCGCGGTCTGCGGCTCGGCAGCGACCGCCGCGTTCGCGCGCAAGCCAACGCCAACCCGCCGCTGCTGCACACGCACGATCGAAACGGCCGCCGCCGGGACGTTGTCGAGTACGATCCCCGCCTACCATGAGCTGATGGCGATAAGCTGCACTGCGGGACTACATGCGCGCGCCTGGGTCGTCTCGGTAAGCCCGGCACGCCGCGCGCGGCCGGAGCCAATGTCGTCCGCTCGGCCGGTTGCTACATGGCGGCGCAGATGGAGCCGGGCCATTGCTGTCCAGTGACGATGACCAACGCCGCCGTGCCGGCTCTGATGATCGAGCCGTCCGTCGCGGCGACGCGTCCGCCATTGTCCGGCGCGCTTACAATTCCTCGTTCATGCCCGCGCACGAGAAGCTTGCCGTCACCATCGGCATGGGGTTGACCGAGACGCAGGGTGGCACGGACGTGCGCGCCAATACGACACGCGCGGAACCCGTCGGCGCACCGGGCTCCGGCCGTCGCTATACACTCACCGGCCACAAGTGGTTCATGTCGGCGCCGATCTGGATGCCTTCCTCGTGCTGGCCCAGGCCAAAGGCGGGCTTTCGTGCTTCCTGCTGCCGCGCTTTCGAACACGGCTGCGTCAATGCGCTGCGCTTCCAGCGCCTCAAGGACAAGCTCGGCAACCGCTCGAACGCCTCGTCCAAGGGACGAGGTTCCACGCATCGCGCGAGGCCGTTCTGATCGGCGAGGAGGGGCGAGGCGTGCCTGCCATTATCGAGATGGTCACGGCGACCCGTCTCGATTGCGCGGTGTCGTCGGCGGGCTTGATGCGGTAAGCGCTTGCGCGTGCCATTCACCACACCCCCATCGCTCGGTGTCGGGCCGCCGCCTCGTCGACCAGCCGCTGATGACCGAGGCAGGCTCTCTACGGGCTCGGGCTGGACGGCAAGGTGTGGGCTGCCGGTCCGAACAGCCTCGGACAGCTGGGCAATGGCTCGACCGCGGCGAGCACCGCGGCCGTGCAGGTGCAGGGCATCTCCGGCGATGGTGACGCGGATCTCGGCGGGCGGCAATCGCGCGGGCGCGGTCACGAGCGACGGCGGGTGTGGATGTGGGGTGCCGGGCCCGCTGGGCAACGGCGGGCACGGACGAACTCGTCGGCGGCGGTGCAGGTGGCGGGCATCACCGACGCGGTCGAGCTCTCCGTGGGCTCCGAGCTGGTGCATGGTGCTGCGCTCCGACGGCAGTCGTCGCTCGCGTGGGGCGACGTGGGTCTCGCGGACGCGGCGGGCAAGGACCCGCTGTGCCGTATGCGGTGGCGCTCGACGGGGACGGCCGCAAGCGGTGGCCGCCGGTGGCGGGAGCAAGCTCGGGTTCCTCGTCGACGCGAACGGCGTGGCCTGGGGCTTCGGCAAGCTACGGCGACGGTGTCGGCTCGAACGCGTCCATCGGCGATGGCGCGTACGTGTCGCGCGAGCGTCCGGTGCTGGTGCTGGCTGCGGGCGGGGCGGGAGCGTCGACAGCCAACGACTGGTACCTCGACCTCGATCCGGCCACCACGCAGACGGTTCCGGCGGCGTCGACGCCGAAGACGCTCGGCGTGGCGCAGCGTCTCCGGCGCCGATTCGGGCCTGGCGGTCGAGCCACGATCAAGTACAAGAACGGCGGACCTACGGCAAGAGGATCAACAACTACGTGCTGGGGCTGGTGCCGACGACCTTCTTCGGCCTGGTGAAGACCGCGCCCAGCGTCTCCTCGCCGGCGCGAAGCTGGCGGCGAAGGCGAAGAACACCGGCGGCTTCGTGCTGGCGCAGCTCACGCCGGCGGGCTGGACGGACGTGACCGGGCAGCTGATCGCCTACTCGCAGGGCACGGCGAACGCGGCCGGCGGCGCGGCCAACATCCTGAACGGCATCAACGCGACGTCGATTCCGGGGGCGCGCTTCTGCATCGGCTACGGCGAGAGTTCCGGGTCGATGCTGACCGTCCAGGTCGCTCACCGAGGTGCTCTCGCTGGAAGGGGCCGTCGTCCAGCGTCTTCCGGGGTGCCGTGCGTGCTCACGGGCATCTACGTGGACGGGCCGTCGTCGTCGACGCTCGGGACCGTCGGTGACGCTTCAAGGCCTCGGTGGTGGGCTTGTCGCCGACCGGCTCGGTGCAGTTCACGGACGGGGCGGCGAGTCTTCTCTCGCCGGTGACGCTCGCCGCATCCAACGACGCGGTGGCGCAAGGCGAGATCACGCACGAGCGCGCTCGCGGTCGGGCGTGCACTCGATCGGGGCCACCTACGCGGGCGACACGCAGAACGCGGCGGTGTCGGCGGAGATTCCGGTGCACCACGAGGTGGTGGCAGCGGCCCCGGGCGCCTCGGCGACGACGCTCAGCGGGCCCGTCGAGCTCGGAGCAGGCGAGCGAGGTGGTGTTCACGGCGACGGTCGACGGGAGATTCGCCCACGGGGACGGTGCAGTTCAAGGACGGCGCCGCGAACCTGGGCGACGCGGTGCCGCTGGTGGGCGGCACGGCGACCGCTGCGCACCGACACGCTGGCGCTGGGCAGCCACACGATCACGGCGGTCTACTCCGGGGACGGCAGGCAACGCCACGAGCACGTCGAGCGCGCTCGCGCACACGGTGTACGCGGCGATCGCGACGACGATGACGCTCGCCTCGAGCAGCGAGCCGACCTCGGTGGGGGCGTCGGTGACCTTCACGGCGACGGTGACGGGCACCAACCCCGACGGGCAACGTGATCTTCCGCAACGGCGCGACGGTGATCGGCACGGTGGCGCTGCAGAACGGCGTGGCCACGCTCACGGTGAGCAACTTCGACGCCGGGCAGCACGTCGATCACGGCCGAGTACGCCGGCGACGGCACCAACCAGGCGGTCACCTCGCCGGCGGTGTTCCAGCAGGTGAGCGTCCCCGCCGACGCTCTCGCCACAGCCCGGCGGCGGTGGACTTCGGCGGCCAGTCGATGAACACGACGGCGCCGGCGCAGACGGTGACGCTCACCAACACCGGCGGCGGCGCCGCTCACGGTGACTTCGGTCGACCGCCTCGACCCACTTCGCGGTGACGCACAACTGCACGACGGTCGCGGCCGGCGCCAGCTGCACGGCGACCGTCACCTTCACGCCGGCGGTGCAGGGCGCGCTCAACGGCACGCTCACGCATCGTCGACCGAGCGGCGGCACGCAGACGGTGGCGCTCTCCGGCACGGGCGAGAAGTCGCTCGTGACGCACTACTACCGCTCGATCCTGCGGCGCGCGCCGGACGCCGGCGGCAAGGCCTTCTGGGAGGCGGAGGCCGCGCGCGTGCAGGCGCTCGGGCGTCAACGTGAACGAGGTGTGGTTCGCGATGGCGGGGTCCTTCTTCGTCAGCGCCGAGTACCTGGCCTTCAACCGCGACAACGACGGGCTTCGTGACCGACCTCTACAACACCTTCTTCAACCGCGCGCCGGATGCGGGCGGGCTCGCGTACTGGAAGGGCCAGCTCGACCACGGGCATGCCGCGCGAGGTGGTGCTGGCCTCGTTCATGTTCTCGGCGGAGTTCGCGAGCTTCACGCAGGCGATCTTCGGCGACCACGGCCACGCGCAAGGAGGTCGACACGGTGGTGGACTTCTACCGCGGGCTGCTGGGCGCGCTGCCGGACGACGGCGGCTTCAACTTCTGGCTGGGGCAGTTCCGCACGGCGCAGTGCCAGGGCGGGGCGGCGGTGAACGCGCAGGTGGAGACGATCTCGAGCGCCTTCGCCAACAGCGCGCAGTACGCCAACCGCGGGCGCACCAACGCGCAGTACGTGGGCGACCTCTACAACGCGTTCCTGCGCCGCGGCGGGGGACCTGGGCGGGCGTGCAGTTCTGGATCAACCAGATCGCCAGCGGGGCGCAGACGCGCGAGCAGGTGCGCCAGGCCTTCGTGGCGAGCCCGGAGTTCCAGGCGCGCGTCGCCGCCATCATCGCGCAGGGGTGCCTGCAGTAGCCCGAAAGGCGATTGTGGAGGCAGGCCCTGAATTCGAAACCAGCGGGAGGGGAACTGACCACTTTTGCCCCTGTAGAATGTCAGCTTGAGGTCACGTACCTCGGCTCTGACGTTGGCGATATTCCCGGATCAATCTAATCCAGGAAGTTGCGTGCATGCCAGTCAGGCATGTAGCAGGAGGCGTCAACTCCTGCTGGTGGGTTCCTGAACCATGAAGGCCGAAAAACAGGGCCGCGGGCGCGGTTGGGACATACTTGCCGCGACTGTTGTGGTGGCCGTCGCTTGCGCATTCGCGCTGTTCGCTACGCAGCGCTTCATAGTTGGCCCGCAAGAGTACCCGGAGTTCATCGTCGGGGCGCTCGCGTGGGTAACTACACCAAGAACCAGGACCTCGCAGCCCTTCCGGCGCTCGTTGCTGCGCTGGTTGGTGCGCTCTGGGCATGGCGGGCAGCGAAGTCGCGTCTTGGCAAAGTCGGAGCCACGGAAGACACGGCCGGAGCATTGGTTGAGCATGTGCTCCTATGGGCAATTCCAATTGCAATTGCGGGGTCCGGGGCCGTTCTCGGTAGACGGGTGGACCCGTTCATGGTTCTCGTGTCCTTTGCCGGTGTGGCAGCGCTTGTGACTGGTGCCGGGCGCAAGCCCGGTGAAAGTGGCGAGGACATTGGATTCCGCAGCGTGGCGCTGTTCGCGGTGTCGGTGCTTTCGCTTTGCCGCTCGAAATCGCGCTGCTCGGCGGACGCTTTTTCGAAATGTCGGAGGGCACGGTTGCGCGGGCCGCCCAGTTGTCGCGGTGGGCGTTTCCGGTGATGCTGACATGTGCTGCCATGGCGATCGGGACGGCGGAAGAAATTGCGCGCCGCTCGTTGGCCTGGGTGCTAGTCGTTGCGCAGATGGGCATGCTCGCGTTCTACGCAGTTCTCCTGCCGGCAAGATTGATTGCGCCCGACGGTGCAGTAGTGCCAATGGCAACATCGATGGGGCTCCGGTTCGTCGTCCTCGCCATCGTCATCCTGGGACTTGTCGATGTCGCCCGGCGCATTCATCGCAACACAAAGCAATGGCAGGGGATGCGGCGGCTATGCTGTCGCCGCCGGCGGTGTTTCTGGACTGTTGCTGGCGCTCCTGTGCGGCAATACCGCAATGCCCGCCCTTTCGAGCGATGACTATCATTACGGAGAGGCGCTCCTGGGATGGTGGGCTCTCCTGGATTTCGGGAAACTGCCTTACTGGGACTACGTCCCTCCGCGCGGCCTTCTGGCGGACGACTTGCCCGGGATCGTGGGACGGCTGTTCTACGACGGTACCGCGGCCAGCTTCCCGGAGGCGCGCAGGATTACGCAGGCACTCTTGTCGCTACTTGCATTTCTGGCGATTCGATGGCGCACGAAGTCCCTTGTCGTTGGCGTCTGTTTCGATCGTTTTGTTCGGGGTCTACGGATGGACAATTCCTTTGGCTGTTGCTGGTTCCGTTCTGCTGCATCCTGCTTGTCGAGGAAATGTCCTGGCCGCGGGCGGCCGTTTGGGCTCTTTGCGGAATTTTCCTTGTCATTGGAGTGCCTGCGCAGGGAATGGTGCTGCTGGCAGCCACTGCTCCCGCCGTGCTTTACTTTGCGTGGACCGAGCGAAGCCGCATCAGGGTCCGCTGGGTGCTCGCGATACTCGCCGGGACGGTGGTGGCTGCGGCCATCGGGCCTTACCGTTGTCTGGTACGGGGCGGTGCGCTACGTCCTTGAGAACAGTGCCGTGAACCAGGTTGCCTGGGGAATTCCATGGAACCTGAGCTGGGAAGGCGGCAGCCGTAACGCGGGACTCGTTTTCGAGTTCGTTCGAGTGCCTGGTTGGCGGCTCCACTGCTGGCCGCGGGTCTGATCGCCATGCAATATCGCGACAAGGCCGCTCATCGATGGCTGATTGGCGTCGCGATTCCGGCCTTCCTCGTGTTCGTGTTCCTTGTCTCCCTATGCCATGGGGAGGATCGATCCCGCAGCGCAATCGCGTGCCGGAGTCCTTTCCGTCTTCTCGTGGGCCGCAGTGGTGCCTTTGCTCCTGCTGCCGTTCCTCGACTCGAAAGGGAGAGCGCTGCTCGCGCTCGTCGTCGGGGCGGCGTGCTCGGCGATCGCGATCTCGTCGGTGTCGCGTGCTTCGCTGGACGGGGTCGCGAGCCCGATCCTCCAGGCTTCCCGCAATGGCCGTGGATGGCGCGGGCGCCGGAATGCCCACGTTGGTCAAGCGATCGTCGACGCCGCCCAGTGGAACCGGCTGCAGAGCCTCAAGAAGACGCTGGACGAGTTACTGCCGCCCCGAGAGCCCTACCTGGATCTCACCAATCGTCACGCGCAACACTTCTATCTTGGCCGACCGCCCGTGGTAGCGACAACGGCCCCGTTCAACATGGTATCGATCAATCAACAACGCCGGGAAGTGGACGCGTTGCGCCGGCACCCCCCGCTGGTGGCGTTGTTGGAGGCTGGAAACTTCAATCACGATGGCGGTGGACTGGCTCTTCGTTTCCCGGTGCTTTATCGATTTGTCCTCGACACGTACACGCCGGAACTGCGCAATGGATTTGTCGTGGCGAGACGAAAAGGGATGGAAACGGGCGCATCCGCTGCTCCAGGACGCCCCAGGAGATGGCACTACGCCTTGGGGAGTTTTCGGACGTCAACTGGCATCGCGGCGTGTCGCGAAGCGAGGCGGCCATTCTCATCGAAGACGCGAAAATGGCTTCGCAACTCGTCCCGGGCGATTCGCTCAAGCTTCCAAGTGGCCAGTGGAGAATCGTGCAGCGGGTCCGAACGGAGGGCGGGGCCGTCTGGCTGGAGGGGGGGCCATTCGGCAAGGACGAGTTCGACCAGAGTCGGCAGGTAACCATCAATCTTTCCCGATCCGCCGCCCGGGAGCATGCGCTGCAGCTCTGGGATCGGGCGTTTCGCATTCCCGACCTCGGCAAGATTCCGATCTCGTGGGGAAAGTCCTGGCACTCGCTCGAGAGGCGAGTCGAGCCGGAGAAGTCCTGGATGACATTTCGATCTTGCCGGCGGACTTGCGCCCGGCAGGCGCGGGCTTTGCGGTCGCAGGGGCCTGATCCGCGACTTTCGCTGGACATCGGCCCGAAGAAGATCGCCGGTAGGGATGTCGGTCTGCTGGGCTTTGATTTCACCTGTGCCGGTAAGCGGGCGGAGCCCCGGCTGCAGGTGTACTGGTGGGGCGACGAAGACAATGGTCCGCGTGAAGTGGCGAGCGTGAAGTTTGCTGCGGAGGATGGGATGCTGGTGATTCCTCTCGACGCGTCACCACGATGGGTTGTGCTCGACCAGGTTCGCGGAATCAGAATCGATCTCGATACGCCAAACGCGTGCTCGGGCGTGGAGCACAGGGGCTTTGGCTTGGACAGCGCGCGAGCCTTCACTCGCTCCCCGTAGTCCGCGCTTCGTGAAACTTCAATCCCGTTCGATCCCCTTGAAATCCGCGTCGCATGTCGTCGCTCGCTTGATTGGCAGGATCGAAGCGAGCCCGAAGCGAGTCGGGCTTGGCTTGTTCGCCATCGCGTTTGTGATCCTGATTGCCAGGAATCCCGACCCACTCCTGAATCCCGTGATGTACACGGAAGATGGCGTGTGGATCGGAATGGCGCTCAGCAAGGGCTGGGTCGCTGCATTCCTTGGGGCGAAGCCCAGTACCTGGTGTGGGGGAACATGGCCTTCCTCTGGGCGGCGGTGATGGCGTCGAAGGCAATTTGCGGAAACGCCCTGTCATGCCTACCCGAATCGATTGCCGTTGCCTCTTACGGCTTCTATGCGGGTTTTGCGACTCTCGGATACGTTGCGACGAGAGAGGCAATTCCCACCGCCCACCGGCTACTGCTCTTTGCGTTGCTGCTGCTGTTGCCGCTGGGAGACTCCAGCAACGAGATCATCGGCAGGATCTCCAACATAGGAGTTTCTGTGCGTACCGATCATGGCGCTGACCTGGTACTGGGGAGAGTCGAGCGCATCGCATGGAGTCCGGCGCGCGGCCCGCGATGCGATTCTGCTGTTCTGTGCGGTCACGAATCCGATTTGCGCACTGATGCTGGCTGCGCTCCTGGCGATCAGGATTGCGCGGGAGCGGGGGGCTGGACGCTCAGGCGTTTGGATCTCCTGCTTCTTGCATTGATCCTTGCTGTCGTTGCGTGGAATGCCAGTCGACCATTGCTGCTCGGAGTCTCGACGGTGACCGGAAGCCTGCGTGCGAGCAGCCTGGTCGAGGTGGTGTTCGCGAGAGCAATCGTGTATCCGTTCGTATTTCCCTGGTATGCGAAGTTGTCCGACGTGTTGTCGGCATCGATGGGTTTCGCCTGGCTGGTGACCGTAGTCTGGGCATGGAGCGGGTCCACCCATCCGGGCGGCAGGAGGCTGATTGCGCTTTCGTCCGCTGCATTGCTGCTCTATTGGGTCGCCACGGTAGTGATGCGGCAGAGCCTGACAGAGCAGTTGGGCGGGTACCGTACGACTTTTCCCGACCGCTATTTCATGGGCTTGAATGCCCTCGTGATCGTCATCACGGTGGCAGCGTTGGCTCAAATGTCGGTTGACGACAGGCCGGCAGTAGCCGGTGCCGGCCGCCTGCTCGCGGTACTGATTGCCGGCGGCTATCTGGCGAGCGTTGCCTGGCTTTTCGAGACGTCCGGGCCGCGGTGCGGATCCGGGGTGGAGACAGCTTTCTCGACACGGTTTGCCTCGAGGGGGCGATCCCCCGACCCGGCCAACCCGAAAGGGCCGTGGTCTTGCCCATCTATTTCGAGGGATGGACCATGCGGGTTCCCAAGCGGGAAATCGACCGGACGATCGGAACAGGCGCCTGCAGGAAGTCCTGGGAGCGGTTCTACCTGACGGACGAGAACTGGACCAGAGGCATTGCTCGCCGGGGCGAAGCGTTTTTCGTTCCCAACACCGCGGTGAACCGCGAGAATTCCTCCCCGGCAGGAAAGTGGTCTTCCCTGGCGGCGAGGGGGGGCGGATCACGAGCGCCGCGGCAAATGGCAAATACCTGAATGTGTCACTCTCGGGTCAGCCCATCGATCCCGGCCGGGTGGGGTTTCCGGCCGAAGCGCGGGTAATGGATGAATGAATTGATCCGCGCACGTAAAATCGAACCGATGCATTTCTACATAGCCACCGTTTGAACGCCATAGCAGGCCCAGATGAATCGCTACCCGATCTTCCTGTCCGTCGTGGTCGTCGTCCGCAACCGTTCGGCCGAACTGGCGGGCCTCCTCGCGGAGCTGTCCGCGCCCGCTATCCGCTCTGGTGAGCGACCACGAGCTGATCGTCGTCGACAACGCCTCGCAGGACGACAGCGTGTCCGTCCTCAAGGGCCTGACGGCCGAGGGCGGGCTCCCCAACCTGCAGGTCTACGCGCTCACCAAGGAAGTCGATCCGACACGGCGTCGTGGGTCGGCCTCGAGAACGCGCTCGGGGACTTCGTCGCCGTGCTCGACCCGATGACCGACGACATCGCCTTCCTGGCGACGATGCTGGACCAGGCCGTCGGAGGGTCCGACGTGGTGTTCGCCACCAACGAGCAGAAGCCGCGGCAGAGCCTCGCCTACCGGATCTGCTACGGCGTCTTCAACCGCCTCTACGAGCGGTTCAACGGCATCGACCTGTCCCGGGACGCGCCGCAATACCGCGTCGTGAGCAAGCGGGTCGTCAACTTCATCCTGCGCCACCAGATGCCGTCGCTCGCCTACCGGCACCTGCCGGCCACGGGCGGATTCGCGCGAACGAACCTGCGCTACAGCGCCGCGCCCCGGTCGGCGCCCGTCAAGCGGCTGGGCGAGAGCATCGACCGCGGCATGCGGCTGCTGGTCACCACGACGCGCGGGCCCGATGCGGCTGGTGACCACGCTCTCCCTGTTCGGCGCGATCGCCAACGTCGTCTATTCCGCCTACGTCATCGCGATCGGCCTGTTCAAGGCCGACGTCGCGCCGGGCTGGGTGACGCTGTCGCTGCAGCAATCGGGCATGTTCTTCCTGATCTCGCTCGTGCTGCTCGTGCTCGGCGAGTACATCCTGCAGATGGCGAGCCTCAGCAACGAGGGCCCGAGCTACAACGTCGGGCAGGAGTTCACCAGCGCGGTGATCACGCGGCGCGAGAGGCTCAACATCGAGGAGGCTGCGATCGCCGCGGCGAACTGCCGGCGCCGCGGCTCGCCACCGGGCCGCCCGGCCTGAGGCGCCGATGCCAGGCGCCTACGACGCGGTGGTGATCGGCGGCGGCTTCTACGGTGCCGCGGTCGCCACCCATCTGTCGCGACGCGCTGGGGGCTCGGCAGGATCGCGCTCCTGGAGCGCGAGAGGCGAGCTCCTCACGCGCGCCTCCTACCGCAACCAGGCGCGCGTCCACAACGGCTACCACTACCCGCGCAGCTTCACGACGGCCTACCGCAGCCGCGTCAACCTGCCGCGCTTCGTGACGCGACTATCCCGGATGCCGTCGACGCGCGACTTCACGAAGGTCTACGCCATCGCCCGCCGCAACTCGAAGGTGACGGCGCGCCAGTTCCGCCGGTTCTGCGACGAGATCGGCGCGACAGCTCGCGCCAGCCGCCAGCAGTCGGTGCGCGCGCTGTTCGACGCCGGCGCTCATCGAGGACGTCGTTCCTCGTCGAGGAATACGCCTTCGACGCCATGGTGCTGCGCAGGATGGCGCGCGAGTCGCTGGCCGCCGCCGGCGTGGAGGTGATGCTCGGACACGGACGTGCGCGACATCCGCGCGGCCGGCGGCGAACTTCGTCGTGGAGTGCGCGAGCGCCGCACGCGGTGCCGCTGCGGGCTGGCGGCCCGCTTCGTCTTCAACTGCACCTACAGCGGACTGAACCAGTTCGGCGGCGACTTTCCCGGCACGCGGATGCGCCTCAAGCACGAGATCACCGAACTGGCGCTGGTGGTTCCGCCACCCGAGCTGGCCGGGCTCGGCGTCACGGTCATGGACGGGCCGTTCTTCTCGATGATGCCGTTCCCGGCGCGCGGGCTGCACACGCTCTCGCACGTGCGCTACACGCCGCACCTGCAATGGCTGGACGAGCCGGGCGTCGATCCCGAACCGCAGGCTGCGCGACTACGACAAGGTCACGCGCGTCGACCGCATGGTCCGCGACAGCCGCCCGCTACCTGCCCGCGGTGCGCGAGGCGACGTACGTCGAGTCGCTGTTCGAGGTGAAGACGGTGCTCGTCAAGAACGAGGGCGACGACGGCCGCCCGATCCTCTTCGAGCGCCACCCGCGAGCTTCCGGACTGCTTCTCGATCCTGGGCGGCAAGATCGACAACATCTACGACGTGCTGGAGCGGCTCGACGTCGCCGCTGGCGGATGCGCCCTTGACGAGCGTCGCCCGATGCGACGCAACCTCCGGAGAACGACATGCCTAGCGCCCTGATCGGCCATTCCGGCTTCGTGGGTTCGACGCTGCTCCGGCAGCGCGGCTTCGACGGCCTGTATCGCTCCTCCGAACATCGGCGAGTGCGCGGGGAAGGACTTCGACCTCGTCGTCTGCGCGGCGGCGCCGGCGCAGAAATGGATCGCCAACCGCGATCCCGAGGCGGACCGCCAGGCCGATCGACGGGCTGATCGGTCACCTGCGCACGATCCGCGCGAGAGCCTTCGTGCTGGTGAGCACGGTGGACGTCTTTCGCGAGCCCGTCGGCGTCACCGAGGAAAGCCCGGTCGAGGAGGAGCGGCCTGCACGCCTACGGGCTGCAATCGCCGGCGGCTCGAGAAGGTCGTCGACGAGCAGTTTCCGCGAGCAGCCTCATCGTCCGGCTGCCCGGGCTCGTCGGCCCGGGCCTGCGCAAGAACGTGGTGTTCGACTTCCTGAACGGCAACAACCTGCACGCGATCGACAGCCGCGGCGTCTTCCAGTTCTACCCGATGGTCTGCCTGTGGCACGACATCGAGACCGCCCTGTCGCTGGGGCTGCGAGCTGCTGCACCTGACGGCGGAGCCCGTGAGCGTGGCGGAGGTCGCCTCGGCCGGTTTCGGGCGCCCCTTCGACAACGTGCTCGCGGGAGCGCCCGCGACGTACGACATGCGCATCCCTTCACGCGCGCGCGTTCGGCGGCGTCCGGACGACTACCAGTACTGCCGGCGCGAATCGCTGCTCGCCATCCGCGCCTACGCGCAGTCCGAGCCGGTCACGCTGCCCGCCGAAGGCCGGCCCGTGAGGATTGCCATCTCCAACATCGCGTGGGACGTCGCGGAGGACGACGGCCGTCGCCGAGCTGCTCGCGCGCCACGGCGTGGATGCGATCGACGTCGCGCCCGGCAAGTACTTTCCCGATCCCGCGCGCGGCCACGACCGCAGGACATCCGCCGCGTGCGGCAGTGGTGGGAGGCGCGCGGCATCGCGATCACCGGCATGCAGGCGCTGCTCTTCGGCACGACGGGACTGAACCTCTTCGGCGACCGCGAATCGCGCGCGGCCATGCTGCGACCGCCTGCGCGCCGTCTGCCGGATCGCCGAGCACCTGGGCGCCACGCGGCTGGTGTTCGGTTCGCCGAAGAACCGCGACCGGTCCGGGCTGTCCGACGCGGACACCGAACGGCTGGCCGTCGACGTTCTTCCGCGAACTCGGCGAGATCGCCGGCGAGCCACGGCGTCTGCATCTGCCTGGAGCCCAATCCCGCGCGGTACGGATGCAACTTCATGACCACGCACCGCGGAAGCCGCCTGCGATCGTCCGGGCTGGTGCCACCCCGCCATCCGCCTGCATCTCGACACCGGCACCATCACGATCAACGGGGAGGATGCCGCCGCCCTCATCGCGGGCCACTGCGGATATCATCGCGCATGTCCATGCGAGCGAGCCCGACCTCGTGCCGCTCGGCGACGGGGGCACCGATCACGTCGAGCGTGGCCGCTGCCCTGCGCCGTCACGCGCCGGACCGCATCGTGAGCATCGAGATGCTGGCCGCCGAAGGCGCGAGCCGCACGTCGCGGCGATCGATCGCGCGCTGGCGGTGGCGATCCGTGCCTATCGCGATGACGGCGCGGACGGGAGGCAATCGCATGAAGTGGCTGATCCTGATCCTCGGCATCGCGGCGAACGCGTCGGCGAGCGTGCTGGTGAAGATCGCGGTCACGCCGCCACGCTCGTTTCCCTCGCTGCGCGATCCCTGGAGCGCGTCTCGCAACGTGCCCGTCTGGGCTGGGGATCGCTTCTCTACGGCGCCGCCGTTCGTCCTCTACGCGGTCGCCCTCACGCGGCTGCCGCTGAACGTGGCGCATCCCATCCTCACCTCCGGCGCCATCGCGACCGTCGCCCTGCTGTCGGTCGTCCTCTTCCGCGAACCGTTCTACTGGACGACGGCAGCGGGAATCGCGCTCGTGATCGGTGGGCGTCGTGCTCATCACCGCGCGGGTGTCGTGATGCAGAAGAGCATCGGCGGCCACAGCGACATCGACCCGGCGCAGCGCCGCGCCTGGGAAGTCCCCGAGTACCGCAGCGGCCTTCTGGCTCGGGCGGAGCCAGCGTCATTGCGTGGTCATCCCCGTGATCAACGAGGGGGCGCGGATCCGCAGCCTGCTCGCGCGCATGGGCGCGCTCGGCATCGCCGCGCATGCGCGGACATCGTGATCGTCGACGGCGGAAGCACCGACGGCTCGCTCGGACCCGGCGCATGCGCCAGTCGGCAGGCGTGCGCGGCCTGCTCGTCAAGACAGGGCCGGGAAAGCTCAGCGCGCAGCTGCGCTGCGCCTACGCCTTCGCCCTCGACCAGGGCTACGACGGCATCGTCACGATCGACGGCAACGACAAGGACGACCCCGAGGCCATCCCGCGCTTCATCGAGGCCCTCGAGTCCGGGGTCGACTTCGTGCAGGCCTCGCGCTTCATCGCGGGCGGGCATGGCCGAGAACACGCCGCGCTCCGCGAGTGGGCCATCCGCTGGATCCACGCGCCGCTGCTCAGCGCCTTTTCCGGGTTTCGCTGGACCGACACGACGCAGGGATTCCGCGCCTATAGCCGCCGCATGCTGCCGATCCGCGGCTCGCGCTCTTCCGCGAGCGTCTTCGCCAGCTACGAGTTGCTCGCGTACCTGTCGTACCGCGCGCCGCGGCTCGGTTTCGCTGCGTCGAGCTGCCGACGATCCGGCGCTACCCGGCAGCGGCCCTGTGCCGACGAAGATCGGCGGCCTGCGCGGCAATCTCGAGCTCCTGCGGACACTCGTAGCCGCATGCCTCGAAGCTCGCTACAGACCCTACCCCAACGACAGGTGAGTGATTCCGGATTGCTTTGATTCCTGGTGTCTACGGCACGATGTCTCGTCAGCGACTTGAATCCAGAACACCACTTCTGCACCAATCTCCCATGCCATTTACTCGAACGATCCCGCGAGACCGTAAAGGTTCTCCTTGCCGCCCTCGCCATGACCCTCTCCCTCGCCTCCCAGCTGCCCGCATCGACTCCGCCACCGCCCGCGGCGAAGAAGGTCCCGAAGGTCATGACCAAGTTCGGCGACCGGCGCGTCGACAACTACTTCTGGCTGCGCGAGAAGGACAACCCCGCCGTCATCGACTACCTCAAGGCCGAGAACGCCTACACCGAGGCGGTCATGAAGCCGCTGGAGGGGTTCAGGGACAAGCCTCTACAAGGAGATGCTCTCGCGCATCAAGGAGACGGACGAGAGCGTGCCCTACCTGCACCGCGGCTGGTGGTACTACACGCGCGAGGTCGAGGGGCTGCAGTACCCGATCTACTGCCGCCGCCAGGGCTGGATGGAGGCGCCCGAGGAGGTGATGCTCGACGTGAACGAGCTCGCCAAGGGCAAGGCCTACACCGGCGTCGACTTCTGGGAAGTGAGCCCGGACGGCAACTACCTCGCCTACGCGGCCGACTTCACCGGCTACCGCGAGTACACGGTCTACGTGAAGGACCTGCGCACGGGCGAGCTGCTGCCGGACCGCCTCGAGCGCGTAGCCGACATCGCGTGGGCCATGGACAGCGCGACGCTCTTCTACGTGCAGCAGAACGCGGCAAAGCGCCCGGACCGGCTCTTCCGCCACAAGCTGGGGGCGGCGAAGGACACGCTTGGTCTGGGAGGAGAAGGACGAGCTCTTCAACCTGGGCGTCGGCGACCACGCGCAGCGACGCCTGGATCGTCGCCACGAGCAACTCCAAGGACACGTCGGAGGTGCGCGTGATCCCCGCCGTGCAGCCGGAGGCGCCGCCGCGCCTCGTCGTGAAGCGCAAGACCGGCCACGAGTACTACGTCGACCACCGCGGCGACGAGTTCTGGATCCGCACCAACGACAAGGGGAAGAACTTCCGGCTGGTGCGCGCCCCGGCGATGGACCCGGCGCAGAAGAACTGGAAGCAGGTGCTGCCGCACCGCAAGCTCGTGATGCTCGAGGACATGGACCTCTTCAAGGGGTTCTGGGTCGCGAAGGAGCGCGATGACGGCCTGCTCAAGCTGCGCATCACCGACTTCGGCACCGGCGAGCATCACTACATCGACATGCCCGAGGCGGTGTACTCGACGGGGCCCGGAACGAACGCGGAGTTCGACACGGCGACTTTCCGCTTCGTCTACCAGAGCTACATCACGCCGCGGACCACCTACGACTACGACCTGGCGAAGCGCACCCGCAAGCTCCTCAAGCAGCAGCCGGTGCTGGGCGGCTACAAGCCGGAGGAATACGACTCGGCGATGCTGATGGCGACGGCCAGGGACGGCACGAAGATTCCCGTGTCGCTCGTCTGGAAGAAGGACCTGCGCAAGGACGGCGCCGCAGCCGTTGCTCCTGTACGGCTATGGCTCCTACGGCTATCCGATGGACGTGGACTTCCGTTCCTCGCGCCTGTCGCTGCTGGACCGCGGCGTGGTGTTCGCGATCGCGCACATCCGCGGCGGCGGCGACCGCGGGCGCCTCTGGTACGACGACGGCAAGCTCGCGAAGAAGATGAACACCTTCACCGACTTCATCGCCGCGGCGGAGCACCTGGTGGCGAAGGGGTGGACCGCGCCGGACCGGCTGGTGATCGAGGGCGGCAGCGCGGGCGGGCTGCTCGATGGGGGCCGTCACCAACATGCGTCCCGACCTGTTCCGGGCGGTCGTGAGCGAGGTGCCGTTCGTCGACGTGGTGAACACCATGCTCGACGCGACGCTGCCGCTCACGACGCAGGAGTACATCGAGTGGGGCAACCCCAACCTGGAAAAGGACTACAAGGTCATCCGCGCGTACTCGCCCTACGACAACATCGCCGCCAAGGCCTATCCGGCGATGCTGGTCGAGGCCTCGCTCAACGACAGCCAGGTGCCGTACTGGGAGGCGGCCAAGTACGTGGCGAAGATGCGCGCGCTGAAGACGGACTCGAACGTGCTGCTCCTGAAGACCATCCTCGAGGCCGGGCACGGCGGCGCCTCCGGCCGCTACGACGCCCTCAAGGAACTCGCCTTCACCTACACCTTCGTCCTGGACCAGCTTGGCCTCGCCCGGTAGCGATCGGGGACGGTTCTCCGGGACGGTTCCGGAGAACCGTCCCCAATACCTGTCCCATGACGCAATCTGCAGCTGTTCGCGGCGTGCGTGGCGATCTGGGGCTCGACCTGGCTCGCGATCACCTACCAGCTGGGCACGGTCGCGCCGGAGGCGAGCGTCTTCTACCGCTTCCTGCTGGCCTCGGCACTGCTCTTCGCCTTCTGTCGCCTGCGCGGGCTGCGCCTGCGTTTCTCCGCCCGCGAGCACCTCTGGATCGCGCTGCAGGGCGTGCTGATGTTCAGCGTGAGCTACGTCTGCGTCTACTACGCGGAGCAGTACGTCGTCTCGGGGCTGGTCGCCGTCGGCTACTCCGCGAGCCCGCTCCTCAACATGCTCGGCATGCGCCTCTTCTTCGGCTCGGCGATGACGATGCGCGTGGCGCTCGGTGCGGCGCTCGGCATCGTCGGGATCACGCTGGTGTTCTGGCCGGAGTTCGCGCACATGCAGGCGGACCGCAACGTCGCCCTCGGTGCCCTGTTCACCGTCGCCTCGGTCGTCCTGTCGGCGGGCTCCAACATGGCCGCGCATCGCAATCACGAGGCACGGCTTCCCGATCTGGCAGACGATGGCCTGGGGAATGCTCTACGGGGCGATCTTCACCCTGGCCATCGCGCTCGCTCTCGGGCGGCCGCTCGGGTTCGAGGCGACGCCGGCCTACGTCCTGTCGCTCCTGTACCTCGCGGTATTCGGCTCCATACTCGCCTTCGGCGGCTACCTCACGCTGATGAGCCGCATCGGCGCCGCCCGCGCCGGCTACGTCGGCGTGATGGTGCCGATCGTGGCGCTGGTCATCTCGGCGCTCTTCGAGGGTTACCGCTGGGAGTTGCTGGCGATCCTGGGGGTGGCCGTGTCCGTGGCCGGCAACGTCATCATCCTGCGGCGTCGCGCCTGAAGCGCGGTCAGTTCGCCGCGCCGGAGCGGGACGCCGACTCCCTGGCCTGCCGGAACCGGTCGAGCTGCTTCGCCGCCTGCCTGCGCACCATCCACTTCACCGGTGCGAACCAGCCGAGGAATTGCCCCAGTGGACCCAGGGCCTGGGAAGACCAGCGCCAGAACGAGAAGCGGTCGAAATGGCGGATGATCCTGCCGTCGCGAAAGGCGAACAGGGCGTCGATGCGGTTGACCACTTTCCGGCCCGTCCTCGAGAAGGTGTAGCGCGCCGTCCAGCGCGCCCGGCCGCCCTCGCGGTCGGCACTGGCGTCCTCGAGGACGATCTCGAGGTCCGCCGCTCGGGCGACCAGCATCCGCCACATGTCGCGCGCCTCCTCGCCGTTCAACTTCGGGAAGGCCGGATCGGAGAAGAACACCTCGTCGTGGTAGCAGCGCGCCATGGCCTCGGCGTCGCGGCGGGCGAACGCGGCATAGAACTCGCGGATGAGGGTTTCGTGGGGATGCACGTGGATTCGCCTTTCTTGACGGCGGTCAAGCCTTGACCCGAGTCAAGGCTCCGCATTTTGCGGCGTTCCTATACTCCGGGCAACCAAGAGGGACTCACGTACCAGGTACGTGTACCGAGATACGTGTACCTGGTACCGATAGCTGATCCACGAGGAGACACTCCATGCTGTCCGACATCGAGATCGCCCAGAAGGCGAAGATGAAACCCATCGGCGAGATCGCCGCCAAGCTCGGCATCCCGGACGAGGCGATCGAGCCGTTCGGCCGCACCAAGGCCAAGATTTCGCTGGACTACATCGACACGCTCAAGAAGAAGCCGGACGGCAAGCTGATCCTCGTCACCGCCATCAGCCCCACGCCGGCGGGCGAGGGGAAGACCACCACCACCGTGGGCCTGGGCGACGCGCTCAACCACATCGGCAAGAAGGCCGTCATTTGCCTCCGCGAGCCCTCGCTGGGGCCGGTGTTCGGCATGAAGGGCGGCGCCGCCGGCGGCGGCTACGCGCAGGTGGTCCCGATGGAGGACATCAACCTGCACTTCACCGGCGACTTCAACGCCATCGCGCTCGCCAACAACCTGCTGGCCGCGATGATCGACAACCACATCAACCACGGCAACGACCTCGGCTTCGATGTCCGCCGCATCGCGTGGAAGCGCGTCATGGACATGAACGACCGGGCGCTGCGCCAGATCACCGTCGCCCTGGGCGGTCCCGCCAACGGCTTCCCGCGCGAGGACGGCTTCGACATCGTGGTCGCCTCCGAGGTGATGGCGATCTTCTGCCTGTCCACGTCGATCAAGGACTTGAAGGAGCGCCTCGGCAACATCGTGTGCGGCTACACGAGGGACCAGAAGCCCATCCTGGCCAAGGAACTCAAGACCCACGGCGCCATGGCGGCCCTCCTCAAGGACGCGCTCGCGCCCAACCTCGTGCAGACCCTTGAACATTCGCCCGCCTTCATCCACGGCGGCCCCTTCGCCAACATCGCCCACGGCTGCAACTCGGTGCTCGCCACGCAGACGGCGCTCAAGCTCGGCGACTACGTCGTGACGGAGGCGGGATTCGGCGCGGACCTGGGCGCGGAGAAGTTCATCGACATCAAGTGCCGCAAGGCCGGGCTCAGGCCTTCGGCCGTCGTGCTGGTGGCGACGATCCGCGCCCTCAAGTACCACGGCGGCATCGACGTGAAGGAGCTCTCCAAGCCCAACCTCGCCGCGCTCGAGAAGGGCATCGCCAACATCGAGCGGCACGTGAACAACATCCGCAACAACTACGGCCTGCCTTGCGTGGTGTCGATCAACCACCGCACCGAGGACACGGACGCGGAGGTGAAGCTCCTCATGGACAAGCTCGCCCACCACGGCGCCAAGGTGGTGCTGGCGCGCCACTGGGCCGAAGGCGGCAAGGGCGCGGCCGACGTCGCCCGCGAGGTGGTCAAGATGTGCGAGTCGCCCAACGACTTCAAGTACGTGTACGAGGACAGCGACACGCTCTGGGACAAGATGAAGGCGATCGCCACCAAGATCTACGGCGCCTCCGACATCACGGCGGACTCCAAGGTGCGCGCGCAGATCAAGCGCCTGCAGGAATCCGGCTACGGCCACTACCCGGTCTGCGTGGCGAAGACGCAGTACTCCTTCTCGACCGATCCGCAGCTGCGCGGCGCCCCGTCCGGGCACGTGGTGAACGTGCGCGAGGTCCGGCTCGCCGCGGGCGCGGAGTTCGTCGTCATGATCTGCGGCGACATCATGACCATGCCGGGGCTTCCCAAGGTGCCCTCGGCCTGTTCCATCGACGTGGCGGACGACGGGAAGATCATCGGCCTGTTCTAGAGCCGGCTCCGGAAAAGGGGTCCGGATTACTTTGCACCCATTCGGATGCAAAGTAGTCTGGCCCCTTTTCCCTATAATCGTCGTCATGGAAGCCATCGGGAAGTACCAGGTCGTGCGCGAACTCGGCAAGGGCGCGACCGGCAAGGTGTACCTGGCCACCGACCCGTTCGCCAAGCGCGAGGTCGCCGTCAAGGTGGCGTTCCCGGAGGCGCTCAAGAGTTCCGAGGACGGCGCGTTCTACAAGAACATGTTCCTGAACGAGGCCGCGCTCGCCGGCAAGCTGAACCACCCGCACATCGTCCAGATCTACGACGCGGTGGTGGAGGGCGAGTACAGCTACATCGTGATGGAGTTCGTTTCCGGCGGCACGCTGGAGAAGTTCTGCGATCCCGTCTCGCTCCTCGAGCCCGCGGAAGTCGCCGAGATCATCTTCAAGTGCGTGCGCGCCCTCGGTTTCGCGCAACCGGCTCGGCCTCACCCACCGCGATCTCAAGCCGGGCAACATCCTTCACGTCGGCGGTACCGACATCAAGATCGCGGACTTCGGCGCGGCGATCAACAAGGTCTCCGACCGCACGGTGATCAACAACGTCGGCTCGCCCGCCTACATGGCGCCGGAACTCATCGCGGGTGGCGCGCAGGCGTCGGCGGTGACCGACATCTACGCCCTCGGCGTGGTGATGTATTACCTGCTGGCGGGGCGCCTGCCGTTCTCCGGCGCCAGCACGGCGAGCGTGATCTACCAGATCGTCAACACGGAGCCCGACCCGCCCGGCATGCACCGGCAGGGAATTCCGCCGGACCTGGAAGCGGTCGTCCTCAAGGCGATCGCCAAGGACCCCGCCGCACGCTATGCCACCTGGGAGGAGTTCGGCCAGGCGCTGGGGGCGGTGTGGACGAAGATGCACCAGGCCGAGGAACGCGGGCCCTCCGACACCGAGCGCTTCAACCTCTGCCGCAACCTGTCCTTCTTCAAGGAGTTTCCGGAGAACGAGCTGTGGGAAGTGCTGCGCATCTCCAAGTGGCGCAAGTTCCAGCCCGGCACGGCCCTCATCAAGGAGGGCGACCAGGGCGATTCGTTCTTCATCCTCGCGGGCGGCTACGTGCGCGTGACGCGCGCCAAGCGGACCCTGAGCGTCCTCACCGCCGGCGACTGCTTCGGGGAAATGTCCTACCTCGCGCACAAGGATTCGCCGGAGCGCTCCGCGACGGTGACCACGACGTCGGACTGCATCGTGATGAAGATTCGCGCCGAGGACCTGTGCGCCGCGTCGATTTCCTGCCGCAGGCTCTTCGACGAGCGCTTCCTGAACACCCTCGTCACCCGCCTCGAAAGCGCCAACGAGCAGCTCGCCGTGATGTCGTGAACGGGTGCTGGCGTGGTCGAGGAACGAGCCGGTCTAGGAAGACAGCAGCCAGGAGGTCGCGAAGACTCCCACCATCAGGAAGGCGAGGGTCAGCTTCACCACCGACCCGAACAGCAGTCCCAGCCAGGTTCCCAGCCCGGCCCGGCCGGCATGCAGCAGCTGCCGGTTCGCGGAGAGTTCCCCGGCCACGGCCCCGAGGAACGGACCCACGACCAGCCCGGGCAGCCCGAAGAAGATTCCCACCACCGCGCCGATCGTGGCGCCCAGCACGGCGCGCGGGCTCGCCCCCATCTTCTTCGCGCCGAACGCGGAGGCGGCGAAGTCCGCGGCCACGGCGAGCAGGGTGAGGATCCCGAGGATCACGAGCGTGACCGTGCCGACCCGCTGGAAGCCGTCCGTCCAGGCAGCCAGCAGCAATCCGGCGAAGACGAGCGGCACGCCCGGCAGCACCGGCAGGAACGTTCCCGCCAGGCCGACGACGACGAGGAGAAAAGCCGCGATCTGGAAGACGAGTGGGTCCATCGGGCGACATGCTATCGTATCGAGCCATGTGCCGGGTAGATGAACCCGGTTCGTGAACCGGGCTCCCCCGACCATGACCGCGACCGCCACTCCTGCCGAGAACCTCGAACGCCGGGCATCGGTGTCCGCCGCGCTTGCCGCGAGCCTCCCGGCGCATGCGGTGCTCACCGCGCGCGAGGACCTGCTTCCCTACGAATGCGACGGCCTGTCGGCCTACCGGCAGACGCCGCTCGTGGCCGCCCTGCCCGGCACCGTTGCGGAGGCAGCCGAAGTGCTGCGCATCGCGCGCGAAACCGGCACGCCGGTGGTCGCCCGGGGCTCGGGCACGGGACTGTCGGGCGGTGCCCTGCCGCTCGCCGACGGCATCCTGCTATCGCTCGGCAAGTTCAACCGCATCCTTTCCGTCGATCCGCTCGCCCGCGTGGCGCACGTGCAGCCGGGGGTGCGCAACGCCCAGATCACCGAGGCCGCGGCGCCGCTGGGCCTGTACTACGCGCCGGATCCCTCCAGCCAGATCGCCTGCTCGATCGGCGGCAACGTCGCGGAGAACTCCGGCGGCGTGCACTGCCTCAAGTACGGCCTCACGGTGCACAACATCCAGAAGGTCCGCGCGCTCACGATCGAGGGCGACGCGATCGAACTCGGCTGCGATGCCCTCGATGCGCCCGGCTACGACCTTCTCGCGGTGATGACCGGCTCCGAGGGGCTCCTGGCGCTGCTCACCGAGGTCACGGTGAAGCTGCTCCCGAAGCCGCAGGTGGCCCAGGTGGTGATGGCCTCCTTCAACAGCGTGGAGGATGCGGGGGAAGCCGTCGCGGCCGTGATCGGCGCCGGCATCGTCCCGGCCGGACTCGAGATGATGGACAAGCTGGCCACCGCCGCGGTGGAAGACTACGTCCACGCCGGCTACGACCTCGCGGCGGAAGCGATCCTGCTGTGCGAATCGGACGGCACGGCCGAGGAGGTCGCCGAGGAGATCGCCAAGATCACCGAGGTGATGCGCCAGGCCGGCAGCACCGGCTTTGCCGTCTCGAAGAACGAGGCGGAGCGGCTCAGGTTCTGGTCCGGCCGCAAGGCGGCATTCCCGGCGGTGGGGCGCATCTCGCCGGACTACTACTGCATCGACGGTTCCATCCCGCGCGAGGCGCTGGCGAAGGTGCTGCGCCGCATCGCGGAGCTTTCGCGGCATTACGGGCTGCGCTGCGCCAACGTGTTCCACGCCGGCGACGGCAACCTGCACCCGCTGATCCTCTACGACGCCAACATCCCGGGCGAATTCGAGAAGACCGAGGACTATGCCGGCGACATCCTCGAGCTCTGCATCGAGGTCGGCGGCACCATCACCGGCGAGCACGGCGTCGGCGTGGAGAAGATCAGGCAGATGTGCGTGCAGTTCCGGCCGGCGGAGCTCGCCCAGTTCCACGCCGTGAAGGCCGCTTTCGATCCGCCCGGGCTCCTGAACCCCGGCAAGGGAGTGCCGACGCTCAACCGCTGCGCCGATTACGGCGCCCTGCGCGTGAGCCGCGGCCAGTTGCCCTTTCCCGATCTGCCCAGGTTCTGATGAACGCCGCCGTTCGCGTCGATCGCCGGTCGGACGCGCTTGCCGCGCTGGCGGCGATACGCCCGCCGCTCAGCGTCGTCGCCGAGCCCGAGCGCCTGGCCGCCTTCGAGATGGACGCCTACATCCAGAAGCGCGCCACACCGCTCGCCGCCGTGCTGCCGGAAACCGAGGCGCAGGTCCGGGAGATCGTGCGGGCGCTGGGAGCGCTGGGCGTGCCGGTCGTGTCGCGCGGCGCCGGAACCGGGATCTCCGGCGGCGCGACGCCGACGGCGGACGGCGTGATGCTCGTCCTCACGCGCATGCGCCGCATCGTCGCGATCGATGCGGCCGCTCGCCTGGCGGTCGTCGAGCCGGGCGTGCCCAACGCGCAGGTGACGGAAGCGGCCGCGCCGGCCGGCCTTTACTTCGCGCCGGATCCTTCCAGCCAGGTCGTCTCCTCGATCGGGGGCAACGTCGCGGAGAACGCCGGCGGCGTGCACTGCCTCAAGTACGGCCTGACCGTCCACAACGTGGTCGCCCTGCGCGTCATCGACGGCGATGGCGACCTGCTCGAAGTGGGGAGCGTGGCCCTCGATGCGCCGGGCTACGATCTCCTTGCGCGTCCTCAACGGCAGCGAAGGCAACCTGGGGGTGATCACGAGCGCCACGCTGCGCCTGCTGCCGCGGCCGGAAGCCACCGAGACCCTGCTCGCCGCCTTCGACTCGGTGAAGGCCGGTGCGGAAGCGGTGAGCGCCATCATCGGGGCAGGCGTGATTCCCGCGGCGATCGAGATGATGGACCGCGTGGTGATCGACGCCTGCGAGCGCTACATGGCGCTGGGCCTGCCCAAGGCGGAAGCGCTGCTCCTGGTCGAAGTCGACGGCGGCGCCGAGGAGACCGCCGAGATGCTGGCCGCGGTGCAGGAGTTGCTCGCGGGCTGCGGCGCCACCGAGGTGCGGGTGGCCAGGGGCGCCGAGGAGCGCGCCAACCTGTGGAAGTCGCGCAAGGGGGCGTTCGCCGCGCTCGCCACCGTGTGTCCCGACTACTACACGATGGACGGCACCATCCCGCGGCGCGCGCTTCCCGAGGTGCTCGAGAGCATCTACGCGCTGGGCCGCGAGTACGGCATGGTGATCGGCAACGTCTTCCACGCGGGCGACGGCAACATGCACCCGTGCATCTTCTACGACTCGGCGAAGGCAGGCGAGCTGGAGAGGAGCGAGGAACTCGGCGGGAAGATCCTCGAGCTCTGCATCGAGCACGGCGGCACGATCACCGGCGAGCACGGCGTCGGCCTCGAGAAGCTGAAAGCAGATGTGCCTGCAGTTCCGCGACGGCGAGATCGCCGCCTTCCACGCCGTCAAGGATGCCTTCGATCCCGCGGGCATCCTCAATCCGGGCAAGGCCGTTCCCACCCTCAAGCGCTGCGCCGAGTGGGGCGGCATGCACGTGCACGGCGGCCGCCTGCCGCGCCCCGAAATCCCCCGCTTCTGATTGCCTGCCCCTCCCATGGCCGACAACTTCATCACCGGATCTGGCTGCGCGCGTAAAGGACCATGCCGCGCGCAAGGTCGCCTTGCGCATTCGCGGCGGCGGCACCAAGGACTTCTACGGCGCCCGCCTGGAGGGCGAGCCGCTGGAGATGGCCGGCTACGCGGGCATCGTCGCCTACGAGCCGCGCGAGCTGGTGCTCACGGTGCGCGCCGGCACGCGCCTCGCCGACATCGAGGCTGCGCTGGCGGCGGAAGGTCAGATGCTCCCGTTCGAGCCGCCGCGCTTCGGCGATGGCCGCCACCATCGGCGGCACGGTGGCGTGCAATCTCTCCGGGCCGCGCCGACCCTATGCCGGTGCCGTCCGCGACTTCGTCCTCGGGGCCCGCATCGTCAACGGCAAGGGCGAGGACCTCTCCTTCGGCGGGCGCGTCATCAAGAACGTGGCGGGCTACGACGTCTCGCGCCTCATGGCCGGGGCGCTCGGCACGCTCGGCGTGCTGACCGAGCTTTCCTTCAAGGTGCTGCCGCGTCCGCCGGCGGAAGCCACGCTCGCCTTCGAGATGAACGAAGCGGCGATGATCGAGGCGGTCAACAAGTGGGCCGGCCAGCCGCTGCCGCTTTCCGCCACGGCGTGGGAAGGGGGCGTCCTGCGCCTGCGGCTCTCGGGCGCGGCCAGTGCCGTGGCCGCGGCGCGCGTGAAGCTGGGCGGAGCCGAAGTGGCCGACGCAGGCGCCTACTGGAACGACCTGCGCGAGCACCGGTTGCCGTTCTTCGCCGGCGCCGAGCCGCTCTGGCGCCTGTCGGTCGCGCAGACGGCGGCACCCGTCGTGCTTCCCCATCCCCAGCTCGTCGAATGGGGCGGCGGGCTGCGCTGGGTACGCGGCGCGATCGATGCTGCGCAGGCCCGCGAGGCTGCCGGCAGCGGCAGGGGTCATGCCACCCTGTTCCGTGGCGGTGATCGTGCTGCCGGCGTGTTCCATCCGCTGGCGCCGGCGCTCGCGAAGATCCACCGCCGCCTGAAGGACGCATTCGATCCCGCCGGCATCCTCAATCCCGGCCGCATGGACAACTTCTGACCTCCCGCGATGCAAACGAATCTCGCCGACTGGATCAAGGACACGCCCGAGGGCCGCGAAGCCGACGCCATCCTGCGCAAGTGCGTGCACTGCGGCTTCTGCCTCGCCACCTGCCCCACGTACAACCTGCTGGGCGACGAGCTGGACAGCCCGCGCGGGCGCATCTACCTCATGAAGCAGGTCCTCGAGGGCGCGCCCGTCACCGTGCGCACGCAGGTGCACCTCGACCGTTGCCTCACCTGCCGCGCCTGCGAGACGACCTGTCCCTCGGGCGTGCAGTACGGCCGCCTGGTCGACATCGGCCGCGCGGTCGTGGACCGGAAGGTGCCGCGCGCTTTCCTGGACGGCGCCTTCCGCAGGCTGTTGCGCTTCGCGTTCCTCTCCGGCCCGCTGTTCGCGTTCGGCGTGGCGATGGGTCGCCTCTTTCGTCCGCTGCTCCCGGCGGAGCTCGCGAAGCAGGTGCCGCCGAAGCGCACGGCCGGTGCCTGGCCGGCGGCGCGGCATGCACGGAAGATGATCGTCCTCGACGGCTGCGTGCAGCCCACGCTCGCGCCCGACATCAACGCCGCCACGGCACGCGTCCTCGACCGCCTGGGAATCTCGCTCGTCTCCGTGCCGCAATCGGGCTGCTGCGGCGCCATCGAGTACCACCTCAATGCGCAGGATGCCGCGCTCGACCGCATCCGTCGCCAGATCGACGCGTGGTGGCCGCACGTCGAGTCCGGCGCGGAGGCGATCGTCGTCACCGCCAGCGGCTGCGGCACGATGGTGGCCGAGTACGGGCACCTCCTCGCGCGCGATCCCGCGTATGCGCAGAAGGCGGAACGCGTGAGCGCACTGGCGAAGGACGTGGGACAGGTGGTCGCCGCCGAGCGCGAGTCGCTCGCGAAACTGTGCGCGGGCAAGGCGCCGGTCGCCGAACCCATCGCCTACCACGCGCCCTGCAGCCTGCAGCACGGGCTGAAGCAGAAGGGCATCGTCGAGTCGATCCTGCGCGATGCGGGATACACGCTGACGGTGGTGCCCGATGCGCACGTCTGCTGCGGTTCCGCCGGAACCTACTCGATCCTGCAGGCGGAGCTTTCCGGCCAGCTCCTCGCCAACAAGGTGAAGGCGCTGGAATCGGGCGGGCCGGCGGCGATCTGCACCTCGAACATCGGCTGCCTGCTGCACATCGAGACCGGCGCCGCGAAGCCGGTTTCGCACTGGATCGAGCTTCTCGACCGCCGCCTCGCCTGAGGCTGCACCCTTGACTTAGGTCACGCGCCCCGCGCACGGCGGGTGCCATGCTGGGAGCGTCGATCCCGGGCAGGGAAGGTCATGGATGCGAAGCACGCCGTCCACCGCGAACTCGTCGCCGACCACGTCGTCGCCGACGTCGCCCGGGCTGCCGCCACCGAACCGGTCGGCGAGGTGCGCGAGCGCCTGGCCCGCGAGCGGCCCTCCTGCGTGGAAGTCGTCTGCATCGTCGGCCCGCACGAGCACCTCGAGGGCGTGGTCGCCATCCGCAAGCTCTTCGCCACCGATCCGGAAACGCCCGTGGGCGCGGTGATGGCACGCGACTTTCCGCGCGTCCACCCCGAGGACGACCAGGAGCACGCGGCTTCCCTCGCCCTGCACCACGCCGTCGATGCGCTGCCGGTGGTGGACGGCAGCGGCGCGCTGCTCGGCGTCGTGCCGCCGCAGGCGCTGCTGCAGGTGCTGCGGCGCGAGCACGTGGAGGACATCCACCGGCTCGCCGGCATCGTGCGCGAGACTTCGCGCGCCCGCCATGCCATCGACGATCCGCCGATGCGCCGCGCGCGTCACCGCCTCCCCTGGCTCATTGCGGGTCTCGCGGGCAGCGCCGCCGCGACGGCGGCGATGGCGGGCTTCGAGGAAATGATCCAGGCACACGTGGCGGTCGCGTTCTTCGTGCCGGCGATCGTCTACCTCGCCGATGCGATCGGCACGCAGAGCGAGGCGATCGCGGTGCGCGGGCTCTCGCTCACGCGCTCGGGTATCGGCCACCTGGTCGCCGGCGAACTGCGCACGGGCGCGGTCATCGGCGCGGTTCTGGGCCGCTCGCCTTCGCCATCGTTCCCTCGTCTTCCGTGATGCACGGCTGGCCGGCGCGGTCGGCACGTCGTTGTTCGCTGCCGGCACGATGGCGAGCGGCATCGGCATCGCCTTCCCGTGGTTGCTCGCGCGGCGCGGCGTGGACCCGGCCTACGGCAGCGGCCCCATGGCCACGGTGCTGCAGGACACGTTGAGCATCCTCGTCTACCTCCTCGTGCTGCGCGCGTTCGGCTTCTAGGAGCCGCTCCATGGAACCGCGGGTCGATCCTGCCGAACCCCGTCCCGACTGGCACCGCCTCGAGGCCGCGGAAGTGGCCGCGCACCTGGGCACGGAGCCGCGCACGGGGCTCGCGAACGGCGAAGCCGGGAAGCGGCTCGAGGTGCACGGCGCCAACGAGCTGGCCGAGGGCGAACGCCGCTCGCCGTGGCTGATGCTGGCGGGCCAGTTCACCGACTTCATGATCGTCGTGCTGCTGGTGGCGGCGGTGATTGCCGGGGTGGTGGGCGAGCCGCAGGACTCCATCGCGATCGTGGTCATCGTGATCCTGAACGCGGTGATCGGCTTCATCCAGGAGTACCGGGCCGAACGCACCATGGCCGCGCTGCGCCGGCTCGGCGCGCCGCACGCGCGCGTCATCCGCGACGGCCAGGTCACGGACGTCCCGGCCCGCGAACTGGTGCCCGGCGATCTCGTGCTCCTCGAGGCGGGCAACGTCGTGCCGGCGGACCTGCGCCTGGTCGAAGCGGTGCGCCTGAAGGTCCAGGAGTCCGCGCTCACCGGCGAGTCGCTCCCGGTGGACAAGCAGGTCGCGCCCGTCACCACCGGCGACGCCGCTCTCGGCGATCGCACCAACATGGCCTACAAGGGCACCGTGGTCACCTACGGTCGCGGGCGCGGAATCGCCGCGGCAACCGGCATGGCCACGGAACTGGGCCGCATCGCCCAACTCCTCCAGTCCGCCACCGAGGGCCAGACCCCGCTGCAGCGGCGCCTGGCGCACTTCGGCAAGCGCCTGGCGCTCGCGGCACTCGGCATCTGCGCGATCGTGTTCGTCGCCGGCCTGCTGCGCGGGGAGCCCCTGGCGCTCATGTTCCTCACGTCGGTGAGCCTCGCGGTGGCCGCGATTCCCGAGGCGCTGCCGGCGGTCGTGACCGTGTCGCTGGCCATGGGGGCCGGGAAGATGGCGCAACGCAACGCGCTCGTGCGCCGGCTGCCGGCGGTGGAGGCGCTGGGCTCGGTCACCATCATCTGCTCGGACAAGACCGGAACGCTCACGCAGAACCGCATGCAGGTGACGCGGATGTGGGCGGCCGGGCAATTCGTCGAGGCCCCATCGCCGCCGCCGCAGGGGCCGCCGTGGTCCGAGCTGCTGCGCGCGATGGCGCTTTCGAACGATGCGGAGATCGGCTCCGATGGAGAGCTGCAGGGGGACCCCACCGAGACCGCCCTCTACCAGCTGGCGCGGGAAGGCGGATCCGACAAGGCGCTGCTCGCGCCGCAGTATCCGCGCGTCATGGAGCTGCCGTTCGACTCGGAACGCAAGCGCATGACCACGTTCCACCGCGACGGGGAGGCCTACGCCGCGTTCACCAAGGGCGCACCCGAATCGGTGCTGGCCCGTTGCCGCAGCGTGGCCGGCGCGAACGACGCGGCTGCGATCGAACCGAAGGCCGTGCTGGCGGTGGCCGAGGCCATGGCCTCGGAAGGGTTGCGCGTGCTCGCGGTAGCGGTTCGCCCCTGGCCACAGCTGCCGCCGGGCGAGGAGGAAAAGGTGGAGTCCGACCTGATGCTGCTCGGGCTCGTCGGACTGCTCGATCCGCCGCGCGAGGAGGCCGCGGCGGCAGTGGCGGAATGCGTTTCGGCCGGAATCAAGCCGGTGATGATCACGGGCGACCACCCCGTCACCGCGCGGGCGATCGCGGGGCGCCTGGGGATCCTCGGCGAGGGCGAGCACGTGATGGACGGTGCCGAGCTCGGGCGCCTGTCGCTCGAGGAGTTGCGCGAGGCCGCAGGGCGGACGGCCGTCTACGCGCGCGTCGAACCCGGAGCAGAAGATCCGCATCGTCGAGGCCCTCCAGGCGCGCGGCGAGATCGTCGCCATGACCGGCGATGGCGTGAACGATGCGCCGGCGCTCAATCGCGCCGACGTGGGTGTCGCGATGGGACGCTCGGGGACCGACGTCGCCCGCGAGGCGTCCCATCTCGTCCTGCTCGACGACAACTTCGCGACCATCGTCACCGCCGTGCGCGAGGGCCGCCGCATCTACGACAACATCCGCAAGTTCATCCGCTACGCCATGGCCGGCAACATGGGCGAGATCTGGACCATCTTCCTCGCGCCATTCGTCGGGCTTCCCATCCCGCTGCTGCCGATCCACATCCTGTGGGTGAACCTCGTCACCGACGGGCTGCCGGGACTCGCGCTGGCGATGGAACCCGGGGAGCGCGGGCTCATGCGCCGTCCGCCGCGCCCGCCGCAGGAAAGCGTGTTCGCGCACGGCTTGTGGCAGCACATCGTCTGGGTGGGGCTGCTGATGGGAGGCGTGTGCATCGGCGTGCAGGCCTGGGCGTGGAAGAGCGGCACGGCGCACTGGCAGACGATGGTGTTCACCGTGCTGGCGCTCTCGCAACTCGGCCACGCGCTGGCCATCCGCTCGGAGCGCGACTCTCTTTTCACGCAGGGGATCGCTTCCAACCTGTCGCTGGCCGGCGCGGTTGTCCTCACCCTGGCGCTGCAGCTCGCGGTGATCTACGTGCCGTGGCTGAACGGCATCTTCCACACGCAGCCGCTCTCCGCCGGAGAACTGGGGCTGTGTCTCGCGCTTTCATGCATCGTGTTCGTTGGCGTCGAGATCGAGAAGGCGCTGATCCGCGCCGGGCTGCTCTACCGGGAGAAGTGAGGAGAACTTCAGCGCACGCGCCGGTAGAGGACGAACGCCTCGCTGCGGTCGCCCGGGCGCGAGCCGCGCCAGGCTTCCTTCCAGCGCTTGCCGTCGACCTGCGGCGAGCGGCCCGCGGAAACCTGCGCGAGGAGGGTGTCGCACCGCGCGGCATCGCGATGCTCCGGCCGCACCAGCCGCAGCCCGTTGAAATAGTCGAGGAGGGCGCGCTGCGCATCGCCGACTCCGACTCCGACGGTGCAGCGCGACGAGCCGAGCTCGGCCGCGAGTTTCGCGGACACGCCGCGATAGCTGCGCGCCTGGTCGATGAGCGGCAGCCCGAGCATCATCGTGAGCATCCAGACCATGGTGATTCCGGCGCCCCAGTTGACCACGGCACGGCGCGTGGTGCGCAGCGACCGCGCCACCACCACCACCCAGATGCAGGTGAGGAGCGTTGCCAGGGCGAACGGGATGAACCGGAAGGGGTAGTGGTAGCCCGGGATCTCGCGCTGCAGCCAGGCGGCCACGCCTGCCGGGCTGCCGCTCATGGCCGCGAAGAATCCCAGCCACAGGACGAGCGCGATGAGGAGAAAGGTGGTCACGCCGAACCAGTCCAGCGCGCTCGCCGCCCCGCGCGGGAGGGTATCGAGCTCGGCCACGCCCAGCAGGACCAGCGGCACGAGGAGCGGCATCGCATTCACTTCCCGCGGTTCGGCCAGCACCGACAGGAGGATGAAGAAGAGTGCAGCGGCCACGGTCGGCAGGCGAAGGTCAACCCGGGCGGCCCAGGTCTTGCGTGCCCGCCACAGCGTCCATACGGCCAGCGGCAGCGCCGGCCACGCGTACCACGGCAGGATCTTCGCGAAGTAGGTGATGTCGGTGAAGACGCCGCGCGATACGCCGAGCGACCAGCGGGTGGCGAGCGCGACTCCCAGCCACTCCGCGGACAGCTCCGGTGCGCGTTGGGCGAGCAGCAGCGGCCAGGCGATGACGATCGGAGTGGCGATGGCCGCACCGATGGCGACCGCCAGGGCGAACTGGCGGGTGCGCCACGTGGCGCCAGCGGCCGGCAATGCCGCGGCCAGGGCACCGACCAGGAGAGCGGGCATGAGCCCGTCGCCCAGGAAAGCGATGCCCACGCCGAGCCCCAGCATGGGCCCGCCGAGCCACGGACGCGTGGCGGCCAGGCACAGGCCCGCCACGCCCAGCGCAACGCCGGCCAGTCCCGCCAGGTCGGTGCTCATCTCGTGGGCGCGGATGAGCAGGCCCAGGCAGCCGATCAGCAGGAGGACTGCGATGCGGCCCGCGCGCTGGCCATGCAGCGTGACGGCAGCCACGTGAACCATGGCCATCGTCACGGCCATGAAGAAGCCCGAGGCGAGGCGCGCGGCGTCGTGCAGCGGCAGCCAGGCGCCGAAGGCCTTGGCGAAGGCGGCCGCGGTCCAGAAGAAGAGCGGGGCCCGGTCCAGGTAGGGCTCGCCGACGAGGAGCGGGACCGCCCAGTCGCCGGTGCGAAGCATCTCGGCGACGGCGCCGAGCACCAGCGCCTCGTCCGTCTTCCACGGGTCGTGGCCGACGAGGCCGGGCAGGAGCCAGGCCAGGCAGATCACGAGGAACAGCACGGTCTTGACCGGCGTGCGCGTGCCGTCCCAGGCGATTGTCCGCCGCAGGGAGGGGACGACGGGTTCGGCGACGCGGTTCACGCGCGGTCCGGTTGGCGGCAAGGCATGGGCTATTGTAGTCGCGGCAACAAAAAAGGCAGCCTAGGCTGCCTTCTCTGGTCAGGCGAGCGGGCGCTCACTTGGCGCCTGCTCCATGCGGGAAGCCTCAGGAAGGCGTGGCCGACTTCCGGGCGTAGCGCTTCTTGAACTTGTCGACGCGGCCGGCGGTGTCCATGATCTTCTGCTTGCCCGTGTAGAACGGGTGGGACTCGGCGGAGATTTCGATCTTGTAGACCGGGTACTCCTTCCCATCCTTCCACTTGATCGTCTCGCTGGTGGAGACGGTCGAGCGGGTGACGAAGCCGAAATCGCAGCTCGTGTCGAGGAAAACGACCTCGCGGTAGTTGGGGTGTATGCCTTCCTTCATGGTCTCTCGCGCCTTTCTCGCTTGCTGGGCGCCGGGCGGGGAGTCCCCAAACCGGCTGCCGGGAAACGCGCATTATCGCCGAATCGGCGCTTCTACGCAAATCCTATGCCAATCATGGCCTTGCACTGCGGTTCGGGCTCAGCCCTTCTTCATGGAATTGAAGAATTCGTCGTTGCTCTTGGTGGCGCGCAGCTTGTCGATCAGGAATTCCGTCGCCTCGAGCTCGTCCATGCCGTAGAGGAGCTTGCGCAGGATCCAGACCTTGGGAAGGATCTCCGGGACGATGAGGAGTTCCTCGCGCCGGGTGCCGGAACGGTTCACGTTGATGGCCGGGTAGACGCGCTTCTCGGCCATGCGGCGGTCGAGGTGGATCTCCATGTTGCCGGTGCCCTTGAATTCCTCGTAGATCACGTCGTCCATGCGCGAGCCCGTGTCGATGAGGGCGGTGGCGATGATCGTGAGCGAGCCGCCTTCCTCCACGTTGCGGGCGGCGCCGAAGAAGCGCTTGGGGCGCTGCAGGGCGTTGGAATCCACGCCGCCGGTGAGCACCTTGCCGGAGGCCGGGACCACGGTGTTGTAGGCGCGGGCGAGGCGCGTGATCGAGTCGAGCAGGATCACCACGTCGCGCTTGTGCTCGACCAGGCGCTTGGCCTTCTCGATCACCATCTCGGCGACCTGCACGTGGCGCGTGGCGGGCTCGTCGAAGGTGGAGGAGACCACCTCGCCGCGCACCGAGCGGGTCATTTCCGTCACTTCCTCGGGGCGCTCGTCGATGAGCAGCACGATCAGGACGATGTCGGGGTGGTTGGTGGTGAGGGCGTGCGCCATGTGCTGCATCAGCACCGTCTTGCCGGCCTTGGGCGGCGAGATGATGAGGCCGCGCTGGCCCTTGCCGATGGGCGCCATGATGTCGATCACGCGCCCGGTGAGGTTCTCCTCCGCCTTGATCTCGCGCTCCAGCTTGAGCGGCTTGTCGGGGTGCAGCGGCGTGAGGTTCTCGAAGAGGATCTTGGACTTGGCGTTCTCCGGCGGCTCGCCGTTCACCTTGTCCACCTTCACCAGCGCGAAGTAGCGCTCGCCGTCCTTGGGCGTGCGGATCTCGCCCTCGATCGAGTCGCCCGTGTGCAGGTTGAAGCGGCGGATCTGCGAGGGCGACACGTAGATGTCGTCCGGGCCCGCGAGGTAGCTCGTGTCGGGCGAGCGCAGGAAGCCGAAGCCGTCCTGCAGGACTTCCAGCGTGCCGTCGCCGAAGATCGCCTCGCCCTTCTTGGCCTGGGCCTTGAGGAGGGCGAAGATGAGTTCCTGCTTGCGAAGGCGGTTGGCCCCCTCGAGATCCGTGGCCATCTCGAGGAGTTCGGAGACGTGCTTGAGCTTCAGGTCGGAAAGGTACATGCGTGTGGCTTGGGCTGGATGTGTGGAACGGGCCCACGCGGGATGCGCGGGCCGGAAATATCGGGGGGGTTACCTGGCTGCGGAGGGTGCTGCGGGACGGGGAGTGATGCGGGCGTGTTCGGGAAACGAGCCGGCAACCGAAGAAGTCACAGCCAGGACGAGTCGAGGGTATCCGGTTTCAGATGTTGCTGTCAATGAAAGTGTTCAGCTGCGTTTTCGAGAGCGCGCCGACCTTGGTGGCCTCGACGTTGCCGTTCTTGAACAGCATCAGCGTCGGAATCCCGCGGATGCCGAACTTGGGCGGCGTGGCCTGGTTCTCGTCGATGTTCAGCTTGGCGACCTTGAGGCGGCCGGCGTATTCCTGCGCGATCTGGTCGAGGGCCGGCGCGATCATCTTGCAGGGGCCGCACCATTCCGCCCAGTAGTCGACGAGCACCGGCGTCGGGCTCTTGAGGACTTCCTGGTCGAATGAGTCGTCCGTTACCTGGATGATGTGTTCGCTCACGGCTACCTCTTGTGGTCTGGCGGGGATGGTGTGCCCGGAAGGGCCGCCAGCGGGCGGCGGGGCACGACGGATGAGACCAAATCGTAGCCTAACCCGGGTCCGGAGGCAAAGCGGATTCCCCTCGCAGGGGTGGAGAGGGAGAAGGTCGCGAGGCGCGGTTCTGGTAAAATTTGACGCTTTCGCGCGCATCTTTTTCAGCCGCTACACGGAAGGGGTTTCGCTTCATGACTTACGTGGTCACCGAGTCCTGCGTCAAGTGCAAGTACACCGACTGTGTCGACGTCTGTCCCGTGGACTGCTTCCGCGAAGGGCCGAACATGCTGGTGATCGACCCCGACGAGTGCATCGACTGCACGCTGTGCGTGGCCGAGTGCCCGGTGGAGGCCATCTTCGCCGAGGACGACGTGCCGGCGGACCAGAAGGAGTTCATCGCGCTCAACGCGGAACTCTGCAAGACCTGGAAGCCCATCGTCGAGCGCAAGGACGCGCCGGCCGATGCGGACGAGTGGAAGTCCGTCAAGGACAAGAAGAACCTCATCGAGAGGTGAGGGAGAGCGGGAACGTCGTTGGAGCGGACAGCAAGCTGCCGCTCAACGCCGGCCGGCAGCCTCTCCCTAGTCGTAGAGGCCCGCTTTCGCCTTGCCGCGGAAGACGCGATAGGAAATGACGGTGTAGCCCACGATGAACGGCAGCACGACCAGCGCGCCGGCCAGCACGACCTTCAGCGACGAGGGATGCGCGGCCGCCTCCCAGATCGTGAGCCTGTCGATCACCACGTAGGGAAAGAGGCTGTAGGCGAGGCCGAGGAAGGCGATCGCGAAGATGGCCACCGCGCCGGCGAACGGCTGCCAGTCGCGCGCGCCTGCGCGCCGGGCAATGCTTCCCGTCCAACGCCACACGAGGTATCCCGCCCACACGCAGGCGGCGGGCAGCACCATGAGGGCGAGCGTGCGCGGGAAGTCGAACCACTTCGCGCGCACCGTTTCGCTCACCAGCGGCGTGGCGAGGCTCACCAGGGCCACCCCGAGCGCCACCCACACGAGCCCCCAGCGCGACCACGCCAGCGCCTTCCTCTGCAGGTCGCCCTCGGTCTTCAGGACGAGCCACGTCGCCCCGAGCAGCACGTAGCCGCCGCAGAGGCTCGCTCCCACCAGCATCGCGAACAGCAGGTAGCCGAAGCCGGGCTCGAAGCCGGTGATGTAGCGCCCGAGCATCAGGCCCTGCGCGAAGGACGCGAGAAACGATCCCGCCCAGAACAGCCAGTTCCACAGCTCGCGGTGCCAGCCCAGCGCCTTCATGCGGAACTCGAAGGCCACGCCGCGGAACATGAGGCCGACCAGCATCGCCACGACCGGCAGGTACAGCGCGCCCAGCACGATGCCGTGCGCGCGCGGGAATGCCACCAGCAGGATGCCCACGCCCAGCACCAGCCAGGTCTCGTTGGCGTCCCAGAAGGGTCCGATCGAGGACACCATCACCGATTGCTCCTCGTGCCGTGGCGGCCGGCATGAGCATGCCGACGCCGAGGTCGTAGCCGTCGAGCACCACGTAGGCGAGCACCGAGACGCCCATCAGCACCATGAAGATCAACGCGAGGTCCATGGGTATCTCCTCAATCCGCGGCCGCGCCGGCGGGGGACGCTCCGGGCAGGACCTTGGCCGCCGCTGCCTCCGCGCCTTCGCCGGCCATGTGGGTCAGGACGACCATGTAGGCCACGAACATCGCCGCATAGGTGGACGCATAGCCCACGAGGCTCATGCCCAGCTGCGCACCGGTGATCTCGCCCACCGCCTCGCTGGTGCGCAGCACGCCCTGCACCAGCCAGGGCTGGCGGCCGATCTCGGTGACGATCCAGCCGGCGAGGGTGGCCACCCATCCGGAGAAGGTGAACACCGCGAGCGTCCAGAGCAGCCACCGCGGGGCGGATGCGCCGCGCCGCGTGACCCACGCCGAGTACCAGGAGACGGCGATCATCATCACGCCCATGCCGACCATGATCCGGAACGCGAAGAACACGGGTGCGACCGGGGGAACGTCCGGCCCCGAAGGCGTCGAGGCCCTGGAGTTCCGCGTTCGCGTCATGCTTCAGGATGAGGCTCGCGCCGTACGGGATCTCGATCGCGTAGTCGTTGGTCTTCGTCTTCGCGTTGGGAATGGCGAAGAGCACCAGCGGAACGCCCTTCTCGGTGTGCCAGATCGCCTCCATCGCGGCGATCTTGGCCGGCTGGTGCTCGAGGGTGTTCAGGCCGTGGAAATCGCCGACCACGGCCTGCACGGGTGCCAGCACCGCGGCGATGAGCACGCCCACGCGCAGCGTGCGCAGCGCCAGGGCATCGGCCGGCGCCCGCAGCAGCCGCCAGGCCGAAAGCCCGGCCACGACGAACGCGGCGGTGAGGCCGGAGGCGATCAGCATGTGCGTGAAACGATAAGGGAAGGAGGGATTGAAGATCACCGCGAGCCAGTCGCCGGCGATCCACTGCCCGCCGTCGAGCACGTGGCCCGCCGGCGTCTGCATCCAGGAATTGAGGGCGAGGATCCAGAACGCGGAGAGGGAAGTGCCGAACGCCACCAGTGCCGTGGCGCCGATGTGCGCCCACGGCGGCACCCGGTTCATGCCGAAGAGCATCACCCCGAGGAAGGTGGCCTCGAGGAAGAACGCCGTCAGCACCTCGTAGCCCAGCAGCGGTCCGGCGATGGCCCCGACCTTGTTCATGAAGCCCGGCCAGTTGGTGCCGAACTGGAACGACATCACGATGCCCGTCACCACCCCCATGGCGAAGGTGAGCGCGAAGATCTTGATCCAGAGCTTGTAGGTCTTGAGCCAGCCCGCCTCGCCGGTGCGGTGGTAGGCGATGCGCAAACCCAGCAGGATCCACGCGAGCGCGATCGTGAGGGTCGGGAACAGGATGTGGAAGGCGATGTTCAGCCCGAACTGCGCGCGGGCGAGGAGCAGGGGGTCATCCATTGTCGTCGCCTTACCAGGGAGGGGTTGCGAAGGCCTGCGCTTCCTCCGGGCTTCCCGGCGGAAGGAACACGTGCTTGGCGTCGGTCATATAGTACGTCCGGAATTCACGCTCCAGCTCCGGCGCGAAGATCTGGTAGTCGCCCCGGTCGCGCCGTTCCTCGAGGAAGCGGCGATAGGCGTCGACCGGTTCCGGCCCGCCGCGCTGCACGGCCACTCGCCCGCCGTACTGGCGGTGCAACGCGCGGTCGACCTTCCACTGCTTCACGACACCCGCGGCAAGCACCTGGATGAACTTCGGGTCCTCGGGTGGCGTGGCGGTCGGCGCCTTGCCGGGCTCGCTCCTGAGCAGCGAGCGCAGGACCTCGCGCTCGGCTTCGAGCGCCTTGCGCTCGGCCTGCGTGAGCGAACGTTGCGCGAGCCGCCGGTCGATCTCCTCCTGGCGGGCAGTCCAGTGCAGGCGATCGGCCTGCAGGGTTCGCCGCACCGTCTCCCCGTAGGCATCGATCTCGGCCGCCTCGGCGACGATGCCCTTCTCGGCCGCATAGCGCTCCAGGAGCCGCACCACGATCGCCTGCCGCGCATCGGCCGGATTGCGCATCCGCAGGGTGTCGTCGTACACCCGGGCCACGAGGGGCGCGTCCGGCTCGATGAAGATGTCGCGCGCCGGCGCGAGCGGCGCGGCGACCGCCAGGGCCGCAAGCAGGAGGGTTCGGAGGATCGGGTTTGCCATCGCCTGCACCATACACCCGCGCAGCCGGGCGGGAGTGGCCGCGGGAAGTCCGCGCTTACGCCGTCTCGAACCGCCTGCGGAAGGTCGCGTAGTAGAGCACCGGGATCACCACGAGGGTGAGCACCGTCGAGACGAGTATGCCGAAGATGAGCGAGATGGCGAGCCCGTTGAAGATCGGGTCGTCCAGGATGAATCCGGCGCCCAGCATCGCGGCCAGCGCCGTCAGCGCGATGGGCTTGGCGCGGGCGGATGCCGACTGCATCACGGCGTCGCGGAAGGCCACGCCCTCGGCCACCTTCAGGTTCACGAAGTCCACCAGCAGGATGGAGTTCCTCACGATGATGCCGGCGAGCGCGATCATGCCGATCATCGAGGTGGCGGTGAAATTGGCGCCGAAGAGGGCGTGGCCGGGCATCACGCCGATCACGGTGAGCGGGATGGGCGCCATGATCACCAGCGGCACCACGTAGGAGCGGAACTGCGCGACCACGAGCAGGTAGATGAGCACCAGTCCCACGGCGTAGGCGAGGCCCATGTCGCGGAACGTCTCGTAGGTCACCTGCCACTCGCCGTCCCATTTCACGGCGTACTGCCGGTACGGGTCCGAGGGCTGGCGGATGAAATACTCCCCGAGGGTACCGCCATCGGCGAGCGCCTGGCCGGCCACCTTGCCGCGCGCGGCGAACATCCCGTACAGCGGGCTGTCGGTGCGCCCGGCCTGGTCGGCGACCACGTAGACGACGGGCAGCAGGTCCTTGTGGTAGGCGGGACGCTCGCGGTCGTTCTGCACGACGCGCACCAGTTCCGCCATCGGCACGAGCGAGCCGTCGGCCGCGCGCAGCGTGAGCTTGAGGAACTCCGCGAGTTCGCCCTGCCTTTCCGCCGGCAGCGTGAGGCGCACCGGCACCTCGTACTTCGAATGCCCGTCGTGCAGCGGCGTCGCATCCATTCCGGAGAGGCCCGCCCGCATCGTTTCGACCACGTCGCGGCGCGAGACGCCGGCGATCGCGGCCCGCCCCTGGTCGATGCGCAGCAGGATGCGCGGTGCCGGATCCTCGACGGTATCGTCGATGCCGACGATGTCGGGTGTCGTGGCGAGGGCCTCGCGCACCTGCTTGGCCACGCGGATGCGGCCGGCCTCGTCGGGCCCGTAGACCTCGGCCACGATCGGCGAGAGGACGGGCGGCCCCGGCGGGACTTCGATCACCTTCACCTTGGCTCCCCAGCGCCTGCCGATTTCCTCGAGGGCCGGGCGCACCTGCGCGGCGATCTCGTGGCTCTTGCGGTCGCGCTTCGACTTGTCGACCAGGTTCACCTGCAGGTCGCCCTGCTCGGAGAGGCTGCGCAGGTAGTACTGCCGCACCAGGCCGTTGAAGTTGATGGGCGAGGCGAGCCCGGCGTAGGCCTGGTAGTCGGTCACCTCGGGCACGCCGGCCACGTGCGCGCCCAGCTCGCGCAGCGCCGCCGCCGTCACCTCCACGGGCGTTCCCGCGGGCATGTCCACCACCACCTGGAATTCCGACTTGTTGTCGAAGGGGAGCATCTTCAGGATCACCAGCTTCACGCCCGCGAGCCCGACGGAGATGGCGATGGCGACCGCCACGCCGATCGCCGAGTCGACGGCGGTTGCGTGCGGCCTCGCTCGCCGTGATGAAGGGGCCGAGGAGCGAAGCGAAGAAGCTCTCCAGCCTGGCGTCGAGAGCGGAGGCGTGCGCGTGGTGCTGCGCGGGAAGGAGCTTCAGGGCCAGCCAGGGCGTGACGGTGAAGGCGATCGCGAGCGACAGCAGCATGCCCATGCTGGCGTTGATCGGGATGGGGCTCATGTAGGGGCCCATCAGCCCGGTGACGAACGCCATGGGCAGGAGTGCCGCGATGACGGTGAAGGTGGCCAGTATCGTCGGCCCGCCCACTTCGTCGACGGCGCCGGGGATGATGCCCGCAAGCTCCCCGCCCGCGAGGCCGCGGTGGCGATGGATGTTCTCCACCACGACGATGGCGTCGTCCACGAGGATGCCGATGGAGAAGATGAGCGCGAAGAGCGACACGCGGTTCAAGGTGAAGCCCCAGGCCCACGACGCGAAGAGCGTGGAGGCGAGTGTCAGCACGACCGCGAGGCCGACGATGGCCGCCTCGCGCCGGCCGAGCGTGGCGAAGACCAGCACGACCACCGAGAGCGTGGCGAAGATGAGCTTCTTGATGAGGCTCTTCGCCTTGTCGTCGGCGGTGGCGCCGTAGTTGCGCGTGACGGTCGCGTGCACGTCGGCCGGGATGAGCGTGCCCTTGAGCTCCTCGACGCGCTGCATCAGGCGGCTCGCGACGTCGACGGCGTTCTCGCCGGGCTTCTTGGTGACCTGCAGCGTCACGGCGGGGTGCTCGCCGGCGGCACGGATGCCCTTCACCGCCGCTGCCGGGCCCGCGCCGATCCAGACGTAGCGGGCAGGCTGGTCGGGACCGTCCGTCACCTCGGCCACGTCGGCCAGGTACACGGGGCTCCTCTCCTGCACGCCGACGACGAGCGAGCGCACGTCGGCGGCCGACTCCAGGTAGTTGCCGGTCTCGACCACGATCTCGCGGTTCTCGCGCACCAGCCTGCCCGTGGGCGCGGTGACGTTGGAGAGTTGCAGCGCGTTGCGCACGTCGAGGGCCGTGACGCCGTGGGAGGCCAGCCGGTCGGGATCGAGCAGCACGCGCACCACCCGGCCGGGGCCGCCCAGCGTCTGCACCTCGCGCGTGCCGTTCACGCGCTTCAACTCGACCTCGATGGCATGCGCGACGCGCTCCAGCTCGAACGCGCCCTTGGCGTCGTCGTCGCTCCACAGGGTGAGCGAGACCACCGGCACGTCGTCGATGCCCCGGGGCTTGATCACCGGCTCGAGGATGCCCAGCTCCGGCGGCGCCCAGTCGCGGTTGGCGCTCATGGTGTCGCGCAGGCGCACGATCGCGTCGATGCGCGGCACGCCGACCTTGAACTGCACGGTGAGCACGGACATGCCGGGCCGGGAGACCGAGTAGACGTGCTCGATGCCCTCCATCTGCGCGAGCACCTGTTCCGCGGGCGTGGAGACCAGCGACTCGACGTCGTGCACGGACGCGCCGGGGAACGGGATGAACACGTTCGCCATCGTGACGTTGATCTGCGGCTCCTCCTCGCGCGGCGTCACCATGACGGCGAAGAGCCCGAGGAGGAACGCCACCAGCGCGATGAGCGGCGTGAGCTGCGAGTCCTGGAAGTGGCGGGCGATCCGCCCGGAGATGCCCATCTCCGGCGACGGGCTAGCCATTGGTGCCGGTCGACATGCCGGCCTTCACCGGTTCGATGGCCACCAGCTCGCCTGCCTTGAGCCCGGAGAGGACCTCGACGGACTTCGCGTCCGCGGCCGAGCCGATGCGCACCTGGCGCAGTTGCGGCGCGCCCGAGGCGTCCACGACATAGACGGCGGTGACCTCGCTGCGGCGCAGGATTGCCGCGCGCGGCACCATCAGGCGCGGTGCGGTCCCGACGACGAAGTGGGCGCGCGCGAACACGCCCGGAAGCAGCCCCTTCGCGTCGACGGGCAGGTCGAGCCGCACCTGCGTGGTATGCGTGCGCGGATCGGCGGAAGGCACGACGGTGACGCTCTTCACGTCCACCCAGCGGTCGAGCGAGGGAACCTCGATGCGCGCCCTGGCGCCGGCCTGGATGGCGGGAACCTGCGCCGAGGCGACGGTGGCCACGACGCGCAGCGTCGAGGGGTCGAAGCCGGTGAGGAGCGGCTTGCCGGGCGAGGCCATCTCGCCCAGCTGCACGTGGCGCGCGGAAACGACGCCGCCATAGGGGGCGACGATGGTGGTGAAGCTCCTTTCGGTCGCCGCGGCGCCGGCGCCGGCCAGTGTCGCCTTCATGCGCGACTCGGCGGCCTTGAAGTCCGCCTCCGCCTTGTCGAGCGCCGCCTGGCTCACGAACTTCTGCGCGACGAGCTGCCTCGTGCGCTCGTACTGGGCGCGCGCGTTGGTGAGGCCCGCCTCGGCTTCGCGCACCTGGGCCTCGCTCGCGGCCACGGCCTGGCTGGCGGCGCGCTCGTCGATGCGCAGGATCACGTCGCCCTTCTGCACGCGGTCGCCGACGTCGAAACGGATGTCGACGATGCGGCCGGAGACCTGCGCGGAGACCGTGGACTGGCGCACCGCCTCCACGACGGCCTCGGCCGAGGTGGTGAGTTCCACCTCGCGCAGTTCCGCGGCGGCGGTCGCGAGCCTGGCGGAGACCTGCGGCGCGGCAGGCGGTGCCGCGGAATCGCAGGCCGCCAGGAGCAGCGCGGCGGCTGCAGGCAGGAGGAGGGAGGAGATTTTCATGGCGGCTCGATGCTCAGGCAGTATGGACCCAGCGCTCCAGCTCGACCGCCGAGCGTGCGCCGGTGACGCGGTCGGCCTCGCGGCCGTCCTTGAGGAGCAGCAGGGTGGGGATGGAGCGGATCGCGAAGCGTCCGGCGAGCGACTGCGAGAGGTCGGTATTCACCTTGACCAGGCGCGCGCGTCCCGCAAGGCGCCGGGCTGCCTGCGCGAACTCCGGAGCCATCTGCCGGCAAGGTCCGCACCAGGGCGCCCAGAAGTCGACGAGCACCGGCACGCTGGTGCGCGAGACGAAGGGGTCGAACGAGGCATCGTCGAGTTCGACGACCGAGTCGTCGAGGAGCGGCGTCCCGCAGCCGCCGCATTTCGGCCCGTGGCCCACGCGGGCGGCATCGACGCGATTCTGCGCCAGGCACTTCGGGCAGGCGACGTGGACGAAATCGGCGGCGGAGGTATCCATGACCCTCTCCTATGCGGGCTGCGCAGCGCTCTTCACGCCGAGCTTCTTCAGGATGGTCTCCAGCGGGCAGAAGCAGGTGAAGCCGCTCTGCAGGAGGTTCGCGCCGACGAAGGCCGTGAACCACAGGAAGTTCTGGTTCACGAAGATCGGGCTGCCGGGAACGCCCAGGCCGAGGGAGGCGAGGACGAAGGTGCCGGCGAAGATGCGGACGAGTCGTTCGGTGGTCATGGCAGGGCTCCAGTGCGGTGGGGAAGGTGCGAACTATACTGTAGGGGGTATAGTATGTCAACCGGCCCGCGCTCCTCCCCCGGGCTTGTCATGCTATACCCAGTAGTGTATAAAACAGGGATATTCCGGAGACCACCCATGCCGACGATCCGCGACGAGACGCACAAGAAGGAACTCATCCACCGCCTGCGCCGCGTCGAGGGGCAGCTGCGCGGCATCCAGGCCATGATCGAGAAGGGCTCGGACTGCGAGGCGATCACGCAGCAGCTCTCGGCCAGCCGGCGCGCGCTCGACAAGGCCTTCTACCACGTCCTTTCCTGCGCCATCCAGTCGGGAGGCGAGCCCGCCGCCGCGGGATCCGCCAAGGCCGCGGTCGACAAGCGCCTCGAGCACGCCGCGGAGCTGCTGGCCAAGTTCGGCTAGGGACGTTTCCGGGCTCACGAGGCGAGCCCGGGGCCGCCTATCATGGCGGTCATGGCGTCCTCCCGCCCCGACGACTCGCTCGCCTGGCGCGACCTCGTGGCACGCCTCGCGGGAGACGCCGCGGGCGCCATCACCGTGGTCACCCCGAACCGCCGGCTGGCGCAGACCCTGGCGCAAGCGGTGCACGGCGCTGCATCTGGCTTCCGGCCGCACGAGCTGGCCGGCGCCCGACATCGTTTCCTGGCGCGAGTGGCTGGAGCGCCTGCACGAGACGCCGTCTTCGACGACACCGGCAGGCCGGTCGCGCCGCGCTACTCCGCCGACCAGGAACTGTTCGGCTGGGAGGAGGCCATCGCGCGCGATGCCTCGCGCGTGCTGCTGGCGGGCCCCGCGACGCTCGCGCGCGAGGCGCAGGGCGCCTGGCTGCTGGCGCATGACTGGGGCTTCGCCGGCGCCATCGGGTCCTGGGATGGATCCGAGGATGCCCAGGCGTTCGCCGGCTGGTCCGCGACCTGGAAGGCGCAGGCCGGCAAGCGCGGTTGGATCGACGCAGCGCGGTTGTCCGGCATCGTTCCGGAGCTCCTCGGCCCGGCCGGGTGTGCGCAAGCCGGGCCTCCTCGTCGCCTACGCCTTCCACATCGTCACGCCGGCGCAGCAATTCGTGCTCGACGCCTGCCGCGCCGCGGGAATTGCCGTGGTCGAGGCGCAGCCGCAGACCCACGACAGTCACTCCCTGCGTCGTGCCCGTGGAATCGCCACGGCGGGAACTCGAACTGGCCGCGCGCTGGGCGCGCGCGCGTCTCGAGGCTGCGCCTGCGGAACGCGAGCCGCGCATCGCCGTGGTCGTGCCGGACATCGCGCAGCGCCGCGAGCTGGTCCGGCGTGTCTTCGCGCGCGTCTTCGCGCCCTCCGGCCGGGGAGCCGCGCGCGCCGCTGTTCAACATTTCGCTGGGCAAGCGCCCTGGCGGAGTACCCCATCGTCGACGCCGCCCTGGCGCTGCTCGGCCTCGCCGCGGAGCCGGTGCCGTTCGAGCAGGCGAGCCGCGTGTTGCGCTCGCCCTTTCTCGGCGAAGCGGAGGCGGAGCTGGCGCTGCGCGCGCGGCTCGACGCGGCGCTGCGGCGGACCGCGCCACCCCTGCTGGACCTCGAGGGGATGCGCACGCCAGATCGCAACCGTCACGCAGGAGGCAGGACGCTGGCGGGCACCGCGCTGCCCGGCTCTCGTTTCGCCGCCTTGCCGCCGTCGCCGCCGTGCCGCCGCCGGGACGATCCGCGCCACCCCATGCCTGGGCGGCGCACTTCGCGGCGTGTCTCGCGGCAGCGGGCTTCCCGGGGGAACGCGGTCTCGATTCAGCGGAACACCAGGCACTCGTGAAATGGCACGAGGTTCTCGCGCGCCTGGGCTCGCTCGGGGTCGTGGCGTCGAGCCTGACCGGCGAGGCGGCCAGGCGCCACCTGCGCCAGTTCTGCCTCGATACGGTCTTCCAGGCGGAGTCGGGCGAGGCCCCGGTGCAGGTGCTCGGTCTCCTCGAATCGGTGGGACTCGATTTCGACGCGCTCTGGGTCACCGGCCTCACCGACGATGCCTGGCCGCAGTCGCCGCGTCCGAATCCGTTCCTGCCCGTGGCGCTGCAGCGCAAGGCCGGCGTGCCGCAGGCCTCGGCCGAGGCCTCGCTCGCGCTCGACTGGCGCATCACGCAATCGTGGGCCAGTGCTGCCGGCGAGGTCGTGTTCTCGCATGCGCAAATGGACGCGGATCGCGCGCTCGAGGCGAGCCCGCTCATCGGCGCTTACGCGGTGGTCGCCGTCGAGTCGCTCCGGGTTCCGGCTTTCGAGGGACGCCGCGAGGCCCTGTTCGCCGCCGGCCAGGACAGCAAGGCCTGGGATGCACGTTCCGATCGCCGCGCGCCGCCGGTGGGAGTCGCGGCGGTGCGTGGAGGCACCGCGGTCCTCGCGGACCAGGCGGCCTGCCCGTTCCGTGCCTTCGCGCGCCACAGGCTGGGCGCGGAGAGCCTCGAGGCGATCGAGCCGGGGCTCGGCCCGGCCGAGCGCGGCCAGATGGTGCATACGCTCATGGCCCGCCTCTGGCACGCCCTCGGCAGCCACGCCGCACTCGTTGCCATGGACGCCCGCCCAACTCGAGTCGCTGGTCGCCGACGCCGCGCGGGTCGCGGTGGCGAGGCTGCGCTCGGAACGCCCCGGCCGCCTGGATGGACCGTTCGCCGAACTGGAGCGGGCGCGGCTCGCCCGCGTGGCGCTCGAGTGGCTCGCCATCGACCGCGACCGCGCGCCCTTCACCGTGGTGCAGCGCGAAGAGGATCTGGTCATCGACTCCGGAGGTCTCGCCCTGCGCGGCCGCATCGACCGCCTCGATCGGCTCGGCAACGGCGGCCTCGCGGTCATCGACTACAAGACCGGCTCCCCGCGCGTGGCCGGCTGGCTGGGCGAGCGGCCCGACGATCCGCAGCTGCCGCTCTATGCGCTCGCCGCGGGCGAGGAGGTGGCAGCCGTCGCCTTCGCCTGCCTCAAGGCGGGCAAGCTCGGGTTCGCGGGCATCGCGCGCGAGGAGGGCCTGCTGCCCGGCGTGCCGACGGTGGAGAAGCATCGCGACGGCCCGCAAGCTGGCGGCATCGTGGCGCGAACTGCTCGACGGGTGGCGGGAGGAGACGGCGAAGGTCGCGGCCGGCTTCGCGAGCGGCGAGGCGCAAGTCGACCCGAAGCGGCCGCTCGCCACCTGCCGGCACTGCGACCTGGCATCGCTGTGCCGCGTGCACGAACGATTCGGCGCGCTCGCCGGCGAGGATGCGCCAGAGGCCGAGGGGGAAGACGAGTGAGCGCCAGGCCGGTTGCCGACGCCGCGGTACGCGAGCGGGCGCTCGATCCGTCGCTCTCCTTCATCGTGCAGGCGCCGGCCGGGGCGGGCAAGACGGGGCTCCTCATCCAGCGCACCCTGCGGCTCCTCGCCACCGTGCGGCGCCCCGAGGAGATACTGGCCATCACCTTCACGCGCAAGGCCGCCGGCGAGATGAAGCGCCGCGTCCTCGAGGCGCTGCACGCTGCCGCGGCGCCGTTGCCCGCCGCCGCGTCCGACAACGATCGCCGCACGCACGCCCTCGCGCGGGCGGCCCTGGCGCGCGACCACGAACGCGGCTGGCGCATCCTCGAGAACACGGCGCGACTTGCGCATCCAGACGATCGACTCGTTCAACGCTTCGCTCACGCGGCAGATGCCGGTGCTCGCCCAGCTGGGATGGCAGCCGGGGCTCGTCGACGACGCGCGCGAGCTGTTCCACGAGGCGGCCGTGCGCACGCTGGCCCTGCTCGATCGCGACCACGGGAAAGCTCCGGACATCGCGAGATTGCTCACGCATCTCGACGGCGACCAGGGCAAGGCCGCCGGGCTCATCGCCGCGATGCTCGCGCGCCGCGACCAATGGCTCGGCCGGGATTGGCAGGGGCGGCTGGAGCAGGAGGCGATCGAGAGCGCGTTCCGCGCGGAGCGCGCACGGATCATGGACCGGGCGCGCATCCTGTTTCCGCCGGCCGCGGTGCCGCGCCTGTGCGAACTCATCGCCTACGCCACGGGCGAACTGCGCCGCCTGCAGCTGGACAGCGCCGGTGCTCGATTGCGCCGGAATCGCCGCGCTGCCTGCGGCCGACGAGGGCGCCAGCGTCCCGTGGCTGGGAATCGCCAGGTTCCTGCTCACGACGCAAGGCGAATGGCGCAAGGCGATGACACGCAACACCGGGTTCCCGTCGAAAAAGGACGGTGGCCGCGAGGCAGCCAAGGAGGAATTCGGCTCTCTCGTCGAGGAACTGCGTGCGGCCCCGGGCCTGCGCCAGGCGCTCGCCGACCTCCTCATCATGCCGCCCGCCGCGTTCGGCGTCTGCGCAGTGGGAGGCGCTGGCAGCCGTCGTCTCCGTGCTTCCGGTCGCGGCCGCGCAGCTCCTCCTCGTCTTCGCCGAGCGCGGCGAGGTCGACCATGCGGAAATCGCGGCGGGCGCGGTGCGCGCGCTGGGCGACGAGTCCGCGCCGACCGACCTGCTCCTCGCCCTGGACGAGCACCTGTCGCATGTCCTGGTCGACGAGTTCCAGGACACCTCGCGCAGCCAGTGGCAACTGCTCACCGCGCTCACCGCGGGGTGGACGCCCGGGGACGGGCGGACCGTCTTCGCGGTGGGCGACCCGATGCAGTCCATCTACCGCTTCCGCGAGGCGGATGTGGGCCTCTTCCTGCGCGCGTGGCGCGAGGGCCTGCCCAACGTGCGCTTCGAGCGGCTGCGCCTCACGACGAACTTCCGCTCGCAACAGGGCGTCGTCGACTGGGTGAATGCGGCCTTCCGCGACATCCTGCCCGACGCGGGACGACGAGTCGGAGGGGGCGGTGAGCCTCGCGCCGTCGGAGGCGTTCCACGCGCCGCTCGCAGGCGATGCGGTCACCTGGCATCCCTTCGTCGGGGACGACAAGGACCGCGCCCGCGAGGAAGAGGCGCGCCGGGTCGTCGAACTGGTGCGCGAGCGCCGCTCGCGAACGTCCAGGCACCAAGATCGCCATCCTGGTTCGCAACCGCACGCACCTCGACCGGATCGTTCCGGCGCTGCGCGAGGCCGGGCTGCGCTTCCGCGCGGTGGACATCGAGCCGCTGGGCGAACGCCAGGGCGTGCAGGACCTCGTCGCCCTCACGCGCGCGCTGTGCCATGCGGCCGACCGCGCCGCGTGGCTCGCCGTGCTGCGCGCACCCTGGTGCGGGCTCCCGCTCGCGGACCTCCTTGCGCTCGTCGGGGGGAGACGACCGCGCGGTGCCGGAACTGCTGGTCGACGAGACAAGACTGTCCGCGCTGTCCTCCGCCGGGACGCGAACGCCTCGCCCGCGTCGCGCGATGTCCTCATGGCGGCGCTGCGCGAGCGCCTGCGCGGGTCGCTGCGCGAGCGCGTCGAGGGCGCGTGGCTGGCGCTCGGCGGCCCGGCCTGTCTCGCAAGCCCCGCGGATCTCGAGGACGCGGAGACCTTCTTCGACCGCCTGGACGAGATCGCGCAGGCCGATGACCTGCCCGATCCCGCCCGCCTCGAGGAGCACCTGGAGGATCTCTACGGGGCCCCCGATCTCGGCGCGACCGAGGCGCTGCAGGTGATGACGATCCACAAGGCGAAGGGGCTCGAGTTCTCCACGGTCATCGTGCCGGGACTCGATCGCCTGCCGCGCGCGGGCGACGCGCCGCTCTTCCGCTGGAAGGCGCGCACGGACGGCGCCCTCCTCATGGCGCCCGTCAAGGAAGTGGCGGTGCCGGAGGATGTGGCCTACGACTATCTCAGGGAGCTCGACCGGCGCGAGGAGGGCCACGAGATCGAGCGTCTTCTCTACGTGGCCGCGACGCGCGCCGAGCACCGGCTGCACCTGCTCGCGTGCGCGGCGACCGATCCGAAAAGCGGCGAGGCCATGGCGCTGCGCGTCCCCGCGAGCCGCTCGCTGCTCGGCAAGGCATGGTCCGTGGCGCAGGAGCATTTCGAGGCCGCGCAGCGCGCAGCCTGCCGCGCCAGGCGCGACGCCGGAGTTTGCGTCGCCCGCGACGGTGGAGGACCTGCGCTGGATCCGGCCCGAGGCGCTGGCGGTGCAGGTGGCGGAGCCCGCCTTCGCGCCGCGCGCCGAGGCGCGGGAGACCCTCGTGCGAGTCGAGTTCAGCTGGGTCGGGGAGACCGCCCGGCAGGTGGGCACGGTGGCGCATCGCTGGCTGCAGCGCATCGCCGAGGACGGGCTGGAGGATTGGGACGCGGCGCGCGTGCGCAGGGTCCGCCCGCGCGTGGAGGCCGAACTCGAGCGCCGCGGCGTCCCGGCCGCCGATCGCGCTGCGGCGGCCGAGCGCGTGCTGCTCGCCCTGGAGACGGCCGTCTCCGACGCGCGCGGCCGCTGGATACTCGGCTCCCGGCCCGGAGCCGCCAACGAAGTGCGCATGAACGTCCTCGAGGACGGGCGCGTGCGGCTCCTGGTGATCGACCGGGTGTTCCCCGCGGAGGATGGCAGGCGCTGGATCGTCGACTACAAGACGAGCCGGCACGAGGGCGCGGACGTGGAGGCGTTCCTCGACAGCGAGCGCAGCCGCTACGTCGAGCAACTGCGCCGCTACGCCCGCGCGCTGGGCGGGCAAGCCTCGCTCGGGCTCTACTTCCCGCTCATCCCCGGCTGGCGGGAGATCGACGGCTGATTCACGCCTTCAGCCCCGAGAGCCAGTGCACGAGGTTCAGCGTCACCAGGCGCGGCTGTTCCAGCGTCGAGAGGTGGCCGCACTGCTCGGCGATCACGAGGCGCGAGCCGGTTATCGCATTCGCCATTTCCTGGTGCAGCGCGACAGGGGTGAGGGTGTCCTCCTTGCCGCACAGGATCAGTGTCGGGCACTTGATTCCCGCGAGATGCGGGCGGCTGTCGATGCGCCCGATGATCGCCTCCTGCTGGCGGCAATAGGCCTCCTTCCCGGTGGCGGCGGCCATCGCCTTCACCTTCGCCACGAGCGCCGCATCGCGCATGTGCGCGGGCAGCAGCAGCTTCGGCAGGAGCGCATTCACCACGCGCTCGAAGTCCGTCTCGGCCATCTTCATCATGCGGCGGCGGTCGTTGGTGGACTGCTCCGCGTCGGCGCGCGCATTGGTGTCGAGGAGTGCCAGGCCGATGACCCGCGCCGCGGCCTGGCGCTGGATCTCGAGCGCGACGTAGCCGCCCATCGAGAGTCCGGCCACGGCGAAGGGTCCCGGCGGCATCGCGCCGATGGCGGCGGTCGCCATGGCCGCGACGGTGTCCGAGCGCGACACGTCGGCCACCTTGCATTCGGCGGTTTGCGAGAGGCCCTGGATCTGCTCTTGCCAGAGGCGGTGGTCGCACAGGAGTCCCGGTACGAGAAGCAGGTTGGTCTTTGCCATGGTGTTCCCGGTTATCGCCAGGTGGCGACGGCCTCCATTGTGACGGCTCCGCCGGCATCGCGCGTCCAGAGTCGCGCCGACTTCGTGGACTCGTCGGGCAGGCCGCACAAGGTGAAGGGTGCCGTGTCGAAGAGCGGCCGCATCGCGCGGAAGGAGAACGTCGCCAGGTCCACGCCGGGGCGGTTGCGCCGCAGGAGGTCGACGAGCAGCGTCGCCACGAGCGGCCCGTGCACGACGAGGCCGGGGTAGCCCTCGACCCGCGTGGCGTAGGGGTGATCGTAGTGGATGCGGTGGCCGTTGAACGTGACCGCCGAGTAGCGGAACAGGAGCACGGGGTCCGGGCGCACTTCGCGCGACCAGGCCTCGCCTGCAGGCGCGGGCACGGGCGGTGCCGCCGTCGCGCCGGACTCGCCGCGATAGACGATGTCGTGTTCGTCGGTGATGGCGAGGCCTGGCGGCATTGCCGATCTCGTGGCGCACCGTCACGAAGACGAGCGGGCCGCTGCGGCCCTGCTTCACGTTCACGGCGGCGATGCGCGAGACGCACCGGATCGTCTCGCCGATGGCGACCGGGCGCAGGAACGCGAGCCGGCTTCCGGCCCACATGCGGTGCGCGAGCGGCACCGGCGGCAGGAACTCGCCGCGCGCCGCATGTCCGTCGGGGCCCAGCTTCGATTCGCGGTGCACGGGAAGGAAGTACAGCCAGTGCGCCAGCGGCGGCACGGCCTCGCCTGCCTGCGGGGTCGCATCGTCGCGATCCAGCAGGGCCGCCAGGGCCGCGATGGGAGCGGCGTGGACCAGGTCGGTGCGCGTTTCGCTGCGGCCGATCCAGTCGGCCAGGTGATCGAACGGCGCGGCGCCGGCGCTCATCGGGAAGTCACCGGCCGCGGTCGCTCACGGCTTGGCGATCGGGTGGCTCCACTTCGCGATGTCGTCGAGCTGCACGGTGTAGCCGACGTTCTTGGGCTCGTTCTCGGCGTTCAGCTCGTCCAGCACGCCGTAGAAGCACTGCGAGAGCTTGAAGCTCAGCTTCGCGAGGCGCTGCGCGTCGGCCGGCGACTTCAACTCGCCGCCGGCCTTGGCCGCGGCATCACGGATCAGGTCGGTGTAGATCCTCGACGCGAGTTCGGTGAGTCTGGCATTGAAAATGGGCTCGGCCACGGCAATTCGCCTTATCGGGTTGGAATGTCCATCCTACGCCAGTGCACCGGAGCGGCCGCAGCCGCTCACCCGCCGAGCTCGCGGCAGAGCCTGGCGACCGTCTCGCGCAACTCCGCTACCTCGTGCTCGAGCCGGTCGACGTTGGCCTTGAGCGCGGCGATCTCGCCCAGCGTCACGGTTTCGCCGGCCGCCATCGGCGCCGCCGCCTGGATTTCGGGCGCAGGCTCCCCGGAAAGCAGGTGCATCCAGCGCGCTTCGCGCGAGCCCGGAGCGCGCGGCAGCTCGCGGACCAGGGCGCCCGCGGGGCGCTCGGCGAGTTCCTCCAGGAAGCCCTGCACGGCGGAGAGGTCGCCGAAGCGGTGCAGCCTTTCCGTCGCGATCCGCAGTTCGCCGACCGTCTGCGCCCCGCGCAGGAAGAGCGCGGCGAGCAGCGCCACGGACTGCGGCGGCACGCCCAGCACGCGCCCGGTGTTGTGGGCGAAGCGCATCACGCGCCCGCCACTGGACTCGACGACGAGGGAAAGGCTCTTGAGGTGATCGAGCGCGGCCTGCACCTCGACCTCGGATGCCTCGAGGATCGGGTGGCGGCTCGTCTTCTGGTTGCAGCCGGCGACCAGCGCGTTGAGCGTCAGCGGATAGGTGTCGGGAACGGTGTGCTGCTTCTCGGCGAGCACGCCGAGCACGCGTGTCTCGAGCAGCGATAGCGTGGGTAGCGGTGTGGAAGTCATGCGGGCGGGGAACCTGGTGCCTGCATGTTACCTTGCGCCGCCGCCGGACCCTGCCCGGCGGTCAGGATCGGGGCCGCCCCAGCGACCCCGGTCGGTGCGGTCTCAGGCGTCGAAGGTGAACACGCCCTTCGGGCTCTTGGCGCGGGCGACCGAGAAGAGGACCTCGGAGGCATTCTTCATGCCCGTCCAGGCGCGGCAGATGCCCTCGGCGATGAGTTCGGCGAGGTAGACGCTGCGCTCGATGCGGGCCTGGCGGATGTGCTTTTCGATGGCTTCGTAGTTGTTCATGATCTTCCCTCTTGGGGTTCGGGGGCCGCTCTTTGCCGGATGGGCTGTTTCGGTGGCCTGCGGTAGCGAATATAGTGCTCATGATGCATTGCAACAAACGAGTTGTTCTTGCGCTTTGAGTTAGAAAAGCTTAATCATTAAGCGATGAGCGACCGACTTCCCCCCCTGAACGCCCTGCGCGCCTTCGAGGCGGCGGCCCGCCATCGCAGCTTCAAGCGGGCGGCCGAGGAGCTTTTCGTGACGCCGGCGGCGATCTCGCAGCAGGTGAAGTCGCTGGAGGGCTACCTGGGCGTGGAACTCTTCCGCAGGCTCACGCGCGCCATCGAGCTGACGCCGGTCGCGGAGGCCATGCTGCCGAAGCTGCGCGAGGGATTCGACTGCTTTGCCGCCGGGCTCGCCCAGGCGCGCCGCGCCGAGGAACGCGGCCGGATCGCCGTGGCCGCGCCGCCCAACTTCGTGGCCCGCTGGCTGATGCCGCGGCTGCGCTCGTTCACCGCGTCGTATCCGCAATACGACCTGCGCATCATCGGCACGCTCAAGGCGATCGACAATCCCGAACACGACTCGCCCCGGGACCCGGGCCGCGCCGACGACGAGGCGCAACTGGCCGTGCGCTACGGGATAGGCGATTACCCGGGCGCCACCGTCGACCTGCTGTTCCGTCCTTCCTATGTCCCGGTGTGCAGCCCCAGGCTGCTCGGCCGCGGACCGCCGCTGCGCAAGCCCGCGGACCTCAAGCACCACACCCTCATCCACGACGACTCCTCGCCGGGGGACGAGGAGCGGCCGGGCTGGGAGGAGTGGCTTGCCTTCGCCGGTGTCAAGGGCATCGACGCCACGCGCGGCCCGCGGTTTTCCAATGCGTCGCTCGTGCACGAGGCGGCGATCGACGGCGTCGGCGTGGCGCTCGCCCTGCGCCCGCTGGTGGATTCGGACATCGAGGAAGGCCGCCTCGTCGTTCCCATCGAGCGGCCGGCGTCGACCAACTTCGCCTACTACCTGGTCACTCCCGAGTCGCTGCTGGCGCACCCGGCCGCGAGCACCTTCCGGCGCTGGCTGGTCGGGCAGGCGGAGAGCCAGTCGCGCCGGCGCGCCCGCTAACGCGCGGGCACGAGCGGCGGTTCCTGCATCGCGGCGACCTGCTCCTTCAGCTCGAGCACGCGGTCCTGCCAGTAACGCTGCGTGTTGAACCAGGGAAACGCCATCGGGAACGCCGGATCCGTCCAGCGGCTCGCGATCCACGCGGAGTAGTGCAGCAGGCGCAGCGTCCGCAACGCCTCCACGAGACCGAGCTCGCGGTCGTCGAAATCGGCGAAGTCCTCGTAGCCGCGCAGCACGTGCCGAAGCTGGATCGACATCGAGGCGCGGTCGCCGGAGAGCAGCATCCACAGGTCCTGCACCGCCGGGCCGGTGCGCGCATCGTCGAAGTCCACGAAGTGCGGGCCGCTGGGCGTCCACAGCACGTTGCCGGCGTGGCAGTCGCCGTGCAGCCGGAGGCGGGCGACGGAGGCGGTACGCTCGAAGGCGCGCTCCGCTCCCTCGATGGCGAGGTCGGCCGCGCCGGACCAGGCATCGAGGAGATCCGGCGGGATGAACCCGTGCTCGAGCAGCCAGTCGCGCGAGGCGACGCCGAACGCGGCGACGTCGAGCGTGGGCCGATGGACGAAGGCCTTCGTCGCGCCCACGCCATGGATGCGGCCGATGAACCGCCCCAGCCATTCGAGCGTGTAGGGGTCTTCCAGCTCCGGCGCGCGGCCGCCGCGCCGGGGATAGAGGGAAAAGCGGAAGCCGGCGTGGTGGTGCAGGGTGGTGCCGTTGATCACGAGTGCGGCCACGACCGGGATCTCGCGCTCGGCCAGTTCGGCGGCGAAGTGGTGTTCCTCGAGGATCTGCGCGTCCGTCCAGCGCTCGGGCCGGTAGAACTTGGCCACCAGGAAGCGGGCGTCGCCGAGAGGGCCGCCCTGGTCCTCCTCCAGGCCCACCTGGTAGACGCGGTTCTCGTAGCTGTTGAGCGCGAGCTGGCGGCCGTCGGCGAGAAAGCCGACGCTCTCCACGGCATGGAGCACGACGTCGGGCGTGAGGCCCGCGTAGGGCGGCGAATGGGCGGAGTCGTTCATCCGGGCATTGTACGGCCGCCCCCGATTGGGCTTGGTGCGCTGCAGCATCGCACCCGCATGGTGCGCGTCCGCGCCGCTGCGACGGTGGCCGCGCCGCGCCGCGCGAATGGCACAGCTCCTGCTAGCAACCGGTCATACACGCCGGAGTCCCGCCCATGCTTTCGATCACGCCTACCCTTCGTCGCCTGTCGCGGCGCACGACCGCTGCGCCCGGTGATGCGTCGGCGTGGCTCGACACCGACGAAGCGGCTGCGTTGTGGGGCGCGGTGCTCGATGGCGGGTTGCCGGACCTCGAGCTCGGCGCGCTGCTGGCGGTGCTCGCGCTGACCGGCGAATCGCGCGAGGAACTGCTCGGGCTGCACCACGCGCTGGCGGCGCGCTGCGAGCGCTTCGCGCCGGATCTGGCGCGGCGCGCGGTGTCGATTCCGGCCTACGGTCTGGTGCCGGGCGAGGCGGCGCTGGCCGTCCTGCTGGCGCTCTTCCTGCGCCGCTTCGACGTGCCGGTCGTCCTGCACGGCACGCTCGACTGCCCGGCGGGACCGTCGGTGCCGGCGCTCCTGCGCGAACTCGGCGTGCTGCCCAGCGGCTCGCTCGCGGATGCGGAGCGCGAACTGCGCGCTTCGGGCGTGGCCTTCATGCCCGCGCAGCTGTTCTCGCCGGCGCTCGGCATGGTGCTGTCGCTGCGCACGCGCCTGGGGACGACGAACGCGGCGCACCTGGCTGCGCACGCGATGGACCCCGGCGCGATGGGCGCGCTGCGGCTCGCGATGGGGGTGCGCGGCTGCGCGAGCGAGCGGCTGGCCGGGATGCTTTCGGGTGCCGGCGGCGATGCGCTCTGGCTCTCGTGGCCCGCGGGCGCGACGCCGGAAAATCTCTCCTTCCGGCCCCGCATCGCGCTCTTCTCCGGAGCGGCCGAGACGGTCCTGTTCGAGTCGGAAGACGCCGACCGGCCGGGGCAGTGCCAGCCGCCATCCTCCGCGCAGCTGCTGCCCTGGATGCAGGCCGTCATCGACCGCCGCACCCCGGCGCCCCTCGCCCTGGTGAACCTCGCCACAGCCTGCATCCACGCGGCCGGGGCTGCCGCGGATTTCACGCAGGCCAAGGCGATCGTCTCGCTGCAGTCCGGCCGGCTGGCTGCCTGAATCTTCTAACTCATTATTAGTTATGACGTTTTTGCCTCCGGCGCTGGCCGGGAGGGCGGCCCGCTATGCTAGAATCCGGCGTGCACCGGAAGCCTTCCGGAAGCGGAGCAGAACGATGAAAAACCCCCTCGATTCGCTGGTCGGCACGGTCCTTTGCGGGCTGGCCCTGACGGCCGTCCTCTATTACCTGGTGCGCACGATGGTGGGGGGCTGACATGGACTTCATCCATTACGGGCTGGGAAGGTGGCTGCACATCATGGCCGGCGTGCTGTGGGTGGGACTGCTCTACTACTTCAATTTCGTCCAGGCCGCGGCGATGAAGGATGCGCAGGCCGACGGCACCGCGGCCGGCATCGCGAAGCACGTGGCGCCGCGTGCGCTGCTCTTCTTCCGCTGGGCGGCGGTGGTCACCTGGCTCGCGGGGATGTGGCTGCTCGGCGACAAGGTCGACGAGGCCTTCCTGTTCAAGGAGAAGGCCTACGTCCCCATCGGCGTCGGCGCCTGGCTCGGCACGATCATGTTCTTCAACGTCTGGGCGATCATCTGGCCCAACCAGAAGAAGATCCTCGGCATCGCGCCCGCCAGCGACGACGAGAAGGCGCGCGCGCGGCGCGTGGCCTTCCTCGCCTCGCGGCTGAACGTGGTGCTGTCGATGCCGATGCTGTTCTTCATGTCCGCCTCCGGGGGCCTCTTCCGCCGGGCGTTCTTCGGCGGCTGAAGGCGGGTCGCGTGAGCGAAAGCGCCACGGTCACCGTCCGCGTCTGGGACGTGCCCACGCGGCTTTTCCACTGGAGCCTCGTGGCACTCGTCATCGCCAGCGTCGTCACGGGCCAGTTCGACTCGATCCTCGGCCCCGCGACGCTGGAATGGCACAAGCGTTCCGGGCTCGCCATCCTCGGGTTGCTGCTGTTTCGCTTCCTCTGGGGTTTCGTCGGCGGAACGCACGCGCGCTTCGCGAGCTTCCTGCGCGGGCCGCGCGCGGTCATCGGCTACGCGAAGGGTCTCGTCTCCGGGCGTGAGTCAGGCGAGCCGGCGGGACACAATCCGCTCGGCGGCTGGTCGGTGGCCGCGATGCTGTTCGCGCTCGCCCTCCAGGCCGGAACGGGCCTCTTCCTCGTGCAGGAGGACTACGGCTTCGAGGGGCCGCTGGCGCGACACGTGTCGCGGGCGATGACCGAACGGCTCAACGCCATTCACGAAGCGAACTTCTACCTGATTGCCGCGCTCGTGGCGCTGCACGTCGCGGCGGTCGTGTACTACACGGTGGCGAAGAAGCAGGATCTCGTCGGCGCCATGCTCACGGGCCGCAAGCGCCTGGCGGCAGGACGCGCGGCGGAAGGATCGCGCGGTGGCGGGCCGGTCGTGGCCGCCGCAGTCGCGATCGCTGCCGCGGCGGCCATCTGGGGACTCCTGACCTTCGCCTGATCAGTTGTGCATTTCCTTGGTGCGGAAGTCGTCGTGGCAGGCCTTGCACGCCTTGCCGACTTCGCCGAACGCGGCCTTGAACTTCGCCTCGTCGCCGGTCTTGGCGGCGGCGGCGAGGTTGGCGACGGCTTTCTGGCCGGCCTCGGCGGTCTGCTTGAACTTGGCCGCATCGGACCAGATCTTCGCGTCCGCCTTGTTGGGCGCACCCTTGTCGGTGCCCGGGCCGAACGAACCGAACGGCAGTCCGAGCAGCGAGTCGACGAGGGCCGAGTTCTTCTGGGCCACGGCCGCATTGAAGGGGGCCTTGCCTTGTGCCATCGCGCCCATCGGGCCCATGGCACGGCCGATGACGTTCATCACCGACTGGCGGTAGCGGATCTCGTCCTCCGGCTTCGGCCCCTGCGCGGAAGCGATGCCGGCGGAAGCGGCGGCGAGGATTGCGGCGGCCAGTGCGGCGCGGGCATGCAGGCTTTTCATGGATTTCCTCTCTGGAAGTCTGGTTGGGATGCGGGCGCCGCCAAGCGGCGTCACCCGGGTGAACAAGCGGCGCGACAGGTTATTCCTTTGCCCTACGCGGGCGGTTTCGGCAGGCCGGTGACCTTGTCGCCGGCCTTGATCTTGCGCGCGGCGAACCAGCCCCGGTTGGTCTCGATGGCGTAGCGCGCCGGGCCGGCCGCCGCGTGCGAGTCGAGCGTCTGCGGCTCCATGTCCGCGATGTTGAGGATGCGCCCCTCGCCGTCGATGAAGGCGACCGACAGCGGGATCAACGTGTTCTTCATCCACATCGAGTGGTAGCCGGGGTCCGCGTAGACGAAGAGCATGCCGTCGTTCTTGCCGAGCTTCTCGCGGAACATGAGGCCCTTCGCCATCTGCTCCGGCGTGGTCACGACTTCCACCTTCAGGGCGTGGCCGGCGACCTGCACGCGCAGCACGGGCAGCGGCGCCTCGGCGGCGGCGGGGATGGCCAGCGCGAGCCAGAAGGCGGCAGCCAGGCCGCGCCAGGTGGCGATGCGAGGGGCGGGTAGAATCGTTTGCAAGAATGAACTCCGGGCGAATTTCACGGCGCGGTCAGCATAACGCATGAGGCGAACGATGCAGCGCAGCGCAGTCCTGTTTCTTGCCGCGACCCTCGCGGCATGCGCGACCCTGCCGCCCGCGCCGGAAACGCCTGCGCAAGCGGACGAGCGGCGCGCGAAGGCCCCGCGCCCGGTCTACAACCTCTCCGGCTATCCTCCGGCCGCGCGCGACGGCTACATCGACGGCTGCGAGTCGGCGAAGAAATCCGCCTGGGGCGGCAAGGACGAGAAGCGATACGCCGCGGACGCCCAGTACCAGACGGGCTGGAAGGACGGCTTTTCCATCTGCTCGCGCAGGCAGTAGCGGCGCAGGCGGCAAAAGGCCCCTTCCCCCTCCCGGCCTAGTCGACGCCGCCCAGTATCCAGGCGGCGATCGCGTCGCTGATCTCGGGCACTTCGCCGATGGAGGTCTGGATCGCGATCGGCACGCCGGGATGGATCTTGCGCAACTCCTCGACGATGCGCGGCAGGTCGTTCCTGATGTGCCCGCCGGGCGCCATGAAGAGCGGGAAGATCGTGATCGCGGCCACACCCTTCTGCGCCAGGCTTTGCACCGCTTCCTCGAGCTTCGGCGTCATGAAGTCCAGGAAGGCCAGTTCGACCGGAAATTCCGGCCGGCGCGCGCGCACGCGGTCGCGGATGGCCTGGAAGGGCAGGGCCCAGGAGGGGTCGCGGGCGCCGTGGGCGAAGAGGACGATTCCGTGCATGGCGGCGTTCAATGCTTGCCCGTGGAGCCGAAGCCGCCTTCGCCGCGCAGGCTCTCGTCGAAGGACTCGACGACGTTCAGCTGCACCTGCAGCACCGGGATCACGACCAGCTGCGCGATGCGCTCCAGGGGATTGACGATGAACGTGTCCTTGCCGCGGTTCCAGCACGAGACGAAGACCTGGCCCTGGTAGTCGGAGTCGATCAGCCCCACGAGGTTGCCGAGCACGATGCCGTGCTTGTGGCCCAGCCCCGAGCGCGGAATGATCACCGCGGCGTAACCCGGGTCGCCGACGTGGATGGCGAGCCCCGTGGGAACGAGGGCGGAGTCGCCGGGACGCAGCGTGAGCGGATCGTCCAGGCAGGCGCGCAGGTCGAGGCCGGCCGACCCGGCGGTGGCGTAGGCGGGCAGCTGCGAGCGCATGCGCTCGTCGAGGATCTTCACGTCGAGTGTCTTCATTGGGCGGGAGTGGCTACGGGATGGGTGAAACCTTTGGAACACGGATGAACGCGGATGAACGCGGATGAACACGGATGAGAATCGGTCATAGTAAGGAGCGCGATCGTACATGAATTGCATCGTCGAGCTGTCACCACGAATCAGGACCAACTCAAGCATTCATCCGCGTTCATCCGCGTTCATCCGCGTTCATCCGTGTTCCAAAGGCTTCTCCTCGCCGCGAGGCGACAGTGTTCACGCCTCGGGAATCAGGAAACCTGCTTGATCGGCGTGACGGTGGCGCCGGGATGCTGCGCGTCGTAGAGACGCAACGCATGTTCGAGGATCGCGTGCGCGATTTGCGACTTGGGCGCGCGGGCGAGAGGGTGCGCGCCGGCGTCGTCGTAGATCGTGACCTCGTTCTCCTCGCGCCCGATGGCGTGCTGCACGAGGTTCGCGACGATCATCGGGATGTTCTTGCGCTTGCGCTTGGCCTGCGCGTATTCCGCCAGGTTCTCGCTCTCCGCGGCGAAGCCCACGCAGAACGGACCGCCGGGAATCTTCGCCACCTGCGCGAGGATGTCGACCGTGGGCTTCAGCTTGATCTCGAGCGGCTCGCCGGACTTCTTGAGCTTGCGCCCCGACGGGGCTTCCGGCGTGTAGTCGGCGACGGCCGCGACGCTGAAGAAGAGGTCGGCGGAGGCGGCATGGGCGTTGACCGCGTTCAGCATTTCCGCCGCACTCGTGACGTAGACGAAGTGCGTGTTTGCCGGATGGGCGAGCGAGGTCGGCCCGGAGACCAGCGTCACGTCGGCGCCCAGCGCGGCGGCGGCTTGCGCGAGCGCATAGCCCATCTTCCCGGAACTCAGGTTGGTGATGCCGCGCACGGTGTCGATGGCCTCGAAGGTCGGGCCGGCGGTCACCAGCACCTTGCGTCCCGCGAGCCGCTTCGGGGACAGGAACGCGAGGATGGCCTGCAGCAGCTCCTCGGGCTCGAGCATGCGGCCCATGCCCACTTCGCCGCACGCCTGGTCGCCGTCGGCCGGGCCGAGGATGGCGACGCCGTCGGCGCGCAGGAGGTTCAGGTTGCGCTGCGTGGCCGGGTTGTCCCACATCTCGCGATTCATCGCGGGGGCCACCAGCAGCGGGCAGTTGCGCGCCAGGCAGGCGGTGGAGAGCAGGTCGTCGGCCAGCCCGTGCGCGACCTTGGCGAGGAAGTCGGCGCTGGCCGGGGCGATCACGATCGCGTCGGCGCCGCGCGTGAGCTCGATGTGCGCCATGTTGCTGGCGAAGCTCGCATCCCACAGGTCGGTGACGACCGCGCGGCCGGTGAGGGCCTGGAAAGTGGCCGGGGTCACGAATTTCGTGCCCGCCTCGGTCATCGCGACCTGCACTTCGACGTTATTGCGGATGAGCCCCCGCGCGAGTTCCGCCACCTTGTAGGCGGCGATGCCTCCCGTCACTCCCAGCAGAACGCGGTGCTTCCCGGTCGTTTCCATCCGCCGATTCTACTAGAGAGAGTTGTCACCCATGGCCCTTGCCCCATGGCCCGCCGCCGGCCGTCCCCACGAGCGCCTTGCCGCGCATGGCCCGGCCGTCCTGACGGATGCCGAACTCGTCGCACTCATGCTGCGCACCAGCCGGCCGGGGCGCCCGGCCCTCGCCGCCGCGCAGGTGCTCCTGGCGCACTTCGGCCACGTGTCGCGGCTGCTCGCCGCCTCCGTACCGGAGGTCGCCGCCGTCCCGGGGGTCGGGCCATGGCCCGCCGCCCGGTTTGCCGTGGCCATGGAGCTCGCGCGGCGTTCCCTCTGCGAGCAGATGCAGGCGCGCGACAGCCTCGCCTCCCCGATGGCGGTGCGCGGCTACCTGCGCCTGCGCATGCAGCATCTCGGCCACGAGGTCTTCTGGGCGGTCTTCCTCGATGCCCAGAACCGCGTCCTCGCCGCGGAGGAGCTCTTTCGCGGCACCCTCACCCAGACCAGCGTCTATCCCCGCGAGGTGGTGAAGCAGGCGCTCGCACACAACGCCGCGGGGGTCATCCTGGCGCACAACCACCCTTCCGGAGTTGCTGAACCTTCCTTTCAGGATCAGGCACTTACGCGCTCCCTGGCGGAGTCGCTCGCGCTCGTGGACGTGAAGGTGCTCGACCACTTCATCGTCGCTCCCGGGGCCTGCCTCTCGTTCGCCGAGCGCGGCCTCCTCTAGGCGGGAAAGGGCAATGAAATCAGGTTGAAGGGGATGGCCGGCCTGGGCTATAATCTTTGGCTTTCCGCCTCGGCTTTTCGGGGCGATGGATCGGAGAACACCCCATGTCTCGAGTCTGCCAAATCACGGGCAAGGGCCCCATCGTGGGCAACCACGTGTCCCATGCCAACAACAAGACCAAGCGCCGTTACCTGCCGAACCTCCAGTACCGCAGGCTCTGGGTCGAGAGCGAGAACCGCTACGTGAAGCTGCGCCTCACGACCGCGGGTCTGCGCACCATCGACAAGAAGGGCATCGATGTCGTGCTGGCCGAGCTGCGTGCGCGCGGCGAAGTGATCTAGGGGAGCCCGACATGCGCGAAAAGATCAAGCTCGAGTCCAGCGCCGGCACCGGTCACTTCTACACGACCACCAAGAACAAGAAGACCAAGCCGGAAAAGCTGGAAATGATGAAATACGACCCCAAGGCCCGCAAGCACGTGACCTACAAGGAAACGAAGCTCAAGTAGGGCTTTCATCCTGGCGACGCCTCATCGAAAACCCCGCCTCGGCGGGGTTTTCATTTTGGTACCAGGTACATGTACCTGGTACCGATGAACCCGGTTCACGAACCGGGTTCATGAACCGGGTTCGCAAGCGCGGCGGGCGATTTCCTTCACCAGCGCGTCGAAGAGCACGAGGTGCGCCGGGAACATCGCGTACCAGTAGACGAGGCCCCACACGCCGGCCGGATGCCAGTGGGCGGTCACGGCGATGCGGCGCTCGTCCGGGCCTGTTTCCTCGATCTCGAACTCCAGTACGCCCGCGCCCGGGGCTTTCATGCCGAAGGCCAGCGTGAGGCGGCGCTCGGGTTCCACGCCGATCACGCGCCAGGAGTCGATCACGTCGCCCACGCGCACTTCGTCCGGATCGCGACGCCCGCGGTGCAGGCCGTTGCCGCCCACCAGCCAGTCGGCAACCTCGCGCAGCGTCCACAGGAAGTTGTAAGCGTAGTAGCGGTTGTCGCCGCCGATCGCCGTCACGACGCGCCAGAGGGAACGGGCGCTCGCCGCGGTGCGGGTCTCGCCGCCGGCGTGCTTGGCGTAGTACGCGTAGTCGGGGCGGTAGTCGCGGAACATGAACGCGCCTTCCGTCCAGCGCGCGGCCACCGCATGACTGGCCTCGGCCGCGAGTGCGGCGCGCACGGAATCCGCGAAGCCCAGCAGCTCCTGCGGCACCAGCGCACGGATCGCGGCGTCGTCCGCGGCGAAATCGTGCTTGAGGCCGCCGATCAACGCGCGCGCGATGTTGGCCGGCACGGCGGTGACGAACCTGAGCCAGTACGCGGATAGCTCCGGCGTGAGGACCGGCACGGGCAGGATCCACGGCTCGCGGTGGCCGATGATGCGGCAGATGGTGCGCATCATCTCCTCGTAGGTGAGGGTCTCCGGGCCGGCCGCGTCGTAGATGCCGCCCGCCATCGCCGGCACGAGAGGCGCCTCGAGGAGGTAGTGCAGGAGGTTCGCCAGCGCGATCGGCGGCGACTTCGCCCGCACCCAGCGCGGCGTGATCATCACCGGCAGGTGCAGCACGAGGTCGCGCATCACCTCGAAGGCGGCCGAGCCGGGGCCGACGATGATGCCGGCGCGAATCTCGGTCACCGGGACGGGATGCGCGCGCAGCTCGCGCCCGGTATCGCGCCGCGAAAGGAGATGCTCGGAATCGGCGCCCTCCGGGACGAGACCGCCGAGATACACGATGCGCTTCACGCCGGCCGCCGCGGCCGCGGCGGCGAAATTGTCCGCCGCCGCCAGGTCCAGCCGTCCGAAAGCGGGTCCGGCGGCCATCGAGTGCACGAGGTAGTAGGCGACGTCGATGCCGGCCAATGCTCCGGTCAGCGTCTCCGGCTTCAGCGCGTCGGCGGAGGCGAGCTCCACGCCGGCCCAGCCGCGCGCTTCGAGAACCTTGAGATTGCGCGCCGCGGCGCGCACGCGCCACCCGCGTGCGGCGAGCGCGGGTACGAGATGGCTGCCGATGTATCCGCTCGCCCCGAAGACGAGCGCCATGCCCGGGGTGTCAGACACCGTGTCTGACACCGTGTCCGACACCGCGCATCAGGCCGCGGCGTAGCGCCGCAGCCCCTGCGAGAATTCGGCGAGGGCCTCGATGCCGCTCGCCTCGGCGCGATCGCACCAGTCGCGCAACTGCTGCACCAGCTGCTCCGTCGAGAGCGTGGAGCGCTCCCACGTCTTGGCGAGATCCTCGCGCATCCGGTACCAGGTGGCGAGCCGCGGGCTGGATGCGAGGGCGCGCGCCACCGCCTCGCGCTCCTGCGCCGACTGGACCCTGCCGCGCATGATGGCGAGGCGCAGGCGCCTGGCTTCCGCGCCGTCGGCGAGCACCTTCTTCTCGCGCAGCCGGGCGACTTCCTCGTTCCACGCCGCCTTCATCGACTTGGCGTACTTGGCCAGCACCTCGTAGCGATTGGTCGCGATGGCCTGCAGCGTTTGCGCGTCGACCACGGCCTTCGAGGGGTCGAGGCGCACCTTGGGCGGCAGCTTCTTCGCGCGCGCCAGGCCCACGGCGGAGAGCAGGCGGATGTAGAGCCAGCCCAGGTCGAACTCGTACCAGCGCACCGAGAACTTGGCCGAGGTCGGGAATGCGTGATGGTTGTTGTGCAGCTCCTCGCCACCGATCCAGGCCGCGATCGGGACCATGTTGGTGCTGGCGTCCTCGGTCTGGAAGTTGCGATAGCCCCAGTAGTGGCCGATGCCGTTGATGACGCCGGCCGCCCAGAAGGGAATCCACGCCATCTGGATGCCGAACATGAGGATGCCGGGCAGGGCGCCGAAGAGCGCGATGTTCACCAGGGCGAGCAGCAGGATGCCCTTCTTGTGGTGCGGCGTGTAGATGTGGCGCTCGATCCAGTCGTCCGGCGTGCCGTGGCCGTAGCGCTGCATCGTCTCGGGATGGTGCGACTCCTTCACGTACAGGAACACGCCGCCGAAGAGCACGCGCGTGATGCCGTAGAACTGCGGGCTGTGCGGGTCGTCGGCGGTCTCGCACTTCGCGTGGTGCTTGCGGTGGATGGCCGCCCACTCCTTGGTGATCATGCCGGTGGTGAACCACATCCAGAAGCGGAAGAAGTGGCTGACGACCGGATGCAGGTCGAGCGCCCGGTGCGCCTGGCAACGGTGCAGGTAGAGCGTGACGCCCGCGATCGTGACCTGGGTCAGGACCAGCAGCGCGAGGAGATCGCCCCACCAGGGGAGATTGAGCAAGCCGTGGAACAGCATGGGGATGCGCCTTTCGCAGGACCTGCGAGGAAGGGGATGGGAGAGGTGCGCTTCGGACGGAATTCTAGCCCAAACGGCCGATTCGATCAGGGCGCGGAAAGCGCCTGCGCGCCCACTACCCTCACATCGCGCTGCGGGAAGGGTATTTCAATGCCTTCGGCCCGGAATGCCTCGAGGACTTCCTTGAGGATGGCGCCGCGCAGTTGCATCTGGCCCTGGTCCGGGTCGGCGATCCACGCCGACATCTCGATGTCGATGCCGTTGTCGCCCAGCGCGGAAATGAACACCCCGGGCGCGGGATCGGCGAGGATGCGCGGCTGGCGCTGCGCGGCCGCGAGCAGCAGCGCAAAAGCCCGGTCGACATCGGTCGCGTAGCCCACCGTGACCTTCACCTTGACCACCACCTTGCGGTCGGAGAAGGAGTGGTTGGTGACGCTCTGCGTGATCATCGACTCGTTGGGGATGATCGACTCGGTGCCGTCGAGGCTGCGGATCACCGTGTAGCGCGACTCGATCGCCTTCACCACGCCCTGGCGGTTGTCCACCGTGACCAGGTCGCCGATGCGGACCGAACGGTCGAGCAGGATGATGTAGCCGCTCACGTAGTTGCTGGCCACTTTCTGCAGTCCGAGCCCGAGCCCGACGCCGAGCGCGCCGCCGAAGACCGAAAGCGCGGTGATGTCGATGCCTGCGAGCGGCAGCGCCACCAGCACCGCCACCAGGAAGGCCACGGCCCGCACCAGCTTCGCGACCACCACGCGCGTGGAGAGTTCGAGCCTCTCGGCGGCGAGGACCGAGTCCTCGATCAGGCGCGCGATCCAGAGCGAGACCGCCAGCGTGATCGCCACGGAAACGAGGCCCTGCCCGATCAGCAGCAGCGAAATGCGCTGTTTGCCGACGGTGAAGGACAGCGAGTCGAGCGTATCCCACACGTCGGGGAGGATGCCCGTGAAGTAAAGCGCGATGCCCGCCCAGATCGTGATGGCCACGGTGCGCTCGGAGCCGCGCAGGAACGCCCCCTCCGGCAGGATGTGGCGCAGCACGTAGACCGCGAAGCGGATGATCGCGAACGCGGCGATGAGGAGTATGGCCAGGTCGACGAGCGGCGTCGCGAACAGCTTGCGCAGGACGATGCGCCCGATCCAGATGAAGGCCAGTGCCGTGAGCGGCATGGCGACGCGATCGAAACCGCCGGCGCCGAACTTCCACACCTGTCGCGCGGCGACGCGCCGGCGCAGCATCCCGCTCACCAGCCATCCCAGCGCCAGGCCTGCGGCGATGACGGCAAGCTGCGAGAGCCCGCGCGGCGCGGAGGCCTGGGTCGCAAATGCTTCGAGCGTTCTTTCGAGCGGACTCATGGTCGACGAACGAGCTGGCAAAGTGCCGGTCCTGGAACGGGCCGGCGGTGAATTGAGGGCCTCATTGTAATCGCGAGGCGCCCGCGCGGTGCCTCTCGAAGTCGCGCGCGTAGCGCGCGGCGACCTGGCGCTCGCCGGAGATGACGACGATGTTCTCCGCGTTCCTGGCCTGCGCGGCCTGCGTGAAGTTGTAGCTGCCGGTGACCACGACGGGCGAGCGGGTCTGCGCGTCGATGAGCACGACCTTGTTGTGGAAGGCGGCGTGCTCCCCTTGCAGCCAGATGCGCACGCCCGCGCGCCCGAGCTGCCCGAGCACGGGCAGGCCTCCGGCCTCGTGCTGCTTCGCGTCGCCGATCAACTCGACCTCGAGGCCGCGTTGCGCCGCCTTCGCGAGTGCGGCGGCGATGCGCCGGTTGGTGAAGAGGTAGGCCTCGACCTGCACGCTCTCGCGTGCCCCGGCGATGCGTTCGGCGATCACGCGGTCCACGTCGTCGCCGGGCGTGAAGTAGGCCTCGACGCGAGGCGCGGCGCCCGCGGCCCGCGGACCGGGCGCGGGGCCGGCGGCGGCTGCGGCGAGCGCCAGGCTGCAGGCGAGCGCGGTCAGTGCCGCCTTCACGCGACGCGTTGCATGACGGCTGCGAAGAAGCCGTCGGTGTCGTGCAGGTGCGGAGTCAGGCGCAGGTATTGCTCGCAGCCGGGAATGACCACGCCCTGGCGGGCCAGGACCTCGGCGCAGGGGATCACCGCGAAGTCCGGATGCGCGGCCAGGAAGCGCGCGACGATGGCCTCGTTTTCCTCCTCGAGGAGGCTGCAGGTGCCGTAGACGAGGCGGCCGCCGGGCTTGAGGAGCCCCGCCGCGGCCTCGAGAATCGCGTACTGCTTGGCGTTGAGTTCGGCGAGGCCTTCCTCCGTCTGCCGGAACTTGAGGTCGGGATTGCGGCGCAGCGTCCCGAAGCCCGTGCATGGCGCATCGACCAGGACGCGGTCGACCTTGCCGCGCAGGCGCTTCACCTTGCTGTCGTTCTCGCCGGCGATGCGCTGCGGATGCACGTTGGACAGTCCCGAGCGGCGCAGGCGCGGCGTGAGGTTCGCCAGGCGCTTTTCCGAGACGTCGTAGGCGTAGAGGCGCCCGTGCGAGCCCATCGCGGCGCCGAGCTGCAGCGTCTTGCCGCCGGCGCCGGCGCAGAAGTCCACCACCATGTCGCTGCGCTTCGGCTCGACGAGCAGGCCGAGGATCTGGCTGCCCTCGTCCTGCACCTCGACCGCCCCGTCGACGAACATGGGATGGCGGTTGAGCGCGATCTTGTCCCGCATGCGCACGCCGATCGGCGAATAGCGGGTGGCCACGCCGGGCGTGCCGTCGGCCTCGAGCCGGTCGAGGACCGCCTGGCGCGGCGCCTTCAGGGTGTTCACGCGCAGGTCGAGCGGCGCCGGTTGCTGGAGACTGCGCGCCAGCGCGAGTATCTCCTCGTCCGGGTAGCGCTTGCGCAACCTCGCGATGACCCAGTCCGGCAGTTCCGCCTGCACCCCGAACGGCTGCGTGGCGATGTCCACGGCCTTGAACTCGGAGAGCCACTTCGCCTCCGCCCCGCGCAGCACGGATTCGAGGGCGCCGATGCCCAGCCCCTGCAGCTTCACCAGGGAGGCGAGCGCCAGTTCGCGCGGCGAGGCCGAAGGCGTCAGGGTCTCGAGCAGCCGCCGGTGGCGCAGCACGGTGTAGACGGTGTCGGCGACGAGGGCGCGGTCGCGGCTGCCGAGGTTGCGGTTGTCGCGGAAGTGGTGCTTGAGGATCACGTCGGCGGGGCTGCGCAGCGGCAGCACCACCGTGAGCGCGTGCACGATCGCCTCGAGCTGCGTGCGGGTGAGCGGGGCGGACATCTAGCGCGCCTTGACCGAGGTGGCGGTCTGCTCGACGACGAGGCGGTTTCTCGCGATCGGATAGCGCAGCTTCACCGGAAGAAAGTGGTGTTCGACGCCCAGCCAGACGTCGACCGTCTCCTCGGGTCTTGCGCCCGTATGGCGCAGGTGCAGCGTATTGGTGCGGCCGAGGGGCAGTTCCAGTTCCTCCAGCCCGAGGACCTGCAGCTGGTACTGGTAAAGACGACGCTGGGTGTAGACACGCAAGTCCATCGCTTCGCCTTTCGGGGGCCGGTGAGCCAGCTGGAAGATCATCGACAGCCAGTCGACGGTGGCATCGGTGAGCGGACCGGTGCGCCTTTCGTCGCCGCGCTGGAATTCCACCGTGCCTGCGTCCCAGTCGAACGCAAGGCCTTCCTGCGCCGTCCCCGGACGCCGCTCGCTGAAGCGCTCCGGCCGCAATCCCTCCGGGGTGACGCGGCCGGTGGCCTCCTGGTCGATGCGCCCCTCGAGAAAGACGGTGAAGAAGCCGGTCGCCTGGATGCTGCCGGAGATCTCGTAGCGGTCGCCTTCGCGCTTCCACGAGTACTCGGCCTCGCCGTCCGCGAAGACGGAGGTGAGCGCGTAGGCGATGGTCACTTCCGCCGGCAGGGCGTCGACCGCAAAGACAGGCGGCGCCGGCGCGGCAAGCGGCACCGAAGGCTGCGCGAGCGCCACGACTTCGGGCGGCGGCGCGACGGGCACGGGCTCGATCGGGTTCGCCGCCAGCGCGGCCAGCGGTGCTTCGGTCGCCTGCGGCAGGTCGGGAAGGAAAGCCACGGTCTCATCGGGCAGCAGCGCGGGCCTGGCGCGGCGCGGCCGCGGCTGCGGGGGAGGCACGACGCGGGCGGGCGGTGGCGGTTCCAGGACCGCCGCGGGTTGCAGGGTCGCGCGGTATTCCGGGGCGTCGAGGTCCACGTCGTCCTGCGCCGGAACGCGCACCCCCACCACCACGGCGCCATGCAGCGCGGCCGACATCGCCACCGCCACGGCGGCGGCACGGTAGGAAGGATCGATGGCGCGCAGCAGTTCCATGGTTACCGGGTCGAGAGACTGACCAGCGTCTGCTCCAGCTTGAGGCCGCGGGCGTCCTCGAAGACGATGCGCACGGCCAGGTTGTGATGCTCCTTGGCGAGCCAGAGCTGCGCCTTGTTCTCGTTCGCTTCCTCCGTGATGCGCTCGTAATGCACCGTGGCGAATTCCCCCGCCGGGGTGGCAAGGACCGGCTCATCCACCTTTCGGTAGGCGTAACGCTCCACCTTCCGCCCGTTGGACATGTGCATGCGCACTTCGTTGCCGCCCGCGCGCATGTGCATGAACTGGTACATGACCGACAGGCGGTCCTGCGTGCCGGGTGGGAGGGGAACCAGCGTTTCCTCGCCGCGGTATTCGGAGCGGAGCTTCGCGCCGGGCCAGTCGAAGGCGGCGAGGATGTCCCGGTCCGGGGCGCCGGCGCGCTTCTGCTCGAAGCGCAGGGGTTGCAGGCCGCCCGGGACCACGCGACCCTCGCTGCGCAGGACAACCGTGTCGTCGAGGAAGAGCTTGAACAGGCCCTCGGCGCGGGTGGTGCTCTCGATACGGTAGGCGTCGCCCTTGCGCACGTAGCTCTCGGTCACGCGGCCGATGGTGATGCCGCTGGTGAGGATGCGGTATTCCGCCGCGATCTCCGTCGGTGCGGCAAGGGCGGGGACTGCGAGCGAGACGGCGAAGAGCAGCGCGAGAAATTTCATGCCGGGTCCCGGGGAGCGATCAGGCTATCCCTGGAAACGCCCGAACCCCGGATGCGGACGACATCTCCCGTCCCGATTTCGACGCGCCCCTCGGAGAGCCAGCGTGCCGCCTGCGGATAGATGCGGTGTTCCTGCGCCAGGACCCGCTCGGCGAGAGCGTCTTCGGTATCCCCGTCGAGGACGGGAACCGCGGCCTGCACGAGGATGGGACCATGGTCGAGAGCGGGGGTGACGAAGTGCACCGTGGCGCCGTGCAGCTTCACGCCGGCCGCCAGGGCGCGGGCGTGGGTGTGCAGTCCGGGAAAGCAGGGCAGGAGGGACGGGTGGATGTTCAGGATGCTGCGCGGATAGCGGTCGATGAAGCCGGCGGTGAGGATGCGCATGAAGCCCGCGAGCAGCACGTAGTCGGGGGCGAAGGCGTCGATGGCCTGCGCGAGCGCGGCGTCGAAGGCCTCGCGCGTCGGGTACGCCTTGTGATCCACCGTGCGTGTCGCGAGACCGCGGTCCGCGGCCCACGCGAGGCCCCTGGCCTCGGGCCGGTTGGCGATGACCGCGCGGAACTCCAGCCCCGGCTGCGCCTCGACCAGGGCCTGCATGTTGCTGCCCCGCCCGGAAATGAGGATGACCGCCGATTTCATGGTTGCCAATGTGGACAAGTCAGGGACAGTCCCCAACTTCCTGGAAATCAGGGACCGTCCCTGATTTGTCAGACGACGACGGCGGGTGGCGCGTCGCCGGAGCGCGCCACGATGGAGCCGACTTCCCACGCCGCGACGCCGTGGCTCGCGAGCGTGGCGAGGGCCGCCTCGGCGTGTTCCTTGGCCACCACGAGCACCATGCCGATGCCGCAGTTGAAGGTGCGGTGCATCTCGGCCTCGGGCACGTTGCCCTGCTCCTGCAGCCAGTCGAAGACGGCGGGGCGGGGCCAGCGCGACTTGTCGAGGCGGGCCGCGGTGTGCGCCGGAAGGACGCGCGGCACGTTCTCCACGATCCCGCCGCCGGTGATGTGCGCCACGCCCTTCACCGGCAGGGTCGCCATCACGGCAAGCACCGGCTTCACGTAGATGCGCGTGGGCTCCAGGAGCGCCTCGCCGAGGGTGCGCCCGTCGAAGGGCTGGTCGAGCTCGGCGCCGGTGACGGCGAGGATCTTGCGCACCAGCGAAAAGCCGTTCGAGTGCACGCCGCTGGAAGCGAGCCCGATGATCGCGTCGCCGGGCGCGATGGTGGCTCCGTCGATGATGCGTTCCTTCTCCACCAGGCCGACGGCGAAGCCCGCGAGGTCGTATTCGTTCGGGTCGTAGAGACCCGGCATTTCCGCGGTTTCTCCCCCGATCAGCGCGCAGCCGGCTTGCTCGCAGCCCGCCGCCACGCCCTTCACCACCTCGGCGGCCACGTCGACATGCAGCTTGCCGCAGGCGAAGTAGTCGAGGAAGAACACCGGCTCGGCGCCGGTGACGAGGACGTCGTTCACGCTCATGGCCACCAGGTCGATGCCGACCGTGTCGTGCTTCTTCATGCGGAAGGCGAGCTTCAGCTTGGTGCCCACGCCGTCGGTTCCCGAGACCATCACCGGGTTGCGGTACTTCTTCGACACCTCGAACATCGCCCCGAAGCCGCCCAGGCCGCCGATCACCTCGGGGCGCATGGTGCGCTTCGCGTAGGGCTTGATGCGCTCGACCAGCTCGTCGCCCGCGTCGATGTCGACGCCGGCATCGCGGTACGTGAGGGGATTGGGGGCGGCTGTCACGGGGGCACTTCCTGGGGGGAATCAGGATGAAATTCTACCGCATCGCCCCACCCTGGCCCCGTTTCTCCTGCTCAATCCCGATTCATGAGAAACGCCGCCTCCGCGCACCACGGTTCGCCCTGCGGCGCGTACTTCCAGTGCCGCAACGCCTCGGAGATGTAGGGCTCGAACTCGCGGTAATGGAGGGCGGGGGCGAGCGTGACGTTGATCACGTCGCCGCTCGCCGCCACGCCGACGTAGGCGATCTGCAGGACCGTGGCGGGCGCCTTCGGGTCCGCCGCGAGCTTCGGGGGAAATTGCGGCGCGATTGCCTGGGTGGGCTTGCGGTCGTTGAAGATCGCCGCAGCGGCGGCACCCGCCGGCGGCGGCTTCACCGCATAGCTCACCTTCGGCTTGCCGTCCGCGATCTCGAACCAGAACGTGACCTGGCCCTCGGTCTCGGTGGCGTTGCATTGCGGCGGCACGATGCGCGGCTGCATGCGCCAGTGCCTCGCGGCGTCCCGGACGGCCGTCACGAACGCCTCGTTGAGGACGCTCGACTCGAAGCGCAGGTTCTCCAGCCGCCCGTCGGTCTGGATCGTGCCGGTCGCCGTCACCACCGCCGTCTCGCCCAGCGCCAGTGCCTCCCTGGGATAGGCGGGCGCCAGCAGGACGAGCATCCCGCCCTCGACGTACTTGAGCTTCTCCGGCGCCTTGGGCGCAGGCGCGGAGGCCGCGGGCGCCTGGGCGGCAATCGCGACGGGAAGGAGGGCCGTAACGGCCAGGGCAATCACGGCCAGCGTTCGCGGCATGGACATTCCTTGCAGTGAGCGTAACGGCCGCCGTCAGGCGTCGCCGCTGCCTTTCATGGCCGGCAGGTGCAGGCGGGCGAAGTCGAGCATGCGCTGGATCGCATACCCGGGCGCGCCGGCCGAGGGCGGGATCGACGTGGATCTCGTTCGCGCCCGTCTCGAGTACCTCGAGCAGGTTGTGCAGCCCGTTCATCGCCATCCACGGGCAATGCGCGCAGCTCTGGCAGGTCGCACCCTTGCCGGCGGTGGGGGCCTCGATGAAGTTGACGCCGGGCAGGCGCTTCCTCATCTGGTGGATGATGCCGCCGTCGGTCGCGACGATGTACTCCCTGGCGCCGAGGCGTTCCGCGGCCTGGATCATGCCGGTGGTGGAGCCCACCGCGTCGGCCATCGCGATCACGCTCGCCGGCGACTCCGGGTGCACGAGCACCAGGGCGTCCGGGTGCGCGAGCTTCATCTCTTCCAGCTGCTGCGCCTTGAACTCCTCGTGCACGACGCAGGAGGCGTTCCACAGCAGCATGTCCGCGCCCGTCACGTTGCGGATGTAGTCGCCGAGATGCTTGTCGGGTGCGAAGAGGATCTTCTTTCCCTGCGCGTGCAGGTGGGCGACGATCTTCTCGGCGATCGACGAGGTGACCATCCAGTCGGCGCGCGCCTTCACCGCCGCGCTGGTGTTGGCGTACACCACGACCACGCGGTCCGGATGCGCATCGCAGAAGCGCGCGAAGTCGTCGGCGGGGCAGGCGAGGTCCAGCGAGCATTCCGCCGCGAGGTCGGGCATGAGGACGCGCTTCTCGGGATTCAGGATCTTGGCCGTCTCGCCCATGAAGCGCACGCCCGCCACCACGATCGTCTTGCCGGGGTGTTCGTGGCCGAAGCGGGCCATCTCCAGCGAGTCCGATACCGTGCCGCCGGTGGCCTGCGCGAGATCCTGCAGGTCCGGATGCACGTAGTAGTGCGCGACGAACACGGCATCCAGGGCCTTCAGGCGCTCCTTGATGCGCGCGATGAGCGCGGGCTTCTCCGCGTCCGTCGCGAGGTCCGGCGGCTTCGCGGGATGAATCCCGAACGCGCCGTCGAAGCGTTCGAAACGAATCTGGATCGGGTGGGCCACTGCCATGGAAGCGTTCCTCTGTAACGGTTCGATTCTGCCATAGGGGGATCGTTCCCGGCCGCGCCGGGGTGCATGCTAGAATTTCTCCCGCGTTCCAACTGCGCTGCGCCGGCACCTTCCGCCGTGGCGCGCCCGGGCCAAGCCGTGCGGCGCAATCCTGCACCGCGGCGCCGCCCAGGGAGCCCCGATGAAGCAGCTCCTCCTCGATTTCGCCCACCCCCCGGCACCCACCTTCGGGAACTTCGTTCCCGGCGGCAACGTCGAGGCGCTCGCCGCCGTGCGTGCGGCGCTTGATGTAGGCGTCGCTACCCTTGGCCCTGAAAGAGAGGGAAGGGTAGCGTCCCCTACGTCAGTCCTCTACCTCTGGGGCGAAACCGGCTCGGGCAAGACGCACCTGCTGCGCGCCTTCGCGGCGAGCCGCCCGCAGGCGCGCTACCTGAGCGGCGAGGACTATCTCGGCACCGAATCCGGCGGCACGCTCGTGGTGGACGATGTCGAGCGCCTCGGCGAGGCGAAACAGATCGCCCTCTTCAACGCCTTCAACGAGCGCGCGTTCGAGCTGCTCGTCGTTTCCGCGCATGCGGCGCCGAAGGACGTGGCGCTGCGCCGCGACCTGGCCACGCGGCTGGCCACCGGTCTCACCTACCGGCTGCTTCCCCTGAGCGACGACGAGAAGAGCGCCGCGCTCGCCGTCCACGCGCGCGCGCGCGGTTTCGCGCTTGGCGAGGAGGTGTCCGCCTATCTCCTCACGCACGCGCGGCGCGACATGCCCTCCCTCATCCAGGCCCTCGACGTCCTCGACCGCTATTCGCTGGAGACGGGGCGGGCCATCACCGTGCCGCTGCTCAAGGCGGCGCTGCAACCGGAACTGTCCGGGCATGCGCCATGAAGCTGGCACTATTCGATCTCGACAACACCTTGCTGGACGGCGACAGCGACTACTGCTGGGCGCAGTACCTCATCGAGCGCGGCATCCTCGAGCGCGAGGAGTACGAGCGCAAGAACGACTGGTTCTACCACCACTACAAGCAGGGCACGCTCGACATCCACGACTACCTCGACTTCCAGCTCGCCCCCATCGCCGGCCGGCCGCGCGCGGTGATCGACGAGTGGCACCGCGAGTTCATGGACGCGAAGATCCGCCCCATCATCCATGCCGGAACGCCGGCCCTCATCGCGTCGCATCGCGACGCGCTCGCGGCCATCGTCACCGCGACCAACCGTTTCATCACCGAGCCCATCGCCCGCGAGCTGGGCGTGGAACACCTCATCGCCTGCGACGTCGAGGAAATGCCCGATGGCCGCCTGACGGGACGGCCGACCGGCACGCCTTCGTTCCGCGAAGGCAAGATCACGCGGCTGCACGAATGGCTGGCAACGCTCGGCAGGCGCTTCGGGGATTTCGATGAAACCTGGTTCTACAGCGACTCGCACAACGATCTCCCCCTCCTCGAGCTGGTCTCGAAGCCCGTTGCGGTGGATCCCGATGCCACGCTCGAACGCCACGCCCGCGAACGCGGCTGGCCCATCCTGAGGTTGCGCGCATGATCAAGAACTTCATCTCGCGGGTTTTCGGAAGCGGTGCCAAGCAGGCCGCGCATCCGTCCAGGCCCGTCATCTACGGTCCCGACAAGCACCACATCCGCAAGGACCACATCAGCCGCGGCGCGCGCAAGACCTGCGAGGACCTGCAGCGCGCCGGGCACACCGCCTTCGTCGTCGGGGGTGCGGTGCGCGACCTCCTGCTGGGCATGCAGCCCAAGGACTTCGACGTGGCCACCAGCGCGCACCCGGACGCGGTGCGCTCCATCTTCCGGCGCTCGCGGATCATCGGCCGGCGCTTCCAGATCGTGCACGTCATGTGGGGCGCGGAGACGGTCGAGGTCGCCACCTACCGCGCGCACTTCACCGTCGTGAAGGACCCGGAGTCGGACGACGACCGGGACAAGCAGGACGTGCACGGCCGCGTCCTCTCCGACAACGTCTTCGGCACGCAGGCGGAGGACGCGGTGCGCCGCGACTTCACCGTGAACGCGCTCTTCTACGATCCGGTCAAGGAGGAGGTCTGGGACTTCCAGCACGGCGTGAAGGACCTGCTGGCGAGAAAGCTCGTGATGATCGGCGATGCGGCCACGCGCTATCGCGAGGACCCGGTGCGGATGCTGCGCGCGGCGCGGCTCTCGGCCAAGTTGGGCTTCGTGATCGACCCGAAGACCGCGGCGCCCGATCCCGGCGCTCAAGCACCTGCTGGAGAACGTGCCGCAGGCGCGCCTCTTCGAGGAGATCCTGAAGATGCTCCTCTCGGGCAACGCCGTGGCCTGCGTGTCCCGCCTGCGCGAGCTCGAGCTGCACCACGGCCTGCTGCCGCTCCTCGACGACGCGCTCGATGACCCGCACGCGGGCCCCTTCGCGCTGGCCGCGCTCAAGTCCACCGACGACCGGCTGCGCGAAGGCAAGCCCGTCCTCCCGGCGTTCCTCCTGGCCGCCCTGCTGTGGGGCCGCGTCGAGCGGCGCTGGAAGGAACTGGAGGACAAGGGCCAGCCGTCCACGCCGTCGCTGCATTCCGCCATGCACGATGCGCTCGACGCGCAACGCGAATCGCTCGCGATTCCGCGCCGCTTCGACGCGACGATGAAGGAACTGTGGCTCATGCAGCCGCGCTTCCTGCAGCGTGGCGGCACGCGTCCCTTCCGCCTCCTCGAGCATCCGCGCTTCCGCGCCGCCTGGGATTTCTTCGAGCTGCGCGCGAAGGCGGGCAACGCGCCGCTCGAGGCCGCCGAGTGGTGGGAGCGCTTCCAGCACGCCTCGGGCGAGGAGCGCGACCGCATGCTGCATGCCGACGACGGCCCGAAGAAGAAGCGGCGCCGGCGGCGCGGCGGCAAGCGCCGCGAGGACGAGGGCGCCTCGCCCGAGGAAGTGGCCCCCGGCGCGGACGAATGACGGTGCGGGCCGTGATCGCCTTCGGCTCCAATCTCGACGACCCCGAGGCGCAGGTGCGCCGGGCGTTCGGCGAGGTGGCTGCGCTGCCCGGCACGCAGCTCCTGGCGCGCTCGGCGCTGTACCGCACGGCGCCGGTGGGGTTTGCCGACCAGCCCGCCTTCGTCAATGCCTGCGCCCTGGTGGAAACCGCGCTCGGCGCCCGTGAACTGCTCGACGCGTTGCTGGCCATCGAGCGCCATCATGGTCGCGTGCGCGACGTGCCCAACGGCCCGCGCACCCTCGACCTCGACATCGTCCTCTACGGCGCCGAGGCGCTGCACGAGCCGGGCCTCACCGTTCCGCACCCGCGCGCGCACGAACGCGCCTTCGTCCTGGCGCCGTTGCTCGAGGTCTGGCCCGATGCCATGATCCCGGGACGCGGACCGGCGGCCGCCTTTCGCGATCGCGTGCGCGACCAGCCCATCGAAAGGCTTGCCGACAGCCCATGAAACACCGCTTCATCGTGGTCGAGGGGCCCATCGGCTGCGGCAAGACCAGCCTCGCGAAGCTCCTGGCGCGGCGCCTGAACGCGAGCGTGATCCTGGAGGAACCGGAAGCGAACCCGTTCCTGCCGCTCTTCTACCGCGACATGCGCCGCCACGCGCTCTCCACGCAGCTCTTCTTCCTCTTCCAGCGCCTGCAGAGCCTCGAGGGGCTGCGCCAGCCCGACCTCTTCGGGCGGCCGACCGTCGCCGACTTCGCCCTGCAGAAGGACCCGCTCTTCGCCCGCCTCACGCTCGACGACAACGAGTTCGGGCTGTATTCGCGCATCTACGACCACGTGAAGCCGCAGGCCCCGACCCCGGACCTCGTGATCTACCTGCAGGCGAAGGTCGAGACGCTGCTCGAGCGCCTGCGCCGGCGGGGCAACCCGATGGAGGCGGGGATCTCGGACGACTACCTGCGCGCCCTGTCGGACACCTACACGCGCTACTTCTACAACTACGGCGACAGCGCGCTGCTCATCGTCAACAGCGAGCGGCTGAATTTCGTCGACGTGCCGGAGCACTTCGACCTGCTCGTCGAGCGCGTGCAGTCGATCCGCGGCGGCCGGGAGTTCTTCAACCGCGCCTAGGAGAAAGGGGACGCTACTCTCCAGAGGGTAGCGTCCCCTTTTCGTCACTTTGCTGCAATGCAGCGAAAGCGTGGCAGAATGCTCGTCCCCGCCCGGCGGAGACCCGGCCATGAGAGTGACCATCCCGAAGCTGCAGGAACGTGCGCGAGGCGGCGAAAAGCTCGCCATGCTCACCTGTTACGACGCGAGTTTCGCCGCCATCTCCGATGCGGCCGGCGTCGACATCCTGCTCATCGGCGATTCGCTGGGCATGGTGATCCAGGGCCACGACTCGACGCTGCCGGTGACGATGGAGGAAACCGAATACCACGTGCGCGCCGTCGCCCGCGGATCCGCCAGGGCGCTCGTCCTTGCCGACATGCCCTTCGGCAGCTTCCAGGAGACGAAGGAGCAGGCCTTCCGCAACGCGGCGCGCCTCATGGCGGCCGGGGCGCAGATGGTGAAGCTCGAGGGCGGTGCGACGATGGTGGAGACGACCCGCTTCCTGGTGGAGCGCGGCATCCCGGTCTGCGCGCACATCGGCCTCACGCCGCAGTCGGTGCATACCCTCGGCGGCTACCGCGTGCAGGGACGCGACGACGACACCGCCGGGCGCCTGGTCGCCGACGCGAAGGCGCTGGAGGCGGCCGGTGCGGCGATCGTGCTGATGGAGGCGATGCCGGCGAGCGTGGCGAAGCGCGTGACGGAGGCGCTCACGGTGCCCACCATCGGCATCGGCGCGGGCGTGGACGTGTCGGGCCAGGTGCTGGTGGTCTACGACATGCTCGACATCTATCCGGGACGCAAGGCGCGCTTCGTGAGGAACTTCATGCAGGGCGCGCCTTCGGTGCAGGCGGCGATCGAGGCTTACGTCCAGGCGGTGAAGGCGAAGACCTTTCCGGCGCCGGAGCATTGCTTCTGAGAGTGATGCGGGCAAAAGTCTTTGGAAACGCCGATGAACGCCGGATGAACGCCGATAGATTCCGTGCCGGGACCGAGCCGTGGATGTGATTCACGCCGTGAAGGAGTTGCGGGCGCGGCTCAAGGGCGAGGAGTCCATCGTCCTCGTGCCGACGATGGGGAACCTCCACGCGGGACACATCGCGCTCGTGAAGGAAGCCAGGAAGCACGGCTCCTGCGTCGTGGCGTCCATCTTCGTCAATCGCCTGCAGTTCGAGCCGGGCGGGGACTTCCAGCGCTACCCGCGCACCCTCGCGCGCGATTGCGAAATGCTCGCCAAGGCCGGCTGCGACGTGGTCTTCGCTCCCGACGAGCAGGAGCTCTATCCGCAGCCGCAGGAAATACTCCTCGTGCCGCCCAAGGCGGCCGCGCAGCTGTGCGGCGAGTTCCGGCCCGGGCACTTCCTGGGGGTGGTGACGGTCGTCGCGAAACTGTTCAATATTGTTGCACCGCACACAGCCGTTTTCGGACGCAAGGACTACCAGCAACTGTTCGTCATCCGGGCCCTGGTGCGGCAGATGAACTACCCCATCGCGATCGTCGGGGTGGACACGATACGCGAGCCCGACGGCCTCGCGATGTCGTCGCGGAACGGCTATCTCTCCTCTGAAGAGCGCACCGTCGCGGTGCGTCTCAACAGGAACCTGATGCGGATCAAGGACCTCGCGGAAGGCGGGCGGCGCGATTTCGGTGCGCTTTGCCAGTCCGCAAGCGAGGACTTGACGGCAGCCGGGTGGCGCGTCGATTATGTTGCAGTGCGCAATCAGTCGGAACTGGCCGTTCCGGGCCCCAAGGACCGCGATCTGGTGGTCCTGGGCGCGGCGTGGCTGGGCAGCACCCGCCTGATCGACAACGTCGAAATGCGCATCTGACCGACCCACCTGGGGCTGCAGCGGAGTTTTCGAGGACTTGCTCTAAATAGTCCCGCTAGACTTCACTACGGTCGTTCATCGGGAGTACCGAAACAATGCATCGAACCATGCTCAAGTCCAAGCTGCACCGCGTCACGTGCACGGCCTCGGACGTTCATCGCGACGGCTCGTGCGTCATCGACCAGGATCTCCTGGAGGCGGCGGACATCCGCGAGTTACCAGAGAATCGAGATCACCAACATCAACAACGGCGAGCGCTTCGCAACCTATGCCATCGCCGCGCCGCGCGGCTCCGGGATCGTTTCCGTGAACGGGGCGCTCGCGCACAAGGCGGCCCGGGGCGACGTGCTGAACATCTCCGCCTATGCCTCCTATGGCGAGCCGGAAGTCGCGAAACACGAGCCCGCGCTCGTTTTCGTCGACGCGAACAACGCGATCAAGGACAAGCGCGGCGACATGCCGGTACAGAAAGCCGCCTGAAGGCGGGCTGGCGGACAGGACATGGCCGGTCGGCGACGACCGGCCATTTTCATGGCAGGCCGCCCGCCTCCAGCCGCCACAGCGTTTCCGACCAGCGCAGCGGCACTGTGCCGCCCCGATCACGGGGTCGGCCAGTTCGCGGAACTTGGCCTCGAGATCGGCATCGCTCAACGGCGTCATCCGGGTCGCCCTTGCGGGTCGGCTGCAGCCAGCTGTCGCGCGCCCCGTCCTTCCACTCGATTTCCACGCGCGCCGCGCGGCGTCCGGGGAAGGCGGCATCCAGCTCCGCATCGAGGCTCACGTCGATGCGGTCCATCAGCGCGCGCAGCGCCGGGTCCGCGGAGCCGCTCCGGTGAAAATGCGTCCAGGCGCACGCTGCCATGCGCGAGGGCGTGCGCCACGACGTAGGCCAGGCTGAACTTCGCCTGGGCCGCGCTTGCCGCCTCGCGATTGTTGGCGACGGCGAGCGCGGCCTGGTAGGTGGCCACGCGCACGCGCGCGATGTCGCCGGCTCGCCGCCCCGAGCGACTCATCAGCGCCAGCGCGCCATCGATCGCGGCGAACGTGTGCCCGCAGCAGCCGTGGTTCTTGAACGTCATCGTCGACACGTTGAAGTCCTGGCCGAGTCCCGCGCAGGCCGCGACCCAGTCCGGGCCGTCGCTCATCGCCCGGCCGAGGCCGGCCTCGCCGTCGATCGCATCCAGCGATCCCGTGACGCCTTCGCGCGCCGCAAGCGCCGCCAGCACGCCGGCCTCGGCCGCCCGCCCGGCGTGCAGCGGCTTGGACATCGAGTCCATGCGGAAGGCCTGCTGCAGGCCGGCCGCGAACGTCGTCACCGTCGCCAGCGCATGGGCGTACTGCTCGCGCGACAGTCCCAGCAGCATGCCTGCGGCGGCCGCGGCACCGAAGCTGCCCACCGTCCCCGTCGTGTGCCAGTAGCGGTAGTGGGTGCGGCCGAGTGCCTTGCCGATGCGCGTCGAGATCTCGTAGCCGGCGACGACCGCGCGCAGGAAGTCGGCGCCGCTGGCACCCTCGTTCTGTGCCACGGCGAGTGCCGCGGCGATGGTCGGCGCGCCGGGATGGTAGATCGCCTCGCGGAAGATGTCGTCGAACTCGACGGTGTGGGACGCGGTGCCGTTGATGAGCGCCGCCGCCCGCATGGTCGCGGCACGGCCCAGCGCCAGGCGTGCGTTGCCGCGGTCGAGTTCCTCCGCCAGCGCGCGTTCGAGGAGGGTCGCCGGCGCCACGATCGCCCCGGGAAACAGTGCCGCGTACCAGTCGACCACCGCGCGCTTGGCGTCGTGGACCACGGGTGCGGCGAGCGGGGCACTGCGCAGCCCGACGGCGAAGTCCGCGAATCGTTCGCGTGACGAACATGTTCAGAACTGCGCCAGGTACTGCGCCGGGTCGATGCGCACGCCGACCACCAGCGGCCGGTCGGTCGGAGCGCGGTTGCGCCAGCAGGCGCTCCAGCTGCGCGGCCGAGTCCGCCACCGCGCCGTCGCAGGCCATGGACTGCGCGAGCTTCTCGATGTCGGTCGCCTCGATCAGGGTGCCCCAGCTCGGATAGTTGCGCTGCGTCTGCTTCAGCTCGATGCGGTTCAGGCTGTTGTCGCAGAAGACGATCACCAGCGGGTCGAGCTTCAGGCTCGCGGCCAGGCGCAGTTCTCCCTGCACCATGGCGAGGCCGCCGTCGCCGGTGAAGCACACGACCGGACGGTCGCGGTGGATCACCTTGGCGGCGATCGCGGCCGGCAGCGAAAAGCCCATCGAGGACAGGCCGTTGGTCATGAGGGTCGAACGCGGCGAATACGTGTCCCAGCCCTGGCCCACCAGCAGCTTGTGCGAGCCGACGTCGGCGGTGGCGATCGCCTCGCGCGGCGCGGCGCGGCGCACCGCGTCGATCACGTCGGTCGGGTTGAGGCGGCCGGCGACGCGGCCCTCGTAGTAGCGGGACTTGAGCGCCTCGCGATGGGCGCGGACTTCGCCCACCGTCCAGCGCGGCGCGCCGTCGCAGCCGTCGGCGATCGCGTCGAGGATCGCGGCGATCGGCCCCACCAGTTCGAGTTCCGCCGGGTAGATCTGGTCGGTGTTCGGCGTCATGTCGACGTGGATCGTCGGCACCTTCAGGCTCCACGGCTTGATCAGTTCCACCGCGTCGAACCCCGCCAGGATGAGGAGGTCGCAGCCGGCGAGGAACTTCCACATGAAGTCGTTGCACGCCATGTCCAGGGTGCCGGCATAGAGCGGGTGGTCCTCGGCGAGGACGCCCTTGGCCATGGGGGACACCACGACCGGGCAGCCCAGCGTTTCCGCCAGTCGCGCGAGGCTGCCGGAGGCGTGGCCGCGCACGGCGGCGATGCCGGCGAGGATCACGGGACGGCGCGCCGCGCGGACCTTCGCGCGCACGTCGGCGGTGGCGGCATCCGCGGCGAAGGCGAGCGGGAAAGCCTGCGCCGCCAGCGGCGGCAGGAGCATCTCGTCGTCGATCGCCTGCGCGCCGACCACGTCGGCGGCGAGCGTGATGTGCACCGGGCCCGGCCGCTCCGCCATGGCGGTGCGCACGGCCTTGCGCAGGATGATCCCGGCCGTGTGCGGCTGGATCGTCGTCGCCCACTTGCAGACCGGGGCGAAGAGCCGCTCCTGGTCGATCACCTGGTGGGTGAAGTAGGGCTCGCGCCGGCTCTCGATCTGGCCGGAAATGGCCAGCATGGGGACGCGGTCGAGCCAGGCATTGGCCACCGCGTTCACGAGGTTGGTGGAACCGGGCCCGAGCGTGGAAAGGCACACGCCCGGCAGCCCCGTGAGCATGCCCGCGGCTTCCGCCATGAGGCCCGCGGTGCCTTCGCGGCGCGCGAGGACGAAGTCGAGGTTCTCGCGGCGGCAGGCTTCGAGCACCTCCACGGAAGGATCGCCGGGATAGCCGAAGAGGTGGCGCACGCCCAGCGCGCGCAGGTATCGAACCAGGAGTTCGGAGACGTTCATGACGATGCGGACCTCGTGTTGGTGCCGTCTGCCGGGCGCCCGGCCGGAGAGGCTTGCGAAAGCGCCCGCCGGAAAATGTAGCAGACCAGGTATACGGTTGTATACAAGGCCGCCACGGAGGTAACATCCTCCGCCATGAACGAGAGAAAACTGCCGGCGTTCGCGCTGATCGGTTTTGGCGAGGCCGGACAGGCTTTCGCCGAGGGTTTGCGCGGCGAAGGCGTGGCCCGGATCGCCGCCTGGGACATCCTTTTTCCCGATCCCGTGCGCGGTGCGCCCCTGCGTGAGGCGGCGGCAAGACTCGGGTGTCCGCCAGGCCGCGAATTGCCACGAGGCGCTGCGCGAGGCGGACATCGTCATCTCCGCGGTGACGGCATCGTCGAACCTGGACGCCGCGCAGTCCGCCCGCGACGGTCTCTCCGCCAGCCAGTTCTACCTCGACATCAATTCCGTCTCGCCGCAGCGCAAGCGCGAGGCGGCGGGCATCGTGGCGGACCGCGCGCGTTTCGTGGACGTGGCGGTCATGGCGCCGGTACTGCCGCTGCGGCACAAGACGCCGCTGCTCGTTGCCGGCCCCGCGGCCGCGGACCTGGCTCCGCTGCTGCGCGGCTGCGGCATGAGCGTGGACGAGGCGGGACCCGAAGTCGGCGCGGCGATCGCCATGAAGATGGTGCGCAGCGTCATGATCAAGGGACTCGAGGCGCTGACGCAGGAGTGCTTCCTCGCCGCGCAGGCCGGCGGCGTCGAGGATCGCCTCATCGCCTCGCTCACCCAGACTTTCCCCACGCTCGACTGGGCGAGGATCGCGGACTACAACCTCGAGCGCATGGCGAGCCACGGCATCCGCCGCGCCGCGGAGATGCGCGAAGTGGCGAAGACGCTCGAGGACCTGGGCGTGGAGCCGCTGATGACGCGCGGCACCATCGAGCGCCAGCAGCGCAGCGGCGACGCAAGACTGAAGGACGCCTTTGGCGGCAAGGTGCCCGAGGATCGCGGCGCGATCCTGCGGGAACTGCGCAAGGCGGCAAAGGACGGTCGCGCCTAGTTTCCGGCGCCGCCTTCCCGGAGGAAAGCATGTCCGAATCGAAGCAAGGCAATGCCGGGGCGCAGGCAGGCGCCCCGCACTTGAGGATGCTCATCGGCGGCGAGTGGCGCTCGGGCTCGCCCGGGAAGACCGTCATCGACCCCTACCGCGGCGGGATCGTGGCGCATGCGCCGGAATCCTCGCTCCAGGACCTGGACGACGCGCTCGCGGCGGCGAGCGCGGCCAAGGCGAAAGTGGCGGCCATGCCGGGCTACCAGAGGGCGGCATTGCTGCGCAAGGTCGGCGCCCTCCTCGCCGAAAGGACCGACGCCATCGCCGAGGTCATGACGCGCGAGACGGGCAAGGCCATCAAGGATGCGCGCGCCGAAGTCACGCGCTCGCAGGACACGATCCTCCTTTCCGCCGAGGAGGCGATCCGCATCGAGGGGGAGCAGGTGCCGCTCGACGGCACCGCGATGGGTGCGGGCAAGTTCGCGTTCCTGCTGCGCTTTCCCGTCGGCGTGGTGGCGGGCATCACGCCCTTCAATGCCCCGTTCAACCTCGCCTGCCACAAGATCGCCCCGGCCATCGCGGCCGGCAACGCGATCGTGCTCAAGGCGCCGCCGCAGTCGCCGTGGGTGGTGGCGAAGCTGGTGGAACTCTTCGCCGATGCGGGAACGCCGCCGGGTTTCGTGAACCTCCTCTACGGCAATACCGTGGGACCGGCACTGGTGCGCGACCCGCGCGTCGACTTCGTTTCCTTCACCGGCTCGAGCCGCGTGGGCGCCGAGATCAAGGCGGCGAGCGGCCTGCGCCGCGTGGCGCTGGAACTGGGCGGCAACGGCACGACGATCGTGCACTCGGACGCGGACGTGACCGAGGCGGCCACGCTGTGCGCGCGCAACTCGATGCGCCTCGCGGGCCAGAGCTGCATCTCGGTGCAGAACGTCATGGTCCACGAGAGCGTGTACGACGCGTTCCTCGAGCGCCTCGTGGCCGAGGTGAAGACGCTGCGTGTCGGCGATCCGCTCGATCCGGCCACCGACGTCGGCACCCTGATCGACGAGGCGGCCGCGAAGCGGGTCGAGGCGTGGGTCGCCGAGGCGCTCGCGCAAGGCGCGCGGGCACTGACCGGCGCGGTGCGGCGCGGGACGCAATACGAGCCGACGGTGCTGGTGGACGTGAAGCGCACCATGCGCGTGGTCTGCGACGAGGTCTTCGGCCCGGTCGTGACCATCCAGCGCTACACCGACCTGCAGCCCCTCTTCGAGTCGATCAGCGCCGACCAGTACGGCCTGCACTGCGGCCTCTTCACGAAGTCGCTCCAGGTCGCGTTCGACGCGATCCGGTCGCTTGCGCGTCGGCGGCCTCATCGTCAACGGCACCTCGACGTGGCGCACCGACCAGCTCGCCTACGGCGGCATCAAGTCGAGCGGCATCGGCCGCGAAGGGCCGCGCTACGCGATCCGCGACATGACCGAGGAACGCCTGGTCCTCTTCAACCTGTAGGCGCCACGACGAATGATCATCGACTGCCACGGCCACTACACGACGGCGCCCAAGTCGCTCGAGGGATGGCGCGCGACCCAGGTCAAGGCGCTCGACGGCTCCTCCGCTGCGCCGCAGGCGTGCCGACCTCGCCATCAGCGACGACGAACTGCGCGAGAGCCTCGAGAAGGCGCAGCTGCGCCTGCAGCGCGAACGCGGCACGGACCTCACGCTCTTCTCGCCGCGGGCGATGGCCATGTCCCACCACATCGGCACGCAGGACACGAGCCTCGAGTGGTCGCGCCTGTGCAATGACCTGATCCATCGCGTGTGCACCCTCTATCCACGCAACTTCGCACCCGTGTGCCAGCTTCCCCAGTCGCCCGGCGTGCCGCCCGCGGGCTGCGTCGCGGAACTGGAGCGCTGCGTCAACGAGCTGGGCTTCGTCGGCTGCAACCTGAACCCGGACCCGAGCGGGGGCCACTGGAAGGACCCGCCGCTCACCGACCGCTGGTGGTACCCGCTCTACGAGAAGATGGTGGAGTTGGACGTCCCGGCCATGGTGCACGTGAGTGCGAGCTGCAATCCCTGCTTCCATGCCGTCGGCGCGCACTACATCAACGGCGACACGACCGCCTTCATGCAGTTCCTCACCGCGGATCTCTTCAGGGACTTCCCGACGCTCAGGATCATCATCCCGCACGGCGGCGGGGCCGTTCCCTACCACTGGGGGCGCTACCGGGGACTCGCGCAGGACATGGGCCGCCCGCCGCTCGGCGACCACCTGCTGAAGAACGTGTTCTTCGACACCTGCGTGTACCACCAGCCGGGCATCGACCTGCTGCTCAAGGTGATTCCCGCCGACAACATCCTGTTCGCTTCCGAGATGGTCGGCGCGGTGCGCGGCGTCGACCCGGAGACCGGCTTCTACTTCGACGACACCAGGCGCTACATCGATTCCGCGCCCGGTCTCACGGCCGCGGACCGCCACAAGATCTACGAAGGCAACGCCAGGCGGGTGTTCAGCCGCCTGAAAGTGCCCGCCTGAGCGCTTCACGAAACCCATGGAGGATTGCGACATGATTTCCCGCATCCGTACGACCACCCGCACCGCGGCCCTGTTCATGGCGGCGATCCTGGCTTGCGCCGCCGCGCCCGCGGCGCTGGCCCAGGCCTATCCCGCGAAGACCGTGAAGATCCTCGTCGGCTTCGCCCCCGGCGGCGCGATGGACATCGTGGCGCGCACGGTGGGCCAGAAGCTGGCCTCCGGCCTCGGGCAGACGGTCATCATCGAGAACAAGCCGGGCGCGGCCAGCAACATCGCCATCCGGCAGCTGATCGACAGCCCGCCGGACGGCTACACGGTGATGCTCGTCGCCAACGGCCTCACGGCGAACCCGCTCCTCTACACGCAGCAGCCGTTCGATCCCAACACCGACGTCGTGCCCATCTCGCTCGTCGCGCGCCTGCCGGTGGTGATCGCGGCCAATGCGAAATCGGAGCTCTCGACGCTGCAGAAAGTCGTCGAGGCTTCGAAGGCGCGCCCCGGCAGCGTGAACTACGGGTCGCCCGGCAGCGGCTCCACGCCGCACCTCGCGGTGGAACTGTTCGCGCGCGGCGCCGGCATCCAGCTCACGCACATCCCCTACAAGGGCGGCAAGCCCGCGATCACCGACGTCCTCGGCGGGCAGCTTCCGCTGGTGGCCGTGAACGCGGTCGAGGTCCTTCCGCTGGTGAAGGACGGCAAGCTGCGCGTGCTGGCGGCGCTGAGCGCCCAGCGCGTCTCGACGCTTCCGGACGCGCCGACCATCGCCGAATCCGGCTATCCCGGCTTCGAGGCGTCCGTCTGGCACGCCTTCATCGCGCCCAAGGGCACGCCGCCCGCCATCGTTGCCAGGCTGAATGCCGAGATCCACAAGGCGCTCGCCGACCCCGAGGTGAAGGAGCGGCTGGCCGCCCTCGGCGCCGAAGTGTCGCCGGGCACGCCGCAGGAGCTCGCCACCCTCGTCCGCACCGAGCACGAGCGCTACGGCAAGCTGATCCGCGAAGCGAACATCAAGGCGAACTGAGGGGCTGCTCCCGCACGGAACCCGGTTCGCAGGCCGGGTTCGCAGTCCGGGTCCCGGCTCTCAGGCTGTCACGCCTCACTGCATTTCGTCCCCCCCGGCGGTTATTCTGTCCGGGCGCGCTGGCGGGTGGCGGTCCTGCGCCGTAGTCTGGCCACGTCACGGGCAAGCTGCCCACCCCCACGAGGTACCGCACTGCAATGGACCAGGACAAAACCACCGCCCAGACCCTGCGCGAGATCCGCGATGGACTCGTCGTGCTCTGGTGGCGCTTCTTCGACTGGCTGGCCGTCGTTCCGTGGAAGACGCTCGCCATCGTCTCGGTGCTGGTGCTGCTGCTGCTGGGCGGCATCCTGCAGCAGCCCCAGCTTGCCTTCTTCCTGATCATCGCCTCCCTGATCATCAAGGCGGTCGCCGGCGGCAAGCACCGGGCCGAAGTCTCCGCCACCGAGGCCACGCAGCGCGCCGAGAAGGAGCAGCTCGAGCGCGCGGCGGCGGAGGCGCACCTGCAGGCGCTGCAGGCGCAGATCGAGCCGCACTTCCTCTTCAACACGCTGGCGAGCATCGACCAGCTGATCCTCACCGACCCGCCGCGCGCCTCCCGCATGCAGCAGAGCCTGATCCGCTACCTGCGTTCGGCCATGCCGCAGATGCGGGCCGGCGTCCGGCCCACGCTGCGCCAGCAGGTCGAGCTCTCGCGGGCCTTCCTGGAGATCATGGCCGTGCGCATGGACGAGCGCCTGCAGACGGCCATCGACGTGCCCGAGGGCCTCAAGTCGGCGGTCTTCCCGGCGATGATGCTGCAGACCCTGGTGGAAAACGCCATTCGCCACGGTCTCGAGCCGAAGGCCGAGGGCGGCCGGCTCGAGATCGGCGCCGAGATCGTCGACGGCCAGCTCGCCGTGCACGTGCGCGACACCGGCATGGGGTTCGCGCCGAACTCCCCGGGCGGCGTCGGGCTCGCCAACATCCGCGAGCGCCTGAAGGTCATGTACCCGGGCCGCGCCGAGCTGGTCATCAGCGTGCCGGCCGAGGGCGGCACCGTGGCCACGATCAAGGTACCCTACGAGGTCGCTCCCACCCTGGCCTGAAGGCCCCTGCAACCCCGATGCGCGAAGTACGCACGCCCACCGCGGTCATCGCCGACGACGAGCGCCTCATGCGCGAGCAGATCGTCGCGCGTCTCAAGGATGCCTGGCCCGAGCTCTCCATCGTGGGCGAGGCCGCCAACGGCCGCGAGGCGGTCGCCCTGGTGCGCAGCCGCGAGCCCGACGTCGTCTTCCTCGACATCCGCATGCCCGAAATGGACGGCATCGAGGCGGCGCAGGCGCTGGCGGGCCTGGTACACGTGGTCTTCGTCACCGCCTACGACGAGTACGCGATACGCGCCTTCGAGCAGGGCGCGGTCGACTACCTGCTCAAGCCCGCCGACCCCGAACGCGTGGCGCTCACCTGCCAGCGGTTGCGCGAGCGGCTGCAGCAGAAACCGGACCCGATGCACGACCTGCTGGCGGAGCTGTCGCAGAAGCTCGCCGGCGGCGCGGTCAAGCCCCGCGAGCACCTGCGCTGGGTGCAGGCGAGCGTGGGAACGGCGCTGCGCATGATCCCGATCAGCGACATCCTCTTCTTCCGTGCCGAGGACAAGTACACGCGCGTGCAGACGGAGGGCTTCGAGGCGCTCATCCGCAAGCCCATCAAGGAACTGGTGGAGGAACTGGACCCGGAGGAGTTCTGGCAGATCCATCGCGCCATCCTGGTTCGCGTCGACGCGGTGGAGCAGGTGACCCGCGACTTCCGCGGGCACCAGGTGGTGCAGGTGCGCGGTCGCCCGGAAAAGCTGGAGGTGAGCCGCTCGTTCAGCCACCTCTTCAAGCAGATGTGATGGCCGGGGAGCCCGACCACTCGCGGCACTACGTGCGTGGCGACCTGCTGGCGCGCCTCGAGGCGGCGCTGCGCGACGACGGTGCCGACCCGGAACGACCGACGCCCGAGGCGCTCGCCCCCTACGACCATTTCCACGGCCGCGGCATCGAGGCGACGCGCGACGCGGCGGCCATGATGCCCGCGGTGGCCGGCGACAGCCTCCTGGACATCGGCAGCGGCATCGGCGGTCCGGCGCGCTACTTCGCGCAGCACTTCGGCTGCCGCGTCACCGGCATCGACCTCACGCCGGAGTTCTGCGCGGTCGCCCGCCACCTCACGCGCCTCATGGGCATGGAGGACCGCGTGAGCTTCGAGGCCGGCAACGCGCTCGCCATGCCCTTCGCCGACGCGAGCTTCGACGGCGCCTGCTCGATGAACGTGGCGATGAACATCGCCGACAAGGGCGCCTTCTACCGCGAGATCCGCCGCGTGCTGCGGCCGGGCGCCTGGCTCGTGCTTTCGGAACTGGCGCAAGGCCCCGGCGGCGCGCCGGACTATCCCACGCCGTGGGCGGAAACCGCCGCCAGCAGTTTCCTCGCCACGCCGGAGGAGACCCGGCGGGGCCTCGAGGAGGCCGGATTCGAGGTGGTGCGCCTGCACGACAGCGCCGCCGAGGCGAAGGCGTTCGCTGCCCGTGCCCGCGCGGCGGTCGAGAGCGGCGGCAAGCCGCCCTACCGTGCCGTCTTCCTCATCCACGCGGACATCGCGGCGCGGGCCATCGCCAACACGGGTCGCGCGTTCGCCGACGGCCGGCTGACCTGATCCCGATCGAGATCCTGGCGCGCAGGGCCGGTTAGGCCATGCGACCGTTGCGAAGCCGCATCGCTGCGCATGTTGCCGCACCCCTTGTTGCTACAACCTCGCGAGACCTGTAGAAAGCTGCCTTGTATTCCCTGCTGGCCCGCCGTCGGCCGCGCAAGTCAGCCCACCGGACGGCTTCGAGCGCCGTGCGGCATTCGTCGGAGAAACAACTTGAAAAGACACGATGCTGCATCCCTGGCTTGCCTGCTCCTCGGCGCAGCCGCTCTCGGCGGGTGCGCTGTCACCGATGCCAGGATCGGCCGCACCGAACGAACCGGCGACGCGACCGCCGCCGCCGGGGAGGCTGGCCAGCGCGGGACGATCGCCCCCGGCATGCTCCCGGCGCAGTGGGTTTCGGTCCCGCGTTCCTACCTGAAGCCGCGGCAGGACTGGTTCCTCCTGCAGCGCACCTATCCCGTGGGCGCGATCCCGGTGGACGCGCTCGTGAAAGCCATGCGGCAGCGCGACCTGGTTCCCGAGGACAAGTCGAGGAGCCACACGAGCGCCTCGATCTACCACAAGGTCACCGAAGCGTCGCCGTTCTCGAGCGTCGGCCCGGCCGGCTTCACCTCGAACGTGGCGCCGGCCTGGGGCGCGATGAGCGGTCGCGTGCGCGACATCGCCATCGATCCGACCAACGCCTCGCGCATCTTCATCGCCGCCGCGACCGGAGGCACCTGGCGGTCGACCGACGGCGGCGCCACCTGGACGGCGCTCACCGACACGCAGGACTCCCTGTCCACCTCGGCGGTGGCCATCGACCCGCAGAACCCCAACACCATCTATGCGGGCACCGGCGAAGGTCCGTCCGGCGCCTACTACGGCGTGGGGCTGCTCAAGTCGACCGATGGCGGGAACACGTGGACGGTGAATGCGCGGTCCACCTTTGCCCGTCACGCCATCGCCAGGGTCCTGGTGAGCCCGACGGACTCGAACGTCGTGCTCGTCTGCTCCACCTCCTCGTCGCACACGCCGGGCGGAGGCATTGCCGACCAGCAACGGGTCGGTCGGCGTCTTCCGCTCGACCGACGGCGGCGTGACGTTCACGCAGACGGCGGCGGGCCAGACCTGCCAGAGCCTCGTCGCCGATCCCGGCAACTTCGCGAACCTCTATGCCTCGCTCGCGGGCTCCGGAAGCGCCAAGGATGGCCTCTACAAGTCGACCAACGGCGGCGTCACCTTCACGCAACTCGCCGGCGGTGCGCCGACGGGAGTGAGCCGGATCGCGCTGGGAATCTCCGCGGACGGCATGACGATCTACGGGGGCGGCAAGGACGGCGACACCACCAGGATCTGGAAGTCCACGGACGCCGGCGCCACCTGGGCCGCGCTCGCCGGGGCGCCGGACTATTGCGAGAAGCAGTGCGACTACGACAACGCGATCGCCGTCGCGCCGCACAATGCCAATGTCGCCTTCTTCGGCGGCGTTCCCCTGTACCGGACGCTCGACGGCGGCGCCACCTTCGTCCAGCTCGGCGACAACAACGATTCGACGACGCGGCCGCTGCACGTCGACCATCACGCATTCAGGTTCGCCCCGGGCAGCTCGACCACCCTCTACAACGGCAACGACGGCGGCCTCTACGTGACCACCGACGCGCAGGGCGCGCTGCCGGCCGTGGACTTCCCTCGGCGGAACGCTCGCCACGCTGCAGCCCTACAACGTCGCCCTGCATCCGACCAACGCGAGCATCATGCTCGCGGGCTTCCAGGACAACGGCACCGAGCTGCGCACCGGCTCGAACCTCTGGTCCGAGCGTTGTGGCGGCGACGGCGGCATCGCCATGATCGACCACAAGACGCCGACGACGATGTATTGCTCCTTCGGCGCCGGCAACATCGGCATCTCGAAGTCCATCGACGGCGGCGTGAGCTTCGCGGCAGACGCCTCGGTGCCGAGCAAGGCCGCCGGCGACCGGGCAGCCTTCATCCCGGCGCTCGCCATGGACCCGGTGACCTCGACGACCCTCTACGCCGGCACGCAGCGGCTGTGGCGGACGACCGATGGCGGCGCGAGCTGGGCCGTGCAGAGCGCGAGCCCCGACCTCACCGGCGGCGGCGAGGCCACCATCACCATGATCGCGATCGCGCCATCCGCGCCGGCCACCATCATGGTGGTGACTTCGGACGGCCTCGTGCAGAGAAGCACCGACGCGGGCGTCACGTTCGGCAACGTCACCAAGGCGCCGCTGCCCGGCCGCTTCGCGACCTCGGTGGCGATCCATCCCACCAACCCGCTGATCGCCTACGTCGGCTTTTCCGGCTTCGACGACGGCACGCCCGGCACGCCGGGCCACCTCTTCAAGACCGCCGACGGGGGTGCGACGTGGAGCAACGTCACCGGCAACCTCCCCGACACGCCGGTCAACGCGATCGCCATCCGCCCCGACGCACCGGAAGAGGTCTACGCCGGCACGGACGTCGGAACCTTCCTCACGCTCAACGGCGCCGCCCCCTGGGCGAAGCTCACGGTCGGGCTGCCCAACGCCGGCGTGATCGACATCAAGGCCAACGCGACCACCAACCTGCTGGCCATCGCCACCTACGGCCGCAGCGTCTTCACGGCGACGCTCAAGACCGCGAGCCCATCCTTCGAAGCCAACGTGCAGACGGTGGTCACGAGCTTCTACCACACGATCCTCGGGCGCGAGCCGGACGCCGGCGGACTCGCGTTCTGGACGGCCGAGGCGACGCGCGTGGTGGGCCTGGGCGCGGACGTGAAGGAGGTCTTCTACGCGATGGCGATGCAGTTCTTCTCGAGCGCCGAGTACGTCGCCAAGAACACGAGCGACACGCAGTACCTCACCGACCTGTACAAGACGTTCTTCGTGCGCGACCCGAACGCGAGCGAGCTCGGCTACTGGCAGGGCGAGCTCACCGCGGTGCAGTCGCGCAGCGCGCTCCTCAACAGCTTCCTCTTCGCGCAGGAGTTCTCCAACGCTCATGACGTCGCTCTTCGGCACGACCAGCGTGCGGCCGGAGGTGAACATGACCATGGACCTCTACCGCGGCACCTTCGGGCGGTTGCCCGACTCCGCCGGCTTCAACGGCTGGCTGGGCGTCATCCGCCAGGCGCAGTGCCAGGGGGCGTCGCAGGTCTCGACCACGCTGAACACGGTGCTGGGCGCCTTCTTCAACAGCGCCGAGTACGCGGCGCGGCGCGCAGCGACCGCGACTTCATGGGCGACGTCTACAACGCCTACATGCGGCGCGGGCCAGGCGGCGACACGGGCGGCTTCAACTTCTGGGTGGGCCAGGTGCCGACGCGCGGGCGCGACGGCGTCCGGGCGCAGTTCGTGCCGAGCGCCGAGTTCCAGAATCGCGTGGCCGCGATCGTCGGTGCGGGGTGCCTGCCATGAACGCCACCTCCGAACGCCCGCCCCTGCCGGATCGCCTGTCCGTGGATCCGCACAGCCCCCATTACGTCGCTGACGTGCTCGAGCACGACATCGGCATCCGCCTGAACGACCAGGAACGCAAGGACGTCGAGGAGTACTGCCTCAGCGAGGGCTGGGTGAAGGTGCCGGTCGGCAAGAAGGTGGACCGCAAGGGCCAACCGCTCCTCATCAAGTTGCGGGGCAAGGTCGAGGCGTTCTACAAGTAGGCGCAACGGTTGCGCGTTTCTGGGTAAGCTGGAAGCGTGTGAACCCGGCAGTTTTTCGCGAACGAGAAATGGAGGCGAAGGCCATGAGCCACAGCAAGGACAAGGACACCAAGAAGATGGTCAAGAAGGAGCCCCTGAAGACCCCCAAGGAGAAGAAGGAGGCCAAGAAGCTCAAGAAGCAGGAGCGGCAACGCGGCTGATCGCCGCCGCCGTTCGCCGTCGCCTCACCGAACGCGAGTCGACCGGCCCTGGCTTTGCTGGAGCAGGCTGCGGGCTTCCTCGACATCGCGGCGACGCTGCGCGTTGGCCTGCGCCGTGCAAGCGCTGCGGCCTTCCTGCTGCGCGCGGCACTCCCTGAGCGCCTCGCCCAGCGCGGCGTTCGCCTCTTTCACCTGCGTCTCGTACTTCAGTTGCGGCGTGTCCGCGGGCACGTACCAGCGCGCGGGGTCGCCACGCTCCGCGTTGACGCCGACGTGCTCCGTGGGAGCGAGCGGCTGGGGGTACGCGAGTGTCGCCGCGAGCGCGCAAGTCGCTGCCGCGGCGGTGTTGCGAAGAGTGCGGATCATGGCGTGCTCCCGTATGGCCGGTTGCAGGGGATTGAAGGCGACTGGTTGTCGCGGGATTCAGGAGGGGCGTTGCGTCGGGGCGATGCTGCCGCCTTCGCCTTCCCAGGCCTGAAGGTCCTGCTTGCGCTCGAGCTTCTCGTCCTGGCGCCGAACGCTGCGTCGATTGGCTGCCAGGAAGCTGCCCAGCGCCACTCCCCCGGCCAGCGCAAGGAGCAATCCAAATCGTCCGTTCATGGTCATCGTGGAACTCCATCGTGAATGTGCTTCGGCCTGCGGTCGGCGCCCGTGCAAGCGGCACCGTCAGGCAAACATGATGGGACCGGGCGCCGCAACGGTCTGTGCGTTCCCGTACATCGGCGGTGACGCTCACTTCTGCCGGGGCGGACGCAGGCCCGCATCGGCTCTGCCAGCGTTCCCGCGCGCAGTTTCACGACCGCGTTCGCCACGGCCCTGGCGACATTGCGGACTTCCTCCTGCACGGCCGTGTCGCGATCCAGCGCTTCATGGCTTTCGGCATAGGATTCGAAGTAGCCGATGTAGCGATCCAGCCGCGACAGCGGACCGGCGTCGACCAGCCCCATCCAGTCCAGCCAGTCCGACAAGCCTCTCCTGACGCCCTCGATACCTGCCACGTCGCCATGCACGACCAGGCCGTAGGCGCGGCCGGCCAGGTGCTTCGGGTAATCCCAGCCGGCAAGTTCGAGCGCCTTCGCCTTTTCCGGATTCTTGCCTCCCGTGCTGGTCGGATCGGGATTGCCGCCGTCGGCGCAGACCAGCCGGTCGATCATCAGCTTGAGCACGCTGGGCGTCTGGTACCAGTAGACCGGCGTGAAGATGATGACGGCGTGCGCGGCGGTCCACTTTTCGTAGATCTCCGCCATCCAGTCGTTGGTCTGGCGCTGGCCGTGGTTCGGATAGCAGCTGCACGGCCAATGGCACAGCGGCATCGCCGTCGAGACGCAGCCCTTGCAGGGATGTATGTGCAGGTCGTACGTGGAGGTGAGCCGGCTCAGGTCGAGCAGGTCGACCTCGATTGCGTCGGCCTCGAGGATCTCGCGCGCCAGCCCGGTCATGCGAAACGTCTTGGAGATCTCTCCCGGACAGGTGCCGTCGTTGCGCGCGGAGCCGCAGATGAGCAGCACCCGCGAGCGGCTGGCCGGATCCTTCTGCACCTTCTCGGCGGCGAGCAGTCGCTCGCGCGTCGCCGTCCACTCCACCGACAGCTCGTAATCGGGATCCGCAAAGCCCGGCCCGGCCCTCCTGGTCCGCGGCGCCTTGCTGCCGCCCGCAGTAGTTGTCCCACGCCACGTCCTCGACGCTGGCCAGCGCATCCCTGACCGTATCGAACGCCGGGTCGAGGAACGAGCGCGAGAACTGCAGGTGGAACTCCTTGCGGCCGAACATGGCCGGGGCCTGGCCTTTACGGGATTTCGGTGCTTGCGGCATGTTGCCTCCAGGCTGGTTGACGCGGCGATGGCTGGATGGGGAAGCGCGCGGACTTCGACGATCACCCCGTTGGCTGCTTCGGTCCGTGCGCTGCCGTACGGAGCCTGGAGCGGCGGCCGATGTCCGGGCCGGGGTTCTTACGTTCGCGACCGCACCGACGCGCGGTCCGGCCGGCATTAACGTGAATCCGGTACACAAGGGATGCACGTGTGCTGCACGGTGAACCGATTCCGGTTCGCGTGACAGGTGGTTCAACTACTCATTTCAAGGACGGCACCATGAACAAGGACCAAGTCAAGGGCGCGGCAAAGGACATCGGCGGCAAGATCCGCGAAGAGGCGGGCAAGCTGACCGGCAACACCGGGCAGCAGATCAAGGGGCTGAAGGAACAGGCCGAAGGCAAGCTGCAGAAGGGCGTCGGCGACCTGAAAGAGGCCGTCGCCGACCTGAAGAAGAAGGCGTAGCCGCCTTCCGGGCGACCTGGCGCGGACCGGCCGGTGGACTCGCGGCGCAATGCCGCCGTCCCCGGCCGTGGTCGTCGTCGCGACGGGTCTTGACCTGCATCAGGGCGCCTGGCCCTCGGGCGCAGAGACTGAAAATGTCTCGAAGGAGGGCATCCACATGAACGCGAAGAACGATCGTGCGGCATGGCTCAAGGGCCCCGCCGCGTCCTGCAGCGTCCCGCCGCAGGCAAGGCAACAACCCCGCCGCTTCATCCTCCTCGGTGCGCCCGGCGTCGGCAAGGGCACCCAGGCCGAACTGCTGAGCGAGCGCCTCGGCGCCTGCCAGCTTTCCACGGGGGACGTCTTCCGGGCCGCGAAGTCCGGCGACGCCTGCGAACGAACCCCGGCCATCAACAACGCCCTCGAGGCGATGCGCAAGGGCGAGCTCGTGTCGGACGACACGGTGCTCGACGTCATCCGGGAGCGGGTCGGCTGCCTGAAGTGCGGCGGCGGATTCCTGCTCGATGGCTTCCCGCGCACCGTCAGGCAGGCCGAGGCGCTGACGCAGCTGCTGGAGCAGGAGGACATCGCGCTCGACGGCGTGCTGAGCTACGAGCTGCCGCTCGAGACCATCGTCGCGCGCCTGAGCGGCCGCCGCACCTGCCAGAAGTGCAAGGCGGTCTACCACGTGCAGTCGAAACCGCCGCATGTCGAGGGCGTGTGCGACGCCTGCGGTGGCGAGCTCTTCCAGCGCGAGGACGATCGGCCGGAGTCGGTGAAGGTGCGCATGGCCGCCTACGCTTCCAGCACTGCGCCGCTCACCGATTACTACCGCAAAAGAAACCTCCTCGCGAGCATTCCTGCTGAAGGGTCGCCGGAAGACATCTACCAGCGCACGATGGAGAAGCTCGAGGCCATGGCCTGAGGCCGCGGGCAGGCGCCGGACGCAGCAGCCGGTACCTGTCCTCGCCCTCCTACCAGCGGCAAGTCCCCTCGCCGATCTCGTTCGCAAGCAGCGGCACCACGGCCAGCAGGCCGAGGCCCTTGTAGGCGTCCTTGCAGTCGGGCTTCCACGCCTTCTCGATCGCCACCTGCTCCTTCGTCTTGCGCTCCGGCGCCGGCGGCATGGGGAATGGCAGGAGGGCGCGATTGCCGGTGCCTTCGCGTGCCACTTCGCGCGCGCGCGCGCGGGCTGCGTCCAGGTCGATGCGGGGTGCGCCTCCGGGCGGAGGAGCTTCCGCACCCGGCGCGCGGCGATTGTCGAAGATCGGCGAGTCCCGCGGCGACGGACCACCGGCGGACGCGGGCTCGCGGGCGCCGGCACGCTCGGCGGCAGGTGCTGCAGGCTTCCCGGTTGCAGGCGGCGCCGCCGGAGCGGCGCGCGGCGGGGGTGCCGCGACAGTCGCGGCGGGATCCAGGTTCGGAGTGGCCACGGGCACGGCGGTGGCCGGCATCATTGGCGCGGGAACGGGGACTGCGACCGGCTCTCGCGGCGCGGGCGTGGCGATGTTCACCGCGGAGTCCAGGCTCGGCGTGACCGCGGGCAACGTCGTGGTCGACAGCAGCGGCGCCGGGACGACCGGCACCGCGCGCGGCTTCGGCACCGGCAACAGTTCGGCCGGCGGCGCCAGGTTCGTCTCGATGGCCGGCCGCGGGGCAAACTCGAGCGTCGGCACCGACACCACCGGCACTTCCCGCGGGACGGGCACCACTCGCGGCGCGGGCACCAGGTCGGTTGCCGCAGGGCAGAACCGGCGTTTCCAGCAGGGCCGGGGGCACGGGCGCGACATCGACCACCTGGGCGGCGTCGGGTTCAGGCAGCGGGCGCTCGGGCACGGGTGGCGCCGCCGCTTCCTTCGCCTCCCTGCGTCGCTCGAGCAGTTCGGAACCCGGCAGGCGAATCCGCGGTTCACGGGCGGTGCTGGTGCCACTGCCCGAGTCGAGCAACGGCCCGCGGATCGTCACGTCGAGCGAGCCCCACATCGCCCGGCCCTGCGACGATCCACCGCTCGGGCTGCCGAACAGCAGGATGAAGAGCGCATGCAGCAGCAGCGAGAGAACGACGAACTGCGTGAGCGAGGGCCCCGGCTTCCGGCCGCCGCGACGGTACGCGGGCGGCGGCGGGCGACGGACCTCGAGACGGCGGGAAGCGACGGACGGCAAGCGCGACCTACGGTTGCGGCGGGCGCAGGAAGTCGAAGTCCACGCCCTGGTCGGCTTGCGTGACCGTGTCGAGGAAGAGCTTGAGGTGGCCCCGCGGCGCGGTGGGCGGCGTCACCGGCGAGGCGGCCCGGCGCCGCTCCAGTTCGGCATCGGCCACGAGGAGCTGCAGGGAGCGGCCGGCCACGTCGAGGCGGATGCGGTCGCCCGTCTGCACGTGGGCAAGCGGGCCGCCCATCGCTGCCTCGGGAATCACGTGCAGCACGATGGTGCCGGCGGCGGTGCCGCTCATGCGGCCGTCGGAGATGCGCACCATGTCCTTCACGCCCGCGCGCGCGAGCTTCTTCGGGATGGGCAGGTAGCCCGCCTCGGGCATGCCCGGCGCGCCCTTGGGCCCGATGTTCTTCAGGACGAGGATGTCCTCGGCGTTCACGTCGAGGTCGTCGCGATCGATGCGGTCGGCGAGATCCAGCGCATTCTCGAACACCACGGCGCGGCCCTCGTGCTGCATGAGCTTCGCGTCGGCCGCGGATTGCTTGATGATCGCGCCGCCCGGTGCGAGGTTGCCGCGCAGCACGGCGATGCCGCCCTGCGCGAAGATCGGCCTCGCGAGCGGGCGGATCACGTCCTGCGGGAAGCCGGCGCCGGATGCGTCGATTTCCTCCCCGAGCGTGCGCCCGGTGACCGTCATCGCATCGCGGTTGAGGAGCGGCTTCAGTTCGCGCAGCAATGCCGGCACGCCGCCCGCGTGGTGGAAGTCCTCCATGTAGTGCTGCCCGGAGGGCTTCAGGTCGACGAGCACCGGCGTCTCGCGGCCGAGCGCGTCGAGGCGGGCCAGGTCCACGGGGATGCCCAGCCGGCCGGCGATGGCGGTGAGGTGGATGATGCCGTTGGTGGATCCGCCGATGGCCAGCAGCACGCGCAGGGCGTTCTCCACGGACTGCGCGGTGATGATGCGATCCGGGGTGAGCCTGCTCTTCGCGAGGGCGACCGCGGTGGCGCCGGAGCGTTCCGCGACGCGCATGCGGTCCGCGGTGACGGCCGGCGGCGAGGCGCTGCCGGGAAGCGCGATGCCGAGGGCCTCCGCGACGCACGCCATGGTGCTCGCCGTGCCCATCACCGAGCAGGTGCCCACGCTCGCCACGAGCTGGTCGTTGACGCGCGCGACTTCGGCCGCGTCGATCTCGCCGGCGCGGTAGCGCCCCCAGTAGCGGCGGCAGTCGGTGCAGGCGCCGACGCGCTGGCCGTCGTGCGAGCCGGTGAGCATCGAGCCGGTGACGAGCTGGATCGCCGGAACCCCGGCGGAGGCCGCGCCCATCAGTTGCGCGGGCACCGTCTTGTCGCATCCGCCCAGCAGCACCACCGCGTCCATGGGGGCGGCGCGGATCATCTCCTCGGTGTCCATCGACATGAGGTTGCGCAGGTACATGCTGGTGGGGTGCGAAAAGCTCTCGTGCAGCGAGATGGTGGGGAAGTCCACCGGCAGCCCGCCCGCCAGCATCACGCCGCGGCGCACCGCCTCGAGGAGCTGCGGCGCGTTGCCGTGGCAGGGGTTGTAGCCGCTCGCGGTGTTGGCGATGCCGATGACCGGCCGCGACAGGGCGTCGTCGGTGTAGCCCGCGCCCTTGATGAAGGCCTTGCGCAGGAAGAGCGAGAAGCCGGTGTCGCCGTAGCTGGTGAGCCCCTTGGAGAGCCCGGTCGCGGGCGGTGTCTTCGGGTCCTTCGGGTTCGCGTTCGTTCGCCATGGGCTTCGCCTGTCGTTCTAACGGGACGCTTCGGTCATCTGCCGCGAAACACGGGCTTGCGCTTTTCCATGAAGGCCGTGCGCCCCTCGGCGTAGTCCTCGCTCTCGAAGCAGTCGAGGATCAGGCGGCGGCAGAGCTCCATGTCGATGTCGGCGTCGGGCTTGAGGACCTCGCGGATGATGCGCTTGCCGGCCTTCACCGTGAGCGGCGCGCCGGTCGCGATCATCGTTGCATACTCGGCGACGAGCGCCTCGAGCTCCTCGACGGGCACGACGCGGTTCACGAGGCCGATGGCCAGGGCCTCCGCGGCCGGCAGGCGCCGCCCCGTGAAGAAGATGTCCTTGGCGAACCCGGGGCCGACCAGGTCGACGAGGTTCTTGAGCGCGGAGAAGCGGTAGCCGAGCCCCAGCCGCGTGGCGGGGACGGCGTAGACCGAGTCGGAAGCGGCGAGGCGGATGTCGCAGCTGATGGCGACGTTCACGCCGCCGCCGATGCAGTAGCCGCGGATGGCCGCGATGGTGGGCTTGCCGAAGTCGTGGATGCCCATCAACGCGTCCTCGGCCATCACCTCGTAGCGCTTCACGGCCTCGCGCGCGGCGCGCATGTCCTCGAACTGCGAGATGTCGGCGCCGGAGACGAAGGACTTGGTGCCTTCGCCGGAGAACACGACGAGGCGCACGGCGTCGTCCTTTTCGGCCTGGCCGAGGAGCGGCGGGATCGCCTCCCACATGTCCACCGAGAGGGCATTGTGCTTCGCCGGGTTGTTGAAGCGGATGTGCAGCACGGCGCCGTCCTGCCAGGTCTTCACGCGTTCGGTGGGGGAGACGTAGGTCGCTGCGATCATTTCAGAAGACTCCGGCGGATTTCAGGCGGGCGAGGGAGTCGGCGTCGTAGCCCAACTCGGCCAGCACTTCCTCGGTGTGCTCGCCGCGCCGCGGGGCGGCGCGCGCGATGGTGGAAGGCGTGCGTTCGAGCGTGACCGGCTGGCCGACCAGGTGCTGCTCGCCCAGGCGCTTCGAGACGACGGTCTTCAGCAGGCCGAGGTGCTGCACCTGCGGCTCGTCGAAGACGTCCTGCATGTCGTTGATGCGTCCGCAGGCGACCCCCGCCTTGTTGAGCAGGTCGATCCAGTGGTCGCTGGTGTTTTCCTTCAGGCGCTTCTCGATCTCGGCATTGAGCCAGTCGCGGTGCACGGAGCGGTTGGCCTTGCTCTGCGAGCGCTCGTCGGTGATCCACTCCGGCGCGCCCATGGCCTCGGCGAACCGCTCCCAGATCTTGCCGCCGAAGACGGCGATGTTGATGTGGCCGTCCCTGGTGCGGTAGACGCCCGTCGGGATGCTGGTGGGATGGAAGTTCCCGGCCTGCGCCGGGATCTCCCCGTCGACCGTCCAGCGCGCCGTCTGGAAATCCATCATGTAGACCATCGCCTCGAGGAGCGAGGTGTGCAGCCACTGCCCCTTGCCGGACTGCTCGCGCTCGAGGAGGGCCACGGTGATGCCGTAGGCCGCGAAGATGCCGCCGCAGAGATCCGCGATCGGGATGCCGACGCGCACGGGCCCCTGCCCGGGAAGTCCCGTCACGGACATGAGGCCGCCCATGCCCTGCGCGACCTGGTCGAAGCCGGGCCGGGTCGCGTAGGGGCCGGTCTGGCCGAAGCCGGAGATGCTCGCGTAGACCAGCCGCGGGTTGATCTGCGCCAGCGTCTCGTAGTCGATGCCGAGGCGCCCCTTCACGTCCGGGCGGAAGTTCTCGACCAGCACGTCGGCGGTGGCGACCAGCTTCTTCAGCGCGGCGATGCCGTCGGGGTTCTTCAGGTCGAGCGTGATGGAACGCTTGTTGCGGTGCGTGTACTGGTAATCGGAGCCGTCCTGCCCGCCGAGGGTGTCGTCGCCGCGCATGTGCTCCGGCATCTGCACCTGGATCACGTCGGCGCCCCAGTCGGCGAGCTGGCGCGCGCACGTCGGGCCGGCCCGGACCTGGGTCAGGTCGATCACGCGGAAGCGCGCGAGCGCGGCGGAGGCGGGCAGGTGGGGCATCGCTGGATTCCGTTCGGGGGTTCCTCGACGGGGCAGGCCGGGCTGCCCGCGTCGCCGCACGCGTGAAGCGTGCCTGCCGCGATGATACAGGCGCGCGCGCTGGCCGGAGGGTCAGCCGCGTTCAGGACGGCCTTTACCTACGGCAGGTTCGCTCCCGGGCCCGACACGCGGTACGCTTGCGGTTTCCCCGACCACCTTTGTGCCATGCCCCGACTCGACGAAACCGCGAAAGGCGTCTACCTCATCACCGTGACGCCGTTCCGGGACGATGGCGCGCTCGACCTGGAGAGCACCGATCGCCTGACCGACTTCTACCTCGGCTGCGGCGTGACCGGCTTCACCGTCCTGGGCGTGATGGGCGAAGCGCCGAAGCTCACGGCCGACGAGTCGCGCGCCTACGTGAAGCGCGTGCTGGCGCGCGTGAACGGCCGCGTGCCGGTCATCGTGGGCGTCTCCTCGCCGGGCTTCGCCGCGATGGGGGAGCTCGCGAAGGGCGTGATGGAACTCGGGGCTTCCGGCGTGATGGTCGGGCCGGGCGCGGCCGTGAAGACCGACGACCAGGCGGTGGCCTACTACGAGATGGCCGCCGAGACGCTGGGCAAGGACGTTCCCTTCTGCGTGCAGGACCATCCTCTGGCCTACTTCGGCGTGCAGCTCCCGCTGCCGGTGCTCCTGCGCATCTTCAAGGCGATCCCCACCGCCGTCATGCTCAAGCACGAGGACTGGCCGGGTCCCGGCCTCGCCAAGCTCTCCGCCCTGCGCGCGGCGAGCGACAAGGGCGAGATGCGGCGCATCTCGATCCTGGCCGGCAACGGCGGCGGCCTCTTCCTCCCGGAGGAACTGACGCGCGGGGCCGACGGCGCCATGACCGGCTTCAGCTATCCCGAGATGATGGTGGACGTGGTGAACGCCCATGTCGCCGGCCAGGTCGAGCGCGCGCACGACCTCTTCGACGCCTACCTGCCGCTCGCCCGCTACGAGCAGCAGTCGGCCCTGGGCCTCGCCGTGCGCAAGTACCTGCTGCTCAAGCGCGGGGCGATCGCCTCGGCCGCCATCCGCAAGCCCGGCCCGAAGCTTTCGGCCGCGGACATCGCCGACATCGATCGGCTCATCGCACGCCAGGAAAAACGACTGAAGGAAATCGGCTGATGGCACTGGACCCGAAGATCATCGCAACCCTGTCGCAGGTCACCACCGCGACGCTCACCACGCTGCTCCTCAAGAAGGGACTGCGCAACGTGTGGATGCGCGGCACGCGCCCGCTCAACCCCGGCCAGCCGCGCCTCGTGGGGCCCGCGTTCACGCTGCGCTTCGTGCCCGCGCGCGAAGACCTCGCCACGCCGGAATCGTGGTCCAAGCCCATCTCGACGCGCGCGGCGATCGAGGCCATGCCCGAAGGCTGCATCGCCGTGGCCGACGCCATGGGCGTCACCGACGCCGGCATCTTCGGCGACATCCTCTGCGCGCGCATGCAGAAGAAAGGTGTCGCCGCACTCATCACCGACGGCGTCCTGCGCGACGTGGCCGGCGTTCGCGCGACCGGACTTCCCGTCTGGTGCCAGGGCGCGGCCGCACCGCCATCGGTGGCCGGACTCACCTTCGTGAACTGGAACGAGCCCATCGGCTGCGGCGGTGTTGCCGTGTTCCCCGATGACGTGGTGGTCGTGGACGACGACGGCGCCGTGCTCATCCCGCAGGCGCTGGTGGCCGACATCGTCGCCGCCGCCCCCGAGCAGGAGCGGCTGGAGAGCTGGATCATGTCCGAAGTGGAGAAGGGCGCGTCTCTTCCCGGGCCTGTACCCGCCCAACGCCGAGAACAAGGCCCGCTACGAAGCTTCCAAGGGCAAGGCCTGAGACGGGCATTGCCATTCAAGTTCAACCGAGGAGAAGAACAATGAACCTGCTGCATCTGGGTCGGGGCGCCTCGCGCGTCCTCGCCACCGCCGCCACCGTCGCGCTGTTCGCAGCCGGCAACGCCTTCGCGCAGTACCCCACCAAGACGATCAAGCTGATCGTGCCGTACCCGCCGGGTGGGGCCACGGACGTGGTCGGTCGCGTGCTGGCGCAGCGCCTGTCGGGGCCGCTCGGGCAGCAGGTGGTCATCGACAACCGCGGCGGCGCCGGCGGCAACATCGGCGCGGAGGCGGTGGCGCGTTCCGCTCCCGACGGCTACACGCTGCTCATGGGCGCGCTCACCTCGCACTCGATCATGGCCACGCTCGAGAAGGACACGATCCGCTACGACCTCGCCAAGGACCTCACCCCGGTGGCGGTCGTGGGGCTGGTGCCGCTGGTGTGGGTCGTCCATCCGTCGCTGCCGGTGAAGAACCTGCAGGAACTCGTGGCCTACGCGAAGGCCAACCCCGGCAAGCTCACCTACGCCTCGTCGGGCGCCGGCGCGCCGCAGCGCATGTGCGCCGAACTCTTCCGCCTGAAGATCGGCGCCGACATGATCCACGTCCCCTACAAGGGCAGCGGCCCGGCGATGGCCGACCTGGTCGGCGGCCAGGTGCTGACGATGTGCGAGACGGTGCCGGCCTCGCTGCAGCTCATCAAGGGCGGCAAGCTGCGCGCCCTGGCGGTGACGACGGCGGAACGCATTTCCCAGCTGCCGGACATTCCCACCGCCGCCGAGGCGGGCGTGACGGGCATCGAGGTGAGCTCGCTCTTCGGCGTCATGGCGCCCGCGGGCACCCCGGCCCCGATCGTCGCGCGGCTCAACGCGGAGATCCAGAAGATCCTCGCCACGCCCGAGGCCCAGGAGCAGCTGCTGGCAGCAGGGCGCCTACGCGGTGAAGATGTCGCCCGAGCAGTCCGGCGAACGCATCCGCCAGGAGATCTCGCAGTGGGCGCGCGTGATCCAGGACGCGAAGATCAAGGCCAACTGATGCGCTGCAAGCTGTTCGTCCCCGGCTCCCGCCCCGAGCTCTTCGCCAAGGCGCTCGCGGGCGAGGCCGACGCGATCTCGATCGACCTCGAGGACGCCGTCGACGAGAGCCGCAAGGATGCCGCGCGCGTGGAGGTCGCGAAGTTCCTGCGCGCGCTGCCGGCCGACAAGGCGAAGACCGTCATCGTGCGCGTGAACGGCATCGACACGCCGCACTTCGCCCGCGACATCGAGGCCATCGTCGGTCCCGGTCTCGACCTCGTGAACCAGCCGATGGTCTCCTGCGCGGATGACGTGCGCTTCGCCGCCACGGCGATCGCGCGCGCGGAGGGCGCGCAGCGCGTGGCGAAGCCGGCCGGCATCCTCGCCAACATCGAGACGCCGAAGTCCTTTCGCCTCGCCGCCGAGATCGCCACGGCCGACCCCCGCGTGGCCGGCCTGCAGCTGGGCTTCGGCGACCTGCTCGAGCCCTACGGCATCGAACGCTACGACCCGCGCGTGGTCATGCACTTCCAGCTCGGCGTGCGCCTCGCCGCGGCGGAGGCGGGAATCTTCGCCATCGACTCGGCCATGGCCGACGTGAAGAACACCGACTTCCTGCGCGAGGAGGCCGAGACCGCGCGCCGCCTGGGCTTCGTCGGCAAGTCCGCGATCCACCCGAGCCAGGTGGCGATCATCAACGCGGTCTTCCGTCCCACCGAGGCGGAGATCGCCCATTCCCTCAAGGTCGTCGCCTCGGCGCACCAGGCCGCGCAGGACGGCGTGGGTGCCTGGACCGTCGACGGCAAGATGATCGACGCGCCGTTCGTGGCGCGCGCCAGGGCGATCCTGGCGACGGCGAAGAAGCTGGGCCTCGTCGCCGGAAGCGCCGGTACCGGCTGGGAATGACCCAGGACGTCAACCGTACCGCAGCCTTTCGCTGGTCCCATGACAAAATGAGGAGAACCCCGACATGAAGTTCATCCGTACCCTCGCGCTCGCCGCCTGTGCCCTGAGCCTCGCCACCGGCGTGCTCGCCCAGGGGAAGTTTCCGACGCGCGCCGTGACCCTGGTCGTGCCTTATCCGGCGGGCGGCTCGAACGACATCTTCGCGCGCGCCCTCGGCAAGCGGCTCTCCGAGGCGTGGGGGCAGCCGGTCGTCGTCGAGAACCGTCCCGGCGCCGGCGGCACGATCGGCGCGACCACGGTCTCGAAGGCCGCACCCGACGGCTACACCATCATGCTGCTCTCCTCCTCCTTCACCACCAACGCGGCGATCCAGCCGAAGCTGCCGTTCGATCCGGTCAACGGCTTCACGCCGATCGGGATGGTGGCCAAGGGCCCCATGGTGCTCACCGTGACCAACTCGTCGCCGGCGAAGACCCTGGAAGAGTTCATCGCGCTGGCGAAGTCGAAGCCGGGCGCCCTCAACTTCGGCTCCTCCGGCCAGGGCAGCACCAACCAGTTCGCCACCGAACTGCTCATGAACGCGGCGGGCCTCAAGATGACGCACGTGCCGTACAAGGGCATGGGGCCGGCGACGACCGACGCCATCGCGGGGCACATCGACGTGCTCATGGCGAGCGCGCCCTCGATCATGCAGCACGTGCGCGCGGGCAAGCTGCGCGGCCTCGGCGTCACCAGCCCCGGCCCCTCGGCCGTCGTTCCGGAACTGAAGCCGATCTCGGCATTGGTTCCCGGCTATTCCTTCGATCTGTGGTGGGGCGTCCTTGCGCCGCCGCAACTGCCGGCCGAGCTCACCAATGCGATCAACGCGGAGATGAACCGGATCCTCGCCAGCGCCGAGATGAAGGAGATCCTGGGGCGCGAGGGCACGGAACCCGCGCCGATGTCCGCGGCCACGTTCGCGGCGACGATCCGCACCGAGATCGAGCAGTGGAGAAAGGTCGCCGCGAGCGCCAACATCAAGCCGGAATGAGCGCATGAGCGATTCCGCGCCTGCGGCAGCCGGCGGGCCGCTCGACGGCGTGCGTGTCCTCGACCTGTCGAGCTACATCGCCGGTCCCTACGGCTGCACGCTGCTCGCCGACTCCGGTGCCGACGTCCTGAAGATCGAGGCGCCGGACGGCGACACGCTGCGCAAGTACCCCTCGACGCTCGCGGCCGAGAGCCGTGCCTTCCTCGGCGTGAACCGGGGCAAGCGCGGACTCGTCCTCGACCTGAAGAAGCCCGAGGGACTCGGCGTCCTGCACCGGCTGGTCGGGCTCGAGCGACGTGCTCGTGCACAACTTCCGTCCCACGGTGCCGCCGCGGCTGGGCATCGACTACGCATCCCTCAAGCCGGTGAATCCGCGCCTCGTCTACTGCGCCCTGACCGGCTACGGCGAGAGCGGGCCGCTCAAGGACAAGGCGGGCTACGACCAGGTCCTGCAGGCGATGACCGGCATCTGCACGCTGCAGGGCAGGAGCCCCGGCGAGCCCGAGATCGTCTACGGCTCCGTCGTCGACTACTACGCCGCCTCGCTCCTCGCCTATGCGGTCGCGGCCGCTCTCTTCCAGCGCAGCCGCACGGGCGAGGGACAGTCGATCAGCGTCTCGCTGCTGCGCAGCGCGCTCGCGATGCAGTCGGCGCGCCTCGTGTGGGCGGAAGAGGAGCCGCGCGACGTCGGCCGCGACATGCGCTCGGGCGGGGTCACCGGGCTGCACCCGACCCGGGAAGGCAGCCTCTACCTCTCGGCCAACACGCCGCACTTCTGGACGAGCCTCTGCGAGCTCGCGGGACTGCCGCAACTGGCTGCAGACGCGCGCTACGACACGGTGCGCAAGCGCTCGCAGCATGCCGCGGAGATCGTGCCGCTGCTGCGCAAGGCCCTGGCGGAAAAGACCGCACTCGAGTGGGAGGCGCTTTTCGGCGAGCGCGTGCCCTGCGCCGCGGCCCGGCCGGTGGAGGACATGTTCGACCATCCCCAGGTCGCGGCCGAGAACCTGATCGCCACCTACGAGCATCCGGTGGCGGGACGCTTTCGCGGCCTGCGCGAGCCGGTGCGGTTCGGCACCACGCCCGCGCCCACGCCGCGCGCCGCACCCGCCTTCGGCCAGCACTCGCTGGAGGTCCTCGCCGAGGCCGGCTACAGCGCGCAGGAAATCGATGCGCTGCTCGGCGCCGGCGTCATCGCCTTCCCGCCGGCGGCAAGCACACGACGCGGCATGATCGCCGGCCTCGTCCAGATCCTCCTCTTCCAGGGCCTCGGCGAAATCGTCGCCCGCTTCTTCCTGCCGCTGATTCCCGGCCCCGTCATCGGGCTCGTCCTGCTCGTCGCGTGGCTGCGCGTTCGCGGCAGCGTCCCGGCGTCCGTGGATCTCGTCGCCACCGCCTTCAGCCAGAACCTGGGGCTGCTGTTCATCCCGGCGGCGGTGGGCGTGGTCATGTTCTGGCCGCACATCCGCTCGCATGCGCTGGCCGTGGGCGCGGCACTCGTCGTGAGCGTCGTGGCGACGATGGCGGTGACGGCGCTCGTGCTGCGCGCGCTCGCCAAGGACGAGCCGGGATGAACCCGCAGCTGCCGGCCATCCACGAGATCTGGGTCTACCTCTCCGGCAGCCCGCTGCTGGCGCTCATCCTCACGCTCTCCGCGTACCAGGCCGGCGTGATGATCTACGAGCGCTCCGACCGCAATCCGCTCGCCAACCCGGTGGCCATCGCCATCGCCATCGTGGCGACGGTGATCACGCTGATCGACATGCCCTACGCGAAGTACTTCGAGGGCGCGCAGTTCGTGCACTTCCTGCTCGGCACCGCCACCGTCGCGCTGGCCGTGCCGATCTACAAGGGGCTCGAAGCCCTGCGGGGCCGGATTTTTCCGCTGCTCGCGGCACTGCTCGCGGGCGGCGTCACCTCCATCGTGAGCGCGGTGGGGATCGCGAAGCTGCTCGGCGCGGACGCGGCGATCGTCGGCGGCTTCTACGCGAAGTCGGTGACCGCGCCCATCGCCATGGGTGTTGCCGAGCGCATCAACGTCTCGCCCACGCTGACCGCCGTGTTCGCGGTCACCACCGGCATCCTCGGCGCGATCCTCGTGCGCTACGTGCTCGACGCGGTGGGCTCGAAGGCGTGGTGGCAGCGCGGCTTCGCGCTCGGCGTGGCCGCGCACGGCATCGGCACCTCGCGCGCCTTCAGCGTGCATCCCGAGGCCGGCACCTACGCCAGCCTCGGGATGGGATTGCACGGCGTGGTGGGCGCGGTGCTGATTCCGCTTGTGCTTCGGTATGTGCAGTAGCTCGCTTCAGGCTCGTGCAAGTTCCAACGCGGGTCGGATATTTCGAGATCCCGACAGATCTTCCGGCACAGGAAGTCGTTGAGCTCGCGATGTCGAGGCACCGTCGACGTGCGATTCGTGCCCGGATTGAAGAAACGGAATGGGCACGGCCTTCGCGAAGAAGCAGGCATCCGTGCAGCAAAAGGTAGCGGACCAGGTCCGCCCGCTTCATTGTTCGTCGGGCGGAAAGCTCTCGCGTATCACCTCGAGCCCGGCAAGCAGCTTTTCCGCATCGACGCGATGAGCGTCGAAGAGCAGTTCCACCGCTTCGCCAAGGTTCGCGCGCGCCTCCTCCAGGGTCGACCCCTGTGTGTTCGGCGCCCGGCAGTTCCTCGACGAAGGCGACGTAGCCTTCGGGGACTCTCTGGTAAACAGCAGTGAGCTTCATGGTCATGTGGACACTCCGCAACAAGTATAACGTCCGGATGGCGCCGCAGGATGACGGGAAGGCTCGCAGCATGACAGCTAGAATTCCCGTTGGTGCAGATCCCATTCCGAAGGGTTGGCTCGCGAGAGGAACCAGAGCATGAAGAGTCCGTTGCCGCTCGAAGGCATCCGCGTCGTCGAGTTCTCGCACATGGTCATGGGACCGAGCTGCGGGCTGGTGCTCGCGGATCTCGGCGCCGAGGTCATCAAGGTCGAACCGGCCGGCAAGGGCGACCCCACGCGCTATCTCACCAGTTCGGGCGCCGGCTTCTTCGCCGTCGTTCAACCGCAACAAGAAGAGCGTCACCCTGGACCTCGCGGCACCGGAGGGGATCGCGACCGCGAAGAAGCTGGTCGCCACCGCCGACGTGTTCCTCGAGAACTTCCGCCCCGGCGCGCTGGAGGCGAAGGGGCTCGGCTACGCGGCGCTCTCGGCCGCCAACCCGCGCCTCGTCTATTGCTCGCTGAAGGGCTTTCTCACCGGGCCCTACGAGCACCGCACGGCGCTCGACGAAGTGGTGCAGATGATGAGCGGGCTCGCCTACATGACCGGCCCCGTGGGCAAGCCCCTGCGCGCCGGCGCTCCCGTGAACGACATGATGGGCGGCATGTTCGGCGCCATCGCGATCCTGGCGGCGCTGCGCGATCGCGACCGGACCGGCAGGGGCCAGCTCCTGCAGAGCGGCCTCTTCGAGAACGCGGCCTGGCTCGTCTCCACGCACATGATGCAGCACGCCGTGACGGGAAGGACGCCGGAGCCGATGTCGGCCGGCAAGCGCGCGTGGGGCGTGTACGACGTCTTCACGACCGCGGACGGAAAGCAGCTTTTCGTCGGCGTGGTCACCGAGCGGCAGTGGGAGATCTTCACCAGGGCCCTGGCCGAGCCGGCGCTCGCCGATCCGGCCTATGCCACCAACAACGACCGCTCCCGGGCGCGCGAGACGCTGATTCCGCTGGTGGCCGGCATCCTCGCGAAGCTGCCGTGCGCCGAGATCGAGGCGTTGTGCGAGAAGGCGGGGCTGCCCTTCGCGCGCGTGCAGACGCCGTCGGACCTCTTCGACGATCCGCATCTCGCCGCGGGCGGCATGATCGACCTCACGCTGCCCGACGGCACGCCGACGCGAATCCCGGGGCTGCCGATGCAGTTCGGCGACGAGCGCCTCGGCCTGCGGCTGGACCTGCCGGAGCCGGGCGAACACAACGACGAGATCCTCGGTCCGCTCCATTCGAGCTCTCGGCGGCGAAGCGGTAGCCGACGCCGGTCTCGGTGAGCAGGTGCCGCGGCTGCGCCGGAGTCGGCTTCCAGCTTCTGGCGCAGGTTGGACATGTAGATGCGCAGGTAATGCGGGCTCTCGACGTGCCCCGGGCCCCAGACGGCGAGCAGCAGGTGGCGCTGCGTGAGGACCTTGCCCGCATTGCGCGCGAGCTCCGCCAGCAACCGCCACTCGGTCGGCGTGAGGTGGACGGTCTCCCCGGCACGTTTCACGGTGCGCGCCTCGAGGTCGATCGCGAGGTCTCCCGTCGCGAGGGTCGTGGCCGCCTCGTGCGTGCGCGCGCCGCGCCGGATGGCCGCGCGCAGCCGTGCGAGCAGCTCGCCCTCCCCGAAGGGCTTCACCACGTAGTCGTCGGCGCCGGCGTCGAGTGCCGCGACCTTGTCCTTTTCCTGCGCGCGCGCCGAGAGAACGATGATGGGCATGGCGCTCCATTCGCGCACGCGCCGGATCACCTCGACGCCGTCGAGGTCCGGGAGCCCCAGGTCCAGGATCAGCGCGTCCGCGCGCCGGTTGGCGGCCACGGCGAGTCCCGTCGTCGCATCGCCGGCTTCCTCCACCAGGTAGCCGTGCGCCTCCAGCGCCGAGCGCAGGAAGCGCCGGATGGAGGCGTCGTCCTCGATCACCGCGATCACCGGGCGATGGGTGGTCATGGCGCGTGCGCCTCGGGCGCCTCGGCGGCCAGCACCGGCGGTTCGTCGGGCTGCGGGATCTCGAGGCGGAAAGCCGCGCCTCCGCCGGCGCGATTCTCCGCGCGGATCCTGCCGCCATGGGCCTCGGCGATGGCGCGGCAGATGGCGAGCCCGAGCCCGGCGCCGCCGGGGCCACCCTCCGGCGTGCCGCGATGGAATTTCTCGAACACGCGCTGCTCGTCCCCGGGGCGGATGCCGGGGCCGCGGTCGGTGACCGAGAGGTCCAGCACGCCCGCGTCGATGCTGGCCTCGATGGCGACCGGCGTGCCCGGCGGCGTGTACTTGGCGGCGTTCTCCAGGAGGTTCGCGATCACCTGCTCGAGCAGCACCGCGTCGACGTGCACCAGCGCCGGCGGCGGCGGCAGGCGCGTCGTGACGGGGTGATCGGCGAGCCGGCCACGGCTGCGCGCGAGCGCGCTGCCCACGATCTCCTCGATCGGATGCCAGTCGCGCGCGAGGTGCGCCGCACCCGACTGCAGGCGCGCGAGGTCGAGGACCTTCGCCACCACCTCGCTCATGTGGCGTGCCTCCGCGGCGATCGAGGCGGCGAGCTCGGCGCGCACGGCCGGCACCAGGGCATCGCCGCTTTCCGCGAGCGTCGAGGAGGCGCCGACGATGGCGGCGAGCGGCGTGCGCAGCTCGTGCGAGATCGCGGCGAGCAGCGCGTTGCGAACCGACTCCGTGTCCGCCGCGAGCTGCGCGGCGCGCGCCTCGTCGGCCAGCCGCACGCGCTGCAGCGCCACCGCCACCTGGCTCGCGAAGCTCTGCAGCAGGCGGCGCTGCTCGGGCACGAAGACGCGCCGCGCATTGGCCGGCAGCAGGGCGATCACGCCCACGGCGCGCGGGCCGATGGCGAGCGGCATGTAGATCGTGTCGGTGCCGGCGAGCGTGTCGGTGCCCAGGCCCGCGGGCTGGACGTGGTCGTGGACCCACTGCGCGATGCCGGCGTCGGCCGCGTGCAGCGATCCGGGTTCACCGCGTCCCCTGGGCAGCGCGATGCGTCCGGATGCGTCGGGCAGCAGCACCGCCACCTGGCTCGCGAAGACCGACGGCCAGGTGCCGCACGGCGATGCGCATCAGCTCGTCGAGGCCATCGGTGGCGGCGAGCTCCGCGCTCATCTCCGCGAGGGCCGTGGCGCGCGCCTCGCGGTGGCCGGCGATGCGCGCCTGCAGCCGCACGCTCGCGACCAGCGTGGAGATGACGAGCCCCACCACCAGCATGACCGCGAAGGTGATGAGGTACTCCGTGTCGCTCACCGCGAACGAAAGGTAGGGAGGGACGAAGAAGAAGTCGAACGACAGCACCGCCAGCACGGCGGTCAGGGTGGAGGGCCCGCGTCCGAGGGTGAGCGCCACGGCCACCACCGCCACCAGGTAGACCATGACGATGTTGGCGGGCTGGAAGCGCCCGAACATGAGCGCACCCATCCCGGTCGCCGCGAGGGCCGCGGCGGCGCCCAGCGCGTAGCGCGGCCAGTAGGCCTTGTCGGGGCGCGCCACGCGCAGGTGCGCCCGCGATCGCGCCAGGAGGTCTCCCGCCGCGCCGAGGATGGTCGGGCGCGACTCCGAGCCGATCGTCGTCACGTCGAAGTCGCCGGCGCGCGCGATGATGCGGGCCGAGGTGGAGAGCCCGGCGCGCAGCCGCCAGCGGGCGCCCTTGGTGCGGCCGACGACGATGCGCGAGGCGTTCTGCGCGCGGGCGTATCCCACCACCTCCCCGGCGACGTCGCCGCCGCCGATCACGACGCACTTCGCCCCCAGTTCCTCGGCGAGCCGCAGGATGCGCAGCGTGCGGTCGCGTTGCTCCTCGGGCAGGCGCAGCAGGAGCGGCGTCTCGACGTAGAGCGCGGTCCACTCGGCGTCGAGCGCGGCGGCCAGGCGGCGGGCGGCACGCACGAGGTTCTCGCCCTCCGGCCCGGGACCCACGGCGACCACGAGCCGCTCGGCCACGGGCCAGGACGCGCGGATGCCCTTTTCCTCGCGGTAGTCGCGCATCTGGTCGTCGACGCGGTCCGCGGTCCGCCGCAGCGCCAGCTCGCGCAGCGCGATCAGGTTGCCCTTGCGGAAGAAGTTCTCGGCCGCATGCCGCGCCTGCTCCGGCATGTACACCTTGCCTTGCGCCAGCCGGTCGAGGAGCTCGTCGGGCGGGAAGTCCACCAGTTCGACCTCGTCGGCGCCGTCGAAGACCTTGTCCGGCAGCGTCTCGTAGACGCGGATGCCGGTCACCTGCCCGACGATGTCGTTCAGGCTCTCGAGGTGCTGGACGTTGAGGGTGGTGTAGACGTCGATCCCGGCGTCGCGCAGTTCCTCGACGTCCTGCCAGCGCTTGGGATGGCGCGAGCCGGCGGCGTTGGTGTGCGCGAGCTCGTCGACGAGGATCAGGGCGGGCTTGCGCGCAAGGGCCGCATCGAGATCGAACTCCGCGACGGAAGTGCCGGCGCGCTCGAGGGACAGCCGCGGCAGCAGCGGGAGCCCCTCGAGCAGCGCCGCCGTCTCGCGGCGCCCATGCGTCTCGACCAGGCCGACGACGACATCGGTGCCCGCGTCGCGCTCGGCGCGCCCGGCGCCGAGCATCGCGTAGGTCTTGCCCACGCCCGCCGAGGCGCCGAAGAAGACCTTGAGCCGCCCGCGGCGGCTCTTGGCTTCCTCGCGCCGGACGCGGGCGAGGAGTGCATCGGGATCGGGGCGTTGGTCGGTCACTCAGCGCCGCGCGGCACCATCGAGTGCGAGATTGAGCTGCAGGACATTCACGCGCGGCTCGCCCAGAATACCAAAGGTGCGGCCCTCGGTATGGCTCGCGACGATTGCGCGAACGGTGTTCTCGTCCAGGCGGCGCGCCTTGGCGACACGCCCCACCTGGTAGTCGGCTGCCGCGGGCGAGATGTGCGGATCGAGGCCGCTCGCGGAGGCGGTCGCCAGATCGACGGGCACGGGCCGCGACGCATCGTGTCCCGCGTCGCGCAGCGCCTGCACGCGCCCGGCCACCGCCTCGGCCAGTGCCGGGTTCGTCGGGCCCTGGTTCGAGCCGGAGGATGCCCCGGCGTTGTAGGGCATGGGCGAGGTCGCCGAGGGCCGGCCCCAGAAGTAGCGCTCGCCGGCGAACGGCTGCCCGATCAGGGCGGAGCCGCGCACCGTGTCGCCCTCGCGCAGGAGGCTGCCGCCGGCCTGGTCGGGGAAGGCGATGGCGGCCACGGCGGTGACCAGCAGGGGATAGGCGATCCCCGTGATCACGGTGAGGATGGCGAGCATGCGCAGGCTTTGCAGGAACGAGGCGAACATGGGAGTCCTTTCCGGTCAGGCGAGGTGCGTGGCCACGAGCACGAGGTCGATGGCCTTGATGCCGATGAAGGGAACGACGAGGCCGCCCAGCCCGTAGACGAGCAGGTTGCGGCGGAGCAGGGCGTCGGCGCCCACGGGGCGGTAGCGCACCCCGGCGAGAGCCAGCGGGATGAGGGCGACGATGATGAGGGCGTTGAAGATGACGGCCGAGAGGATCGCGGACTGGGGCGTGGCGAGCCCCATCACGTTGAGGGCCATCAGTTCCGGGTAGGTGGCCGCGAAGGCCGCCGGGATGATGGCGAAGTACTTGGCCACGTCGTTGGCGATGGAGAACGTGGTGAGCGCCCCGCGCGTCATGAGCATCTGCTTGCCCGTCTCGACCACCTCGATCAGCTTGGTGGGGTTGGAGTCGAGGTCGACCATGTTTCCGGCCTCCTTGGCCGCCTGCGTGCCCGAGTTCATCGCCACGGCGACGTCGGCCTGCGCGAGCGCCGGCGCGTCGTTGGTGCCGTCGCCGGTCATGGCGACGAGCCGGCCCTGCGCCTGGTAGTCGCGGATCATCTTCAGCTTCGCCTCCGGCGTGGCCTCGGCGAGGAAGTCGTCCACGCCCGCCTCCGCGGCGATGGCCGCGGCGGTGAGGCGGTTGTCGCCGGTGATCATCACGGTGCGGATGCCCATGCGGCGCAGCTCGGCGAAGCGCTCCTTGATGCCGCCCTTCACGATGTCCTTCAGCTCGATCACGCCGAGCACGTGCCGCGTCCTCCGCCACGACGAGCGGCGTGGAGCCGCGGCGCGCCACCTGGTCGACGTTGGCCTGCACGATCTCGGGGAAGCGCCCGCCGGAGAGCTCGACGAAGGCGCGGATCGCGTCCGCCGCGCCCTTGCGCACCTTGCGCGTGCCGAGGTCGGCGCCGCTCATGCGCGTCTTGCGCGGAGAAGTGCACGAACATGGCGCCCAGGGTGGCGATGTCGCGCTCGCGCAGGTTGAAGCGCTGCTTGGCCAGCACCACGATCGAGCGGCCCTCGGGCGTCTCGTCGGCGAGCGAGGCGAGCTGGGCGGCGTCGGCCAGTTCGTGGTCGGTGACGCCGGGCGCCGGCAGGAACGCGGTCGCCTGCCGGTTGCCGAGCGTGATGGTGCCGGTCTTGTCGAGCAGCAGCACGTCGACGTCGCCCGCCGCCTCGACGGCGCGGCCGGACGTGGCGATCACGTTCCTCGCCAGCATGCGGCCCATGCCCGCCACGCCGATGGCCGAGAGGAGCCCGCCGATGGTCGTGGGGATGAGGCAGACCAGGAGCGCGACCAGCGTCGTGATGGTGATGGCCGTGCCCTGCTTCGAGACCTCGACGGCGTAGATCGAGAACGGCAGCAGCGTCGCGCAGGCGAGCAGGAACACGAGGGTCATCGCGACGAGCAGGATGGTCAGCGCGATCTCGTTGGGCGTCTTCTGGCGCTTGGCCCCTTCCACCATGGCGATCATGCGGTCGAGGAAGGACTCGCCGGGGTTGGCGGTGACGCGCACGACCAGCCAGTCGGACAGCACGCGCGTGCCGCCGGTGACGGAGGAGAAGTCGCCGCCGGCCTCGCGGATGACCGGGGCCGATTCCCCGGTGATGGCGGACTCGTCCACGGAGGCCACGCCCTGGACGACGGTGCCGTCGGCCGGGATGAAGTCGCCGCCTTCGACGAGGACCAGGTCGCCCTCGCGCAGCGCGGAGCCGGAAACGGCGCTCGTCGCGGCGTGGCGGTCCGGGGCCTGGAGCTTCTTCGCGGCGATCTCGCGCTTGGCGGCGCGCAGGCTGGCCGCCTGGGCCTTGCTGCGGCCTTCGGCCACGGCCTCGGCGAAGTTGGCGAAGATCACGGTGAACCACAGCCAGACGGTGATGGCGAGGATGTGGCCGGCAGGGGCTTCGCCGCCGGCGACCAGGGCGTGCACGAAGAGTCCGCTGGTGAGGATGCTGCCCACGTAGCAGACGAACATCACCGGGTTCTTCCACTGGTACTGCGGCGCCAGGCGCCGGAACGAGTCGGCGAGCGCGGGCAGCACCAGTGCGGGGTCGAGTAGCGGGCGGGCGGCGGTATGCGAGGTCATGTCGGACTCCGGAATGGGGCGATTACTTCGCGGCGATCATCTGCAGGTGCTCGACCACGGGGCCGAGCGCCAGGGCCGGCACGAAGGTGAGCGCGCCCACGACGAACACCGTGCCGAGGAGCAGCGCCACGAACAGCGGCCCGTGCGTGGGCAGCGTCCCGGCCCCGGCGGGGACCGTCTTCTTCGCGGCGAGGGATCCGGCGATCGCCAGCACCGGCACGATGAGCCAGTAGCGGGCGAGGAGCATCGCCGCACCCAGCATGCTGTTGTAGAAGGGCGTGTTGGCGGACAGGCCCGCGAAGGCGCTGCCGTTGTTGTTCCCCGCGGAGGAGAAGGCATAGAGGATCTCGCTGAAGCCGTGCGCGCCGGGGTTGGCGATGCCGGCCTTGCCCGGATCGACGAGCACCGCGACGGCCGTGCCCAGGAGCACGGCGAGCGGCGGCACGAGCACGGCCACCGCCGCCATCTTCATCTCGAAGGCCTCGACCTTCTTGCCGAGGTACTCGGGCGTGCGGCCGATCATCAGGCCGGCCACGAAGACGGCGATGAGGGCGAACACGATCATCCCGTAGAGGCCGGAGCCGACCCCGCCGAAGATCACCTCGCCCAGCTGCATGAGCCACATCGGCACCATGCCGCCCAGCGGCGTGAACGAGTCGTGCATCGAGTTCACGCTGCCGTTGGACGCCGCCGTCGTCGCCGTGGCCCAGATCGCCGAGGAGACGATGCCGAAGCGCGTTTCCTTGCCTTCCATGTTGCCGCCGGACTGGGCGTCGGCTGCAGCCGTGTCCAGGCCGGCGCGCGCCAGCGCGGGGTTGCCGGACTGCTCGGCCACGACCGTCACCGTGAGCAGGGCGGCGAAGGCGATCGTCATCGCCGCGAGGAGGGCGTAGCCCTGCCGCGGATCGCCGACCATGCGGCCGAAGGTGATGCACAGCCCGGCGGAGATGACGAGGATCGCCAGCACCTCGAGGAAGTTGGCGAGCGGCGTCGGGTTCTCGAGCGGGTGCGCGGAGTTCACGTTGAAGAAGCCGCCGCCGTTGGTGCCGAGCTGCTTGATGGCGATCTGGGAAGCGGCCGGGCCGAGGGCGATGACCTGCTCGCGCGTCGACTGCTTCTCCAGCACCGGCTTGCCTTCCTTGTCGAGGACGGGCTTGCCGTCGGGGCCGCTCTTCGGGGTCTCGTATTCGACGCTCTCCACCATCTGCGCCTTTGCGTAGGGCGCGAAGGTCTGCACGACGCCCTGGCTCACCAGCGCCACGGCGAGCAGGAACGACAGCGGCAGCAGGATGTACAGGGTCGAGCGCACGAGATCGGCCCAGAAGTTGCCGATGGTCGCGCTCGACTTGCGGGAGAAGCCGCGGATGAGCGCCACCAGCACCGCGATGCCCGTGGCGGCCGAGACGAAGTTCTGCACCGCGAGTGCCAGCATCTGCGTGAGGTAGCTCATCGTCGCCTCGCCGCCGTAGCCCTGCCAGTTGGTGTTGGTGGCGAAGCTCACCGCGGTGTTGAAGGCGGAGTCGGGCGAGACGGCGCCGAGCGCCGCCGGATTGAGCGGCAGCACGCCCTGCAATCGCTGCAGGGCGTACACGGCCAGGAAGCCGGCGAGATTGAAGAGGAGTGCCGCGGCCGCATACGCCGTCCACGGCATCTCGCGCGCCGGATCGACGCCGGCCACGCGGTAGGTGAGTCGCTCGGCCCAGCCGAGTACCGGCGTGAGGAAAGTGCGCTCGCCCGCCAGCACCCGGGCCATGAACTCGCCCAGGGGCTTGGCCAGCGCGACCAGCACGGCGATGTAGAAGACGCACTGGATGACGAGGTTCGCGGTCATCAGAAGTCCTCCGGGCGGAAGAGTGCCCAGACGAGGTAGGCGGCGAGGCCCAGGGCCACCGCGAGGCCGATCGCGTGCAGGGCGCTCATCGCGGACCCCGCAGGCGCTCGAAGAGGTGCGCGAGGGCGATGGTGGCGACGAAGAAGGCGATGCCGGCGGCGACGAAAACGAGGTCTTCCATGGCTCCATCCGTTGCGTACTGGGACGAAAGCCATTGTGGTCGCCGGGGTGTCAGGGCGGCGTCAAACCCCGGGGCGTACGCGTAAAGACGGCGTAAAGACAATGAAGGGTAGCGTCCCCTTCAATCCCCCTCGGGCAGCTGCGGACGGTCGCGCACGCGGTTGACCAGGCAAAGGAAGCCCAGCGGTTCGTCGGCCGCGGCGTGGAACTGGTGCCAGGTCATCGGCGGCACGCTCACCAGATCGTTCTGCGCCAATTCATGGGACTGGTCCCCCACGAGGCAGCGGCCCCGGCCGCGGATCACCATCACGTTGTGCACGTGCTCGTGGCGCTCGAGCGTGGTCCACCCGCCCGGGGCCACCTCGAAGTAGCGCAGCTGGGTAGACATCGCGGGGTCGTCGAACAGCACCTGGCGCGTGACGTCCCTGAAGGGCGCGGTGCCTTCCTGCTTGTAGGCGAGCACGTCGACGCCTTCCCAGTGGAAGGCGCCGGTGTGGTGCCGCACGGGCTTGTCGGTCATGCTTGCCCTCACCCCGACCCTCTCTCCCCTGGGGAGGCGGGGTGAGACTTCTGCGCACGCATCTCACGAACTCGCGGCTGCGCTCGAGGAGCGCATCCCCGGCCGTCAGCAACCCGCCCCCGATCAGCAGCATCGTATCGCTTCCGTAGTCGGCGAGCATTTCCGGCACGCGCTCGACACTCATGCCGCCTGCGGGGACCGGGAGCGTGGACGCGCACGTCCTCCCACGGATCGCGCGCCGCCGCGGCGATGGCGAGGCAGGTGTCGCGGCTGTAGCTGAAGCGGCCGCCGTGGTTCGGGAAGATCGTCGCGTCCGCGCCGAACAGGCGGAAGAGCTTGCCGAGCAGCAGGGCGGGAGCCACGCGCGTGGCGCCGGCGAAGGCCGGGTGGGCGAGCGAGCGCCAGGCCGAACTCGCGGCGCATCTCGACGAACACGGGCAGTCCCACGAGCATCGGCGCCACCAGCGCGACCTGCACGCCGCAGTCCTTCGCGATGCGCGCCTGCTCGGCGAGCGCCTTCGGCCCGCCGGAGAAAGTCGGTGCATAGAGCGCGCGTCCGCCCGTCTCGCGATTGGCGACGGCGATGGCGTGCTGCACGGCGGGAACGCGCTCGGCGAAAGGCGAGTACGCCTGGTTCGCGAGTCCGTGGTCGTCCTTGATCACGTCGACGCCGGCGCGCGCGAAGGTCGCCGCCAGTTGCGCCAGGTGTTCCACCGAGCGAGCCCTGCGGCTTGAGCGCCGTGCAGGTCAGCGCCCGCGACGGCGCGGCAACCTTGTCGCGCAGGCCCGCGATGCCGAAGGCGGGCCCCGGGAAGCTGCTCGCGTATCCCGGCGGGAACGCGACATCGAGCAACTCCACTTCCGGCTGCAGCGAGCAGTTGCCGAACAGCATGTTGGCGAGCTGGGAGGCCTCGTTTCCCGTCGTCGCGGCGGCAAGTCCCAGCACCACCTCGAAGGCGCCGCCGGGGCGGACCGACTCCACGCTCGCCACGACCTCGCCCAGCACGTGCGGATCGCGGATCGCGTCGACCGGCATCTCCACGCTCTGCTCGGCGGCGAGCGCGCGGGCGCGCGCCTCGATCTCGCTGGTGGGGCTGCAACGCGATAGGTGGCGAGCAGTCGCGACGCAGTCATCGGTAGACCTCGCGACGATGGCCAACCTTGACGACGAATACCGTGAGTACCTGGTCCTCGATGCGTACACGACACGGTAGTCGCCGACGCGGATCCGGAATCGGTCCTTCATCCCGGACAGCTTCTCCACCCCCTGGGCCGGGGGTCGTCCGCCAGTGCGCCGATGGCCTCGACGAGGCGCGGCGGTTGCGCTTGCCATCGACTGCCTCCAGTTCCTTCGCGGCGGAGGCCTTGATGACGAGCTTATCTTCCCACGCTTGCGCAGCGACTCACCACCGCCTCGAAGTCGAGCGAAGGCTCCTTCCCCGTTCCTCGAACGCCGCGAGATCGGTCGCGTCCTCGGTGAGCGTTCGGCGGACGGCGTCGTTCACGATCTCCGAGATGGAGCGCGAGGAGACGGCCGACTTCAGGCGCAAGGCCTGGTGCAGGTCGGGATCGAAGTAGACGGTGGCGCGCTTGGTGGTATCCATGACGACACTATAACGTCATGACGTCATGACGTCAAAGCGTTCGACTCAAGCCGCCCGCAGCGAATCGACGATCTCCAGCCGCGCCGCGCGCACGCTGGGCAGGAACCCGCCCACCAGCCCCATGAAGAGCGAGAAGGCGAGCGTGGCGGCGGCGATGGAGGGCGTCAGGTGGAAGCCGAAGGCGAGCTGGCTGAAGCTCTGGAAGTTCATGGTGGTGATGGTGAAGACCTGCAGGAAAGAGGCGAGCCCGAGACCCGCGATGCCGCCGACGAGGGAGAGGAGGAGGGACTCGCCGAGGAAGGCCGCGAGGATGCTCGTGCGCCGGAAGCCGAGCGCGCGCAGCGTCCCGATCTCCGCCGTGCGGTTGGCCACCGCCGCGTACATCGTGATCATGGCGCCGATCATCGCACCGATGGAGAAGATGGCGGACAGCGCGATGCCCAGGTAGCTGATGAACGTGGAGAGCGACTTCGACTGCTCCTGGTAGAAGAGCGGCTCCTGCTTCACCTCCAGGATGAGGCGCTGGTCGGCCGCGATGCGCGCCTTGAAGTCCTCGAACTGGCCGGCGCTCCCCAGGCGCACGAGCACCGAGGAGTAGGCCGAGCGGCGGAAGGCCTGCAGCATCTGGTCGACGTCGCCCCAGATCTCGGAGTCGAACCCGCTCTTGCCGCCGTCGAAGGTGCCGACCACCGTCCACTCGCGTCCGGCGAAGCGCAGCCTCTCGCCGATGCCCGTGCCGTCGAAGCCGTCGGAGATGGCGCGGCCGACGACGACTTCCGACGTCCCCGGGCGGAACATTCGCCCGTCGACGATCCGCACCTGCGGGCGCAGCCGGATGCCCATCGCGGGCATGCCGCGCACGACGAGGTTCGCCGGCTTCGTGCTGCCGCGCTTGGGGATGGCGATGAGGACGATCGTCTCCTTCGACACCAGCGGTGCGCCGTCCTCGCCGCGGGCGACCTCGGGGAGCGTCTCGACGAGCGAGGCCTGGTCGCGGTACACGGCGCTCTGGATCTCCGTCAGCGCGGCCGGCCGCAGCAGCACGGCGTTGTCGTAGCTGCCGGTGGACACCAGCGTCTGCCGGAGACCCGCATCGAGCATCAGGACCGCGGCGAACACGAACACCACGAGCGCCATGCCGCCGGCGGTGAGGAGCGTGGTGAGCTTCCTCGTCCACAGGTTGCGGAAGATGTAGGAGAGCGGGATCTTCATCCGATGTAACGCAGCCCGTCGACGATGCGCACCCGCGCCGCCCTGATGGAAGGCAGCAGCCCCGCGAGCAGGCCCACCACGAGCGCGCTGGCCGCCTGCATCGCCACCGTCTCGGGAGCCACCTTGAACACCGGGAAGAACGAGCCCATCGCCGCCTTGAATCCGGCGGCCGCCGGATAGGTGGCGAGTATCCCGAGCGCGCCCCCGAGCGCGGTGATCATCAGCGACTCACCCACGATCAGCGCCGCGACGAAGCCGGGACCGAAGCCGAGCACCTTGAGGGTCGCGTATTCCGCCAGCCGCTCGCGCGCGGTCATCGCCATGGTGTTGGCGACGACGGCGAAGATGATCACGATCACCACGAACGAGACGATGCGGATGGCGACGACGATCGTTTCCGTCTGCGCGATGAAGGAGAGCTGGAACGCCTTCTCCGTCTCGGTGAGCGTCTCCGCGAGCGAGTTGCGGAACTCCCGGTCGACGGCCTGGCTGATTTCCGCCGCGCGCGGAACCATCGGCGATCTGGATGACGAAGACGCCCACCTGCTCCGCGCGGCGGGGATACATCTTCTTCACCTGCTCGTTCAGGTAGTCCCAGTGGAAGTACATCTGCCGCGTGATCGTGCTCTCGTCCTTCGGCTCGTAGATGCCGCGCACCACGAATTCCCAGTTGCCGGGATAGATCGTGCCCTTCACCGGGATCACGTCGCCGACCTTGAAGCCGTGCTGGTCCGCCAGCAGCCGCCCGACCATGGCGCCGCGGCGGTCCTTCTTGAAGGCGAGCAGCTCCTCCGGGTTGATCCGGAACTCGGGATACAGGTCGAAGAAGTTCTCGTGGTCGACGCCGAACTGCGCGAAGAAGTTCGTCGGCGACATGTCCTTGTAGATGCCGCCGAACCAGTTGGAGATGGACACCGCCGTCACGCCCTCCACGGTCCGGATGCGGTCGCGGTAGTAGATCGGCAGCGGGAAGACGAGCGAGGTGGCGTTCCTCGCGATCAACCGCTGCGCCGAGGCCATCTCGGAGCCCGCATACCAGGCGTTCACCACCGACTGCATGAGGCCGAAGGCGAGGATGGCCACCACCAGGCCCGCGAGCGTGAGGAGGCTCCGCAGCTTGTGGCGGAAGATGTTCTTGAAGACGAGCTTGAGGTAGTACATGCGAATAGGGACAGTCCCGTTCTCTCGAGTCGGCAGTCCCTTTTTCCGACGAGCTCGCCCTTCTCGAGGTGCACCACGTGCCGCGCGCTTTCCACCGCGTGCCAGTCGTGCGTGACCATGATGATGGTCTTGCCCATCTCCGCGTTCAGGCGCCGCAGCAGGGCGAGGACCTCGCCGGCACTCTTGCGGTCGAGGTCGCCGGTCGGCTCGTCGGCGACGATGAGGGTGGGGTCGGCGATGAAGGCGCGCGCGATGGCCACGCGCTGCTGCTGGCCGCCGGAGAGTTCGTTGGGGTAGTGCTCCATGCGGTCCGCCAGTCCCACGAGCGAGAGCGCCATCTCGACCCGCTCGCGCCTCTCGCGCCGCGAGAGGGAGGTGAGCAGCAGCGGCAGCTCCACGTTCTCGAAGGCGTCCAGCACCGGCATCAGGTTGTAGAACTGGAACACGAAGCCGACGTTCGCGGCCCGCCAGTCCGCGAGCTCCGATTCGGAGAGCTTCGTGATGTCCTCGCCGCCCACCAGCAGTTCCCCCGCATCCGGCTTGTCGATGCCGGCGATCAGGTTCAGGAGCGTGGACTTGCCCGAACCCGACGGCCCCATGAGCGCGATGAAGTCGCCCTCGGGAATGCTGAGCGTGATGTCGAAGAGGACGGGCACGTCCTGGTCGCCGCGCCGGTAGCCCTTGGCGAGGCGGGTGATCTGGACGATGGGGCGCGCAGGCGCCTGCGCGGCGGCGTTCACTTCTTGAGCGAGCACGACGGTCGCGCCGTCGGCGAGCTTCTCCGGCGGCGAGAGCGCCACCTTGTCGCCCGGCTTCGCGCCGGAGATCTCCAGGAGGTCGCCGAGCTTGCGCGCCACGGTGACCGGCGTTTCCTTCACCTTGTTGTCCTTGTCGAGGACGAAGACCACGGAGCGCTCGCCGCGCTTCGCCACGGCCTCGGGACGGACCGCGGTGACGGCCTTGCGCTCGCCCGCCTCCGGGACGCGCTGCAGGAAGCCCACCTTGGCGCTCATGTCGGGCAGCACGCGCGCGTCCTTTTCCGTGAACGTCACCTTCACGAGGAGGGTCGCCTTGCTGCGGTCCACGGTGGGCACGATGCGCGAGACCTCGCCGAGCAGGCGCAGTTCCGGATAGGCGTCGAGCTGGATCTCCGCGGGCATGCCGAGCCGGATCTTCCCGATGGCGGCTTCCGATACGTCCGCCTCGACCTCGAGCGTGTCCATGTCCGCCATGTTCACCACCGCGCCCTTGGAGTCGGCGGCGGAGGAGAAGGGCGTGATGATGTCGCCGACGTTGGCGTTCTTGGTGAGCACCACGCCGTCGAAGGGCGCGCGGATGAGGGTCTGCTCCACCGACACGCTCGCCGAGCGCACGTTGGCCTCGGCCACGCCGATGGCGGCCTTGAGGCTGGAGACCGAGGCGCGCGTCTTCTCGGCGCGGGCCTTCGCCGTGTCGAGCGAGGACTCGGAGATGAACTTCTTCGCGTAGAGATCCTGGGCGCGCCGGTACGCGGACTCGGCATCGCGCAGTTCCGCTTCGCCCTGCTCGAGATTCGCCTTGGCGGCGGTCACCGCGGCCAGGGCCGAGTCACGGGTGGCCCCGACGTCGAGGCTTTCCAGCCGCGCGATCACTTCCCCGGCCTTCACGCGCGAGCCTTCCTGTACTCCCAGCCATTCGAGGCGGCCCGTGGCCTTGGTCGAGACCGCGGCCTTGCGCCACGCGACGACGCGCCCGGTGGCGTTGAGCACCGTGAAACCCTGCGAGGGGTAGGCGCTGGTGACCGTGGCGACGTCCACGGTCACCGGGGTGGTCGCCCAGCGGAAGGCGCCGAGCCCGACGAGTGCGACGACGATGGCGATGCCGATCGGCCACTTGAGCGATCGCGGTCGGCGCTTGCCGGCGAAGGACTTCGTGTCGCGGTCGATCTGGAGCCTGGACAGGTCTTGCGCGGGCACGCGGGAAGTCCTTGAAAATCAAAGAGCTAAATTATACCGGTGAGAGACCAGGGACAGTCTCCAGAAAATAGGGACAGTCCCCAATGTTAATGGGGACTGTCCCTATTTTCTGGAGACTGTCCCTAATTTCTCGCCTTCAGAAAAGGGCGAGCGTTGCGGAGTGCAGCGGCTGGCCGCGCTCGGCCAGCGCGTCGAGGATGCTGAAGTGGTGCAGGCCGGGCAGGATCTGCAGCGAGCGCACCTGGGCCGACCAGCGATCGGCGATGAGGCGCGACTGGCGGATGAACTCGCTGCTCTCCCGGCCGCCTACCGCCACGACCAGCGGTGCCGCGATCGTAGGCAGCCGGTCGTGCAGGTCCAGCGCATGCGCGGAGGCGGCATCGAGCTTCAGGTCCGCATTGCCCGAGAAGAGCGGCAGCGGCGAGAAATCGAAGATGCCGCTGATCGGCACGCCTCCGGCGATGCGCGCCGTGGCGAACGAGAAACGCTCGCGCGCCGCCGCCAGCACGGCGGCCACGAGGTGCCCGCCGGCGGAGTGACCGGCCAGCACGATGCGTCCGGCACCGCCTCCGTGCGCCGCCGCATTCGCCGCGATCCAGTTCACGGCGGCGATGGCATCGTCGACGATGTCCGCGATGCGCACCGCCGGACAGAGCCGGTAGTTCACCAGCGCCACGCTCGCGCCCTCGGCCACCCACGCCGGGGCAAGCCAGGCGAACATGCGCTTGTCGAGGCCGCGCCAGTAGCCGCCGTGCAAGAAGACCAGCAGCCGGTCGCTGCCTTTCGCCGGGAAGAGATCGATGCGCTGGCGGGCTTCGGGGCCGTAAGGCAGGTCGAGACGCCCCGGCAGCGTTTCGCGCACGTACGCGGAGTCCCGCTCCCAGCGCGTGAAGACCTGCGGATGTTCCGGCACGAGGTCGCGGTTGTTGTACTCGCGCTCCACCCAGGCCGGGTCGAGCGATCCGGGTGGCAGCAGGAAGGAGGAAGGGGGAGCCATGCGTGCGAGAATTCTAGCCATGAATGCCTCCGCCCATGATTTCACCGCTGCCGGGCGCGGAATCCTCGATCGTGCCGAGGCCCTCGCCCGCCACAGCGATTCGCCGGACCACTACACCCGCACCTGGCTCACGCCGGCGCACCGCGCCGCCGCGGCGCAGCTCGCGGAGTGGATGCGCGAGGCCGGCATGGCGGTCCGCACCGACGGCGCGGGCAGCGTCATCGGCCGTTACGAGGGCGCGGCGCCTGGCGCGAAGGCCGTCGTCACCGGCTCGCACTTCGATTCCGTGCGCAACGGCGGCAAGTACGACGGCATCCTCGGCATCCTCGTCCCCATCGCCTGCGTGGCCGAGTTGCATCGCCGCGGCGAAAGACTCGCGCACGCGATCGAGGTCGTGGCCTTCGCCGACGAGGAAGGTGCGCGCTTCCAGACGAGCTTCCTCGCCAGCCGCGCGTTCCTCGGCAAGTTCGATGCGCGCGCTGCTCGAGCGGCGCGATGCCGATGGCGTGCGCTTCGACGAGGCGATGCGCGCGGCCGGGCTGGACCCGGCGGCCATCGCCGCAAGCCCGTGCGATCCCGCCACCATCGCGGCCTACCTGGAAGTGCACATCGAGCAGGGGCCGGTGCTGCTCGAGGAGGGAATCGCCCTCGGCGTCGTGACCACCATCGCCGGCGGCACGCGCCACCGCGTGCGCGTGGCCGGCGCGGCGGGCCATGCCGGCACCGTGCCGATGCCGATGCGCCACGACGCGCTCGCCGCCGCGGCGGAGATGGTGTGCGCGGTCGAGTCCCGCGCGAAGGCCGTTCCCGGACTGGTCGGCACCGTCGGCGTGCTCGAGGTGAAGGACGGAACCGGCAACGTCATCCCGGGGCAGGTCGACTTCACCGTGGACATCCGTTCCGGCGAGGATGCCGTGCGCGAGGCGGCGGAGCGGGACGTCTTCGCGGCGTTCGCCGCCATCGCCTCGCGCCGCGGGGTGGCGGTCGAATGCACGAAGACCCATGCAGTGCGCGCCACGCCCTGTTCGCCGCGCCTCCAGGACCTGCTCGCGCAGGCGGTCGCCGCCACGGGATTGCCCGTGCGCAGGCTTCCCAGCGGGGCCGGCCACGACGCGATGGTGATGGCGGAGGTGACGGAAGCCGGCATGCTCTTCGTGCGCTGCGGCGCCGGCGGCGTGAGCCACAACCCGGCGGAGACGGTGGATGCGGGCGACGCCGGCCTCGCCTGCGCGGCCGTGCTAGAGTTTCTGCGCAGCTTCCGGTGAGACGCCACGGGCCGCAGGCTGCATCGCCACGGCCACCGCAATGACCCCCGCCAACTCGCAAGACCTCGGCAAGCCGCTGGAAGGCTGGCGGCTGCGGCTGTACATCGTCATCTTCGAGGCGGACACGCGGGCCGGGCGCCTCTTCGACCAGTGGCTCATCGTTGCCATCATTCTCAGCGTGGTGGTGGTGCTTGCCGACAGCGTGCAGTCGCTCGGCGCGCGTTACGGCGCCGAGTTCCAGATTCTCGAATGGGCGTTCACGGCGCTGTTCACGATCGAGTACCTGGCGCGGCTTTCCTGCGTGCGTCACCCCTGGCGTTACGCGACGAGCTTCTTCGGCATCGTCGACCTGCTTTCCGTCCTCCCGACCTACGTGGCGTTGCTGGTCCCGGAGGCGCAGGCGCTCATCGATGTCCGCATCCTGCGCCTGCTGCGCATCTTCCGCGTCCTCAAGCTCGCCGCTTATGTCTGGGAATACCAGGCGCTCGGGCAGGCGCTGGTCGCCAGCCGCCGCAAGATCCTGGTCTTCCTGTCCACGGTGCTCACGATCGTGGTGATCATGGGCACGCTCATGTACGTGGTCGAGGGCCCGGCCAACGGCTTCACCAGCATTCCCACCTCGATCTACTGGGCCATCACCACGATGACGACGGTCGGCTTCGGCGACATCACGCCGAAGACGGACCTCGGGCGGCTCATCTCCTCGATGATGATGCTGCTCGGCTGGGGGACGCTCGCGGTGCCCACCGGGATCGTCACTTCCGAAATGACGGCGCGGCGCATGCTGGCCACGCCGACGACCCGCACCTGCCACGAGTGCCTGAGCGAAGGGCACCAGCCGGACGCGACCTTCTGCTCCAACTGCGGCGCCCGCCTGCACCCGCGCGAGAGTTAGCCGTTTCGCCGCGGCGTGCGGTTACGGTTCGATACAACTCCGCACGCCTTTCCCACGCGCCGGCGCGTATATTTTCCGCATGGACGCGTCGCCCCCGGTGACGTGCAATGCAGTCAACGTTCGCACAGGAGTCAAGTCATGAAAACCAGATTCGCGCTCGCCGCCCTCGCGGCCGCCTGCCTTTCCACCGTCGCCGCCGCCCAGATGGGTGGCGGCATGAACCATCCCGGCATGGGCCCGGGGATGGGCGGGCAGGGCATGGGTCCCGGCATGATGGGCGGGCACGGGCAAGGGGCCGGCCATGATGGGCGGAGCGGATTGCCCCATGGCGCAGGGGATGATGGGCGGCCGTGGTCATGGCCAGGGCATGATGGGCGGCAGGCACGGGGGAGGCGGCCGGATGGGCGGTCCCGGCCTGAAGGATCTCGAGGCGCTCAACCTGACCGACGAGCAGCGCGGCAAGATGAAGGAGATCCGGCGCGACCTGCAGCGCACGAACCATGCGCTGATGGCGTCGCTGCGCGAGACCCGCTGGAAAGGGCAGGACCTGGCCAAGTCCGGCCCGGTCGACGTGGCCGCCGCGAAGAAGCTCTACGACGAGGGTGCGGCCGTGCACAAGCAGATGTTCGAGGCCCGGCTCGAGGCGCGCGCCAAGGCCGAGGCGGTGCTCACCAAGGAACAGCGCGAACAGCTGCGCAAGGCCCCGCCCGCCTGATGGGGGGTTGAAATCCGGCGGTGGCGCCGCAACATCTGGGGCTTTCCGAACTCGAAACAGCCAAGGAGCCCCGCCGTGACCGACGCCACCGCCCCCACTGCCGAGCGCGAAACCCGCGGCTTCCAGGCCGAGGTGAAGCAGCTGCTTCACCTCATGATCCATTCGCTCTACTCCAACCGCGAGATCTTCCTGCGCGAGCTGATCTCGAACGCCTCCGACGCGTGCGACAAGCTGCGCTTCGAGGCCCTGCACAACCCCGGCCTCTTCGAGGATGACGCGGATCTCGCGATCCGCATCGACTACGACCGCGAGGCGCGCACGCTCACCATCGCCGACAACGGCGTCGGCATGAGCCGCGAGGAGGCCATCACCAACCTGGGCACCATCGCCAAGAGCGGCACGCGCGAGTTCTTCTCCCAGCTGACGGGCGACCAGCAGAAGGACGCGCACCTCATCGGCCAGTTCGGCGTCGGCTTCTACTCCTCCTTCATCGTGGCCGACAAGGTGACGGTGCTCACGCGCCGCGCCGGCGAGAAGCCGCGACCAGGGCGTGCGCTGGGAATCCGACGGCGGCGGCGAGTTCGTCGTCGAGGTGGTCGAGAGGGCATCGCGCGGCACCGAGATCACCCTGCACCTGCGCGAGGGCCAGGAAGACCTCCTCGAAGGCACGCGCCTGCGCGCCATCATCCGCAAGTACTCCGACCACATCGTGCAGCCCATCCGCATGCCGAAGGAGGAGTGGAAGGAAGGCAAGCAGGAAAAGCTCGCCGAGGCCGAGACGGTCAACCAGGCCTCCGCGCTGTGGGCGCGCGCCAAGACCGACATCACCGACGAGCAGTACAAGGAGTTCTACAAGCACGTCGGCCACGACTTCGAGGACCCGCTCGCCTGGACGCACGCGCGCGTCGAGGGCAAGACCGAGTACACGCACCTCCTCTACCTCCCGTCGCGCGCGCCGTTCGACCTGTGGGACCGCAACGCGCGCCACGGCGTGAAGCTCTACGTGCGGCGCGTGTTCATCATGGACGACGCCGAGCAGCTGCTGCCGGTCTACCTGCGCTTCGTGCGCGGCGTGGTCGACTCCAGCGACCTGCCGCTCAACGTCTCGCGCGAGATCCTGCAGGAGTCGAAGGACATCGAGGCGATCCGCGCCGGCTGCACGCGCAAGATCCTGGGCCTGCTCGAGAACCTGGCCAAGGACGAGAAGGAGAAGTACGCGCAGTTCTGGGAGCAGTTCGGCCGCGTGCTGAAGGAAGGCATCGGCGAGGACTACGCCAACAAGGAGAAGATCGCGGGGCTGCTGCGCTTCGCCTCCACGCACGCCGACACCGCCGACGAAACCGTGGCGCTGGCCGACTACGTCGCGCGCATGCAAGGACCGGGCAGGACAAGATCTACTACGTGACGGCCGACACGTTCAACGCCGCGAAGAACAGCCCGCACCTCGAGGTGTTCCGCAAGAAGGGCATCGAGGTGCTCCTGCTTGCCGATCGCGTCGACGAGTGGGTGGTGAGCCACCTGCACCGAGTTCGAGGGCAAGGCGCTGGTCTCGGTCGCCAAGGGCGGCCTCGACCTCGGCGGGCTCGAGGACGAGAGCGAGCGCAAGGCGGTCGAGCAGGAGGCCGAGGAGCTGAAGGATCTCGTCGCGCGCATCAAGGCGAGCCTCGGCGAGCGCGTGAAGGAAGTGCGCGTCACGCATCGCCTCACCGAGTCGCCCGCGTGCCTGGTCGCCGACGAGCACGACGTGAGCGCGAACCTCGCGCGGCTCCTCAAGGCCGCGGGGCAGGGCGTGCCGGCCTCGAAGCCGATCCTCGAGATCAACCCGAAGCACCCGGTGGTGCAGAAGCTCAAGACCGAGGAAGCCCGCTTCGACGACTGGGCGGCGGTGCTCTTCGACCAGGCGCTGCTCGCGGAGGGCGGCCAGCTCGACGACCCGGCCGGGTTCGTGAAGCGGATCAACGCCCTGATGATGGATCTCGGCGGGGGCGCGTCGCGCATCGTCCTGCCGGGGCAATGACCAAGCACCTTATCCCGCGCGAGCACGGCGCCTACGCCGAACTCGGCTTCCCGCTGCTCTCCGGGCTCGTCCTCGGGTCGGCGGGGGTGGCGTCATGGCTCTTCGTGGCGGCGGCGATGCTGCTCTTCGTCGCCAACGAACCGCTCGTCGTCCTGCTGGGCTTGCGCGGCAAGCGCGCGCAGCAGGAGCAGGCCGGGGCCGCGCGCCGGCTTCTCGTCATCCTCGGTGGCCTGGGTGTCGCCGCCGGACTGGCCGCCTTGTGGCTTTCCCCGCCGATGGCCCGCTGGATGGCCCTCGTCCCGGCGGCGCTGGCGGCCTGCCTCGTGCCGGTCGTCCTCGGCGGGAACCTCAAGAGCCTCGCCGGCGAAGTCATCGCCGCCGCCGCCTTTTCCGCCATGCACCTGCCGGTCGCCGCCGCGGGTGGCGCCACGGGCGTGCTCCTCTGGGGACCGGCCCCGCTGTGGTTCGTGACGACCGTCGTGGCCACGCTCGCGGTGCACGCCATCAAGGCGCGGGTGACGGGCGCCACGCCGTGGATGCCGGCTGCCGCCATGGGGGCGGGTTGGCTCGCGCTGCTGGGGGCACTCGCCATCGCGGCCTGGCTACCCACCTGGCGCGTGGTCGCGCTCGCCGCCTGCCTGCCGATCGCCGGCGCCATCGTCGTGAACCACCTGGCGCTCTCACCCCGCAGGCTCAAGCAGGTCGGCTGGACGGTAGTCGCCGCCAACGCCATCGCCCTGACCGTCCTCGCAGTCGCCGGGTAGCCCCGTTTTCCCGGTTTGTGCTGAATATTCGGCACTGCAGGTGCGGAATGGAACCGGGTCGTCCCGGTCCTCCCGGGCTACGATGGGCTCCGTCGCAACCCTGTGTTATCTTCGTTTCCGCCCGGGCCCCCGGCCCGGCAAAAAATGCCAGGAGGCCCCATGTCGAACAAGGATAAGTACACCGCGGTCCCAGTCCGAAGGCGAGCTTTCGGAACAGCAACTCGATTCCGTGGCCGGCGGCCAGCAGGTCGTGAAGCTCGAGAAGATCACCGTGACGGCCAAGCGCGATCAGCCGCAGCAGATCGTGAAGCTCGACAAGGTCACCGTCAGCGGCAGGCGCGAGCACACGCAGATCGCCTCCGCCGAAGGCATCACCAAGAAGAACTAGGTCTCCGCGCCGCCCTCTCACGCCACCTGGCGGGCGAGCATCGCCGCGAAGGGGCCGGGCAGGGCGGCCAGTTCCCGGAACGTCCCCTGCTGGACGATCCGGCCGCCGTCCATCACCACGATCCGGTCGGCATTGCGCACCGTTGCGAGACGGTGCGCGATGACCACGCGGGTCGCCTGCAGCCTCTCCAGCGTTTCCAGCACCGCCGCCTGCGACAGGTTGTCGAGCGCGCTCGTCGCCTCGTCGAGCAGCAGGATGCGCGGCTGCCCCACGAGCGCGCGCGCGATCAGCACGCGCTGGCGCTGCCCGCCGGAGAGCGTGCTGACTCCCTCGCCGACCAGCGTGTACATGCCCATCGGCATCGCCTCGATGTCGGCGGCGAGGCCCGCGCCGCGCGCCGCCTCCCACGCGTCGTCCACCGTGAGGCTGGAGGCGCCGACGATGTTGGTGAGGATGTCGCCCGCCCAGAGCCGCCCGCTTTGCAGCACGGTGCCGATGCGGCCGCGCAGGCTGCGCAGGTCGAGGGCGTGCAGGACGCGGCCGTCGAAGCGCACGGTGCCCTGTCCGGGATTCTCGAAGCCCAGCAGCAGGCGCAGCAGGGTCGACTTGCCCGAGCCGCTGGCGCCGACGATCGCGACGAACTCGCCCGGACGTATCGAGAGGTCGATGCCGCGCAGCACCTCGGGGCCGCCGGGATAGGCGAAGGAGACGCCGACGAAGTCGATGGCGCCTTCCGGCTCGTGGCGGATCTTGCCGCGCACGCCGTCCTCGGGAGGTGTCGCGAGGATCGGCCGCGCGCGCTCCCACGCCGGAGCCAGCGCCGCGAGGTCGAGCGCCGTGGCGACGATGCCCTGCACGCCGGCCAGCAGCCCGAACATGGCCGCCTGGAAGGCGACGTACTGGCCGACGGAGAGCGCCTGCGATGCGGGGCTCTCGCCCAGCTTCCAGGCGAGGTAGAGGACCAGCGTCACCGCCGCCGGCTGCAGGATCGACAGCAGGACGGACTCGAGGTTGGCGAGCCCGGCGCTCGCGCCGTTCAGTTCGCGGTAGACGCGATAGCGCGTGAGCCAGTTGGTGTAGGCGCGCGATTCGGCGGCGGAAGCGCGCAGTTTCGCGATGCCCGCGAAGTACTCGTAGGACATCGCGGAAAGCTTTCCCTCCGTGGCCTCGATGCGCCGGCCGAGCGAGATCCTCGCGATCCCGATCACCGTCGAGAGGATCGCGGCCACCGCGACGATCCCCATCGCCGCCACCGAGAGCGGCCGGCTGTAGGCGAGCATGAGCGCCAGGTTGGTGGTGAGGAAGATCGCCGCCACGAACGCGCCGATGGAGGCGCCGGTCACGGTTCGCTGCACGGCGTTCACGGCGCCCAGGCGCATGGCGAGGTCGCCGCTCGAATAGGCGCGGAAGAATTTCGCCGGGGCGCCGATCACGCGGTCGAGCACCGCCGCCTGCATCGCCACCGAGGTCCGCGCCTCGAAGCGCAGCACGGCGATCGAGCGCAGCACCTCGAGCGCGATGGCGGCCAGCCCCGCGGCCGCGAGCCCGGCCACGATCGCCAGCGTCATGGAGCCCGATCCCGGCCGGAATGGCCTTGTCGATGAGGCGTCCGGTGGCGACCGGGGTCAGCAACCCGGCCAGGGCCGCCAGCAGCCCCGTCGCCAGGAGCACGCCCACGTCGGCGCGCGCGTGATCGAGCGCGAAACGCAGGACGTCGGCGATGCGGATCGGCCGCGGCTCGAAGCGGCGGTGGAAGGCGAAGGCGAAGGGCGCAAGGCGTTGCGCGGTGTCCTCGTCCACCGGCCACTCCACCCCGGGGTTGCCGTCGTCGTCGAGCGCCAGCATGCGATAGCCGGCGATGGCCCGGGGAACGAGCGCCACCCACCCGGCAAAGCTCGCGTAGGCGCCGTCGCCTTCCCGCGCCACGCGCCGCCGTTCCGCCACGCGCGCGAGCATCGGCGTGCCGCTCTGCAGCCACCACCGCCCGTCGAGCAGCACCCGGCGCGAGCGCAGCCCGACGGCGGTGGCCGCTTCCTCGACGGCGAGGATCTCGTCCGCGATCTCCGGCCGCGACACCTCGCCCTCGACGCCGAGCACGGGAATGAGGAGCGTCAACGCGCCCGGCAGCGACGTCGTGCGGAAGGCGAGGCCGGGATCCGCGACGGCCTTCTTCATTGCGCCGCCTCCGATTCGCTCGCCACCAGCGCGGCATAACGCCCGCCCGGAATGGCGACCAGTTCCTCGTGCGTGCCCTGCTCGACGACGCTGCCGCCCTCCAGGACGAGGATCGCGTCGGCGTCGCGCACCGTGGAGAGGCGGTGGGCGATGACGAGGCAGGTGGTCCTCCTCCGGCGCAGGTTGTGCTCGACGATGGATTCGGTGGCCGAATCGAGCGCGCTCGTCGCCTCGTCGAGGATCAGGATGGAAGGTCCGCGCGCCAGTGCCCGTGCGATCTCGATGCGCTGGCGCTGCCCGCCGGAGAGGTTGCGCGCGCCTTCCTGCAGCGGCGCGTCGAGGCCGCCGCCGCGGAGCGCAATCTCGTCCTCGATCGCGGCGTGCCGCGCGGCCGCGCGGATGACGTCCTCCTCGGCCGCCGGGTCCCACAGCGTGAGGTTGTCGCGCACCGAGCCTTCGAAGAGCACCACGTCCTGGTCGACGTAGGACACGGCGCGGCAGATCTCCTCGCGCACGTAGGCCTCGCGTGGCCTTCCGTCGAAGAGGATCTCGCCGCTCCACGGCCGGTAGAGGCCGGCGGCGAGGCGCGCGAGGGTGGACTTGCCCGATCCCGAGGCGCCGACCAGGGCCACGCGCCGCCCCGCCTCGACCTTGAGGGAAAAGCCCCGGATGAGGGGAGCGTCGCCCTTGCCGTAGCCGAAGGTCACGTCGCGGAACTCCAGCGAGCGCGGCCGCGCCCCGGAGACCGCGCCCGGCGGGTTCTCCACGACCTCGATGCCGGACTCCGCCGTGTAGTTCAGCACGTCGTCGATGCGCGCCATGTCGCCGCGCAGCGTCTGCACCTTGCGCGCGGCGAGGAAGAGCGCATGCACGGGCGCGGCGAAGCTCGCGAGCAGGACCTGGAAGGCGACCAGGTCGCCCACGGTGAAGTCGCCCGCGATGATGCGCATGCGCCCCCAGCCCCAGCACGCCGAGCTGCGCGACGAGTCCGGCCAGCGCGGGAACCTGCATCAGGGCGAGCGTCAGGCGCTGCGCCTGCACGGAAGTGTTGGCGAACTGCACCTGCAGGCCCAGCCACTTCACGAAGAGGGCGCCCTCCTGTCCGCCGGCCTTGATGCTCTCGATGTTGGCGAGTCCCCCCGTGGCCATGCCGGAGAGCTTTCCCGCCTGCACCGACAGCAGCCGCGAGATGCCCTCGGTGCGCCTGTTGATCTCGCGCAGCGCGGCGAGCTCGAAGGCGAGGCACGCGACGACGATCGCGGTGAGCCCGGCATCGAGGCGCAGCATCAGCGCGAGGAAGAAGACGGCGGTGACGAGGTCCAGCACGAGGTGCGCGAGGTCGGCGGAGACCGTCTCCGCGAGTTGCTCGTTCAACTCCACGCGCGAGGCGATCTCGCCCGGCGCGCGCTGGACGTAGAAGTCCATCGGCAGCGCGAGCGCGTGCGCGAAGAAGCGCTGCGCGGAGGCGAGGGCTGCGCGCGTGAAGGCGGCGGTGAGCACCTGCGCCTGCACCCACGAAAGGAGCCCGCGCGCGACCGCCGCGACGAGGAGCCCCGCGAGCAGCGTCTCGGCCATCCCGGGCAGCCGCGCCGCCAGCACCTCGTCGACGAAGCGGCCCATGAGCCAGGGGAGTGCCAGCCCCGGCGCCACGAGTACCAGGCCGAGCACGACGGCGATCGTGACCGGGCGCCCCAGGCCGGACATGTGCCGCGAGAGCGAGCGCAGCACCGAGGGCGGCTCGCCGCCGGGCGCGAATTCCGGCCCGCGCTCGAACGTGAGCACCACGCCGGTGAATCCCTGGTCGAACTCCGCGGCATCGATCCGGCGCCGGCCCATGGCCGGGTCGTTCAGGTGCGCGCAGCCGTCGCGGAAGCCCTCGAGGACGACGAAGTGGTTGAAGTTCCAGAAGAGGATGGCAGGCAGCGGCAGCGCGGCGAGGTCGGCCGGCTCCTTGCGAAAGCCCCGCGCCACGAGCCCGTAGCCGCGCGCCGCACGCAGCAGTCCGCCGGCCTTGCTGCCGTCGCGCGTCACGCCGCAGTCGGCGCGCAGCACCTCCAGCGGCACGTGGCGGCCGTGGTAGGCGAGCACCATCGCGAGCGCGGCCGCGCCGCACTCCACCGACTCGATCTGCAGGATGGTCGGGACGCGGGCGACGGGGGTGTCCGCGAGGACGCTCGCGGGCGCGGCCTGCGGTGTCGGGGAGTCCGCTACAGCAGCCATGCGCTGAAGGCGATCACGGCGATGGCGAGGACGGCGAGCACCGCCATGAGCCAGGCCGGGTAGGCGGGGACGCCGGGCCGCACGTCGAGGCGCTCCGGCGAGGCGAGCCGCTCGAGCGCTGCCTTGCGGAAGATCGACGTGTCGCCGGCGGCCATCGGCGGCTCAGCCCGCGAGGCGCTTGAGCATGCGGTCGAAGCGCGCGCCCGCGAGGTGCACGTTGTCGAGGAGATCGTCCGTCAGCTCGTCCTTGGCGTCCGCGTCCTCGGTGTTGTCGCCGTAGCCCATGCGCCGCGTGGTGGCGCGCAGGCGGCTCGCCAGGAAGACGCACAGGGCACGATAGAAGCGCGCGGCGAAGGCGGGGTCCGCCGCGAGCTTGGCGCGCACGGTGTCGTCGGAGATGCGCAGGAACGTCGCCTCGCTCGCCACGCGCACCGACACGGCCGTGGGCGCGGGATCGACGAGCGACATCTCGCCGATGATCTCGCCGGAGCCCATCTGCGCGAACGCCTCGCCGGCGGCGGTGTGCACGGAGACGGCGCCGTCGAGCACGAACCAGATGCTGTCCGGGCGCGCGCCGAGCGGGATCAGCGTCGTGCCGGCCTCGAGGTGGATGCGCTCGCCGGCCTTCGACAGCCAGTCGACGTCGGCGTCGGTGAGTTCGCTGAAGATGAGCAGGACCTTGCGCATGGCGTCACTCCTGGTCGTTCGCGGAAGCGTTGCGGGAGGCCACACCTCGCGCGACCTGCCGGAAGTGTACCCAATCGGGTCCGCCGGGCAACGGCGGGATCGTCCAAGCTGGCGGGGCTTGGTGCAGGACGCCGACCGGTGCAGACTTGCGCGGTCACAACTTCAGAACGGCTGGTCGCGCAGAGTGGTGTCCCCGTTGACGGATGTCGGGGTCGCGATCGTCGTGTTCGCCGCGACGAACATCGACGACCTGTTCGTGATCATGGCGTTCCTCGCCGCCCCAGCGATGCGCGCGCGTGCCGTGGTGGCGGGGCAGTTCCTGGGCATCGCGACCCTCGTGCTCGCAAGCGTCGTCGCGGCCCGGTTCGCCATCGCCATTCCGCACGCCTGGATCGCCTGGCTGGGGCTCTTGCCGCTGCTGCTCGGGCTGCGCGCCTTGCGCGGGCTGCGTGGCGAATGGAAAGGCACGGCCGCGGTTGAAGGTGAGCGGAAAGTGCCCGCATCCTCGATCGCGAACAACGCGTCGAGCGGCGACTGCATTCGCAGGTGCTGGCTGTCGCCGGCGTGACGATCGCCAACGGCGGGGACAACCTGGGCGTCTACATTCCGCTCTTCGCGAACGCGTTCGACCGTGTTGCGCTGTACGCGATGGTGTTCGCGGTCATGACTGGCGCCTGGTGCCTGCTGGGCCACGGGCTCGTGCGCAGCCCGGTCGCCGGCGCCGGTGTCCGGCGCGCGGGACACGCGCTCCTGCCGTTCGTGCTCATCGCGCTCGGGCTCACATCCTGTTGGCGCTCCATGACTCCCGACGGAACTGAAGGCCTGGCGCAAGGCCGAGCGTGTTCGCCTGGTGGCCGCACGCGAGGGTATCGATGCGGCGACGTTGGCCGAATGGCGGATGCGCATCGACGGCATCTCGAGGAGTCCTTTCCGGATCTCGCGCGCGGCGTGCTCGCCCTGTGCTGGCCGATCCGCGGGGAGTACGACGCACGCTACCTGGCGAGGCGCCAGCGCGATCGCGGCGCGGTGACCGCGCTTCCGGTCGTCGTGGCGCCGCGCACGCCGCTCGTCTTTCGCGAATGGCATCCGGGCGTGAAGCTCGCGGAGGGCGCCATGAAGATCCCGTACCCCGTCGATTCGCGCGAGGTCGTGCCGGATACCGTGCTGCTGCCGATGAACGGCTGGGACGCGCGCGGGTACCGCCTGGGCTACGGCGCCGGCTTCTTCGACCGCACGCTCGCCAACCTGGAGGATCGCCCGCGGGTGATCGGCGTCACTTACGAGCTGGCGCGCATGCCGACGATCCATCCGCAGGCGTGGGACATCCCGGCGGATTTCGTGGTGACGGAGCGCGGCGTCTACCGGTTCGAAACGGGGGACGCTACCCAATAAAGGGTAGCGTCCCCTTGTTTTTCAGCCGAAGACGAGCACCCCGACGCCCAGCGCGGCGAAGACGAACGCGGCGACCATGTGAACCGCCCGCACGGGCAGCCGCTTCGCCAGCGCCTCGCCGAAGAACGCCACCGGGGCGTTGGCGAGGATCATCCCGATGGTCGTGCCCATCACCACGGCCATGAGCGAATCGAAGCGCGCGGCGAGGGCGACGGTGGCGATCTGCGTCTTGTCGCCGATCTCCACGAGGAAGAAGAGGATGGTCGTGGTGACGAAGACGCCGCCCACCTTGCGCGATGCTCCCGCGTCGTCGTCGAGCTTGTCCGGCACGAGCATCCACGCGGCCATGGCGATGAAGGAAATGCCCAGCACCCAGCGCATGGCGTCGGGGCCGATCGCCTTCGTGAGCCACGCGCCGATCGCGCCGGCGATGCCGTGGTTCACGAGCGTGGCCACGAAGATGCCCGCGACGATGGGCCAGGGCTTCTTGTAGCGCGCGGCGAGGACGAGGGTGAGCAGTTGCGTCTTGTCGCCGATTTCCGCGAGCGCGACGATGCCGATCGAGACGAGCAGGGCTTCCAGGGAATGCTCCGGAGTGGGGACTTATTTCACGCGCGAACCAGGGCGTCCTTCTGCAGCAGGGACTTGCTCTTGCGCCCGGCGAGCCTGCGGTCGAGTCCCCAGACCATCACCCACGACGCCACGAGGGTGAGGGCCACGGCGGCGACCGCGTAGGGCAGGGACCGATCGTATCCATAGACCGCCAGCAGGATCGCGCCGGCCGTGCAGTGCAGCAGGTAGAACGGATACGACAGTTCTCCCATCACCGCGTCCGCCTTGGACGTCTTCAGTTCGGCAAGGGAAATGACCACCCATCCGGACAGGAGCACGGACACGTAGAGCCCGTAGGTCCAGGGCCACGTGCTGTCGACCAGGATGACTCCGCAATGCAGCAGCCAGCACGTCACCGAGAGAGCCGGTTGGCGGAATCGGCGCAATTCCTCGCGGTAGTGGCACAGGAGCGATCCCGCCGCGAAAGCGGGAGCGGCCGGCAGGAACAGGGCGTAGCGGTCGGCGAACGTGGCGGTGCTGATTCCGTAATTGGCCGCCACCAGGCAACCGAAGGCGAGCGCGAACCACGCCGTCGTCCGATGCTGCGCCATGAGGATCGCGAAGAGGTAATAGCCCACCTCGACCGAGAGCGCGTTGGCCACCGGCACGGGCGCGTTCCAGCGCGGGAAGAACGGCAGCAAGGTGGCGATGAATCCCCACTCGCCGGCATCGCGAGGAAGCCCGAAGGCGGGGTTGAACCGTCGCGCATCGACTCCCTGGCCCTGCAGCCAGACGAGGACCAGCGCCCCGATCCCGCAGGCGATCCAGAAGCCCGGATAGATCCTCAGGAAGCGGTTGTGGCCGTAGCGGCGGATTCCCTCGGCGGTGAAGCCGTACTTGGTCTGCAGGACGAAGTTCATCAGGTAGCCGCTCAGCACGAAGAAGCCCCACACGGCATAGGCAGCGGGGCCGCCCGGCATTCCCACCCACAGGTGCGAGATTCCCACGAGCAGGGCGAGGAACAGGCGCCAGGCGCCGAACCCCAGTCCGGGGTTAGTCATGGGGATGCTGGCTGCATACGCACAGTGTCACTCACGAAGAGTCGGAAAACCTTGGGAGTTCTGGCCAGGTGCTGGTGCCGGGAGGGGGACTCGAACCCCCACAGTGTTGCCACCGGCGGATTTTGAGTCCGCTGCGTCTACCGATTCCGCCATCCCGGCCGGGGATCGAGGGGCAAATTATAATCGCCCGGTGAAGCTCGCCGACTTCGATTACGTCCTTCCGCCCGAACTGATCGCGCAGCATCCCGCCGCCGGAGCGCGCCGCCAGCCGCCTGCTGCGCGTGGAGCCCTCGGGCGAACTGCGCGACCTCGCGTTCCGCGACCTGCCGTCGCTGCTGGACGCGCGCGACCTCCTCGTCTGCAACGACACCCGGGTCATCAAGGCGCGCCTGCGCGGCCGCAAGGACACCGGCGGCGAGGTCGAGGTGCTGGTGGAGCGCGTGCTGGGCGCCGACACGCGCGCTCGCGCACGTGCGCGCGAGCAAGACGCCCGAAGCCGGGCAGGACGCTCGCTGTTCGCGCCGGGCGTCGACGGCGGAGGTGACGGGGCGCCAGCGACGATCTCTTCGAGCTGCGCTTCGAGGCCGCGCAGGGCGTGCTCGACATCCTGGCGACGCACGGCGAAGTGCCGCTGCCGCCCTACATCACGCACGCGCCGCAAGCGGACGACGAATCGCGCTACCAGACGGTGTACGCGCACGTGCCGGGCGCCGTGGCGGCGCCGACCGCGGGCTTGCACTTCGATGCGGCGCTGCTCGCGGCGCTGGAGGCGAAGGGCATCGCCTCGGCGCGCGTCACGCTGCACGTGGGCGCGGGAACGTTCCAGCCGGTGCGCGGCGACGACATCTCCACGCACGTGATGCACGCGGAGTGGTACAGCATCCCGGAGGCGACGGTGAACGCGATCGCCGCAACGAGGGCGAGAGGTGGGCGGGTGGTGGCGGTGGGCACCACGACGCTGCGCGCGCTCGAATCGGCCGCCGCGGCGGGGCCGCTGTGCGCGCAGTCGGCGGAAACGCGGCTCTTCATCGTGCCGGGGTACCGCTTCCAGGTCGTCGACCGGCTCGTCACCAATTTCCACCTGCCGAAATCCACGCTGCTCATGCTCGTCTCCGCCTTTTCCGGTACGGACCTCATCCGCCGCGCTTACGCACATGCCGTCGCGCAGCGTTACCGCTTCTTCTCCTATGGCGATGCGATGCTGCTGGACAGGGGGACGCTGCGCCCTCTAGAGGGTAGCGTCCCCTTCATCGCTCGGCGGCGCAGCGCCACGTGGGCCGGAGCCATGGCCTGGACCAGCGTGCGGCCGGGGCGGGTCACGAGAAATGCCTCGCCGGGGCCGACGACGAAATCGCGCAGCTCGCCTTCCTCCGTGATCCACACCGTGCCCAGGCGCGACTGGATGCTCGTCCCGCGGGCGTCGTCGAGGCAGAGGAGTTGCCCGGTCTCCAGGGCGAGGACGGGGGCTTCGAGTTGCAGGTTCATGGCGGTCTCCTTGCTGGATGCTTCCCGGGAATGCACAATGCCTCCCGGGTGCCGCCAGTATCCCGAGGCCAGCCATGAGCGACAAACGAAAACCGCGAATGCCTTGCATGAGCTGCACGCATGCATAACCCCAATCGCCCCCTGCCGCCGCTGGACCTCGTGCGCGGCTTCGAGGCGGCCGCGCGGCGGCTGTCGTTCACGCAGGCCGCGGCGGAGCTTTTCGTCACCCAGTCGGCGGTGAGCCGGCAGGTGCAGGCCCTGGAGGCGTTCCTGGGCGTGCAGCTCTTCGAGCGCCGCCACAAGGCGCTTGCGCTGACCGAAGCGGGGCAGGCCTACTTTCGCGCCGCGTCCGCCGCACTCACGGAGTTGCGCGCCGCCACGCAGCGCCTGCAGGAAGCGAAGCGCGGGCATGTCCTCACCGTCACCACGACCGTGTCGTTCGCCTCGCTGTGGCTCGTGCCGCGGCTCGGGCGTTTCCGCCAGGCGCACCCGGGCATCGACGTGCGCATCGCCGCCACTTCCGAGGTGCTGGACATGGCGCGCGAGGGCATCGACGTGGCGATTCGCGACATCGCTTCGGGGCGCGAGCCGCCGGGCGCGATCCGTCTCGTGGGGGAGCGGCTGTGCCCCGTGGCGAGCCCCGCCTACGTTCGGGCGGCCGGCGCGCCGCTCGAGAAGCCGGAGGATCTCGCGCGCCACGTGATCCTCGCGCTGCACGACCCGCAGGGCCGCTGGCCGTGGCTGAGCTGGGCCGCTTGGCTGGAGGCCAACGGCATCACCGAGCTGGTGCCCGCAGGCTCGCTCATCTACGACCAGTACGACCAGGTGATCAACGCCGCCCTGCACGGCCAGGGCGTGGCGCTCGGGCGCATGTCGGTGCGTGGACCTGGGCATCCGCGAGGGCCGGCTCGTGGCCCCGTTCGGGCGGCACCTGCAGATTCCGCGCGCCATCCACGCCGTCATCGCTCCCGCGGCGGCAGGGCGCCCGGAGACGCGCGAATTCGTCGCGTGGCTCAAGTCCGAGATCGGAGCGAAAAAGGGGCCAGGCTCACTTTCCAGAAGAAAGTGAGCCTGGCCCCTTTATTCATTTTTTCTAGGCGGCTTCTTCGAGGTCGACCCAGGTCGGGTCGATGGCCTGGATGACGGTGCGGCCGGCGTGGTTCACCACGAAGTCCTCGCCGGGATTGACGACGAAGTCGGTGCAGTCGCCTTCTTCGGTGATCCACACCTTGGCCTTGTTCGGGCGGATGTGCACGCCAGCGGCGTCGTCCAGGGTGAGGACCTGGCCGGGTTCGAGGGAGACTCGGGAGGAAGTGGTTTTCAGGTGCATGGTCGCTCTCTTCAGGGTTTGCGCGCGGGCCACCGCCTAAGCGGAGCAACGCTGCGATAGGGAAATGCTGCGCCGCAGCGAAGCGGGGGACAAACGAGAAAAACGAAAGCAATGACATAGAAAAACTAATGCCAATACCCCTCCGCGGGCTTGATGCCGCGCAGCAGTCGCGGGGGCGCGGTTTGTATAATTCGGGACCACCCAATGCTCATGACCGTTTTCGGCGCGCGCCGCCGGACAGAAAGGCCGCAGGACTCCCGTGGATGATGTGTTGACGACGACACCGGCGCTCGAGCCGGCTCTCGCCCGCGTCGCCATCCGGGCGTCGATCGCCTGCGACGACCTCTACGCGTTGCCGTCGCGGCTGGGCGTCGAGGCGCCTTTCCTGCCGCAGATCGGCTGGTCCGATTCGGCGGGCGGCGGCGAGCGCTGGCTGGCGCTCGGCGAGATCGACTCGCTCGTGGTTCCGGCCGGATCGGGATTCGGCCCGGCTCTCGAGGTACTGGCCCGCGCGCGCGAACGGTTGAAGGTCCTTGCGAGCATGGCCGCCGATCCCCGCGTCGTGCGCTTCGTGGGCGGCATCGCATTCGATCCGCGCCAAAGCGTCAATCCCGGCTGGCCGGATGGCGAGGCGGCGCGCTTCGTCCTGCCGCGCGTGATCCTGCGCCAGGCCGACGGGCAAGCCGAGGTCACCGTGCTGGGGACTCCGGAACCGGAGGCGCGCCGGCTCATCGCGCGCATCGCGCAGGCGGCGCGTGGCGGAAAGCGCGGCGGCCGTCCCGCTGCGCGTCGTGGAAACCACCTCGCCGGAAGCGCGCGAGCGGTGGATCGCCGCCGTGCGCGAAGTGCTGGGCCACATCGGGTCCGGCGCCGTGCGCAAGGTCGTCCTGTCGCGCGACATCGTTCTCGACGCGGGGCACCCCATCGATGCGTGGGAGTTGCTGCGGCTGGTGCACGCGCGCGATCCGCACGGCATGCGCTTCTGCCTGCGCTTCGACGCGCAATCCGCATTCCTCGGCGCGAGCCCGGAGCGGCTCGTCACGCAGCGCGGTTCCGCCATCTCCTGCGATTGCCTCGCCGGCACCATCGCGCGCGGTACCGCGCCGGAAACGGAAGCACGCAATGCCGCCGCACTCCTCGCCAGCGAGAAGGACGGCCGCGAGCATCGCATCGTCCTGGACGAGATCCTCGCCGCCATCACCCCGCACGTGCGCGCGCTCGAGTCGCCGGCCGAGCCGCGCATCCTCACCCTCGCCGAGGTGCTGCACCTGTGGAGCCCGATTCGCGCGCAGTTGCGCGAGGGCGTGGGCCTGAGCGAGCTGGTCGGCGCCCTGCATCCGACAGCCGCGGTGGGCGGCTCGCCGCGCCTGCTGGCCATGGACCTCATCCACGCGCTCGAACAGCGCCCGCGCGGCTGGTACGCGGGGCTGGTCGGCTGGATCGGCGCCGACGAGGCCGACTTCGCGGTGGCCATCCGTTCCGGTGTCGTGCGCGGCAGCCGCATGACGGCATTCGGCGGCGCCGGCATCGTGCGCGGCTCGGATCCCGTGGCGGAATGGGACGAGACCGCGCGCAAGGCCGCCTCCTTCATCAACCTGTTCGCGGAGCGGGCATGACCCGACCGGGTCGCGGCGCCGTGCCGCGGGCCGGCAGCGGCGTTGCGGCAGGCGTGCCCACGACGCGCGAAAGCCCGCCCGCGGCCATCGCGCACGCCAACCTGCTCTGGGCGCGTGCGCTCGTCGCCGGCCTCGTCGCGAGCGGCGTGCGGCACCTCTGCCTGAGCCCCGGTTCGCGTTCCTCGCCGCTGGCATTCGCGGCGCATGCCGAGCCGCGCATCGCGATCTCGGTGCAGATCGACGAGCGCAGCGCGGCATTCCTGGCGCTCGGCATCGCCAAGGCGACGCGCGCACCCGTGGCGGTCGTCTGTACCTCCGGCACGGCGGCGGCGAATTTCCTGCCCGCGGTTGCGGAAGCCTTCCTCGCGGGCGTGCCGCTCGTCGTGCTCACTGCCGACCGGCCACCCGAACTGCGCGGCACGGGCGCGGCGCAGACCATCGACCAGCTGCACCTGTACGGCTCGCATGTGCGCCTGTTTCGCGACCTGCCCTGTGCCGATGACGAAGGCGTGCAACCTGCCGCGGCTGCGGAGGCGGCGCGCGACGCGTGCCTGGCCGCACTTGCGGGTCCGGTGGGCCCGGTGCACCTGAATGTCCCGTTCCGCGAGCCGCTCGTGCCGGCGCCGGACGAGATGCCCGCGTGCGAGGAGGCTTGGCTCGCGCTGGAGCCGCAACTGCGCACTGCGGTGTCCGACACGGTGTCGGACACCGCGAAGGCGGCGGCGGGGCTGCCTGCGCTCAAGGCGCTCGCCGCGCGCCTGGGCAAGGCGCAGCGTCCGCTGCTCGTCGCCGGCCCCGGTGCGGTCACGGTCGCGGAGGCGGCGGCCGTGCTCGATCTGGCGCGTGCGGCGCGCATGCCGATCTTCGCGGACATCGCCTCCGGCCTGCGCGGCGCGGTCGTGCCCGAGGGCGTCACGGTCTGTTCGCTGAGCGATCTCTTCCTGCGCGACGAGGCGCTGGCCGCGCTGGCGCCGGATTTCGTCCTGCGCCTGGGCGGCATCCCGACCTCGAAAACTCTCGCGACGTGGCTGGCAAGGCATCGCCCGCCCCTGGTGGCGATCCAGCCCGACCAGCGCCGCCGCGATCCGGACGGCGTCGTGACCGAAGTCATCGTCGGCGCGGCGAGCACCACCTGCGCGTTGCTGGCCACGCACGTGAAGCGTGCTTCGCGCGACGACGAGTGGACTGCACTCCTGGGAACCGCCGAGGCTGGCGCGCGTGCGCTGCTTCCCGGCGCCCCGCGCGAAGCGGCCGCCGTCGTGGCGGCCTGCGCGGCGCTGCCTCCGCATGGCGGGCTCTTCCTGTCGAGCAGCATGCCCATCCGCTGGGCGGAGATGTACGTGCCGCGGCTCGCGAGCGGCGTCGAGGTCTACGTCAACCGCGGCGCCAACGGCATCGACGGCATCGTGTCCTCCGCCATCGGCGCCGCGAAGGGAAGCGGCGCGCCGCTGCTGCTCGTCACCGGCGACCTCGCGTTCCTGCACGACGCGGGCGGACTGCGCGCGGCGCGCGAACTGGCCACGCCGCTCGTCATCCTGCTGCTCGAAAACGACGGGGGCGGCATCTTCTCGCACCTGCCGGTGGCGCGACACGAGGATGTCTTCGAGCCGCTCTTCGGCACGCCGCACGGCTGCGAGCTCGCGGCCGTCTCGCGCGCCGCCGGAATCGAGCACCGGGTGGCGGGCACCGTGGACGAAGTGACTGCGCTCGTCGGCGAGACGCACTCCGGCGGTGGCGTGCGCGTCATCGAGTGGCGCACGGACCGTCGCGAGACGGTGCGCGAACAGGTGGCGCTGACGCGCCAGCCCGGCGTGCATGCCGACCGCGTCGAGGCGGGCGGCATCGGCTGGCAGGTGCGGCGGCGTGGCCCGCAGACGGGCGCGCCGCTCGTCCTGCTGCACGGCTTCACCGGCACCGGCGAGTTCTGGCTGCCCGTTGCGCAGGCGCTGCCGCGCCGCCATTGCATCTTTCCCGACCTGCCGGGGCACGGCGGAACCGATGCGCCGCTGCCGCCGGAGGACTGGCGCCTCGAGCGCGCCGCCGATGCGCTGGCCGCGTTGCTCGACAGCCTCGGCGTGGAGCGCTGCGCGCTTGGCGGCTATTCGATGGGTGGTCGCCTCGCGCTGGGGTTCGCGCTGCGCCATCCGGATCGCGTGGCGGGGCTCGCACTCATCGGCGCCACTCCCGGCATCGCCGACGATGGCGAGCGCGCGAGTCGCGCAGCGTCCGACCTTGCGCTCGCCGAACGGATCGAACGCGAGGGTGTGGCGGCCTTCGTGCGGCAATGGGAGGCCAACCCGCTGTTCGCGACACAGGCGAAGCTGCCGGTTGCGCTGCGCGAGGCGATGCGCGAGCAGCGCCTGGGACAGCAGGCCGCGCCGCTTGCGGCGGCGTTGCGCGCCTTCGGCACGGGCTTCCAGCCGCCCGTCCATGCGCAGCTCGCGCACCTTGCCATGCCGGTCATGCTCATGGCCGGGGAAGAGGACGCGAAGTTCGCCGCCATCGCGCGCGAGATGGCCGCGCACATCCCGGCGCTCGGACTTGCGTATCGTGACCGGTGCCGGCCACGCCGTCCCCATCGAGCGCGCCGCGGAATGCGCGGCCGAACTGGAACAATTTCTGCGAAGGAGCATCGACGCATGACGAAGAAAGCAGCGCCGAAGAAGAAGGTGACCAGGTCCGCGGCTCCGGCCACGACCATCGTCCCGGCCGCCGCCTGGAAGCCGGTCGGCAAGTTCGAGGACATCCTGTACCACAAGGCCGAGGGGATCGCGAAGCTCACGATCAACCGCCCCGAGGTGCGCAACGCGTTCCGCCCGACCACGCTGAACGAGCTCGCGCGCGCCTTCAAGGACGCGCACGAGGATCCGGCGATCGGCGTCATCCTCCTCACCGGCGCGGGCGACCTCGCGTTCTGCTCCGGCGGCGACCAGCGCATCCGCGGCGACAAGGGCTACGTGGGCCTGCGACGGCGTGCCGCGCCTGAACGTGCTCGACCTGCAGAAGCAGATCCGCTCCTGCCCCAAGCCGGTGCTCGCGATGGTGGCGGGCTACGCCATCGGCGGCGGCCACGTGCTGCACGTGGTGTGCGACATCACCATCGCCGCGGACAACGCGCGCTTCGGGCAGACGGGCCCGCGCGTCGGCAGCTTCGACGGCGGCTTCGGTTCCAGCATCCTCGCCGACCTCGTGGGCCCCAAGAAGGCCAAGGAGATCTGGTTCACCTGCCGGCAATACGACGCGAAGCAGGCGCTCGCGATGGGGCTGGTGAACGAGGTCGTGCCGCTCGCGGACCTGGAGCAGGCCACCGTCGCCATGTGCCGCGAGATCCTGCAGCACAGCCCGCTCGCGCTGCGCTGCCTGAAGAGCGCGTTCAACGCGGTGGCCGACGGCGAGTCCGGCGTGCAGGAGCTGGCCGGCAACGCGACGCTCCTCTACTACATGAGCGAGGAGGCGCAGGAAGGCCGCAACGCCTACGTCGAGAAGCGCAAGCCCGACTTCGGCAAGTTCAGGCGCGTGCCCTGACGGGCGAGGCGCGCGGGCACCGGCTTGCGCCACGAATTCATCCCCTACGCGATTGCCTTCCGCGACCCCGTCGCGACGGGCGCTGGCGCCTGGTCGGTGCGCCGCGGCGCGTGGCTGCGACTCGAGCACGAGGACGGGCGCGTGGGTCTTGGCGAAGCGGCTCCGCTGGGCCGGCTCGATTCCGCGGAGGCACTCGCGCAGGCGATCGCCAGCGGTCCCTGTCGTGATGCGGCCTTCGATCTCGCCAGGCTGGATCTCGAAGCGCAACGCTATGGCAGGCCGGCAGCGTTCCTCCTCGCCGATTCGCCGCGGCAGCGCGTCGCGGTGAACGCGCTTCTCTTCCAGTCAGGCGTCGCGGCGGTGGCGGCGGAAGCGGGCAGGGCCAGGGACGCGGGCTTCCGGACGGTGAAGCTCAAGGTCGCATCTGGCGCGCCGGACGAGGACATCGCCCGCATCCGCGCGGTGCGCGAGCAGGTCGGCGCGGCAGTGGCGATCCGCATCGACGCCAACGGGGCCTGGGACGAGGCCACGGCGCTCCACGTGCTGCAGGCCGTCGAGGCGTGCGACATCGAATACGTGGAGGAGCCGGTCCGGGGCGATGCGCGCGCCGTCGGCCGGCGCACGAACATCCCGGTCGCGGCCGATCCGCAAACGCTGGAGGAGGGCTGGCGCGTGTTGCGCAGCCGCGGCGCCGACGTGCTGGTGCTCAAGCCCATGGCGCTGGGCGGGCTGCGGCCGACGCGGGAACTGGCGGTCGCGGCGATCGAGGCGGGGCTGGGCGTGGTGATCACGTCGGTCCTCGATACGGCCGTCGGCGTGGCGGGCGCGCTGCACCTCGCGGCCAGCCTTCCGGGTCCGGAGCGCGCACACGGGCTCGCCACCGTCGGCCTGCTGGAGGAAGCGCCGGTGGAGGGACTCGATCCGCCGCACGATGGCGAGATGGTCCTGCCGCAGGGACCCGGCCTGGGCGTGCGCCTGCGCAGCCGCGCGCCATGAAACCAGGGACAGTCCCTGCTTGCGCCATCGTCGCCGGCGGCGAAACCGTCACCTATGCGCAGCTCGAGGACCGGGTTGCCACTGCCACCGGTCGCCTGCGCACGCTCGGCGTGGGCAGCGGCACGCGCGTGGGCCTGTGGGCGGAGAACTCGCCCGAGTGGATGGTGATCGCGCTGGCCGTGGCACGCGCTGGCGGCGTGCTGGTGCCGCTCAACACGCGCCTGGCGAATCCGGAGATCGAGTGGCAGGTCGCGCGCGCGGCATTGCCGGTGGTGATTGCGAGCGATGCGCTGGCGGCACGCGGGATCGCGGCCGGCCGCGTGGTTCCTCTCGCCGAGTGGCACTCGCTGGCCTCTGGAGACCGCACGCCGGCGGCGGGACACGACGATCCCGCGCGCGAGGCCGCGATCGTCTTCACTTCCGGGACGACGGGGCGGCCCAAGGGCGCGGTGCTCACGCGCGGCAACGAACTCGCGAGCGCGCGCGCATCTGCCCAGGTGCTGCCGCTCGCCCCGGGCGACCGCTGGCTCGCGTCGCTGCCGTTCTTCCACGTCGGCGGCCTGGGGATCATCCAGCGCTGCGTCCTGGCCGGCGCGTGCGTCGTCCTGCCCGACTCCTTCGCGGCGGAGGATCTCGAGCGGGCCATCGTCTCCGCGGCGGTGACGCACCTTTCCGTCGTCGACGCGACGCTGCGCCGCATCCTCGAGGCTCGTGGTGGCCGGGTCCTGCCGGCACACGTGCGCGCGGTGGTGGTCGGCGGCGGTCCGGTGAGCGCGGCGCTGCTCGACGCTTGCCCGCAGGCGCTGGCCACCTATGGCCTTACCGAGACCTGCTCCATGGTCACGCTCGTGCGTCCCGATTCCCCGGTCGCGCAGCGCCGCACCGCGGGTCGGCCATTGCCGGGAATCGAGCTGCGCATCGCCGCCGACGGCGTGATCGAGGTGCGCGGCCCGGTGGTGATGCGCGGCTATCTCGACGATCCCGTGGCGACGCAGGCGGCCCTGCAGGATGGCTGGCTGCGCACGGGTGACCTCGGTGAGATCGATGCAGGGGGCAACCTGCGCGTGCTCTCGCGCCGCGACGACCTCATCATCTCGGGCGGCGAGAACGTCTATCCGGCGGAAGTCGAGCATGCCCTGCGCGAGCATCCCGACGTGGCCGACGCCGTGGTGGTGGGCATCCCCGACGAGCAGTGGGGCGAAGTTCCGCTGGCCTTCGTCGAGCTGCGCGCGCCCGGCGCGCCCGATCTCGACGCCTTCCTCGCGCCGCGCCTGGCGCGCTACAAGCGCCCGCGCATCCGCTTCGTCGCCGCGATCCCGCGCCTGGCCAATGGCAAGCCGGACCGCGCCGCCATTTCACAATCCTGCGGCCAATCTGGTATATCGTAGCCTTCGACCAATTCGAGGGATGCCACGACGATGACCGCTGAGCTGAAGAATCGGAAGGACGTGTCCGCAGCGCCGCCACCGGCCCGCCGACGCACGTTGGCCACGGCGTTGTCGCTGGTCCTGGCTCTGGGACTCACCTCGTGCTCCACCATCAATACGGAATTCTCGTCCTGGGTGGTGAGCTACAACCGCGAGGTCGAGAAGATCCAGAACCAGACCCTGCTGATGAACGTCCTGCGCGCCGGCCACGACCTGCCGGTCGTCTTCACCAGCATCCAGGTCGTGCGCGGCAGCGGCAACACGGGGATGGCCGCCACCGTGGGCGGCTCGGGAACGGCGCAGACCACCAAGGCGGGCGGGGCAACGAGCGACGCCACGATCTGGGCGATCGCGCCGAGCGCGTCCCTGACGGTCTCCAGCGGCTTCCAGTTCGACGTGGTCGTCCTCGACAGCGCCGAGTTCTACCAGGGCCTGCTCACGCCGATCGGCATCGACGCGCTGCACGCCCTGTCCAAGCGTGGCATCCCGGCCGAGCTGATCCTCTACCTCATGGTCGATCGCATCACGCTCACCGTGAACGGCGTGGCCGAAACCTACGTGAACGATCCGGCGGACCCGAACTATGCGCGCTTCCGCGGCGCGCTCGGCAACCTGCTCAAGATGGGACTCACCACGGAACTGCAGAGCGGCGGCGCCCCGGTGGGACCGCTGCTCACCGAGGCCGACCTCAAGTCCAACCTGCCCTCGATGTTCACCGCGGCACAGGCGGGACTCATGCCCATGCCGGAGCCGGGCGGCTTCCGCTTCGTGAAGAGGACCGCCAGCGCGCGCCTGTGCTTCATGGGCGGCGGTGCCGGGACGCCCGACCTGCCGCAGGGCTCGTTGTGCGCGGCCTCGCCCAAGAAGAAGCCCACGACCGCCCACGCCATGCCGGTGACCGAGGGGGCCAATATCCTGGCACTGCCGCAGGCCTCGATGGCCGTGCAGACGCGCTCGACCCGCGACGTGTACGGCTATCTTGGCCGCCTGTTGCGCGCCCAGACCGAAGGAAGCCCGGAGGTGACGCTGGAATCGCCCGAGGCAATCGCCTACCAGAGCGCTTCCCGGGGCCGCGCGCTCTTCAGGGTCCTGAAGGACCAACCCCGGCCCGACGACCTCTACGCGGTCGAATACCGGGGCACCACCTACAGCCTGCCCCGCGAGAACCAGGGTTACACCGCCACGGTGCTCGCCGTGATGCAGCAGTTCTTCAGCCTGAGCAAGTCGGTCAACTCGGCGCCGCCCACGGGATCGGTGGTGGTGAACTAGCGCTTTCGGCCTCGCGGCAGGCAAAAAAAGGCCGGGTCGCGTGAGCGACCCGGCCTTCTTGTTGCTGTTGCCGCGGCGTGGTGCGTGCTACGCAGCCACCGGCTCCTTGTCTTCCTTGGCCGCCTCGAACTGGGCCTTGTAGAACTCGCGCATCTTGTCCGGCTCGAAGTCGAGCAGCGTCCCGCCGGATGCGAAGTGCTGCATGAACACGATCCCCACGGCGTAGGTCGAGGCGCCCGCGGTCGCGGGAACCGTCAGTCCGCCCAGGACCGGGCCGACGACCGGCAGCGCCTTGACCAGGTGGCTGAGACCATATCCCGCCGTGGTGCCGGCCCAGCCGCCGACCAGCGGGCCCAGGATCGCGCTCACGCGGCTCTTGCTGAATTTCACGTGGTAGATGTTGGAGATGTCGTACACCAGCTTGACCTGCAGGGCCGAGATGGCCGCCCAGTCGGCGACCGGGACGGGGATGAAACCCGCGCCGGCAGCGAAGAGGGAATATTTCTTGACCTTTTCAAGCGCCAGGCTGTCTTTCTCGTTCATCGGTGAAGCCCCCGGAGTGGATTGAGATGTAAAGGACGGCGGGAAGGTGGTTCGGTTCGTTCGCAGGGTCCGTGCAGCGAGTGAACCCGATCGCGCGGACATTATGCTGGGCACGTCTGGTTGTCAAGCCGCATCGGCCCGCGCACGCGCTCGAGAAGGTCCGCGAGCACCGCCTCGCGCGCGCTCTGCACGAAGAAATGGTCGCCTTCGAAGATGCGCCACGCGAAAGCGCGCGCCGTGTGTTCGCGCCAGCCCTGCAGCGCCCCGGCATCGACCTTGCGGTCGTCCCTTCCGCCGTAGGCGGTGATGGCGACGGGAAGCGGCTCGCGCGGAACGTGGCGGCGCGTCTCGTGGATGGTGAGGTCGGCGCGCAGCGCGGGCGCGATGAGCGCGCGCAGCTCGTCGTGCTCGAGCACTTCCTGCGGCACCCCGCCGAAACGGCGCGCCACGGCCATCACGAATGCGTCGTCGCCCGCGATCGCGTGCAGCGGCTCGTCGGGATCCTCGGCGTCCGGGGCGAGCGCTCCCGATGCGAACAGGTGCCCGGGAAGGGGCCGGCCGCGCTCGCGCAGGCAGTGCGCCAGCTCGAAGGCGACGATGGCGCCCATGCTGTGGCCCAGCATGGCGTAGGGCCGGTCGAGCAGCGGCTCCATCGCCTGCGCGATCGCCTCCACCAGGGTGGTCAGGTCGGTGTAGGGCTCCTCGGCGATCCTGTTCTCGCGCCCGGGCGGCTGCACCGCGCACAGTTCGACGGATTGCGGGGCCAGCGCGCGCGCCCACGGCACGTAGGCCGATGCACCGCCCCCGGCGAAGGGCAGGCAGAAGAGCCGCCATTCCGCCTGGGGCTTCGGCACCGGTACCGAGAACCAGCGGCCATGTTCGCGATGCAAGTTTTCTCCCCGGCCCGTTGCGCGCGATTGTCGCAATTCAATTGTTGAGGACCCGCAGGTTACTGTAAATTCCGGGGTTGCAGCGGGCCGGCTGGCTGCGCCTTGCATCGAGCGACCCCCCCAACCATTGCCGTTCAAAGTGCCCGACCGCATCCGTTTCTTCTTCTTCGCTTTCGAGTGGCTGCCGCGATGATCGATCTTCCGCGGTCGATCACCGGCCTGTCGCAGGTCGTCCGGTGGCGCGCCGAGGTGCACGGCAGCCGGCCAGCCTTCACCTTCCTCGCCAACGGGGAGTCGGTGGACGGCACGCTGACCTATGCCGATCTCGACCGGCGCGCGCGCGCCATCGCGGGCTTCCTGCAGGAGCGTGCCCCGGGCCAGCCGGTGCTGCTGTGCTATCCGTCGGGGCTCGAGTTCGTCGCCGCGTTCGTCGCCTGCTTCCACGCGGGGTGCCTCGCGATCCCGGGCTATCCGCCGCGCAACCGCCGCCATGTCGCGCGCATCCGCGCGATCGCCGCCGACAGCCACGCGCCGCTGGTGCTGTCCACCGGCCGGGCGGTCGACGACCTGCGCGAATGGCTGCCCGCCGAGTCGGAGGCGGGCGCGGAGGTGATCGATACGCGGTCGATCGGCGAGGAAGCCGCCGGCGCGTGGCGGCCGGTCGACGTCGACCCCCGCAGCCTCGCCTACCTGCAATACACCTCGGGCTCGACCTCGACGCCCAAGGGCGTGATGGTGAGCAACGAGAACCTGCTGCGCAACGTCGAGGCGATCCGCGTGGGCTTCGCGCTGCATCCGGAAAGCCGCACCGTGTCGTGGCTGCCCCTCTTCCACGACATGGGCCTGGTGCTGACGCTCGTCGCCCCGCTGATCACCGGCACGCCCGTCGTGATGATGACGCCCGCGGCGTTCGTGCAGCGGCCGTTGCGCTGGCTCGAGGCCGTCGCGCGCTTCCACGCGACCCACTCCGGCGGCCCCAACTTCGCCTTCGACCTCGCCGTCGACCGGACCACGCCCGAGCAGCGCGAGCAGCTCGACCTCTCGGCGTGGGAGACCTGCTACAACGGCTCGGAGCCGGTGCGCAAGTCGACGCTGGACCGCTTCCACGCGGCGTTCGCCGTGAGCGGCTTCTCGCCGCGCACCCAGGTGCCCGCGTACGGCCTGGCGGAAGCCACGCTGCTCGTGTCCGCCAAGCGCCGCGGCTGCGAGGTCGAGACGCGCGCGTTGCGCAGCGACGAGCTGCAGCGCCATCGTGTCGCCTTCGCGCCCGCGAGCGGCGCGGGGGTGATCGACGTGGTCGGCTGCGGCCCGCTGGTGCCCGAGACGCGCGTCGAGCTGGTGGATCCGTCGACACGGCTGCGCGTCCCGCCGGGCGAAGTGGGCGAGTTCTGGGTCCAGTGCCCGGGAGTGGCCCTCGGCTACTGGCAAAACGAGGAAGCGACGCGCGCGGCCTTCGGCGCCACCCTGGCCGACAGCGGCGAGGGCCCCTTCCTGCGCACGGGCGACCTGGGATTCATCGACGGGGGCGAGCTCTACATCACCGGGCGCATCAAGGACGTCATCATCCTGCGCGGGCGCAACCACTACCCGCACGACATCGAGCTCACCGCGCAGGAGTCGCACGAGGCGCTGGAGCGCGGTGGCGTGGCCGCGTTCGGCATCGTCGTCGATGGCGAGGAGCGCCTGGTGATCGTGCAGGAGGTGAGCCGCACCGCGCTGCGCAGCCTCGACGCGCAAGCCGCGCTGGCGGCGATCCGCCAGGCGGTGGCCGAGGAGCACGAGGTCGAGGTCCACGACCTGCTGCTGCTGGCGCCGCTCGAGGCGCCGAAGACCTCCAGCGGCAAGATCCAGCGCGCCGAGGCGCGCGAGCGCTACCTCGCCGGCGCGTTCAAGGTGCTGGCGCGCTCCGGCACCGGGACAGCGGTGCCGGAGCAGCCGGTGCCGGCCGAGGTCCGGCCTGCCGGGGGAGGTGCCGCAGGCGCGGCGCAACTCGCCATCGAACAGTGGCTGGTGGCGCGCCTCGCGGCGCTGCGCGGCATCGCGCCCGGCGAGGTCGAGGTCGCGCGGCCCTTCGCCGCCTTCGGCATCGACTCCATCATGGCCGTGCGCCTCTCGGGCGAGCTCGAGGAATGGCTGGGGCGCACGCTCCCGCCCACGCTGCTCTACGAGCACCCCGACATCCGCAGCCTGGCGCAGTTCCTCGCCCATGGCGGGGACACGGCGGCGCACGCGAGAGGACCCGGGCGGCGCAGCGAGCCCATCGCCGTCGTCGGGATCGGCTGCCGCCTTCCCGGGGCGAACTCGCCCGAGGAGCTGTGGGAGCAACTCGCGCGCGGCGCGGACCTGGTGGGCGAGGCACCGGACGGGCGCCCGACGAGGCTGCGCGGCGGGTACATCGCGGAGGTGGATCGCTTCGATGCCGAGTTCTTCGGCATCGCCCCGCGCGAGGCCGAGGAGCTCGACCCGCAGCAGCGGCTGATGCTCGAGGTCGCCTGGTCCGCGCTCGAGGACGCGGGCATCGCGCCGGCGAAACTCGCGGGCAGCGACGCGGGCGTCTTCGTCGGCGTGAGCACGCGCGACTACGCGGAGCTGCTCGCCGCCGCCGGCCCGGATGCGCTGGGCCCCTACTTCGGCACCGGAACGGCGGCGAGCGCGGCGGCGGGGCGGCTGTCGTACGTGCTGGGGCTCGAAGGCCCGAGCCTCGTGGTCGACACCGCGTGCTCGTCCTCGCTGGTGGCCCTGCACCTGGCCGCGCAGAGCCTGCGCAGCGGCGAATGCCGCGTGGCCATCGCGGGCGGCGTGAACCTGTTGCTCTCCCCCAATCTCGATGCCGCGCTCGCGCGCGCGCGCATGCTTTCGCCTACCGGCCGCTGCCGCACTTTCGATGCCGCTGCCGACGGCTACGTGCGCGGCGAAGGCTGCGGCGTGGTGGTGCTGAAGCGGCTCGCCGACGCCATCGCCGATGGCGACCGCATCAGGGCCGTGATCCGCGGCTCCGCGGTCAACCAGGATGGCCGCAGCAACGGGCTCACGGCGCCCAGCGCGCGCGCGCAGGAGCGCGTGGTGCGCGCCGCGCTCGAGGCCGCCGGCGTGGAGCCGGGCGAAGTCGGCTACGTCGAGGCGCACGGCACCGGCACGCCGCTGGGCGACCCCATCGAGGTGCAGGCGCTCGCGAAGGTGTTCGGCGAGCGCGATGCGGCGCGGGAACCCGCGTACCTCGGGTCGTTGAAGGCCAACATCGGCCACCTCGAGGCCGCCGCCGGCATCGCCGGCCTGATCAAGGTGGTCCTCTCGCTGCAGCACGCGCAGGTCGCGCCGCACCTCGTCGCGCGGCCCAGCCCGATGATCGAATGGGACCGCGTGCCGTTCCGGTTGCCCGGGGCCGCGAGCCCCTGGCCTGCAGGACGCGACCGGCGCGTGGCGTGCGTGAGCTCGTTCGGCTTCGTCGGCACGAACGCCCATGTCGTGCTCGAGGCGGCGCCCGCCCCGCCGGCGCGCGCTGGCGCGGACGCTGCGCAACCGGCGACGCCGCACGTGCTGTGCATCTCCGCGGCCAACGATGCCGCGCTCGACGAACTCGTCGCCCGCTACGCGGCGGCGGTCTCGCCCGCCGACGAGCCCGGCGTGCGCGATCTCTGCGCAGGCGCCGCCACCGGACGCTCGCACCTGCGCCGTCGCGTCGCGGTCGTGGCCGATTGCGCCGCGGACCTGCGCGCCGGTCTGGAGAGCGCGGCGCGGCGCGAGGAGAAGTCCGCGGCCCGCGGCTGGACCCTGCACCGCGGCGAGCGGCCGGCGGGCGAGGACCTGCGGGTGGCCTTCCTCCTGACGGGCCAGGGATCGCAGTACGCGGGCATGGGCCGCGCGCTGTACCGCGGCGAGCCCGCGTTTCGCCGTGCGCTCGACCGCTGCGCCGAGGCTTTGCGGCCGCACATGGCGGTCCCGCTCCTCGAGGTGCTGCATGCCGAGGGCGCCGGCGAGGAGCGCATCGACCGGACCGAGTTCAGCCAGCCCGCGCTCTTCGCCGTGGAATGGGCGCTCGCCGAGATGTGGCGGGCGTGGGGCGTTCGTCCGGCCGCGCTCCTCGGCCACAGCATCGGCGAGTACGTCGCCGCCTGCATCGCCGGCGTCTTCACGCTCGAGGAGGCCGCCGCGCTGGTCGCCGCGCGCGGCCGCGCGATGCAGGCGCTGCCCGCCGGCGGAGCGATGACGGCGGTGGCGGCGTCCGAGCGAGACGTGGCGCAGGCGATCGCGCTCACGCAAGGCGCGGTGTCCATCGCCGCGGTGAATGCGCCTTCGCAATGCGTGATCTCGGGCGCGGCCGAGGCGGTGGCGGCGGTGGCCGCGCGGCTCGAAGCGCAGGGCATCGCCTGCGAGCCGCTGCGCGTCTCGCACGCCTTCCATTCGGAGCTGATGCGTCCCGCGCTCGCGAGCGCTCGGCCGCGCCCTGTCGGACGTGGCCTGGCGCGCGCCGGTGTTGCCGATCTACGCCAACCTGCACGGACGCCTCGCGTTGCCGGGAGAGCTCGAGGGCCCCGACTACTGGCTCGCGCAACTGGTGGGCTGCATCCGCTTCGGCGATTGCGCCGCAGCGGCGCGCGAGTCCGGCATCACGACGTACCTCGAGCTGGGTCCCCACCCGACGCTGGGCGCACTCGTGCAGCAGGGAGCAGGCGCGCCGCGCCCCGCCTGCGCCGCCTCGTTGCGCCGCGGCCGCGACGACCTGCGCCAGGTGGCCGAGGCGCAGGCGGTCCTGTACGCGCGCGGCGTCGACCTCGACTGGGACGGCGTGTGGCAGGAAGCGCCGCGGGCGCGCGTGGCGCTTCCGGCCTACCCGTTCCAGCGCCAGCGCTACTGGTTCTCCGGCGCCGTCGCGGCCGCGGGTGCGTCCCGCATGCCGGGCGACGGGCGGCACGAGATCCTCGGCGAGCGCGTGCCGCTCGCGCCGGCGCACGGCCACGCGTGGATGCGGCGCGTGGACGTGGCCGACGAGCCGTGGCTTGCCGACCACCAGGTGGACTCCGCGGTGGTGTATCCGGGAACGGCTTTCGTCGAGAGCGCCATCGTGGCGGCGCGCGAGGCGCTGGGTGCGCCGGCGGTCGACCTGCTCGAGGTCACCTTCGAGCGCCCGCTGCTGCTGCAGGCGGGGGAGCCGCGCGACCTCCAGGTCCACGTACGGCCCGAGGGGCTCGCCGCCGCGGTCGCTTTCCACAGCCGCGCGGCGGGCGCTGCCGGCGAATGGACGCGCCATTGCGCCATGCGTGCGGTGGTTTCGAAGTCGTCGAGCGGCGCGGCCGGCGCGCAGGACATCGCGGCGATCCGCGCGCGCTGCGCAGCCGAAATCGCCCCATCCGCCTTCTACGAAGCCTGGCGCGAGCGCGGCAACCGCTGGGGCGCGGCGTTCCAGGGGATCGCGCAGCTGGGCGTCGGCCACCGCGAGGCGATCGGGCGCATCGAGCCGCCCGTGGGCATCGTTCGCGGCGCGCACCCGGCGCACCCCGCGATCCTCGATGCGTGCGTCCAGGTGCTCGCGGCGGCGCTTGGCGAGAATCGCCCGGGCGCGTTCGTCGGCAAGGCGCTCGGCGCCGTGCGCCTGCACGCCCCGCTGGGCGAGGGACCCCTGTACAGCCATGCGGCGCTGCGGGCCGCCGACGCCGCGCAACCACGCATCGTTGCGGGGGACGTGCGCGTGGTCGACCAGCGCGGGCAGCTGCTCGCCGAGATGCTCGACTTGCGCTTCGAGTTCATCGATCTCGCCGGCACGGCGCATCGGGCCGGTGGCTCGTGGCTGCACGCCACCGAGTGGATCGCGGCCAAGGCGCCGCAGGGCAGCGCGCCGCCCGGCACCTGGACGATCGTGCATGCGGGTGAGGACGAGCATGCGGCACGGCGGCTCGCGAAGGCCCTGCAGGATCGCGGCCAGCGGGCGCTGCTCGCCAACACGGGCGCGGCCTCCGACGACGATGCCGCGGGGCTCGCGGACCGCCTCGCCGCCCTGCTCGATGCCGCCCGGGGCCGTCCCGAGCGGCTGCTGGTCCTCACGCGCGGTGCGTGGCTGCTGCCCGGAGGCTCGCCGCGCGGCGCTTCGCCCTACGCCGCCGCGGCCTGGGGACTGGGCCGCACGCTGTCGGCCGAGCGCGAGGCCGCGACCTGGCTGGTGGACCTCGATCCCGCCGATGCCGAAGCCGGCGTCGAGGCCATCGCCGCGCAGCTCGCCGCCGAGTCGAACGAGGACCAGCTCGCCGCGCGCGGCGGCAAGCTCTTCGTGCCGCGCCTCGCCCCGGCGGCCCTCGCGAGCGGCGGGATGCCGCGCCTGCTTCCGGACTGCACCTACCTCGTGACCGGCGGCCTGGGCGCACTGGGCCTGCGCGTGGCGCGCTGGCTGGCCGAGCGGGGTTGCCGGCACCTCGTGCTGATGGGGCGCAGCGCCCTGCCGCCGCGCGCGCAGTGGCGCGAGGTCGAGCCCGCGACCGATACGGGCCGCAGGATCGCCGCCGTGCTCGCCATCGAGGCGCTCGGCTCGCACGTGACGACGGTCGCCGTGGACGTGCGCGATGCCGCGGCGCTCGCCGCCTGGCTCGCGCAGCACCGGCGCGAGATGAATCCCCCGGTCCGCGGCGTGGTGCATGCCGCGGGCACGCTGGCGATGGCGCCGGCGCTGGAGCTCGACCGCGACCTCCTGCGCGAGCAGCTCGCCGCGAAGGTGCAGGGCGCGTACGCGCTCGACCGGCTCTTCGCCGCCGACGAGCTGGAGGCCTTCGTCCTGTTCTCGTCGGCATCGGCCGTGCTGGGTTCGCCGGGACTCGCGGCGTATGCCGCCGCCAACAGCGCCCTCGACGCGCTCGCCGCGGCGCGTCGCGCGCGGGGTGGGCGCGCGCTCAGCATCCAGTGGGGCGCCTGGGCCGGCGGCGGCATGGCCGCGCAGGCGATCGAGGCACGGGGCGGGTCGCGCGCGGCCGAGACCATCGCTCCGGACATCGGACTGCGCATCCTGGGCGAGCTCTGGCATGCGGACGGGCCCGTTTTCGCCGTGCTGCCGATCGCCTGGGCCGACTGGGCGGAGCGCAATCCCTCGCTCGCCCGCGCACCCTACCTTTCCCGCCTCGCGCAAGCGCGCGCCGCCGTCGCGCAGGACGCGCCCGAGCTCGCGCAGCTTGCCGCGCTCGCGCCGGAAGCGCGCCACGCGCGCCTGGTGGACTGGCTGGCGCGCCAGGCCGCGGAAGTGCTGCGCGTCGATCGCAGCGGCGCTGGAAGTCCGCACGCCGCTCACCAGCCTGGGCCTCGATTCGCTCATGGCGCTCGAGCTGCGCAACCGCGTGCTCGGGGCGCTGCAGGTGGCCGTCCCGCTGGTGGAGCTGATCCGCGGCGCCAGCGTCGAACAGGTGGCCGGCGCCATCGAGACGCGCCTCGGCGAAGCGGGCACGGACCTCGCGGCGGTGCCGGGCGAGGCGCTCGCGAGCCGGCCCTGGCCGCTTGCGCACGGCCAGCAGGCCCTGTGGCTGCTGCATCGCCTGCGGCCGGATAGCCCCGCCTATCACGTGGCCTTCTCCGCGCGCGTGTGCTCGGCAATCGACGTGGAGGCGATGCGCCGCGCCTGGCACGCCCTGCGCGAGCGGCACGCGATGCTGCGCATGCAGTGCGGCACCGAAGCCGGCGAGCCGGTGCAGCGCGTGCGGACGGTGTTCGCCGATTCGTTCGAGGTGTCGCGGTGCCGGGCGGACGAGGCCGAGGGCGTGGTCGCGGCGGCCTATCGCCGGCCCTTCGACCTCGAGGCCGGCGAGCCCGCGCGCCTGCACCTCGTGAGCCACGGCGAGAACGATCACGTGCTGCTCCTCGTGGCCCACCACATCGCCTGCGACGGCTGGTCGCTGTGGATCCTGGTCGACGAGCTGAAGGCGCTCTATGCCGCGGCGTGCGCGGGGCGGGACGCGAACCTCGCGCCCACCGCCCACTCCTACGTCGACTTCGTGGCCTGGGAGCGCGCGCTCGTGGACGGCGCCGAGGGCGAGCGGCAATGGAGCTACTGGCGCGAGCGGCTCGCGGGCGAACTGCCGGCGCTCGACCTGCCCACCGACCGGCCGCGCCCCGCGGTGTCCTCGGGACGCGGCGCCTCGCTCGAGCTTGCGTTCCCCGCGAGCCTGCGCGGGGCCATCGCGCGGCTGGCGCAGGAGCGCGGCGTCACGGCCTTCACGGTGCTCGCGGCGGCGTTCGCCGCGCTGCTCGGACGCCACACCGGGCAGGAAGACGTGCTCGTCGGCATCCCCGCGGCGGGACGTACCGAGCGCGCCTTCGCGAACGTCGTCGGGCACTTCGTGAACCAGGTCGTGCTGCGCGCGGACCTCTCCGGCGATCCCACGTTCGCGACGCTGCTCGACCGCACCCGCGACGCTCTCCTCGGGGCGATGGCGGCGCAGGACCTTCCCTTCCCGCTCGCCGTGCGGCGGCTGCGCCCCGACCGCGACCCGGGGCGCTCGCCGATCTTCCAGGTGAACTTCGTCTACCAGCAGGCGCAGCAGGCGGGCGAGATCCTCGATCTCATGACCGCCTCCGGCGATGCGGCCGCGATCGACTGGGGCGGACTGCGCCTGCGGCCGCACCGGCTGCACCAGCAGGAGGGGCAGTTCGACCTCACGGTGGAACTGATGGACACCGGGGAGTCGCTGCGGGGCGTGCTGAAGTACGACCCCGACCTCTTCGACGCCGCCACCGTCGAGCGCCTGGGAGCGCACTTCGGGAACCTCCTCGACGCGGCGGCGCGGGAGCCGCAACGCCCGGTTCGCGCGCTGGAGCTGCTGGGCGCGGGGGAACGCGAGTCGCTCCTCGGCAACTGGAGCGGGGGCTCGGCCGCCTGGCCCGCGGACACCTGCCTGCACCAGCGCTTCGAGGAAGCCGTGCGCCGCGCCCCGGATGCGATCGCGCTCGAGTTCGAGGCGGAGCAGGTCACCTACGGCGAGCTCGACGCGCGCGCCGATCGCCTGGCCGCGCGCCTGCGCCGGCACGGCGTGGGGCCCGAGGTCCTGGTGGCGCTTTCGCTGGAGCCCGGCATCGAGATGGTGGTGGCGATCCTCGCGGTGCTGAAGGCGGGCGGGGCCTACCTGCCCATGGAGCCCGGCGCCCCTGCCGAGCGCGTGGCCTTCATGCTCGAGGACTCGCGCGCGCCGGTGCTCGTGACGCGGGACAGCGCGGCGCCGTGGGTCGCGGCGTACCGGGGTGCGGTCGTCGATCCCGCCGCCGCGGAAGCCATCGCGGCCGGGCCCGAACCCGAGCGAGCGGCAGCCGCCTCGCCCGGGAACGCCGCGTATTGCATCTACACCTCGGGCACCACGGGGCGCCCGAAGGGCGTGCTCGTCGAGCATCGCCAGGTGACGCGCCTCTTCGAGGCGACGCGCGCGTGGTTCGACTTCGGCGCAGCCGATGTGTGGACGCTCTTCCACTCGTACGCCTTCGATTTCTCCGTGTGGGAGCTGTGGGGCGCCCTGCTGCACGGCGGCCGCCTCGTGGTGGTTCCCCGGGACGTCGCGCCGCGCGCCCGACGCGTTCCACGCGCTGCTGGCACGGCACGGGGTGACCGTCCTCAACCAGACGCCGTCGGCCTTCCGCAGCCTCATCGCCGCGGACGAGCGCGCCGCGGCACGCTTGCGCGCGTTGCGGCTGGTGATCTTCGGCGGCGAGGCGCTCGACACCGCGATGCTCGCGCCGTGGATCGCGCGCCACGGCGACGACGGCCGCGGCTCGTGAACATGTACGGCATCACCGAGACCACGGTGCACGTGACCTACCGCGCCGCTGGCGGAGGCGCACGTGCCGGCCCGAGCCGCATCGGCGTGCCGATCCCCGACCTGCAGGTGTTCGTGCTCGACGAGCGGCTCGAACCCGTGCCGGTGGGCGTGCGCGGCGAGATGTACGTCGGCGGCGCGGGCGTGGCGCGCGGCTACCTGCGCCGGCCGGCCCTCACCGCCGAGCGATTCGTGCCGCACCCGTTCGCCGCCGCGCCCGGTGCGCGCCTGTACCGCACCGGCGACCTCGCGCGCTTCCGCGCCGACGGCGACGATCGAATACCTCGGCCGCATCGACCAGCAGGTGAAGATCCGCGGCTTCCGCATCGAGCTCGGCGAGATCGAGGCCGCGCTGCGCGCCTGCCCGGGCATCCGCGACGCCGTCGTGCTGGCGCGACCGGGCGCGGGCGGCGAGCCGGCGCTCTTCGCCTACGCGGTGCGCGAGGCGCAGGCCGCGCCCGACACCGAGACGCTGCAAGCAGCGGCTGCGCGCGGCGCTGCCCGAGTACATGGTGCCCGCGACCATCCTCGTGCTCGAGGCGTTGCCGCTCACGCGCAACGGCAAGGTCGACGAGCGCGCGCTGGCCGCCCTGGGCGCGGCCCCGCGTGCCGCCGGGCCGGGCGCGCAACCCATGAACGAGACGGAGAGCGCCGTGGCCGCGATCTGGCGCGAAGTGCTCGGCGTGGACGAGGTCGGACTGCACGACAACTTCTTCGACCTGGGCGGGCACTCGCTCCTCGTCCCGCGCGTGCACCGCCAGCTGCAGGATCGCTTCGCGACCGCGCTCTCCATCGTCGATCTCTTCCGCTACCCGACGGTGGCGGCCCTCGCCGCGCGGCTCGCTTCCCGGGCGGAGGGCGAGGCGGGCGGCCTCGCCGCGAGCGAGGAGCGCGCGAACCTGCGCCAGGCGCGGCGCACCGGGCGCGGCCGGGGGCGCGCGGCGCCATGAGCGCGACGCCGGAGGACGACGACCGCATCGCCATCGTCGGCATGGCGTGCCGCGTGCCGGGCGCGGCCGACGTCGAGGCCTTCTGGCGCAACCTGGTCGCCGGCCGGGAATCGATCGAGACGCTCACCGAAGCGGAGCTGCGTGCCGCTGGCGTGCCCGAGGCGCTGCTGCGCGACCCGCGCTACGTGCGCGCCGGCGGCTACCTGGCCGACGTCGAGAGCTTCGACGGCGAGCTTCTTCGGCTTCACGCCGCGCGAGGCGGCGATGCTCGATCCGCAGCACCGGGCGCTGCTGGAGTGCGCCTGGCACGCGCTGGAGCATGCCGGCCACGGCCACGTCGGCCGGCGCCTGCGCGTCGGCGTCTTCGCGGGCGTGGCCAACAGCGCCTATTACCACGCCCACGTGTCGCCCTCGCTCGCGGCCGGCGATTCGGCGCTCGCCTACCAGGCGCTCATCGGCGGCGAGCGCGACTTCGCCGCCACGCGCATCGCCTACGTCCTCGATTGCGACGGGCCCGCGGTCAACGTGCAGACCGCCTGCTCGACCTCGCTCGTCGCGACCCACCTCGCCTGCCAGGCGCTCATCGCCGGCGAGTGCGACCTGGCGCTCGCGGGCGGCGCGGCGGTGCGGCTGCCGCAGCGCGTCGGGCTACCTCCACGAGGAAGGGATGATCCTGTCGCGCGACGGGCACTGCCGCGCCTTCGACGCCGACGCGAGCGGCACGGTGATCGGCAACGGGGCGGGCATCGTGGCCCTGCGCCGCCTCGCCGACGCGCTCGCCGACGGCGACACCGTGCACGCGGTGATCCTCGCCTCCGCCGTGAACAACGACGGCGCGCGCAAGGTGGGCTACACCGCACCGGGGGTCGAGGGACAGGCGGGTGTCGTGCTGGAGGCGCTCACGCTCGCCGGCGTGCCGGCCGCGTCGCTGGGTTACGTCGAGGCGCACGGCACGGGGACCGCCATGGGCGATCCCATCGAGGTGGCCGCGCTCGCCGAGGCGTTCCGGCGCACGACGAGCGCGCGCGGCTACTGCGCGCTGGGGTCGGTCAAGACGCAACATCGGTCACCTCGACATCGCCGCGGGCGTGGTCGGGCTGATCAAGGCCGCGCTCGCGGTCGCGCGCGGCGTGATCCCGCCCAGCCTGCACTTCCGGCATCCCAACCCGGCGCTCGCGCTGGAGACCACGCCGTTCTTCGTGCCGCAGGCGGCCCGGCCCTGGGCCGGCACGCCGCGCCGCGCCGGGGTGAGCTCCTTCGGCATCGGCGGAACGAACGCGCACGTGGTGCTCGAATCCGCGCCCGTGCGATCGCCCGCGCAGGCTGCGCGGCCCTGGGAAGTGCTGTGCCTGTCGGCGCAGACGCCGCGGGCGCTGCGCTCGCTCGCGTCGGCCGTGGCGGACCACCTCGCCGGCCCGGATTCGCCCGCGCTGGCCGACGTCGCCTACACCCTGAACACCGGCCGCCGGCCGCTGCCGCATCGCCTCGCGGTCGTGTGCGCCGATGCGGGCGGGGCGATCGCCGCCCTGCGCGATGCGGACGGCGCACGCGCGCCGGGGACGCACGGTGAAGCACGCGCGCGCGCCGAATCCATCGCCGCGGCGTGGAGGTCGGGGGAGGCCATCGACTGGGACGCGTACTACGGCGAGGCGCCGGGGCGGCGCGTGCCGTTGCCGCTCTATCCCTTCGAGCGCGTGCGCCGCTGGATCGATGCGCCCGCCCCGCGCGGCCGCGCCGAGCCCCGCCTCGCGGCGCCGGAGGCCGCGGCATACCGCGCGACCTGGACGCGTGCGCCGGAACTGGCGCGAGGCAGCCCGCCGGCGGAACGCTGGCTCATCGTGGGCGAGCTGGAGGGGCTCGCCGCGCGGATCGCCGCCCGCCTGGAGGAGGAGGGCGCGAGCGTCTCCCGCCACGACGCGCCGGACTCCGACCTGCGCGCGGGCCTGCGTGCGGCGCGCGCCTCGCGCATCGTGCTGCTGGACGCGCGTTACGACAGTCTCGTCGCGCTGGGTCAGGCGCTGATCGTCGAGCGCGCGGCGGCCGCCGACCGGGTGGCGGTGCTCGCGGTCACGCGCGAGGCGCATCGCGTGCTGGGTGACGAGGCGGGCAGTGCCGCGGCCTGCCTGGTGCTGGGGCCGCTGCGCGTCCTGCCCCAGGAGTATCCCGAGATCGCGTGCCGGAACATCGACGTGGGCCGGGATGCGGCGGAGCCCGAGGCGCTCGAGCGGCTCCTCGCCGAGTGCCGCGCCGACGCCGCACCCGCCGTCATCGCCCTCCGCGGCCGGCATCGCTGGTGCCCCACCGTGGAGCGCCTGGAGACGGAGACCGCGCCCGCGAAGGCGCCGGACACTCCGGTGTACCTCATCACCGGTGGCGCAGGCCGCATCGGGCTCGCCCTTGCCCGCCACCTGCACCAGACGGAGCGCGCCCGCTTGGTCCTCGTCGGCCGCACGGAGCTACCGCCGCCCGACGCGTGGGAGGCGGCAGGCGAAGCCGTGGAGACGCTCGACATCGACAGCGACTCCGGCGATGACGGCGGCGCCGCCGCGGAGCGGCTGGCCGCGCTCGCCGCCTTGCGCCGCGACGGCGCGCAACTGCTCTACCTCCGCGCCGATGCGGGCCGCGAGGAAGATCTGCGCGGGGCGTTCGCCGCGGCCGAAGCCGCGTTCGGTCGCGTGGACGTGGCGATCCACGCCGCGGCCGCGCCGGCGGACGAGACCTTCACGCCGTTCGGGGAACTCGACCCCGCGGCCGCGCAGCGGCACTTCGCCCCGAAGGTCGACGGCGTCGAGGCGCTGGCCGCGGTCGCACGCGGCCGGCGGCTGCAGGCCTGCGTGTTGATGTCGTCGCTCGCGGCCACGCTCGGCGGCCTGGGCTACGCTGCCTACGCGGCCGCCAACGCCTACCTCGATGCCGTCGCCGAGCGCGAGGACGGCGTGAATGGCACGCGCTGGACGAGCATCGCGTGGGACGCCTGGTCGTCGACGCCGGGCGGCGCGCGCGCGGTGCCGGCCGCGGCGGGGCAGGAGGCCATCGCGCCGGACGATGGGGCGGCGCTGTTCTCGCGCATCCTCGCCGCCGCCGCGGGGCCGCGCGTGCTGGTCACGCGCACCGACCTCGCCGAACGCCTCGCGGGCGCGGCGACGCCGCTTGCCGTCGCGGATGCGACCCCGGCCGGCGAGCGCGGCCGCGCCGGCGCCGCGCGCGCGAGCACCGAGGAAGTGATCGCGGCGACGTGGCGCGAGCTGCTCGGGGTCGAGACGGTGGCGCGCGACGACGATTTCTACGACCTGGGCGGCAACTCGCTGCTCGCCACGCAGGTCGCCTCGCGCCTGCGGCGCGCCTTCGGCATCGACCTGTCGGTGCGCGTGCTCTTCGAGGAGACCACGGTGGCGGGCCTCGCGAAGCGGGTCGACTCCATGGCCGGCGCCCGGGCCGCCGTCGCCGGGGTGCTCGCGCCATGATCGGGCGCGATGCCGGACTGGACGCGCTGCTCGCCCGCGTGGCCGCACTCGGGATCGAGCTGCTGGCGCAGGGCGACCGGCTGCAGTGCCGCGGGCCGCGGCGCCTGCTCACGCGCGAACTGCAGGCCGAGCTCGCCGCGCGCAAGCACGAGATCCTCGAGCACCTGCGCCGCGCGCCCGTGGCCGCGGGGGACGCGCCGCTTTCCTACGCGCAGCAGCGCCTCTGGTTCCTCGAGCAGATGGCGCCCGGCACCGCGGCCTACCACCTGCCGATGGCCGAGCGCCTGCGCGGTCCGCTCGACGCGCGCGCGCTCGAGACTGCGCTGCTCGCGCTGGTGCGCCGCCACGAGGTGCTGCGCAGCCGCTTTCCCGCGGTCGACGGGGCGCCCGTGCAGCGCGTGATGCCGCCACCGGAAACGATCCTCGCGCGCGTCGACCTGCGCCACCTGCCGCCCGCCGAGCGCGAGGCCCGCGCGCTGCGCCTCGCGCGCGAGGCGTGGCGGCAGCCGTTCGACCTCGCGGCAGGTCGGGCTGCTGCGCGCGGATCTGTACGCGCTCGCCGACGACGACCACGTGTTCGCGCTGTGCGCGCACCACATGGTGGCCGACGGCTGGTCGGTCGCGCTCATCGGGCGCGAGCTCGCCGCGGCATACGCGGCGGCCGCCGCGGGGGCGCCCAAGCCCCAGGCGGAACCGGTGACGCAGTACGCCGCCTACGCACGCTGGCAGCGCGAGGCGCTCGCGGATGCCCAGGCCGCCGTGCAGCAGGACTACTGGCTGCGCGCGCTCGCCGACGCGCCGCGCGTGCTGGCCCTGCCTGTCGACCGGCCGCGGCCCCCCGTGCCCTCCTATCGCGGCGCGCGGGTGGAGTTCGCGCTCGAGGCGCCACTCGCCGCGGCGCTGCGCCGCGTGTGCGAGCAATCCGGGGCGAGCCTCTTCATGCTGCTGCTCGCGGCGGGCGGCGTCCTGCTGGGCCGCCATGCGCGCGCCGGGCGCGTCGTCATCGCCACGCCCATCGCCGGGCGCAACCGCCCCGAGTGGGGCGCGATCGTCGGTTGCTTCGTGAACACGCTCGCGATGCAGGTCGACCTTGCGGGCGATCCGACCTTCGCGGAGCTGCTCGGGCGCGTGCGCGCCATGGCGCTCGACGCCTACGACCACCAGGACCTGCCGTTCGAGCGCCTGGTCGAGGCGCTGCAACCCGAGCGCGATCTCAGCCGCAACCCGATCGCGCAGGTGTCGATCGGGTTGCACAACGCACCGGGCCAGGCACCGCTCGCGACGTTCCCGCTGCCGGGACTGGAGGCGGTGGCCGTCGATCCCGAAAACGACACGGTCCGTTTCGACCTCGAGCTCGACGTGTGGGAGGTCGCCGGCGGCCTGCACGCGCGCCTGCTGTACGCGAGCGACCTCTTCGACGCCGCCTCGGCGCAGCGGCTGGCCGCGCAACTGCGCGAGCTCCTCGTCGCCGTGGCGTCGGACCCGGGCTGCCGCGTCTCGCGCCTGTCCCTGATGAATGCGGACCAACGCGCGGCCGCGGCGCGCCTCGGCAGGCCGGCCGAGCCCCTGCAGCCCGACGGCCGCCCGCTCGACGCGATGGTGCGCGAGCAGGCCCTGCGCACGCCCGCGGCCATCGCCCTCGCCTGCGGCGAGGAGGCCATCACCTACGCCGAACTCGTCGCGCGCGCGGACGCGATGGCGCGGGCGCTGCATGCCGCGGGCGTGGTGCCGGGCGATGCGGTGGGGCTGTGCGCCTCGCGCGGCGCTCCGGCGGTCGTGGGCATGCTGGGTATCCTCGCGAGCGGCGCCGCCTACGTGCCCGTCGATCCCGAGCATCCGCAGGCCCGCGTGGCGCTGGTGCTCGAGGATTCGCGCGCCCGCGTCGTCGCCGCCGAGCCGCACCTCGTGCCGCGCTTCGACGGCACGGCGCTGCGCATCGTCCCCATCGGCGCGCCGGGGCCCGCGAGCGCCGCCGCATCCGGGGCGCCCGCGGTCCATCCCGAGAGCCTCGCCTACCTCATGTACACCTCGGGGTCCACGGGCAGGCCCAAGGGAGTCGCGGTGCCGCATCGCGCCGTCACCGGCCTGCTCGAGGCGATCGGCCGCGTGCTGCCGCTCGGGCCCGGCGACGTGTTCCTTGCCGTGACCACCTTCGCGTTCGACATCTCGGTGCTCGAGGTCTTCCTGCCGCTCACGCGCGGCGCGCGCCTCGCGATCGCCACGCGCGAGGAGACGCTCGACGCGCAGCGCCTGGCGCAGGCCATCGCGCGCCACGGCGCGACCGCGATGCAGGCCACGCCCGCCACCTGGAGCCTGCTCGTCGAGGCAGGCTGGCAGGGCGCGCCGGAGATGCGCGCGCTGTGCGGAGGCGAGGCGCTGCCGCCCGGCCTGGCGCAGGCGCTGCGGGCGCGTTGCGCCGGGCTGTGGAACGTCTACGGTCCCACCGAGACCACCATCTGGTCCGCGGCCGACGAGGTGCGCGCCGGGCGAGCCCGTCACCATCGGCCGGGCGCTCGCCAATGGCGAGGTGCACGTGCTCGACGAATCCCTCGAGCCGCTGCCGCCGGGCATGGTGGGCGAGATCTGGATCGGCGGCCACGGCGTCGCGCGCGGCTACCACGGCAAGCCCGGCCTCACCGCGGGCGCGTTCCGGCCCGACCCCTTTTCCGACCGGGCGGGGGCGCGCATGTACCGCACCGGCGATCTCGGCCGGCGCCGCGAAGATGGACGCATCGAATGCCTGGGGCGCATCGACCAGCAGGTGAAGCTGCGCGGCTTCCGCATCGAGCCGGGCGATGTCGAGGCCGCGCTGCTCGCGCACGGCGCGGTGGCCCAGGCCGTGGTGCTGCTCGTGGGGGAGGGCGCCGAGCAGCGGCTGGCGGCCTATGTCGTGGCCGCGCCGGCGGCGAACCTCGACCTGCACGCGCTGCGCCGCCACCTGCAGGAGCGGCTGCCCGCGTACCTCGTGCCCGGCAGCATCGTGGCGCTGGAGGCGTTGCCGCACACGCCCAACGGCAAGATCGACCGCGCGGCACTGCGGCTGCCGCGCGCGCCGTGGTTCCCGCTCCGGCGGCGTCGGTGGCCGCGGGCAATGCGGTGGAGCGCGAGCTCGCGGGCATCTGGACTGCCGTGCTGAAGTGGACGGCGTCGGCGTGGACGACAACTTCTTCGACCTGGGCGGCCACTCGCTGCTGCTCGCGAAGGTGCGCGCCGCGATCGCCGAGCGCCTCGGTCGCGAGGTCGCGGTGCTCGACCTCTTCCGCTGGCCCACGATCCGGGGGCTCGCGCGCCACCTCGAGGGCGCCGCGGCGCCGGCCACGGCCATCGATCCCGCCGAGTCCGCCGCGCAGCAGTCCGCCGCGGTCCGGCGCCTGGCACGCGCCGCAGAGGAGGCTCGCGCGAGCCATGGCTGAGCCCGTGCGCCCGGACGCCATCGCCGTCATCGGCTACGCCTGCCGCGTGCCGGGCGCGGACAGCGCCGAGGGCTTCTGGGAGAACGTGCTCGCGGGCGTGGAGTCGATCCGGCGCCTCTCCGCCGCCGAGCTCGCGGCTGCCGGGGTCGATCCGCGCGAGGCCGCGAACCCCGCCTACGTTCCCGCCAAGGGCGTGCTCGAGCACGCCGACTGCTTCGATGCGGCGCTCTTCGGCATCTCGCCGCGCGAGGCCGCGCTCATCGATCCGCAGCACCGCGTGCTGCTCGAGTGCGCGTGGGAAGCGCTCGAGCACGGCGGCCACGGCGCGCCGCGCCAGGGCGCGCGCGTGGCGGTCTATGCCGGCGTGGCCCTCAACAGCTACCTGTTGCGCAACGTCTTCCCGCATCGCGACGCCGTCGCCTCCGAAGGCGAGCTGGCGCTGATGGTGGGCAACGACAAGGACTTCGTGGCCACGCGCATCTCCTACCAGTTCGGACCTCACGGGGCCGAGCGTGAACGTGCAGACCGCCTGCTCGACGTCCCTCGTCGCGGTGCAGATGGCCTGCCAGGCGCTGCTCGCGCGCCAGTGCGACATGGCGCTCGCCGGTGGCGCGGCCGTGACCGTGCCGCTCGCGCACGGCTACCTGCATCGCGAGGGCGGCATCCTGTCGGCCGACGGCCATTGCCGGCCGTTCGACGCGCAGGCCGCGGGCACGGTGCCGGGCAACGGCGTCGGGCATGGTCCTGCTCAAGCGCCTCGAGGATGCCATCGCCGACGGCGACACCGTGCACGCCGTGATCGCGGGAGCGGCGATCAACAACGACGGCGCGGACAAGATCGGCTACACCGCGCCGAGCGTGTCGGGGCAGGCCGCGGTGATCGCGCAGGCCCACGCCCTCGCGGGCGTGCGCGCCGAGACCATCGGCTACGTCGAGGCGCACGGCACCGGCACGCCGCTCGGCGACCCGATCGAGGTGGCCGCGCTCACCCAGGCCTTCCGGCGCACGTCGCAGGCGCGCGGCTACTGCGCGCTGGGCTCGGTGAAGGCCAACCTCGGCCACCTCGACACCGCGGCCGGCGTGACCGGCCTGATCAAGGCGGTGCTGGCGGTGAAGCACGGCGTCATCCCGCCCAACCGTCACTTCGAGCGGCCCAATCCCGCGCTGGCGCTCGAGGCGAGCCCGTTCTATCTCGCGGGCGAGGCGCGGCCCTGGCCGCTCGCGGGACCGCGGCGCGCCTGCGTGAGCTCCTTCGGCATCGGCGGCACCAACGCGCACGTCGTGATCGAGGAGGCCCCGGCGCCGGCGCCCGCGGGCGCGACGCGGCGCCCGGTGCAGGTGCTGTGCGTCTCGGGTCGCACCCCGCAGGCGCTCGAGCAATCTTCGCAACGCCTGGCGCACGCGCTCGAACAGGATGCCGCGGACCTCGCCGACATCGCGTTCACGCTGGCGCGCGGGCGCCGTGCGCTCGCGCTGCGGCGCGCGGTGGTGGCCGGAAGCACGGCCGATGCCGCGGCGCAGTTGCGCGTGGCTTCCCCCGCGATCGCGTTCCAGGCCGATCGCCCGGTCGCGTGGCTCTTTCCCGGACAGGGCGCGCAACACCCGGGCATGGGCGCGGCGCTGGCAGGCCAGGAGCCCGCGTTCGCCGAGGCCTACGCCGAAGCCGCGACCGCACTCGGCGCGCTGGGGCGCGGCCGATGTGCGCGAGCTGGCCGGCCTCGCGCACGCAGACGACCCCGAGGCCGTGGCACGGCTGACGCTCACCGCCAATGCGCAGGCGGCGATCTTCGCGATGGAATACGCGCTGTCGCGCCTGTGGGCTTCCTGGGGTGTGGAGCCCGCGGCGGTGCTGGGCCACAGCGTCGGCGAGTACGCCGCCGCGGTCACGGCCGGCGTGATGACGCTCGACGCGGCTGCGCGGCTGGTGGCGGCGCGCGGGCGGCTGATGCAGGCGCTGCCCGCGGGCGCGATGCTCGCCGTGCCGCTCGACGAGGAGGGCGCGCGAGGCTGGCTGCGAGAGGGCGTGGGCATCGCGGCGATCAATGCGCCAGGTGCCTGCGTGCTGGGCGGCCCGCTGGAGGCGATCGCGCGCCTCGAAGGCGAGCTGGCGGCAGCCGGCGTGGCCGCGCGGCGCCTGCAGACGTCGCACGCGTTCCACACGGCGATGATGGATCCGATGCTGGAGGCGTTCCGCGCCGAGGTCGAGAGCGTGGCGCTCGCCGAGCCGTCGATCCCGTGGATCTCCTCCCTGACCGGCGCCCTGGTCGACGGCGCCACGGCACGCGACCCCGGGTACTGGGTGCGCCAGGTGCGCGAGCCGGTGCGTTTCGCCGCCGCGGCCGGCGAATTGCTCCGGTCCCCCGAGCGGGCGCTCCTCGAAGTGGGACCGGGCGACACGCTCGCCACCCTTGCGCGGCGCCAGGCAGGCGCCGGCCGGGTCATCGTCAGCAGTGGCGCCCGCGCGGGGCAGGACGAGGCGCGCGCGCTCGCGCTGGCCGTGGGCGCGCTCTGGTCCTCGGGCGTGGCCATCGACTGGGAGCGCTACTACGGCGCCGAGTCGCGCCGCCGCGTGGCGCTCCCCACCTATCCCTTCGAGCGCAGCCGCCACTGGATCGACCCGCCGACGCAAGCCGAACGCGAACTTTCGCGCGGCGGTTCCGGCACGCGCATGTACCGGCCCGCCTGGCGCGTGGCCGCGGCACCCGAGTCCACGCCGTGCGCGGGCCGCTGGCTGGTGCTGTGCGATGCGCACGGCGTCGGCGAGGCGCTCGCGGCCCAGCTCTCCCGCCTCGGCGTGGACGTGCGGGCGTACCCGGCGGTCGAATGCGCGGAGGCGCACGCGGCCACCTACGCGCGCTGGCTCGACGATGCGCGCCCCGACCACGTGGTCCACCTCTGCAGCCTCACCGGCGGCACGCCCTGCGACGACGACGAGCTCGCGGCACGCGGCTACCGCGGCGTGCTCGCGCTCGCGCAGGCGCTGGCGCGCTCCGCCCGCGCCGCCGGGCGGCCGGTTTCCCTCACCGTGGTGAGCGACTGCGTCCACCAGGTGACGGGCCAGGACCTCGTGCAGGCGGCCAAGGCGCTGCTGCTGGGGCCGGTGCGCGTCCTGCCGCAGGAGCATCCCGAGATCCGCTGCCGGCTCGTGGACGTGGAGGGTGCGCAACCCGCCGAGGCGCGCGTGCAGGCCATCCTCGCCGAGTGCCTGGCGCGCGGCGACGAGCGGGTCGTCGCGCATCGCGGCCGGCACCGCTGGACACAGGCCTTCGAGGAGGTGGCGCCCGAGGCGGCCCCGCGCAGCCTGCGCCAGGGCGGCGTGTACCTCATCACCGGCGGCCTCGGCGCGCTGGGGCTGCGCATCGCGCGGCACCTGCACGAGACCACCGGTGCGCGCCTGGTGCTCACCGGCCGGCGCCCGGTGCCCGAGGCCGCGCAGTGGCCCTCGCTCGTCGCCGCCGGGGACGAGCTGGTGACGCTCGACCTCGACGACGAGCCGGTCGCGGATGCGGCGCCGGTGCTGCGGCTGGACGGGCGCGAGATCGACGCGGCCGAGGCGAGGGCGGCGCGGCGGCTCGCCGTGCGTGCGGTCGAGCCGGCGCTCGCGCGCACGCTCGACCGGTACTGCGTGGCGCTCGCGTTCGAGTCCCTCGAGCGCGCGGGGGTCGCGCTGCAGCCGGGCGCGCGCCACACGCTGCCCGCGCTCGCCGCGCGGCTCGGCGTGGTCGCCCCCTACGGCCGGCTGCTCGAATTCCTGCTCGGCATGCTCGCCGCGGAGGGCGTCCTGCGCCGCGACGGCGAGGCGTGGGTGGCGGTCGACCGGCCCGCGGCGACGGGCGAGCGGCTGCACGAGCGCGCGCTCGCCGAACACCGCGACTTCGCCGCCGTGTTCGCGCTGCTGCGCGAATGCGGCAGGCGCACGGACGAGGTCCTGCGCGGGGCGGTGAGCGGCGTGAGCGTGCTCTATCCGCGCGGCGATTCGGCGCTCGTCGAGGCCGGCGTGGCGGCGATGGCCGGCTGCACGCGCCACGCGCGCTATGCGCAGGTGGTGGGCGAGCTGCTCGAGCGCACGGCCGCCACGACGGCGCGGCCGCTGCGCGTGCTCGAGATCGGCGGGGGCAACCGCTTCCTCACGCGCGAGGTCGTGCCGGCGCTCGCCGGCCGCAGCGTCGAGTACTGGTTCACCGACCTCGGCCGCGCCTTCGTCGATCGTGCCGCCGCGTGGGCCGAGGAAGCGGGCCACGCCTGCATGCGCTTCGGCGTGCTCGACATCGCGCGCGATCCGCGCCCGCAGGGCTGGACCGGGGGCTTCGACGCCGTGATCGGCCTGGACGTGGTGCATGCCACGGCCGACGTCGGGCAGGCGCTGCGCCACCTGCACGCGCTGCTCGCGCCGGGCGGCACGCTGCACCTCATCGAGACGCTGCCGCCCGCGCGCTGGAACACCATGGTCTGGGGCCTCACGCCGGACTGGTGGAGCTACTCGGACGGGTATCGCACCACCTCGCCGCTGCTCGCGCCGGCGCAATGGGGCGAGGCGCTCGCGGCCGCGGGATTCGAGGCCGCGGGTTCGCGCAGCGGCGACGCCCCGGGTGATTGCGCGCTCGTCTTCGCCCGGCGGCCCGAGGCCGGGCCGGGAAGCGCCGAGGTGCTCGCGATCCAGGCCGACGTGACCGATAGCGCGCAGATGGCCCGGCGTCGTCGCGCGCGCCCACCAGCGCTTCGGCGCGATCCACGGCGTCATCCACGCCGCCGGCGTCGAGGCCACCGGGGCGCTCGCGCTGCGGGGCGTGGACGCCGCGTTGCCCGGGCTCGCGGCCAAGGTCCGCGGCGTGCGCGTGCTGGAGGATGCATTGCGCGGCGAGCCGCTCGACTTCCTGATGCTCGCCTCGTCGGTGGCGGTGCACGTGGGCGGCGTGGGCAACGTCGAATACGTGGCTGCCAACGCCTTCCTGGACGCGGTCGCCAGCGAGCGTGCGGCGCGCGGCTATCCGGTGGTGAGCGTCGGCTGGGATCGCTGGCGCGGCCTCGGCATGGCCGCCACGCTCGAGGCGCGCCACCGCGAGCGAACCGGCGAGGAGATGGGCGGCGGCCTGCCGGTGGACGAAGCGCTGGCCTGCTTCGACGCGATCGCGGCGGTGCCGCGCTTCCCGCAGGTGGTCGTCGCACCTGCCGGCTTCGACGCGGCGCGGCACACGGCGGTGCGCTCCGACGTCACCGCGCTCGCCGAGCGCATGGTGCCCACGGCGCGTCACCCGCGGCCGTTCATGGCCACCCCCTTCGTGGCGCCCGCGGGCGACAACCAGCGGCGCATCGCCGCGATCTGGCAGGAGACCCTCGGCGTCGAGGAAGTGGGCGCCAATGACGACTTCCACGAGCTGGGGGGCGACTCGCTCATCGCCATACGCGTGGCCTCGCGCCTGCGCGAGGCGCTGGGCGTGGCGATCGGCGTGGCCGCGCTCTTCGAGGCCCCGACGGTGGCAAGGCTCGCCACGCACGTGCAGGCGCTCGTCGCGCCGGAGGCGACCGGCGAAGTCGCGGCCGCCGCACCGGCCGCGGGCCGCGAGACCGCGGCCGAGGCACCGCTTTCCTTCGCCCAGGAGCGCCTCTGGTTCCTCTCCCAGCTCGAGGCGGGCGACGCGGCCGCGGGCGCGGCCTACAACGTCTGCTCGGCCCTGCGCCTGGACGGCGTGCTCGATGCCGCCGCCCTGCAGCGCGCGCTCGACGCGGTCGTGCGTCGCCACGACATCCTGCGCACGCGCCTGCGGCAGTCGGAGGAGGGCGCGGTGCAGGTCGCCGACGGCCCGCGGCGCGCCGAGCTCGTCCACGCGGATTTCGCTTCCGGGCCGCGCGAGTCGCGCGAAGCGGCGGCGCGCGCCTTCATCGCCACCGCGGCCGCGCAGGTGTTCGCGCTCGAGGCCGCCCCGCCGGTGCGCTTCTTCCTGGCGCGGCTGGACGGCGAGGCGCACATCCTGGCCTGCCTGATGCACCACGTCCTGACCGACGGCTGGTCCATGGGCGTGCTGTTCCGCGAGGTCGCGGCCCTCTACGCCGCCTTCGTGGACGGGCGCGAGGCGGCCCTGCCGCCCCTGCCGATGCAATACGCCGGCTACGCGCGCGAGCAGCGGCACACGCTCACGGCGCCGGCCCTGGCCGATGCGCTCGGCTACTGGCGCGCGCAGCTGGAAGGGGCGCCCGCCGCCATCGACCTGCCGCTCGACCGCCCGCGGCCGGCGCGCCAGAGCCACCGCGGCGCGGTGATCCGCTTCGAGATCGACCGCAGCCGCACCGAGGCGCTGCGCCGCCTCGCGCGCGAATGCAACGCGAGCCTCTTCATGGTGCTGCTCGCCGGCTACACGGCGCTCCTCGCGCGCTACGCCGGCCAGTCGTGCATCGTCGTCGGCACGCCCGTGGCCAACCGCGACCGGCCCGAGCTCGAGCCGCTCATCGGCGTGCTGTCGAACTACATCCCGCTGCGCATCGACCTCGACGGCGATCCCGACATCGCCGCGCTCGTGGCGCGCGTGCGGGGCGTGACGCTCGAGGCCATCGCGCACCAGCACGTGCCGTTCGAGAAGCTGGTCGAGGCCGCGGCGCCGGATCGCCAACTCGGCGTGCCCCCGCTCTTCCAGGTGGCGCTCGTGCTGCAGAACCTTCCGGCGACGCCCGCGGAACTGCCGGGCCTCGCGGTGCGCCAGGTCGACATCGATCGCGCCACGGCGAAGCTCGACCTCTCGGTGCTGCTCGAGGAGTCGGGCGGCGTGATCCGCGGCGAGCTCGAGTACTGCACGGACCTCTTCGAACCTGCCACGGCCGAGCGCATGGCGCGGCAGCTCGTGCAGGTGCTGGGCCGCCTGCCGGCGTGCGCGCGGCAGCCGGTTTCGGCCCTGCCGCTGATGGAGGCCGGAGGAAGCGCGGGACCTTCTCGAGCGTGCGAGCGGAGCGAGCGCGCTGCGCTGCGCGGAGGACCTCCTGCACCGGCGCTTTCGCGCCCAGGCGGCGCGGACTCCCGCGGCGCTCGCCGTGGTGGCCGGTGGCGAACGGCTCACCTACGCGGAACTGGCGGCGCGCGCCGCGCGCCTGGCGCGGCATCTCGCGGCGATGGGTGTCGCGACCGAGGATCGCGTCGCGATCCTCCTGCCGCGCTCGGCCGACCTCATCGTGGCCATGCTTGCGGTCCTCGAGGCCGGGGGCGCGTACGTTCCGCTCGATCCTGCGCACCCGCGCGAGCGCCTGGCCGCCATCGTGGCCGACGCGGGCGCCCGGGTCGCGATCACGATCTCCGGCCTGCGCGCCGGGCTGCCGGACGACATCGCCGTGGCGTGCCTGGATCGCGACGCCGCGGCCATCGGCCGCCACGAAGGCACCGCGCTCGATCTCCCCGCCGCGCCGGCGCAACTGGCCTATGCCATCTTCACGTCGGGCTCCACCGGCCGGCCGAAGGGCGTGATGGTCGAGCACCGCGCGGTCGCGAGCCTGGTCGGGGCGCTCGCCGCGGCGGTGTACGCGCGCCACCGTGGCCGGCTCGACGTGGCCCTGGTGGCCTCGACCGCCTTCGATGCCTCGGTGCAGCAGGTCTTCGCGTGCCTGCTGCTCGGGCACACGCTGCACGTGACCGACGACGAGACGCGCCGCAGCGGCGCGGGGCTGCTCGACTTCTTCGCCGCGCACCGCATCGCGCTCGCCGACGGGACACCGAGCCTGCTGGGCCTGCTGCTCGACGCCGGCCTGGGCCGGCGCGAGGGCCTGGTGCTCGAGCACCTGCTGATCGGCGGCGAGGCGCTGCCCACCCGGCTCATCGAGCGGCTGCATGCCGAGGACTCGGCGCGGCGCATCGTCGTCACCAACGTGTACGGCCCCACCGAGTGCGGCGTGGACGACACCTTCCGGACCGTCGCGCCCGGCGAGGCGCTGCACGCGACGCACGTGCCCCTCGGCCGGCCGCTCGCCAACGCGCGCGTCTACATCGTGGACCGCGACGGCCTGCCCGTGCCCCCGGGCGTGCCCGGCGAGATCCGCATCGGGGGTCCGTGCCTGGCGCGCGGCTACCTGGGGCAGCCGGCCCTGACCGCGCGCGCCTTCGGCGCCGATCCGTTCGTCGCCGGGGCGCGCCTTTATGCCACCGGCGACCGCGGCCGCTGGACCAGCGCGGGCGAGATCGAGTTCCTCGGGCGCGGCGACGACCAGGTCAAGGTGCGCGGCCACCGCGTCGAGCCCGCCGAGGTCGAGTCCGTGCTGCTGCGGCATCCGGGCGTGCGCGAGGCGGCGGTGGTGGCCCGGCGCGAGGACGGCGAGGAGGCACGTCTCGTCGCCTACATCGCCGCCCGCGGCGCGGCGCCCACCGTGGCGGCGTTGCGCGAGCACCTCGCGGGGCTGCTGCCGGCCTACATGGTTCCCGCGATCTTCCTGGTGCTCGAGCGCCTGCCGCTCAACGCCAGCGGCAAGGTCGATCGCGCGCGGCTGCCGCGCGCCGACGCGGCGCAGGAGCTGGCGCAGGGCACGGAGCACGTCGCGCCGCGCGACGAGCGCGAGCGGGCCCTGGCGGCGGCGTGGGCGTTGGCCACCGGGCGCTCCGCGGTCGGCGCCGCCGACAACTTCTTCTCCATCGGGGGCGATTCCATCCGCGCGCTGCAGGTGGTGGCGAAGCTGCGCCAGGCGGGCTGGCGCCTCGAGCTGCGCGAACTCTTCGAGCATCCGACGCTCGCCGCGCTGGCACCGCGGCTCGTGCCGTTCGCGGCGGGCACGCGCGCGCCGGAGACGGCGGGCCCGGTGCCGCTCGGCCCGGTGCAGGAGTCGTTCCTGCGCGAGCATCCCGGCCCCAGGCACCACTTCCACCAGGCGTTGCTGCTGGGCTCCGACGAGCCGGTGGACGTGCACGCGCTCGGCCTCGCGCTCGCCGCGGTGCACGGCCACCACGCGGCGCTGCGCATGCGCTTCCGCGAGGCCGACGGCCAGTGGCTGCAGGAATGCGCACCGGATGCAACGGCACCCGCAGTCGAGGTGGTGGACCTCACGCGCGAGGCCGCGCCCATGGCCGCCCTGCGCAGCCACGCGGCGGCGGCGATGGCGGCGACCGACCTCGCGCGCGGGCCGCTCCTCATCGCCGTGCTGTATCGCCTGCCCGGGGCGGAGCGGCTGCTGCTCGCCGCGCACCACCTGGTGGTCGACGGCGTGTCCTGGCGCATCCTGATCGACGATCTCGGCGCCGCCTACACGCAGGCGCGGGCGTCGCGCGTCGTGGCGCTGGCCCCGGCTTCGGATTCGTTCGCGAGCTGGGCGGCGCGGCTGCGCGAGGCGGCCGCGGGCGCTTCCGCGGACGAGCTTCGCCACTGGGCGGGCGTGGCGGCCGCGCCGTGCGCCGCGCTGCCGCTGGACTTTCCGGCGGCGCGGGCGACGCGGGCCGATCGCGGCGAGCTGCGCCTCGCTCTCCCGGCCGATCTCACGCAGCAGTTGCTGTCGACGGCCCACGACGCCTACGGCACGCGCATGGACGACCTGCTGCTCACCGGCCTCGGCCGCGCGCTGCGGGCCTGGACGGGCGGCACGCGCTGGCGCGTGCTGCTCGAGGGCCACGGCCGCGAGCCGCTCGCCGAGGGCGCCGATGCGACGCGCACCGTGGGCTGGTTCACCGCGCGCTATCCCGTGCTGCTCGACCTCGACGGCCCGGACGACGTCGGCCGCGAGGTGAAGGCGGTGAAGGAGATGTTGCGGCGCGTGCCGCGCGGCGGCCTGCTGTGGGAGGCGGTGCGCCAGGCGGCGCCGGACCCGCAGCCGCTGCCGCCCATCGCCTTCAACTACCTCGGGCAGCTGGGCGAGGAGCTGCGCGCCGGCCCCTGGCGCTGGCTCGACGAGGACACGGGCGACGTGATCGCCCCCGCGAGCGCGCTGGTCCACGACCTCGAGATCATCGGCTTCGTCGCGGGCGGACGCCTGCACCTGGCCATCGTCCACGGCAGCACGCGCTTCTCCGCCGCGACGGTGGCGGCGTTCGCCGCCGCCCTCGAGCGCGAGCTGGCCACGGTCGTCGCGCACACGTCCACGCGCCAGCGCGAGCTCACCCCCTCCGACATCGACTACGACGGCTTCGACGCGGAGGCGCTCGATGCCTTCGTGAAGAGCCTCGAATAGGAAAAGACCATGCAAGCAGTCGACCGCATCGACATCTCCAGCATCGACCCGGCGCACTTCGCGGCCACCTACCGCTCGGGCGAAGGCCGGCCGGTGGTGATCACCGGCGCGCTCGCCGACCTGCCGTCCTGCACGCTCGAGTGGATCACCGCCATGCTCCCGGCGGCCCCGCTGCCGGCGCGCCTCTACGGCAAGGACCATTTCGCGAAGCCCAAGACGGAATGGAAGAAGTACGCGGAGATGATCCAGGTGCTGCCGGCCGATTACGCCGCGATGCTCGCCAGCCGGCGCGCGCACGAGGACCACATCTACATGGCGCAGGTGGCGATCGGCGAGAGCGAGCTGGCGCGCGCGGTCCGGCCGGCGGTCGATCGCATCGGCAGCCTCACGGGACTGAAGGCCGCCATCGACCTGAACCTCTGGTGGGGGCCGGCCGGCCACACCGAGCCGCTGCACTTCGACTCGGGCGACGGCACGCTGGTGCAATTGCACGGCGTGAAGCGCGTCGCGCTCTTCGCGCCCTCGCAGACGCGCAACCTGTATCCGTTCCCGCTGAGCCGCAAGGGCATCGCGCCGTGGATCAGCCAGGTGTACCTGGAACGACCGGATTTCGCGCGCTTCCCGCGGCTCGCCGAGGCGCTGCCGCGGCGCGTGGACGTGGAGCTCGGCCCCGGGGAGGTGCTCTTCATCCCCGCCAACTGGTGGCACGAGGTGAGCTCGGTCTCCGAGGGCTACATCTGCTCCATCAACCGCTTCTGGAAGGTGGCGCCGCTCACGCGGCTGTTCACCAACCCCATCACGCCGCCGCTCTACGGCGTGTCGATGCTGATGCTGGCGCTCATGGCGCGCAAGGCGCGGCGCGCGGCGCGGCAGAAAGCCGCGGCATGAGCGCGGCCGCCGTCGCGATCGAGCGCCTCGCGGGCCTGCCCGCCGACTTCGACGCGCGTTTCCGCGCGCCGTGCCGGCCGGCCATCGTCTCCGGCGCGCTCTCCGGGTGGAAGGCGCTCGCCTGGACGCCGCAATGGTTCGCGGCGCGCTATGGCGAGGTCGAGTCGCACGCGAGCGTGCAGCTTCCCCAGACCGGCGTGGTGTACCTGCAGAAGGAGAAGGCGCACCGGCGCGTGCTCAAGGTGCGCGAGCTGGTCGGGCTGATGGATTCCGGCGCCTGCTGCTACGTGGACCAGGCCGACGTCGGGCGCTTTCCCGGCCTGCTCGAGGGCTGCCCGGTCGCGAGCGTGCTGCCGGCGGGGCGGCACGTCGTCAACCTCTGGATCGGCGCGCGCACGCGCTCGGGCCTGCACTACGACCCGATGGACAACTTCCTGGTCCAGCTGCACGGGACCAAGACGGCGATCCTCGCCGCGCCGGCCGACCGGCGCAACCTCTATCCGTTCGCCGACAACGTCTCCAAGAGCCGCATCGATCCGGAAGCGCCCGATGCCGGGCGCTATCCGCGCGTGCGGCGGGCGACGTTTTTCACGGGCGAGCTGGCGCCCGGGGACATGCTCTACATCCCGCGCGGCTGGTGGCACTTCCTGCGCGCGCCGGGGAGCTCGATCTCGCTCAACCTGTGGCACGAGCCCGCGCTCACGCTGGGCGAGGAGCTGCGCGGCCTGGCCGAGCTGGGACCGGCGTGCTGGGCGCGGACGGCGCGCGACTTCGTCTGGCACGGACTGCTGCGCCGGCCCTACGAGCAGCGCCTCTACAGCCCGCCGCCCACGGGCAAGCAGCTCTACGACCTGTGCGCCATGAGCCTCGCCGGGAGGCCGCTGCCATGATCATCGTCGGCCTCTCCGGCGGGTTCGACCCCACCTGGCGCCTCGACTACGACCTGCCGTACGACTTCATGCACGACGCGGCCGCGGTGCTGCTGGACGACGGCCGCATGGTCGCGGCGGTCGAGCAGGAGCGCCTGAACCGCATCAAGCACACCAACCGCGTGGCGGCGCCGGCGGTGCGCGCCTGCCTCGAGGCCCACGGCGTCGGCATCGCGGACGTGGATGCCTTCGCCTACTACGCCACCGAGCAGGCCGCCGACGCCGTGCTCTACGCGTACCACACGCGCCTGAAGGCGGGGCGCGAACGCATCGGCATCCGCACGCTGCTCGGCCGCGCCCTCGAGGAGGAGTTCGGGCGCGCGATCGACCCGGCGCGCCTGCACTTCGCCGACCACCACCTGTGCCATGCGCTGGGCGCGTACGTCCACTCCGGCTTCGGCGACTGCCTCGCCATCACCCTCGACGGGGCGGGCGAGGGCAACTCGAGCCTCGTGCTGCGCGTTCGCGACGGCGAATTCGAGACGCTGCGCTGGATCGCCGAGAACGACTCGCTGGGCTACCTCTACCGCGAGACGATCCGCTTCCTCGGCTACGACATGTTCGAGGAGTACAAGGTGATGGGGCTCGCCCCGTACGGCGACCCCGCGCCGCACCGCGAGTTCTTCCGCACGCTCTACGAGCTGCGGCCCGACGGGAACTACACGATCCACCTGGGGCGCATCGCGGGGCTGCACGCCATCCTCGCGCCGCGGCGCGACGACGAGCCCTTCTCGGGCCTGCACAAGGACATCGCCGCCTCGCTGCAGGAAGCGCTCGAGACCATCGCCTTCCACGCGCTGCGGCACTGGCGCGAGGCGACCGGCGAGCGCCGGCTGTGCCTGTCGGGGGGGGTTGCGCACAACTCGACCCTGAACGGCAAGATCCTGCTCTCGGGCCTGTTCGACGAGGTGTTCGTGCACCCCGCGGCGCACGACGCCGGCGGCGCGCTGGGCGCGGCGCTGCACGTCCACCGCGCGCTCGCGCCCCGGGCGCGTCCCGCGCCGCTCGAGCACCTCTTCGTCGGCCGCGACATCGGCCCCGACGCGGCCGCGCGCGCCGCCCTCGAGCGCTGGTCGCCGCTGGTGCGCGTGGCGCCGGTCGAGGACCCGTGCGCGGAGGCCGCGCGGCGCCTTGCCGACGGGCAGGTGCTGGGCTGGGTGCAGGGGCGCTCCGAGTTCGGCCCGCGCGCGCTCGGCAACCGCAGCATCGTGGCCGACCCGCGTCCCGCCGCCAACATGACGCGCATCAACGCCATGATCAAGAAGCGCGAGGGCTACCGTCCGTTCGCCCCCTCGGTGCTCGAGGAGCGCGCGGCCGAATACTTCGCGGTGCCGCCGCAGGCGCCGGCGCTGCCCTACATGACCTGCGTGGTCCCGGTGCGCGAGGACAAGCGCGCGGCCCTGGGCGCGGTCACCCACGTCGACGGCTCGGCGCGCGTGCAGACGGTCAGCCGCGACGCAGAACGAGCGCTACTACCGGCTGATCGAGGCGTTCGGGCGGCTGACGGGCGTGCCCGTGATCCTCAACACCTCGTTCAACAACAACGCCGAGCCCGTCGTCGACACGATCGACGAGGCGGTCGCCTGCTACCTCACCACGGGCCTCGACGCGCTGGTGGTGGGCGCGAGCGTGGTCGAGCGCGGGCGCGACGACGCTGGCGGCCTACGAGGCGATGGCGGCGTGGCTGCCCGAGACCGTGGCGCTCCGCGAGGTCGATGCCTGCCACGACAAGGGCAGCCGCAGCCGCCACGCCGAGCTTGCGGTGCGCGCGAGCCACGGCCGCCGCCGCCGCATCAGCGCGACGGCGCGCGCCTTCCTGCTGCAGGCGGGCCCCGATCGCGCCATCGGCGCGGTGGCCGACGCGGCGGGCATCGCGCCCGCGGCGCGCGCGGAATTGCTCGCGGAGCTGCGCGAGCTGTGGGCGAACCGGCTGGTCGCGATCGGGCCGCCGGCCCGCGGGAGCTAGGGCATGGCCGGCGGCCGCGCGGACATCGAGAACATCCATCCTCTCACCCCGGTGCAGCAGGGGATGCTCTTCCATGCGCTGCTCGAGCCGCGCTCGCAGGCCTATTTCGAGCAGCTCTCCTGGCGCGTGCGCGGCGAGCTCGACGTCGCGGCCTTCGAGGCGGCGTGGAACGCGCTCATCGAGCGCCACGCGAGCCTGCGCTCGATGTTCGTGCACGAAGGCACCGACACGCCGCTGCAGGTGGTGCTGCGGTCGCGCCCGATCGCGGTCGCGCGGGTGCGACCTGCGCGGCGTCGACGCCGAGCGCGGCGTGCACGAGTACAAGGCCGCCGATCGCGCGCGGCCCTTCGTCCTCGGCCGCGAGCCGCTGCTGCGCGTCGCGGTGCTGCGCCTGGCCGACGACCGCTTCGAGATCGTCTGGAGCCACCACCACATCGCCCTCGACGGCTGGTCCGTCGGCCTGGTGATCGCGGAGCTGCTCGACCTCTACCGCGGCCTGCGCGCGGGAGCGCCCGCGGCATTGCCGCCGGCCGCACCCTTCGCGCGTTTCGTGAAGTGGCTGCAGGGGCGCGACCAGGAGGCCGCGGCGCGGTTCTGGGCCAAGCGCGTGGGCGGGTGCGCCGAGCGCGTGACGATTCCGCACACGCGCACCGGACCGGCGCCGGAGACCGCGCAGCGCGGGACGCTCGCCTTCTCGCTCGGCCCCGCGTGCACCGCGCGCCTGCAGGAGCTCGCCGCCCGCCGCGGCGCCACGCTCGCGGTCGTGCTGCACGCCATCTGGGCGCTGCTGCTGGGGCGCTACGCCGACACCAACGACGTGGTGTTCGGTTCCGTGGTCTCCGGCCGGCCGCCCGAGATCCCCGACGTGGAGCGCATCGTCGGCAACTTCATCAACACCATCCCGGTGCGCGTGCGCCTCGACCGCGCCGAGACGTTCGACGAGCTGGTCGACACGATGCAGCGCGAGGCCGGCGAGGCCGGGTCGCACCAGCACGCGGCACTCGCGCGCGTGCAGTCGGTGCATCGCCTCGAGGAGGGCCTCTTCGGCACGCTGGTGTCCTTCGCCAACTACCCCGTGGACCCGCGGCTCACCGGGGAGGCGGGGCTGCCCGACGCGGGCTTCGCGGTCGAGGCCGTGACCCACATCGAGCAGACGCACTACGACCTCGACGTGCAGTTCGTGCCGGTGGCGGACCTGCAGGTGCGCGTCACCTATGCCGCCGGCCGCTACGAGCCCGCGCAGATCGCGGCCATCGAGGGACACTTCCTCGCCGTGGCCGAAGCGGTCACGCGCCGCGCCGGCCTGCGGCTCGACCAGGTCGACATGCTGTCCGCCGCCGAGCGCGCGGAGATCCTGGGCACGGCGGTTCCGGAAGCGGCGCCCGAGGCGACCGACACGCTGGTCGACGCCTTCGAGCGCTGCGCCGCCCGGGTGCCCGGGTGCATCGCCGTGGAGGGCGCGGGCGGGAGCCTCACCTATGCCGAGCTCGACCGCCGCGCCAACGCGCTCGCGCACCGCCTGCGCGCGCTGGCGCCGCTCGGGCCCGACGCGGTCGTCGCGGTGCTCGTCGGGCGCGGCACCGAGCTCCCCGTGGCGCTGCTCGCGGTGCTCAAGTCGGGCGCTGCCTACCTGCCGCTCGAGCCCTCGCTGCCGCGCGAGCGCATCGCCTACATCCTGGAGGACGCGCGCTGCCGCGCGGTGATCGCCTCGGGCGCGGCGGTCGCCGCCGCGCGCGCGGTGGCGACGGTCCCCGTGCTCGACGCGCGCGATCCCGATGCCCGCCTCGAGCTTCCCGTGGGCGCGCCGGTGCGCCCGGCGGACCTGGCCTACGTGATCTACACCTCGGGATCGACCGGGCGCCCGAAGGGCGTGATGATCGAGCACCACTCGGTCCTGAACCTGGTGCGCGGCCTCGAGGCGCAGGTGTACCGGCGTTACCCGGGCGCGCTGCGCGTGGCACTCCTCGCCTCCTACGGCTTCGATGCCTCGGTGCAGCAGATCTTCGCCGCGCTGCTGCTCGGCCACACCCTCGTGGTGGTGGACGAGGCCACGCGGCGCGACGGCGCCGCCCTCAACCGCTTCCTGCGCGAGAGCCGCGTCGACGTGATGGACGCCACGCCGACCCTGCTCGGCGTGATGGCGCACGCGGACGGGTTCGCGGCCCTGTGCGGCACGGTTCGCCACGCGCTCGTCGGCGGCGAGCCCCTGTCCTGGGACCTGGTGGAGCAGGTGCTCCGCCGTGGCGGCATGGCGGTGACCAACGTCTACGGGCCCACGGAGTGCTGCGTGGACGCGACCGCGCACCTCGTCGCGCGGATGCCCGAGCAGCGCGCGGGCAGCGTGCCCGTCGGCACCGCGCTGCCCAACGTGGCCGTCTTCGTGGTGGACCGCGCCGGGCACCTGGCGCCGCGCGGCGCCCGCGGCGAGATCTGCATCGCCGGCCGCGGCGTGGGCCGCGGCTACCTGAACGACGAGGCGCTCACCGCCGCACGGTTCGTGCGCCTGCCGGCGCTGGGCGGCCTGCGCGCCTACCGCACCGCCGACTCCGGGCGCGTGCTCGCCGACGGCAGCATCGAGTGCCTCGGGCGCTACGACGACCAGGTGAAGGTGCGCGGCTACCGCATCGAGACCGGCGAGATCGAGCACCACCTCGCCACCCATCCCGACGTCGAGCAGGTGGCGGTGTTCGTGGCGAACGGCGCGCAGGGCGCCGAGCTGCACGCCGCGCTCGTGCTCGCGGCGCCGGTGCACGTCGAGGCGTTGCGCGCCCACCTGGGCGAGATGCTGCCCGAGCACATGATCCCGTCGCGCTTCCTGCGCGTGGCCGGGCTGCCGCGCACCGACAGCGGCAAGCTCGACCGCAAGCGGCTGGCCGCGGAGGCGGCGGGCCAGGCGCTCGAGGTCGGCAGCGACTATGCCGCGCCCGCGGGCGAGATCGAACGCGCGCTCGCCGAGACCTGGCAGGCGGTGCTGGGCACGCCGCGCGTGGGCGTCGACGACAGCTACTTCTCCCTGGGCGGGGACTCGATCAAGGCGATCCAGATCCTCTCGCGCCTCGCGCGCCAGGGGCTGCGCATGGAGATCCGCGACCTCTTCCAGCACCGCACCATCCGCAGCCTCGCGCCGTTCATCACGCGTGCGGCCGCGGCGGCGGGCACGGCGCCGCGCGCCGCCGCTCCGCAGCTCACCGCTGCGCAGGCGCGGTTCTTCGCCGAGCACCGCGTGGAACCCGGCCGCTTCCACCATGCGGTGCTCCTCGACGCGCGCGGGCGCCTCGACGCGGGAAGTGTCGCGCGCGCCTTCGCCGCGGTGCGCGACCGGCACGAGGGACTGCGGCTCGCCTTCGGGCGCGAGCCGCGCGTGCTTCCCGCCGGCGCGCACTATCCCTTCGTCGCGACGGTCACGGACCTGCCGGCCGCGCTCCCGGAGCTGCTCGCGCCCTTCGACCTCGCCGCGGGCAACCTGCATCGCCTCGCCATCGCGCGCGGCGCGGAGCGCGACCAGCTGCTGGTCGTGGTGCACCACCTGTGCATCGACGGCGTCTCGTGGCGCATCCTGATCGAGGACCTCGCGGCGGCGATGCGGGCCGCGGAAGGCGCAGCCGCGGAATTCATGGCCGCCACCGACACGCCCTTCGCCGTCGCCGCGGCGGTCGCCGAGTACGGGCGCACCGGGGCCGCGCGCGCGCAGCTCGACTACTGGCGCGAGGTCGAGTCGCGGTGCGCGCCGTTGGTCGCTGCCGGCGACATCCCGCCCGCGCGCTACCGCGACCGCGCGACACTCGCGCTCGAGCTCGACGAGCCCGGCACGGCGGAGCTGCTCACCCGCGCCAACCGCGCCTACGGCACCAGCGCCGAGGACCTGCTGCTCGCGGCATTCGCCCGCGCGCTGCACGCGCGCTTCGGCGTCGCCGCGACGGGCCTCACGCTGGAGTCCCACGGGCGCCACCCGCTTCCGCCGGGCGTGGACGCGAGCCGCACCATCGGCTGGTTCACGAGCCTCTATCCCTTCGTGCTGGCGATCGATCCCGCGCGCGACCCGGGCCACCAGGTGAAGTCGGTGAAGGAGGCGCTGCGCGCCGTGCCCGACCGGGGACTCGCGTACGGCGTGCTGCGTTACCTCGGCGGCGCCCCGCTCGCGGCGCTCCCGCAGGTGAGCTTCAACTACCTCGGCCAGGTGGACGCCGACCCCGCGGCCGCGTTCGCGATGTCGCCGCAGGCGGTCGAAGGCGGCGTGCATCCCGATGCCGCGTGCCTCGCGGAGCTCGAGGCGAGCGCGCTCGCCCTGGCCGGGCGCATGCGCCTGGCGCTCGCCTTCAACGCCGCGCGCTTCGATCTCGCGGCGATGCGGGAGCTGCTCGAGGCCTGGCGGCACGAAGTCGCCGCGCTGGTCGCGTTCTGCGTCGGCCGCGACGAGGGCGAGCTCACGCCCTCGGACCTCACCTACGCCGGGCTCTCGGTCGACGAGCTCGAGGACCTCTTCAAGTGATCCAGCGCGAGAACCTGCAGGATCTCTATCCCCTCGCGCCGATGCAGGAGGGGATGCTCTTCGAGTGGCTGCTCGCGCCCGACTCCCGCGCCTACCGCGAGCAGGTCACCTACCGCCTGCGCGGCACGCTCGACGTGCCGCGCCTGGAGAGGTCCTGGCGCGAGCTGGTGCGCCGGCACGCGGCGCTGCGCACGGTCTTCGTCCACGACAAGGCGGCGCGGCCGCTGCAGATGGTGCTGAAGGACGTGCCCGTGCGCTGGCGTTTCGAGGACCTGGGCGGTGTCCCGCCGGAAGAGCGCGAGGCGCGTGCCGCGGCGCTGCGCCGCGAGGAACGCGACCGCGCCTTCGACCTCGCCGCGGAGCCCGCCTCGCGCATCGCCGTGCTGCGCCTGGACGCGGAGAGCCACCAGGTCGTGTGGACCTTTCACCACATCCTGCTCGACGGCTGGAGCGTGGGACTCGCCATCGCCGACCTGCTGCGCCTGTACGCGGGCGGGACCCTGCCGCCGGCCCCGCCACCGTACGCGCGCTACATCCAGTGGCTCGAGGGCCGCGACGCGCAGGAGGACCGGCGCTACTGGCGCGAAGCCCTCGCGGGATACGCCGGACCCGCGTCGATTCCGTCCTCGCGGCCGGGATGGCAGCCGCCGGAGTACGCGGCGCAGCAGCGCGAGTGGCGCTTCGCGCCGGCCGAGTACCAGGCGCTCGAGCGCTGCGCGCGCGAGTGCGAGGTGACGCCCGGCACGCTCCTCAATTCCCTCTGGGCGATCCTGCTCGGCCGCTACCAGCGAGCGGGCACGGAAGACGCCGGGCAGCGCGACCTCGCCTTCGGCATCGTGGTTTCGGGCCGGCCGGCCGGCGTGGCCGGCGTCGAGGCGATGGTGGGGCTCTTCACCAATACCGTGCCGCTGCGCGTGACGGTCGACGCGGCCGAGCCCTTCGCCGCGCTCGCCGCGCGCGTGCAGGCCGCCGTGGTCGCCGCGCAGGAGCACGCCTGGCTGCCGCTGGCGCAGCTGCAGGCAGGGCACGGCGCCATCGATCACCTGGTCGCCTGGGAAAACTTCCCGCGCGATGCCGGCGTCGCCGCGGCCGCGGCCGGGGGCGACCTCGGGTTTCGCCTCGAGGGCGCGAGCGGCGAGGCGCAGGCGCCCTACGACCTCAACGTCGTCTTCGTGCCCGGCGAGGCGCTCACCGCGAGCTTCCACTTCAACGCGTCGCGCTACGCGCCTGCGCAGGTCGAGCGGATCTTCGCCCAGCTGCGCACGCTCGTGCTCGCCGCGGCCGCAGCGCCGCGCTCGCCCGTGGGCGAGCTCGATGCGGTGGGCGACGAGGAACGCCGGGCTCTGGGCGCATTCGAGCTCACCCGTGCCGAGCGCCCGGGGCCGGCCACGCTGCACGGGGCGATCGGGGAGTCGATCCGCGCGACACCGCAGGCGGCGGCGGTCATCGAGGGCGATCGCGAGACGAGCTACGCCGAGCTGGACCGGCGCGCCACGGCGCTCGCGACCGCGCTGCGCGTGCGCCAGGGGCTGGCGCCGGGCGGGCGCGTGGCGGTGCTGCTGGAGCGCTCGGCCGAGCTCGCGGTGGCCTGGCTCGGGATCATGCGCGCCGGCGGCGTCTACCTGCCGATCGATCCCGCGTTGCCGCAGGAGCGCATCGACTTCCTGCTCGCCGATGCGCGCTGCGCGGCGACGCTGCGCGCCGCGGACGTGGCGCGGCTCGTGGAGGAGGGCGCGCGGCTCGCGCCGCTTGCCGATGCGCCGGCGCAGCCGTGCGCCTACGTGATCTACACCTCGGGCTCGACGGGGATGCCGAAAGGCGTGGCGGTGGGGCACGCGGGGGTGCTCAACGTGATGGCGCACCTGGCCGAGCTGCAGCCCCTGGCAGAAGGCGACCGCGTGGCGTTCTTCGCCTCGCCGTCGTTCGACGCCTCGATCTGGGAGATGGGCTACGCGCTCTGCCACGGCGCGGCCCTGGTGGTCGCCGATCGCGAGACCGTGGCCGACCCCGCGCGCTTCGGCGCGCTGCTGCGGCGCTCGGCCTGCACGGCCGCCGTGCTGCCGCCTTCCTACGTGCGCCTGCTCGAGCCCGGGGACTTCGCCTCGTTCAAGCTCCTGGCGACCGGGGGCGAGGCCGCGCATCCCGAGACCGCCGCGGCGCTGAGCACCCGGCTGCGCTTCGCGAACCTCTACGGGCCGACCGAGGCCAGCATCCACGTGACCACCTACGAGGTCGCGCCCGGGGAACGCTTCACGCGCTCGGTGCCCATCGGCCGGCCGATCCCCAATGTCGAGGTGCTGGTGCTCGACGGCCGCGGGCGCCGCGTGCCCATCGGCGCGCCGGGGGAACTGTGCGTGGGCGGGGTGGCGGTCGCCCTGGGCTACGTCGACCGCCCCGAGCTCGACGCGGCGCGCTTCACGCCGCATCCCTTCCGCCCCGGCGAGCGCATCTATCGCACCGGCGACGTGGCGCGCTGGCTCGACGACGGCACGCTCGAGTACGCCGGGCGCAGCGACGACCAGGTGAAGGTGCGCGGCTATCGCATCGAGCCGGGCGAGGTGCAGGCGCACCTGCAAGCGTGCCCCGGCGTGCGCCAGGCGGCCGTGGTCGCGCAGCGCGACGCTGCCGGCGACACGGAGCTGGTCGCCTACGTCGTGGCCGCTGGCGCCGCGGTCCTCGAGGACGTGACCCGCCGCCTGAAGGAGACATTGCCGGCCTACATGCTGCCCGCGCGGATCATCGCGCTCGCCGCGCTGCCGCTCACGCCCCAGGGCAAGCTCGACCGCGCGCGGCTGCCGCGCGAGGCGCCGGCCGCCCCGCGCTCGCCCGACCCGCCCGCCGATGCGTTCGAGGCGCGGCTCGCCGCCGCCTGGGCCGCGGTCCTGGGCGTGGGCGAGGTGGGCGTGAACGAGAGCTTCTTCGACCTGGGCGGGCACAGCCTCACCGCGGTGCGCCTGGCCGCGCGCGTGCGCAAGGAGCTGGGAATCGCGCTCGAGGTGCGCGAGCTCTTCGCCCATCCCACCGTCGCCGCGCTCGCGCGCCTGCTGCGCGGCCGCGCCGGCGCCGACCCGCGGCCGATCGCGCGCCTGCCCGAGGCGCAGCACTACGAGGTCACCCGCGCGCAGCGGCGCCTGTGGCTGCTGCACAACTCCGGTGCCGCCGGCGCCGCCTACAACATCGCCGGCGCCTTCGCGATCGACGGAGCCCTCGATCGCGCCGCGCTCGAGCGCGCCGCCGCCGCGCTGGTGGCGCGCCACGAGGCGTTGCGCACCACCTTCGTGCAGGTCGACGCGGAGCCGCGCCAGCGCGTGCACGCCGGGCCGGTCGCGCCGCCCCTCGAGCTGCTCGACGTGTCCGCCGCGGACGATCCCGCAGCGGAGGCGACCGGCATCGTGCGCGAAGCGCAGGGGCGCGTGTTCGACCTGGAGCACGGCCCGCTCCTGCGCATGCTGCTCGTGCGCGAGGGGCCGGCGCGCCACCGGCTCGCGGTGGTCCTGCACCACATCATCGCCGACGAGTGGTCCGTGCAGGTGATGACGCGCGAGCTGGGCGAGCTGTACGCGGCGTTCGCCGCGGGGCGCGAGCCGCGGCTGGAACCGCTCGCGCTGCGACCCCGCGACGTGGCGGCCTGGCTCAACTCGCGCCCGCTCGAGGCCGCGGGCGCGTACTGGCAGCGCCAGCTCGGCGGCACGTTGCCGGTGCTCGAGCTGCCCGGTGACCGCCCGCGGCCGCCGCGCCGCTCCTACCGCGGTGCCGTGGTCGCCTCCACCCTGCCCGGGGAAGCATTCCGCGCCATGGCGGCGATGGCGCGTTCGCAGCAGGCCACGCTCTTCATGGCGCTCGTGGCCGCGGTGAAGGTGCTGCTCGCGCGCTACTCGGGCAGCCGCGACATCGTGGTCGGCCACCCCGCCGCGGCGCGCGAGCATCCCGGCCTCGAGGCGCAGGTGGGGTTCTACGTGAACACCGTGGCGCTGCGCGACGAGGTGCGCCCGCAACAGAGCTTCCGCGAGCTGCTCGCCGCCGTGCGCCGCACCGTGCTCGACGGCATGGAGCACCAGGCCTATCCCTTCGACCTGCTGGTCGAGACGCTCGGCGTGCCGCGGGATGCGAGCCGGCATCCGCTGTTCGACGTGATGGTGGCCTACGAGCGCGCCTCGGCCGAGGAACTGCGCCTCGCCGGGGCATTGGTGCGCCCGGTGCCGGCGGCGGAGGGGACGAGCAAGTTCGACCTGCTGCTCGCGTTCCGCGAGGACGCCGCGTCGCTGCAGCTGTCGATCGAGTACTCCACCGACCTCTTCGACCCCGGCACGATCGGGCGGCTGCAGCGCCACTTCGCCACGCTGCTCGGCGCGATCGCGGCCGCGCCCGATGCGCCGCTCGCCGAGCTCGCGCTCGTCGCGCCCGAGGAGGCGCGCGGCCGCGCCACGCACGGGGATGCAATGGCCGCAACGGATGCACGCGAGAGCCTGGTGTCGCGCTTCGCGCGCAGCGTCGCCACGCATCGCGACGCGCTCGCCGTGGTGGCCGGGGAAGAGCGCCTCACCTACGGCGAGCTCGCGGCGCGCGCCGCGGCTCTCGCGGGCGCGCTGGCGCGGGCCGGCGCCGGGCGCGACGTCCCCGTGGGACTGCTCCTCGACCGGTCGGCGGACATGGTGTCCGGGATGGTCGGCATCCTCGAGGCCGGAGCCGCCTACCTGCCGCTCGATCCGGCGCTGCCGGCGCCGCGCCTGGCCGCGATGCTGGCCGATGCGGGCGCGCGCTGCCTCGTGACCGACGCGCGGCATGCGCCGCTCGCGGCCGGGCTCGGTGCGGCGGTGATCCGCGTCGACGTGCAGGACCGCACCGCGGCACCCGGCGAGCGCGCCGACGTGCAGGGGCGCGACCTCGCCTACCTCCTGTACACCTCCGGTTCCACGGGAAGCCCAACGGCGTGATGGTCGAGCACCGCAACGTGCTTGCCCTGCTCGATGCCTTCGAGCGGCTGGCGCCGCGCGGCGCGGCGCTCTCCGGCGCGGCGCTCTGCCCCTTCGGCTTCGACGTTTCGGTGTGGGAGATCTTCTCCTGCCTCACGACCGGCGGCACGCTGCACCTGCTCCCGCGCGGGGCCGCCGCCGACGCGGCGGGCCTCGTGCGCTACTTCCGCGAGCACGGCATCACCAGCGCCTACCTGCCGCCGGGGCTCATCGACGCCGTGGGCGACGCACTCGCGCGCGGCGGCGCGCCGCTCGATCGCCTGCTGGTGGGCGTGGAGCCCATCCGCCAGGGCGCGCTGCAACGCCTGTGCGATGCCGTTCCGGGGCTGCGGATCGTGAACGGCTACGGGCCCACCGAGGCCACGGTGTGCGCGACCTTCCACCGGCATCGCGCGGGCGGGGACCCGGAAGCGCGCACGCCCATCGGCCGCGCCGCCGCGGGCTACGAGGTGCACCTGCTCGATGCCGACATGCAGCCCGTGCCCGAGGGCGTGGTGGGCGAGATCTACGTGGGCGGCGCGGGGCTCTCGCGCGGCTATGCGGGCAATGCGGCGCTCACCGCGCGGCGCTTCGTGCCGAATCCATTCGCCGCCGAGGCGCGGTGCGCGGCTGTACCGCACCGGCGACCTCGCGCGCCTGCTGCCCGACGCAAGCCTCGGTCTACCTCGGGCGGGTCGACTACCAGGTGAAGGTGCGCGGCTACCGCGTCGAGCCGGGCGAGATCGAGTCGGCATTGCGCGCGCACCCGGCCGTGCGCGAGGCGGCGGTGCTCGTGCGCGAGGTGCCGGGCCGCGGTCGCGAGCTGGTGGCCTACCTCGGCTGCGCGCCCGGCGCAGCCCTGGATCTCAGGGCCTACCTGCGGGCGCGGCTGCCCGAATACATGGTGCCCGCGGCGTTCGTGCCGATGGCGGCGTTGCCGCGCACGCCGAACGGAAAGGTCGACCGCGAGGCGCTGGCGCGGATGGCGCCGCCCGAGGCTGCGCGCGCGGTGACGCCGCCGGCAACCGCGACCGAGGCGAAGCTGCAGCGCCTGTGGTCGGAAGTCCTCGCCATCGCGTCCGTGGGATGCGACGAGAGCTTCTTCGACCTGGGCGGCCACTCGCTCGTCGCCACGCGCCTGCTCGGGCGCATCCGCGAGGCGTGCGGCGTGGAGCTGCCGCTGCGCGCGCTGTTCGAGGCGCCGACGGTGCGCGAGGCGGCGGCGCGCGTGGACGCGCTGGCCGGCGGCGGCGCTCCGGCGCCCATCGTCCCCGTGCCGCGGTCGGGCCCGCTGCCGCTCTCGTTCGCGCAGCAGCGCCTGTGGTTCCTGGACGCAGCTCGAGCCCGGCGCGGCCTACAACGTGCCGGTGGCGCTCGAGATCGACGGCGTGCTCGACGCCGCGCGCCTCGAGGCGGCGCTGAACGCCGTCATCGCGCGCCACGAGGCGCTGCGCACGCGCTTCGTCGCGGTCGACGGCGCGCCCGCGCAGGAGGTGCTCGCCGAGCGGCCGGTCGCGTTCTCGCGCATCGACCTCTCGGGCATCGACCCCGCCCGCGCCGCCGACGAGGTGCGCGGCCGCATGGCGAGCCTCGCGGCCCGGCCCTTCGACCTCGCGACGCAACCGCTGCTGCGCGCGGCACTGCTCACCCTGCGCCGGCACGCGCCACGTGCTCCTGCTGTCGATCCACCACATCGTGATCGACGGGTGGTCGATGGGCGTCGTGCTGCGCGAGCTGGCCGCGCTCTACCAGGGCGAGGCGGCTCGAACCCCCCGCGCTGCAGTACGCGGACTACGCGGCGTGGCAGCGCGACGCGCGCAACGCCGGCGCGCTTCGCACCCAGCTCGACTACTGGCGGGAGCGCCTCGCGGGCCTGCCGCCGCTCCTCGAGCTGCCCGTCGACCGGCCGCGCGGCGTGCAGCAGGCGCGGCGCGCGGGAATCGAGCGCTTCACGATCGCGCCGGAGCTCGCCGAAACGCTGCGCCGGCGGGCGCGCGAGATGGGCGCGACCGGCTTCATGGTGATGCTGGCCGCGCTCGACGTCCTGCTCGCGCGGGCGAGCGGGCAGCGCGACATCGCCGTCGGCACGCCCATCGCCAACCGCACGCGCGCGGAACTGCAGTCGCTCGTCGGATTCCTCGCCAACACCGTGGTGGTGCGCGTGGACCTCGAGGGCGAGCCCAGCTTCGCGGAAGTGGTGCGGCGGGTGCGCGAGGCGGCGCTGGAAGCCCAGGCGCACCAGGACGCGCCCTTCGACCAGGTCGTGGAAGCGCTGCAGCCCGAGCGCAGCCTCGCGCACACGCCGCTCTTCCAGGTCCTCTTCGTGTGGCAGGACCGGCCGCTCGAGGAGGTGACCCTGCCGGGCCTCGCCATCCGCGCGCTCGAGCAGCCGGCGACCGAGGCCAAGTTCGACCTGACCGTGGCGATCGAGGAGCGCGGCGGCGCGCTCGCCGGCGCGATCGAATACGACGCCGGCCTCTTCGATCCCGCCACCATCCGCGGACTCGCCGCGCAGCTGGGCACGCTGCTCGCCGCCGCGCTCGCCGATTCCGCGGCTCCGGCGAGCCGCCTGCCGCTGCTCACGCCCGCGCAGAGGCGGGAGCTCGTCGCGGAGCCCGCGCGCAACGCGCCCGCCGCGGGCCGCGCGGACAACGCGCTGCAATGCGTGGCGGCGCAGGTCGCGCGCACGCCCGCCGCCGCCGCGATCGAGGACGGCGCCACGGTGCTCACCTATGCCGAGCTCGAGGCGCGCGCCAACCGGCTGGCCCATCACCTGCGCGCGCGCGGCGCGCGGCCCGGCATGCCGGTGGGACTGTGCGTCCCGCGCTCGGCCGACATGCTCGTGGCGCTGCTCGCCATCGTGAAGTCGGGGGCGGCCGTCGTGCCGCTCGATCCCTCGTATCCCGCCGAGCGCCTCGCCGCGATGCTTGGCGATGCGGCGGCACCCCTGGTGGTGCAACGCGGCGCCGACTTCGGCGCGCGCGCCGTCGACCTCGATCGCGACCGCGCGGCCATCGACGCGCTTCCCGCGACCGTCCCCGCGGGCACCGCCGCGCCCGACGATCCGCTCTACATCCTGTTCACGTCGGGATCCACGGGCGTGCCCAAGGGCGTGGTGGTGCCGCACCGCGTCATCGCCAACCTGGTCGCGTGGGGCCGCGCGGGCCAGGGGTTCGCGGCGCCGGCGCGCACGCTGCAGTTCACGCCGGTGAGCTTCGACGTGGCGTTCCAGGAGATCTTCGTGACCTGGGCCTGCGGCGGCACGCTGGTGGTGATCGACGACGACCGCCGCCGCGACTCGTTCGCCCTGCTGCGCTTCCTGCGCGAGGCGCGCATCGGGCGGCTGTTCCTGCCGTTCGTCGCGCTGCAGGGCCTCGCGGAGGCGGCGGCGGAGGTTCGCGACGAGGAGCTGCCCGGCGAGCTCGCGCAGGTGATCACCGCGGGCGAGCAGCTGCGCACGACCGGGGCGCTGGTCGATTTCTTCCGGCGCCTGCCCGCCTGCGAGCTGCACAACCACTACGGACCGACGGAGACGCACGTGATCACCGCCTACCGGCTCCAGGGACCGCCCGCGGGCTGGCCGAAGCTTCCGCCCATCGGGCGCGCCGTCGCGGGAGCGCGGCTCCACGTGCTCGACGAGCATCGCGAGCCCGTGCCGCCGGGGATGCCCGGCGAGCTCTACGCCGGGGGCATCGTCGTCGCGCAGGGCTACGTGAACCGTCCCGAGCTCACGGCCGAGCGCTTCCTCCCCGATCCCTCACGGCGAGGGGCTCGCTCTACCGCACCGGCGATCGCGTGCGCCGGCGCCCCGACGGCGAGTTCGAGTTCCTCGGCCGCGCCGACGCGCAACTCAAGGTGCGCGGCTTCCGCGTCGAGCCCGCCGAGGTCGAGGCCTGGCTCATGCGCCATCCCGGCGTCGCGCAGGCGGTCGTGGCACTCGACGGGAGCCGGCTCGTCGGCTACGTCGTCCCGGCGCCGGGCGAGCCGCCCGATCCCGACGCGCTGCGCGGCTTCCTGCGCGAGCACCTGCCCGAGTACATGGTGCCGGCGGCCTTCGCGGTGCTGCCGCAACTGCCCCTCACGTCCAGCGGCAAGGTGGACCGCAGGCGACTGGCCGGGATCGCGCCGCAGGAGACCGCGCGGGGCGAGCGCGCGCCGCCGCGCACCGAGACCGAGCGCCTGCTCGCCGGGCTCTTCGGCGAGGTGCTCGGACTGCCGGTGGTGGGCCGCGACGAGAGCTTCTTCGAGCTGGGCGGGCACTCGCTGCTCGCCGCGCGGCTGGCTGCGCGCGTGCGCCGGGCGTTCGGCGTGGAACTGCCCCTGCGCCGGCTCTTCGAGTCGCCGAGCGTCGAGGCGCTGGCGCGCGCGATCGACGCGGCGCCGCGCGCGGCGGGCCACGACGCACCGCTGCAGCCGGTGGATCGCACCGGGCCGCTGCCGCTCTCCTTCGCCCAGGAGCGCTTCTGGTTCGTCGATCGGCTGGGCGGCGGCGCCGCCTTCAACATGCCGTCGGCGGCGCGGCTCGCCGGCCCGCTCGACGCCGACGCGCTGCAGGGCGCGCTCGACACCCTCGTGGAGCGCCACGAGATGCTGCGCACGGCCTTCGTGGAACGGGGCGGCGTTCCGGCCCAGGTGGTCGTGCCCGGGCTGCGCGTGCCCATCGACCGCCGCGACGCGGTCTCGATCGAGGCGGCGCGCGGCATCGCGCAGGGCCTGGCGGACACCCCCTTCGAGCTGGCGCGAGCGCCGCTCATGCGGGTGGCGCTGCTGCGCACCGCGCCGGCGGAACACGTCCTGGTGATCGTGCTGCACCACATCCTCGCCGACGGCTGGTCGCTCGCCACGCTCACGCGCGAGCTGGCGCAACTCTACGCGGCGCGCGCCGCCGGGGCCCCCGCCGCGCTGCCGCCGCTCGCGCTGCAGTACGGCGACTTCGCCGCGTGGCAGCGCGGCGCCGATGCGCAGCTCGCGTTCGCCCCGCAACGCGAGTACTGGGCGCAGAGCCTCGCCGGTGCGCCGGCGAGCGTGCCCCTGCCGGCGGATCGCACCCGCGCGGGCCCGCCCAGCCTGCGCGGCGGCACGATCCGCTTCGCCTTCGATGCCGGGCTCACGGCGGGGCTGCGGGCGCTGGCCCGCGGCACGCACACCACGCTGCACGCGACCCTGCTCGCGGCCTTCGCCACGCTCCTCTTCCGCGTGAGCGGGCAGGAGGACCTCACCATCGGCACGCCCGCGGGCCACCGCGCGCGCCCGGAACTGGAGCCGCTCGTGGGACTCTTCCTCAACATCCTGCCGATCCGCATCGCCTGCCGGGCGCAGGAAAGTGTCGCGGCGCTGTGCCGCGCCGTGCAGGAGCGCACCCTCGATGCCTTCGCCCATGGCGAGCTGCCCTTCGAGCAGATCGTCGAGGCGGCGGGCGGGCGCGGCGTCCAGGGCCATGCGCCCCTCTGCAACGTGATGTTCGTGATGCAGCACGCGGCTGCGCTCGCGTTGCCGGGCCTGGAGGTGGAGGCGCTCGAGCTCGACGCGGTGGTGGCCAAGTACGACCTCACGCTCGCCATCGAGGAGGGCCCCGCGGGCATCGCGGGCGGGCTCGAGTACGCCGGCGACCTCTTCGAGGCCGCGACTGCCGCCGAGCTGGCGGGCGCGTTCCAGGACGTCGTGCGCGCGATGGCCGCCGATCCCGCGGCGCAGATCATCGCGCTGCCGCTGGGCGCGGCGCATCCGGCGCGCACCGCCGACGAAGACGATTTCGCGTTCGGGGAGGCGTGATGCTGGTACTCGGCTGGCACGGTGGCATCCGCGCGGGCGAGGCGGACGATGCGCTGGGGGGCTACTCGGCCCACGACGGCGCCGCGGTGGCGGTGCGCGACGGCGCGGTGGTCGCGGCCATCGAGGAGGAGCGCCTGAACCGCGTCAAGCACTCCAACTTCTTTCCCGCGCGCAGCATCCGCTTCTGCCTCGAGCGGGCGGGTGCGACGCTCGCCGACGTCGATCTCGTGAGCCTCGATGCGCACGAGGCCGTGGTGGACGAGTTCGCCACCTTCTGCGCCCTGGTGGACCCCGCCGAGCCCCTGGTCACGGGGCGCGAGCTGGTCGGCCGCCTCTTCGAGCGCGAGTTCGGCGTGGACGTGCGCGCCAAGCTGCACTTCTGCCGGCACCACCTGGCGCACCTGCACGGGGCGATCCACGCCTCGGGGCAGGCGCGCGGTCTCGCGGTGGCGCTCGACGGGGAAGGCGATCACCTCTCCGGGATGGCGGCCACCTTCGACGGCGCGCGCATCACGCCGCTCGTCGAGTACTCGGCGGCGCAGTCGCTGGGTTCCTTCTACACCGCGGCCATCGCGCTGCTGGGCTACCGCCGCTTCGACGAGTACAAGGTGATGGGGCTGGCACCCTACGGCAATCCCGCGCGCTACCGCCCGCTCTTCGAGCGCTTCTACACGCTGCTCCCCGAGGGGCCAGTTCGAGATCGTCCCCGACGGCGCGAAGCTGGCGCTCATCGGCGAGCACGGCCTGCTCGCCCAAACTGCGGCGCAAGGGAGAACCCTTCAGCGACGTGCACAAGGACCTTGCCGCCGCCATCCAGGAGACCCTGGAGCGCATCGCCATGCACATCTTTGCGCACCAGGCGCGCGCCACGGGCGAGCGCGCGCTCGCCTACTCGGGGGGTGTCGCGCACAACTGCACGCTGAACGGCAAGCTGCTCTACTCGGGGCTGTTCGAGGATATCTACGTGCAGCCCGCCGCCCACGATGCCGGCAACGCGCTGGGTGCGGCGCTCGCCGCCGGCGCCGCGGCCGGGATGACGATGCGGCCGCGCCCCTTGCCGCACCTCTACCTGGGCAGCGACATCGGAGCCGACGACGCGATCGCCGCGCGCCTCGCGGCGTGGTCGGGACTGGTGGCGGCGCAGCACTGCGGCGACATCGTCGAGCGGGCGGCGGACCTGCTCGCGGGCGGCGCGGTCATCGGCTGGGTGCAGGGCCGCTCGGAGTTCGGCCCGCGCGCGCTCGGCAACCGCAGCATCCTCGCCGACGCGCGCCGCGCCGACTTCAAGCACGTCGTCAACGCCATGGTGAAGAAGCGCGAGGGCTACCGGCCCTTCGCCCCCTCGGTGGTGGAGGAGCGGCTGCACGACTTCTTCGAGGTGCCGGCCTCCTGCGCCTCGCTCCCGTTCATGATCTTCGTGGTGCGCGTGCGCGAGGCCATGCGGGAGGTGCTGGGGGCGGTCACCCACGTGGACGGCACCGCGCGCGTGCAGAGCGTCAGCCGCGACACCAACCCCCGCTACCACGCGCTCATCGAGGCCTTCGGCCGGCGCACCGGCGTGCCGGTCCTGCTCAACACCTCGTTCAACAACGACGCCGAGCCCATCGTCGACTCGATCGACGAGGCGGTGGCGTGCTTCCTCACCACCGGCATCGACTACCTCGTCGTGGGCGACTGCCTGGTGACCAAGCCGCAGCAGCCGGATCCCGCGCAGGTGCTGCGCCTGGCGGCCGGGCTGCGGCCGCACCAGAAGCTCGTGCGGCGCGGCGACGCCGGCGGCGCGGTCCGGCACGCCATCGAGAGCACCGCGAGCAGCTTCTTCACCCACCCGCGCACGCCCATCTCGCGCGACGTGTACGCGGTGCTGGCGGGCGAGGCGGCGGGCAGCATCGAGGAGCGTTGCCGCGGCGCCGGCATCGGCGGCGACGAGCGCATCGCCGCGCTCACGCGCGAGCTGCTGCAGCTCTGGGACCGCCGCGCGGTGGTGCTGCTGCCCGCCTGAGCGATCGCCTCGCGCAGGCGCGACGCGATGTCCGCGACCAGGGGCCGGCGCAGCATCTGCACATGGCTTCCCGCCACGGTCTGGATCTCGAGCCCGCCGCGGGCGAGGCCGCGCCAGCCGTGCGACGCCTCGGCGGGATCGCGCACCGCGCCGGCCGTCTCCTCCTGCGCGGTGAAGAGGATGACGGGCGCGTCGCAGGGCGCGGGGCGATAGGCGCCCGCCGCGCGGCTCACGGCGGCGAACACGTCGATCAGGCGGCGCGCTTCGGCCGGGCGGTATCCCGGCGGGATGATCCCGGCCGCCTTGGCGGCGTCGAGCAGGTACGCGAGCCGCGCATCGCCCCCGAGGCGGCGCAGCAGCGCTTCGTCGAGCGCCACCTCGGAGCCCAGCAGCGTCACCATGTCGCGCACGTCGTCCGCGGCGCCCGGGCCGGGCAGATCGAGCGCGGCGGGCGCATAGGTGTCGAACATTACGCGACAGTGCCACCTCGCGCCCGTGTGCGCGCAGCTGCCGGGCGAGTTCCCAGGCGATGAGGCCGCCCGCGGACCAGCCGGCGAGGTGATAGGGCCCGCGCGGCTGTACGGCGACGATCGCCTCGCCGTAGAGCCCGGCCATTTCCTCGACGGTGGCGGACGGCACCTGGCCCGCGGCGAGGCCGAGCGCCTGCAGCGCGTGGAAAGGCACCTCGGGTGCCAGCGCCGCCGCGAGCTCGGCATAGCAGAGCACGGTTCCGCCCGCGGGGTGCACGCAGAAGAGCGGCGCGCGCGTTCCCTCGGCGCGCAGCGTGACCAGCGGCGACCACGGCGGCTCCTCGCCGCGCTCGTGGATCACCGCCGCGAGTTCCTCGATGGTGGGCTCTGCAGCACCACGGGCAGCGGCAGGTCGCTCGCGAAGCGCTCGCGGATCTCCGCCAGCAGGCGCACCGCGAGGAGCGAGTGGCCGCCGAGCGCGAAGAAGTTGTCGCGCACGCCGATCGGGCGCCGGCCCAGCACGCGCTCCCAGATGCGCACCAGTGCCAGCTCGACCGTGTCGCGCGGCTCGAGCACGGCTCGTCGCTGCGCGCCGCCCGCGCCCTCGGGCGCGGCGAGCGGCGCGCGCGCGGTCGACCTTGCCGTTCGGCGTGCAGCGGCAGCGCCGGCATGCACGACGAAGGCCGCGGCACCATGTAGTCGGGCAGGCGCTGCGCGAGGTGCGCGCGCAGCGCGGCCGCGGCGAGCTGCGCCCGCGAGCGCGCCTCGACGTAGGCCACGAGCCGCGCTGTCGCCCGGCGCGTCCTCGCGCAGCAGCACCGCCGCGTCGCGCGACCTGCGGATGCGCGCGCAGCGCGGCCTCGATCTCGCCCAGCTCGATGCGGAAGCCGCGCAGCTTGACCTGCGAGTCCGACGCGGCCGAGGAACTCGAGCGTCGCCGTCGCGGCGGACAGCGCGCGCGGTCGCCGGTGCGGTACAGGCGCGCGCCGGGCGCGGGCGCGAACGGGTCGGGCACGAAGCGCTCCGCGGTCAGCTCCGGCCGCGCCGAGGTAGCCGCGCGCCACGCCCGCGCCCGCCGACGCACAGCTCGCCCGGCGACGCCCGCGGGCACCGGCTGCAGGCGCGCGTCGAGCACGTAGGTCTGCGCATGTTCGGCATCGGCCGGCCGATGGACGGGTGCGGCTCGCCGGGCGCCAGGCTGCGCCGATCGTGGCGCACACCGTGGCCTCGGTGGGGCCGTAGGCGTTCGAGCATCAGCGCGCCCCGGGGCCCAGCGGTCGCACCAGCTGCGCCGGGCAGGCCTCGCCGGCCACGGCCAGCGTGCGCAGGCAGCGGCAGCGGCCTGGCGGGCACGAGCTCGCAGCGACCGAGGGCAGCAGGGTCACGTGCGTGATGCGCTCGCGCGCGAGGAAGGCGTGCAGGGCCGCGCCGGGAAAGAGCCGCTCGCGCGGCGCCATGCACCAGGGCGGCGCCGGCAGGCGAGCGCCATGACGATCTCGGAGACCGAGGCGTCGAAGCCGAAGGACGCGAACTGCAGCACGCGGCTCGCGGCTCGACCGCGAAGGCGCGCGACCTGGCGCGGCGGCGAGGTTCGCCAGGCCCCGGTGGTGGCACGCCACGCCCTTGGGCCGGCCCGTGGAGCCCGAGGTGTAGATCACGTAGGCGAGGTTGTCGGGTCGCAACGCGGGCGCGGGCGCGCGGGCATGCGCCCCGTGGGCCGGCGCGGCACCGTCCGCCTCGGGCGCCACCACGGCGACCGCGGGCAGCGCCGCGAGGAAACTGCCGTCCGCGGTGACCACGGCCACGGGCCGCGCCTGTTCGACCATGTAGCGCAGCCGCTCGGCCGGGTAGGCGGGGTCCAGGGGCAGGAAGGCGCCGCCGGCCTTGAGCACGGCGAGCACGCCGATCACGCGCGCCGGCGAGGGCGCGAGGTGCAGGCCGACGATGGCCTCGGGGCCGACGCCGAGCGCGGCAAGGCGCGCGGCGAGGGCGTCGGAGCGCCGGTCGAGCTCGCCGTAGGCGAGCGTCGTGCCCTCGAAGAGCACGGCCGGCGCATCGGGGGCGCGCGCGGCGTGGCGCCGGAACGCCACGTGCAGCAGGTCGGCATCGAGGCGCTCGCTCGCGCGCGGCCAGCGCTGCGTGAGGTCATCGCGCTCGGCGGCGTCGAGGATGTCGATGTCCCCCACGGGCGCCTCGGGACTCGCGGCGCCGGCGGCGAGCACCCGATTGATGCGCGCGGCGAAGCGCGCGATGCTTTCCGCGTCGTGGAGCGCGGGCTTGTAGTGCAATTGCAGCGCCAGCGCATCGGCGCCGGCCACGACCTCGATCGCGATGTCTTCCGAAGTGGCGGGCATCGGTGCGTGCACGCCCGCACAGCGGACCGAGACATCGAACAGGGCGCAGCGCCCGTGCAGCGGCCGCGAGCCCGAAGTCGGCGACGATGGCGGTGTGCGGGTAGTCCTGGTGCGCGTAGGCGTCGGCGGCCACCCCGCGCACGTGCGCGAGCAGGGCGCGGAAGCCCTGCCCGGGCGCCACGTCGATCACCAGGGGCAGGGCGTTCGGGCGGGCCTCGGCGCCGCGCGCCGGCGTGCCCAGGGTGATCACGGCGGAGCCCGTCAGCCGGTGGAGCACCACCGCGCACGCTGCCGTGACGAGGAGGTGGACGAGCGCGGGACGTTCCCGGGCGAGGGCCCAGGCGCGCGCCCATGCTTCGCCCGACAGGTGCGTCGCATGGACGCGCTGCGGCCGGGCGGCGCGCCGCTCGCGGCGCGGTCCACGGGCAGCCGCGAAGGGCCGAGCTCGCGCGCCAGGGCGGCGCGCCAGTAGGCGCGCGCGGCGAGCAGCGACCGGTCGAAGAAGACGAGGCGGCCGGGGCGGCCCTCAGGAGGCTGCGGCAGGGAGGAACGCGCCATATTCCATCTTCACGACGCGATCGGCCAATGCCGAAGTACTTATCGTCGTGCGTCACGGCGATGATGGTCTTGCCCTCGCGCTTCAGCTGCGGCAGCAGCGTCTCGTAGAAGAACTGCCGGAACGGCGGATCCTGGTCGGCCGCCCATTCGTCGAGCACCAGGATGGGCCGATCCTCGAGCAAGCGCCACCAGCAGCGCCAGCCGCTTGCGCTGGCCGTGCGACAGGTCGAGCGTCGTGAAGCGCCCGTTCTCGTACGCGGTCTTGTGCGAGATCTGCATCAACGCCAGCAGCTCGCTGCACGCGCTCGGCCGGCACGTCGCCCAGGCCGTAGAGCCGATCGAACAGGTGGTACTCGCTGAACACCGCCGCGAAGTGGCTGCGGTACCAGCGTCGCGGTCTCGGGCGACACCAGCGTGTCGTCCATGGTGACCGAGCCCGACTGCGGATGATACAGGCCGGTCAGCGCCTTGAGCAAGCGTCGACTTGCCGCTGCCGTTGCCGCCGACGATGAACAGCATCTCGCCGGCGTTGACCTCGAGGTCGATCGGGCCGAGCCGGAAGACGCTGCCGCGTGCCGCGATCGGGATACTGGAACACGGTGCGCTGCAGGCGAATGCGCGAGAAGGCCGCCGGCGGCGGCGCCTCGGGCCGCCCGTTCTGGTTGGCCGGCGCTCGACGCGGTGAGCTGCGCCTCGATGTCGAAGATGTTCTGCGCCGCGACGTTGGCGGCCGAGAAGATCGGCACCGCGTTCACGATGCTGCCGAGCGGGCCGATGATGAACAGGACCGCCGCCGTCAGCTTCAGCACCACGCCCGAGTACTCGGGGCTCGACGCGCGGCAGCAGGAACACGATCGCCGCGAGCAGGCCGTAGACCAGCAGCTGCGCGAACAGGAAGTGCGACGAGAACTCGCGGCCCGATGCGGGTCTTGACGGCCTCGACGGTGCCCGACACCGCGCGCAGGTGCTGGAACAGGTCGGCGCCGCGCGCCTTGCGCAGCCGCACTTCCTTGAAGCCGTCGAGCAGGTGCGTCAGCAGCGCCGAGAAACTCGTTCTCCTTGCGCTGCGCCTCGCCCAGCATCGCCGGGTCAGCGACCTTGCCGCGGCGCAGGTGCAGCAGATGCCGACGCCGCACACCGCCACCGTGATGACGAAGGCGGTCTTCGACAGCAGCGCGAGGTAGCCCACGCTGAACACGACCATCATCATCGCCTGCATGGCCATGACCAGCGTCGAGGCCGCCTGCGAGATGTTCTGGGTCTCGCGCGCGACCACGCCGAAGATCTCGGCGCGGCCCAGGTGCTCGAGCGACTCGAGGTCGGCCGGCGCACGTCGGTCGGCCACCTTCACGCGAATGCCGCCGAGAATCGCGCTCGACCTCGGTGATCGACGTGAAGAGGATGTAGCGCTGCGCGAGACGTAGAGCGCGATGGTGACGATGAACAGGCCCAGCAGCCGGTCGTTGGCTCCTGGCGTTGCTGGCGTTCTCCGCGGCGGTGTTGATGATCGCCAGCACGCCGGCGTTGGCCAGGCCCGCGAACACCACGAGCGCGGCCATCTCGAAGTTCAGCCGCTTCGAGCCGCGGCGCAGCAGGCGCACCAGGGCGAGCGACTCGAGGGATCGAGGCATGGGCGGCCGGCCGGCGCGCGGGGTCAGCGGCGCCGCTCGCGCGGCTCGGACCTGGGGATGGCCGCGATCAGCGCGAGCAGCCCCACCACCGGCGTGAGCAGCATCGAGAGGAAGAAGTAGCCCCAGAAGCCGAAGCGCCGCTTGCGGCCGAGGAAGCCGATGACGATCGACAGCGCCACCATGATCAGCACGACGTTCACTGGTTCACCTCTTTCAATGGGAGGAAACGACCATCCTGTATGCGCTTGACGATGACCTTGCGGCCCTCGACCTGCCCTTCCTTCGTGAACGACACCTTGCCGAAGAGCCCGTCCCAGGAGTTGGTCCGGATGGTGGTGGCGACCACGATCGGCGTGGTGCTGCGCGAGCGCTCCACCGCCTTGGCGAAGAGCGTGAAGGCCTCGTACCCCTGGGCGGCGCTGTAGCCCGGCGGCGAGCCGAAGCGCTTGCGGAAGCGCTCGCGGAAGGCGGCGTAGGCGGGCTCGCTGGACTCGGTATCGACGAACGAGGCGAGGAAGAGCCTCTCGGCGCTCTTGCCCGCGACTGTCCCAGGTGACCGCCGAGTCGAGGTTGTCGCCGGCGAGCACCGGCTGCTTCATCCCCAGCGCCTGCATGTCGATCAGCATCTTGCCCGCCCACGGCAGGCGGTCGGCGAGCAGGATGGCGTCGGCGGGGCGGTCGAGGGACGCGGCGAGCAGCGGCCGGAAATCGTTATCGCGGTAGTCCTTCGCGGGCAGGTAGGAGCTGGCGTAGCTCGGCACCAGCCCCTCCTGGATCGCCGTGAGCGAGAACACCTGCGCGAGCGCCTCGCTCTCCTCGATGCGCGCATAGAGGATGCCGATGTGCTTCCAGCCCTTGCTCCGGGCGAACTCGACCAGGGCCGCGGCAACGGAATCGTCGTTGGGCACCATGCGGAAGGTGTACTGGAACCGGTGGTACGTCATGCGCGAGAGCGTGGCCTGCGGCGAGAGGTGCAGGATGCCGTGGCGTTCGTAAGTGACGGCCGCCTGCAGCGCCGAGGCCGACGATTCATGGCCGATCACCGCCACGACTTCCTGGTCGGAGGCGATCCGGCGGGCGAGCGCGCCGTCGTCCGCCAGGCTCTCGGGCTCGTTGAAGTAGCTCACCTTCACCTTCCCGGCGAGCGGCCCCCCGCCGGCGTCGAGTTCCTCGAGGGCGAGCTTGACGCCCTGGACGAGGCCCGCGGCCTCGTCGCCGGGCCAGGGCACGGCAATCCTGATCGGGGGCGGCGGCCAGCTCGAGGTTCCCCGCGTCTTGTCCGACGCCTTGCCCATGGTGCCCTTGAGGACGAGCGGATAGGCGATCGCCAGGAGCAGCAGCAGCGCGAGCGCCACGCGCAGCCAGGTCGGGAGGGAGCGGATCCTCATCGGGCTCCCGCGCTACTTGCCGAGGATGAGCGGCAGCCCATCGGACTTCGAGCCGATGACGATGGTCTTCGCGTTCTCCGACTTCGCCAGCTCCCGCGTGGCCTGGATGCCTTCCCACTGCAGCACGCTCGCGGTGAGCGAGGGGTTCAGGATGGTGTTGGCCGCCGCCACGCCGCCGGCGTCGATGCGCTTCTTCTCCGCCTCGGACTCGGCGATCTGCAGCTTGTACTGGTAGGCGAGCGCCATCTCCTTGTCCACCATCTTCGCCTCGATCTGCGCCTGGAGATCCTTGGGCAGGATGATGGAGCGCAGGATCACCGCGTCGAGGTCGATGTAGTTGCGCTGCGACTTGTCCTGGGCGTCGCTCAACACCAGCTGGTCGAGGCCGCTCGCGTTCTGGTAGATGGCGCCGACGGGGCTCGCGCCGACCACGCGCCGCACCGAGCCTTCCACCTCGGGCACCACGACGATCTTCATGAAGTCGGGCCCGATCGACTTGTGCAGCAGGCCCACCAGTTCCTTCTGCGGCCGGTAGCGGATGGAGAGGTTCACCGTCACCGTGAGGCCGTCCTGCGTGAGCGCCGGCATGCTGTGCTCGACTTCCTGGTGGCGCACGTTGTAGATGTAGATGCGGTCCCACGGGGGCACGAAGTGGATGCCCTCGCCCATCAGCTTGTCGGTCACGGTGCCGCCGAAGAAGCGCCGGTACATCACGCCCTCCTGGCCGGAGCCGATCGTCACGAAGATGCTTTCCCAGAAGTAGATGACGAGGAAAAGCAGTATGCCGGCGACGATCACGACCCACTTGGCCTCGGCACTCACCCAGTCGCGCAGGCGCCGCAGGCGCGAGGCGGCCTCGGGGTCGTCCGGGGCGGGGATTTCGGTCGGCGTGGATCGGGAGGCCGTCATGCGGGTGGACAGGTGCTTTTCCCGCGGCGTGGCGGGCTCGTGGCGCAGGTGGCGAGCGTATCACGGCCGAAGTAGCCCGCGCAGTGGTCGGCATCGCCGAAGGCCCACGCGTGGATCGTGGCGGGCGCGCCCCCGGCCACGAGGGCTGCCGCGTAGCGCGCCTCCGGGCTCACGTCGAAGAGCGACCAGGCACGCCCGTCTTCGGGCGCCTGCAGCACGGGCGGCTCGCCGGGCAGGAGCGTTACGCTGAACCGGTCGAGGCCCAGGGCGAGGCCCTCGCCGGTGGCCTTCACGTACGCCTCCTTGCGCGTCCAGCAGCGGAAGAACGCCGCGTCCCGCTCCTGCGCGCCGAGGGACAGGATGTCGGCCACCTCGGCGGGACTGAAGAAGCGCCGCGCGATCGACTCCGCATCGGGCATCGGCTGGACGCGCTCGAGGTCGACGCCGAGCTCGCGGTCGTGCCCCAGCGCGTAGAGCGCGCAGCCGCCCGAGTGCGCAAGGTTGAAGCGCAGCCGCGCGGGAAGGGCCACGCGGGGCTTGCCGCCCGCACCCGGCTCCAGGGGCAGGCGCGCGGGCTCCAGCCCGAGGCTGTGCGCGAGGATCGCGCGCAGCAGGCCGCGCGCGGCGATGAAGGCCGCGCGCAGCGCGGCGGTGCGGAAGCTGCGCGCGCGGTCGCTCTCCTCGGGCGCCAGCACGCGCTCGAGGCGAGCGAGGCAGGCGGCCGAAGCGGCCAGCGGCACGAAGCAGAGATGGATCTCGCCCGGGCGCAGGCTCCAGTCCGCCGGCGGCGGGCGATAGCTCAGCGCCACGGCGGGAAGCCTACGGCGCCATTTTCCGGCGCAGGCTGAGCGGGCGCATGTCGGTCCAGACCGACTCGATGTGGGCGAGGCACTCGGCTTTCGGGCCGCTCTTGCCCTCCAGCCGCCAGCCCGCGGGCAGCGCCTTGTAGTCCGGCCAGATGGAGTACTGCTCCTCGTCGTTCACCACGACCTGGTAGACGGTCGCGTCGGTCTCGTCGGCGGCCATCGGCATTCAGGCGGCGGCACCGCGGGCACGCTCGAACTCGGCATGGAAATGCGCCTCGACCTTGCGCGGGTCGAACTCGAGGAAGGTGCCGCCGGACTCGAGGTGGGTGATGAAGACCTTGCCGAGCGCAAAGGTGGCGGCGGCGGCGAAGGCGGGCATCACCGCGAAGCCGATGAGCGTACCGGCGTAAGGGATGAACCGCAGCGCCGCCGCGGCGAGGTTGCCCGACACCGCGTATTGCAGCAGGCTCGAGAGCAGCGTGGCGATCGTCGACCTGGCCAGTTCCTTGCGGAAAGGCACGCCGTATTCCTCGCAAAGCCGCGCGAGCATGCGCATCTGCACGCCGCTGATGAGCGCGAGATCGATGCCCGGCATCGGCACGATGCCGGCGCCCGCGGCCCAGGGGACGTGCGCGCGGACGATGGCGAGCGCGCGTTCGTCGCGGCCCGCAGGCGTCGCTTCGCGAGGCGGCGGTTCCGGCTGGTCGGGGGGCGGTAGCGGATCGGCCTTGGCAATGAACTGCTCGGCGGTGAGCGACGCCTTCTCGGGCTTGGCCTTCGGCTTCGCAACCGCTTTCCTTGCGCGCGTAATCGTCATCTGGTTCCCCGGGGTTTGCGGATCAATCGGCGTAGATGCTTTGCAGCAGGCTGGCGAGCTCGGTCGCGGCCTTCGGGTTGCCGGGCCGGTATTCTGCCACGCTCTGGCCACGCCCGAAAGCGTTTCCGAAGATGGCGCGGCTGCCCACGGAAACCGGCAGCAATTCGAGCCCCGCATACTCGCGGATCACGGCGAGCGTCTCCTCGTTGTCGCGCCCCGCCGGCTTGGCGCGGTTGAGCACCGCCAGCACGCGCACCTCGCGGATGCTGCGGGCCTCTTCGACCAGCTCGATGATGTCGTCGATCGCCCAGACCTCGACCGACTCGGGGGCGATCGGCAGCAGCAGCGCGTCGGTGACGGTGAGCGCCGCGCGCAGCGAGTTCGAGTCCTTGCCGCCCACGTCGATCACGACGTCCTGGTACTTCGGGCGCAGCATTCCCACCTGCTGGCGCAGTGCGCGGGCGTCCTCCAGCACGATGCACGGGATGGCGGGCTGCACGCCGGCCTCGCCGCGGATGCCGATCGCCTTGCTCACGCTGGTCTGCCGGGGATCGCCGTCGATGAGCAGCGTCTCGCGCCCGGCGCGCGCGCGCTCGACCGCGATGTTGAGCGCCAGCGTGCTCTTGCCGACGCCGCCCTTGGTGTGTCCGACGGTGAGGATCATGCGTCCATGTCACTCGATCAAGGCGTCGGCGCGCTGCAGGATCGGCGCGGCGATGGCGAGCTTCAGGCCGCGCGCCGCGGCGGTGTTGATGACCAGCTCGAAGATCGTCACCTGCTCGATGGGGGTGGCGGCGGGATCGGCCCCCTTGAGGATGCGGTCGACGTACCGCGCCGCGACCTTCCAGCCCTGGGAGATCTTCGGGCCGTAGCTCATGAGCCCGCCCGCCTCGGCGTGGGAACGCCACTGGTAGATGGCCGGCATCCTGAAGCGGCGCGCGAGCGCGGCGAGCTTGCGGCGCAGCCGCACGAACACCGCGTCGCCGAAGACCACGATGGCCTCGATGCCATCCTTGCGGAACCCGGCGAAGACCTCCTCGAGGGTCGCCTCGCTGTTGGCGCGCCGCGTGACGAGCGTGATGCCGAGCTTCCCGGCGGCTTCGAGGATCTCCGGCATCTGCGCATCATAGGCGGAATTGGGCGTGAGCAGAACGGCGTAGCGCCGCGCCTTCGGCACCACCGAATGCAGGAGCTCGACCGTCTGGATGCTGAGCTGCACGCCGAGCGACGCCAGCCCGGTGATGCTGCCGCCCGGTCGTGCCAGGCTCGTGACGAAACCCGAGCGCACCGGGTCGGCGGAAGTCGCCATCACCACCGGGATCTTCGTGCCCGTGCGCTGGACCGCGACCGTCGCCGCGGTGGACGAGGTGACGATCACTTCGGGCTCGAACTTGAGCACCTCCTCGACGAGCCCGGGAAGCCGGCCGAGCTCGCCCATGGCCCACTTTGGCAGAATGACGAGGTTCTGGAACTCGTTGTAGCCGCGCAGGCGCAACTCGGCCTTGAAGTCCTCGTAGTACTGCTCGCGCCCGCCCGAGAACAGCACCGCGACGCGCCGCGGCGGCCGCACGGCCTGGGCAAGCGCCTCGCGGCCGAGCGGCGTGAGCACCGCCAGGATCGCCGCCACCACCGCACGCCGGCTTGCTCGCATGCCCGAAGCCTACACTGCGGCTGCGTGCAGGCGGGAGTTGGCCGACACGTGCTGCTTCAGGAACTCCATCTGGTCGGCGAGGATGCGGCGGTTGGCGAGGATGAGGAATTCCGCGCGGTTGGGCACGTACGGCGCATAGAGGAGCTGCATGTGCGCCTCCTCCGGCGTGCGGCTGCCCTTGCTCTGGTTGCACGAGCGGCACGCGGTGACGACGTTCATCCACGTGTCGCGGCCGCCGCGCGACATCGGCAGGATGTGGTCGCAGGTGAGCCGGAGCGGGGGGAAGATGCCGCCGCAGAAGGCGCAGATGGCGCGGTCGCGGTGGAAGAGCTCGCGGTTGTTGAGCGGCGGGGTCTGGTGGAAGCCGCGGATCGCGAGCGCCCTGCCGCGGATGGCGATGATGGAGTTGGCGGTGATGCTGGAGCGCTCGCCGGTGAGGTGGGAGCGCCCGCCCCAGATCGTGAACGCCTCGCGACCCGTTTCCCAGGCCACGCGCTCCTTGGCGTAGTACCAGACGGCCTGCTGCCAGGTCACCCAGCGGTGCGGGACGCCGTGCTGGTCCAGCGTCAGGATGAGGGGGTGCGATCGGTTCATCGTTTTGATTCGGCTTTTTTGCCAGTCAAATCGGGAACTTGCGATAATGCCCCTGGCAATTTACCACATCCGAATGTCAGCGCTCGCTTGCCTCGAGGGCAACGCGCCAACCGAAGGAACGCCATGAATCTCGACCGCGTCGACGCCGGCAAGGACCTGCCCAACGATTTCAACGTCATCATCGAGATCCCGATGCACGCCGATCCGATCAAGTACGAGGTCGACAAGGACGACCGGCGCGCTCTTCGTCGACCGCTTCGTGCAGACGGCGATGCACTACCCGTGCAACTACGGCTACATCCCGCACACGCTGTCCGACGACGGCGACCCGGTCGACGTGCTGGTGTCACGCCCCTTCGCGCTGATGCCCGGCGTGGTGGTGCGCTGCCGCCCGATCGGCATGCTCAAGATGAGCGACGAGGCGGGCGGCGACACCAAGCTCCTCGCCGTGCCCATCGACAAGTTGACGCCCCTCTACCGCGCCATCGAGACGCCGCGCGACCTGCCCGGCATGATGCTCGAGCAGATCACGCACTTCTTCGGCCACTACAAGGACCTCGAAGCCGGGCAAGTGGGTGAAGATCGAAGGCTGGGTCGGCCCGGAGGAGGCCAAGGCCGAGATCATGCGCAGCGTGAAGCGCTACAAGCCGCCGCGCCGCAAGGCGTAGGCCGGCCCGGCGTTCTGTCGAACGGCGTGGTCCCTCGGGCTTGCGCAGCCGCGTGGCGCTGTTGATGAGCCCCACCATGCTGTAGGTCTGCGGGAAATTCCCCCAGAGTTCGCCGGTGACCGGGTTCACGTCCTCGGAGAGGAGTCCGAGCCGGTTGCGCCGGGCGAGCGTCGCCTCGAAGAGCGCGCGTGCCTCGTCGCGCCGGCCGAGGATCGCCAGCGCGTCGATGTACCAGAAGGTGCAGACGAGGAACGCATTCTCGGGCGTTCCGAAGTCGTCGGCCTGCGTGTAGCGGAAGATGAAGTCGCCGCGCCGCAGTTCACGCTCGACGGCGGCGACGGTGCCGGCGAAGCGCGGATCGTCGGCCTTGAGGAAGCCCAGCTCGACCAGCAGCAGCAGGCTCGCGTCGAGGGAGTCGCCCTCGAACGTGGCCACGAAACTGCCCTGCTTGCCGACCACGCCCGCGCGCAGATCACGGCGTGAATGCGGTCTGCCTCCCCGCGCCACCGCGCGGCGGCATCGGGAATGCCCAGCTGGTGCGCGATCTTCGCCAGCCGGTCGCAGGCCACCCAGCACATCACGCTCGAAAAGGTATGCACGTGCGCGACACGCGGGCATCGAGGGACTGGTACTCGTCGATGCTGGAGCGGCTGGGAGCGGCGATCTGGACGAACGCGAGGCGCCCGACCCAGGCGGGCTCCAGCTCGAGGAAGCGCTCGATGGCGGCGAAGCGCTCGAGGATGCCCTTGGTGTAGTCGAGGCGGTCCACGCCGACGCCGAGGCTCGTGCCCGGGGGCAGGCCGAGTTCCTCGCGGATCGCCCGGCGGCATTCCGGCACCGGCGACTGGCTCGCGAGGCCCTGCAGCGGCCACTCGATCGAGATCGGGTAGCGGTGCACCTCGGTCGGCGCGCCCCCATAGGAGATGGTGAACGTCTCGCGGTCGACCCGCGCCTCGAGGTAGCGGTCGACGGTGTCGAAGAAGTTGTTGCAGTGGAACTGCGTGTGGAAGCCGAGGATGGAGGAGCCGAGGAGGCCCTCGAGCAGTTCCGCGCGCCACGGGCAGACGCCGAACGCTTCCGGATTGGGCCAGGGGATGTGCCAGAAGGTGATGATGGTCGCCTCCGGAAGCAGTTCCCGGATCATCCGCGGCAGCAGGGCGAAGTGGTAGTCCTGCACCAGGACGATCGGGTTGCGCGTGCGCGATTCGGAGACGACCGTCTCGGCGAAGCGCCGGTTGACCGCGCGGTAGTGCTCCCAGTCGGCGGCGCGGAAGACCGGGCGCGTGTGGGCGATGTGGCAGAGCGGCCAGATCCCCTCGTTCGCGAAGCCGTAGTAGTAGCCGGCTTCCTCCTCCTTGGTCAGCCAGACGCGGCGGATGCGGTAGGCGGGATTCTCGGGAGGGACCATCACGTGGTCGTGGGCGTCGACCACCTCGCGGTCGGCGCTTCCGGCCCCGTGGGCGATCCAGGTCCCGGAACAGGCGCGCATCACGGGCTCCAGCGCCGTGACCAGGCCGCTCGCGGGCCGCAGCACCTCGATCGCGCTCGCCCTGCCGGACGTGGATGTAGGGCTCGCGGTTGGAGACGATGAGGATCTCGTCGCCCTTGAGGTCGTCCGCCGATCAATGCCATCCCCGCCAGCTCGTGCGGCGGCGGACGCTCGCCGAGCTGCAGCCACGACGCGATGACCGCCAGCACCGGGATGGCGAGCGTGTTGAGCCCGGTGAGGCCGGCGGGCGCGTGCGAGAGCACGTACGTCCACAGCCACCATCCGCCCGCCGTGGCGAACACGGTCGAGTAGGCGAGGTAGAGCGCGTACTCGCCGTTCCAGCGCGTCGCCTCGTGCGGGTGCAGGAGCGAGAGCAGCACGAGCGGGATCGACCCGAACGCGAGCTGCCAGGCGGTGAAGGTGAGCGTGTCGGCGCCCCGGGTGGGCCAGCGCTTCGACAGCACGGCCGAAAACGCCCACACGGCGCCGGAGGCGACGGCGAGGAGGCTGCCCTCCAGGCTCGTGAGCTTCCACGGCGAGACGATGAGGACGAGCCCCGCGAACGCCGCGGCCACCGCCAGCCACTGCGCGCCGCGCATGCGCTCGTGCAGCAGGAGGTGCGCGAACACGATCATCCAGAACGGCATCGTGTAGGTGAGGACCGAGGTCTTGCCCGGCCCGGCCGACAGCAGCGCGAAGTGCGACAGGATCACGAACGCGCCCACCTGCACGAAGCCGAGCACGATCGCCATGCGGTAGCGGGGCAACCCGAGGCTGCGGCCGGTGACGGCGACGATGGCGAAGAGGAGGATCGCGCCCACCACCAGGCGCTGCGCCGCGAAGTCGAACGGATGCGCATGCGTGAGCGCGATCTTCATCGCCACCCACGAATAGCCCCAGATCGCGCACAGGGCGGCCATGGCTGCAATGGGGACGGACGGCGGCTTCATCGGGAGCGGCGGGTAGAATCTCGGGCGTGGCGGCGACTCTACCATGGTGAATTCCCCCGACTTCCGCGTGCGTCTCGTCGACTGGCGCGAGGCTTCCGCCACGCTCGCCGCCATCCGCACGACGGTCTTCGTCGGCGAGCAGAAAGTGCCCGCGGATCTGGAGATGGACGGCCGTGACGGCGAGTGCGCGCACGCGCTCGCCGAGAGCGCGACGGGCGAGCCCATCGGCACCGGCCGCCTCATGCCCGACGGGCGCATCGGCCGCATGGCGGTGCTGGCCGCCTGGCGCGGCCGCGGTGTCGGCACCGCGATCCTCGCGGCCCTGATGGACGAAGCGCGGCGGCGCGGTTTCCGCGAGACCTACCTGCACGCGCAGTCGCACGCCCGCGACTTCTACGCGCGGCACGGCTACGTCGTCGAAGGCGACGAGTACCTCGAAGCCGGCATCCCGCACATCGGCATGCGCGCCCGACCTCTGCAAGGGGACAGGTATTGGGGACAGGTTACCGGGTACATGTACCGGAGTACCGTCCCCAGAACCTACCAGGAGTAGGGCAGCGGGAGGATGTCGAGGGCGGGGCCGGTCGGCGAGACGTGCGTGCAGGGAGTTCTGGCCGATCGCCTCGAGCTGCGCCACGACCAGCGCCTCGAAGCCGCCCTCGGGCGAGGGGGCCACGTTGGCGACGGTGCCGGCCGACTGTTCGCCGAAGGCCGCGCTGTAGACCTTGTCCCCGGGTGCGAGCGCCGTCGCGGAATGCACGCGCACGGTGCGCTTCTTGAGGATGCCGCGGTACTGCGTGCGCGCGACGATCTCCTGCCCGGGGTAGCAGCCCTTCTTGAAGCTCACGCCGCCGATGAGGTCGTAGTTGGCCATCTGCGGCACGAACTCCTCCTGCGTGCCGGGCACGACCTGCACGCACGCCGTCGCGGATGAGCGAGAGCCCCCAGTCGTCGAGCGTCGCGGGACGGCCCTCCGGCGCCGCGCCGAACACCAGCGCGCGATCCTTCCCGAGCGGAAACGCGCCGGCAGGAATCGCACCACCCCAGAGGCCGAAGCGGGGCGTGGTCGCCGACACGTCCTCGACCTTCGCCTTCGAACGCAGGATGTACATGCGCAGGCGCTTGACGAGCGCCTCGGCGAACGCGGCCGGCAGCAGGAGCAGGAACCCGTCCGCATCCCGTGCCAGGGCGAACGTGTAGAGGAAGCGCCCCTTCGGCGTGCACCAGCCGTTCCACTGCGCCGCACCCACGGCGAGCGCCTTCACGTCGTTGGTGAACTGGTTGTGCAGGAATTCGGCGGCGTCGTCACCCGAAACGCGCAGCAACGCGTTGGAGGGAGTCAGGTCGCAGACGAAGGGCGGGGGCTGAGGTCACCGGATGGAAATGAAGGCGAGGGTGGGATGCATTCAAGTATAGCGGTGACGCTCTCCCCAACGACCCTGCCTGGCGTGTGGTCATCGCACCGGGTTGTTCGCGCCGGACGCAGTCCTGGGTGACGGTCGTTGCGGTGACGGCGCTGGTCGCCATCCTGGTTGCCGCCATGCCACCTTGGGCGAAGGGGGGCCTGGCGCTGGCGTTGGCAGCACTATCCATTCGTGCCCTGCGCCGCCATGGTTGCCAGGAGGGACCGGGATCCATCCGCCGCCTGGCCGTCGATCTGGCAGGTTGCCTCGAGATCGACTACCGCGACGGGTCGCAGGCCAGGGGCGCATTGCTGGACCGCTGCTTCGTCGCGCCGTGGCTCGTCATCGTGCGCTGGCTGCCGGAAGGGCAGGCGCTTCTCGCGCACCATCTTCATCGCCCCGGATGCCGTCGGCGCGGACGAGTTCCGCCGCCTGCGCATCCTCCTTCGCTGGCGGTAGGCTCCGGTATAATTCGCGCATGATTTCGCACGCCGCGCCTGCGCAGCCCCTGCTCACGCTGCGAGGCAGCGTCGCCCTCTCCCCCTTCCGCATCGAAAAGCTCGTCGCCGGCTTCAAGCCCGGGCTGCGTGCCGCGGTCGCGATCGACACCCGCTTCGTCCATTTCGCGCTCCTCGCCGAGCCGCTCGCGCCCGCGGAGTCCGACGTGCTCGCGAAGATCCTCACCTATGGCACACCGGGAAAGGCCGAACCCCGGGGCGAGCTGCAGGTCGTCCTGCCGCGCTTCGGCACGGTGTCGCCGTGGTCGTCGAAGGCGACCGACATCGCGCACAACTGCGGCCTGGCGAAGGTGGTCCGGCTGGAACGCGGCGTGGCCTACTGGTTCGCGATGCAGGACGGCCAGCCGCTGCGCGAGAAGACCGCGACGGGCGTTGCGCGAGGCGATCCACGACCGCATGACCGAGACGGTGGTGACGGAATTCGCCGCGGCGGAAAGGCTCTTCGCGCACCACGAGCCGCAGCCGCTCGCGACGGTGGACCTCCTGCGCGGCGGCCGGAAGGCGCTCGAGGAAGCCAACGTCGCGATGGGCCTGGCGCTGGCGCCCGACGAGATCGACTACCTGGTCGAGAACTTCGGCCGCATGGGCCGCAACCCCACCGACGTCGAGCTGATGATGTTCGCGCAGGCCAACAGCGAGCATTGCCGGCACAAGATCTTCAACGCCTCGTGGGCCATCGACGGGAAGGTTGAGGACAAGTCGCTCTTCCAGATGATCCGCAACACGCACGCGGTGAGCCCGCGCGGCACGGTGGTCGCGTATTCCGACAACTCCGCCGTCATGGAAGGCGCGGAGATCGAGCGCTTCTTCCCCGATGCGCAGGGCAACTGGGGCTACCACCGCGACCTGACGCACATCCTCATGAAGGTGGAGACGCACAACCACCCCACGGCCATCGCCCCGCACCCGGGCGCCGGCACGGGCGCCGGCGGCGAGATCCGCGACGAGGGCGCCACGGGCACGGGGGCCAAGCCCAAGGCCGGGCTCACCGGCTTTTCCGTTTCCAACCTCAACCTGCCGGACCAGCGCGAGCCCTGGGAAGGCGACTACGGCAAGCCCGGAAGGATCGCCACACCGCTCGCGATCATGGTCGAGGGTCCCATCGGCGGCGCCGCCTACAACAACGAGTTCGGCCGCCCCAACCTCGCCGGCTACTTCCGCACCTTCGAGATGCCGGTCGCGGGCGAGGTGCGCGGCTACCACAAGCCGATCATGCTCGCGGGCGGCCTGGGCAACCTGTCCGCCGCGCACGTGACCAAGCATCCCTTCGACGCGAACACCGCCTTCGTGCAGCTGGGCGGGCCGTCGTTCCTCATCGGTCTCGGCGGCGGCGCGGCCTCGTCGATGGCGAGCGGGACCAACACCGAAGCGCTCGACTTCGATTCCGTGCAGCGCGCCAACGCGGAACTGGAGCGTCGTTGCCAGGAAGTGATCGACGCCTGCTGGCAGATGGGGCCGGCGAACCCGATCCTCTCCATCCACGACGTCGGCGCGGGCGGCCTATCGAACGCGTTCCCGGAACTCGCGCATGCCGGCGGCGTCGGCGCCGCATTCGACCTGCGCAAGGTTCCCAACGAAGAGCCCGGCATGACGCCGATGCAGATCTGGTCCAACGAGTCGCAGGAGCGCTACGTGCTCGCGATCCCGGCGGACCGGCTCGCGCAGTTCGAGCGCATCTGCGCGCGCGAGCGTTGCCCGTACGCGGTGGTGGGGCACGCGCGGGCCGACCACCAGCTGGTGGTGGACGATCCGCTCTACGCCAACAAGCCGGTGGACATGCCGCTCGACGTGCTGCTCGGCAAGCCGCCGCGCATGCACCGCGACGTGAAGCGCGTCGCCAGGAAGCTGGCGCCGTTCGATACCGGGTCGATCGACCTCAGGGAGGCGGCCTACCGCGTCCTGCGCCTGCCCACCGTCGCGGACAAGACCTTCCTCGTGACGATCGGCGACCGCTCGGTGGGCGGCCTGTGCGCGCGCGACCAGATGGTCGGCCCGTGGCAGGTGCCGGTGGCGGACTGCGCGGTCACGACGATGGGCTATGCCACGTATCTCGGCGAAGCGATGGCGATCGGCGAACGCACGCCGCTGGCGCTCATCGACGGTCCGGCCTCCGGGCGCATGGCGGTGGGCGAGGCGATCACCAACATCGCGGCGGCGGCGATCGCGCGCCTCGGCGACGTCAAGCTCTCCGCCAACTGGATGTGCGCGGCGGGCCATCCGGGCGAGGATGCAGCGCTCTTCGACACGGTGCGGGCCGTCGGCATGGAGCTCTGTCCCGCGCTGGGCGTCTCGATTCCGGTCGGCAAGGATTCCATGTCGATGAAGACGGCGTGGACGGACGCGGCCACCGGCGAGGCGAAGGCGGTGACCGCACCGCTTTCCCTGATCGTCTCCGCGTTCGCGCCGGTGACCGATGCGAGGAAGACCCTCACCCCGCAGTTGCGCACGGACTGCGGCGAGACGGAGCTGGTCCTGATCGACCTGGGCGGCGGTCGCAACCGCCTCGGCGGCTCGGCGCTCGCGCAGGTGCACGGCCAGCTGGGCGATGCGGCGCCGGATGTCGACGATCCCGCCAAGCTCGCGGCGTTCTTCGGCGCGATCCAGGCCCTGAACGCCGCGGGAAGGATCCTCGCCTACCACGACCGCTCCGACGGCGGCCTGCTGGCGACGCTCTGCGAGATGGCCTTCGCCGGCCGCGCCGGCATCACGATCTACCTCGACAACCTGGCGCTCGACCCGAAGCAGTTGGACGTCGACGGCCACGAACGCCAGACCGATGTCCTCGCCGGCAATCTGGCGGAGCGTGTCCTGGCGGCGCTGTTCAACGAGGAACTCGGCGCGGTGCTGCAGGTGCGCGAAGGTCGAGCGCGCGGCGGTGATGCAGGCGCTGCGCGAGGCGGGGCTCTCGCGCGAGTCGCACGTGATCGGGCATCCCAACGCCGAAGGGCAGGTGCGCGTGATCGTGAACGGCAAGCCCGTGCTGGCCGAGAAGCGCGTCGACCTGCACCGCGCCTGGTCGTCGGTCACGCACGCCATCCAGCGGCTGCGCGACAACCCGGCCTGCGCGGACCAGGAATACGACCGCATCCTCGACGATGGCGATCCGGGGCTCAGCGCGAAGCTCGCGTTCGATCCCGCCGAGGACATCGCCGCGCCCTACATCGCCAGCGGCGCGCGGCCGAAGATCGCGATCCTGCGCGAGCAGGGCGTCAACGGCCAGATGGAAATGGCGGGCGCCTTCGACCGCGCCGGCTTCGCGGCGGTCGACGTGCACATGAGCGACATCATCGCCGGGCCGCGTGCAGCTTGCCGACTTCAAGGGCTTCGCGGCCTGCGGCGGCTTCAGCTACGGCGACACGCTCGGCGCCGGCGAGGGCTGGGCCAAGTCGATCCTCTTCAATGCGCGGGCGCGCGACGAGTTCGAGGCCTTCTTCGCGCGAGCGGACTCCTTCGCGCTGGGCGCCTGCAACGGCTGCCAGATGATGTCGAACCTGAAGGCGATCATCCCCGGCGCGCAGAACTGGCCGCACTTCGAGCGCAACCTCTCCGAGCAGTACGAGGCGCGCCTCACGCTGGTGGAGGTGCAGAAGTCGCCTTCGCTCTTCTTCGCCGGCATGGAAGGCAGCCGCATCCCCATCGTCACCGCGCACGGCGAGGGGCGCGCGGTGTTCCGCGATGCGAAGGCGATGGAGGCCTGCCAGTACCTCGTGGCCGCGCGCTTCGTCGACAATCGCGGCAAGCCGACCGAGACCTACCCCTACAACGCGAACGGCTCGCCCGGCGGCATCACCGGCGTCACCACGCCCGACGGGCGCTTCACGATCCTGATGCCGCACCCGGAGCGCGTCTTCCGCAGCGTGCTCATGTCCTGGCACCCCGAGGGCTGGGGCGAGGACTCGCCGTGGATGCGCATGTTCCGCAATGCCCGCGCCTGGCTCGGCTGAAAGCGCGCAGGTGCTTTGCACGGTTCTTGAGCCAAGTGATCTGACCCCATTCGGGAGGCGTCATGTACGTGATCATCTGGCGCTACCGCGTCGATCCGGCCGAGCTGGCGAAGTTCGAGAAGGCCTACGGGCCGAAGGGCGAGTGGGCGAAGTTCTTCTCGGCGTCGCCGGACTACCTCGGCACCGAGCTGCTCGTCGACGACGAGCGCCCCGGCGAGTACGTGACCATCGACCGCTGGCGCAGCGAGGAGGCCTATAGCGGCTATCTCGCGGAACACGAGGCGGACTACGACCGGCTCGACCGGCGCTTCCAGGCGCTGACGCTGACCGAAAACCGCGTGGGCGCCTACGGCGTGGCCGGCGGGATGGGGACGGAGAAGTCCTCGCGCCGATGACTGCGGGCCCCTTGTCCTTCTGTCGCATGGGCTCCGGGGATCGCGAGGCCGCCTTCGAGCTGTTCCTCGCTTTCCTGCAGGCGGATCCGCACTACCTCGACGTCGCCGCGACCTATGGCGATGGCGGACCGGAGGCCCTGCGGCGCGCGCTGGATCTCTTCGTCGCCAGGCCCGAGCACGGCTTCGTCTGGATGGCGCGGCGGGAATCGCAGGTCGTGGGCTGCTGCGTCGTGTGTTTCGCGATCTCCACGTCCCGTGGTGCGCTGGTGGCCAAGTTGGACGACGTCAACGTGCGCCCCGGGCTGGAAGGGCAGGGCATCGGCTCGGCGATGCTCGCGGCCCTGAAGCAGGAGTTGCGCAGCGCGGGCGTGACGCGCATCGACACCGCGACCCACGTCGACAATCCCGGTGCGAAGCGCTTCTACGAGCGGCTCGGCTTCGCGAGCCTGCGCGAGGAGCGGATGAGCTGCCTGCTCTGAGGAAGAGGATCTGAACCCGGTTCATCCGAACCGGGTTCATCTAAGGGGTGATGACCACCAGCACGCTGCAGGGAGCGTGCTCGATGAGCGTCTTCGACACGGAGCCGCGCCACCAGCGTGCGGCCCACCCCTCGAGGTGCTTGTGGCCGACGACGATGAGGTCGGCCTCGATCCGGCGCGCGCACTTGGCGATCTCGTCGACGGCATCGCCGACGAGGACTTCGCCGCTGGCCTTGTGGCCGGCATCGGCCAGGCGCCGCAAGCCCTCGTCGAGAATGCCCTGGAAGTGCTCCCGGTCGCGTTCCTCGGCGGCCACGTCGTAGACGCCGCCCTCGGCACCGATCAGCGCGGCGGCCGACGGCATGACGGCAACCAGGCGCAATTCCGAGCTGCTCCATTGCGCGATGTCGCGACAGTCGAGCAGGGCCTTCTGTCCCGATTCCGAACCGTCGTAGGCCAGCAATATCCGCTTGTACATGGTGTCCTCTCCTCCAGATTTCCCGTGTCAGCCGCCGGCCGGCTCTCCCAGTTCGAGATCGACCATCATTTCGTTGGCGAGTGACTCCAGCCCGCGCTGCAGGTCGGCATTGGCCAGTTCCGCGGGCACCGCGAGCACCGCCTTCACCTTGAACAGGTGCTCCCCCGACATCGCGGCACTCGCGACGTGGGTCTCCAGTTCCTCGATGCTCACGCCGCGTTGCGCGAGGCTGCCCGAGAGCTCGCGCACGATACCCGGCCGGTCGTGGCCGACGAGTTCGAGCCGCACGCGGCGGCGGGCGGGCGCGGAGGCACCGACCTTGCTGCGGGCAATGACGATGCGCAGCCCCTGCGATTCCAGCGTGACCAGCGCTTCGGCCAGGGCGCCGGCGCGATCGTCGGGGACCTCGAAGTGCACCATGCCGGCGAACTGGCCGGCGAGGTTCGCCATGCGGCTGCCTGCCCAGCTCGCGCCGAAGCGCTGCGCGACATCGGAAATCTCTTTCACGATGCCGGGGCGGTCGGGACCGATGGCGGTCACCACGAGCGAAGTCGACATGGGCAGTCCTCGTTCCGGATGGTTCGCCGCCGATGATAGCGCTTTGCCGGTGTCGGGCTATGAACCCGGTTCATGAACCGGGTTCATAACCCGGTACCAAAGGAAAAGGCGCCCGCAGGCGCCTTTTCGTGGCTGCCGATGAAGGAGCCTAGCGCTCCTCCACCTTCGCCTTGCTGCGCAGGTCCATCACCAGCTTCTGGATCTGCTGCTGCTGGGCGCGCTGGCGGAACTGCTCCTTCACCTCGTCGAAACCGGGCACCTTCAGGGGGCGCACGTCGTCCAGGCGGATGACGTGGTAGCCGAAGTCGGTCTTCACCGGGGTGGTCGAGGTCTGGCCCTTCTTCATGGCCATGACGGCATCGGCGAACGGCTTCACGTAGCGCGCGGAGGGGCCCCAGTCGAGGTCGCCGCCGTTGTCCTTGGAGCCGGGGTCCTTGGACTTGTCCTTGGCGAGCTTGGCGAAGTCGCCGCCCTTGCCGAGGTCGGCGATGATGGCCTTGGCGTCGTCTTCCTTGTCGACGAGGATGTGGCGCACCTTGTACTCGTTCTCGCCCATGGACTTCTTGAAGTCCTCGTACTGCTTCTGCAGGTCCGCAGGTCGGTGATGGGGTTCGCCTTCACCTCGCTCTCGAAGAGGGCGCGCACGAGCACCGCCTGGCGGGCCATGTCCATCTGCGCGGCCACATCCGGGTTCTTGTCGAGGCCGCGCTTCTGTGCGGCCTGGACGAGCACCTCGCGGTTGATCAGCTCGTCCTTCACGGCCTTCTGGCGCTCGGGCGTGTTGGGCTGGCCGCTCGCGGTGAGCTCCTTGTTCATCGTGTCGATGCGCGATTGCGGGATCGTGACGCCGTTCACCACGATCTTGCCGCCGGAGGCGGCGGTGGGGGCCGCAGCCTTCTTCGGGGCCTTTTCCTGGGCGTAGGCGCCGACGGCGAGCGTGCCCGCGACGAGCGCGACGGCGAGGGTCTTCAGGTTGCGATGCATGGGGTAATCCTTTTCATTTTCGTGGGGTCAGAACTGCTCGGGCGCGAACGCCTCGATTTTAAGGGCGTGTATGTCGCGTTTCATGAGGTCGCCCAGCGCCTCATAAACCATTCGATGCCTCGCCAGCGGCGCCTTGCCGCGGAAGGCTTCCGAAACGATGGTGAGCTGCCAGTGCGCGCCGGTGGCGCCGTGGCCGATGTGCAGGTGGTCCTCGTCGACGAGGGCGATGGTCTGCGGCTGGAGCACGGCCAGGCGTTCGCGGATGCGCGTCTCCAGGCTCATGGCAGCACCTTCCTGAAGGGCTTCACCGTCACCCTGGCGTAGACGCCCGCGGCGACGTAGGGGTCGGCGCTCGCCCACGCCAGCGCCAGCTCGCGCGAGGCGAACTCGGCCACGATGAGGGAGCCGGAAAATCCCGCCGGGCCCGGATCCTCGGAGTCGATGAGCGGATGCGGGCCGGCGATCACGAGCCTTCCCTCCGCGACGAGCGCCTTGAGGCGCTCGACGTGCGCGGGCCGCGCGGCCAGGCGCTTGTCGAGGGAACCGGGAACATCTTCGGCGATGATGGCGTAGAGCATCGGTTGCGGTCTGTCGGCGGGCGATCGATCAGGGCTTGGGCGCTTCCGGGGCGACTTCCGGCGCGGACTTGGCATCCTCGTCCGGCAGGTACTTCGCCATCCAGAAAGCCTGCGCGATCACGAACGCGAACATGAGCCCCATGCCGCCGAAGAGCTTGAAGTTGACCCAGGTGTCCGTGTCGAAGGTGTAGGCCACCCAGAGGTTGAGCGTTCCCTTGAACAGGAAGAAGACGCCCCAGGCAATGCACAGCTTCGTCCACGCATGCTCGGGCATCGTGATGCCCTCGGCCATGATCGCCTTCACGAGGTTCGTGCCGAAAGCGAGGCCCCCCAGGAATACCGAGCCGGCCAGCCAGTAGAGGACCGAGGGCTTCCACTTGATGAAGGTCTCGTCGCGCAGCAGCAGCGTGGCGCCCCCGAACAGGACGATGATCGCGAGGCTCATCCACTGCATGTTCGACACCTTGTGTCCGCGCGCCAGCACCCACGCCACCTGCCCGATGGTGGCCGCGATGGCCACGCCGGTGGCGACGTAAATGCCCTGGAACTTGAAGGCGACGAAGAAAAGGATGACCGGGAAAAGGTCGAAGAGGAGCTTCAACTCGGGAAAAGCCTCACTAAATCAATCTGCTATTTTCGCCCATTCAGCGGGCGGCTGTCCATTTGAGGTGTCGGGCGGCAATCCGTTCCCTCACCGGAGCAGGTATTCCGGGCGAGAGTGCCAGGGCCAGCGCTTCGGCATAGAAGCCGGCGCGCTCGTCGGGGAGAGCCTCGTCGAGGGCGTCGAAGGCATGGTCCATGAGCGCCGCATCCTCGGTCCGGATGGCGGTGATGGCGAGATTGGCATGCAGCACGCGCCAGGGCCTCTCGGGATTGGAGCGCTCGAGGTCGGCGCGTAGCCCCGGTCCCACGTGGGCCAGCACTCCCTGCGTGAGACCGAAGACGGCCGCCAGCTCCGGCTTCGTGCGCGCCGCATTGGCACGATGGGCCAGCGCGTTGACGACGGGTTCGACGGGGGCGAGCGGCACGTCGTGGCGCACCGCCCAGAGCGCGACGCCGAGCAGGAAATCGGCCGTATCGACGAGCAGGGGCGCGGCGACGCCTGCACCGGGCGCGCGCAGTACGGCGGCCTCCACGCGGGCCAGGTCGGTCAGGATGGCACTGACCAGTTCCCCGGTTCCCTCGAGCCGGATGACACCCAGCCCGCCATGCTGCCGCTCCAGGGCCTGCAGCGTCTCGAGACCCCGTCGCGTGCGGTCGAGTAGCGGCGACACCGAATCCGGGAGCCCCGCGAGGTGCTCGCCGAACGCCGGCAGGCGCGCGAGGAGCTCGGCCGTCGCGACCTGGCCTTCGTCGCCAAAGGCGATGTGCTTGATTTCCATGCGGAATAATCCGGGACACGTATTGGGGACGGTTCTCCGGAACCGTCCCCAAATGGAGAGGCGAGGGGCGAATTCTGCTACAATTTCAATTGCTTCCCCAAATACCGCGCCGTTTGGACAACTTCGACCTGCACAACCATTCGACCGCCTCGGACGGAATCCTGTCCCCCACGCAGTTGATGGAATACGGTGCGCGCCTCGGGGTGCACGCGATGGCGCTGACGGATCACGACACCATCGACGGCCTCGCGGAGGCCGGCGACGCGGCCAGGCGCTGCGGCATCCGGTTCGTGACAGGGGTCGAGATTTCCGTGACCTGGGGCCAGACGACGGTCCATGTGGTAGGCCTCGGGGTCGATCCGGGTTCTTCCACCCTGGTGGCAGGGCTGCAGTCGGTCCGCGACGGGCGCCTCGGGCGCGCTCGGCAGATGGCGGGCCTGCTCGAACGACTCGGCATTTTCGGGTCCTTCGAGGCGGCGCTGGCCATGGCCGGCAGCGAGATGCGCCTGAGCCGCACGCATTTCGCGCGGCACCTGGTCGAGGTGGGGAAGGTGAAGGACGCGCAGCACGCTTTCGACAAGTACCTGGGCAGCGGCAAGCCCGCGTACGTGCACCACCAGTGGGCCACGCTCGAGGATGCGATGGACTGGATCCTCGCCTCGGGCGGCACCGCGGTACTCGCGCATCCGGGGCGCTATGGACTGAAACCCCTCGCGCGTGCGACCCTGCTGGAAGAATTCAAGCGCCTCGGTGGCGAGGCGATCGAGGTGGTCACAGGCAGTCACCGCCCCGAGGAATACGCCACCTGGCGCCGCGTGGCCGAGGAGTACGGTTTTCTCGCCTCGCGCGGTTCCGATTTCCACGGGCCGGGCGAAAGCCCGGTGGAGCCGGGGCAGCTGCCGCCGCTGCCCTCGTCGCTCGAGCCCGTGTGGACCAAATGGGCGCATTGATCCCGTAGAGCCGCCCGGTAACGACTGGCCGCCGGCACGCCGGAGGCCCAAGCAGGAAGGGAACGGAAAGACGCATGGCCCGCTGGCGAACAGGCGGGCGCAGCGCAACTCCACGTCAGGCATGTCGGAATTTTTCTCGGTGCATCCGGAGAATCCGCAGCCGCGCTCGATCAAGGCGGCGGTGGAAATCATCCGCGCGGGCGGCGTCATCGCCTACCCGACGGACTCCTGCTACGCGCTCGGCTGCCATATCGGCGACAAGGCGGCGATGGAACGCATCCGCCGCATCAGGAACGTGGACGAACGCCACCACCTCACGCTCATGTGCCGTGATCTTTCCGAGGTGGGGCAATTCGCGAGGGTGGACAACATCCAGTACCGGCTCATCAAGGCGAACACGCCCGGCAACTACACCTTCATCCTGCGTGCCTCGCGGGATGTGCCGCGACGCCTGCTGCATCCGCGGCACACGATCGGCGTGCGCATTCCCGACCACACCGTGCCGCTGGCGCTCCTGGCGGAACTGGGCGAGCCGCTGCTTTCCTCGACGCTGATCCTTCCCGACCACGGCGTGGCGTTGAACGACGCCGAGGAGATCCGCGGCTACCTCGACCACCAGCTCGACGCCATCATCGATTCCGGCCCCTGCGGGCTGGAGGTGACCACCGTGATCGACATCTCGGGCGACAAGCCCGTCCTGCTGCGCGAAGGCAAGGGCGACATCCGGCCGTTCGGATTCGTGAAGGCGGCACTCCATTGATGCTCGCGCAATCGAAAACCTGTCCCACGTTCGGCCCCTCTCCCTTGGGAGAGGGTTCGGGTGAGGGTCGCTGATGGATATCCAGGGTGTCATCGTCTATGTGGCCGTCTACGCGATCCCGGTGGTCTTCGCGATCACGCTGCACGAGGCGGGACACGCGTACGCGGCCAAGTACTTCGGCGACAACACCGCGTGGATGCTCGGGCGCACGAGCCTCAACCCGGCCCGGCACATCGATCCGGTCGGCACCGTCCTCGTGCCGCTCCTCACTGCCTTCACCGGCTTCCTCTTCGGCTGGGCGAAGCCCGTGCCGGTCAATTTCGAGAACCTGCGCGACCCGAAGAAGGACATGCTCTGGGTCGCCGCCGCGGGCCCCGGGGCCAACATCGCCATGGCGCTCGCCTGGGTACTGGTGGCCAAGATCCTGCTCACCGCCGGCGGCGAGGGCATCGCCTACGAATTCTGGATCCGCGTGGCGGATGCCGGCATCAAGGTGAACGTGGGGCTCGCGGTGCTCAATCTCTTTCCGCTGCTGCCGCTCGACGGCGGGCGCATGCTGGTGAGCGTGCTGCCGCGGTCGCTCGCCTACCAGTACTCGCGCCTCGAACCGTTCGGCATGGTCATCCTGCTGCTGCTCATCGTCTCCGGGGCCCTCTGGTGGGTGATCGGCCCGGTGATGAGCCTGATGATCCGCAATCTCTACTCCCTGCTCGGCTTCTAGGAAGAACATCGATGTTCCAGGACCAGGTCCTTTCCGGCATGCGCCCCACGGGCGCCATGCACCTCGGCCACCTGCACGGAGCGCTCAAGAACTGGGTGCGCCTGCAGAACGAGTATCCCTGCTATTTCTTCGCGGCGGACTGGCACGCGCTCACCTCGCACTACGAGGACCCGTCGGTCATCGAGGCGACGGTGTGGGACATGTTCGTCGACTGGCTGGCCGCGGGCGTCGATCCCTCGAAGGCGACGCTCTTCGTGCAGTCGCGCGTTCCGCAGCATGCGGAGCTCACGCTGCTGCTCTCCTTCTTCACGCCGCTTTCCTGGCTGGAGCGCGTGCCCTCCTACAAGGACGCGGTCGACAAGCACGCCGAGCACGGCCGCGACCTCACCACCTACGGCTTCCTCGGCTACCCGCTCATGCAGGCGGCCGACATCCTCATCTACCGCGCCACCCGCGTGCCGGTCGGCGAGGACCAGGTGTCGCACGTGGAGCTGACGCGCGAGATCGCCCGGCGCTTCAACCACCTCTTCGGCCGCGAGAAGGGCTTCGAGGAGAAAGCGGAGGCGGCGGTCAAGAAGATGGGACCCAAGAAGGCGAAGCTCTACCGCGAGCTGCGCACGCGCTACCAGGAGAAGGGCGACGAGGCGGCGCTCGAGCAGGCGCGCGAACTGGTGGGCGACGTGCAGAACCTCTCGCTGGGCGACAAGGAACGCCTCTTCGGCTTCATCGAGGGCGGCGGCCGCATGATCCTCTCCGAGCCCGAGGCGCTCCTTACCGAGACGCCCAAGCTCCTGGGCCTCGACGGCCAGAAGATGAGCAAGAGCTACGGCAACGCGATCCTCCTGCGCGACAAGCCGGACGACGTGGCGAAGAAGGTGCGCACCATGCCCACCGACCCCGCGCGCGTGCGCCGCACCGACCCCGGCGACCCGGAAAAGTGCCCGGTGTGGAACCTGCACCAGGTCTATTCCAGCCAGGAAACGCGCAACTGGGTGGTCGCGGGATGCAAGTCCGCGGGCATCGGCTGCCTGGAGTGCAAGCAGCCGGTGATCGACGCGGTGAACGCGGAGCTGAAGCCCATCCGCGAGCGCGCGGCGGGCTACGAGGAGGATCCGACGCTGGTGCGTTCGATCATCCAGGACGGGTGCGAGAAGGCCTCCGACCTGGCCGACGAGACGATGCGCGACGTGCGCGAGGCCATGGGCCTCGATTACAGCTGAGAGTGATGCGGGCCAAAGGCGTCGGACACGGATGAACACGGATGAACACGGATGGATACGGATGATGGCCGATAGCAGGGGCGCGCTGCAGGCAATGGCGGCGGCCGTGCTGCTGGCCGTGTCCGTGGCGTCGCCGGCTGAAGCCGCCACTCCCGTCCCGTCGGGCAAGTGGAGCTTCGCGTTCAAGGACGCGAAGGGCCGCGCCGACAAGCCGATGCGCGTCTACACCTATCGCCCGCGCCAGTGCGACGAGAACTGCCCGATCCAGTTCGTCCTGCACGGCCAGGGCCGCACCGCGTCGAACTACCGGGACTACTGGGAACTGGCCGCGGATCGCTACGGCTTCCTGGTCGTGGTTCCCGAGTTCACCAAGGCCGATTGGCCCGGTGGCGCCGGGTACAACCGCGGCGACGTGGATGCCACGGAAGAGCGCGACAAGTGGGGCTTCCTGGTGGTCGAGCACCTGTTCGACGAGGTGCGCACGACCCAGAAGGATTACCGCATCTTCGGGCACTCGGCGGGCGCGCAGTTCCTGCACCGCTTCCTCTACTTCGTGCCCGAGAACCGCGCGACGGTCGCGATAGCCGCCAACGCCGGCTGGTACACGCTGCCCGAGTGGCGCGACGACAAGGTGAAGTTCCGCTGGCCGCATTCCCTCGCCGGGGCGAAGGTCGGGGAAAAGGAGGCCAGGCAGGCCCTGTCGCGCCGGATGCTGGTGTTGCTGGGCGAGGGCGATACCGACCCCAACGTGTCCGATCTCGACAAGACCGCGGGATCGATGGCGCAGGGCGCCAACCGCGTCGAGCGCGGCGAGCACTTCATCGCCAATGCAACCTCGCTTGCGAGGGAGTTCGGCGTGCCGTTCAAGTGGGAGCTCGCCTACGTGCCGGGCACGGCGCACGAGGGCTCGAAGATGTCCCGCGCCGCCGCCGACCTCTCGTGGGGAGCGGGGAAATGACGACGCACGCCGCCAACGACCCGCTCGCCCCCGAGCAGCAGGCCGGCCTCGACCTGCAGCTGCCCGTCGCGAGGATCCGCGGCGAGCCGATGACGCGAGCTGCCGACCGACCTCTACATCCCGCCGGAGGCGCTCTCGGTGTTCCTCGACACGTTCGAGGGCCCGATGGACCTCCTGCTCTACCTCATCCGCAGGCACTCGCTCGACATCCTCGACATTCCCATGGCGGAGTTGACGCGCCAGTACATGGAATACGTCGACATGATGCGCACGCAGCAGCTGGAACTCGCTGCGGAGTACCTGCTCATGGCGGCGCTCCTCATCGAGATCAAGTCGCGCATGCTGCTGCCGCGGCCGAAGCGCGAGGCGGAGGGCGAGGTCGAGGATCCGCGCGCCGAACTCGTGCGCCGCCTCCTCGAGTACGAGCAGATGAAGAGGGCGGCCATGCTGCTGGGCGAGGCTCCGGTGGCCGGTCGCGACTTCTCCGTGGTCGAGGTCTACATCGAGCAGGCGCTGGTGGAGCGGATGCCGGGCATCGCCGTGGCCGAGCTCTCCGAGGCCTGGCGCTCGATCCTCGCCCGCGCGAAGATGACGAAGCACCACAAGATCACGCGCGAGCAGCTTTCCGTGCGCGCGCACATGAGCCGCATCCTGCGCACCCTTGCCGGCGGCGCGTTCACCGAGTTCTCGTGCCTCTTCGAGCCCGACCAGGGCGTTCCCGTGCTGGTGGTGAGCTTCCTGGCCCTCCTCGAGCTTTCGCGCGAGTCGCTCATCGAGATCACGCAGCAGTCCGCCTTCGAACCCATCTACGTCCGCCTGAAGAGCGAGCGCGCGGCACTCACGATCACCTGAAAACATGACCGACGACACCATCGAAACCGTTGCCGTGCCGGCACCCGAAGACGGGCGCGAGCCACTCGACCTGAACCACGTGAAGCGCGTCCTGGAAGCCGCACTGCTCTCCACCCCGGAGCCGCTCACGGTCCGCCAGCTGAAGAACCTCTTCGCCGGCGAGCTGGACGTGGAGAGCCTGCGCAGGATCCTCGAGGAGCTGAAGGAGGAATGGGCCGAGCGCCCCGTGGAACTCACCATGGTCGCGAGCGGCTGGCGCTTCCGCGTCCGGCCCGAGTACCAGAAGTACCTCGACCGCATCTCCAGCGAGAAGCCGCCGCGCTACTCGCGCGCGGTGCTGGAGACGCTCGCCATCATCGCCTACCGCCAGCCGGTGACGCGCGGGGACATCGAGGACATCCGCGGCGTGACCGTTTCCCCGCCCACTCTCAAGGCGCTGGAGGAGCGCGGCTGGATCGACGTGGTCGGCCAGCGCGAGACTCCCGGCCGCCCGGTCCTCTTCGCCACCACCCGGAAATTCCTCGACGACCTGAACCTCACGTCGCTCGAGGAGCTGCCCGCGCTCGAGGAGCTGCAAAGCGCCCTCGACGCGAACCTCGAGCCTGTACCGGCGCTCCCGGCGCAGGCCACGCTCCTCGGCGCGCCCGACGACGAAGTCGCTGCCGCCGCCCCCATCCCCACCCCAGAAGCCGAGGCGAACGCGCCCTCGCAAGACACGGAGCACCCAGACCATGCGGGATAGACCCTTTCGTACCCCTCGCGCCCCGAAACTCGACTGGCCGGGCGGCATCGTGCCGGAATGGGCCAAGGTGCCCGCCGCCGCCCAGCGCCGCGGCAAGGGCGGCAAGGGCGCGCGCGGCGGCAAGGCGAGCGCCAAGAGCGAGCGCCTGCAGAAGGTGATGGCGCAGTCGGGCCACGGCTCGCGGCGCAACATCGAGATCCTCATCGCGCAGGGCCACCTCACGATCAACGGCCAGGTCGCGAAGCTGGGCGACCTCGTGGGCCCCGGCGACCGCGTCAAGCTGGACGGCAAGCTGATCAACCTGCGCTTCGGCTCGCAGCTGCCGCGCGTGCTGCTCTATCACAAGCCCGAGGGCGAGATCTGCACGCGCGACGACCCGGAAGGTCGCCCCACCGTGTTCGCGAAGCTGCCGAAGATGAACAACGCGCGCTGGGTGTCGATCGGCCGCCTCGACTTCAACACGAGCGGGCTGCTGATGTTCACCACCAACGGCGAGCTCGCCAACCACCTCATGCACCCGCGCTACGAGATGGAGCGCGAATACGCCGTGCGCCTGATGGGCGAGCTCACCACCGAGCAGGTGCAGCTCCTCACCGGCGAGGGCATCGACATCGATGGCGAGAACTGCAAGTTCGTGCGCCTGGTCGACCGTGGCGGCGAGGGCGCCAACCACTGGTATCACGTCGTCCTGAAGGAAGGGAAGAACCGCGAGGTGCGGCGCATGTTCGAGGCCGTCGGCATCATGGTGAGCCGCCTCATGCGCGTGCGCTACGGCCCCGTGGAGCTGCCCGGGTTCCTGAAGCGCGGCATGATGCGCGACATGCCGGAAGCCGACGTCGTGAAGCTGATGGACATCTGCGGCATGAACGAGTCGACGGCCGAGCCCCAGGAGAGCGACGAAGAGGAAGAGGAAGCCTCGCCGGGCAACGTGGCGAGCGCGGAGGAGCTTGCCGCGGCCGAGGAGGACTTCGACGACGAGTACGACGAGGACGACCTGCAGCCGGCCTTCCTCATGGAAGGCTACAAGCCGGACGGCCCCGACATCGTCGAAGAGGACGACGACCGCCAGCCCGATTTCGAGCGCCTGCCGGGATTCAACCGCGCGACCGGGACGATGGGATTGCCGGCCGGGCATCGTGGCTACCACCCCGGGAAGGAGCCTGCGCAGGGACAAGGCGCGGGGCCGGGCGGCAAGAAGCGTCGCGGCAAGCGCCGCGGCAAGCCGGGCGCCCCCGGAGTCGGCGCAGGGCCGGGCGGGCCGTTCCAGGCCAAGGGGCCGGGACGCGGTCCGCAGGGCCAGGGCCAGGGCCACGGCAAGAAGCGGCCGTTCGGCAAGGGCCCGGCGAACGCGGGCAAGGGACACCGCCAGGGCAATGTGCAGGCGCAAGGCGCCGTGCCGCAGGGCCAGGCAAGCGATGGCGGTCCGCCGCCGCAGGGCAAGCCTCCAGTCCCGGGTGCGGCAGGCGTGCCCGGACAAGGCAAGACCAGCCGTCGCCGCCGCAACCGCAACCGCGGCCGCAACCGCGGCGGCGAGTCGCAGACGCCATCCGGCGGCAAGGACGGCGGCGTTCCGGCCTGAATGCCGCGCGCCGCCTGGGCGGCCGTTGCTGCCCTCTCAGGCGTGCGTCATGGCGCCGCCGCGCGCGAGGCAGGCCTTCACGCGATCGGCCAGGCGCTTCACGTGCGTGTCGAGGATGCCGTGCGACTCGAGCGTGGCCTGCGTCTGGAACAGGTACTCCGCGCTGGAGCCGTAGCGGCCGCGCGCCGTGGCGATCGATTGCACCATCGCCGCGACGGGAAGCCTGCCCGCGTAACCCGAGCAGGCGCGGTTCACGATGAAGGCGAGCACGGGGAAGCGCTCGCCTCCCGCATGGCAGTCGATCCAGCGCGGGTGGTAGGAACCCAGCGACATCTCGCGCCGCCAGAGGGCGCGCAGTTCGTCGCGCGAGGTCGATTGCGTGAGCCGGAAGGCGAGGCCGCGGCAGCTGCCGCCGCGTTCCAGCGTGAGCACCAGGCCGGGGCGTTCCGGCGTGCCGCGATTGGTGCGCGACCACAGGCAGAAGTTGCGGTGGAACCCGTAGATCGTGCCGATGCGCTTCGCGACGAACGCGAGGCCGGGATTCCACATGAGGGAGCCGTAGGCGAAGATCCACAGCGGCTCGCGCGGGCCCCTGCCGGCCAGGACCGCATCCAGGGAACGGTCCAGCGCCTCCTCCGAGAGTCGCTCGGCGGCGATGGCGGCCGGGTCCAGGCAGCCGGCGGTGCTACGCATTGCTACGGCGAGAGGCGGGAAATCTTCCAGCCATGCGCTTGCCTCGTGTACGCGATGCGGTCGTGCAGCCGGCTCTGGCGCCCCTGCCAGAACTCGAGCCAGTCCGGGATCACCCGGTAGCCGCCCCAGTGCGGCGGGCGCGGCGGCTTGTCGCCGTACTGCGCCTCGGCCGCCTTCACGCGCGTTTCCAGCCACTCGCGGCTGTCGATGGTGGCGCTTTGCGTGCTGGCCCAGGCGCCGATGCGCGAACCGAGCGGGCGGCTGGCGAAGTACTCGTCGGCTTCGGCCGCGCTCACCTTCTCGATGCCGCCCTCGATGCGCACCTGCCGCTCGAGCTCCTTCCAGAAGAAGGTGAGGGCGGCGCGCGGGCGCGCGGCGAGCTGCGCGCCCTTGCGGCTCTCGTAGTTCGTGTAGAAGACGAAGCCGCGCTCGTCGAGGGCCTTGAGCAGCATGATGCGCGCCGACGGGCTGCCTTCCTCGTCGACGGTCGCGAGCGTCATGGCCGTGGGCTCCGGCACCTGCGCCTCGAGCGCCTGCGCGAGCCAGGCGTGGAACTGCCTGAACGGATCGGCGTCGACGTCGGCCTCGTCGAGGCGACGCAGGGCGTAGTCCTTGCGGATGTCGGCGATATTCATGGGGTTTCCGAGTGTGCCTGCCGTCGTGCGTCGAGCTTCCATTATCGCGGAAATGCGCTCGTTCCATCTGGCGCGCCGCCTGCCTTCGCCGTCGGCAAATTAGGGACTGTCCCCAACTGCACCGATTCAGAGATCCTCGCGCCGCAGGATGAAGACGAAGCCCGGTCCCGCGGAGAGATCCGGCCACGCAAAGGCGAGGCGCGGGAAGGCGCGCTCGAGCGCCTTGCGGTTGTGGCCGATCTCGACGACCAGCAGGCCGCCGGGATTCAGGTGCGCCTTTGCCTGCGCGAGGATCGTGCGCGTGTGCGCCAGGCCATCGGCTGCCGCTCGCGAGCGCCATCTCCGGCTCGCGCCGGAACTCCTCGGGCAGGCGGCGCATCGACGTCGCCTTCACGTAGGGCGGATTGGACACGATGAGGTCGTACCGGCGGCCCTCCAGCGCGGCGAAGAGGTCGGACTCCACGAGGCGCACGCGCTTGCCGAGGCGATAGGCGGCGACGTTCTTCCGCGCGACGGCCAGCGCGTCGCGGGAGAGATCCGCGGCATCGACCTGCGCGCCGCGGAAGGCGAGAGCCGTGAGGATGGCCAGGCAGCCGGAGCCCGTGCAGAGATCCAGCGCCGTGCGCACCTGCGCGGGCCTCGCGATCCAGGGCGCCAGGCGCGGCCGCAGCAGTTCCGCGATGAAGGAGCGCGGCACGATCACGCGCTCGTCCACGTAGAAGCGGTGCGGGCCCAGCCAGGCCTCGTGCATGAGATAGGCCGCGGGCTTGCGCGTGCGGATGCGCTTCGCGACGAGGGCATTGGCGGCCTTCGCGCGGACGGCGTCGACGGCGAGGTCGAGATAGGGTCCGAGCTGGTCCACGGGGAGGCCCAGCGCGTGCAGCACGAGCCAGGCGGCCTCGTCGATGGCGTTGGTCGTGCCGTGCCCGAACGCGACCTGGGCCTCCTCGAGCCGCTGCGCGGCCGCGAGCACGAGGCTGCGCACGGAAACGCCTTTCGCGGGGACGGTCCTGGCCAAGGCGGGCGCTACTTCACGCCGAGCAGGTCTGCGCAGGCGAGGCGATAGACCTCCGCCAGCGGCTCCATCTCGTCGAGCGCCACGCTCTCGTTCACCTTGTGGATCGAGCGGTTCACCGGCCCGAACTCGACCACCTCGGGGCAGATGTCGGCGATGAAGCGCCCGTCCGACGTGCCGCCGGTCGTGGAGATCGCCGGCGTCACGCCCGTCGACCTGCTGCACCACGCGGGTGAGCGACTCCACCAGCCTGCCCCGCGGCGTGAGGAACGGCTTGCCGCCGAGGGTCCACTCGAGCGCGTAGTCGAGACCGTGGCGGTCGAGCACGGCGTGCGTGCGCGACATGAGGCTCTCCACCGTGCTCTCCGGCGAGAAGCGGAAGCTGAAGTCGAGCCGCGCCTCGCCGGGAATGATGTTGAGCGCGCCGGTGCCGGCGTGGACGTTGGAGACCTGCCAGGCGGTCGGCGGGAAGTGTTCGTTGCCGTCGTCCCAGCGCGTGGCCACCAGTTCGGCGAGGGCCGGGGCGAGATCGTGCACCGGGTTCCTCGCCACGTGCGGGTAGGCGATGTGGCCCTGGATGCCCCTGACCGTGAGGCGTCCGCCGAGGGCGCCGCGGCGGCCGTTCTTGATCGTGTCGCCGAAGCGCTCGACCGAGGTGGGCTCGCCGACGATGCAGTAGTCGATCGTCTCCCCGCGCGCCTTGAGCGCCTCGACCACCCGGACCGTGCCGTCCACCGCGTCTCCTTCCTCGTCGGAGGTGAGGAGCAGCGCAGCCGAGCCGGGGTGCGCCGGATGCGCGGCCACGAGCCGCTCGAGCGCCACGACGAACGCGGCGAGCGAAGTCTTCATGTCGGCCGCGCCGCGGGCGTGGAGCCTGCCGTCCCGGATGGTCGGCACGAACGGGTCCGTGTCCCAGCTCTCGCGCGGACCCGGCGGCACGACGTCGGTGTGGCCGGCCAGCACCACCAGCGGTTTCGCGGTGCCGCGGCGCAGCCACAGGTTGGTGACCTTGCCGCAGCGAAACGTCTCCGCCCGGAAGCCCAGCGGGACGAGGCGATCGCTCACGAGCTGCTGGCAGCCCTCGTCCGCCGGGGTGACGGAGGGGCGCGCGAGGAGCGCCCTGGCAAGCTCGAGGACGGCGTCGGTCATGGCGCAGTGCGCGCGGGATGCTCGCGGCGCGCCACGGTGGGACCGACGCGCGCCTCGATGTAGCGGCGCAGCGCCGGCCGCGCGCCGAACAGGAAGAAGACCTCGGCGCAGACGAAGAGCGGTCCGATCAGGAGCTGCTTCGCGTCGTCGAAGAAGGCGGGCTTCATGCCCTCGAAGCGGTGGCCCCAGAACTGCAGGGCCCAGCCCGCCGCGAAGAGGGTCGCGGCGATGGCGAGAACCGTCGCGTCGGGGGCGCGGGCGGTGATCTCGCTGGCGGCCGCGCACATCGCGAGGAGTGTCGCGGCCATGGTGGCGCCGAAGACGGGATCGAGCGCCACGTAGTACGCGCACGCCGCCAGCGATGCCACGGCGGCGAGCGTGATCGCGAACCCGCCCGCGGGAACCGCCACGAGGGCCAGCGCCAGCACGATGGCGAAGACGATGAGCGGGATGCCGGCGAAGTGCGTGGCGATGTTGCGGCGGTCGCGGTGATAGGCCGCGTACTGCGTGAGGTTCTCCTCGAGGGTCTTCACGCAGCGTTTCAGCTACAGGCGCGGATCTTCGGGTTCGTCCGAGATCTTGAACTCGCTGAACGACGGGCCGCCGGCGCCCTTGTTCGGCCGCGGCGGGGCTCTTCGCGTGCTCGGACATGGCCGGCATGATCCCCGAATTGCCGAACAGCAGGCTCAGGTTGGTGGCGGAGTCGGCGTTGGCGAGCGCCTCGTCGGTGGAGATCCGGCCCTTCTGCACGAGGCGGAAGAGGTCCTGCTCGAAGGTCTGCGAGCCGGGCGACATGCTCTTCTCCATCATCTCCTTCACCTCGCCGACCTCCCCCTTCTCGATCGCCTCGGCGACGTTGCGGGAGTTGAGCAGCACTTCCACCGCCGGCGTGCGCTTGCCGTCCACCGTCTTGATCAGGCGCTGCGAGATGATCGCCTTGAGCGACACCGAGAGGTCCTGCAGCAGCATCGGGCGCACTTCCAGCGGGAAGAAGCTGATGACGCGGTTCATCGCCTGGTAGGAGTTGTTGGCGTGCAGCGTGGCGAGGCAGAGGTGGCCGGAGAGCGCATAGGTGAGCGCCATGCGCATCGTCTCCTGGTCGCGGATCTCGCCGATCAGGATGCAGTCGGGCGCCTGGCGCATGGCGTTGCGCAACGCGTCGTGGAAGGCGTGCGTGTCGTTGCCCACCTCGCGCTGGTTGAAGATGCACTTCTTGGGCGTGAACACGTACTCGACCGGATCCTCGATGGTGAGGATGTGGTTGGCCGCGTTGGCATTGCGATAGTCGAGCATGGAGGCGAGGGTGGTCGACTTGCCCGACCCCGTGGCGCCCACCACGAGGACCAGGCCGCGCTTCTCCATCACCAGTTGCAGGAGCACGGGCGGCAGGCTCAGGTCCTCCAGCTTCGGGATGTCCGCGCTCACGAAGCGGATGACGGAGGCGACCGAGCCCTTCTGCCAGAAGACGTTCACGCGGAAGTTGCCGAGGCCCATCATCGGCTTGGAGAGGTTCAGCTCCAGTTCCTTCTCGAACGTCGCGGTCTGCGCCGGCGAGAGCATCTCGTAGACGATCTTCTTCGTCGTCTCCCCGTCCATCACCGCGGGATTCACCGGCAGCATGTTTCCCTGGATCTTGATCATGATCGGGGAGCCGGCGGAGATGAAGATGTCGGACGCCTTCTTCTCGGCCATCAGCTGCAGGAGCTTCTCGATGAACATGGGGCGCCTCGGGAGTCCGGGATGGGGACGGGGGTGGGGCTAGTCGCCCCGCAGCAATTCGTTGATGCCGGTCTTGGCCCGCGTCTTCGCGTCGACCTGCTTGATGATCACGGCGCAGTAGAGACTATACCGGGCGTCATGGCCGGGCAAGTTGCCGGACACCACGACGGCGCCCGGCGGCACCGCGCCGTAGGACACCTCGCCGGTGGCGCGGTTGTAGATCTTGGTGGACTGGCCGATGTAGACGCCCATCGAGATCACCGCGCCCTCGCCGACGATCACGCCCTCGACGATCTCGCTCCTCGCGCCGATGAAGCAGTTGTCCTCGATGATGGTGGGGTTGGCCTGCAGGGGCTCGAGCACGCCGCCGATGCCCACGCCGCCGGAGAGGTGCACGTTCTTCCCGATCTGCGCGCAGGAGCCCACCGTGGCCCACGTGTCCACCATCGTGCCCTCGTCGACGTAGGCGCCGATGTTCACGTAGGAAGGCATGAGCACGGCGTTGCGGGCGATGAACGCGCCGTGGCGCACCGTCGCCGGCGGCACCACGCGATAGCCCCCCGCTGCGAAGTCGGCCTGCGAGAAGTTGGCGAACTTGGAATCGACCTTGTCGAAGTAGTGCGTGAACCCGCCCTGCATGATCGCGTTGTCGCGCAGGCGGAAGGAGAGCAGCACCGCCTTCTTCAGCCACTGGTGCGTGATCCAGGCGCCGTCCTTCTTCTCCGCGACGCGCAGGCGCCCGGAATCGAGTTCGGCCAATGCCTCCCCCACGGCGGCGGCCACTTCCGGCGGCGCGGTGGCGGGCGTGAGGCTCGCGCGGTTCTCGAACGCCTGTTCGATGACGGATTGCAGATTCTTCATGTCGATAACCCTGGTGAGCGATGGGGAAGCGCGTTCGTCGCGCGCAGGCGCACGAAGTCGCGGATGCGGCGGCCGGCCTCGGCGGCCTCGTCGACGGTCGCGACGAGCGCGATGCGCACGTGTCCGCGGCCGGGATTGGTGCCGTGCGCCTCGCGCGAGAGGTAGCTGCCGGGAAGGACGGTCACGTTGGCGGCCGCGTAGAGGTCGCGCGCGAAGGACTCGTCGTCGCCCGGCACCGCGGCCCAGAAGTAGAACGCGGCCTCGGGATGGACGAGGGGCAGCACCGGGTTCACGAGGTCGAAGAAGGCGGCGAACTTCTCGCGGTACAGGCGGCGGTTCTCGGCCACGTGCTGCTCGTCGTTCCACGCGGCGATCGAGGCGAGCTGCACGCTCCCGGACATCGCCGAGCCGTGGTAGGTGCGGTAGAGGAGGAAGTCCCTGAGGACCGCGGCGTCCCCGGCCGCGTATCCGGAGCGCAGTCCCGGCGCGTTCGAGCGCTTCGACAGCGACCCCATCACCACCAGCCGGGAAAAGTCGCGGCGGCCGAGGCGGTGGGCGGCCGCCAGCGCGCCCAGCGGCGGCGCGGACTCGTCGAAGTAGATCTCGCTGTAGCACTCGTCCGCGACGATCGTGAAGCCGTGGCGATCGGCGAGCCCGAAGAGGTGCTCCCACTCCACGAGCCTGGCGACGCGGCCGTTGGGGTTGTTGGGCGAGCAGACGTAGAGGAGCCGCGTGCGCTTCCACACGTGCTCGGGGACCGCGGCCCATTCCGGCGCGAAGCCGGCGGCCGGCGACGAGTTGACGAAGTAGGGGCGCGCCCCGCCGAGGAAGGCTGCGCCCTCGTAGATCTGGTAGAAGGGGTTGGGGCAGACGACGAGCGCGTCGTGTTCGCCCGGATCGAGGATCGCCTGCGCGATCGCGAACAGCGCCTCGCGGCTGCCCAGCGTGGGCAGCACCTGCGTTTCCGCGTCGATGCGCGGGGAGGCCGTGCCGGCGCGTGAGCCATGCGGCGATTGCCGCGCGCAATTCCGGCATCCCCCGGGTGAGCGGGTAGCGCGCGAGTCCGCCGAGGTTCGCCGTCACCGCCTCCTTCAGGAACGCGGGCGTCGGATGCTGCGGCTCGCCGATGGAGAGGTTCACGTGCGCGAGGCCCGCGGGCGGCGTGACTCCGGCGAGCAGCGCGCGCAGCTTTTCGAAGGGGTAGGGCTTGAGGAGCCCCAGGCGGGGATTCATGGGCGGTACGATCGATGTGCGGCCGAACGCGGATTATACGGGGGCCGTGCGGCGCTACTCCTCGAGGAGCCCGAGGCGGACGAGCGGAAGGCGCAGCCACCAGCGCAGGCCGCGGCGGCGCAGGATCTCCGCATCCTTCGCCGCCAGCGCCGCGTCCCTCGCGGCGATGTCGCTGTCGCGTTCGGCCAGCAGCCGCGCGTGCGCCTGCGCGGCCGCGCGGCCCGCTCTCGCCGGCCGCTTCGAGATCGCGGCGCAGGGACTGCACCGCGGCCTCGCGTTCCGCGACCTGCTTCTCCAGCGCCGCGGCGTGCGCGAAATACAGTCGAGGTCGCGCATCACCTTCTCGTAGTCGCGGTGCACCCATTCGTCGCGGTCGGCGAGAACCGAGAGCGTGGCCGGGAGCATGCCGAGGGTGGCCGCCGACCGGCTTGCCGCGACGACGAAGTACAGGGGATGGTCCAGGGCAGGTGCCACGAGGGTCGGGTTCGCCTCGGACACTTCCAGGAACTGCGCGACTTCGGGGGCGGGCTCGGGCGCGATCACCGAGTAGAAGCCGGGCTGCTGGCCGTACCAGCGGACATGCCGGAAGTGCTGCGCCACGAGCGCCTCCAGTTCCTCGCGGTAGAGTTCCCGCACGTGGAAGGGGTTCGCGTAGGCGCGCCGGTCGCTGTACTCGCGCTTGTTGGGGCAGGAGAGGAGCAGCAGCCCGTCGGGCGCCAGCACGCGCGCGATCTCGGCGAGGAAGTCCTCCTGCTCGCCGATGTGCTCGACCGTCTCGAAGGAGATGAAGAGGTCGGCCGAGGCGTCCGCGAGCGGCAGGCGCGTGCACGGGGCCTCCACGAAGGCGAGGTTCCCGAACTCCGGCATACGCGGCGCGCGCGTGCGCGATGGCCTCGGCCGGAAATGTCGGCGCCGGTGACGCTCGCCGCGGTCCTCGCGAGCAGCGCCGCGCCGTAGCCCTCGCCGCAGGCGGCATCCACGACGCGCCGTCCGGCGGCGAAGCGCGCCGCGAAGTGATAGCGGTGCCAGTGCTCCACCCAGATCTCGCCGCGCGTGCCGGGTACGAAGCGCTCGCCGGTGAATGCGAGTTCGCCGCTCATTGAATTCCTCCTCCCACGCGAAGGTAGAATCATGCCTGAAAGTGTCCCGCCTCCCTTCGCTCCCCGTCCTGTCGCTGCTCGCCGGTGCCACCCTCTGGGGCATCGTCTGGTATCCCTATCGCCTGCTCGGCCAGGCGGGGCTCGACGGCGCCTGGGCGTCGGCACTCACCTACGGCGTCGCGCTCGTCGTCGGCAGCATGCTTTTCCTCGGACACTGGCGCGACGTGATGCGCGCACCATGGGCCTGCCTGGCGATGGGATTCGCCATCGGCTGGAGCAACCTCGCCTACGTGATCGGCGTGCTGGAGGGCGAGGTGATGCGCGTCCTCCTGCTCTTCTACCTGGCGCCGCTCTGGACCGTGCCGCTCGCGCACTGGCTCCTCGGCGAGCGACTCGATTCGCGCGGCGCACTGGTGATGGCGGTGGCGCTGGCCGGCGCCGCGGTCATGCTCTGGCATCCGGACCTGGGCCTGCCCTGGCCGGCTGCGCGCGCGGAGTGGCTGGGTGTCGCGGCAGGCTTCTTCTTCGCGCTGGGCAACGTGCTCGTGCGCCGCCTCGAGGGGCTGCGCGACACGACGAAGTCGCTCGCCATTTGGGCGGGTGTCGCTGCCGTCTCCGTCCTCTACCTGCCGCTGGCGCCGACGTCCACGGCGACGGCGATGCAGGTCGCCGCCGTGACCTGGGACATCTGGCTGCCGGTCGGTCTCGCGCTGCTGGCGATGAGCCTCGCGCTGCAGTACGGACTCTCGCGGGTGCCCGCCAACCGCGCGATCGTGATCCTGCTCTTCGAGCTGGTCGTCGCGGCGGTCGCTTCGTACTACCTGGCCGGTGAGCGCCTGCGGCTGCAGGACTGGATCGGCGGGTCGCTGATCGTGCTGGCGAGCTTCGCCAGCGGGCTACGACGCGTGGACCGCGAGGACCAGACGGCGCAGGATCCGCGCGACTTCGCGTGACGCGCGGCTGAGCGGGTGGTGGGTCGTGGTCTTCATCATCACGCAGCGGGGCAGCCTGGGGTCGGTGATGCGGCGCGCCGCGAATTGCGCATCGAATCGCTGCAGCCGCACCAGGTGCTGGCTCCAGAGCGCGTACCGGCGCTCGCGCGAGATGATCGCGTGCTGGGCTTCGACGGAGTCGGCCTCCAGCACCACGTTCAACTGGAGCCCGCGACGGCGGGCCTCCTCGTCGACACGCAACCGCAGTCCGTTGGGTGCGGCGGGCAGCACCAGCGGCACCGAAGCCAAGAGGCGGAAAGGCAACTCGTCGCCGGCGCCCCCAAGATCGGGGTTGCCAACCACCATCACGTCCGACCTGGCGAGCACCTCCGGCCTGTCCAGGCCCGTCGTGCCGTAGCGGGTGACCAGCGCGATGTCGACCCAGCCGTGCGACAGCCAATCCTCATGCTCCACGCTGAAACTCTCCAGGAGGCGCAGCACGATGCCGGGAAATCGCTGGCGCACCTCCTCGAAGAGATCGGCGGCCAGCATCCGCATGTACATCGTCAGGAGGGCCACCGTCACAGTGCCGCTCGGCATGCGCGTCTGGTCGCGGATGTCGGCCGAGAATTGATCGGCATGGGCCAGTAGTTCCCGGGCCCTCAGCATGGTCAGCTCGCCGGCCGCCGTGAGCTTGACGCCGCGGCCAGTACGGTGAAAGAGCGTGACCTGCAGGCTGTCCTCCAGCGCGCGCAGCGCCCGGCTCACCGACGGCTGTGTCACGCCGATAACGGCCGCCGCATGCGACAGGTTGCCCAGTTCGGCCACCTTCAAGAACAGCCGGAGGGCCTCGAGGTTGGGTGCTCTGTCAGCCATGCGCAAATCGTATACCAGCTACTCGGATCGCTGGCTAGTTCCGTCGGTGCGGCCGCCGTATGGTCGCGACCATGGATGGGAAGTACGGTTCGTGTTGTCGAGTGAATCATCAATCGGAAAGGAGATCCGCCATGATCCGGGCAGTCGCAACTCTTCTCGCAGCGGCGCTTTCGATGTTCGCACCGATGTCGGCGAGCGCGCAGTCGTGGCCGACGAAGCCCGTGCGCATCGTCGTGGCATACCCGCCGGGCGGGGCCACCGACCTGCAGGCAAGGCTGGTGGCGGCCAAGCTGAAAGACCGATGGGGTGTCCCGGTAGTCGTCGAGAACAAGCCGGGGGGCAATACGGTCATCGCGACCGAGACAGTCGCCAAGGCGGCGCCTGATGGGCACACCGTTCTCCTCACGGCCATGCCGTTCGCGCTGAATCCCTTGCTCATCGCCAAGCTTCCTTACAACACCGCCACGGACCTCGTGCCGGTGACGTTGCTTGCGACGATTCCGAATGTTCTCGTGGTGTATCCCGGGTTGCCGGTCAATTCGCTCGACGACCTGATCAAACTGGCCCGTGCGGAACCGGGGTCGGTGTCGTTCGCGTCGACCGGTCAGGCCACCTCCACCCACCTCTCGGGCGAGTTGTTCGCGAAGATGGCCGGCCTTCGGCTCAACCATATCCCGTACAAGGGAAGCGCGCCGGCGCACATCGACCTGATCTCGGGACGGGTCTCGATAATGTTCGACAACGGGGCGCTGCAGCACGTCAAGGGCGGGAAACTGAAGGCAATCGCGGTGACATCCGCGAAGCGGGTGCCGTGGCTGCCGGATACCCCGACCATGACCGAGCAGGGGCTCGCGGGGTACGAAGCGGCGGCTTGGTACGGCGTCTTTGCCCCGGGGGGAACGCCCGGAGAGATCGTTCGGAAGCTCGCCGACGACATCACCTGGGCGGTGCGTTCGCCCGACACGGTGGAGAAACTGACCGTTGCCGGCGCGATCGCGGGCGGGGGCTCTCCGGAGGAATTCCGGAGTTTCCTGTCCATCGAGACGGAAAAGTGGGGGCGACTGGTCAAGGACCTCGGCATGAAACCCGAGTGACCGAGATTTCATCGAAGGGGAATGACCATGCATTACATCGCCAAAGAGACATCCAACGTTCAAAGCCTGCTGGTGGACTATGCCAGGAGCGGCCGGTCGGAATCCTACGTCGGCCGTACCTCGGAGCCGTATCTGATCGTCGCCGACGAGAAGTCCATCGAGCAGGTGGCCTACGCGTGCGGGGCGGCGCATGACTGGCGGCTGCCGTCCGGCGCCAGCCGTGGCCCGATCGAAGCGCCGCACGCGTACCTCTTCTACCTGCTCAACAACACGCGCACCTACCGCGTCTACGAGCAAACGATCATCGCCGGGCTTCCGTCAGGCCGAGCGCAGCTCCACGGCGGCGACGATTTTCACTACCACCACCCGATCTTGAGCGGAGACGTCCTCGCCGTCACCGCCACGATCCTGCCCAGCTACAGGAAGACCGGCCGTCATGGAGAGCTGGAGTTCTTCAGCGACGAGTGGCGCATGTACAACCAGCGCAACGAGCTGGCGGCCCGGCTCATTCGCAAGGGGATCGCCCTCGACTTCGGCGAATCCGGGACGCTCACGTCGCCTGCCGAGAACCGGGTCGGCCTCCCGCCGGATCCCGGGGCGCCGACATGGTTGCGCGAAACGAACGTCGAATCCGCCTTCAAGGTCGATCAGACCACCCACCTCAAGCGCCACCCGAAGTTCACCTGGATGTCGATGATGGGATGGCTGGCCGCGGTGGACGAGTATTCCCCGACGCATTACGACCCGGACTTCGCCAAGGCGCACCGGTACGGCGGCGGCCGGAACATCGTGGCGGGCCCGCAGCTGGCGTCCGCCATGGTCGCCGCGCTCGAGGAATCGCTCGGGCCCGGCTGGTGGATCAGCGACTACGAGAATGTGCAGCGCCGGGCGGTGTACCCGAACGAGACGTTGATCAGCTACAGCAAGGTTCACTCGATCCGCGACGGCGCCGCCTTCATTCATCTCTGGCTGGTTGACGCGGAGGGGGCCGTCAAGGGGACCGGCGAGGCGACGGTGAGGGCCGTCACCACGCAGAGGAGGGTGTCGGCATGAGTGCCGGGGAGCTGAAGCTGCCGGCCGCGGGAGAAAGCCTGGAAATCGTCAGGACGGTCGACGATTCGTTACTCACCCCCCGCTACGGAAAGCCGGACATCGTGGTGCTCGCGTCGCCGGCCGTGGTGTCCCTCATGGAGATTGCCAGCCTGCAACTGGTCGAGCGGGATCTTCCCGCTGACTTGACCTCGGTGGGGATCCGCATGACGTTCGAGCACCTGGCGCCGTCCTACGCCGGCGCTGAGATCGTGACGCGGGCAACCGTGCGGCAGGTGTCGGGCCGGCGCATCGAGCTGGAGGTCGAGTCGTTCGAGGGGCAGACGCTCGTCGCGCGCGCCACGCATACGCGCGCGATCGCTCCGAAGGCGAAGTTCCGTCCCCCCTCCGGGAGTGCGGGACATCCAGGAAGCCAAGACGCGGAGGCGGCGCGATGAATGTTCGCGTCCTCCTGGAACGCAGTCGGCGAGCACAACGTGATGGTGCGCGGGAGGGGTATGAGCGCCCGCTCGAGGAACGGGACGACGGGCAGAAGCGCTCTCGATCCGCGAGTCCGTGGATGCCGAATACGAAGCAGAAGGTTTCATATGGATGTTAGATCCATTCTGCGCAGGGGCGCGAACTATTACGCACGTCAAACAGCCGTCGTCGTGAGTGGCAGGGAATATTCGTTCGAAGAATGCTGGCGCAGGGGGCTGAGATGTCACAACGGACTCCGGTCGATGGGCTTGTTGCCGGGAGATCGGGTGGGCGTGCTGGATGACAACACCATTCTGGGTGTCGATATCTATCTTGCTTGCGCCATTGGAAACTTTGTCCGGGTGCCGCTGTACTGGAGAAACAGCGTCGATCGGCATCTTCAAATGATCCGCAAGTCCGGGTGTCGAATTGTGCTGGCATCCGGAGACGCGCCTTCGGAGTTGGCCAGGGCAAGAGCGGAAAACCCGTTCTTGAGGGAAATCGTCGTGGCGGATGGCGGATACGAGAGTTGGTTGGCGGGCCAGTCCGAAGAGGAGGGATGTACGCAGATAAGCGGCGATGACTTGTGCGTGATCAAGTTCACCGGGGGGACAACCGGCGAATCCAAGGGAATACCCAATACCCATCGCCAATGGATTGCCATAGGACGGGACACGCTGTCGTTCAAGCCGCGCATCTGCACGGGAGACACGATGTTGCACGTGGCGCCGCTGAGCCACGCGTCCGCGTATTACTTCCTGCCGGCCTGGGCTCAGGGTGCAAGGCAAATCTTCGGATCCGGTCTCGAGCCATCCGAGATCGTGGCGCTGATGGATCAGGAGAAGGTTACTCACGCATTCATGCCGCCCACGCTGCTCAATATGCTGGCGAACTCTGACAATGCGTCGAATTGCGATTGGGGAGCGCTGCGAACGCTGGCAATCGGATCGGCACCGATTGGCATCAATACTCTGCTGAAGGCCGAGGAGGTGTTTGGCCGAAGGGTGCTTTATCAAACATATGGAACCAACGAAGCTGTGCCCATAGCCGGAATGGGGCCGGACGCATGGTTCGCGCAAGTGAATGGGTCAGAGCCGACGAAAGCAGTCGGAAAACTGCTTCCGTGTGCCGACATGGAGATCTGGGATGAGGAAGGAAACGCATTGCCTGTAGGGGAAGTCGGCGAGATCGTCGCGAAATGCGACGGTCAGATGAACGGCTATTGGATGGACCCGGTGGAGACGAGCAAGAAGGTCGTCAACGGATGGATCAAGACGGGCGATCTCGGCAGAATCGACAAGAATGGTTATTTGTATCTTACGGACCGAGTCGGAGAGATGATGATTTCCGGCGGCCACAACATCTATCCAGGGGAATTGGAGAAGATAATTTCCGGCCATCCGGACGTCCTGGAGGTCTGCGTTTTCGGTGTTCCGGATAAAAAATGGGGTGAAACACCGATAGCAGTATGTCAAGTCAGGCGAGGCAGCAAGGTCACCGACAGAGACATCAAATCCATGGTCACCAAGGAGATCGGCTCCTACATGAAGCCGAGCAAGGTGCAGATCATTCTTGACCCGCTTCCGAAGAGTGCTGTGGGCAAGATTTCCAGGAAGCTGATGCGGGAAGCCTATCTGGGTGCGTCGGCTCCCGATGTTGTCCTGGAAAGCGTGGCCGGGTCAGCGGTGGAATTGGATGCTCCGCGGGCCTCATGACGAGGGCGAAGGAGAGGTGAAGAGGGCGAGGCTGCGCGACTGTAGCGTGGCCACGAAGACGATCAGGCGGTTGCGGCCTCGGTCGTCGCAGGATTGAACGGATCACTTGGAGGAGAGCATGAAGAAGCCGCTATTGACACTCGCCCTCGTTCTTTGGGCGTTGTTCGGCCACGCAGCCTTTGGACAACAGTATCCCTCCAGGCCGATTCGCATCGTCGTCCCGTTCGGCGCCGGGGCCGGGGTGGATTCCCTGGCCCGCGGAGTCGGCAAGCTGCTGACCGAACGGCTCGGCCAGCCGGTCGTGATCGAGAACCGGCCCGGCGCAGGAGGCAACATCGGCGTGGAAACGGTGGCCAAGGCGACGCCGGATGGCTACACGCTGCTCCTGGGAAGCAACGGCCCGCTAGCGGCGAATGTCAGTCTCTACGAGAAACTGCCCTTTGATCCGGCCAAGGACCTGACTCCGATCGTGCTCATGGGGCGGCTGCCCATGATCCTGGTGGCCAGCAATGCTGCGCCGGCAGGCTCCGTCTCCGGTCTCATCGATCTCGCGAAATCCAGCCCTGGCGGACTCAACTTCGGCGCCTCCAATACCACGGCTCGCGTCTGGGTCGATCTGTTGGGGCGCATGACCAACACCAAGAACGAGACGGTGCAGTACAAGAACGTCGGCACTTTGCTCGGCGATGTCATCGGCGGCCAGATCCAGTATGCATTCGAGAACGTGGGTCCCTCCATGCCGCACATCCGCGCGGGCAAGGTCAAGGCGCTTGCGGTGACCAGCCACAAGCGGGCCGGGTTTGCCCCGGAAATTCCTTCGTTCGGCGAATTCGGGCTGACCCGCTACGACCTGGTGGTGTGGTATGCGCTGCTCGCACCCAAGGGCACGCCGGCGGACGTCGTCCAGCGACTCAACGCCGAGGTCAACAGGATGTTGCGGGATTCGCCTGAGATCGTTCAGCTGTCGGCGACGATCGGGATGGAAATCGCGGGTGGTACACCGGAGCAGCTGGGCGAGTACCAGAAGGCCGAGATCGCCAAGTGGGACGAGTTGGTCAGGACCACCGGCATCAAGCTCTACTAGGCACCCGCACGCAACCCGCTCGCGGTCGGTGGCCGGTCGCGCGAAACAGGACTCGTTGAAATGGGGCCCCTGGCTGGCATCAGGATCGTGGAGTTCGCCGGAATCGGCCCAGGCCCCATGTGTGCGATGCTTCTCGCGGACATGGGCGCCACGGTCCTTCGGATATCTCGCAAGGACCCTGCGGGGCTGGGAATACAGCGCCCGCTGTCGCACGACCTCCTGTTGCGCAATCGATATTCCATCGAAGTCGATCTGAAGCAGCCGGAATCCATTCCTTTTGTGCTCGATCTCATTGGCAAGGCGGATGCTCTCATCGAGGGTTTCCGGCCTGGCGTGATGGAGCGGCTGGGTTTGGGGCCCGACATCTGCCTGGGCAGAAACCCAAGACTGGTTTACGGTCGCATGACCGGTTGGGGGCAGACCGGTCCGCTCGCCCATGCGGCGGGCCATGACATCAACTACATCGCGGTGACCGGCGTCCTGGCTGCGATCGGCCGCCGGGATCAATTGCCTTCCGTTCCCATGAATCTCGTCGGCGACTTCGGTGGCGGGGCCATGTACCTGGCAATGGGGATCCTGGCTGCGCTGCTCGAAGCGCGTTCATCCGGCGAGGGGCAGGTGGTCGACGCCGCCGTCGTCGACGGCACGGCATCGCTCGCAACCCTGCAGTACGGTCTGCATGGCGCCGGCGCGCAGACCGAAATACGAGGCGACAACATCCTCGACACCGGAGCGCACTTCTACGATGTCTATGAGTGCGCCGACGGCAAGCTGATCTCGATCGGCCCGATCGAAGGCAAGTTCTATGCGGAACTGCTCCGCTTGCTGGAAATCGACGGCACGACCATCGGGCCGCATCTTGATCGGGCCAATTGGCAAAAGGGCCATGAGGCGATCGCCTGCAAATTCATGGGACACACCCAGAAGCACTGGTGCGAATTGCTGGAAGGCACCGATGTGTGCTTTGCGCCGGTGCTGACCTGGTCTGAGGCGCCGGATCATCCGCACCTCAAGGCACGGAGCACTTTCGTCGAGGTGAACGGCATCACGCAACCGGCGCCTGCGCCGCGGTTCAGCCGCACGGTCTCCGCCAAGCCGACTCCGCCCCAACAGGTGACGAGAGAAAACACCGCAAGGGCACTCTCAGCCTGGTTGTCCACGGACGAAATCGAAGCGCTTTTCCTGTCATCAGTCGTCAACTGAACAATCAGCGCCGCGCGCGGGCCGCGCGGGCTGCGTGTCTGTCCCGGCGACAGCCGGACTAGCCAGGTCCAGCGCCAGGCTTCAGGCTGCGGCGTGCGCCGTGCGCGCGGGTGCGGCCTCGCCCGTGACGGCGTCGATCGCCTGCCCGGCTCGGCGATCACCACGCGGGCGTTCGGCAGGCGCTTCTCCACCGCCGCCTTGAACTCGGGCCACGGCGACGACGACACGCCCATCATGCGGTGGAAGTGGTCGTGCGGCGGATACAGGACGACGATCTTCGGATTGAGGGCCGCCGCGCCACGCGCCACGTCCTCCGTGAAGGACAGCTGCATCCCGGCCAGCAGCACGTCGGTGCGCAGCCGCTTGCCGATGTCGGCGATCTCCGCGTCCGTCATCTTGGTGTTGAAGCCCTCGTTGTAGTTGAGCACGCTGAGCCCGCCGGGAAGCGTCACGTGAAAGCCCGTGTAGTCGGAGTAGAACGGCGCATTGGTGGCGCTCGACCAGGCCCAGGAGAGCTGCGTCGCATTGCCCTGGAACACCGCCTTGGTGAGGGCCTTCCACAGGTTGATGTCGCGGTGCTGCCACTTGAAGGACGTGATGTGGAAGCCGCGCACGTCGACGGGCGAGAACGGCTCGACGGCATGCAGGCGTTCGCGCGGCACGCGGCTGCGCCAGCTCAGGTAGTCGCACACGGCCTTCGTCCCGACGACATCGGCGCCGCTGCGGGCCACCACGGCGGGGATGTCGAGGTAATGCTCCTCGTGGCCGTGCGTGGCGCAGACCACCGAGGCGTGCGCGAAGTCCTCGAGGCCGTACCACCTCGCGCCGCAGTACTCGCGGAAGAAGGGATCGAAGAACAGGTTGCCTGCGGGCGTTTCGATCGACAGGGCGGACCACCCGAAGTAACGGATCGTCGGATTCACGCGCGGCACTCCTACTTGAGTTCGACGATCGCGTCGACTTCCACCGCCGCGCCGGCCGGAAGGGAGGCCACGCCCACGGCGGCGCGCGCATGCCGGCCGGCATCGCCGAACACGGCCACCATCAGGTCGGAGGCGCCGTTCACGCACTTGGGCGCATCGGTGAATTCGGGCGAGGAGTTCACGAAGCCGCCCAGGCGCAGCACGCGCGCGACGCGATCGAGGTCGCCGCCGCACGCGGCCTTCAGCTGCGCGAGGATGTTGAGGCCGCACTGGCGGCCGGCCGCATAGCCGTCCTCGACGGAGACTCCGGCGCCGAGGCGCCCGGCGTAGGCGACCTTGCCGTCGCGGAAGGGGAGCTGGCCGGAGATGTAGACCGTCTTGCCGCTCACGGTGTAGCCGACGTAGTTCGCGACGGGTGCGGCGGCAACGGGCAACTCGAGGCCGAGGGCGGCCAGTTTCTGTTCGGCTTGCGACATGTGTTTCTCTCGTCTCCTGTTTGCGGCCGGGCGGCGGGTGCCGCGCCTCAGGCCGTGAAGCTACCGGGTTTGCGGTCCGTCTTGATGCGCTTCCCGCCGGGCTCGAAGCCGGCGCTGTTCCTGAAGATGTTGGGCTTGCGGTAGATCGCGAGGATCACGCAGCCCTCCGCGCTGTGCGTCTCGTGCATCGACTGGGGCTTCCTCCAGACGAACTCGCCGGCGCGCGCGATGCCGTCGTGGTCGGAGAAGGAGCCCTCGAGCACCCAGGTCTGCTCGATTTCCGGGTGCTTGTGGAAGGGCAGCGTGGTGCCCGGCTGCCAGCGCAGCAGGCACGTCATCTCGCCGCGCGCCTTGTCCTCGTAGAGCACCTTGATCTCGATGCCTTCGAACTGCGAAGGCTTCCAGTCCATCTCGGCGGGCTTCAGGTACACCGACCCGCCGGGCGTGGGTTCGAGGTGCCCGTGCAGGCGTTCCGGCGCGGGCGGGCGTTCCTCCGGCCGGGCGCTCATCCGGCGGGGCCCTTGCCGAAGTGGTGCGCGTAGCCGCTCCTCTGGTCGACCTGCACCGTGTTGTGCCAGTAGATGACGCGCTTCGCCCACGCCTTCTGCGACTCGACCACCTTGGCGAAGAGCGGGTTCTCGGCGGATCTCTTGCGGATCACGGCGTTCCAGGCCTTGAGCTGGGCCTCGAGGATGGGCTTGGGCGTGATGAAGACCGAGACCTTCTTCGCGGCCTGCAGCTCGACCAGGTCCTGCGACATGCGGTGCATCTCCTTCCACAGCCCGTCCGCGCTCGCGGCGTGGCCGGCGTGCCGCAGGATCACCTTGATGTCCTCCGGAAGCGCATCGAACTTCTTGCGGTTGTACATCACCTCGCAGAAGTTGTTGGACATGTGGTAGCTCTGCTGGAAATAGAACTTGGCCACGTCGGGGAAGCCCATGATGCGGTCGTCGGTCGCGCTCGCGAACTCGGCCCCGTCGAGCACGCCGCGGTCGATGGCCGGGACGATGTCGGCCGGCGCCATCTGCACGGTGGACATCCCCAGTTCGTTGAACATGTCGACCGCCAGGCCGGAGGTGCGGAACTTGAGGCCCTTCAGGTCGGCGAGCCCCTTGATCGGCTTCTTGAACCAGCCCATCGGCTCGCACGGCACGGGCGCGAAGTGGAAGCTCATCGACGTCGAGCTGCGCGGCGGCGAGGATCTCGGCGTAGAGCTCCTTGCCGCCGCCGTACTCCATCCAGCCCAGGAGCTGGTTGCCGTCCATGCCGAAGTCCGGGCCGGCGCCGAAGAGGCCGAAGGCGGTGTTCTTGCCGAACCAGAAGGCGGGAATGCCGTGGCCGCCGTCGAGCACGCCCTTGCTCGCGGCCTCCATCACCTGCAGGCCCGGGCACCACCGCGCCCGCGGGGAGCATCTCGATCTTCAGGCGCCCCCCGGTCATCTCGGCGACCTTCTTCGTGTAGTCGACGGCCAGCTCGTGGTAGATGAACTTCACCGGCCAGGTGCTCTGGAAGCGAAGGGTGATCGGTGCCGGCTGCGCGCGCGCGATCATCGGGAAACCGCCCAGGGCGGTTCCGGTCGCGGCAGCCGCGAGGAAACGCCGGCGCGTCGTCGGTTTGGAAGGGGACTTGGAATCGGTAGGGCTCGGCATGGCGGTCTCCGTGGTGGTGGGATGCGGCGGCACTGGGAGGGCGGGGGCGCGTTGTCCTTGCGGCCCCGGACGTCGCGCAAGCACGAGGCGTGGGCCAATATTGTCCATTGGGAAACTTCTTGTCAACATAGGCCCCGAGATTCCTGTGGGCTTCTGGCATGGATCGCGTTAATATGATGAAAAGTAACGCTAATTTTCATGGCTAGGCAACCCGGAAAGTTTCCTCCCGATGGACCAGCGGGAAACGAAGGAAAGGCATGAAGGCGGCAATCCTCATCTACGCGGGAACCGAGCCGATCGACCTGGCCACGTACGGCGTGCTGTCCATGGCCCGGCGCGTTTCCCCCGAGGTGTCGATGTTCCTGGTAGCCGAGCATGCCGGGCCGGTCGTCCTGGCCAACGGGCTCACCGTCCTCGCCGATCACGGCTACGACGCCGCGCCACCGGCCGATGTGCTCGTGATCACCGGCGGCCCCGGGTGGGAGCGCGAGTCGCGCTCGGCGGCGACGCTCGACTTCATCCGGCGTTACAGCCGCGGCATCTGCGTGGCCGGCGTCTGCACCGGCGGCATGATCCTCGCCGCAAGCGGACTGCTGGACGGAAAGGCCGCGACGACGAAGCGCGAAGTGTTCGGGGCGGAAGTGGCGCCGCTCGCGCTCCTGCGCAGCCGCTATCCGGCCATCCGCGCGCTCGATGCGCGCCTGGTCGATTGCGGGCCGGTGCTCACGGGTGGCGGCGTCACGCTCTGCATCGACATGACGCTCCACCTGCTGTCGCGATTCATGGGCGAGGACGTGGCCCGCGAAACGGCGCGCATCATCGAGTACTCGGCGGCCCTGCAGGCCAACGAGGCGCGGTTGCCCGCGTGGAAGTTCCCGGAGCCGACTTCGTGAACGGGGAACCGGACGACTCCGGTGTCGAGAAGCTGATCGGGGCGCGCATCGGCGAGCGGCGCGCGCGGCTCGGGATGACGCTCGAGCAGGTGGCGGCGCAGACGGGATTCAGCAAGGGCTATCTCTCGAAGATCGAGAACTCGCGCAAGGTGCCGCCCATCGGGTCGCTCGCGCGCATCGCCGTGGCGTTGCAGACCGACATCTCGGAGCTGCTGCATGCACCGTCGGCCGCGCCCGATCGCGGCTTCTCCGTGGTGCGCGCGGGCGACCGCCAGCCGGTGGTGCGCGGCGGCACGGCCTTCGGCTACGACTACGTGAGCCTCGCGGACACCCACCGCGACAAGAAGATGGAGCCCTTCCTCTTCACCTTTCCGTCGCAGGTCGACAAGTACGTCTTCTTCGAGCACGACGGCGAGGAGTTCATGTTCGTGCTGAGCGGCCGGGTGGAGTGGCAGGCCGGCAGCCACAAGCTCGTCCTCGAGCCGGGCGACGCCATCTATTTCGATGCGCGGCTGCCGCACCGCGGCCGCGGCCTCGACGGGGAAGCGCGCGCGCTGGTGGTGACTTGCAGTCCGAGGCCGCCGGACTGAGAAGAATCAGGGACGGTCCCTGATTCTTAATTGGGGACTGTCCCTGATTTTTCTCCAAGGTCGACGCGCTCCGGCGCCTTCCAGCCCTTCCTGCGGTAGTCGGCCTCCACGGTCGTGTAGATGCCGCCGCGCACGTAGAACTCCGCGGTGAGGCGCAGGTAGCGCGGTCGCATGGCGGCGACCAGGTCGTCGACGATCTCGTTCGTGACCGCCTCGTGGAACCTGCCCTCGCCGCGGAACGACCAGACGTAGAGCTTGAGGCTCTTCAGCTCGACGCATTTCGCATCGGGGACGTACTCGAGGTGGAGGGTCGCGAAATCCGGCTGCCCCGTCTTCGGGCACAGGCAGGTGAACTCGGGGATCTCCATGCGGATGACGTAGTCGCGGCCCGAATTGGGATTGGGAAACGTCTCCAGGAGGGGAAGCGTCCCCTTCGTTTTCTTCGACTTTTTCGTGGGCATTGGGCGCAGAGTGTCGATCCGGTAAAATCCCGATTGTACGCGAACCCCAAGCCCCACCGGCCACCCGGCTCGGTGGGGTTTTCTCATAAGAAACAATACCTTGCGACTCACATCCGTCAAGCTTTCCGGCTTCAAGTCCTTTGTCGACCCGACGCAGATCGCCGTGCCCGGGCAGTTGGTGGGCGTGGTCGGCCCCAACGGCTGCGGCAAATCCAACGTGATCGACGCCGTGCGCTGGGTGCTCGGGGAATCGAGCGCCAAGCAGCTGCGCGGCGAGCACATGCACGACGTGATCTTCAACGGCTCCGCGGACCGCAAGCCCGTCGGCCGCGCCTCCGTGGAACTCGTCTTCGACAACACGCTCGGGCGCGTGACCGGCTCGTGGTCGCAGTACGCCGAGATCAGCGTGAAGCGCGTGCTCTCGCGCGACGGCGACTCGAACTACTACATCAACGGCACGCATGTGCGCCGCCGCGACGTGCAGGACATCTTCCTCGGCACCGGCCTCGGCCCGCGCGCCTACTCGATCATCGAGCAGGGCATGATCTCGCGCGTCATCACCTCCAAGCCGGAGGAGCTGCGCGTCTTCCTCGAGGAGGCCGCCGGCGTGTCCAAGTACCGCGAGCGCCGCCGCGAGACGGAGCTGCGGCTCGAGGACACGCGCGACAACCTCTCGCGCGTGGGCGACATCCGCTCCGAACTCGACACCCAGCTCGAGCACCTGGCGCAGCAGGCCGAGGTGGCGGCGCGCTACCAGGACCTGCAGGCGCAGCTGGCACTCAACCACAACCTGCTCGCGTTCACGCGGCTGCGCGAAGCGGAACAGGCGAAGAACCGCTACGCCAACGAAGTGCAGAAGGTGCAGGTGAGCCTCGAGGCGGAAACCGCGAAGCTGCGCGACTCCGAGCGCGCGCTCGAGGAATTGCGCAGCCGCCACTACGAGGAGACGGACCAGCTCTCGTCCCTGCAGGGCGCGCTCTACGCGGCCAACGGCGAGGTGCAGTCGCTCGAGCAGGAAATCGCCTTCCTGGGCGAGAACCGCCGGCGCATGGGCGCGCAGCTCGAGGGCCTGGTCGCGGAGATCGCGCGACGTCGAGCGGCGCATTGCCGAATCGCAGGCCGATTGCGGCCGCTGGGAAGGCGAGATCGCCGCTGCGCTGGCCGCCATCACGGCTCGCGAGGCGGACCTCGTGGCCGCGCAGGCGGACCTGCCGGCGGCGGAGACCGCGCAGCGCGAGGCGGCCGCCGCGGTACGTGCCGCCGAAGGCGAGATGTCGGTCGCCGAACAGGCGCAGGGCGTGGAGGAAACGCGCGAGTCGCATGCGCTCAAGATCCTCGCCCAGCTCGAGGCGCGGCAGAACCGCCTCAAGCAGGAGAACATGGAGCTCGTGTTTCCCGAGCCGGAGAAGCTTGCCGCCATCGCCGCCGCAGCGCGGCGAGATGCAGGCGAAGCGCGTGGCCATCGAGGAAGCGCAGCGTGCGGCCGAGGAAAAGCTCCCGCTCCTGGAAGAGGAGCGGCGCGACCTGCAGCAGGCGCTGCAGGAGCGCACCCGCGAGCTGGCCCAGCTCGAGGCGGCGCTGCAGGCGCTCGAGGCGCAGCAGGCCAAGCTGGACAACAACTCGCGGCTCGCCGACTGGACGAAGACGCACGCGCTGGACCGCGCCGAGCGCCTCTGGCAGGCGATCCACGTGGAGGCGGGCTGGGACGATGCGGTGGAGGCGGCGCTGGGCGTGCGCCTCAATGCCGCGCGCCTTGCCGACGAAAGCGGGCTCGCGGAACTGCTCAAGGATGCGCCCCCGGGCAACTTCGCCGTGTTCGTCGAACGCGGCGCACCCGAGGCTGCGGCCACGGGCTCGCATCTCCTGCCGCTCGCCTCCGTGGTCTCGAGTTCGCGCACCGGAGTCGCCGCCTACCTGAAGGACGCGCTGGCGAACGTCTTCATCCTTCCCGAAGGCGAGGACGGCTTCGTACTCGCGCGCGTCCTGCCGCCGGGCGGGCTGCTCGTGTCGCGTGCCGGCCACCTGTTCAGCCGCCAGGGCGTGGTCTTCCACGGCCCGCAGTCGGAATTGCACGGGGTGCTGCAGCGGCAGCGCGAGATCGAGGAACTGCGCGGCAGGACGCCGGCGGTTGCCGCGGCGCGTGCAACGGTGGAAACGCGTGCACGCGCTCTCGAGACGCAACTGGTCGAGGCGCAGGGCGAGGCGCGGCGGCTGCGCGAGGAACTCGCCGGCACGCGCCAGGCCGAGCACGCCCTCGAGGTCGAGCACCTGAAGCTCTCGCAGAGCACCGAGCAGGCCGAGAAGCGGCGCGAGGCCATCCGCGCCGAACTCGCCGACATCGGCCGCGAGGAGGAGAAGGAGCGCCTCGAGATGCGCGAGGCGCAGCAGGCCCTGGAACAGGGCTCGCAGGACATCGAGCGGATCGTGCAGCGCCTGCAGGGACTCGAGGGCGCGGCGAAGCAGGCCGGCGAGGCGCTCGAATGCCGCGCGCGTGCGCATCATGGCGGCGGAGCGCGCATTGCAGGAGGCCAGGTTCCACGAACGCAGCTGCCGCGAGAAGGTCGCCTCGCAGGGCCAGCTTGCCGTGTCGCTGGGCGAGCGCGTCGCGGCACTCGCGGCCAATCGCGACGGCGTGTCCGCCGAACTGGGCAAGCTCGAGGAAGGCACCGTGCGCGAGCGCCTGCAGGCGGCACTCGTCGTGAAGTCGGAGCGCGAACGGGCGCTGGCCGATGCGCGCGCCGGGCTGGAGCATCTCACCGACCAACTGCGCACGCTCGAGGAGGGCCGTCTCGCCGCCGAGCAGACGCTGGCCCCGCTGCGCGAGCGCATCACGGAACTGCGCCTCAAGGAACAGGAAGCGGCCACCCACGCCGAGCAGTACGCGCAGCAGATCGCGGAGGCCGGCGCCACGCGCGAGGAGCTCGCGGAGAAGCTGGAGAAGCGCGTGCGTTCCTCGGGCATGCAGGCCGAGATCACCCGGCTCACGGAGGAGATCGCGGCCCTCGGGCCGGTGAACCTCGCGGCGCTGGCCGAGCTCGACACCGCCCGCAGCCGCAAGGACTTCCTCGATGCGCAGGCCACCGACCTCATGCAGGCCGTCGAGACGCTCGAGGCGGCGATCAAGCGCATCGACCGCGAGACGCGCGAGATGCTGCAGGGCACCTTCGACACGGTGAACCGGAATTTCCAGGAGATGTTCCCGGCGCTCTTCGGCGGCGGCAACGCTTCCCTCAAGCTGACCGGCGAGGAAATCCTCGATGCGGGCCTGCAGGTCTTCGCCCAGCCGCCGGGCAAGAAGAACAGCTCGATCCAGCTCCTCTCCGGCGGCGAGAAGGCGCTCACCGCCATCGCCCTGATCTTCTCGCTCTTCCGCCTGAACCCGGCCCCCTTCTGCCTGCTGGACGAGGTGGACGCCCCGCTCGACGACCCCAACACCGAGCGCTTCTGCGAGCTGGTGAAGCAGATGTCGGCGCAGACGCAGTTCCTCTTCATCACGCACAACAAGATCACCATGGAGATGGGCCAGCAGCTGATCGGCGTGACGATGCAGGAGCCGGGCGTCTCGCGTATCGTGGAAGTCGACATCGAAGCCGCCATGGAATTCGCGCGAAAGCAGGCTGCGTAGAGCGAACGACGAGATGAGCGACCTGCAACTCTCCCTCCTTGCCCTGGGCGCCGTCCTGGTCGCGGCCGTGGCGGGATACAACGTGCTGCAGGAGCGCCGTGCCCGGCGCCGCGCGGAGGCCGCGTTCCGCGGCGGCCATCCCGATGCCCTGCTCGATCCCGCCGCCGAGCGGCGCGAGCCGGTCCTGGGCGAGCTGCCGCAGGAGTCGCGGACCGATCCCGCGCTCGGCGCGCTGGAGGTGGTCGAGAAGGAGTCCGTCGCAACGGCGGGTGAACGGGCTGCGGTTGCGGAACCCGACGCGGCGCCCGTGGCCGCCGTGCTTTCCAGCCGCGTCGACACGATCGCGCTCATCCTCGCCGACGAGCCCATCACCCGCGCGCAGCTGGAGCCGCTGCTCGATGCGCTGCAGCCGCACGCCACGCCCGTGCATGTCGAGGGCCTCGTCGGCGACCGGTGGATGCTGGTCGAGGAGTCGCCGGCCGAGTCGTGGCGCGAACTGCGCGCGGGATTGCAGCTCGCCAGCCGCGCCGGTCCCGTCGCCGAGGAGGAAATCGCCGCCTTCAACGAGACGGTGGCCAATTTCGCCGCCGCCACGAATGCGGTTTCGCAGCGCGAGAGCCCGGCCGAAGCGGCGGCGCGCGCGATCGAGCTGGACCGCTTCTGCGCCGAGGCCGACATCGAGGTGGCGGTCGAACCTCGTCGGGCGCGGCGGGGCCACGTTCGGGCTGGCGCGGGTCAAGGGGCTGGCACTCGAGAACGGCTTTGCCGAGACCGGCTCCGGCACGTTCGAGCGGCGCGGCGCCAACGGCGCCGTCGCCATGACGATCCGGCTGCAGGACGGCGACGCGAAGCGCAGCGGCGCCTATGCGACCGGCCTCACCTTCGCGCTCGACGTTCCGCACGTGACGGACCCGGTCAGCGTGTCTTCGCCGAGATGGGCGAGCCTCGCCGAGGCCTTCGGCCGCGAGCTCGGCGGCGAACTCGTCGACGACCAGAGGAAGCCCCTGGCTGCCAGCGGGCTTGCCGCCATCAGGCGCTCGCTCGAGCCCGTAGTGCGGAGCATGGAGGCGCACGGCATCGCGGCGGGCGGGGCGCTCGCGCGGCGGCTCTTCGCCTGACCATGGCGGCGCCGCGCGCGGTCGCGGAACGGGTGGCCGGGCTGCGGCGCGAGATCGAGCGCCACAATCGCCTCTACTACGCCGAGGACGCGCCGGAAATCAGCGACGCGGCCTTCGACGAGCTGTTCCGCGAACTGCAGGCGCTCGAGGCCGCGCACCCCGAACTCCTGTCTCCCGACTCGCCCACGCAGCGCGTCGGCGCCCAGCCGGCGGAGGGCTTCGCCGAGGTCACGCACCGCGTGCCGATGCTCTCGCTCGCCAATGCCTTCTCCGACGAGGACGTGGCGGCGTTCGACCGCCGCTGCCGCGAGGGGCTCGAGCGCGAGCGCGTCGCGTATTCCTGCGAACTCAAGTTCGACGGCCTGGCCGTGAGCCTCACCTACGCGGATGGGCGCTTCGTGCGCGGTGCGACGCGGGGCGATGGTGCCGCAGGCGAGGACGTCACCGCCAACCTGCGCACCATCCGCGCCATTCCGCTGCGCCTCGAGGGCGAAGCGCCGGCGACGGTCGAGGTGCGCGGCGAAGTCGTGATGCTGCGGCGCGATTTCGAGATCCTCAACCGGCGCCAGGCCGAGGCCGGCGAGAAGACCTTCGTGAACCCGCGCAACGCGGCGGCCGGGAGCCTGCGCCAGCTCGATCCGCGGCTCACCGCGAAGCGGCGGCTCTCCTTCTTCGCCTACGGCGTCGGCGCCCACGAGGGATTCGCCATGCCGGCCACGCAGGGCGCGCTGATGGAGCGGCTCGCGGCCCTGGGCTTTCCCGTCTCGCGCGAGCGGCGCACGGTCGAAGGCGAGGCGGGGCTCCTGGCGTACTACCGGGACATCGCGGCGAAGCGGGCCACGCTCTCCTGCGACATCGACGGCGTCGTCTACAAGGTCGACCGCCTCGCCGACCAGGAAGCGCTCGGCTACGTCGCGCGCGCGCCGCGCTGGGCGGTGGCGCACAAGTTCCCGGCGGAAGAGGCGACCACGCAGTTGCTCGACATCGAAGTCCAGGTGGGACGCACCGGGGCGGTCACCCCGGTGGCGCGGCTCGCTCCCGTCTTCGTCGGGGGCACCACCGTGTCGAACGCGACCCTGCACAACGAGGACGAGGTGCGGCGCAAGGACGTCTGGCGCCGCGACATCGTGGTGGTGCGCCGCGCCGGCGACGTCATACCCGAAGTCGCGCGTGTCGCCGCGCCGGGCCCGCGCGAGAAGACGGACTGGTTCGAGATGCCCTCCGCCTGCCCGGAATGCGGCTCCGCCATCGTGCGGCTCGAGGGCGAGGCGGCCGCGCGCTGCAGCGGCGGCCTCATCTGCCCGGCGCAGCGCAAGGCTTCCCTCCTGCACTTCGCGTCGCGCCGCGCCATGGACATCGAGGGGCTCGGCGACAAGCTGGTCGAGCAGCTCGTCGATGGCGGCGTGGTGCGCACCCCGGCGGACCTCTACCGGCTGGGCATCGCGAGCCTGGCCCAGCTCGAGCGCATGGCGGAAAAGTCGGCCGCCAACGTGGTGGCCGGAATCGAGCGCAGCAAGGACACCACGCTCGCGCGCTTCATCTTCGCGCTCGGCATCCGCCACGTGGGCGAGGTCACGGCCAAGGACCTGGCGCGGCACTTCGGCGGCCTCGATGCGCTCATGGGCGCGGACGTCGCGGCCCTGCAGGAGGCGCCCGACGTGGGGCCGGTGGTGGCGGAGAGCGTGGCGCGGTTCCTTGCCGAGCCGCACAACCGCGAGGTCATCGCGCAGCTGCGCGCGGCGGGGGTGCACTGGCAGGAAGGCGAGCCGGCCGCACGCGCCCCCGCGGGACCCTTCGCGGGTAAAATCGTCGTGCTCACGGGAACGCTCGCGTCGATGACGCGGGACGAGGCGAAGGAGCGCATCGAGGCCGCCGGCGGGAAGGTGACGGGGTCGGTGTCGAAGAAGACCGACTTCGTCGTCGCCGGGGCGGAGGCGGGAACCAAGCTCGAGCGCGCGCGCGAGCTGGGCATCGCGGTGCTGGACGAGGCGCGTTTCCGCGCCGCTCTCGAAGGCTGAAAAGAACATGCAGAAGATCCGCAAGGCCGTCTTCCCCGTCGCGGGCCTCGGCACGCGCTTCCTGCCGGCCACCAAGGCCTCGCCGAAGGAGATGCTCCCCATCGTCGACCGGCCGCTCATCCAGTACGCGGCCGAAGAGGCCGTGGCGGCCGGCGTGACCGACCTCATCTTCATCACCGGCCGCGGCAAGCGCGCCATCGAGGACCACTTCGACAAGGCCTACGAGCTGGAGGCGGAGCTGCTGGCGCATGGCAAGAATCGCCTCCTCAAGGAGGTGCGCAACCTGCTGCCCTCGCACGTGAACTGCGTCTACGTGCGCCAGGGCGAGGCGCTGGGCCTGGGGCACGCCGTGCTCTGTGCGCGCCACCTCGTGGGCGACGAGCCGTTCGCCGTGATCCTCGCCGACGATCTCATCGACGCGAAGGTGCCCGTCATCAAGCAGATGACCGACGCCTATGCGAAGAGCGGCGGCAGCCTCATCGCGGTGCAGAACGTCGCGCGCGAGGACACGGCGGCCTACGGCATCGTGTCCGCCGGTCCGGCCACCGGGCGCCTGGCCCGCATGACGGGCATCGTCGAGAAGCCGCGGCCGGAAGTCGCACCCTCGACGCTGGGCGTTGTGGGCCGCTACATCCTCAGCCCGCGCATCTTCGACCACCTGCAAGCCACGCGTGCCGGCGCCGGCAAGGAGATCCAGCTCACCGATGCCATCGGCCGCATGCTGCGCGAGAGCGAGGAGCCGGTGTTCGCCTACGAGTTCCAGGGCCGGCGCTACGACTGCGGCTCGAAGCTGGGCTACCTCGAAGCGACCGTCGATTACGCCCTGCGCCACGCCGAGGTGGCCGACGAGTTCCGCGCCTACCTCGACGGGCTCTTTCCGGCAGGCAGGAAGCGATGACGCGCGCGGAAGCGCAGGGCCTGCTCGCGGAGGCGGAGCTCGTCTGCCCGGCGCACGAGGTCGGCGCCGCGGTTTCGCGCCTGGCCGCGGAGATCACCGCCTGCCTGAAGGACGAGTTTCCGCTGGTGCTGTCGATCATGGGCGGCGCCGTCGTCTTCACCGGGCAGCTCCTGCCGCTGCTCGCCTTTCCGCTGGAGTTCGGCGCCATCGAGGTGACGCGCTACGGCAACACCACCGAGGGGCGCGACATCGACTGGCGGCTCGCGCCGAAGGACAACGTGAAAGGGCGCACCGTGCTCGTGGTGGACGACATCCTCGACGAGGGCATCACGCTCGCGGCGGTGCGCGGGAGGCTCCTTGCCATGGGGGCGACCCGCGTCCTCGCCGCCGTGTTCGCCGACAAGGACCTGGGGCGGGCCAAGCCCATCGCCGCGGACTTCGTCGGCGTGCGCGTGCCCGACCGCTACGTGTTCGGCTTCGGCATGGACGCCTATGGCCTGTGGCGCAACCTCCCGGCCATCTACGCGCTCAAGGGATAAGGATGCTCGCCATCATCGGAGGCTCCGGCCTCACCGAACTCGCCAGCCTGGAAGTCACGCGCAAGCTCATCGTGCGCACGCCTTTCGGGGAACCCTCCGGCCCGCTCACCTTCGGCAGGCTCGGAGCCGGCGAGGTGGCGTTCCTCGCGCGCCATGGCTACGGCCACACGCTCGCGCCGCACGAGATCAACTACTGCGCCAACCTCTGGGCGCTGAAGGAAAAGGGTGTCACGCGGATCCTCGCCATCTGCACGGTGGGCGGCATCACGCCCGGCTACGGCGTGGGGGCGCTCGCGATCCCGGACCAGATCATCGACTACACGTGGGGCCGCCGGTCGACCTTCTTCGAGGGCGCCGAGCAGCCCGTGGTGCACGTCGACTTCACGCTCCCTTTCTGCGAGGTGACGCGCGGCATGATCGTCGCCGCGGCTGCGGAGACCGGGGTGGCGATGGTGCCGCGCGCGACCTATGCCGCGGTCCAGGGTCCGCGCCTGGAAACCGCCGCGGAGATCAACCGGCTCGAGCGCGACGGCGCCGACATCGTCGGCATGACGGGCATGCCGGAAGCCGCGCTGGCCCGCGAGCTGGACATTCCCTACGCGGCCATCGCGGTGGTGGCCAACGCCGCGGCGGGGCGCGGCTCGAGCGCGCAGGCGATTCCCGTCGGGAACATCGCCGACGTCCTCAAGGAAGCGATGGGCCGCGTGCGCCGCGTCGTCGACAAGGTGGTGGAGAAGAATGGCCATCCGTGAGGTGCTGCGCATGGGGCACCCGGTGCTGCGCCAGGTGGCGCGCCCGGTGGAGCGATTCGGCACGCCGGAACTCGCGCAACTCCTCGCCGACATGAAAGACACCATGGCGCACGAGGACGGGGCTGGCCTCGCCGCACCGCAGATCGGCGAGAGCGTGCGCGTGGTCATCTTCGGCGTCACCGCCAATCCGCGTTACCCGGACGCGGAAGAGGTGCCGTTCACGGTGCTGGTGAACCCGGTCATCACCTTCCTCACGGAGGAAATCGAGGAGGGCTGGGAGGGGTGCCTCTCGGTGCCGGGCCTGCGCGGCGTGGTGCCGCGGCGCACGAAGCTGCGCTACACCGGCTTCGACGAGAACGGGCGCCCGATCGACCGCATCGCCGATGGCTTCCACGCGCGCGTGGTGCAGCACGAGTGCGACCACCTCGACGGCATCCTCTATCCCATGCGCATGCCGGACATGAGCAAGTTCGGCTACACGGAAGTGCTGTTCCCCGACCTGGATCCCGGATTGGACGAGTAGTCAAAGGAGAATTTCATGAGCAGCGGACCCGTAACCACCCCCGAGCGCGACCTGGAAGGCGACAAGCGCCTCACCCACATCCTCTACCTGCTGCACGCGCTCGCCCCCTTCACGGCCTGGCTGCTCGCCGTGGTCGCGATCATCCTCGGCATGGCGAGGCGCGACGACGTGCGCGGCACCTTCCTCGACTCGCACTTCTCGTGGCTCTCGCGCACCTTCTGGTGGGGGCTGCTGTGGATCGGGATCTGCGGCGTGCTCACCTTCCTGCTGGTCGTGGTGATCATCGGCATCCCGCTCGCGTGGCTGCCGTTCACGGTCCTCTTCTTCTGGTACCTCTACCGCGTGATCAAGGGCTGGCTGCGGCTGAACGACGGGCGCCCCGTCGACTGAGTTCGTGGCGCCGGGGAAGGTAGTCGAGGATTTGCGATTGCCAGTGACTTCGGTCCGCCGTGTGGAGTTCGCGACTACCGCAGGCGAGCGGGGTGTTCAAGGCAAGCGCCGATCAGGAGCCACAGCCGAGGAGCACGAAAACTCCCGGGGTTTCGGCGAGGACTGTCTGAGTGTGCAAGGATCGAGCGGGGCAGTCTTCCGCTCGATCACTGGAGGCCGCGAGTTCCGCAGCTGCCGGGAGTTTTCGGGCTCCGAGGGCACCATACTTTGCCGGGTCCTTTGGTCAGGTTGCTTTCGAGAAGTGCGAGCAGGGCATCGTAGGACAAGCAACCTGACCCGAAAGTTCGCCAACAAAGTATGGCGTCGGCTCCGGCGCTTGCCTTGAACACCCCGCTCGCCGACCCCTGACGCCTTCCTAGACCTCGCCGGCCAGCACGGCACGCAGTTCCGTCGCGAAAGCGGCTCGCGAACCCTCGTCGTCCAGCGCCGCCCCGCTCACCACGAAGACGTCCTCCGCGCGCGCGCCCAGCGTCGTCACCCGCGCATCGATGAGGTTCAGGCCGTGCTCGAGCAACGCCCGGGCGATGGCGGAGAGGAGCCCCGGGCGGTCTGCGCAGGTCACGAAGACCTGCCAGGCATGGCCCGTGCGCGTGCGCACGATCTCCACCTTCGGCTCGAACGGGAAGTGCTTCACCCAGCGCGAGATGCGTCCCGTCGGAGCCGCTCCCAGCGGCGTATCCGGCGCGAGCGCGGCGGCGAGGCCCTGCTCGACCTTGTGGATGAGGTCGCGGTAGTGCTCGCCGGCGCGGGTGCGCGAGAGCACCTGGAAGCCGTCGAGTGCGAAGCCGTGTCCGGTCGTGTAGATCTTCGCCGCAGCGATGTCGAACTGGTGGCGCTCGAAGAAGCCGGTGATGCGTGCGAAGACGCCCGGCTGGTCGTGGGCATAGACCATCACCTGCAGGCCCTCGCCGATGGGGGACAGGCGCGCGCGGACCACGGGCCGCGGCGGCGCCGGCCGCAGGAACAGCGTGCGCGTGTGCCAGCCGATCTCGTTCGCCTCGAAGCGCTGGAAATAGTTCTCGCCGAAGTGCTTCCAGAGGTCCGCGTGGACGCCGTCCTCGGGGACGTACTGGCGGAAGATGCGCAGGGCCTCGGTCTTCTTCGCCTCGATCGACTTGGCCGCGTATTCGGTGTCGCCGCGCAGGATGCGGCGCGTGGAGCGGTACAGGTCCTCGAGGAGCTTGCCCTTCCAGGCGTTCCACACCTTGGGGCTCGTCCCGCGGATGTCGGCGACGGTGAGGATGTAGAGCGCCGTGAGCGTGCGCTCGTCGCCTCGCGAGGGTCGCGAATTCCGAGATCACCTCGGGGTCGGACAGGTCCTGCTTCTGCGCCGTGGCCGACATCGTCAGGTGATGTCCGACCAGCCAGGCGACGAGCTTCGCGTCCGCCTTGGCAACGCCGTGCGCGCGGCAGAACCTCTCGGCATCGCGGGCGCCCAGCGTGGAGTGGTCGCCGCCGCGGCCCTTGGCGATGTCGTGGAAGAGGGCGGCGAGGTAGAGCAGCTCCGGCGCGTCGAACTCCTGCATGAGCTTCGAGCAGAAGGGGTGCTCGAGGTCGAACTTGGGCAGCCGGAAGCGGCGCAGGTTGCGGATCACCATGAGGATGTGCTCGTCCACGGTGTAGACGTGGAAGAGGTCGTGCTGCATCTGCCCGACGATGCGGCCGAAGGCCGGGATGTAGCGCCCGAGCACCCCGTAGCGGCTCATGCGCCGCAGCGTCCAGGTGAAGCGGTCGCCGCGCACGATGTCCATGAAGCGGCTGGCGGTTCGCGGGGTCCTCGCGGAAGGCGCGGTCGATGCGCGGCAGCGCGCGCGAGAGCGAGCGCAGCGCGGTCGCGGAGAGGTTGGCGATGCCGCGGTCGTCCTGCAGGCGGCGGAAGGCCTCGAGGATCTTGCCGGGATCGCGCTCGAAGAGCGACTCGTCGCGCAGGTCGAGCGTGTAGTCGACCAGGCGGAAGTCCGCGTCGAGGCTCTTCAGCTTCCTCTCCTTGCGCGGCACGATGCGCGCGTAGAGGTTGGCCAGCAGGATCTGGTTGAAGCGCCAGTTCGCCTTGGCCGCGAGGTAGTAGCGGCGCATGAGGAGGTCGGAGGCGGCGAGCGATTTGGCGCCCTTCAGCTTCAGTTGCCGGGCGATCTCGATCTGGTGGTCGAAGACGAGGCGGTCCTCGCGCCGCCCGGCCAGGTGATGCAGGCGCAGGCGCAGGTCCTGCAGGACGCGCTCGTTGCGGGTGATGGCGGCGGCCTCGCGCGGCGTGATGATGCCCTCGCGGGAGAGCTCGGACCAGCTCGCGCCGATGCCGGCGGCGCGGGCGAGCCAGAGCACCGTCTGCAGGTCGCGCAAGCCCCCGGGGCTTTCCTTGATGTTGGGCTCGAGGTTGTAGGCCGCCTCCTGGAAGCGGTCGTGGCGCTTCCTCTGCTCGTCGACCTTGGCGCGGAAGAAGTCGCGCACGTTGCGCCGCTTCGCGAGGCGCTCGCCGAGTTCCGCGGCGAGCGCCCGGTTGCCGACGACATGGCGCGCCTCGAGGAGGCTCGTGTCGACCGTGACGTCCTTGGCCGCCTCCTCGACGCATTCCGCCAGGGTGCGCACGCTGTTGCCCGGCTCGAGCCCGCAGTCCCAGAGCAGGCCCACGAAGCGCTCGATGTCGCCGTCGGGGGCGCGGCCGTCGGGCAGCAGGACGAGGAGGTCGACATCCGAGTGCGGGAAGAGCGTGCCGCGCCCGTATCCCCCGACCGCGACGAGGGCGATGTCGGAATCCCTGATGCACTCCGACCAGAGGCGCGCGAGGAGGACATCGACCAGCGCGGAGTGCGCGGCCAGCGAGCGCTGCGGATCCGGGCGGCGCAGGTAGCGCGTGCGCATTTCCTCGCGGCGCGCCTTGAGCCAGCGGCGCGTGTCGGCCGGATCGCGCCCGCGGGGCGGCCGCGCGGTTGCCGTGGCGGGAACGGGTTGGGTCATGGGGGCGCCGACGCCGGCCGGCTGCGTGCGCGCTTCAGGGCGCGATGGCAGCGGCGGGTGCCTCGGCTCGCGAAGGCCGGTGCGGGCGCGGCCCCGGCGGACACGGTGAGGACCTCGAAGCCTTCCGGCGTCACCAGCACCGTGTGCTCCCATTGCGCGGACAGCGAGTGGTCGGCCGTGACGATGGTCCAGCCGTCGGCGAGGCTGCGGATGTCGCGCTTGCCGGCGTTGATCATCGGCTCCACGGTGAAGGTCATGCCGGCCTCGAGCGCCAGGCCCTGGCCGGGCTTGCCGTAATGCAGGATCTGCGGCTCCTCGTGGAAGCGCCGGCCGATGCCGTGGCCGCAGAACTCGCGCACCACGCTGTAGCCGTGCGCCTCGGCATGGCTCTGGATGGCGTGGCCGATGTCGCCCAGGCGCGCGCCGGGGCGCACCTGCGCGATGCCCTTCCACATGCATTCCCAGGTGGTCTCGCACAGGCGGCGCGCCTGGATGGACGGCTCGCCCACGAGGAACATGCGGCTGGTGTCGCCGTGCCAGCCGTCCTTGATGACGGTGATGTCGATGTTGACGATGTCGCCCTGCTTGAGCACCTTCTCGCCCGGGACGCCGTGGCAGACCTGGTGGTTCACCGAGGTGCAGATCGACTTCGGGTAGGGGCGGTGGCCGGGCGGCGCGTAATCGAGCGGCGCGGGCGTGGTGCCCTGCACGTCCACCATGTAGTCGTGGCAGAGCTTGTCCAGCCGGTCCGTGGTGACGCCGGGCTTCACGAACGGGGCGATGAAGTCGAGCACCTCGGCGGCCAGGCGGCCGGCGATGCGCATCTTCTCGATGTCCTGCGGGGTCTTCAGCTCGATGGCCACGGGGATGGGTAAACGGCGGGAAAGCCGCGATTATAGCGGCAGGGGCGGCGCAGGGCGGGCGGCCTCCGAACTATTTGAATACTTGGCCCTTTTCCGGCTATAATCGCGGTCTGTCCGGGGACTTTCCGGGCAAATACGCACCCTCGCATCAGGCCTAAGGTCCCGGGAAACCGGGTTTGCGGGGGGAGGCCAACCTTGACCACAGGAGCAATACCCATGTCCGTCACCATGCGCCAGATGCTGGAGGCCGGCGTTCATTTCGGCCACCAGACGCGCTACTGGAACCCGAAGATGTCGCCGTTCATCTTCGGTGCCCGCAACAAGATCCACATCATCAACCTCGAGAAGTCGCTTCCGATGTACCAGGAGGCGCTCAAGTTCGTGCGCACGCTCACCGCCAACAAGGGGCAGATCCTCTTCGTCGGCACCAAGCGCCAGGCGCGCGAGATCCTCAAGGAAGAGGCGCAGCGTGCCGGCGCCCCCTACGTCGACTACCGCTGGCTGGGCGGCATGCTCACCAACTTCAAGACGGTCAAGCAGTCGATCAAGCGCCTGAAGGAGATCGACCAGATGATCCTCGACGGTTCCGTCGAGAAGCTGACCAAGAAGGAAGGCCTGCAGTTCGCGCGCGAGAAGGAAAAGCTCGAGCGCTCGCTGGGCGGCATCAAGGACATGGGCGGCATCCCCGATGCGCTCTTCGTGATCGACGTGGGCTTCCACAAGATCGCGGTGACGGAAGCCAAGAAGCTCGGCATTCCCATCGTGGGCGTGGTCGACACCAACAACTCGCTCGACGGCATCGACTACATCATCCCCGGCAACGACGACTCGACGCGCGCCATCCGCCTCTACGCCCGCGGCGTGGCGGACGCGATCCTCGAGGGCCGCAGCCAGGTGATCACCGAAATGGTGGCGCCGACCTCGGAGGAGTTCGTCGAGGTCCAGGAAACCGAGGAAGCGAAGGGCTGAGGGAGGGCCGTTCGGGAAAAGTTATCGCGAACGGGGGGCGCAATGCCCCCTTTTCGCATCCGTAATGCGACTGGAGCAATGAAGATGGCGGATATCACCGCGAGCATGGTCAAGGATCTGCGCGAGCTCACCGGGCTCGGCATGATGGAATGCAAGAAGGCGCTGGAAGAGTCCGGCGGGGACATCAAGAAGGCGGAAGAGCTCCTGCGCATCAAGAGCGGCGCGAAGGCCTCGAAGGCCGCCTCGCGCGTCGCCTCCGAGGGTGCCGTGGGCACCTACCTGTCCGCCGACGGCAAGCTGGCTGCGATGGTCGAGGTGAACTGCGAGACGGATTTCGTCGCCAAGAACCCCGACTTCGCCGCTTTCGCGAAGACGCTCGCGGAACTGGTCGCCACCGCCAACCCGGCCGACGTCGCGGCGCTGTCGGCGCTCAAGGCCGGCGACAAGACCGTCGAGGAAGCCCGCCAGGTGCTGGTGCAGAAGATCGGCGAGAACATCACCGTGCGCCGCTTCGAGCGCATCGCGACCGATGCCCGCCTCGCGCAGTACGTGCACGGCGTGAAGATCGGCGTCACGGTCGAGTACGAGGGCCAGGAGGCGGTCGGCAAGGACGTCGCCATGCACATCGCCTTCGCCAAGCCCAGGTTCCTCTCGAAGGACCAGGTCGCTCCCGAGGTGATCGCCGGCGAGCGCACCATCATCGAGGCGCGCGCAAGGGAATCCGGCAAGCCCGCGGAGATCGTCGCGAAGATGGTCGAGGGCGGCCTCAACAAGTTCCTGGGCGAGATCACGCTGCTGGGCCAGCCGTTCGTGAAGGACGACAAGCTCACGGTGCAGAAGATGCTCGCGAACGCCAATTCGAAGGTGCTCTCCTACCGCTTCCTCGTGGTGGGCGAGGGCATCGAGAAGAAGCAGGCGGACTTCGCGGCCGAAGTGGCCGCCATGACCAAGACGGCAGCCTGACCCGAACGTACCAGGTACACGTACCTGGTACGTGTACCTGGTACCGCAACCGCAAGAGCGCCAATGACGACACCCGCGTACTCGCGCATTCTCCTGAAGCTCTCCGGCGAGGCCCTCATGGGCGGCGACGCGTTCGGCATCAACCGCGCGGTCGTCGAGCGCATCGTGGGCCAGGTGAAGGAAGTGGCCGACCTCGGCGTGCAGGTGGGCGTGGTGATCGGCGGCGGCAACATCTTCCGCGGCGTCTCGGCGGGGGCGGCCGGCATGGACCGCGCCACGGCCGACTACATGGGGATGCTCGCGACGGTCATCAACGCGCTGGCGCTGCAGGACGCGATGAACCACGCGGGACTCGTGGCGCGCGTGCAGTCGGCCCTCAACATCGAGCCGGTGTGCGAGCCCTACATCCGCGGCAAGGCCATCCGCTACCTCGAGGAAGGCAAGGTCGTCATCTTCGCGGCCGGCACCGGCAACCCCTTCTTCACCACCGACACCGCCGCGGCGCTGCGCGGCCGCGAAGTCGAGGCGCAGATCGTGCTCAAGGCGACCAAGGTCGACGGCATCTACACCGCCGACCCGGTCAAGGACCCGAGCTGCGACGCGCTACGAGCACCTCACCTTCGACGAGGCGTTCGTGAAGAACCTCAAGGTGATGGACGCGACCGCGCTGGCACTCTGCCGCGACCAGAAGCTGCCCATCAACGTGTTCTCCATCTTCAAGGAAGGCGCGCTCAGGCGCGTGGTGATGGGGGAAGCGGAAGGAACACTGGTTCACACCTGAACATCCGGAGGACGCATGGCTGCGAACATGGCCGACATCAAGAAGCAGGCCGCCGACAAGATGGCGAAGTCCCTCGAGACGCTCAAGCACAATCTCGCCAAGGTGCGCACGGGCCGCGCGCACACGGGTCTCCTCGACCACCTGCGGGTCGACTACTACGGCAACCCCACGCCCATCAACCAGGTGGCGAACGTGACGCTGGTCGACGCACGCACGATCGGCGTGCAGCCCTACGAGAAGAAGATGGTGCAGGCGGTCGAGCGCGCCATCCGTGACTCCGACCTGGGCGTGAACCCGGCCACCTCCGGGGAGATGATCCGCGTGCCGATGCCCGCGCTCACCGAGGAACGCCGCCGCGAGCTCACCAAGATCGTCAAGCACGAGGGCGAGGAGGCCAAGGTGGCCGTCCGCAACGTGCGCCGCGACGCCAACACGCACCTGAAGGAGATGCTCAAGAAGCACGACGTCCCCGAGGACGAGGAGAAGCGCGCGCAGGACGAAGTGCAGAAGCTCACCGACAAGGCGACCGCCGACATCGACCGCATGGTGGCGGAAAAGGAAAAGGAGCTGATGGCGGTCTGAGGCGCGAGCCTCGCGACCGTCTCGCTTCCGCGTCTTCCGGCCAGGGCCATGTCCGCGCACGAGAGCAGCACGATCGCCATTCCCCGCACCGGGGATGTGCCGCGCCACGTCGCCATCATCATGGACGGCAACGGGCGCTGGGCGAAGAAGCGCTTCCTGCCGCGCGTGGCCGGCCACCGCCGCGGCGTCGAGACGGTGCGCGAGGTCGTCAAGGCCTGCATCAGCCGCGGCGTCGAGTACCTGACGCTCTTCGCCTTCTCGAGCGAGAACTGGCGCCGCCCGCAGGAGGAGGTGTCCTTCCTCATGCAGCTCTTCCTGAAGGCCCTCGAGCAGGAAGTGGAAAAGCTCCACGCCAACGGCATCCGCTTCAAGGTGATCGGCGACCTCACGCGCTTCGACCAGGCGATCCTCGAGCACATCGAGCGCGCCGAGGCCCTCACCGCCGGCAACACCAAGCTCACGCTCACCGTGGCGGCCAACTACGGCGGGCGGTGGGACATCCTGCAGGCCGCCAGCCGCTGCCTGCAGGAGCGCCCCGGCGAGGCGATCACCGAGGAGTCGCCTCGCGCGCCACCTGTCGATGCACTACGCGCCGGAGCCCGATCTCTTCATCCGCACCGGCGGCGAGGAGCGCATCTCCAACTTCCTGCTGTGGCAGCTCGCCTACACGGAGCTCTACTTCACGCCGACGCTGTGGCCCGACTTCGGCGCGGCCGCCCTCGACCAGGCCTTCGAGTCCTACCGCTCGCGCGAGCGACGCTTCGGCCGGACGAGCGAGCAGCTCGCCGCCACGCTGCCGCAACCGAAGGTCGGCTGAAGCGCTCGCAGGGCGCGAGCATGCTGAAGACGCGCGTCCTCACCGCGATCGCCCTCCTTCCCGTCGTTCTCGGGATGCTGTTCGCAGCCCCACCCGCCCTGTGGGCCGCGTTCGTCCTCGCCATCGCGCTCCTCGCGAGCTGGGAATGGTCGCGGCTTTGCGGCTTCCGGCCGGGAGCGCAGGGCGCCTTCCTCGTGCTGTCGGCCGTCGTCGCCTCCGCCCTGCTCGCCGCCTACCTGGGTGCGCCGGGGAGCGTCTTCGCGAACGTCGCGCAAGCGTGCTTCGTCGCGGCTGCCTACTTCTGGGTGTTCGCGGTGCCCCTCTGGCTGGTGCTTCGCCTGCGCCCGCAGCCGTGGGTTGCGGGACTGGCCGGCCTCCTCGTGGTGTGGCCCTTCTGGGCGGCCCTGGTGGTGCTGCGCGAGGCGAGCCCCTGGATACTGCTCGCGATCGCCGTGCTGGTCTGGGTGGCGGACATCGCCGCCTATTTCGCCGGGCGCCGCTACGGGCGCCGCAAGCTCGCCCCGGCCATCAGCCCGGGCAAGACGCGGGAAGGCGTCCTGGGCGCGCTCCTGGGAGTCCTTGCCTATGGCGTTGCACTCGACGTGGGCACGCACGCGTGGCACGGCCCGGTGTCACCGCTCTTCGCTTTCAGCTGGGGAGCGGCGACGGTATTTGCCATGCTCGTGCTCGCCGCGCTCTCGGTCCTGGGCGATCTCTTCGAGTCGTGGATGAAGCGTTGCGCGGGCCGCAAGGACTCCAGCGGATTGCTGCCCGGCCACGGCGGCATTCTCGACCGCATCGATGCGCTCATGCCGACGCTGCCCGTGGCCGCCCTCCTGGTCTCGTGCGCATGAAACGCCTCGCCATCCTCGGCTCCACCGGCTCCATCGGCGAGAGCACGCTCGACGTGGTGGCGCGCCACCCCGGGCGCTTCGAAATCGTGGCGCTCGCGGCGCGCGCGAGCCACGCAAAGCTTGCCGCCCAGTGCGAGCGCTTCCGGCCGCGCTACGTGGCGCTGGCGGACGAGCAGGCGGCGGAAAAACTCGCTGCGGCGCTGCGCGGCAAGGGCCTCGCGACGGAAGTGCTCGCCGGGGCGGCCTCCCTCGAGCGTGTCGCCGCGCTGCCCGAAGTGGACGCCGTCATGGCGGCCATCGTCGGTGCCGCGGGGCTCCCCGGCGACCCTCGCCGCCGCCCGCGCCGGCAAGCAGGTGCTGCTCGCCAACAAGGAAGCGCTAGTGGTCTCGGGGGCGCTCTTCCTCGCCGCTCTCGCCGAGGGCGGCGGGACGCTCCTGCCGATCGACAGCGAGCATTCCGCCGTCTTCCAGTCCCTGCCGCGCGGCTTCACCTGCGGGAGACCGGGCGAGGCGGCGCGCGCGGGCGTGCGGCGCATCCTCCTCACCGCCTCGGGCGGACCTTTCCGCGCCACGCCGCTGGAGAGGCTCGCGGGCGTGACGCCCGACGAGGCCTGCGCGCACCCCAACTGGGTGATGGGGCGCAAGATCTCGGTGGACTCGGCGACGATGATGAACAAGGGCCTCGAGGTGATCGAGGCGTTCTGGCTCTTCGGCGCGCCGCGCGAGGCGATCGAGGTCGTCGTGCACCCGCAGAGCGTGATCCACTCGATGGTCGAGTACCACGACGGATCCGTCATCGCCCAGCTCGGCGCGCCCGACATGCGCACACCGATCGCCTGCGCCCTGGCGTGGCCGGAGAGGATCGAGTCCGGGGTGGCGAAGATCGACTTCACCTCGCTCGGCGCCCTGGAGTTCCTGCCGGTGGACATGCAGCGCTTCCCCTGCGTGCGCCTTGCCTACGCGGCACTCGAGCGCGGCGGGACGGCGCCGGCCATCCTGAACGCCGCCAACGAGATCGCGGTGGAGAGGTTCCTCGCGGGCACCTTGCCCTATACCGCCATTGCCGCCGTCATCGAGAACGTTCTCGCGGCCGCGACTGTCCAACCGCTCGATTCGCTCGACTCCGCGTGGGATGCCGACCATGCGGCCCGCGAATCCGCGCGACGCGAGGCCGACCGGCTTTCGCGTCCGGCGCACTGAAACAGGCGGGAAAATCGAAACCATGTCCAGCGCGCTCGTGACCGTCGCCTCCTTCCTCGTCACCGTGGCGCTCCTCGTCGTGGTGCACGAGTGGGGCCATTACATCGTGGCGCGCCTGGCGGGCGTGAAGATCCTGCGCTTCTCCGTCGGCTTCGGCCGTCCCCTCTGGATGCGGCGCCTGGGTGCGGACCAGACGGAGTGGGTGATCGCCGCATTTCCCCTCGGCGGCTACGTGAAGATGCTCGATACGCGGGAAGCGGTCGAAGATGAAGCCGGAAGGGAACGCACGTTGAGCGCCGCCGAGCGCGCCCGCGCCTTCGACCAGCAGGGCGTGGCCAAGCGCATTGCCATCGTGCTCGCCGGCCCCGCTGCCAACTTTCTCGCTGCCTTCCTCCTCTACTGGGCGCTCTACGTGGCGGGCCTGCCGGGACTCAAGCCGGTCGTGGGGGATCCGCCGGCGTCCACCGCGGCGGCTGCGGCGGGGCTCGCCAACGGCGACACGATACGCGCCGTCGGCGGCGAAGCGACGGCGACGTGGACCGACGTGCGCTGGCTGCTCCTCAAGGAGGCCGTGCGCGGCGGCGAGATCGCGCTCGAGCTCGAGGGCGCGGCAGGAGGGCGGGTCACCCGCTCGCTCGATCTCTCCTCGCTCACCAAGGACGACCTCGACCGCGACTTCCTGCAGAAGCTGGGGCTGAAGCCCTATGCGCCGCGGGTTCCGGCGACGCTGGGACGCATCCAGCCCGGTGGCGCGGGAGAGCGCGCGGGGCTGCGCGAGGGTGACCGCATCGTTGCCGCCGGTGGCGAGGAGGTCGCCACCTGGAGCCAGTTCACCGCGCGCGTGCGCGCCTCCCCCGGCCGCGTGCTGGCGCTCGAGGTCGAACGCGGCAGCGAGCGGATCGCCGTCACCACCGTTCCCGAGGCGAGCGGCGAGGGCGAAGCGAGGATCGGGCTGCTGCGCGTCGAGCCCGGCGCCGAGGCGCGCCGCGAATGGGCGCGGATGACCACCACCGTGCGCCACGGTCCGCTCGAAGCCGTGCCCAGGGCCGTGCATCGCGTGTGGGACCTCTCGGTATTCAGCCTGAAGATGCTCGGGAAGATGCTGATGGGCCAGGTGTCGTGGAAGAATCTCTCGGGCCCCATCACCATCGCGGACTACGCCGGCCAGTCGGCGCAGATGGGCTGGGTCTCCTTCGCCGGCTTCCTCGCCCTCGTGAGCGTGAGCCTCGGAGTGCTCAACCTGCTGCCCATTCCGCTCCTCGATGGGGGGCACCTGGTGTATTATTCGGCCGAGATCGTGAAGGGATCGCCCGTCTCGGAGCGCACGATGGAAATCGGCCAGCGCATCGGGCTCGCGATCCTCGCCGGGCTCACCTTCTTCGCCTTCTACAACGACATCAACCGGCTCCTCACGGGCTGAGGCCATGGTCGGGAACGCCGAACCTGTCGAGGAACGAGCCGGAAAACGATGGTCGAGGAACGAGCCGCAAACGAATTGAACACCTTCCGCCTGCGCACCCTGCGCCTCGCCCTCATCTGCTTTCTCCTCGCCGCGCTGCCGGCGATCGCCATCGAGCCGTTCGTGGTGAGGGACATCCGCGTCGAGGGCGTGCAGCGCACGGATGCCGGGACGGTCTTCTCCTACCTGCCCGTGAAGGTCGGCGAGACGCTCGACGACGACAAGTCCGTGCGGGCGGTGAAGGCGCTCTACGCGACCGGCTTCTACTCCGACGTGCGGCTCGAGGCCGAGGGCGACGTGCTCATCGTCTTCGTGCAGGAGCGTCCCGCCATCGCCTCGATCGACATCGAGGGCGCCAAGGAATTCACCAAGGACAACCTGAAGGACGGCCTGAAGCAGGCCGGCATCGCGGAGTCGAAGATCTACGACAAGTCGCTCCTCGACCGCTCGGAGAAGGAGCTGAAGCGCCAGTACACGTCGCGCGGCTTCTACGCGTCGAAGGTCTCCACGACGGTCACGCCCCTGGAGAGGAACCGCGTGGCGCTGCGCTTCGACATCGAGGAGGGCGAGGTCACGCGCATCGCCGACATCAACCTGATCGGCACGAAGGCGTTCACCGAGCGCGAGCTCCTGCGCCAGATGCAGCTCACCACGCCGGGCTGGCTCACCTGGATCACCAAGGACGACCAGTATTCCAAGCAGAAGCTCACGGCGGACCTGGAGAGCCTGCGCTCCTTCTACCTGAACCGCGGCTTCCTCGAGTTCGCGATCGAGTCCACGCAGGTCTCGATCACCCCCGACCGCGAGAAGATCTTCATCACCATCGCGTTGAACGAGGGGCCGGTCTACGTGCTGGGCGACGTGCGCTTCGGCGGCGACCTGATCGTTCCCGAGCGCGAGCTGCGCGAACTCGTCAGCCTGCGCGCCGGCGACACCTTCTCGCGCGAGAAGGTGGTGGAAAGTGCCAAGCGCATCACCGACCGCCTGTCGAACGACGGCTACTCCTTCGCCAACGTGAACCCGGTTCCCGACGTCGACCGCGACAAGCGCATCGCCTCCTTCACGTTCTTCGTCGATCCGGGCCGGCGCGTGTACGTGCGGCGCGTGAACATCGTCGGCAACGGGCGCACGCAGGATGCCGTCATCCGGCGGGAGCTGCGCCAGCTCGAGGCCTCCTGGTACTCGCTGGAGAAGATCGCCCGCTCCAAGGTGCGCCTGCAGCGCACCGGCTACTTCTCGGAAGTGAACATCGAGACCCCGCCGGTGCCGGGGACGGCGGACCAGGTCGACGCCGTGGTGACGGTCACGGAAAAGAACACCGGCAGCCTGAATTTCGGGGTCGGCTACTCGCAGGTGGACAACCTCACGCTCTCGGCCTCCATCTCGCAGTCGAACATCTTCGGCTCCGGCAACCAGCTCGCCTTCCAGATCAACAGCGGCTCGGTCAACCAGATCTACTCGCTCTCCTTCATCAACCCGTACTGGACCGTCGACGGCGTGGCCGCCGGCATCGACATCTACCGCCGCAACGTCGACACCTCGGACACGGCACTGAGCTCCTACCAGACCAAGTCGACGGGTGCGGGCGTGAACTTCGGCGTCCCGATCACGGAATACGACGCCGTGCGCCTGGGCGTCACCTTCGAGAACACGGAACTCACGATCAATCCCTACCTCGCGCCGCCGCGCTACATCGACTTCGTGAACCAGTTCGGCGAGGTGACGGACACGCTGCGGATCACCGCCGGCTACACGCGCGACAGCCGCGACAGCATCACCTACCCGACGCGCGGCTGGCTCACCGACATCCTCTTCGAGGTGGGCGTGCCGCCGGGGGACCTGCAGTACTACCGCGCGTCGCTGCGCCAGCAGTTCTTCTTCACCCACGAGCGGCTGCCCTGGCTCACGCTCCTGCTCAACGGCGAACTGGGGTACGCGGACGGCTACAACGACAAGCCGCTGCCGTTCTTCAAGAACTTCTATGCCGGCGGCGTCGGCTCGGTGCGCGGGTTCGAGGCGGCCTCCCTCGGGCCGCGGGACCTCAACGGCGATGCCCTCGGCGGCAACCGCCGCATCGTCGGCAACATCGAACTGCTCTTCCCGATGCCCGGGATGAAGGACAAGAGCGTGCGCCTTTCCACGTTCCTCGACGCCGGCAACGTCTGGGGCGTCCTGCAGGACGTGCAGCTCTCCGACCTGCGGGTGTCGGCGGGCCTGGGAGTGAGCTGGGATTCGCCGGTCGGCCCGCTCCGGTTCTCGTTCAGCTATCCTTTGAAGAGCGAGAGCTTCGACAAGACGGAAACTTTCCAGTTCCAGCTCGGCGGCGCCTTCTAGGAAACCGGAGTCTTGCGCATGGATTGGCGAATGACATCAGCAGTCCTCGTCGGCGCGATCGCGATCGGCGCGGCGGCTGCGGAGGCGAAGATCGGCTTCGTGAACACCGAGCGCGTCTTCCGCGAGGCGGCACCCGCGAAGCGCGCGCAGCAGAAGCTCGAGCGCGAGTTCGCCTCGCGCAACGCCGAGCTCGCCAAGCTCGAGAAGCAGGGCCGCGACCTGCAGCTGGAGCTGGAGAAGGACAGCGTGACGCTCCCCGAGGCGGCGCGGCGCGAGCGCGAGCGCAGCCTGGCCGACGTGAGCCGCAACTTCCAGCGCCTGCAGCGCGAGCTGCGCGAGGACCTGAACCTGCGCAGGAACGAGGAGCTCGCCCAGGTGCAGGAGCGCGCCACGCGCGCGATCAACCAGATCGCCGAGAGCGAGAAATTCGACCTGGTCGTGCAGGAGGCCGTCTTCGCGAGCTCCCGCATCGACATCACCGACAAGGTCATCAGGGCGCTCGCGGACAAGTAGCCGCGTGAGGCTCCCCTTGCCGTCCGTGACGCGCCTCACCCTCCAGGAAATCGTCCAGCGCCTCGGCGGCGAGGTGGTGGGAGACGCTTCGGCCGCCGTGAGCGGCGTGGCGACTCTCGACGAGGCGGGGCCGGACGAGATCAGCTTCCTCGCCAACCCCCGCTACCGCGCGAAGCTCGCCGCGACGCGCGCCGGCGCCGTCATCCTCGGGCCGCGCGACCGCGACGCGACGGCGATCGCGCGCATCGTCGCCGACAACCCCTACGCGTACTACGCGCGCACCGTCGCGCTCTTCCACCCGCCCAGGACCGCCGTGGCAGGCGTGCATCCGTCGGCATCGATCGGTGCCGGGGCGCAGGTGGCCGCCAGCGCGGAGATCGGGCCGCTCGCGGTGATCGGCGCAGGCGCCCGCGTGGGCGATCGCGCGGTGATCGGCGCCGGCACCATCATCGGCGACGGCACGGCCATCGGCGCGGACACCCTCCTCCACGCGCACGTCACGATCTACCACGACTGCGTGGTGGGGGCGCGCTGCATCCTGCATTCCGGCTGCGTCATCGGCGCCGACGGCTTCGGCATGGCACCGGAGGCGGGCCGCTGGGTGAAGATTCCGCAGGTGGGCCGCGTCGTGCTCGGCGACGACGTCGAGGTCGGGGCGAACACGGCGATCGACCGCGGCGCGCTCGGCGACACGGTGGTCGAGGAGGGCGTCAAGATCGACAACCTGGTGCAGATCGCGCACAACTGCCGCATCGGCGCGCACACGGCGATCGCCGGCTGCGCGGGAATCGCCGGCAGCGCGGTGATCGGGCGGCACTGCGTGATCGGCGGCGGCGTCGGCGTGGTGGGCCACGTCACCCTTGCCGACGGCGTCACCGTCACGGGCATGACGCTCATCACCAAGTCCTCACGCGAGCCCGGGCGTCTATTCCTCGGGCGTGCCGATGATGCCGCACGCCGAGTGGCTCAGGAACGCCGCCCAGCTGCGCCGGCTGCACGAGATCGCAAGGCTTGCCCGCGGCAAGGGAAACTCCGGAGAGAATCATGGAACCGATGACGACTGAACAGATCAAGGAGTACCTCCCGCACCGCTATCCCTTCCTGATGCTCGACCGCATCGTCGAGTGGGAGAAGGACAAGCGGCTGGTGGCGCTGAAGAACGTCACCGCCAACGAGCCGCATTTCCCCGGGCACTTTCCGCACTACGCGGTGATGCCGGGCGTGCTCATCATCGAGGCCATGGCGCAGGCCTGCGCGATGCTGGGCCTGCTGTCGCTGGGCCACAAGGACGACGGCAAGAGCGTGTACTACTTCGTCGGCATCGACGGCGCGCGCTTCAAGCGGCCGGTGCGTCCCGGGGACCAGCTGCTGATCGAAGTCGAGCAGCTGCGGCTCGTCGCGCGGCATGGGCAAGTTCAAGTGCGTGGCGCGCGTCGACGGCGCGGTCGTCTCCGAGGCGGAGCTGCTGTGCACGCTGCGCCCCGTCGTCAACGCCTGAGGCGAGGCGCGCGATGGGCCTGATCCACGCCACCGCCATCGTCGATCCGCGCGCACGCCTGGCCGCGGGCGTGGCCGTCGGTCCCTACAGCGTCATCGACGGCGACGTCGAAGTGGGCGAGGGCACCACGATCGGCGCCCACTGCGTCCTGACCGGTCACACCACCATCGGCCGCGACAACCGCATCTTCCACTTCTGCTCCATCGGCGAGGCCAACCAGGACAAGAAGTACCGCGGCGAGCCCACGCGCCTCGCGATCGGCGACCGCAACACCATCCGCGAGTACTGCTCGCTCAACCGCGGCACGGCGCAGGACCGCGGTGTCACCACCGTCGGCAACGACAACTGGATCATGGCCTACTGCCACATCGCGCACGATTGCCTGGTGGGCGACCACACGGTATTCGCGAACAACGCGACCCTCGCGGGCCACGTGGACATCGGCGACCACACGGTGCTGGGCGGCTTCACCGGCGTGCACCAGTTCGTGAAGATCGGGGCGCACGTGATGGCCGGGGTCTCCTCGGTCGTGCTGCAGGACATTCCCCCCTACGTGACCGTGGCCGGCCAGCCCTGCGCCCCGCACGGCATCAACAGCGAGGGCCTGAAGCGCCGCGGCTTCACGCCCGCGGCGCTGGCGGCGATCAAGCGCGCCTACCGGACGCTCTACAAGTCCGGCCTCACGCTCGCCGAGGCGAAGGCGGAACTCGAGCGGCAGTCGCTCGAGGCGGCCGAGGTGAAGCCCCTCGTCGACTTCCTCGCCATCTCCACGCGCGGCATCGTGCGCTAGCGGCGGGCCGTGAGGAGCGCGCAAGCGAAGTTCGGACAGCGATCCGTGGCACCCGGATGACGCGCCGCGTGGCCATCGTCGCCGGCGAGGCCTCGGGCGACCTGCTCGGCGCCGCGCTCATCCGCGCGGTGCGCAGCCGCTTTCCCGGCACGCAGTTCTACGGCATCGCCGGCCCGCAGATGCAGGCCGCGGGTGCCACGACGCTGGTGCCGATGGAGAAGCTCTCCGTGCGCGGCTACGTGGAGGCGATGCGCAGCCTCCCCGAGCTCCTGCGCATCCGCTCGCGCCTCGCCGCGCAGCTCGAGGCGGAGAAGCCCGATCTCTTCATCGGCGTCGACGCGCCGGACTTCAACCTCGGGCTGGAAGCGCGCCTGAAGCGCGCCGGCATCCCGACCGTGCACTACGTGAGCCCCTCGATCTGGGCCTGGCGTCCCGGGCGGCTGCCCGGCATCGGGCGCGCGGTCGACCGCATGCTCGCCATCTTTCCCTTCGAGGCGCCGCTCTACGCCAAGGCGGGCATCGATGCCGTCTACGTCGGCCACCCGCTGGCCGACGAGATCCCGCTCGCGCCGGCGCGAGCCGAGGCACGCGTCCAGCTGCGCCTGCCGGAGGCGGTGTGTGCCGTGGCCCTGCTGCCCGGCAGCCGCAGGGGCGAGCTCCAGGCGCACGCCGATCTCTTCATCGACACCGCCTCGCGCATCGCGGCGCGGCGGCCGGAGGTGCGCTTCTTCGTGCCGCTCGCCACGCGCGCGACGCGCGACTACTTCGAGTCGCGCCTCTATGCGCGCGAGGCGCAGGGGCTCAACCTCACCATCCTCTTCGGCCACGCCCGCCTCGCGCTGCAGGCCGCCGATTGCGCGCTCGTGGCGAGCGGGACGGCCACCCTCGAAGGCGCGCTCGCGCGCTGCCCGATGGTGATCACCTACAAGGTGCCGGCCCTCACCTACCGCCTGATGATGCGCAACGCCCTGCTTCCCTACGTGGGGCTGCCCAACATCCTCGCCGGCGAGTTCATCGTTCCCGAGCTGCTGCAGGAGAACGCCACGCCCGAGAACCTCGAGCAGGCCCTCGACAACTGGCTCGACCACAAGGTGGCGCGCGAGCGCCTCCTGGCCCGTTATGCCGCCATCCACGCGCAGCTGCGCTGCGGCAACGACGAGCGCGTGGCGCAGGCGCTCGCGCCCTGGCTCGGGGAAGCGGGGACGCTACCCGATGTGTGCAATGCGAGCGATGGGTAGCGTCCCCATTTCCGCCAGGCTGTGCGGTGTCGACGAGGCCGGCCGCGGACCGCTGGCCGGCGCGGTGTACGCGGCCGCGGTGATCCTCGACCCGTCGCGCCCCATTCCCGGGCTCGCCGACTCGAAGCTGCTCGGCGCGGCGCGGCGCGAGTCGCTGGCGGTGGCGATCCGGCGCGACTCGCTCGCCTGGGCCATCGCCACGGCCACCGTCGACGAGATCGATGCCATGAACATCCTGCGCGCGAGCCTCACGGCGATGGCGCGCGCCGTGGAGGCGCTCGGCATGGTTCCGGACGACATCGTGGTCGACGGCCTGCACGTGCCGCGCACGCAGTGGCCGTGCCGGGCGCTGGTGAAGGCGGACCGGCTCGTTCCCGCCGTCTCCGCCGCCTCCATCCTCGCCAAGACCGCGCGCGACGAGGAGATGATCGCCCTCGACGCGAGCTTTCCCGGCTACGGCTTCGCCAGCCACAAGGGCTATCCGACCGCGGCGCATCTCGCGGCGCTGCGCGAACTGGGCCCGTGCGCGATCCACCGCCGCAGCTTCGCCCCGGTGCGCGAAGCGATCGCGCAGCACGAGCTGGCCTGGTGACGATGAAGGCGATCGCCTCGCGGGAGAACGCCGCCTTCAAGGCGCTGGCGAAGCTCGCCTCCTCGGCGGCCGAGCGGCGCAGGCGCGCGCTCTCCGTCATCGAGGGGGCGCACCTCCTCGAAGCCTGCCTGGATGCGGGTCACTGCCTGGAGACGGTGTACGTCAGCCGCCGCGCGGTGGAGACCGCGGAAGTCGGACGATTGCTCGCCAGGGCCAGGGACGCCACCGCCATCGTCCTCGCCGACGCGCTCTTCGAGGCGGTGAGCAGCGTCGAATCGCCGACGGGAATCATCGCAGTCCTGCCGACGCCGGCGGGCCGCGCGGTCCCCGCCGATGCGCGTTTCTGCCTGGCGCTCGAGGACCTGCAGGATCCCGGCAACGTGGGCACGCTGCTGCGCAGCGCCGCGGCCGCCGGTGTCGAGCACGTGCTGCTCTCGCCGGGCTGCGCCTTTGCGTGGTCGCCGAAGGTGCTGCGCGCAGGGCAGGGCGCGCACTTCGCGCTGAACATCGTCGAGGGCGCGGACCTTGCGGCATTCCTCGCCACGTTCCGCGGCCGGAGCGTGGCGCTCGCCGGAGAGGCGAAGGACTCGCTCTACGAAACCGACCTGCGCGGGCCGATCGCGTTCCTGGTCGGCAACGAAGGCGCGGGCCTGTCCGCGGAACTCGCGCGGGCGGCGACGCTGCAGGTGCGCATCCCGATGCCCGGGCGTGCGGAGTCGCTCAATGCGGGCGTTGCCGGATCCATCGCGCTCTTCGAGGCGGTTCGTCAAAGGGGAGTGATGCAGGATGGGAACCGCAGATGAACGCAGATGAACGCAGATGGTTCTCCAGGGCTGAATCGGTTGTCGAGACCAGGATCGGCGGCCACTTGCAAGTCGATCACTGCCAATTCCTCGGCTGAATATCTGCGTTCATCTGCGTTCATCCGCGGTTCCAGGACCTTCTGGGTTACCGTAGCCCCATCGCATCAATGAGTCGGAGACCACCTCATGCAAAAAACTCCCGCGGCAACCCCCATCCGCAGCGCCAGTACAAGTACTACGAGTTCGTGATGGCGGCGTTCGTGACCGTCCTCATCTGCTCGAACCTCATCGGCCCCGCCAAGATCGCGCAGGTGGACCTGCCCTTGTACGGGGTGCTCACCTTCGGCGCCGGGGTGCTCTTCTTTCCCATCTCCTACGTCTTCGGCGACATCCTCACCGAGGTCTACGGCTACGCGCGCTCGCGGCGCGTCATCTGGGCCGGGTTCGCGGGTCTCGCCTTCGCGTCGCTCATGGCCTACGTGGTCGTGGCGCTGCCGCCGGCGCCCTTCTGGAAGAACCAGGCCGCCTACGAGGTCGCCTTCGGGCAGGCGTGGCGCATCGCGGCGGCCTCGATGTTCGCCTACTTCTGCGGCGAGTTCGTGAACTCCTTCACGCTCGCCAAGATGAAGATCCTCACGCAGGGCAAGTGGCTGTGGACGCGCACCATCGGCTCGACCATCGTGGGCGAGGGCGTCGACTCGGCGCTCTTCTACCCGCTCGCCTTCTACGGGACGGGCATCATCCCGGACGAGAAGCTTCCCGTGGTGATGGCTGCGCAGTTCGCCCTGAAAGTCGGCGTGGAGGTCGTGTTCACGCCGGTCACCTACGCCATCGTGGGGTGGCTGAAGCGCGTCGAGCACGAGGACTACTACGACCGCGACACCAACTTCACGCCCTTCTCCGTGAAGGTGTGAGGAGAGTGCCCCCCCTATGAACCCGGTTCGCGAACCGGGTTCGTGAACCGGGTTCGCCTAGCGGGAGCGCAGGACGACCTTGCCGGCCTCGATGCGGACCTTGTCGCCCTCGCGCAGGCCTTCCGGGTCGTCCTGGCGGACGAGCTGCAGGCGCCCGTCGTCCAGGCGCACGACGATCTCGTGGGTGACGGTCGCCGGCTTCGCGTCGCGGCGCAGGTCCGTCGTGGAGCCGATGCTGGTGCCGGCGCCGCCACTCCCGATCGGCGCGCTGGCCACCAGCCCCGTGCCGGGCGTCGCACCAATCGGGCTGGAACCTGCAACGGCCCCGGAAGCCTCGCGCTCGGCCATCGAGGCCCGCTGCTCGACCTCGATGCGCTTCAGGCTGCGCACGACTCCGCAGGTCGGGCACGATTCCTGGAACACCGAGCCGGCCGGAGCCTGGGCCCATGCCGCCGGAATTGCCTGCGCCGCGAGCAGGCCAGCGAGACAGCAGAATGCGCTTCACGGGGACTCCCCGAATGGGTGACTCTGCCGCAATTCTAGTCCACGCCATTCGTGGCAGCAGTCGAGCTTCAGGCAAAATCCGTCCACGATCCGCATCGGAGCATCGCCTTGAAAGTCGCCAGCCTGTCCCTCGCCTTCCTCGTCGTGTCTTGCGGGCGCACTGCTTGCCGTCCCGCAGGCCGATGCCCAGGCCCCCGGCGCGACGGCGACGCCCGAAGGTGGGCCTCGTCCTCGGCGGCGGCGGCGCCCGCGGCGGCGCGCACCTTGGCGTTCTCGAGGTCCTCGAGGAACTGCGCGTGCCGTTCGACTGCGTTGCGGGCACTTCCATGGGGGCGCTGGCGGCCGGCGCCTACGTCGCGGGCGTCTCTCCCGCCGAGATGAAGGAAACCATCGCCAAGACCGACTGGGCGGGCATGTTCGACGACAGCGCCGGGCGCGAATCGGTGAGCCTGCGCAGGAAGCAGATCGACGACCGCTTCTACTCCGGGCTCGAGTTCGGCGTGACCAGGGAAGGCCTGCGCTACCGCGAGGGCGCGGTGGCGGGCGAGAAGATCAAGCTCTTCTTCAACGAGCTGGTGCGCGCCGATCTCGGCGAGCGCAACATCGAGGAGCTGCCGATCCCGCTCACGCTCATCGCCACCGACATCGGCAACGGCGAGCGCGTGGCGATGCGCAACGGCAACCTCACGTCGGCCATGCGCGCCAGCATGTCGGTGCCGGGGGCGATCGCCCCCGTGGTGCGCGAGGGCCGCAAGCTGGTCGACGGCGGGCTGGTGGACAACGTGCCCGTCCAGGAGGTCCGCGACCGCTGCGGCGCGCAGGTCGTCATCGCCGTGAACGTGGGCTCGCCGCTGCTGAAGCCCGAGCAGGTCACCGGCGTGTTCAGCGTGGTGGGGCAGATGGTGAACCTCCTCACCGAGCAGAACGTGGCGAAGTCGATCTCGATCCTCGGGCCCGAACGACATCTACATGCGCCCGGAACTGGGCGACATCACCGCCGCCGACTTCAATCGCCAGATCGAGGCCTCGGCCATCGGCCGCGCAGCGGCACTCGCCGTCGCGGACAAGCTGCGCGCCCTGTCCGTGTCGCCGGAGGAGTTCAAGGCCTGGAAGGGCCGCGTGCGCCTGGAGCCCGGGCCGAAGCCGCCGGTGGTGCACGAGGTGCGCGTCGAGCCGACGCGCTTCGTCAATCCGCGGGAACTGCGCGCCGCGATACGCCAGAAGGAAGGCGAAGTGCTCGACTCGAAGGAACTGGCGCAGGACCTCGTCCTCGTCCACAGCCGGGGAGACCTGCAGTCGCTCGACTACACGGTGCTGACAGAGCGCGACAAGACCATCCTGAAACTCACGCCGCTGGAGAAATCCTGGGGACCGGACTACCTGCGCTTCGGCATCAACCTGTCCTCGGACTTCCGCTCGGAATCGCCCTACAACCTGCGCGCGCTCTACCGCAAGACGTGGATCAACGCCTTCGGGGGGGAATTCCTCACCTTCGCCCAGCTGGGCAGCAACCAGGGGCTGGGCATGGAGTTCTACCAGCCCCTCGACTACCGCCAGCGCTACTTCGTGCGCCCCTACGCCGGCGATGGAACAGCAGAAGGTCGGGCTCTACTTCGACGACGACAGGCTCGCGGAATACCGTACCCGGGAGAATCGCGCCGGAATCGACCTGGGCGTGAACCTCGACGTCTACGGCCAGGCCAAGGTGGGCTATCTCGAGCGGCGCCTGCGCGCCACGCTCGACACCGGCAGTCCCGTCTTCCCGGACTCGCAGTCGCAGGTCGGGGGTGTGGCTGCGTCGGTCGCGCTCGACACGCAGGACTTCGCGTTCTTCCCCACCCGGGGCTACAGCGCGAACCTCGACTACTTCGAGGCCACGCGGGAGTCGAACCTGGCGGGCAAGTACGGCCGGGTCAAGGGAACCCTGAACGCGGCCTGGTCGCCCGGCGACCTCATCTTCCTCGGCAAGGTCGAGGGCGGCCAGGCGACGCACGGCACGCCCCCCCTGGTCGATGCCTTCACCCTGGGCGGCCTGGGCCGCCTGTCGGCCTATGCCCCGGCGCAGATCATCGGCAACGAGGCCTACGGTCTCATGTCGCTGCAGGCGCAATACCGCCTGAACAAGCCCATGCCGATCCTCGGGCTGTCGATGCTCGCGGGCGTTTCCTACGAAGCGGGATACATGAAGAACCCCATCACCGAGCCGAAGCTCACGGGCGGAATCAATTCCTTCGGCGTGTACCTCGCCTCGAACACCATCTTCGGTCCGATGTACCTGGGCTATGCCACGTCCAAGGACAGGAGCGGGCGGTTCTACCTGTTCATCGGCACGCCGTGAGCGCAGCGCAGGTGCGGCGCCTCAGTCGACGAGCGGCACCGTCACCGCGGTGTCGAACCGGGTGAGCGCGTCCAGCTTGGTCTCGATCTGGAAGTAGCGCGCCGCCTTGCGGCCGGGCAGGCACCTTCGCCACGCGGTCGAAGCAGGACTTGCGCGCCTTGGTCTCGTCGGCCTCGGCGGCGAGGACCTCGCCCATGAGCTGCTTCGCGTGCGCATCCGTCATGCGGCTCTCCGCGCCGATGAACTCCACGATCGCGCGGTTCACCTTGCGGTGCGCGCCCTCGATGGACTGCTGGCACTTGTCGTAGGCCGGCCAGAAGGCCTTCGCCTCGGCCTCGGTGAGGGTGAGATTCTGCGCGACGAGCGCCTTGCGGTCGGTGCGGACACGGTTGCGCAGCTTGTCGAGCTTCGCCGCGTCGACCGCGGCAGGCGCCGAAGCGGGAGCGGGAGCCGGGGCGCTCGCCTGGGCGATGGCGGCCATGGGAAAGGTGAGGGCGATGGCGCAGGCTGCGGCGCGAAATGGTGTCTTCATGGGAGGTCGCTCGGTCGGGGGAAGTGGCGGCAGGATTCTACACCCGCCGACGCAGGGGGACTTTAGGGACGGTACCGGAGAACTACCCCGGTACCGTCCCTAAAGTCCTTTGCCGCAGGACCAGCACAGCTCGAAGGCGGGAGGGTTCTCCTCGCCGCAGGCCGGGCAGGTCCTGGATGGGCCCGAGGCCGCCGAGCGGAATTCCTCCACCGCCTCGCGGGCGCGTTCCTCGTCGCGCGGATGGTCGAGCCAGATCTGCGGGGCGGCGGCGTCCACCGGGATCTCGCCCATCGCTCCCGCCGCATTGGCGTTCAGGATGCGCACGCGGATGCCGCGCTGGGTGAGCCAGCCTGCGAGGAGGTGGGCTTCGGGAAGGTTCGCCGCGTTGCAGAGGCGCTTCAATACACCCGGCGCACGAGCTGGGCTTCGTGCAGCATGGTCGTGGCGATCTCCTCGATCGACTTGGTGGTCGAGTCGAGGAAGGGAATGTCGGCCTGGCGCATCAGCTTCTCCGCCGCGGCCACCTCGTAGCGGCAGTTGGCGAGCGCCGCGTAATTCGAATCGGGGCGGCGCTCCTTGCGGATCTGGTGCAGGCGCTCGGGCTGGATGGTGAGCCCCCAGACCTTGTGCTTGATCGGCATGAGCGAGGGCGGCAGGCGGTTGGCCTCGAGGTCCTCGGGGATGAGCGGGTAGTTGGCCGCCTTGATGCCGAACTGCATCGCCATGTAGAGCGACGTCGGGGTCTTGCCGCTCCTCGAGACGCCGACCAGCACGAGGTCGGCCTCGTCCAGCCCGCGGTGGGTGACGCCGTCGTCGTGGGCCAGGGTGTAGTTGATCGCCTCGATGCGGTGGTTGTAGTCCTTCGCGTTGCCGGCGCTGTGGCTCTTGCCCACCGCGTGCATCGACTTCTGCCCCAGCTCCTGCTCCAGCGGGACGATGAACTTCCCGAAGACATCCAGCACGAGGCCGTCCACCTTGTTGATCTCGGAACGCACCTTGTCGTCCACGAGGGAACTGAACACCAGGGGGCGCATGCCCGTTTCGCGGTGCGCGGAGTTCACCTGGGCGACCACTTCGCGCGCCTTCTCCTCGGAGTCGATGAAGGGCAGCGTCACGCGCACGAAGTCGATGTCGTCGAATTGCGTGATGAGGGAGGTACCGAGGGCCTCGACGGTGAGGCCGGTGCGGTCGGACACGAAATAGACGCGGCGGCGATGGGGCATGGAAGGGTCCGGGATCAGGAGGGTTCGCGCGGATTGGGCGAGATTGGCACGGTTGCCTGCCGGACAGTTTGATGCAGCGCAGCATCGCCCGCAAGCCTCCGATATAATTGCAAATTCCCGGCGCCCCGTCACCCGAAACCCGCGAGCGAGCATGGCAAACGCCTACGTCCTTCCCCTCGAGCAACTGCGCATGACCGACGTGGCCTCCGTTGGCGGCAAGAACGCCTCCCTGGGCGAACTCATCAGCCAGCTCTCCGCAGCCGGCGTCCGGGTTCCCGGCGGCTTCGCCACCACCGCGCAGGCCTTCATCGATTTCCTCGCCGCCAGCGACCTGAAGCCGCGCATCGACGCGGCCCTCGCCAAGCTCGACGTCGAGAACATGGGGGCGCTCGCGAGGACCGGCGCGGAGATCCGCGAATGGGTGGCCGCCGCACCCTTCCAGCCCGAGCTCGAGCGCCAGATCCGCGACGCGTACGCGCGCCTGGCCGGCAGCGGCGAGGAAAGCTTCGCCGTGCGCTCCTCGGCGACCGCGGAAGACCTGCCCGACGCCTCGTTCGCCGGCCAGCAGGAGACTTTCCTCAACATCCGCGGCATCGACAACGTGCTCGAGGCGATCCGGCAGGTGTTCGCCTCCCTCTACAACGACCGCGCCATCGCCTACCGCGTGCACAAGGGCTACGCGCACACCGACGTGGCCCTGTCCGCCGGCGTGCAGCGCATGGTGCGCTCCGACAGCGGGTCGGCGGGCGTGGTGTTCACGCTCGACACCGAGTCCGGCTTCCGCGACGTGGTCTTCATCACCTCGAGCTACGGCCTGGGCGAGATGGTGGTGCAGGGCGCGGTGAACCCGGACGAGTTCTACGTCTCCAAGCCCTGCCTCGCGGCGGGCCGGCCGGCGATCCTGCGCCGCAGCATCGGCGGCAAGGCGATCAAGATGGTCTTCACCAACGACGCCAAGGCGCACAAGTCGGTGGTGCAGCGCGACGTCGAGCCCGCCGACCGCGACCGCTTCTCGCTGACCGACCGCGAAGTCGAGCAGCTTGCCCACTACGCCGTGGCGATCGAGAAGCACTACGGCCGGCCCATGGACATCGAGTGGGGCAAGGACGGCGGCGACGGCGAGATCTACATCCTGCAGGCCCGTCCCGAGACGGTGAAGAGCCAGGAGAAGAAGCGCGACCACCTCACCCGCTACCGCATCGGCAAGAGAGGCGAGGTGCTGGCATCCGGGCGCGCCATCGGTTCCAAGATCGGCCAGGGCCGCGTGCGCGTGATCAAGGACGTGGCCGAGATCGCCCGCGTGCAGGAAGGCGACGTGCTCGTCACCGACATGACCGACCCCAACTGGGAGCCGGTGATGAAGCGGGCGTCGGCCATCGTCACCAACCGCGGCGGGCGCACCTGCCACGCCGCGATCATCGCCCGCGAGCTGGGCGTGCCGGCGGTGGTGGGATGCGAGACGGCCACGCGCGTGCTGCGCGAAGGCGAGGAGGTGACCGTTTCCTGCGCCGAGGGCGATACCGGGTTCATCTACGCCGGCAAGCTCGACTTCGAGATCGTCGAAGTGTCGCTCGACCGCATGCCGAAGATCCCGGTCAAGATCGCCATGAACGTCGGCAACCCGCAGCTCGCCTTCGACTTCTGCCAGCTGCCCAACGACGGCGTGGGCCTCGCGCGGCTGGAGTTCATCATCTCCAACACCATCGGCATCCATCCCAAGGCCTGCCTGGAGTACGCGCAGCTGCCGTCGGACTCAAGGCGCAGGTGGCGCGGCAGTCGCGCGGCTACGAGAACCCGCGCCACTTCTACGTGCAGAAGATCGTCGAGGGGGTGGCCACGATCGCCGCGGCGTTCTGGCCGAAGAAGGTCATCGTGCGCCTCTCGGACTTCAAGTCCAACGAGTACCGGAACCTCATCGGCGGCGCGATCTACGAGCCGCAGGAGGAGAACCCGATGCTCGGCTTCCGCGGCGCCTCGCGCTACATCGCGCGCTCCTTCCGCGACTGCTTCAAGCTCGAATGCGAGGCGATGCGCAAGGTCCGCGACGACATGGGCCTCACCAACGTCGAGATCATGATCCCGTTCGTGCGCACCCTGAAGGAGGCCGGCGAGGTCCACGCGATCCTGAAGGACAACGGCCTGGAGCGCGGCAGGAACGGCCTCAAGGTGGTGATGATGTGCGAGATCCCCTCGAACGCCATCCTCGCCGACGAGTTCCTCGACCACTTCGACGGCTTCTCGATCGGCTCCAACGACATGACGCAGCTCACCCTCGCGCTGGACCGCGATTCGGGCCTGGTGATGGACGGCTTCGACGAGCGCGACCCGGCCGTGAAGCGCATGCTCTCGCTCGCCATCCAGGCCTGCCGCCGCCAGGGCAAGTACGTCGGCATCTGCGGGCAGGGTCCCAGCGACTATCCGGATCTCGCCGAGTGGCTGATGCAGGAGGGAATCGAGTCGATGTCGCTCAATCCGGACACCGTCGTCGAAACCTGGCTCCACCTCGCGAAGGCTACGCAGAAGGTCGCCGCCGGAACGCCATGACGGGATGGCGCTTCGCGCACTTCGACGAGCTCACGGCGCGCGAGGTCCACGACATCCTGCAGGCGCGTTCGGCCGTCTTCGTGGTCGAGCAGGCCTGCATCTTCCAGGACATGGACGGGGCCGATGTCGCGGGCTGGCACCTGTTTTCCCGGGCGGACGACGGCGCGATCGGCGCCTACTGCCGGCTGCTTCCCGCCGGCCTCGCGTTCGCGGAACCCTCGATCGGGCGCGTGATCACCACGCAGGCGGTGCGCGGCGCGGGACTGGGCCGCGCCCTCATGGAGGAAGCGCTGCGCCGGGCAGCCGTGCTCTGGCCGGGTGCCGCGATACGCATCGGGGCGCAGCAGCACCTGGAAGGGTTCTACCGGTCGCTCGGGTTCGTTACCGTCTCCGAGCCCTACGACGAGGACGGGATCGCGCATGTCGAGATGATCCTGCGAGGAGAGAACACATGACGCTGAAGATCTACGGAATTGCCGCTTCGCGCGCCATCCGCAACCTGTGGATGGCCGAGGAGCTGGGCCTTGCCTACGAGCACGTGCCCATCCACTACCGCGACGACCCGGACGGGCCGCTCGGCAAGAACAACCCCGCCTTCCGGCGCGCGAACCCGCTGGGGCGCGTGCCGGCGATCGACGACGACGGCCTGGTGCTTTCCGAGTCGATGGCGATCAACCTGTACCTCGCGCGCAAGCACGGCAAGGGAATGTGGCCGGGCACGATCGCGGGCGAGGGGCTCGCGTTCCAGTGGTCCTTCTTCGCGGTGACCGAGATCGACCCCGCGATCAACGACTGGGCGCGGCACGCCATCGTGCTCCCGGAGAGCGAACGCGATCCTGCGGTTGCCGCCGCGGCTCTCGCGAAGCTGCAGGCACCTTTCGCGGCGGTCGACGCGGCGCTGGCCGGCCGGTCCTGGCTTGCAGGCGACGCCTTCACGGTGGCGGACTTGAACCTCGCCGCGGCGATGTTCCGGGCGCGCCGCATGGACCACGCCGCGCGCCCCAACCTGGCGCGCTGGCTCGCCGAATGCTTCTCGCGCCCGGCCGCGAAGCGCACGTGGGCCCTGCGCGGCGAGTGAACGACCGCAACGAAGGAGGAGCGAAGATGGCCGGAAAGTTCGCAGGGAAGACGGTGCTGGTCACCGGTTCGACGAGCGGCATCGGGCTGGGGATCGCGCGGGCCTTCGCGGCCGAGGGCGCCAACGTGATGATGAACGGGCTGGGCGAGCCCGCGGCCATCGAGGCCCTGCTCGCCGGGATGGTCAGGGAGTTCGGCGTGCGGGCGCTGCACCACCCCGCCGACATGACGAAGCCCCGCGAGATCGCGGAACTGGTGCAGACGGCGGAACAGGAATTCGGCGCCGTCGACATCCTGGTGAACAACGCGGGCATCCAGCACGTGGCACCCGTCGACGAGTTTCCCGTCGACAAGTGGGACGCCATCATCGCCATCAACCTGTCCTCCGCCTTCCACGCGACACGCGCGGCGCTGCCGGGCATGAAGAAGCGCGGCTGGGGCCGGGTGATCAACATCGCCTCGATCCACGGGCTGGTGGCCTCGCCCTACAAGAGCGCCTACGTGGCGGCCAAGCACGGTGTCGTGGGCTTCACGAAGACGGTCGCGCTCGAGGTGGCGGAACTCGGCATCACGGTGAACGCGATCTGCCCGGGCTACGTGTGGACGCCCATCGTCGAGAAGCAGCTCGAGGACCAGGTGCGCGTGCACGGCATCCCGAAGGAGAAGGTCATTTCGGACATCATGCTGGCGCCGCAGCCCACGAAGAAGTTCATCAGGATCGAGGACGTGGCCCGGATTGCGCTCAACCTGGCCGACGAGTCGGCCGCCCAGGTGAACGGCGCGACCATGGTCATCGACGGCGGCTGGACGGCACGCTGATCCGGCCCCCCATCATTCCAGGCCGGATCCGATGAACGCAGTGCCAAAAGGCAAAGGCGGCGCACCACGCGCTGCGGCCCGGCCAACCGTCCTCGTCACGGGCTTCGAGCCCTTCGGCGGCGAGGACGTCAACCCTTCCTGGGAAATCTGCCAGGCGCTTCCGGCAACCATCGCGCACGCGCCCGTCGTGCGCCTGCGCGTACCCACCGAGTTTCGCCGCGCGATCGAGGTGGTCGCCGAGGCGATCGACCGCGTCGAACCCGCACTGGTGATCCTCCTCGGCCAGGCCGGTGGCCGGCCGGCGATGTCGGTGGAGCGGGTGGCGATCAACGTGGACGATGCGCGCATCGCCGACAACGCCGGCGCACAACCCATCGACGAGGCGATCGCGCCGGCGGGACCGGCGGCCTACTTCGCCACGGTGCCGCTCAAGGCCATGGTCGCGGCCATGCGCGCGGCAGGCATTCCCGCGGAAGTTTCCAACTCCGCCGGCACGTTCGTCTGCAACCATCTGCTCTACGGCGTGCTGCACTTCCTCGCGGCAAGCGGGCGCGAGGCGCGGGCCGGGTTCATCCACGTGCCCTGGCTCGAGGAACAGGCCTTGAACCATCCCGGGCAGCCGACGATGGCGCTGGCGACGATGGCCCGCGGTGTCGAGATCGCGATCGCGGCAGCGCTCGCCACCTCCGTCGATGTGAAAATGGCGGCCGGCAAGCTCGACTGACTCCCCGATCAAGACAATGACCGACCAGCCTCTCTGGAGCCCCTCGCCCGAGCGCATCGCGGCCACGAACATGGCCGCCTTCATGAAATTCGTGAACGGCCGGCACGGCACGAAGCACGCCGATTACGCCTCGCTGCACCGCTGGTCGGTGGACCGCCTGGAGGACTTCTGGGTCGCGGTCTGGGACTACTGCGGCGTCATCGCCGAAACGCGCGGGGAGACGGTCCTCGCCGACAAGGCGAGGATGCCCGGCGCGCGCTTCTTCCCGGAGGCGAAGCTCAATTTCGCCGAGAACCTGCTGCGCGACGCCCCTCCCGGGGATGCCATCACCTTCTGGGGCGAGGACCGCATCCGCACGCGCCTCACGCGCGCCCAATTGCGCGACGACGTCTCGCGCATGCAGCAGGCGCTGGCGGCGGCGGGCGTGAAGTCCGGCGACCGCGTTGCCGCGTTCATGCCGAACATGCCCGAGACCGTCGTCACGATGCTCGGCGCGGCGAGCCTGGGTGCGACGTTCACTTCCTGCTCGCCGGACTTCGGCGTGCAGGGCGTGGTCGACCGCTTCGGGCAGGTCGAGCCGAAGGTTCTCGTCTGCTGCGACGGCTACTTCTACAACGGCAAGGTGAACGAGTCGCTCGCCGCGCATCGCCGCGATCATGGCGCAGCTGCCCACGGTGGAGTTGGTCGTCGTCGTCCCCTACGCGGCGGAAAAGCCGGACATCGCCGCCGTCCCGCGCGCCGTGTCGCTCGACGCAGTTCCTCGCGCCCTTCGCGCCGAAGGCCCTCGCCTACACGCGGCTGCCGTTCAACCACCCGCTCTACATCCTCTATTCCAGCGGCACGACCGGCGTGCCCAAGTGCATCGTGCACGGGGCCGGCGGCGTCCTCCTCATGCACCTGAAGGAGCACGTCCTGCACTGCGACGTGAAGGCGGGCGACCGCCTGTTCTACTTCACGACCTGCGGCTGGATGATGTGGAACTGGCTGGTCTCGGGCCTCGCCGCGGGCGCGACGCTGCTGCTCTACGACGGCTCGCCGTTCGTCGGCCGCGGCAACATCCTCTTCGACTACGCGGCGGCGGAGGGGATGACGCACTTCGGCACCTCCGCCAAGTACATCGACGCGCTCGCCAAGGCGGGACTCGAGCCCGCCCGCACCCACCGCCTCGCGGCGCTGCGCACCATGCTCTCGACCGGCTCGCCGCTCGCGCCCGAGGGCTTCGACTACGTCTACGCCAACGTGAAGAAGGACCTGTGCCTGTCGTCGATCAGCGGCGGCACGGATCTCGTCGCCTGCTTCGCGGGCGGCGCGCCGATCCTGCCGGTGTGGCGCGGGGAGTTGCAGTGCCCCATGCTCGGCATGAAGGTCGAGGTGTGGAGCGACGCGGGCAAGCCGCTGGCCGGCGAGAAGGGGGAACTCGTCTGCACCGCACCCTTTCCGACGATGCCTCTCGGTTTCTGGGACGATGCGGACGGCCGGAAGTATCGCGCCGCCTACTTCGAGAAGTTCGCGAACGTCTGGCGCCACGGCGACTGGAGCGAGGTGACGCCGCACGGCGGCATGGTGATCTACGGCCGCTCGGACGCCGTGCTCAACCCCGGCGGCGTGCGCATCGGCACCGCCGAGATCTACCGCCAGGTGGAGCGCCTGGACGAGGTGGTGGAGTCGATCGTCATCGGCCAGGACTGGCAGGGCGACGTGCGCGTCGTGCTCTTCGTGCGCCTGCGCGACGGGCTGGTGCTCGATGCGGCGCTCGCGAAGAGGATCAAGGACACCATCCGCAACAACACCACGCCGCGCCACGTGCCGGCGGTGATCGTGCAGGTGGACGACATTCCGCGCACCAAGTCGAACAAGATCGTCGAGCTCGCGGTGCGCGCCGCGGTGCACGGGCAGCCGGTGAAGAACATCGAGGCGCTCGCCAACCCCGAGGCCCTGGAGCAGTTCCGCAACCGGCCGGAGCTGGCCGGCTGACGCCTTCAGGCGCGGGTGAGTGCCTCCATGCCCATCCGCCCGCTCGCGGGCGAGGCCAGGCGCTGCTCCACGAGGCTCGTGAGGAACGCCGGGTCGTACACCGCGAGGAGATGCGGCTGCCAATGCTCGAGGTAGTAGCGGATCTGCGCCTGCAGGTCGTCCATCTCCACCAGCATGTGCCAGGTCGCGGCGTCCCACTGGAAGCGCAGGCCCAGGTCCCAGAAGGCGGCGTTGAGGGCCTCGCGGCTGGCGGCGGTGCTGCGGAGCGGTTCGGACTGTCCCATGGCTTCCTCCCTGTGCGAGCCCCAAGGCTAGGCGCGCGGGACATTAAATGAAAGTAAAATGATCTTCACTGATCATTAAGTAATCGTTTAATGAAGAACGCCACGCTGCGCCAGCTTCGCGTCTTCGAATGCGCCGCCCGCCACCTGTCGCTCACGCGCGCGGCGCAGGAGCTGCACCTCTCCGCGCCGGCCGTCTCGATCCAGGTGAAGCAGCTCGAAGGTCATGCCGGCGCCGCGCTCTTCGAGCGCGTGGGCCGGCGCATCCGCCTCACGCAGGCGGGGGCGGAGGTCCTGCAGCACGCGCGCGAGATCCTCGGCCATATCCGCGGGGCGGAGGAGGCCATCGCGGCACTCGATGCGCTTGCCAGCGGGTTTCTCGACGTGGCCGTGATCAATGCCGGGGACCACTTCTTCCCCTGGATCGTGGCGGCGTTCCGCGAGCGTCACCCCGGGATACGCGTGCGCATCACCGTGCAGAACCGCGAGGAGCTGCTCGCGCGGCTGGCGGCCCACGAGACGGACCTCGCGGTGATGAGCCATCCGCCCGCGCAGCCCGGCTACATCGCCACCGCCTTCGCGCCGCACCCGCACGTGATCGCCGCGGCACCCGGGCATCCGCTCGCGCGCAAGCGTCGCATCCCGCTCGCCCGCGTGGCCGCGGAGCCGATCCTCACCCGCGAACCCGGCTCGGCGACGCGGCTTGTCATGGATCAGGTCTTCGCGGAGGCCGGGCTGGTACCGTCGATCGAAATGGAAATCGCCAGCAACGAGACGATCAAGCAGGCCGCGGCGGCGGGGCTCGGGATCGGCTTCCTGTCGGCGCACGCATTGCGCCAGGAGCTCGCCCTCGGTAGCCTCGCGAGTACTCGACGTGGAAGGATTTCCCGTGGTGCGACAGTGGTACGTGGTGCATCGGCGCGACCGGCGGCTGCCGCGGATCGCGCAGGCGTTCGAGCGCTTCGTCCTGGAGCACGGCGCGCAGCTCATCGGGCGCCCGGCGGTGAAGACGCCGCGCGGCGGGAGAGCCCGATGAGCGCGCGCTCGCCGACCTTCTACATCCTCTTTTCGGTCGCCACCTCGCTCCTCACGATGGCGCTGAAGACCGGCGCCTATTTCCTCACCGGTTCCGTGGGGTTGCTCTCGGACGCGCTCGAGTCGGGCGTGAACCTGGCCGCGGCCCTCGTGGCGCTCGCCACGCTTTCCTACGCGCATTCCGGAGAGGACGAGGACCACAACTTCGGCCACGAGAAGGCGGAGTACTTCTCGAGCGGCATCGAAGGGGCGCTCATCTTCGTGGCCGCCGCCGCCATCATCTGGAGCGCCATCCCGCGCCTGCTCGCGCCGCAGCCCCTCGAGCAGGTCGGGCTGGGACTCGTCCTGTCGGTGCTTGCCGCAGGCGCGAACCTGCTTTGCGGCTGGTTCCTGCTGAAGGGAGCGCGCGAGCACCGCTCGATCACGCTCGAGGCGGACGCGCACCATCTCCTCACGGACGTCTGGACCACGGCCGGCGTGATCGGCGGCGTGGCGGTCGTGCACTTCACCGGCTGGCTCCTGCTGGACCCGCTCATCGCCATTGCCGTGGCGGTGCAGATCCTGTGGACGGGTGGCACGCTCATCCGGCGCTCCTTCGACGGGCTCATGGACCGCGCCATTCCCGCCGACGAGCGCCAGCAGATCGTCGCCGTGCTCGAGCGCGTGAAAGCGAAGGGCGGCGACTACCACCGCCTGCGCACGCGCGTCTCCGGCAAGAAGAGCTTCGTCGACGTGCACATCCTCCTGCCCGGCGCCATGAGCGTGCACGACGCCCACGACCTCGCCCACGGCCTCGAGCAGGACATCGCGGCGGCCGTGCCGCACGTGGAGGTGCTCACGCACCTCGAGTCGCTCGAGGATCCGCGCAGCTGGGACGACCCCGGCAAGCCGCCGGCGCCGGGCTGAACGCGTGGCCGCGCGCCTCGCGGCGGCGTGTCCCCAACTGCTATAGTTTCCATCCATGGCGACGGCTACCCCCCCATCGACACAGGCGCCCGCTCCGGGCGTCGACCGCAAGCTCACGCTCAAGGAAGTGCTGGAGTGGCTGGTGGGCGACGGGCGGGCCTCGCGCGAGGAGGCCGCCAAGGTCCTGCAGGAGAATTCCCGGGCGCGCGGCGCGAAGCACCCGTTCGTGGTGATCGCCGAGTCGCGGCTGCGCTCGACGGTCCCGCCGCACGGGCCGCTCAACGCGGAGGCCCTCGCCGCGTGGCTGGGCGCGCGCCTGAGCATTCCCTTCTGGCACATCGACCCGCTGAAGATCGACCTGCGCGCGGTCACCGACGTGATGTCCTCGGAGTACGCGCAGCGGCGCGGCATCCTGCCCGTGGAAGTCAACGGCAAGGAGGTCACGATCGCCACCTGCGAGCCGTTCATGCGCGGCTGGGAAGCGGAGCTCGCGCAGATGCTGCGCGTCACGATCAAGCGCGTCATCGCCAACCCGGTCGACATCGAGCGTTACCAGGGCGAGTTCTACAACCTGGCGCAGAGCGTCAAGCGCGCCGAGAAGACGGGCGTGCAGACTTCCGGGCTCTCCAACTTCGAGCAGCTGGTGGAGCTGGGCAAGGCCGGCCGGCAGCTGGACGCCAACGACCACCACATCGTCCACCTCGTCGACTGGCTCTGGCAGTACGCCTTCGACCAGCGCGCGAGCGACATCCACCTCGAGCCGCGCCGCGACGCGGGCGTGATCCGCTTCCGCATCGACGGGGTGCTGCACGAGGTCTACCAGATCCCCTACCCGGTGCTGGTCGCGATGACCTCGCGCATCAAGATCCTCGCCCGCATGGACGTGGTCGAGAAGCGGCGTCCGCAGGACGGGCGCATCAAGACGCGCATGCCGGACCGGGAGGAGGTCGAGCTGCGCATCTCCACGCTCCCCACCGCGCACGGCGAGAAGGTGGTGATGCGCATCTTCGATCCCGAGGTGCTCATGCGGGACTTCTCCGACCTCGGCTTCAGCAAGGAGGAGAAGGAGATCTGGCACAAGCTCACCCGGCAGCCCGGCGGCATCGTGCTGGTGACCGGCCCCACGGGATCGGGCAAGACCACCACGCTCTACACGACGCTCAAGCAGCTCGCGACCCCGGAGGTGAACGTCTGCACCATCGAGGACCCGATCGAGATGGTGGACCCGCGGCTGAACCAGATGCAGGTCAACCACGACATCGACCTCACCTTCGCCACCGGCGTGCGGGCGCTGCTGCGCCAGGACCCGGACATCATCATGGTGGGCGAGATCCGCGATCTCGAGACCGCCGACATGGCGGTGCAGGCCGCCCTCACCGGCCACCTGGTCCTGTCCACGCTGCACACCACCGATGCGCCTTCCGCCGTCACGCGCCTGATGGATCTCGGCGTGCCCCCGTACCTTCTCAACGCCACGCTCCTCGGCGTGATGGGGCAGCGCCTGGTGCGCACGCTGTGCCCGCACTGCAAGGAGAAGATCGCCTTCAAGCGCGAGGACGACCTGGTGCTGTGGAACGCGATCTGCGCGCCCTTCAAGTCCGCGCCGCCGCCGGAGGTGTGCCGGCCGGTCGGCTGCCTCGAATGCCGCAACACCGGCTACCTCGGCCGCGTGGGGATCTACGAGATACTCACGCTGAACGTCGACCTGAAGCGGCTCCTGGTGGCGGAGCCCGACCTCGTGAAGCTCACCGAGGCCGCCTACCGGGCCGGCATGCGGCCGCTGCGCGTCGCGGGCGCCATGAAGGTGGCGCAGGGCGTGACCACCCTCGAGGAAGTGCTCAAGGTCGCTCCACTTTGAACGGCCGCCCGTGAAGAAAAGCCTCTACGACCTGGTCGGCGTCCCGCCGGTGGCGCCCCGGGAAATGGTCGCCTCCGCGTGCCGCCGCCGCATTGCGCAGCTCGAACGCGAGGGGGGCGACGCGGCCCAGGCGCAGGTCTACGCCATCCGCGAGGCCTGGTCGATCCTCGGCGACGAGAAGCTGCGCGCGGGCTACGACGCCTCGCTCGCCACGGCTCGCCCCGGTCCGGACGACGCCGCGAGATCCGCGTTGCTGGCCTCCGAGATTGCGCCCGCGGACCTGGAGGTCGAGCTCACGAAGTCGCGCAGCCTGCTGGCGGAGAACTGGGAGCGCTATCGCAAGCTGGTCTACACCATGCTGTTCGTGGGCCTGTTCGCCATCTCGGCGGTCTACAACAACACCCGCCGGGTCGCGCACGAGAAGCGGATCGAGGCCGCCACCTACGAGGCGGAGTACGGCGAGCCGCCGCCGCACCTGCGCAAGCCCGCGCCGGAAGCGGAAGCGAAGCCGGCCGAGCCGTTCTCCGCCGAGAAGTTCGAGCGGGAGCTGAAGGAGCGCGAGGCGGAGATCCAGGCGCAGGTGGCCAGCGAACAGACCGCGAAGGAAGACGAGTTCCGCGACAAGATGCGGCGCGAGGTCGATCCCGGGCAGGCCCGGCGCCGCACCCGCAACCGCTAGGGGACTGTCCCTTCAGGACTGCCCGCTTCAGGGACTGTCCCTGTTTTTCGGCGGGCTCGCCCAGGAGTTCGCGCACCAGCGCCGACTCGCGCGCGTAGAACCCCTCGGTGTGGAAGGTCTCCGGCAGCTTGTAGAGCTCGTAGTCGAAGTGGTGGCACATCTCGTGCACCAGCGTGCGCAGGAAGGTGCGGAACTTCACCACGTCGTCGCGCGCGGCGGTGCGCATCCAGACGCTCACCCGCGCCACCTTGCCGTCGTTGTCCGGCTCGTACAGGCCGTGCAGCTCGCCGCCGGCATCGCTCGGGCGGCGGGCGAGGATGCGGGTGCGCACCGGGCGGCGTGGCGAGCTGCGCGTTGAGGGCGTCGACGAGTGCCTGGCACGCCGCCTGCGCGCGGCCAGGCTCCCCGGTGGCAAGCGCCGGCTCGATGGCCCGGGCGAGTGGAACGAGGGCGGCGGCATCGCGCAACTCGACGCGCACGATGGCGTCGCTCTTCCGGTAGATGCGCTGGCGGGATGGCGTCAGGCGGTCGAAGTAGGCGAAGGGCATGGGTGCATGAATTCTAATAGACTCGATTCCATGGCAACGGCATTCCGCGCACGTCTCGCGCCGCTCGCTCTCGCAGCCTTCGCTCTCGTCGCGGGTTGCGCCACGACGCCTCCCGTCACGGTGGCCGCCGCCGCGCCTGGTCGTCGTCCTGGTGATCGACGGCCTGCCGCAGCGCCAGTTGACGGCCTACCGCGACCAGCTCGGGCCCGATGGCTTCAACCGCTTCCTCGAGCGCGGCGCCTGGTTCGCCGACGCCCATTTCGGACATGCCAATACGCTCACGGGGCCCGGCCACGCCACCGTGCTCACCGGCGCCTATCCGCATGCCACCGGCATCATCGGCAACGAGTGGCGCGACCCGGCGACGGGCGCGCCGGTGTATTGCGCGGGCGACCCGGCACACGGCTACCTCGGCCACGCCAGGGCACGGGCCGAGGGCACCAGTCCGCGCAACCTCCTCGTCGAGTCCCTGGGCGACGTGCTGCGCCGGACGGATCCGCGCTCGAAGGTGCTCGCCGTCTCCGGCAAGGACCGCGGCGCCATCCTCCCCGCCGGCCGCGACGGGACCGCCTACATGTACATGGCGCAGTCCGGCGAGTTCGCCTCGACGACGTACTACATGCCGGAACACCCGCCGTGGGTGGCGGCGTTCAATCGCGCGAAGCCGGCCGACCGCTACTTCCGCAAGGAGTGGGCGCCGCTGTTGCCCGAAATGGCCTATGCGCGATCGGTGCCCGATGCCCGGGCGTGGTTCGGGCGCGGGGGAAAGCTGCCGATGGTGATGGGGGAAGGTCTCGAGGCGCCGGGTCCGATGTACTACGGGAGCCTCTATGCCAGTCCCTTCCTCGACGCGCTGATGTTCGACTTCGCGCGCGCCGCCGTCGCGGGCGAGTCGCTGGGGCAGGACGAGGCCCCGGACATCCTGGCGCTGAGCCTCTCCGGCCACGACTACGTGAACCACGCCTGGGGCGCGGAATCGCGCCTTTCCCACGATCACGTGCTGCAGGTCGACCAGCTGCTCGCGGGTTTCTTCCGCGACCTCGACGGCAAGGTCGGCAAGGACAACTACGTGGTGGTCCTCACCGCCGACCACGGTTTCATGCCGGTGCCGGAGCACGCCGTGTCGCAGGGACACGATGCGGGGCGCCTGAACCCGGGCGCGGCGCTGGCGGTTCTCGAGGAAGGCCTCGCGAAGTCCTTCGGCGCGGGGCCGTGGGTCCGCGGCTGGAGTGCCAACGCCGTGCTCCTCGACCGGGCGCGAATCGCGCGCGTGCGGAGTGGATGCGCGCGCGATCGGCCGCGAGGCGAAGCGCATCCTCCTGGCACTGCCCGGCGTCGCGGCGGCCTACACCCGCGACGAGATCCTCGGGACAGGTATTGGGGACGGTTCCGGAGAACCGTCCCCGATCCTCGCAGCGGTGCGCAAGGGCTGGAATCGCGAGCGCTCCGCCGACGTGCAGGTCGTGATGCGGCCGGGCTGGATGCTGTCCTCCTATCCCAGCGGGACGACGCACGGCTCGCCGCATCCTTACGACACCCACGTGCCCATCGCCTTCTACGGGCCGCGCTGGGTGAAGCCCGGGCGCCGGGATGGGCGCGCGGAGGTGGCCGACATCGCACCCACCCTCGCGCGCATCCTCGGCATCGCAGCGCCTTCGTCCAGCGAAGGCCGATCCCTGCCGCTCGCGCCTTGACGCGCGTTACCCACGGCGAGGCGGACGCGCGGATGACGGATCGGCTCGAGGCCTGGTTCGCGGCCAACGGCTGGCGGGCCTTCGACTACCAGCGCGAGGTCTGGGCCGCCTATCTCGCGGGCGAGTCGGGGCTCATCCATTCGGCGACCGGCTCGGGCAAGACGCTCGCCGCGTTTCTCGGCCCGCTCGCGGAGTCGCTGGCGGAGGACGACGGCAAGGCGCCGCCGATCCGCGTGCTGTGGTTGACACCGATGCGCGCGCTGGCGGGCGACACGGTGCAGTCGCTGCAGAAGGCCGTCGCGGGGCTGGAGCTCGGGTGGACCGTGGGCATCCGCACCGGCGACACGACCGCCGCGGAACGCGCCAAGCAGGCGCGCAAGCTGCCCACGGCGCTGGTCACCACGCCGGAGAGCCTGTCGCTCATGCTCTCGCAGGCCGATGCGCGCGAGAAGCTCTCCACGCTGCGCGCGGTGATCGTCGACGAGTGGCACGAACTGCTCGGCAACAAGCGCGGCGTGCAGGTGGAGCTGGCGCTGGCGCGCCTGCGGCGCTGGAATCCGCGCCTGCGCACCTGGGGGCTCTCGGCCACGCTCGGCAACCTGGACGAGGCGCTCGACCGCCTGCTTGCCGGCAACCCGGGCCGCGTCGTGCGCGGCGTCTCCGACAAGCGCGTGGTCATCGACACGCTCATTCCCGCGGAAGTCGACCGCTTTCCCTGGGCGGGGCACCTCGGGCTCGTCATGCTCGAGGACGTGATCGGGGTGCTCGAGTCCTCGCGCTCCACGCTCGTCTTCACCAACACGCGCTCGCAGGCGGAGATCTGGTACCAGGCGCTCATCGAGGCGCGGCCGGACTGGGCGGGGCTGGTCGCGCTGCACCACGGCTCGCTCGATGCCGACGTGCGGCGCTGGGTGGAGCAGGGGCTCAAGGAGGGGCGCCTCAAGGCGGTGGTGGCGACCTCGAGCCTGGATCTCGGCGTCGACTTCTCGCCCGTGGAGCGCGTGCTGCAGATCGGCAGCCCCAAGGGCGTGGCGAGGCTCCTGCAGCGCGCCGGCCGCTCCGGCCACGCGCCGGGGCAGGTGAGCCGCGTGACCTGCGTGCCGTCGCATGCGCTGGAATTCGTCGAGGCGGCGGCAGCGCGGCGCGCCGCAAACGCGAGGCGCATCGAGTCGCGCCGTCCGGTCGAAAAGCCCCTGGACCTCCTCGTGCAGCACCTCGTCACCATCGCCGTGGGGGAGGGCTTCATCGAGGAGGAGCTGAAGGCGGAGGTGAAGTCGGCGCGCGCGTTCCGCGACCTCACCGACGAGGAGTGGCGCTGGGCGATGGATTTCGTCACCCGCGGCGGCGAGTCGCTCAAGGCCTATCCCGAGTACCACCGCGTGGAGGAAGTGGACGGCTGGAACGTGGTGCGCGACGCCGCCATCGCGCGCCGGCACCGCATGTCGGTGGGCACCATCGTGTCGGATGCCTCGATGGACGTGCGCTACCTGAACGGCAAGCGTCTCGGGCATGTCGAGGAATCCTTCATCGCCTGGCTCTCGCCGGGCGATGCCTTCGTCTTCGGCGGGCACGCGCTGGAATTCATCCGCGTGGAGAACATGACCGCGCTGGTGCGGCCGGCCAAGCGTGGCGCCACCGTGGTTCCGCGCTGGCAGGGCGGCCGCAGCCCGCTGTCGAGCGAGGTGTCGGAGAGCGTGCGCGAGCTGCTCGAGGCGCACCTCGAGGGGCGCGCCGACGAGCCGGAGATGCGCGCGGTCGCGCGGCTCCTCGCACTGCAGCGCTCGTGGTCGCGCATCCCCCGCCGCCAGGAACTGCTCGTCGAGCAGTGCGAAACGCGCGAGGGGCACCACATCTTCTGCTATCCGTTCGAGGGCCGGCACGTGCACGTGGGCCTCGTCCGCGCTCGTGGCGTGGCGCCTCGCGCAGACGCGGCCGGCGTCCTTCTCGCTCGCCTTCAACGACTATGGCTTCGAGCTCCTCTCGCGCGAACGCTTCGAACTGCTGCCGCTCCTCAAGGCCGGGCTCCTCGCGCCGGGCAACCTCCTCGACGACGTGCTCGCGAGCCTCAATGCGGCGGAGCTCTCCAAGCGCCAGTTCCGCGAGATCGCGCGCGTCGCCGGCCTCGTGTTCCAGGGCTACCCCGGGCAGCCGAAGACCAACCGGCAGGTGCAGGCCACCAGCGGCCTCATCTACGAGGTGTTCGCGCGCTGGGATGCGGGCAATCCGCTGCTGGCGCAGGCCGAGCGCGAGGTGCTGGAGCGCGAGCTCGAGTTCTCGCGCCTGGCCGCGGCGCTGCGGCGGCTCGCGGCTGCGCCGATCGTGCTGCGCGGAACGCAGCGTCCCAGCCCGTTCGCGTTTCCGCTGCTCGTCGCGCGGCTGCGCGAGGAACTCACCAGCGAGAAGCTCGCCGACCGCGTGCGCCGCATGCAGCTCGATTACGATCGTGCTTCCGAAAGCGTGGACGAGAGCACGCAGTCGGAGTTGTTCTCGTGACGGAGTGCACGGTTGCCGGCGAGCGCCTCGTGCTGCTGCCCGAGCGCGCGGCCTGGTGGCCTGCCGCCGCAACCCTCTTCGTGGCCGACTTCCACCTCGGCAAGGCGGCGAGCTTCCGCCACGCCGGGATTCCGATGCCCGCGGGCACGACCACGGAGAACGTCGAGCGGCTGCAGAGGGCCGTGGCGGCGGCCGGAGCGCGGCATGTCGTCTTCCTCGGCGATTTCCTGCACAGCGCGGAAGGGCGAGCGCAACGCACTCTCGATCGCTTTGCGGCCTGGCGCGCGGCGCACGGCGAGATCGCGATCACGCTGGTCCGCGGCAACCATGACGACCGCGCGGGCGATCCGCCGGCGGAATGGGCCATGCGCTGTGTCGATCCGGGCGAGCGGCTCGGGCCCTTTGCCCTCGTGCACGATCCGCAGCCCGTGCGCGGCGCCTATGCCCTCGCCGGGCACATCCATCCGGCGGTGCGGCTTTCGGAGCGGGGAGGGCAGGCGGCTGCGCCTGCCGTGCTTCTGGTTCGGCGCGCGCGTGGGCGTCCTGCCTTCCTTCGGCGCCTTCACCGGCTCCGCGCTCGTGCGTCCGCGCACCGGCGACCAGGTCTACGTCGTCGCCGGCGACGAGGTCATGAAGGTCGACTAGGTACCAGGTACATGTACCTGGTACCTGTACCTGGTACCGGAGGTCAGCGCTCCGGAGGGCGGATCTCGCCGACGCGGGGGAGGAAGACGCCGCTGCGCCGGTCCTCGAAGAAGTGCGCGAGCGTGCGGCGCACGCTGGCGAAGGCGAGCTCGTCCCAGGGAATGTCCCGTTCCTCGACCAGCTTCACCTCGAGGCTTTCGATGCCCGGGGAGAAGTCGAGGTCCAGCAGCCGCGCGCGAAAGATCACGTAGACCTGGCTGATGTGCGGCACGGAGAAGAGCGTGTAGAGCTGCTCGATCTCGACGCGCGCGTTGGCCTCTTCCAGCGCTTCGCGCGCCGCACCTTCCGGGGCCGTCTCCTGCTGCTCCATGTAACCCGCCGGCAGCGTCCACTTGCCATGCCGCGGCTCGATCGCGCGCCGGCAGAGGAGGATCCTGTCCTCCCAGACCGGAACGCAGCCCACCACGACCTTGGGATTCTGGTACTGGATATGGCCGCAGGCCGGGCAGACGGCACGCGCATGCGTGTCGCCCTCGGGCACGCGATACTCCACCTTGGCGCCGCAGGCGTTACAGTGAGCAATCGGGACTGCGACGCGGGTCATGCGGGCAAGCTCTCCGGCACTGGCACCATTCACCGCATGTTATCATAAGCCTATGAAATATCTCGGAAAAACCCTGTTCGCCGCGCTGGCCCTGGCGGGCGCGTCGGCGACTTTCGCGAGCTTCACCCCGGGCGAGATGGTGATCGTCCTCAATTCCGGCGATGGCAGCATTTCCATCGTCGACCCGATCGCGAAGAAGGAAGTGAAGCGCGTGCCGGTGGGCAAGGAGCCGCACCACCTGATGGCGACTCCCGACAACAAGGAACTCATCGTCGCCAACGCGGCGAGCAACGATCTCGTGTTCCTCGACCCGAAGACGGGCGAAACGCTGCGCCGCGTCCCCGACATCAGCGACCCGTACCAGATCGGCTATTCGCCGGACAAGAAATGGTTCGTTTCCGTTTCCAACCGGCTGGACCGCGTGGACATCTATCACGCCGGCACGTTCAAGCTCGCCAAGCGCCTTCCGCTTCCAAAGGTTCCCAGCCACGTCGCCTTCTCGGCCGACAGCAAGCTCGCCTTCGTGACCCTGCAGGAGTCGAACGAGTTCGTCGCGATCGACCTCGACAGGCAGGAAGTGCTGTGGAAGATGTCCACCGGCAAGCAGCCCGCCGGCATCTGGATGACGCCCGACGACAGGCACCTCCTCATCGGCATCACCGGCGAGAGCCACCTCGAGATCTACGACTGGCGCGCGCGCAAGATGGTGAAGCGCATCCTGACCGGCCTCGGCGCGCACAACTTCGTCGCCCGGGGCGACGGGCGCCACGTGTTCCTCTCCAACCGCATGGCCAACACGATCTCGCTGGTGGACCAGCAGACGCTCGAGGTGAAGGAAACCTTCAGCGTGCCCGGCGGTCCGGACTGCATGGAGATCACGAAGGACGGCAAGCAGCTCTGGACCACCACGCGCTGGATCCGGATGGTGAGCGTGGTCGACCTCGAGACGAAGAAGATCGTGCACCAGATTCCCGTCGGCAAGTCGCCGCACGGACTGTTCTTCCTCTCCCACGCGCCGCGGCAGTGAAGTCCGGGGCACTTCTCGCCGCCGTCCTCGGCGCCGCGGCACCCGTCGCCGCCGCTCCCTGCGCGGGAACGGTCTACCTCACGTTCGACACGGGCCACATGGAGCCCGCCGAGGCCATCGCCGGCATCCTCGACAAGCACGGGGTGAAGGCGACCTTCTTCCTGGCCAACGAGAAGACGAAGCGCGGCGACACCTCGCTCGACCCTGCGTGGGCGCCCTACTGGAAGCGCCTTGCCGAGGCGGGCCATGCATTCGGCTCGCACACCTGGCGGCACTGGTATTTTGCCGGCGACACCGCGGCGGGCAAGGTCCGCTACGCGAAGCCCGGCACCACCCAGGGCGAAGTGCTCGATCGCGATGCGCTCTGTGCCGAGCTGAAGAAGCCCGAGGAGGCCTTCCGCGCCATGACCGGCCGTGGTTTCGACGGCCTGTGGCGCGCACCGGGCGGGCGGTATACACCGAGGTCACTGGATTACGCGAAGAGCTGCGGCTACACGCACGCGGGCTGGTCGACGGCGGGCTTCAGCGGCGACGAGCTGCCCTCCGACCGCTACCCGAGCGACAAGCTGATCGAGCGGCAGGTGCGCGACATCAAGGACGGCGACATCCTCCTCTGGCACCTCGGCATCTGGTCGCGCCAGGATCCGCTCTGGCCGCACCTGGACCGGCTCATCGCCGGACTGAAGGGCCGTGGCCTGTGCTTCGCGCGCCTCACGGACGACAAACGATGGATGCGCTGACGGCGGTCGGTCGCCGGGTTCATCGCCCTGTGGGCGAAGCTGCACGCCGCCGTGTTCGAGACGGTGGTGCAGCCGGTCGTCTTCCACCTCGGCATGACGAGCTGGCTCGAGAGCGCCTTCGACGCCACCGAGATCGCCCTCGTCGGCGCCTTCGAGGTGCTCGTGCTGGCCGTCGTCCTGACCGCGCTGGAAAAGTGGCGGCCCGTGGAGGTGTGGGGAGACCGCCGCGCCGTGCGCGTGGACGTGATCTACACGCTCCTCGTGCGCCTGGGCGTGCTGCCGCTCGCGATCTTCTTCCTGCTGCTGCCGCTGGTGGACGGGCTGGACGGGTGGCTGCGCCTGCACGGCTACATCCCGCCGAAGCTCGAGGATGCGTTTCCCGCGCTCTTCGCGCATCCGCTCGCCTCCTTCCTCGCCTACCTGGTGATCCATCGACTTCGTCCTGTACTGGCTGCACCGCGCGCAGCACCAGTTCCGCTTCTGGTGGGCGCTGCATGCGCTGCACCACAGCCAGCGCGAGATGACGTTCTGGACGGACGACCGCAACCACGTCCTCGACATGATCCTGACCGACGCGGTGCTCGCCATCGTGTCGCTCGCCATCGGCGTCGCTCCGGGGCAGTTCGTCGCCATCGTGGCGCTGTCGCGGGCGCTCGAGAGTCTCTCCCACGCCAACGTGCGAATGTCGTTCGGGCGGGTGGGGGAGTGGCTGCTCGTGAGCCCGCGCTTCCATCGCGTCCACCACGCCATCGGTCTCGGGCACGAGGGGGAACGGCTGGGCTGCAACTTCGCCGTGCTGTTCCCGGTGTGGGACCACCTCTTCGGCACGGCCAGTTCGGTGCGCGAGTATCCGGCCACCGGCATCCGCGACCAGCTGCACGGGCGCGACTACGGCGACGGCTTCTGGCGGCAGCAGTGGCTCGGCCTGCGCCGGCTGGCGGGACGGGCATGACGCGCCTGCCATCCGGTACGCGGTACATGTACCTGGTACCGGCTCGCGGCGCTCGTCGCGTCCCCTGCTGGCGGCCGCCGGCCCGCAGATGCCGGGCCGCAGCCTACGACGGACCGGTCTGCCCCGGCGCACTCGGCCTTGCGCGTCCCGCAGGCCGGGACGCTTTACCGCTGGGACAGCCCGCCGGAAAAGTCTTCCGCCGCGCAGGACCCGCGGCGCATGCGCGTCGGGAGCGTGCGCCAGTCCCCGAAGGAATTCGCGCCGCTCGCGTGGCAGGCGGTCCCCGGTGGCTACGTGGCGCGGTTCGACCTGGCTTCCGCGGGCGCGAGGGGGCTGCGTGCCAGGCTGGATCTCGGGGCGAATGCGGGCGCGATCGAAATGCGCGTACGCGACGATGCCGGCGACGTCGAATCGATGCGGATTCCGGCGGGTTCGTCGCAGGCGTGGGGGCCATGGACGCCGGGCGAGCGGCAGGCAGTGGAGCTCTTTGCGCGGGCGGTTCCTCGCTTCCGGCACGGTTCGCCTCGGTGCCATCGTGCACTTCGACCAGCCGTTCGATGCGAAGGCTGCCGCCACCTGCACCATCGATACGCGTTGCACCACGGGAGATGCGACTCTCGATGCGGCCATCGCCGAGAGGAAGAAGTCCGTCGCACGCATCACCTTCGTGGAAGGCAGCTCGTCCTACGTCTGCACCGGAACCCTGCTCAATTCCGAGAAGTTCCCGGAACCCATTTTCCTCACCGCCAATCACTGCATCGGCCGCGCGCAGGTCGCCTCCAGCATCACGAGCCTCTGGTTCCACGAGGCGACCGCCTGCGGCTCCGGGGCGGTGAGCGCCGACAGGAAGCAGGTCGCCGGCGGAATGCAGATCGTGTTCGCCGATCCGAACACGGACCAGACGCTCCTCCTCATGAACGCGGCGCCGCCCGAGGGCGCGGTGTACTCCGGCTGGAATGCGACGAAGCTGGACGAGGGCGAATCCGGGGTGAGCATTTCGCATCCCGCAGGCGACGTGTCCAAGTGGGCGCTGGCCACCGTGTCGCGGGATGGGCCGCTTCCCGGATTGGGAGCAGTCCCTCTGGCTCACCCGGTTTTCGCGGGGGATCGTCCAGGGGGGATCGTCCGGCTCCGGCCTGTTCACCCTGGCGGGCGGCAGCCTGCAGCTGCGCGCGGTGCTGACGGGCACCAACATCGATGCGAGCGGGGACCTGTCCTGCACGAACCCCACCCAGTACGGCGTCTACAACCGCTTCGACGTCTTCCATGCCCAGGTCGCGCGCTACCTGCAGGCGAGCCCCGCCCCGGTGACGGACGACCACGGCAATCGGCCCGCCGAGGCTACCCTGGTCACGCTGCGCGGCGCCGAGGCCACGATCGCCGGGCGCATCGACTATCCGGGGGACGTGGATGTGTTCCGCCTCGACGTCGTCGCCGAGGGCACCCTGGTCGCGCTCGCGGGCGGCGGGGCGGACACGGTGGGCGTCCTTCTCGATGCGACCGGGGAACGGATCACGTCCAACGACGACGCCGTCGACGGATGCACTCGACTTCGGGATCACGCGGCGCCTGACTCCGGGCATCTACTACCTCGTGGTCACGCACTGGGAATCGGCGGCGACGGCGGACTACACGGTGAAGTTCTCCTTCCTGCCCGTCACCGAGAACTACACCGATCTCTGGTGGAATCCCGGCCGAGTCGGGCTGGGGCATCAACCTCAACCACCAGGGCAACATCGTCTTCGCCACGCTGTTCACCTACGACGCGCGCGGCGCGCCGCTGTGGCTCGTCCTGTCCGGCGGCGACCGCCAGCCCGACGGCAGCTTCGAGGGCGCGCTCTATCGCACCAGCGGCCCGGCCTTCGACGCCCAGCCCTGGTCGCCGGTGACGCTGAGCCGAAGTGGGCACGATGCGGCTCGCGTTTTCCGGCGCCGATGCCGGCCGGCTCACCTACACGGTCGACGGCGTCGGCGGTGGCGCAAGGACATCGAGCGCCTGCGCTTCTCGGCGAAGGCGACCACCTGTTCCTGGTCCGCGTTCGACCGCTCCTTCGCGACCAACTTCCAGGACCTGTGGTGGAACCCGGACGAGTCCGGCTGGGGCCTGAACCTCACCCACCAGGGCGACACCGCTGTTCGCGACCCTCTTCACCTACGGCGCGCGAGCGCAGCGGAGTCTGGTTCGTGATGTCGAACGGGCAACGCGTGCCCGGGACGATCCGCTATTCCGGAACGCTGTACCGCACGACCGGCCCCGCCTTCGATGCGCGGCCCTGGACGGCAGTGACCAACGTGCCCGTGGGCACGATGAGCGTCGAGTTCACCGACGGCAACAGCGGCACGCTCACCTACACGGTGAACGGCGTCGCGCGTCGTGAAGCCGATCGTGCGGCTGGTGTTCGCGAGCCCGGCGACCGTATGCGAGAGCGCGGATGACTGAGCGACGCCCTGCGGCGTTTCGCCCCGGCGCTGGCGTGCTGCCTGGCGCTGGCCGCGCTCGCCCAGCAGATGCCCTCGCGCACGCTGCAGGGAGGAGGCGAGGCGCGCTTCGTCCTGCGTGCGCCGCACGCGCGATGCGGTGATCGTGACGGCGGCGGCGGAAGGGAAGTCGACCCGTGCAGCCTGGCGAGCGGCGTGGCGTGCGCGTAGGTTCGGTCCGCGCCGTGGAGAAGTCGCGCACGGCGCCTGCCTGGGAGAAGGTCGATGGCGGCTGGGTGATGCGCTTCGCGCTCGAGTCCGCGGGGGCCGTCGGGCTTGCGCGCGAGACTCGCCCTGCCGCCGGGACTGGCGGGTGCGCAAGTCGTCGCGCGCGGGACGGGCGGCGCGGCGGCCGGGGCCGATGCCGACGGAAGCGATGGCCTGGACGCCGTGGACGGAAGGCGGCCGGCAGGAAGTCGAGGTCTTCTCGCGCAGCCTTCCGCCGCAGGCCGCGGCGGTCGTGGCGATCGTGCACTTCGATGCCTCGCCGCTCGCCAAGGCGACGGCGGGCGCCTGCAGCCCCGACGTGACCTGCACCTCGGGCGACGCCGCGCGCGATGCGGCCATCGCCGAGCGCAGCCGCTCCGTCGCGCTGGTGAGCTTCGTCGAAGGCACCGAGGCGCGCGTCTGCACCGGCACGCTCCTCAACACGGAGAAATTCCCGGCCGCCTACCTCGTCACGGCCAACCACTGCATCGCGACCGCGGCGGCGGCGGCGAGCGTGACGACGCTCTGGTTCAACGAAGCCATCTCCTGCGGCGGCGACGGCCGTGAACCCGGCGCTGCAGCAGGTGGCCGGCGGTGCGCACGCTCGTCTTCACGAGCCACGGCGCCGATTCCACGCTGCTGCAGCTGCAAGGGCACGCCGCCTGCCGGCGCGGTGTTCGCGGGCTGGAACGCCGCGCGCCTCGTCGACGGGCGACGAGATCGTCTCGATCAGCCACCCGCAGGGCGACCTGAAGAAGTTCGCCCTCGGCGCCGAGAAGGCGCGAGCTCCTGGTGCAGGAACTACCCGCAGGACATGTACGGCGTGTCGTTCACCCGCGGCGTGACGGAAGGCGGCTCCAGCGGATCCGGCCTCTTCACGCTGGCCGGCGGGACGCTGCAGCTGCGCGGCATCCTTTCCGGATCGACCCTGCGCACGGGAGCCGCGCTCTCCTGCGAGAACGCGGACCAGGAGGAGGCGCTCTACGGCCGCTTCGAGATCTTCCACCCGCAGATCGCGGACTACATCGCCGCGGCGCCGCCGGCGCGCGGCGACGACTACGGCAACCGCATCACGGAGGCCCAGCGCATCTTCCCGGTGGCGCAGGCCGTGCCCTCCGAAGTCGCCTATCCCGGGCCGCATCGACTACGCCGGCGACGTGGACGTCTTCCGCATCGACATCCCGCCGACGGGCGGCACGCTCACGGTGCGGACCGATGGCGGCGCTCGACACCATCGGCACGCTCCTCGACGCCTCGGGCAAGGCGCGTGAAGAGCGTGAACGACGCCGAGAGCGACCGGCTCGACTTCGGCCTCACGCGCACGCTCGCGCCCGGGCACCTACTACCTGCCGTCATCGCACCGCGAAGCGCAGGGAACCGGCGCCTACACGCTCAAGGCCTCCGCTCTCGACGGTCGACGGACAACTACACCGACCTCTGGTGGAATCCGGACGAGTCCGGCTGGGGCCTCAACATCAATCACCAGGGCCAGACGCTCTTCGTCACCCTGTTCACCTACGACTTCGACGGGCAAGCCCATGTGGCTCGTCGGCCTCCTCGGTCACGCGCCAGCCCACGGCACCTGGCAGGGCACGCTCTACCGCGCCTCGGGCCCGGCATTCAACGCCGATCCCTGGGTGCCGGCCGACGACTCACGCCGGTGGGCACGCTGCGCCTCACCTTCACGAGCCTCGCCGAGGCCGAGCTCAGCTACTCCGCCTACGGCAAGGTCGGTCAACAAGACCGTCGAGCGCCAGCGTCTTCTCGGTGCCGCCGGTCTGCCGCTGGTCGTCGTTCGACCGCAGCCTCACCACCAACTTCCAGGACCTGTGGTGGAACCCGCAGGAGCCCGGCTGGGGCATGAACATCACGCACCAGGGCGGCATCCTGTTCGCGACCCTCTTCACCTTCACGCGCGGACGGCAGGGATCGCTGGCTGGTGATGAGCCGCGGCGAGCGCATCGCGCGACGGCCTCTACATCGGCGAGCTCTACTCGATCACCGGCCCGCCCTTCGACGCCTCGCCCTGGGCGCCCGTCACCACCACGCCGGTCGGGACGATCACGGTGCAGTTCACGCGCGGCAACGCGGCGACCGTCACCTACACGCTGGACGGCGTCCTCGTCGTGAGCAGCATCGAGCGGCAGGTGTTCTCGCACGCCCGCCACCGAATGCTTTGCGCCCGGCGATGACTGAGGCGCCACGCCAGTCCGCCGGCGGGCGTCGCCACGATCGAGTCCATCGACCACGAGGGAATCGGCGTCGCGCACGTCGACGGCAAGGTCACCTTCATCGAGGGCGGCATCACCGGCGAGCGCGTGGCCTTCGCGCGGCGGCGCAGCCGCGGCCACTTCGACCTGGCCACCGTGACCGAGGTGCTGGCCGAATCGAGCCAGCGGGTGCGGCCGCGCTGCGCCTACTTCGGCACCTGCGGCGGGTGCGCCATGCAGCACGTGGAGCCGGCGGCGCAGGTGGCGGCCAAGCAGCGCGTGCTCGAGGACAACCTGCAGCGCATCGGCAAGGTGGCGCCGGAGTCGATCCTGCCGCCGATCCACGGGCCGTCCTGGGGCTACCGCCACCGCGCGCGATTGTCGGTGCACTACGTCGCCAAGAAGGGCGGGGTGCTGGTGGGCTTCCACGAGCGCAAGTCGAGCTTCGTGGCCGACGTGCGCTCCTGCGAGGTGCTGCCGCCGGCGGTGTCGAAGCTGATCGTGCCGCTGCGCGAGATGTTCACCACGATGGCGTTGCGCGAGCGCCTGCCGCAGGTGGAGCTGGCCGTGGGCGAAGCGGTGACCATCCTCGTGCTGCGCCATCTCGAACCGGTGGGCGAGGAGGATCGCGCGAAGCTGCGCGCCTTCGCCGACCGCCACGGCATCCAGTGGTGGTTCCAGCCCAAGGGGCCGGACACGGCGCACCCCTTCTATCCGGAGGATGCGCCGGCTCTCGACTACCGCCTGCCGGAGTTCGGGATTTCCATCGGCTTCCGTCCCACCGAGTTCACGCAGGTGAACATGGCGGTCAATCGCCTGCTCGTGAAGCGCGCCGTCGATCTCCTCGACCCGCGGCCCGGCGAGCGCGTGGGCGATCTCTTCTGCGGCCTGGGCAACTTCACGCTCGCCATCGCCTCGCGCGGCGCCACGGTCGTCGGCATGGAAGGGGCGGCGACGCTCACCACGCGCGGCGAGGAGAACGCGCGCGCCAACGGGCTGCGAGGATCTCGCGAGCTTCGTCACCTACGATCTCTACACCGATGCTCCCGGGGCGCTTGCGCGGCTGGGGCCCGTGGACAAGCTGCTCATCGATCCGCCGCGCGACGGGGCGCATCGAGATCTGCAAGGCATTGCCGGATGCGGGCGCGCCGTCACGCATCGTCTACGTCTCCTGCAGCCCCGCGACGCTCTCGCGCGATGCCGGGGTGCTCGTCAACGTGAAGGGCTACCGGCTGCTGGCGGCGGGGGTGGTCAACATGTTCCCGCACACGGGGCACGTGGAGAGCATCGCGGTATTCTCCCGCTGACGCAGCGCTTCGCTGACCGCCTTGCCGCGAAAGGAATCGAATGCGAGTCCTTGCCTGCCTGCTGATCGCCGCCGCAATCGCCTCGCCGCTCGCCCGCGCGATGAGCCCCGAGGAAGCCTATGCGGCGATCCCTCACAAGCGCACCCACGTTCGACGCCGGGGCGTCGAAGCTTCCCCCGGCGCAGGTGGAGAGCCTCAAGCGACTCTTCGCGTTGTCCGACGAGGGCGTGGTGCTGAGGGTGCAGGGCATGCAGGCGCAACGCTCGCGCAATGCGGTGGAGCTCACGCGCGTGCTCCAGGCGTACGACGCGCTGATCGGAAAACTCGGTGCCCAGCAATTCGCCGCCGAGGTCGCGCCCGCCCGCGATCTCGTCGTCAAGGCGCTGCAGGGCCAGAAGCGCTTCATCGCCTCGAAGCCCGTGGGCGGTTTGCAGTTCGGGAGGAAGGAACTCGCGATGACGCCGGACGTGAAGCAGGCGAGCGGCAACCTCCACCAGGCCTACGGCCTGCTGATGAAGGCGTTTCCGGGCGAGAGCGCGCGCAACAAGACCGCGTTCTTCGACTACCTGTGCGCCCTTGACTACCTTTGACCGGTAAGCGCGGCGTCCTCGCCGCCCTCCTGGGGATCGGCGTCGCGGCCGCGGCCGCGTACCTGTATTTCGCAGGTGGCGGGTTCGAGCCGGGCAAGGTCGTCTTCGTCAACGAGACGGGCGACCACAAGCACGATCGCACGCTGCGCTCGTCCGCACGCTTCTTCCAGGAGCGCACGGGCATCAACCTGGGCATCGTGCTGCAGGACCGGCTTCCTCCCCTCACCACGATCGAGATGCAGGCCGACCGCCTCTTCTCCGAGCTGGGACTCGGACGCAAGTCCGACGGCAAGGCATTGCTCTTCCTCTGGTCGGAGAAGGAGCGCCTCTTCAAGATCGAAGTGTCCTACGACCTGGAGCCGGTGTTTCCCGACGCGCTCTGCAAGCGCCTGGAGGAGGGCGCGCGCACGTTCATGCTCTCGACCTCGCCTTACGCGCGGCGCGACTTCCTCGTCGAGTTGAACGTCACCATGGCGCTGCACTACCTCGAGTACAAGCGGACAGGGCGCCTCGAGGAACTGGTGCTTCCCGCGGCAGGCCATCGCTACGTCGGCGACTACCTGGCGGGCGGCGCGGGAATGGTTGGACGCGGCTACGCGGCCACGGTGGAGCGCGTCCAGCTGGAGCTCAAGCCCCTGCGCGCGGAGCTCGAGCGCGAGATGCAGCCGGGCAGCACGCCCGAGGAGGTGCTGCAGCGCTACCTGCGCTCGCTGGAGCTGGGCATCGGCGTGCCCAACGTGCCGCTGCTCACCGAGGCAAGCCGCCATTTCCGCATGGACAAGCCGCACGCGCCGGGCTACCTGCAGCGCATCCGCGCCTACTACGCGAAGGCCATGCCCTACCGGATCGTCGAGCGCGGCGACCTGGCCGTCGTGTCGTTCAGGCCCGGCGAGCCCGTGCTGCCGATCTTCCTGCGCCGCGACGGGAGCGGGCTGTGGCTCGTGGACGAACCCAAGGTCTGGGCCACCCTGCACCTGTTCCAGGACGGTTCCTCGCGCCTGAAGTACGACGACGCCCCGTATGCATTCGGCATCGCGCCGCTCGACGGCGAATCGGCTCCGCGATCGCTCTTCCAGAAGAAGGTCGTTCCCCCGATGCTCCTGCCGCTGTCCACGAACCTCAAGGAGCAGGTGGCCGACGCGGAGTCGCGGATCCGGATGAACCCCGCGAGCGTCGAGGCGTGGATCCGGCTCGCCGACCTGCTGCACTTCGAGATGTTCTGGCTGCAGGCGAGCGAGTCGGTCTACGAGCGGATCCTCACCCTGGACCCCGAGAGGACCGACATCCGCTGGCGCCTCATCGACATCCACCAGATGACCTCCGACACCGAGGCCGAGAATCGCCAATGGTGCGAGGTGCTGAAGCGCGAACCCGACGACGCGCTGGCGCGCTGGTACTACAAATGGTTCAGGAAGTCGTATTACCGGGACGACCCGAGGACGGCGCTGTGCCGCGATTGGCTCGGGAGGGGGTTCGACTAGCTTCGACCGTGCAGCACAAAAGAAAAGGGGCGGCCGAAGCCGCCCCTCGTAGCGAAGCGAAGAACGTCAGTCGCGATCGCCGCCGAAGATGCCCAGCAGCGCCAGGAGGTTCGCGAAGATGTTGTAGAGGCTCAGGTACACCGCCAGCGTGGCCGAGATGTAGTTCGTCTCGCCGCCCGTGATGATGCGGTTCAGGTCATAGAGCAGGAAGGCGGAGAAGATGCCCACCGCGATGACCGAGATCGCGATCATGAGCGCCGGCAGCTGCAGGAAGATGTTGGCGAAGGCCGCCACCAGCAGCAGCATCATGCCGATGAACAGCACCTTGCCCATCCCCGACAGGTCGCGCTTCGTGGTCGAGGCGTACGACGACATGATCGCGAAGATCACCGCCGTGCCGCCGCCGGCCAGGCCGATGAGGGCTGGCGCCGTTCCGGAAGCCGAGCACCACGCCGAGCATGCGCGAGAGCATCAGGCCCATGAAGAACGTGAAGCCGAGCAGGAGCGCCACGCCCCAGCCGCTGTTCTTGGTCTTCTCGATCCCGTACATGAAGCCGAAGGCGAGCGCGAGGAAGGCGATGAAGCCGATCGCGGGGCTGCCCTGGAAGAAGGAGAAATTCATCTGCACGCCGATCCAGGCGCCGAGGACCGTCGGCACCATCGACAGGGCGAGCAGGGCGTAGGTGTTGCGCAGGACCCGGTTCTGCGCCTGCGCGATCGTCTGCGAAGGCGAGGCGGGCGTCATCAGCGGGACTTGTGACATACGTTTGGCTCCAGTCATTGATTGAATGCCGGTCGAAATTGACCGAGCGTTAGAGTAGGGATTATCCGTGAAAGTTTCAAGAACGGGTCGACCGTTTCGGGCAATGTCCACAGTACCCCTGAGGGCATTGGTGGCAGGACAAAAAGCGCCGTTGCTACAATGGCTTGCTGACGGGAGGGTTGGCCGAGCGGTTTAAGGCACCGGTCTTGAAAACCGGCAACGGGGTAACCCGTTCGTGAGTTCGAATCTCACACCCTCCGCCACTATCGCCTCCTCGGCGCTGAGCAAGCTCCATTGATTCGGTAGTCTTGTCCGATCCTGGAACAACTGTTCCTGCCCGGAGGCACGGATGTTCAGCAAGCGCAGCCTGGCAGCGGCAATCTGCGAGCTTCTTCCTGCATTCGGCGCTGCTTCCGCCGCGACGATCAGGATGGATTTCAGGATCCGCGACAGCAACGGGCCGATCCGCGAGGTTTTCGGGACCCTCGTCTACCAGGCCGACTCGCCCACTTCGAGAATTCAATCGCTCACCTCGATCGACTTCGTGGTCGATGGCCACCGGTACACCGTCGATGAACTGGGGTTCATCAGCGACTGGTTCGAGATCTACGTGATGATCGGCAAGATGAGCCCGCGGGACGCCATCAACGAAGTCGTCAGCGGCACCGATGACTTCTTCCTCATCTGGGACAGGGAGACGCACGAGCCAAGGGAGTTCGTCTATTCATCTTCGCAACGACCGGGCGCCTGGTTGACGCCCTTCATCGACCTCACGTTCAGCGTGGTTCCGGAGCCTCCACCCCCGGCGCCATTCCGATCAGCCCCCTGACGCTCATGCTCGTCGCCGGCGTGATCGGCATCGTCGGGTGCCGCGAGCTTGCCGCAAGGAGGGGTGGGGGTAAGCTAGTACGCCGGACGGAGTTGAAACGTGGGTTGCGATCCTCTTGATATGGAGAACGCCATGCGCCGCACTCTGATTGTCTTCATCGCCTGCCTGACTGCGCATGCCTCCGTCGCCGCACCTCCTGCACTCCCGCCGCACCGGCAGACAGCAAGGCCTGGCTCGAATCCCAGGGCCTCGAAGCCGCGGCCAGCAAGGAATTCCAGGACTTCGAGGCGGTGGTCGCGCGCGTGAAGGGCGCCAAGGACATGGTCGCAGCCCAGGAGCGCATCGTCGCTCTTCCGCCAGGGCAAGGTGGCGTGGCAGACGAACCCCAAGGAATTGGTCGAGCCGGTCGGGCGCTATACGCTGCATTCGCTCGGCCGCGACCTCGACGGCGACGGCCAGCCGGACCTGCACTTCTCCGGCTACTCGGGCGGCGCCCATTGCTGCACCGCGCACTACGTCTACCGGCTGAAGCCGCAGATGCGGCGCGTGGCCGTCTACAAGTCGGGCAACGTCGGGGGCCTCCGAATTCACCGATATTCCCGGGCGCAAGGCGCCGGTCCTGATTTCGGCGGACGACTCCACCGCCGCCGTGTTCGCTCCCTACGCGAATTCGTATTTCCCGGTGGTCGTCCTGGAGGTCACCTCCGCGGGCCGGTTCCGGTTCGTGTCCGACCTGATGCGGCCGAAGCTTCCCGGCATGCCGCCGCCGATCTGCACGCAGCCGGCCGCCACGGCCAACGCCTGGCTCAAGGGCCGCTGCGGCGAGTTTTCCGGGGCGAAGGGCAAGACCCGCACCGCCGAGATCCAGGCGAAGCTGCGCGAGGTCAAGGGCGAACGCTCCAGCGACAAGGCGAAGTGGGACGACTACTACGCGAGCGGCGTGCTGGCGTCCATCGCGGCGGAGATGAACCGCTACGCGTACACCGGGTTCGCCGGCGCCGGAGTCAACTGGCTGGAGACCGTCTGGCCGGGCAACGACGCGATCAAGGTCGCCTTCCTCGCCAAGCTGCGCGAGACGCGCACGAAGAGCGCGTTCGCCGACGACCTGCGCCTGCTCTCGACCGACACCCGCTAGCGAGAAATCAGGGACTGTCCCTGATTTCCCGTTGTGCGGCGCAGCAAGGAACGGCCGCCCGCGCTAAAATAAGCGCTTCGTTCGTAGCCGGAACAGGTTCCCTCGTGTCCCTCATCGTCCAGAAGTACGGCGGCACCTCCATGGGCAGCCCGGATCGCATCCGCGAGGTGGCGCGCCGGGTAGAGCGCTTCGTGAAGGAAGGCCACCAGGTCGTGGTCGTGGTCTCGGCCATGTCGGGAGAGACCAATCGCCTCCTGGCCCTCGCGAAGGAGCTGAACCCCGATCCGGATCCCCGGGAGATCGACGTCATCGCCTCCACCGGCGAGCAGGTCTCCATCGGGCTCCTCGCGCTCGCGCTGCACCGGCTCGGCGTCAAGGCGAAGAGCTACACCGGCTTCCAGGTGCGCATCCTCACCGACGACGCCTACTCCAAGGCACGCATCCTCGCGATCGACGAGGAGAACATCCGCAGCGACCTCGCCGACGGCAAGGTCGTCGTGGTGGCGGGCTTCCAGGGCATCGACGACAAGGGCAACATCACCACGCTGGGCCGCGGCGGCTCCGACACCACCGGCGTCGCGCTGGCCGCCGCACTCACCGCGGACGAGTGCCAGATCTACACCGACGTCGACGGCGTCTACACCACCGACCCGCGCGTCGTGCCCGAGGCGCGGCGCCTGGACACCGTCACGTTCGAGGAAATGCTGGAGCTCGCCTCGCTCGGCTCCAAGGTCCTGCAGATCCGCTCGGTGGAATTCGCCGGCAAGTACAAAGTGAAGTTGCGGGTGCTGTCGTCGTTCACGGACGTGAACTCCACCGACATGGGCACCCTCATCACCTTCGAGGAAGACGAGAACATGGAACAGGCCATCATCAGCGGCATCGCCTTCAACCGCGACGAAGCGAAGATCACCGTGGTCGGCGTGCCCGACCGGCCGGGAATCGCCTTCGCGATCCTCGGGCCCGTGGCGGAGGCCAACATCGAGGTGGACATGATCATCCAGAACGCCTCCATCGAGGGGCTGACGGACTTCTCGTTCACCGTGCACCGCAACGACTTCAAGCGCGCCATGCAGATCCTCGAGGGCGAGGTGAAGCCGGCGATCGGCGCGCGCGCCATCGTGGGCGACGACAGGATCGCCAAGGTGTCGCTGGTCGGCATCGGCATGCGCACCCACGCCGGCATCGCCGCCAAGATGTTCCGCACGCTCTCGGAAGAGCGCATCAACATCCAGATGATCTCCACTTCCGAGATCAAGACGTCGGTCGTGGTCGACGAGAAGTACATGGAGCTCGCGGTGCGCGTGCTGCACAAGGCCTTCGAGCTCGACAAGCCCGCCACCGAAGAGCGCATGAAGCACTGACCATGCAGCGAATCCTGGCCGCCCTGGCCCTGGCGATCGCGTTCCCCGCGTTCGCGCAGGCGGACGATCCCTACCTGTGGCTGGAAGAGGTGCGGGGAGAGAAGGCGCTCGCCTGGGTGAAGGAGCAGAACGCGAAGAGCCAGCCGGCGATCGAGTCGGATCCGGGATTCAAGCCGCTGCTGGAGAAGCTGACCGAGGTCGCCACCTCGCGCGAGCGCATTCCCGGCATCGTCAAGCGCGGTCCGTGGCTCTACAACTTCTGGCAGGACGCCGCCAACCCGCGTGGGCTGTGGCGCCGCACCACGCTCGCGGAGTACCGCAAGGCCGACACGAAGTGGGAAACGGTGCTCGATCTCGACCAGCTTTCCGCGGCCGAGAAGGAGCAGTGGGCCTGGAAGGGTGCGGAGTTCCTGTTTCCGAAGTACGAGCGCTGCCTGGTGTCGCTTTCGCGCGGCGGCGGCGACGCGGTGGAGATCCGCGAGTTCGATCTCGTGCAGAAGGCGTTCGTCGACGGCGGTTTCCGGCTTGCCGAATCCAAGGGCAGCGCGGAGTGGATCGACGAGAACACGATCTACGCCGGGCGCGACTTCGGGCCCGGCTCGCTGTCCCGCTCCGGCTACCCGCGGCAGGTGAAGCGCGTTGCCCGTGGCCAGCCGCTGGCGGATGCGCCGGTGGTGTTCGAGGTCGCCGAAGCCGACATCGGCGCCTGGCCCGACGTGACCCCGGAGAAGGGCTACCGGGTCGAGCTGATGCAGCGGGCCATCTCCGTGCGGCGCACCGAGGTGTTCGTGTTGCGCGACGGGCGCTTCGTGAAGGTCGAGATGCCCGAATCCGCGGAAATTCGCACCGCCGCGCGGACCCTCTACGCGAGGCTGCGCGAGGACTGGAAGCCCGTCGGCGTCGAGTACAAGGCGGGCACGCTGCTGGCGATCGACTTCGAGGCGTTCCTCAAGGGCAGCCGCAAGTTCGAGGTGCTGTTCAGGCCCGGTCCGCGCGTTTCGCTGGAAGCCTTCGCGCCGCTCAAGTCGATGGTGCTCCTGACGTTGCTCGACAACGTCTCCGGCCGCCTGGTCGAGGTGAAGCGGGGCGCCACGGGCCGGTGGACCGCGCGTGAAGTGAAGGTGCCGAGGCTCATGGAGGTGACGGCGGCAGCCATCGACCGGCGCGAAGGCGACGAGTACGAGTTGCGCCTGCGTGGCTTCACCACGCCCACGACGCTCTACCTCGCCCGCGGCGGCAACGACCGGCGCGAGCGCCTGAAGGGACTGCCGGCCTTCTTCGATGCCACCGGCCTGGCCGTGACGCAGCATGAAGCCGTGTCGAAGGACGGCACGAAGATTCCCTACTTCCAGGTCATGCGCCGCGACGCCGCGCTCGACGGCAGGAATCCGACCCTGCTGGAAGGCTATGGCGGCTTCGAGATTTCCTACACGCCGTTCTACTCCGGGATCGTGGGCAACGGCTGGCTGGCGAGAGGGGGCACCTGGGTGGTCGCCAACATTCGCGGCGGCGGCGAGTTCGGGCCGCAATGGCATCGCACCGCGCAGCGCGAGGGCCGGCAGAAGGCGCACGACGACTTCGCGGCGGTCGCCGAGGACCTCATCCGGCGCAAGGTCACGTCGCCGGCGAAGCTGGGCATCCACGGCGGCAGCCAGGGCGGGTTGCTCGTCGGCGCCACGATGCTGCAGCGGCCGGAACTCTTCGGCGCGGTCGTCTCGACCGTCCCGCTCCTGGACATGAAGCGTTACCACAAGCTGCCGCCGGGAGCGTCGTGGATGGGCGAGTACGGCGATCCGGACAAGGCCGAGGACTGGGCCTTCATCTCGAAGTACTCGCCGTACCAGAACGTGAAGAAGGACGCGAAGTACCCGCCGATGCTCATCACCACCTCCACGCGCGACGACCGCGTGCATCCCGGCCACGCGCGCAAGATGTCCGCACTCATGCAGTCCCTGGGCCACCCGACCACCTACTTCGAGTACACCGAGGGCGGGCACGGCTCCGGCACCACGCCGCAGCAGTCGGCCTACACCTGGGCCATCATCTACACCTACCTCGCCCAGACCCTCATGTAGGAAACGAACCCGGTTCATGAACCCGGTTCGTGAGCCGGGTTCGTTTCGACATCCTCATTGGCAACCTCATCAAGGAGCAGTTCCTCGACGACCGCGACTGGCCGCTCGGCTCTGCGCTTTCCATCGGCCTCACGATCGCGGTGCTCGCGTTCGCGGGGCTGGCGGCGGTCGGGGCGCACCGCGGGCTCAAGGGAACGGAGGCCGTGTCGTGAAGCGACGGTCGCAGTTCTTCCTACTGGGCCGCATCGCTGGCGGTGTACGGCTTCCTCTACGTGCCGCTCGCCGTCGTCGTGATCTTCTCGTTCAACGACTCGATGCTCAACGCGGAGTGGGTGGGCTTCACTTTCGCGTGGTACGAGAAGCTGCTGGGCGACGGCGAGATGCTGCGTGCGGCGGGAAACTCGCTCGCGATCGCCTTCCTCTCCTCGATGATCGCCGACGATGCTGGGCGCCATGGCGGGAATCGCCATGCACCGCTACCGCCTGCCCTGGCTGCCGCTGCTCGTTCTGACCCCGGTGGCGATGCCGGAGATCCTGCTGGGCGTGTCGCTGCTGCTCTTCTTCCGCCAGGTGCTCGACCTGACGCTCGGCTTCTTCTCCATCCTGGTCGCGCACATCACGTTCTCCATCGGCTTCGTGGCGGTGATCGTGCGCGCGCGGCTCGCGCGGCATGGACGAAGGCATGTTCGAGGCGGCACGCGACCTGGGCGCAACGCCATGGATGACCTTCCGGCGCGTGACCTTCCCGCTCATCCTGCCCGCGCTGGTGGCCGGGATTCCTGATGAGCTTCACGCTCTCCATCGACGACTTCGTCATCACCTTCTTCGTGGCGGGCGTGGGCGTGACGACTCTCCCGCTGCAGATCTACTCGATGATCAAGGTGGCCGTGACGCCGGAAGTGAACGCGGTGTCCACACTCCTCATGGCGCTCACCCTCACGCTCGTCCTCGTGGCCACGCGTCTGGCGCCCGACGTGATGCGGAGGGGGAGGTGAGAGGGCTGCTGGCGGCCCTGGCGATGCTGCTGGTATTGCCCGGGCTGGCGCTTGCCGAGGACGTCCTCTACCTCTACAACTGGAACAACTACATCAGCGAAGAGACTGTCGCCCGCTTCGAGGCGCATTGCCGCTGCCGCCTCAAGCAGGACTACTACTCGGACAACGAGGAGATGCTCGCGAAGCTCGAGGCCGGGGCGGTGGGCTACGACCTCCTCGTGCCCACGGGGAACGCCGTCGAGTCGCTCATCCGCCGCGGGCGCGCTGCGGCCGATCGACAAGTCGCAGCTCAGGAACCTCGGCAACCTGAAGCCGGAGTTCCGCGAGTTCTGGTTCGACCCGGGCAGCCGCTACTCGGTGCCGTACGCCACCTCGATCACTCTCATCGGCTACAACCGGGAGAAGATGCAGGAGCTGGGAATGCCCACGGACACCTGGGCGCTGATCTTCGAGCCGCGCCACCTCGAGAGGATCAAGGGCAAGGTGACGGTGCTCAACAGCCAGCGCGAGCTGCTGGGTGCGCGCGATGCGCTACCTCGGCCATTCGGTGCAGGAGCGCGATCCCGGCGCGCTGGGCCGAGGCCAAGGCGGTCATCCTGCGCGCCAAGCCCTACTGGGCGGCGTTCTCCAACAGCACGTACATCAAGGATCTCGCCATCGGCAACATCTGGGTGGCGCACGGATACTCCAACGACATGTTCCGCGCGCGCGAGGATGCGAAGGCGGCGAAACGCCCGTTCACGCATCGGTTTCACGACGCCGAAGGAGGGCGCGGTGCTGGCCGTGGACGGGTTCGTGCTGCACAAGTCGGGAAAGCGCCCCGATCTGGCGCACCGCTTCATCGACTTCATGCTCGAAGGACGCAACGTTTTCGGTGCCGGGGTAAGTGGTAGAATTCACGTCCCGGAGAGATGACCGAGCGGCCGAAGGTGGCGCCCTGCTAAGGCGTTATGTGGGCTTAAACCTGCATCGAGGGTTCGAATCCCTCTCTCTCCGCCACCGATTGATCGAGAAGCCAGCGCAACAGCGCTGGCTTCTTCGCTTCCCAGGGCACCCGCTGGCTCCGTATTCCAAGTTTGACCGCTAGTATCCGAATGGATACAATACTCGTCCATGTTCACGGTCCGTCAAACCGAGGAATTCGTTGCCTGGCTTGACGGCCTGGCGGACAAGCGTGCCCAGATCCGGATCGTTGCCCGTCTTCGCCGGATCGAGGCGAGAAATCTGGGAGACTGGCGCCCGGTTGAAGGCGCGATTTCCGAACTTCGGATCGACTACGGGCCGGCTACCGGCTCTACTTCACGCGGATCGGCACGGTGATCGTCGTGATCCTTAATGCCGGAGACAAGTCTTCGCAGAAGCGCGACATCCGCCGCGCCCTCAAGATGGCATCGGAAATCGGAGAAGAGCCATGACCAGACCCAAATCCGCACGGAAGCTCGTCGCTTTCGATGCGGCGCGTTACCTCGACAACGACGAAGCCATCGCCGAGTACATGACCGCGGTGCTTGAGGAAAACGACACCGATCTGCTCATTCTCGCGCTGGCTGACGTGGCGCGAGCCAAGGGAATGGCACAGGTGGCCAAGGATGCAGGCCTGGGCCGGGAAAGCCTCTACAAAGCCCTCGCGCCAGGTGCGAAGCCCCGCTTCGATACCGTGATGAGGGTTGCCCGGGCATTGGGAGTGAAGTTCACGGCCCACCCTGCCTGATCGCCTGCCTTTCGGTCGTTCGAATCCCCGCCGGGCACTCCTGCCCGTGAGCGGGGCTCGTCGCCGGTCGCGCGTACTCGCCGCTACAATGCATCTCATGGCCGTGCGCCCTGTGGTCATGCACCGTGCTGGTGCTCCCCGCCGAACCCGGACATCCCCCAGATGCTGAGCTATCGCCACGGCTTTCATGCCGGCAACCACGCCGACGTCCTGAAGCACGTCGCGTTGGTCGCGCTATTGCGCATTCTCACTCGCAAGGACAAGCCGCTCGTCGTGCTCGACACGCACGCTGGCGCCGGCATGTATTCGCTCGAGCAAGGCTTCGCGGTGAGGAACGCCGAATTCCGCAGCGGCATCGCCATGCTCTGGGAGCGCAACGATCTGCCGGCGCCCGTGGCCGATTATCTCGACCAGGTCCGCGCCGTGAACGCCGATGGCGTGCTGCGGCAATATCCGGGGTCACCCCGGATTGCCCTGGGAGTGCTCCGGCCCCAGGATCGCCTGCGGCTGTTCGAGTTGCACAGCACCGAAGGGCAGATTCTCGCCCAGCAGTTTGCGCAGGACAGTCGCCGCGTGACGGTGACTGCCGGCGACGGATTCGCTGGCCTGAAGGCGGTGCTGCCGCCTCAGTCGCGTCGCGGACTCGTCTTGATCGATCCATCGTACGAACTCGCGTCCGACTACCGGGCAGTCGTGGCCGCACTTCGCGACGGACTGCGGAGATTCGCGACCGGCACCTACGCGGTGTGGTATCCGCTTCTTCAACGTCGCGAATCCATCGAACTGCCCGGCAAACTCCGGCAGGCGGCGAACGTGGACTGGCTGGACGTCGCGCTGCAGGTGAAAGCGCCCTCGCCCGCGGGGCTGGGTCTCCACGGCAGTGGCCTGTTCATCGTCAACCCGCCGTGGAAGTTTTCCGAGCAGATGCGTGGCGTCATGCCTTGGCTCACGCGTGCGCTCGCGCAGGATGCGACCGCAGGTTTCCGGCTCGATGCACGCGAGACGTAACCGTCACGCGGCCAACTTGAAGATGCGCGGTGCTCGTGCGGGCTCGCCTCCCGGGCGATGCCGACCGGCCATGCCCACCAGCACCGGGTCCAGCCCATCAGAGGCATGCGGCCACGCCGACGAGCCGTTGCGCAGCTGATCGTAGGCTCGCTGCACGACGCTGTAGCACTCGCAGCTGTGCTTCTCCAGGCCGCGCCGGTCCAGCACCTGGATGCGCCCGCGACCGCAGCGAATGAAGCCCTCCCGCTGCAGCTTCCGGGCGGCAACGCTCACGCCTTCGCGGCGCACACCCAGCATGCTTGCGATGCGTTCATGCGTGATCCGCATCTCGTCGCCAACCTGGCGGTCCAGGTGCTGGAGCAGCCAGCGACACAGTTGCTGGCCCAGGGCATGGTGCCGGTGGCAGGCCGAACTCTGCGCCATGTGCGTGAAGAGCGCCTGGGTGTAGCGCAGCAACTGCTGCATCACTGGCTGGGAGTCACGCGCCAGGTCGGCGATGTCACGCGCGCTCATGCGCCAGGCAAGGCCCGGCCGCTGCACGATGGCGCTGCTCAGCGCCTTTCCGCCGCCCATGAAGGCGCACACGCCGACCACCCCCTCGCGGCCGACCACGGCAGCCTCGGCGTTGGCGCCGTTCATCAGCGGGGATGCCAGCGAGACAACCGCGGTGACCGGAAAGTAAACGTGGCGCAGGACGGTGCCGGCCTCGTAGAGCAGCGTGTCGGCATCCAGGTCCACGGACTCGATCCGGGATTGCAGGACTTGGGCCACATCGGGCGGCAGCGAAGCCAGCAACTGGTTGTTCAGGGGGGGCTTGCAGGTAGCGCTCACGGGCGGCGTCTCAATGGATGACCCTTGGGTCGATGAGACGCAATCTAGGGCCTGGCGGACGTGCGAGTTGTGTCAAAAGACACAGGCACCGGGTCGCGATCTCCCCGTTGCCGATGGCGATCAGACCAGCGGGCGCGCCGGCGGGCGGCCATCGCCGTAGAGGTCAGCCAGTCGCGCCATCGCCTTCACGTCGCGCAGGAAGAGCCGGCCGTCGGCGATACGGTGCAGGCCGCGCCGCTCGAGCTTGCGAAGTGTCTTGTTGGTGTGCACCAGCGACAGGCCCAGGCCGTCGGCGATGTGCTGCTGCGTCAGCGGAAAAGGGACGCCGCCGGCGCCGGCGTCGGGCTGCAGCGCGGCTGCGCGCTTGAACAGCAGGATGAGCATCGAGGCGATGCGTTCCTCCGCACTGCGGCGCCCGACCGACAGCAGCGTGTCGTCGACCATCGACTCCTCGTGCGCGGTGAGCCAGGTGACGTTGAAGCCCATCATCGGGCTCCTCCGGTGCAACTCCCAGAGCGCATCGCGCTGGAACACGCAGAACAGGGCGTCGGTGAGCGTCTCGACCCCGTGGGCCGCGGCGTCGCCCATCTTTTGCTGGACGCCGATGAAGTCCCCGGCCAGGAGAAAGCTGAGGATCTGCCGGCGCCCGTCGCTCAACGTCTTGTAACGGAAGGCCCAGCCCTCGAGCAGCGTGTACAGCGGCGCGTCGGTCTGGCCTTCGTGGATCAGCGACTCGCCGGTGCCCAGGCGCCGCTCGCGGCGCTTGAGCGACTGCACCAGTTCGAGTTCTTCTCCCGTCGGCTCGTGGAACAGCTTCAGTTGCCGCAGCGGACAGTCGCGGCAGGCCGTCTCGGCCTCGGGTGCGGGAGTTGTCTCGGCGGGCGGCTGTTCGGGTGAACTCATGACCGCAGTGTCGCGCAGCCGGCCGTTTTCTGTCGAGCAACCCTTGGCGGGATTACGCCAGGTCGAAGCGGTCCGCGTTCATGACTTTCGTCCACGCCGCGACGAAGTCCTGCACGAACTTGCCCTTGTTCTCGTCGCAGCGCATAGACCTCGGCAAGCGCGCGCAGCTCGGAATTCGAGCCGAACACGAGATCGACCCGCGTGCCCGTCCACTTGACCTTGCCGGACGAGCGATCACGCCCCTCGTACACCCCTTCGGTTGCGGAAGGCTTCCACTCGGTCGCCATGTCGAGCACGTTGACGAAGAAGTCGTTGGTCAGCGTTCCGGGCGCAGCGGTGAAGACGCCGTGCTTCGACTGTCCCACGTTGGCGCCCAGGGCCCGCATGCCGCCGACGAGAGCCGTCATCTCGGGCGCGGTGAGCTTGAGCAACTGGGCACGGTCGACCAGCATCTCCTCGGCCGGGGTCTTGATGCCCGGGCGGAGGTAGTTGCGGAAACCGTCCGCCTTCGGCTCCAGCACCGCGAACGACTCCACGTCGGTTTGCTCCTGCGTGGCGTCCATCCGTCCCGGCGCGAAGGGCACCTTGATGGCATGGCCGGCCTTCTTCGCGGCTTCCTCGACGGCAGCGCAGCCGCCCAGCACGATGAGGTCGGCCAGCGAGACCTTCTTGTTGCCCGATTGCGCGCCGTTGAACTCCTTCTGGATGGCTTCGAGCTTCTGCAGCACCTTCGCCAGTTCAGCCGGCTGGTTCGCTTCCCAGTCCTTCTGCGGTGCCAGGCGAATGCGCGCGCCATTGGCGCCGCCGCGCATGTCCGAGCCACGGAACGTCGCTGCCGACGCCCAGGCGGTGGTCACCAGCTGGGAGATGGACAGGCCGGAGGAGAGGATCTTTGCCTTCAGCGCCGCGATGTCCGGCTCGCCGACCAGTTCATGGTCGACGGCCGGAACCGGGTCCTGCCAGATCAGGTCCTCCTTCGGCACCTCGGGCCCGAGGTAGCGGGCGCTCGGGCCCATGTCGCGGTGGGTCAGCTTGAACCAGGCGCGGCCGAAGGCGTCGGCGAACTCCTCCGGGTTCTTGTGGAAGTGGCGCGAGATCTTCTCGTAGGCCGGGTCCATCCGCAGCGACATGTCGGCGGTGGTCATGATCGGTGGTCACGCGCTTGGACGCATCGTGGGCGGCCGGCGCGAGGAACTTGGGGTCCGGGTTGACCGGCACCCACTGCCAGGCGCCGGCGGGGCTCTTCACCAGGTCCCAGTCGTAGCCGAACAGCACGTCGAAGTAGCCCATGTCCCACTGCGTCGGGTTGGCCGTCCAGGAGCCTTCGATCCCCGAGGTGATCGTGTCGCCGCCCTTGCCGCTGCGCGTAGCTCGAGATCCAGCCCAGCCCCATGCGTCTCGAGCGGTGCGGCCTCGGGTTCGGCGCCGACGTGCGTGGCGCTCGCCGCGCCATGGCATTTGCCGAAGGTATGGCCGCCGGCGATCAGCGCCACGGTCTCGTAGTCGTCCATGGCCATGCGCGCGAAGGTCTCGCGGACGTCGCGCCCCGACGCCAGCACGCTCGGCTGGCCGTTCGGCCCTTCGGGGTTCACGTAGATGAGGCCCATCTGCACCGCGGCCAGCGGATTCTCCAGGTCGCGCTCGCCGCTGTAGCGCTTGTCGTCCAGCCACTTGGTCTCGGAGCCCCAGTAGATGTCCTCCTCCGGCTCCCAGATGTCCTCGCGGCCGCCGCCGAAGCCGAAGGTCTTGAAGCCCATCGATTCCAGCGCGCACGTTGCCGGCGAGGATCATCAGGTCGGCCCAGCGAGATCCGGTTGCCGTACTTCTTCTTGATCGGCCAGAGCAGGCGGCGCGCCTTGTCGAGGTTGACGTTGTCGGGCCAGCTGTTGAGCGGCGCGAAGCGCTGGTTGCCCGTGCCGGCGCCGCCACGGCCGTCGGCGATGCGGTAGGTGCCGGCGCTGTGCCAGGCCATGCGGATGAAGAGCCCGCCGTAGTGGCCCCAGTCGGCCGGCCACCAGTCCTGCGAGTCCGTCATCAGGGCGTAGAGGTCCTTCTTCAGCGCGGCGAGGTCGAGCTTCTTGAACTCCGCGGCATAGTCGAACCGCTCGCCCATCGGGTTGGACTTCGCGGAGTGCTGGTGCAGGATCTTCGAGGTTGAGCTGGTTCGGCCACCAGTCGGTGTTGGACTGGGCGCCGGCAGTGGTGCGGGCACCGTGCATCGCCGCGAACGGGCACTTTGCTTCGCTGGTCATGGTGGGCTCCTCGTCGTGGGGGTTATTGCGTTGCCCCGAAATCTTGTGCCCGGCGGAGACTATCGATCCAATTGTTTCTGTTGATTGGATCGATAGGCAAATTCACTCGTGCCCGCGTCCCCGGTGGGCGATTTCGGGGTGACGCCCCCGGTAGCGGACGGCCTCGCTGGTCCTCGCCCGCACCCAGTCGCATTTCATCCCGGCAAACCCGCATTTCGTCGCTTTCCGGTTTCCGCCCCGGCCGCGCCTCCTTAATCTGCGTCCATGTTGATCGCCGGCACCAAGCGCCGGCCCCCAGGACCCAGGAGAACACCATGAACGCCAGCCAACCCGCCGCCCGCAGCCACACCGTTTCCGCGCTCGTGACCGCCGCCGTTGCCGCCTGGTTCGTCCTCGCACCCGGGGACGGCGTTCGCCGCAACCGGCTAGGTCCCCGCGCAGGTCACCCTGACCCCGCAGGCACCATGAAGCTCAGTGGGCGTGTACCACGCCGCGCCGGGCCCCGCCACGCAGGTCGCGCTGACGCCGCGAAGGCTGCGATGACAGCTCACGGTCGTGGCGCAGCGGACGCAGCCCGCCCCCGTCCAGCACCGCGGCCGTCCGCGAAGCGCTCCCGCAGCTAGACTCCTCGTTCGTCCGATCCTCGCCCGGCTCCGGCCGGGTTTTTTCTGGGCAATTCCTGCTTAATCCCCGCTTAATGAAGGCGCGGCAGACTCCGGGCATCCAATTGTGGGGATTCCCATGTCTCTCCAGGCCGCGCTGCACTGGCCGATTCAGGTTCGGCACCCTCGCGAGGCGATCGCCTGCGACCTCGCGGGGCATCGCGTCGAGTGGATCGACCGCGCGCATCCGGACCGGATGGACGTCCAGCGTTTCATCGCCGACATCTTTCGCCGCCGGCACGGCGCCGAGATCCAGTACTTCACCGATGTGCTGATCGGCTGCCGCGACCGCGATGGCGAGTGGGCGGCGGCACTGGGCTTCACGCCGCTGGCGTACCGCGGGGCATTCCTGGAGCAGTACCTGGACCGGCCCGTCGAGCAGGTGATTGCACGGCACGAGGGGCCGGTGAATCCGCGCCACCCGGTTTCGCGCTGGGACATCGTCGAGGTGGGAAACCTGGCCGCCATCCGTGCCGGCGCGGCGCGCTCGCTCATCCTGCTGATGACGCGCTACCTGCACCGCCGCCACTTCCGCTGGGTGGTGTTCACCGCCACGCGCGAGCTCGCGAACTCGTTTGCCAGGCTGAGCTTCGCGCCTGTCGCGATGGCGCCTGCCGATCCGCGCAGGCTGAACGGGGCCGCGAATCGGTGGGGCACCTACTACGACAACCGTCCCCAGGTGATGTACGGGGACATCAACGCCGCCCATGAACAGCTACAGAGAGCGGATTAGGCCGGGCGCCGCGCTCCGCGATCCGGATGGCCTCGTCCTGGATCGCGCCGCGCTGCTGCAGCGGGTCGACGCGTTGTCGGCACGACTGCGACCGCACCTGCACGCGGGCGCGCTCGTGGGCCTGCTCGCCGACAATTCCCCGGACTGGGCGATCGCCGACCTGGCCCTGCAGGACCTGGGCGTGGTGTCCATCCCGATTCCGGGGTTCTTCACGCCCGCGCAGATGGCCCACCTGTTCGCGGTCCACGACCTGCGCGGCCTTGCTGGTCCCGGCCGCCATGCCGACCTTCGCGGCTTTTGGCGCGCACGAGCGGCACGAACTGGGCGACAGCTGCTCGCTCGCGCTCTGTCGCCGCGGCGGCGCCGCAGCGCGCGCGAACCACCCGGCCGGCTGCGCGAAGCTCACGTTCACCTCCGGCAGCACCGGGGCTCCCAAGGGCATCGCGCTCACTTCCGCGCAGCAGTGGCAGGTCGCGCAATCGCTTGCGCTGGCACTGGGCGACCTGGCCATCGAACGTCACCTGGCGATGCTGCCCTTGTCGGTCCTGCTGGAGAACGTGGCGGGGCTGTACACCGGCCTGCTGCTCGGTGCCGAAGTGATCCTGCCGAGATCGTCGCAAGTCGGCCTGCACGGTTCGTCCGCTTTCGATGCCAGGAAGGCGATCGCCGCGATCGCGGAGTCGGGGGCCCAGAGCCTGATCCTGCTGCCGCAGATGCTGCGCGAAATCACGTCGGAGCTGCAACGGTCCGGCCAGGCACTCGAGCAGTTGCTCTTCGTGGCGGTCGGCGGCGGAAAGGTGTCGCCCGCGCTGATCCGCGAGGCGCACGCTGCCGGCTTGCCGGTATTCGAGGGTTACGGCCTTTCGGAGGCGGCATCCGTGGTCTCGTTGAACATTCCGGGAGCGCACCGGATCGGGAGCGTGGGCCGGCCGCTTTCCCACCAGGAAGTCACGATCGCCGCCGACGGCGAAATCTGCATTCGTCCCCGAAGTGTCGCGCGAGGATCCATCCCGCGCGCCGAGGCCGACTGGTTCGCGACCGGCGACCTGGGCGAGATCGATGCCGACGGCTTCCTGCACGTGACGGGCCGGAAGAAGAACGTCCTCATCACCGGCTTCGGCCGCAACGTGTCGCCGGAATGGCCGGAATCGGTGCTCGCCGGGTGCCGCGAAGTCCGCCAGGCCTTCGTCTACGGCGAGGGGCAGGAAAGCCTCTCGGCGCTGATCGTGCCGGTCGATCTCGACACGGACGTGCGGCTGCTGCAGGCGGCCGTCGATCGCGCCAACGGCGAGCTGCCCGACTACGCGCGCATCGCGACGTGGCATTGCGTGCGCGAGCCCTTCACGCACGAGCAGGGCCTGCTCACCGCCAACGGCCGTCCGCGTCGCGACCGGATCGGCCAACACCATGCTGACTTGATGCATCCACTACAGGAAGGAGCGGTCTGACCCATGTCCGGATTCTTTGCACGCCTCGTCGACGAGACCCAGCAGGACAGGGAGGCCCTGGTCGGCATCCCGATCATCCAGAGTGCCCTGCAGGGGGCGATCACCCGCGACCAGTACGTCGCCTTCCTGGGCCAGGCCTACCACCACGTGCGCCACACGACCCCGCTCCTCATGGCCTGCGGCTCGCGCCTGTCGCGGGAGCAGCTCTGGCTGCAGGGCGCGATCGCGGAATACATCGAGGAGGAAATCGGCCACGACGAGTGGATCCTGAACGACATCCGGGCCTGCGGCGCCGATGCCGAAGCCGTGCGCGCCAGCCTGCCCAACGAAGCCACGGAGGTGATGGTGGCCTACGCCTACCACCAGATCGAGCGCAACAACCCGCTCGGCTTCTTCGGCATGGTCCAGGTGCTCGAAGGCACCAGCGTGGCCCTGGCGACAAACGCCGCGGCCGCCATCCAGGGATCGCTCGGCCTGCCTGTAGGCGCCTTCTCCTACCTGCGCTCGCACGGGAGCCTGGACCAGGAGCACGTGAAGTTCTTCGCGACGCTCATGGACCAGGTGGAGGGCGCGGCCGACCAGGCGGCGATCGTCCACTGCGCCAAGCGCTTCTATCGCCTGTACGGCGACGTCTTCCGTTCCCTGCCCGGCAGCGCCGGCGTCACTGCACTGAGGAGGCGGCAATGACAAATCCAAGAAGATACCGGGCCCTGGTGACGGGTGCGTCGCGCGGGATCGGCAAGGCCATCGTCCGGGCGCTCGATGGCCGGTGCGACCGCCTGTTCCTGCTCGGCCGCGACCGAGCGGCGCTGGCGAGCCTCGAGGCGCAATTGCGCGCAACGGAGGTCGTGATGCTTGCCGGGGATGTCGCGGATCCCGCCTTTCTCGAGCAGGTCCGGCAGGCGGTCCACGGACGGCGGCGGGCTGAACCTGCTGGTGAACAACGCCGGGGTCAACGACTTCCATTCCTACGACAGCCAGTCCGCGGCGGCGATCGAGCGGATGGTGATCGTGAACCTGCTGGCCCCGATGCTGCTGACCCGGGCGCTCCTGCCGGTCATGGCCAAGGAGCCCGCCGCCCAGATCGTCCATGTCGGATCGACGTTCGGCTACATCGGCTATCCCGGCTACGCCGCGTACTGCGCCACCAAGTTCGGCCTGCGCGGATTCAACGAGGCGCTGGACCGGGAGCTGTCCGGAACGCCGGTCCGGTCGCGGCTCTTTTCGCCGCGCGCCACCCGGACCGACATCAACGCGCCCGTGGTGCAGGAGCTCAATCGCCAGCTCGGCACGACGGAGGACGATCCCGCGGAGGTCGCGCGCCAGTTCGTCGCCTTTCTCGAGCGCAACGACACCGAGTTCCGGGTCGGCTTCCCGGAGAAGTTCTTCGCCCTGCTCAACCAGATCCTGCCTGGCGCGGTGAGCCGGGGAATGCGCAAGCAGCTGCCCCGGATACGCCAGGCGCTTTCTTCCATCGAATCGACGACGTGAGGTGAACCATGTTCAGGAAACTGCTGCTGATTGCTCTCGCCATCCTGTTTTTCCCGATCGGACCGGCCGTGGCGATACGCCCCGAGGTGGCCCGCCTGCAGAAGGACTGGGCCGAGATCAAGTACGGGCAGCCGAAGGAGGCGCAGGAACAGAAGTTCGCGGCGCTGCTCAAGGTGGCCGAGCAGACCGTCACCCAGGCGCCGGCTGATCCCGAAGTCCTCATCTGGTACGGCATCGTCGAGAGCTCCTATGCCGGCGCGCGCGGCGGCATCGGCGCGCTGGGCAACGTGAAGAACGCGAAGGCGAGCTTCGAGCGGGCGATCGAGATCAACGCGGCGGCGCTGGACGGTTCGGCGCTGACCAGCCTGGGCTCGCTGTATTATCAGGTGCCCGGCTGGCCGCTCGGCTTCGGCGACGACCGGAAGGCGGCCGAATTCCTGCGCAAGGGCCTGGCGGTGAACCCGGATGGCATCGACGCGAACTACTTCTACGGCGACTACCTCTTCCGCAGCGGCGACTACACGGGCGCGGAGCAGGCGTTGAAGAAGGCGCTGCTGGCGCCGCCGCGAACGGCCCGCGCGTCCGCCGACGAGGGGCGCCGCGGCGAGATCAACCAGCTGCTGCAGAAGGTCGCGGAAAAGAGGCGCTGAGGCAACTGCGGGACCGGTACTTGAGAATCCTCCTGGTCGAAGACGATGCCATGATCGCTTCCGGGCTCCGCGTGGCGCTCGGGCGGGCGCATCATCACGTCGACTGGTGCGCCGATGGCCGGCAGGCGCAGGACACGCTGCGGGACCACGCCTTCGACCTCGTGATCCTGGACCTGGGATTGCCCGGCAAGGACGGCTTCGAGGTGCTGCAGCACCTGCGGCAATCGGGCTCCGCGGTCGGCGTGCTGATTCTCTCCGCGCGCGACGCGCTGGGCGACCGCGTGCGCGGACTCGACCTCGGGGCGGACGACTACCTGACGAAGCCGTTCGAGCTGGACGAGCTGCTCGCGCGGGTCCGGGTCCTGGAGCGGCGCCGCTCCGGCGTCGCGAGCAGCCTGCTCGGAAACGGCAGGCTGGTCCTCGACCTCAACGCCCTGACCAGCACCTGGGATGGGCGCGGACGTCGAGCTGTCGCGCCGGGAATGGATGCTGCTGCACCTGCTCCTGGCCAGTCCGCAGCGCGTTTTCACCCGTGCGCAGATCGAGGAGGCCCTCTACGGCTGGGGCGAGGGCACCGAGAGCAACGCGATCGACGTGCACGTGCATCACCTGCGGCGCAAGCTTTCGCCGGACATCGTCCGGACGGTGCGCGGGACCGGGTACCGCTTCGGGTCCGCCACGTGAGCGCCGGGAGCCACTCGAGCCGCGTGAGGCTCCTCCTGAGCCTGCTCGTGTCGATGCTGCTCATCCTCGGCACGGTCGGGTACGTCGCCAACGACGTGAGCCAGCACGAGACCGACGAGGTGTTCAGCGCGAGGCTCGCCACCTCGGCGCGCGTGCTCGAGGCGCTGGTCGCCGGATCGCTCGAGATCGCCACCGTCGAGCAACCCATCGTGATCCGGCTGCCACCGGAACTCGAACGCGGGGGCGGCGACAAGCCGACCGCCTCCGGCCACCCCTACGAAAGCAAGATCGCGTTCCAGGTCTGGAACTCGGAGGGCAAGCTCCTGGCAAGGTCGAACACGTCGCCGGCGGACAGCCTGGGACCGCAGCGCCCCGGGTTTCACGAGCATCGCGTGGGCAACGAGTTGTGGAAGGTCTTTTCCCTGCAGTCGGGGAAGCTGTGGATATTCGCGGCGGAAAGGAACGACGTGCGCGAGGAGCTGGCCGACGAGATCAGCCTCAGCATCCTGACGCCGTTGGTGATCGGCGGGATCGTGCTGCTGGTCGTGGTCAACCTGCTCGCGCTGCAGGCGATCAAGCCGGTCGAGGCGCTCGCCCTCGGCATCTCCCGGCGCGACCCCGCCTCCCTCGAGCACATAGCCATGCCCGGTGCGCCGACCGAGCTGCGAGCCCGTCATTCGCGAGCTGAACGAGCTGCTCACCCGGGTGCGGGAGGCGATGTCGCGCGAGCAGCGCTTCATCGACTCGGCGGCCCATGAACTGCGCACGCCGATCGCCGCCGTCCAGCTGCACGTGCAGAACGCGATCGCCGCGGACGATCCGCGCGAGAAGGACAGCTCGCTCCAGGACGCGCTCGCCGCCTCGCGCCGGGTCACCCAGCTGGCCGAGCAGCTGCTGGTCTACAGTCGCGTCTCGGCGTCGGCGGGGATGGAGGAAAGGCGCCCCATCGACCTGCGCGAGCTTTGCCTGGAAGCGGCGGCGATGCTGCAGCCGATCCTGGACAGGAGGCAGCAGCGCCTGGAGATCCTCGAATCGACCGATGCCGTGATCGTCGCGGACCAGGGCAGGATGGAGCGGGTGGTCCGCAACCTCGTCGACAATGCCTCGCAGTACGGCGCTGCGCCGGGCGTCGTGGGCCTCGTCGTGCGCAAATCGGGCGATCGTGCCGAGCTGGTGGTGGAAAACGACGGCAAGCCCATCCCGGACGAGGAAAAGGAGCGCATCTTCATTCCCTACTACCGGGCGCTGGGCAGCGATTCGTTCGGCAGCGGTCTCGGCCTCGCCATCGTCCAGGAGATCGTCAACCAGCACCACGGCAGCATCCGCGTCGAGGACAAGTCGCCGGGCAACGGCACGCGCGTGACCGTCACCTTCCCGGCCTGAATCCCGCCCCCAGCCGCATTTCATCCCGGCAAACCCGCATTTCGTCGCTTTCCGGTTTCCGGCCCCGCCGCGCCTCCTTAATCTGCGTCCATGTTGATCGCCGGCACCAAGCGCCGGCCACCAGGACCCCAAGGAGAACACCATGAACGCCAGCCAACCCGCCGCCCGCCGCCACACCGTTCCCGCGCTCGTGACCGCCGCCGTTGCCGCGTGGTTCGTCCTCGCAACCGGGACGGCGTTTGCCGCAACCACCCAGCCGGCCGATGTCCCCCGCCGCAGGTCACCCTGACGCCGCAGGGCACGATGAAGCTCACGGTGGTGGCTGCCCGCCCGGCCACGCAGGTCGCGCTGACGCCCGAAGGAACGATGAAGCTCACGGTCGTCGCGGCACGCCCCGCCACCCAGGTCGCGCTGACGCCCGAAGGCGCCATGAAGCTCACGGTCGTGGCGCAGCGGACGCAGCCCGCCCCCGTGCTCACCGCGGCCGTCCGCGAAGCCTCCCGCACCTGACCCCACGTTCCGTCCGATCCTCACCCGGCTGCGGCCGGGTTTTTTTTGTTGATGCCGGTACGGCGCGGGCGGGCCAGACCCGGCCGGGCCAGGTGTCGGGGTGCGGTATGCGCGCGAGGCGGGAGCCAGCCTGGGCTCCGCTAGAATGGGAGCGGTTCCGATAGTTTCCGCCAGACGGCTACACCCGATGTCGAGGATTGCCCCAAATGACAATGACGGCACTACCCATGCGCACACTCAGCAACGTGACGCTGCATTTCCTGCTCGTGTTTGCCGCGGTCGTGGCACTGCCTTCACGGGCGGCGCAGTGGGTGCCTTCCGCGGAGGCACCGTTCGTCGCGAAGTTCGTGCAGGCGGAAACGTTTCGCCTCGAGCCGGGCGCCAAATCGGCGATGCGCATCGAGCTGGGTGAAGTCGACGCGGGCGAGATCGCCGCGGTCAAGCAGGCCAACAGCGATCAGTTCACCAAGCGCCTGCAGATCGGCATAGGCCGGAGCCTGCCGGCGGCGACTCCGCGCCCACAGCAGCTCGCTCACTGGGAACCGGTCGCCGGTGGCGTCGCCGCGCAATGGAAATCGCTTCGCGCGGGCGCGATGGCGCTGCGCATCGGCCTGGACATCGACCGGCTGCCGTCGCACGGCGCAGATCCGCTTTGCCGGCAGCGGCGACATCGGCAAGGTGTACGGACCGTTCGGTTCCGTTGACCTGCGCAAGGGGGACCGACCCCTACTGGAGTCCGGTTCTCGAGGGAGAGCGCGCCACCGTCGAGGTCTTTGTCGCCGACGCGCAACCGGTCGGCGAGGTCTCTCTCGCGATTTCCTGGGTGTCGCATCTCTTCGCGAGCCCGTCGCACGCCAATGTCGAATCCCTGGCGAAGGACTCGCAAGCCTGCGAGGTGGACCTCATCTGCCGTTCCGCGACGGACGCGGCGCTGGCCAACATCGGCAAGGTCGGTCGCGCGCATGACGTTCTCGGACGGCGCCGGCGGCGGCACGAGCCTCTGCACGGGGACGCTGCTGAATACCGCCAGCGGCCCGGTCGCACCGTACTTCTACACCGCGGCGCACTGCATCAGCACGCAGGCATCCGCCGGCACGCTGACCACGCACTGGTTCTACGACCGCACGGCCTGCGGCTCCGGGGGAACCAGCGCGAGCTACGTGCAGGTGGCCGGGGGAGCGACGCTTCTCTATGCCAATGCGTCCTCCGACGCCTCGCTGCTGCGTCTCAACCAGAACCCGCCGGCCGAGCGCTGTCTACGCCGGCTGGGACGCGAACACCGTTTCGGTCGGGACGGCCCTGACGGCGGTGCATCACCCGGCCGGCGACCTGAAGAAGGTGAGCCTGGGCAGGATGGGCGGCTTCGGGTCGGCCGGCTCCGCTCGCGACCGGCAGCTTCCTCATCGCGCGCTGGACTGTCGACTACCACCGGTGTCACCGAAGGGGGCAGCAGCGGTTCGGGCATCTTCTCGGCACTCGGCCAGCCGGCCACGCAGTACCTGCTTCGCGGCGGGCTGCTCGGAGGGCCGTCGAGTTGCACGGCCTCGGCAGTGGATCTCTACGACTACTACTCCCGCCTGGACCAGGTGTACGCGTGCATCGCGGAACACCTCAGCCCGGCGCCGGGATGCAGCTATTCCCTTTCCTCTGCCGGTGCGTCGCTTGCGGCGCCGGCGGGCTCCGGCTCGTTCTCCGTGAGCACCTCCTCGGCCTGTTCGTGGGGTGCCATGAGCCAGGCGAACTGGATCACGACGAACAACTGCGGCAGCGGTGGCGGCACCGTGACCTATTCCGTCGCGGCGAACACCGGCAGCAGCGCGCGCACCGGCACGATCACCGTTGGCGGCCAGACATTCACGATCACGCAGGCCGGCCAGCCGGCGACAGGAACCAACGTGCTGGCGAACGGCGGCTTCGAGAGCGGCACGGCCTCGTGGACGGAGTCGGCCATCGGGCGGGGCGCCCATCATCTCCTCGGGCACGTCCGGGCGCACAGCGGCAGCGGCTATGCCTGGCTCGGCGGCTACGTCTCCGCCACCGACAGCATCTACCAGAACGTGGCGATTCCGGCGGGCGCCTCGCCGGTAACCCTGCAGTTCTGGTATCGGATCGTGACTGCGGAGACGACCTCGTCCGAGCGCATACGACACTTCCGGGTGACGATCCAGAACCCGTACGAGCGGCGCGACCCTGGCTACGGTGGTCAGCCTGTTCGAACCTCAATGCAACATCCGGGCTGGGTACAGAGCGCCGCATTCGACCTCTCCGCCTTTGCCGGCCAGACCGTTCGCCTGCGGTTCACGGCGACGAACGACGCGTCCAACATCACCTCCTTCCTCGTGGACGACATCGTTCTCAACGCCGCGAGCGCGGCCGGCCGCCAACTACACGGCGCTGTGGTGGAATGCGGCGGAATCGGGCTGGGGGATCAACCTCAACCACCAGGGCAACATCGTCTTCGGCACGCTCTTCACCTATGACGCGATCGGGTGCGCCGCTGTGGCTGGTGATGCCGGCGGGCGCCCTGCAGTCCGAACGGCACGAGCTTCACCGGCGAGCTCTACCGCACCACGGGCCCGGCCTTCAACGCCAACCCGTTCACGCCGATCACGGCGGCGCAACCTGCACGCAGGTGGGGACGATGACGGTGTCCTTTGCCGGGGCGAACAACGCCGACGCTCACCTACGCGGTGAACGGGGTCACGGTCACCAAGGCGATCGAGCGGCTGGTCTACGGCACGCGCGCGGCGAGCTGCGTGCCGACGACGGCCAGCCGCGCTGCCGCGACCAACTACCAGGATCTCTGGTGGAACGCGGCGGAGTCTGGCTGGGGGGTCAACGTGACACACCAGGACAGCACGCTCTTCGCGACGCTCTTCACCTACGACGCGAGCGGGCGTGACCTGTGGCTGGTGATGTCCGGCGGGCAGGCGCCAGGCGGACGGCTCGTACCTTGGCGACCTCTATCGCACGTCCGGGCCCGGCCTTCAACGCCATTCCGTTCACGGGCGTGGGGCTGACCGCGGTCGGAACGATGCGCTTCCAGCTTCACCGACGGCGAGAGCGGCACGCTCGCCTACACCTACAACGGCATTCCGGTCACCAAGGCCATCACCCGGCAGACATTCTCCTCACCGGTGCCCTTGTGTTCCAGCTAGGGACCGTTGCGGCTGCCGCGTTGCTGCTTGCAGTCGCCATCACGGAGGGGCATGCGGCCTCGCCGATGATTGCATCGCGCGACAGCCATGTCGTTGCCTTGCGCGACGACGGCGCGGTGTTCACGTGGGGTTCGGATCTGGACGGCGCCCTGGCCTCCGGCCGCGCGATGTACACCGCCACGCCGACGGCGATCGCCAACCTCCCGCCCATCCGGGGAGTGGCGACGTGGACGGAGCACGTCGTCGCGGTGGACCGGGAAGGCCGCGTCTGGACCTGGGGCGACAACCACGAGGCCCAGCTCGGTGTTCGCCTCCAGCGCAGTTCCGCGGTGCCGGGGCGCGTGCGGGGGATTTCCGGCGCGATCGCGGTCGCTGCAGGAAACGACAACAGCATTGCCTTGAAGGCGGACGGCACGGTCTGGTTCTGGGGCCGGCCCGGATTCGAGACGGACTGCAATTGCGATCCGCGCATCCGGATGCCGGTGCCGATTCAGGGTCTGTCGAACATCGTCGAGATCGTGAGTGGAAGCGGCCACGTACTCGCACGGCGGACGGATGGCAGGCTGTACGCGTTCGGGAACAACGAGGCGGGACAGCTGGGCAACGGCACCCGGAACTCCTCCCAGGCGGCAACGCAGGTCGCCTTGCTCACGAACGTGGTCGCGATTGCGGCGGGCGCGTACGCGTCGCTTGCGGTAACCAGCGACGGCAGGGTCTGGTTCTGGGGGCGCGCAACGTATCTCGGTGACGATCCGGGCGTCACCTCGCCGCAGGAAGTCACCGGACTTCCGGGGCCCGCGGCATCCGTCGGTGCGGGCGACTTCGGCCTGGTCGTCCTGCGGGACGGAACCGTGTGGCGATTCCGCGAGAACCGTGCGCGTCCAGGCACCCTCGGAGCGCCGGTCCGGATCGACGGGCTGGCGGGAATCGCCTCCGTCGACGTCGAGCCCGGCGACGAGCCCACCCTCATCGCGCTGGGCACGAATGGGCGCCTTACGGCCATGACGGAGAACCAGAACGGGGAGGCGGGCATCGGCAACACGGCGAACCTTGCCTACGTGCCCACGACGGTTCCGCTCGTCGAACCCAGTCGCGCGGGTCGCGGTCGGGGGAAGGTCCGTCTTTGCGGTCGGGCTGGACGGAAAGCTGTGGACCTGGGGTCGCAATGCCTCCGGGTCGCTCGCGCTCGGCGAGCAGCTCGGGTTCCCGACTCCCTCGCGAATCGGCGGACTGCCGGCGGACGTGGCCGAGGTTTCCGCGGGACTGCGCACGTCGCTCGCCCGAACCCAATCCGGTGCCGTGTGGGCCTGGGGCGCCAACACCAATGGCGAATTCGGGGACGATTCACGCACGACGCGCAGCGTGCCCGTCCGGATTCCCATCATCGACGTGACGCAGATTTCCCTGGGCCGGTCGCTCGCCTTGTTCCGGAAGGGCAACGGCGAGGTGTGGTTCTCCGGCTACGTTGGCGAACTGCCGTGGGTGACCGTCCCGACGCGCAAGACGGGACTTCCTCCCGTAAGTGCCGTCGCGGCCGGGGGCGCCACTGCCTACGCGATCGACAACGACGGCGCGTTGTGGGCGTGGGGCGACAACGCCCGGGGCCAGATCGGCAACGGCACTACAGCGCTCACCTCGACCCCGGTGAAGATCACCGCGGTCACCGGGAGAGTGTTGCAGGTGGTCTCGGACGCCTATCACGCCGCGGCCCTGACGGAAGACGGAAGCGTATGGACCTGGGGCGACAATTCCGCAGGGCAGCTGGGCGACGGCACCACGGCGTCGCGGCTGGTTCCAAAGCGGATTTCGGGCCTTGCCAACGTGGTCGAGATCGCGACGAGTGCCAGGCACATGCTGGCCCGGTTGCGCAACGGAACGCTGATGAGCTGGGGCAGCCTCGATACCAGGCCGCTGGGGCGCGAAGGCGACTTCCGCATCCCGGGGCTGGTGCAGGGAATCGATCGGGTCGCAAGGATTGCCGCAGGCTTCGAGGTCAGCGCGGCCATTCGCGACGACGGGACCGTATGGGCCTGGGGCGCGAACTGCGAGTCCAGGTGCGCGACCCTTGGTGACGGCACGTACATTGCGCGTTCCCGTCCCGTCGTGGTCGTGGCGGAGCGGGGCGCAGGCAGCATCGATGGCGGCGACTGGTACCTGGACCTGCGACCGGGCACGCCGAAGGCGATTCCACCGGACAGGATTCCGAAACTGGTGCCGGTGGTCCAGTCGCTGTCCGATGGCAGCATCCTCAATGTCGATGCGACAGTCGGAGTGCAACGCAAGGATGTCGGCAAGAAACTCGGACTCTACGTGGTGGGGCTGGTCCTGCCGGCGTTTCTCGATCAGGTCACGACAGCGCCCGGAGCGCTCGCGAAGCGCGCGCGGATGAAGGCCGACCAGCCGGTACTCGTGAACCTGACGCCCTCCGGCTGGACGGTTGCCGCGGGGCAACTGGAAGCGTTGCGCACAGGCACTGGCAATGCCTCGCTGGGCGCCTCGAACCTGCTGGTGAACGTGGACCCGGCAGCAATCCCCGGCGCGCGTTTCTGCATCGGCTACGGCGAGAGCTCCTCCGACATGCTGACGACAGGAATGATCAGCGACTTCCTGTCGCTCCCCGGGGCGAGTTCCAGCGCGACCGATGTTCCGTGCATCCTGTCCGGTGTCTATGTCGACGGGCCGCCGACCTCGCCGGTCGGGATGGCGGTGCCGGTGCGTGCCGTGGTGGTGGGACAGGGGCCTACCGGCGCGGTGCGTTTTCGCGAGCGCTTCCGCGACATCTCGCCGGACGTTGCGCTCGCGGTGGTGAATACCGCAGTCGCCGATGCGAGCTTCAGCTACACGCCTCCGGGAGTCGGCGAGTACGCCTTTGGCGCGAGCTATCCGGGCGATGCGCGCAATGCGGCAGCCGCCTCCGAAGTGCCATTGCGGCATCTGGTGAACGAGGTGCTGGCGCAGACAAGCACGAAGCTCGCCGCTGCGTTGACGAGCGAACTCGGTGGCGACGTGGAGTTGGTGGCGCACGTGAGCGGCAACCGTCCCGGGGGAACGGTGCAGCTGAAGCGCGGCGGGGTGAACGAGGGCACACCCGTGCCGGTGGTCGACGACCAGGCGGTCTTTTCCGTGGCGGGCTTGCGCGGCGGGGATCACAGCTTTACCGCTTCCTACTCGGGAGACACGGCCAACCCGGCGAGCGACGCCGGAGTCTTCGTGCACAAGGTGCTCGATGTGGCCACCAGCGAGGTGATTCTGGCCTCGTCGACGAACCCGAGCCCGATGGGAAGCAGCGTGACGCTTGCAGCGACCGTGGCGGGATCCAATCCCTCGGGCGTGGTGACGCTGCGCGAGGGGCCCGTGGTGATCGCCTCGGCAGGGCTCGCAAACGGGATGGCGAGCTTCGGGCTCAATGGCCTGGGTGCCGGCGTGCGCACATTCCACGTGGACTATGGGGGCGATGGCAGCAATCCGGCCGCGACCTCCAATGCGGTCTTCCAGCAGGTGACGCTCGCGGGCACGCCGGCGACGCTTACCGTCTCCCGTTCCGGCACCGGAAGCGGCACCGTCACTTCGGCGCCTTCCGGCATCCATTGCGGAACGACCTGCGCGGCCGAGTTCCTGGCGGGTTCCTCTGCGACGCTTGCGGCCACGGCGGCGTCCGGTTCCATCTTCGCGGGTTGGAGCGGCGGTGGATGCTCGGGAACCGGGACCTGCACGGTCGCGATCGACTCGGCCAAGTCGGTCACGGCAACATTCTCGGCAAGCACCCCGGGGGCATCGAACTACACGGCGCTGTGGTGGAATGCGGCTGAATCGGGTTGGGGGATCAACCTCAACCACCAGGGCAACATCGTCTTCGGCACGCTCTTCACCTATGACGCGATCGGCGCGCCGCTGTGGCTGGTGATGTCCGACGGGCGCCCTGCAGTCCGAACGGCACGACCTTCACCGGCGAGCTCTACCGGACCACGGGGCCGGCCTTCAACGCCAACCCGTTCACGCCGATCACGGCGGGCAACCTGACGCAGGTGGGGACGATGACGGTGTCCTTTGCCGAGGCGAACAACGCCACGCTCACCTACGACGGTGAACGGGGTCACGGTCACCAAGGCGATCGAGCGGCTGGTCTATCGGCACGCGCGTGGCGAGCTGCGTGCCGACGACGGCCAGCCGCGCTGCCGCGACCAACTACCAGGATCTCTGGTGGAACGCGGCGGAGTCTGGCTGGGGGGTCAACGTGACGCACCAGGACAACACGCTCTTCGCGACGCTCTTCACCTACGACGCGAGCGGGCGTGACCTGTGGCTGGTGATGTCGGCGGGCAGGCGGCAGGCGGACGGCTCCTACCTGGGCGACCTCTACCGCACGTCGGGCCGGCCTTCGACGCCACCTTCCGTCCACGCGGCGTGCGGGCTGACCGACGGTCGGAACGATGCGCTTCAGCTTCGCCGACGGCGAGAGCGGAACGCTCAGCCTACACCTACAACGGCATTGCCGGTCACCAAGGCGATCACCCGGCTGGACATTCTCCATCCCCGGTGCCGACCTGCAACTAGTACTGAAGGGGACGCTACCCTCCAGAGGGTAGCGTCCCCTTCAAGTCGTTCACTCCGCCTTGATCCCCGCCGCCTTCACCACCGGGCCGTACTTGGCGAGGTCGTTCTTCATCTGCTCGCCGAACTGCTCGGGCGTTCCGGGGGTCGCGACGATGCCGAGCTTCGCCAGGCGCTCGACGATCTCCGGCATCGCGAGGACGGCATTCAGTTCCTGGTTCAGCTTGTCGACGATGGCACGCGGCGTCTTCGCCGGCGCGAGGATGCCCACCCAGGAGCTCGCCTCGAAATCGGGCACGCCGGACTCGATGAACGTCGGCGTGTCGGGAAGCGACGGCGCGCGCTTGCGGGAAGAAACGGCAATCGCGTTGAGCTTGCCGGCCTGCAGGTGGGTGAAGGCGCCCGCGACCGCGGTGTAGACGAGCGGCACGTTGCCGCCCAGCGCGTCGCTCATCGCCTGCCCGCCGCCCTTGTAGGGGATGTGCACCAGCTTCGAGCCCGTGCGCATGTTGAGGAGCTCTCCCGCGATGTGCGGGGTGCCGCCGACGCCGGAGGTGCCGTAGGAGACGCCCTTGGGGTCCTTCTTCGAGATCTCGATCAGGTCCTTCAGCGTCTTTCCCGGGAACGAGGGGTGCGCCACGATGATGAGGGTCGCGTCGCCGATCTTGCCGATGGGGGCGAAGTCCTTGAGCGTGTCGAAGGGGATCTTGGCGAAGACATGCGGGTTGATGACCATGGTGCCGTCGAAGGCGAGCACCAGCGTGTAGCCGTCGGGCGCGGCCTGCGCGACGCCGGCCGTGCCGATGTTGCCCGAGGCGCCGGCCTTGTTCTCCACGATCACCTGCTGGCCGAGGCGTTTCGACAGGGCCTCGGCGACGATCCGGCCGCTGGTGTCGGTGACGCCGCCGGGCGCGAAGGGCACGATGAGGCGGATCACTCTCTCCGGGTAGTTTGCGTGCGGCCGCTCCGGCATAGGCCAGAAGTGCAGCGGTCAGCGTGGCGAGCAGGCGCTTGGCAATCATTGTTCTTCTCCTTGGGTGTTCCGTGGTCGGGGCGGGCATTTCAGTCCGCGTGAGCCTTGTCGAAGTCCCAGACTTCCTGGAACCCCATCAGCAGCGAGAGCTGGCTGAAATCGTACTGGGGCGTGGGGCAGCCCTGCGTGGAGCCGGTCGCCTTGAGGTGGCCGTACACGCCCGCCATCGCCTGGATGGCGGCGAGCAGTGCGGAAACCGGAAAGATGGCGAGCCGGTAGCCGATCGCTTCCAGCTCCGCCTTGCCGAGCACCGGCGTGCGGCCCTTCTCCACCATGTTGGCCACGAGCGGCAGGTGGAAGGACCGGCCGATGGTGCGCATTTCCTCCTCGGTCTCGGGCGACTCGACGAACAGGATGTCCGCGCCGGCCTTCGCGTAGGCCTCCGCGCGGCGCAGCGCCTCGTCGAGGCCGAGGCTGGTCCGCGCATCGGTGCGCGCGATGATGAGGAAATCGCGCGAGCTGCGCGATTCGGCCGCGACCCGGATCTTCTTCACCATGTCCCCGGTCGGGATGACGCGCCGGCCCGGGGTGTGGCCGCACTTCTTGGGGAATTCCTGGTCCTCGAGCTGGATCGCCGCAGCACCCGCTTCCTCGTAGCCGCGCACGGTGTGCCGCACGTTGAGGAGGCCGCCGTAGCCCGTGTCGCCGTCGGCGATCAGGGGCGCGGCCGATTGCGAGGCCATCGTCTTCACCCGGCCGACCATGTCCGTGTAGGTCGCGAGCCCCGCGTCGGGAAGCCCGAGGTGCGAGGCGACGGTGCCGTAGCCCGTCATGTAGTGCGCCTCGAAGCGAAACGTGTTGGCCAGCCGCAGGGACACCATGTCGAAGATGCCGGGGGCGACGAGGAGGCCGGGGGACTGCAGGCGCTTGCGGAGTGATTTCATCCGCTCATTGTCCCATGGCGGCGCCATCGCGCCGGGGATCGGCGGCGCCGATCCAGCCCTGTTCCTCGCGCTTGAGGAAGGCGAGGCCGCTGACAGGAGGATGGCCTTCCTCGACCACGTGGCCCCTGGCACGCAGTGCCGGGAGCCAGCCGGGCGGCCGGCGTGCGTGCCTCGAGGCGGACCCTGCCGGGGATCGCGGCGCTGAGGTGCCCCTTGCCGAGGGCTTCCGCCGGCGTGCGGCCGTTGCCGAGCATTTCCACGAGGGCGCGCGCGACGTAGTCCGGAATCATCCGGCCGCCCGCGGCGCCGCCCACCACCACGGGCCGACCCTCTGCATCGAAGACGATGATCGGGGCCATCGAGGTGGACGGCCGCTTGCGCGGTGCCATGCGGTTGGCGATGGTCTCGTCCGGTTTCGGCCGGATCGCTGAACACGTTCATCGCGTTGTTGAGGACGAAGCCGCCGACCATGATCCGCGCGCCGAAGTCGAGGTTGATGGTCGTGGTGATCGCAACCGCATTGCCGGCCCGGTCCACGATGGCGATCTGGCTGGTCATCTCGCCCAGGTCGCGCTCGTCGCTGTCGCGGGAGGCGGTCCGCGACGGTAGCGTTCCCGGCAGCGGTCTGCGGCTGACCCTGCCGAGGTCGATGCTGCGCGGCTCGGGCGCGCGACATAGGCGGCTGACACGAGTTCGCGTGCGGGTACCTGCACGTGGTCGGGGTCGTCGGCGTACCTGCCGCGATCGGCGAATGCCAGCTTGCTCGCTTCCAGGTAGAGGTGCGCGAAGTCGGGGTCGTCGAAGTCGAAGTGCCCGCGCGCCAGCACTCGACCATCTGCAGGATCTGCAACACCTGCACGCCGCCGAAGGAGGGCGGTCCCATCGTGCACACCCGGTAGACGATGAACGGGGCGCACAGCGGGTGCGCGCTCGATGGCCTGGTAAGCGTGCAGGTCCGCTTCAGTCATGAACGAGGGGCGAAAACCGCGTTGGGCAGCCGCGACGATCGCTTGCGCGCCGCCTTCCTCGAGCAGGCCGGCGGGGCCGCTGGCGGCGACGCGTCGCAACGTTTGCGCGTACTGCGGGATTGCGGATCGTCGTGCCGACCGGCAGCACCTTGCCGTCCGCGCCGAAGTAGAGCGGCACCATCTCGGGGTGGTTGGCGGCCGCATTGCGCCTGGAGAGGACACGGTGCAGGTACGGCGCGATCGGGAAGCCGTTCTCGGCCGCCGCGATCGCAGGCCCGAAGAGCGTCGCGCCAGGCAGCTTGCCCTGGCCGCTCGTGCGCCAGCTTGAGTACGGCAACGTGCCGGGCACGCCGACCGAGCGGCCGCCGCGCTGGGCGGACTCTGCGTCGAGGATCGATGCCGTCCGGATCGGTGCGCAGGCTTGGGGGAACGCGCGAGGGCGCAGTGGCCAGTCCGTCGAAGGAGGTGCAGCGACTTCGCGCCGGCATCCCACAGCATCACGACCGATCCGCCGCCCGGACCGGAGGACTGCGGTTCGACCAGCCCCAGCACCATCTGGGCGGCGATGGCGGCGTCGATGGCGCTGCCGCCGCGTCTCGAGCATCTGCGATGCGCGGCGCGGTTGCGAGGGGATGCGCGGTCACGACGATCTGCGGCGAAGTCGCCTGCGGCCGCGCTGCGGCAGGCTTGCGCGGTGCCTCCGGACGCATGCACGCAGGCAGCGAGGAGGAGGGGGAACAGTGCGACGGGCAGGCGTGTCATGAGCGGGATTCCGGGCAAAGGCGCGAAGAATCGCCTGTTCCGGTGCCTTCGGGCAAGCGCAACTTCCCGAGAGTGAGCGCTAAAGGCGGTCGAAGTCGGCGGCCATGCGCCGCCGCAGGGCCGCATCGGGCATCGGCCCGCGCAGGGCCGCGATGTTCTCGCGCATGTGCGCCGGGTTGCTCGTGGCGGGGATCGCGCAGGTGACCGCGGGATGCGAGATCACGAACTTGAGGAACACCTGCGCCCAGTTGGCACAGGCGATCTCGCGCGCCCACCCGGGCAGGGGCTTGCCCTTGACCGCGCCGAAGAGATCGCCGCCGTCGAACGGGCGGTTGACGATGACGGCCGCGCCCCGTCTCGGCCGCGAGCGGCAGCAGGACCTTCTCCGCGTCGCGGTCGGCGAAGCTGTAGCTGAACTGCACGAAGTCGAAGCGTTCGCGCTGCATCGCCTCCGCGAGGTCGTCGTGCCGCCGCCCGTGCGAGGTGGTGATGCCGATGTAGCGGATGCGGCCGCGCCGCTTCCAGTCCTTGAGCGTGACGAGATGCGTCTCCCAGTCGAGCATGTTGTGGACCTGCATCAGGTCGAAGCGCTTCACGCGCCAGTGGGCGAAGGATTCCTCCATCTGCCGCACGCCGAGGAAGCGCGTGGGCGTCCAGACCTTGGTCGCGTTGAACACCCTGGCCGGCCGCAGCCGGGGCACCTGTTCGCCCAGGACCGCCTCGGCGTAGCCGTACATGGGGGAGGAGTCGAGGAGGGCGCCGCCGCCCGTGAAGAACTCGTGCAGCACGCCCAGGCGCGCCTCGCGCTCCGCGCCCGGGGCCACGTCGAAGGTGAGCCAGGTGCCCATGCCCACCGCCGGGATCTGCTCGCCGCTGGCGGGGATGGCGCGTTCCAGGATCGGCCCGGGGGCCGCGTGCCCGGTTGCGGGCAGGGCTGCGCCGCAGGCGAGCGTGGCCAGCCGGGCGAGGGCGGTGCGTCGGTCGGGGCGGTGTCCGGTATCCATGCGCGTGGCTTCCCGCGAGCTTACTCAGTTTGCCGCTCCCGGCGTAGGATGTCGCCTACGTTACTCCGGAGGAGAAAAAGACATGATCGACCGACCGATCGGCGACATCCTGAAGAGCAAGATGAGCCCGAACCTGATTTCCGTCACCCCGACCGCCACCGTGAGCGAGGCCGTGGCGCTGATGGACGAGAAGGGGCTGGGCTCCATCCTCATCCGCGACTCCGCCGGCGCGATGGTCGGCATCTTCACCGAGCGCGACCTCATGCGCCGCGTCGTGCGCCAGAACCGCGACCCGAAGACCACGCCCATGTCGGCGGTCATGACCCCCGACGTGCGCCACGTGCCCGCCTCGGAATCGCTCGTGGAGGTGCTGCGCATCATGATCGAGCACGGCTACCGCCACATGCTGGTCTCCGAGGGCGGCAAGCCCGCCGGGGTGGTGTCGATCCGCGACCTCATGCACTGGCTCATCCTTCCCGATGCCCCCATCGCCCACGAGGGGCGCCGCGGCGTCATCAAGACGCGCACCGAGGACACCGTCCAGACCCTGCGCCAGAGCTGAGGTACCAGGTACACGTACCTGGTACATGTACCTGGTACCGCGGCCTGCGCAGTCGCCCGGAGGGGCAAAAACCGCTATAATTCGCCGCTCCGCAGCGCCCGTAGCTCAGTTGGATAGAGTACCTGGCTACGAACCAGGGGGTCGTGGGTTCGAATCCTGCCGGGCGCGCCAGATGCAAGAAGGGGCCAGTCGAAAGACTGGCCCCTTTGCTTTGCTGGGGGACCCTTCGCAGTTTCGCCATCGAACTGCTGAATCCAAGTCGGTCGGCATGTGCGTCTCATCGAGATCGCGAGTGGTTCCGCTGCAGGAGACCCGCATGAATTTGGTGGCGCGCGCAGGGAGAATTCAATGATCACGAGTCATGACGCGTCGAGACGCCGATTATTGACGACTGCGGGTGCCCTGCTCGCTGCGACGCAGTTGCCGGGCACCGCCGCCGGCGCGGCCCCCGACAACGGCGTCCGCCTGCAGCCACTGCCGACGCGCATCTTCAAGACGCGCGACGCCGGCAATGAACGTACCGAAAGCTGGACTCTCTGGCTGCTTGTCGAAACGAGCGCGCAGCGCGCCTTGAAAGTGCAGGCCGCGAACATCCAGCTGCTTTGCGAAGGAAAGGTCGTTCGTTCCACGCGATACGAGGAGGCCGGCGTTCGAGCATTGACCATCGTTCCGCCGTTCTCGCCCAGATTGCCGGATGGCCACGCGTCTCCTGCGCCGATCTACTGGCCGCAGGCGGTCCGGATTCGATGCACGGAGGCGGCAGCGGCGAAAATCGATGCGATGCGCGTGGAACTCACGCTCGCGGAGTCGGGCAAGGTGGTGCTCGCAGAGGTGGTGCTGCCCGTCGAAACCTACGACCAGAAGACGGTGCTCATCTTTCCCTTCAAGGGCAACGGCATCATCACCAATGCAGGCGTCACCAATGGAGGTCACCGGAATCGAAGCGGTCAGTTTGCCATCGACGGCATCGGGCTCGATGCGGGCTACGGCGCCCAAATTCCAGGGGGCGGCAGGAAGAGTGAGGACTATGCCGGATGGGGTCGGGCCTTGATCGCCCCTGCGGCTGGCACGGTCGTACGTGCGCGCGCGGATCGACCGGACCAGCCGGACCCCGAGAAAAGCGACCCGGCGTTCCATGCGCCCGAGTATCCAGGCGGTGGCGATCCCGGAAATCACCTGGTGATCGACCATGGCAACTCCGAGTTCAGCATGATCGCGCACTTCCAGGCGAAGTCCGTGCTGGCCAAGGTCGGTGATCGCGTCCGCCAGGGTCAGGTCCTGGGCAGGTTGGGTAGCTCTGGCGACACCGTGACTCCGCACGTCCACTACCAGCTGCAATCCGGTCCGGATCACGAATGGTCGGACGGACTGCCCTGCAAGTTCAGCAACATCGGGCCAACGATCCTCGTGCGCGGCACGTACTTCGATGCCAGGTAGTGGCTGCTTCGGGTTGCCTCAACCAGCCTGCACCTCGTCCGTCCATACCCTGAAGCTCGCCAATGTGGCGGGGCCGAACTCGGTGCTGATCGCGACGTCGGATGCGTCGCGGCCCCGGGCAATGAGCACCCTCCCGATGCGCGGCGTGTTGTTGCGGGCGTCGAAGGTGTACCAATGGCCGTCGAGGAATGCCTCGAACCAGGCCGAGAAGTCCATCGGTCCGTACGGCGGCGGCACACCGATGTCGCCGAGGTAGCCGGTGCAGTAGCGCGCCGGGATGTTCATGCACCGGCAGAAGGCAACGGCCAGGTGCGCGTAATCGCGGCAGACTCCCGTCCTGTCGTAGTAGGCCTCGAGCGCCGTCCGGGTCTTTCGCGCGTGGTCATAGCCGAAGGTGATATGTCGGTGGACGTAGTCGCAGATTGCCTGGACGCGGCTCCATCCCGGTGGCACCTGCGCAAAGAGACTCCACGCGATCTCGGACAGCCGGTCGGTTTCGCAGTACCGGCTTCCCAGCAGGAACAGCAGGGTATCGTCGGGCAGGTCCGCCACCGCAAGCTGTTGCGCCTGGGGAACGATCACGTCGGGCATGCCGGAATCGTTCACGATCGCATCGACGGAAACGCGCATGCGTCCCTTCGGCGCGACGATGCGGGTGCACCAGTTGCCGAAGCTGTCACGATAGGCTGCGAGCGGGACGGGCGGGTCGAACACCAGAGTCTCGCGACCGACGAGATCGGGAACGCGCGTGAAGTGGACGTTCACGTTGAATATCATGGGAACCGGCTGCGGGCAGTCGTGGATCATTTCGAAGCCGACGCGAATTTGCATTCTGGATCTCCGTTGGGCCGCTTCAGGCGGCGCAAGCCGTGCGCAATGAATCGATCAGGGCGCTGCGCAGCCTTGTCCAGCGTCGGCCCGCAGCCAGGACAATGCCCTGGTTGACCTCCAGTTCAATCCCGACATAGGCGCTGGGCGGGAAAAGCCGGCGCAAGTGCGAGGTCAGCCCGTCCCCCTTGCCCGCATAGGGGTAATTGCGGCGTACCCGGAACTCCGGAGCCAATTGCGCCAGCGAAGCCTTCCAGCGAGCGCACAGCTCGGCCTCCCCATGCCGGGCGGGGTCATAGAGCAATCCCACGTCGGCGCGTCGTACCCTGCCGTCCAGCTCCGGAGTGAAGCTGTGCGACGAAATGTGGATCACGCGCCGGGCCCGCGCCACCGATCGGCTCACGAGGCGCTCGACTTTCGTGCGATAGGGCAGGTAATGCTGTTCGACGATCTCCGCGCGTAGCGTCGCCGGCGCGCCTCGCGTCGCTGCCGAGAAGAGCTGCGGATGGCCTATCGAGCGATTGAGGTCGACGACCAGACGGCTGATGGTCGAGGTAACGAGAGGCGCCCTGAAGGCCCTGGCCAATTGCCTCGCCATGACCAGCGCACCGGGGTCGTACCCGCGGTGGGAGTCGAGCAGCGTTCGGTGCCCCCGGAACAGCCGTCGATAGGGCGCGGGTATCCGGTTGCCGCCATGTTCACAGGTGATGAGGAAGCAATCGACCGTCACGGCGGGTCACCAGTGCAGTTCCGGCAGCTGGCGAAACACCTGTCGCGTCCCTTCGCTCCATTCGCGGCTGAGCGCGGTGAAATAGGCGTCGCCTTCGTCGAAGCGGCGCCGCTGCTGCACTTCGAGGCTGTCCCGCTCGTAGCAGATCAGGTCGATCGGCATGCCCACCGACAGGTTGCTGCGCATGGTCGAATCGAACGACACGAGCACGCACTTCGCGGCCTCCGCAAGGGGCGTGAGGCGCGTGATCACGCGGTCGATGATCGGCTTGCCGTACTTGGTTTCGCCGGTCTGGAGGTAGGGCGTATCGACTCCCGCCTCGATGAAATTGCCCTCGGCATAGATCCGGAACAGCCGCATCGGCTCGCCGCTGATCTGCCCGCCGACGATGAAGGAGGCATTGAAGCTGCAGCTCGCTCTGTTCCAGGTACTCGCCGTCGCGTCGCTCGATATCGCGCATCGCGTCCGCGACCAGCATCGCGACGTCGAACATCGTCCGCGCGTTGCCGAGGTTGATGCTCGCGTCGCCGGCATCGCAGCGCTGGTTCAGCACGCTGATCACGGCCTGCGTTCCGGCGAGGTTGCCCGAGCTCAACAGCACGATGACGCGATCGCCGCGACGCTCGAACACCGTCATCTTGCAGAACTTGGCGATGTTGTCCACGCCGGCATTCGTCCTCGAGTCCGAGGCGAAAACCATCCCCTCCTCGAGCATTACGCCGATGCAGTAGGTCATGCCTCGCGCCTTCGTTCGATGTGCGGCGACATTCCCGGTTGCCTACTTCGCGGTCTTCTTCGCAGTCTTCTTCGCCGCCGGCTTGCGGGACGTCTTCGCGACCTTCTTCACGGCTTTCCCGGCCGCCTTCGCTTTCGGGGGCTGCGTTCCCGCAGCCTGCTTCACGGCCCGCTTCGCGACCCTCTGCATCGCGGCGACCGCGCCGCTCACCGTGTCCTTGACGGACTGGACGGCACTATTCGCCGCCTTCCTCACCGTCTTCTCGATCGGGCCTTGCGCGGCCACCGTCTCGGCTTGCGACTTGTGGCGCAGGTCGGCGGAGTGGGCACGCTTGTAGGTCTGGATGTCCTTGAACTGTCCGCTCTCGTCACGGACGGCATACAGCTTGGTGCCGGTGCTGCTTCTCATCGTGGTGCGACGCGTGGCCATGGTGTCTCCTTTGCTGGCTTGGTGTCTCCACTACGATTATCGTGCGGCGTCAGGGCGTCCTCGGTGCGGTGGCGCACAGTGGGAGCGCGTCATCCCGCCTACCCTGCGAAGATGAACAATCCCGTGGCTGTTGCGTCGCCGGAGCCCCACCGCGTCCCCCGGGATGTTTCGGACCGCATCGCCTACGCGTTCACGCAGTTCCTGCGCTTCTTCGCCGATGTCTTCTTTGCCCGCCGGTATGGCCACCGCGCGGTCGTCCTGGAAACGGTCGCCGGGGTGCCCGGGATGGTCGGTGGAACCCTTCGGCACCTGCGTTCCCTGCGCCGCCTCGAATCCGATGGCGGCTGCATCCGCCTGCTCCTGGACGAGGCGGAGAACGAGCGCATGCACCTCATGACCTTCATGCAGATCGCCCGGCCCTCCACCTTCGAGCGGCTGCTCGTGCTCCTGGCGCAGGGCATTTTCTACAACGCATACTTCCTGCTGTACCTGATCTCGCCCCGGACCGCGCATCGCGTCGTGGGCTACTTCGAGGAGGAAGCGGTCCTGAGTTACACCGAGTACCTGGCCGGCGTCGACGACGGCACCTACTCCAATGTTCCGGCACCCGCGATCGCCATCGCCTACTGGAAGCTCGACCCCGGGGCGCGCCTGCGCGACGTGATCGTCGCCGTCCGCGCCGACGAAGCCGGCCACCGCGACGTCAATCACCGGTTGGCCGACGAACTGGCTTGACGATCTGCTGCACGAGGCGGTGCGCGAGCGGGGCGACCACCAGGACGATCGGAAACGCGACGACCCAGGCCGAAAGCCACGCGCCGGCCCAAAGACCCGCGAAGCCGGAAATCCTCCCGGTCGCGTGGAAGGTCGCGATTCCCGACACCACGAAGGACATCAACCCCGAGAGGATGAGCCCGAACAGGACCGGTGCGTATCGTTTCGCGATCATGGCGCAGCCTCCGCCAACTCTTGCGCGCGCGCGACCGTGGCGAACCGGTGGAGCGATTCGGCGAAGTTCCTCCCGAACATCCGGGCCGACTTGATGTCTCCCCGCACGAACGAATCCGCGGGCGACGCGTGTCCCGCCTGGGCCATCAGTCCCGACCAGGACCCGAGCCGGTTGGCCGCCTCGTCGTAGGGGACGCCGAAGTGCTGCTCCGGGATGACCGGATTGCCGACCCAGACCATCCCGTGCTGCATGGCGAAGACGAACATCGACAGCAGCGTCGACTGCTTGTCGCCGGCCGGCAGGGACGACACCGTGAACCCCGCCGCCAGCCGCCCCTTGAGGCGCTGCTCCCGCCACAGGCCACCGGTGGAATCCATGAAGGTCTTGAAGGCGCCCGAGACCCCGCCGAGATAGGTGGGAGACCCCAGGACGAAGCCGTCGAAGGCGGAAAGTTGGTCGGGCGCGCCGGCGAGTAGCTGCGCCTTGAGCAGGTGCACTTCCGTTCCGGGAACCCCCCGGGCGCCTTCGACGACGTGCTTCGCGATGTGCTCGGTGTGGCCGTGGGCGCTGTGGTAGATCACGGCGAGTTTCTTCACTTGCGCGGACTGGGGTGACATCGATATCTCCTTGGCGTTGTCGCGACGACGGTCATCGCGAGATCGATTGCAGGGCGGCGGCGGCCAGGTAAAGGCCGGCGCCGAAGACGGTGTGGTTCGCGAGGCTGCGCAGGCAGTTCTTCACGGGCGCCGGCGTGCGCGACGACGCGAAGCCCGCCCCCATCGCGGGCTGCATGACGAAGAGGGGCGCGACCACGGTGCCCATGCCCAGGGCGAGAGCCGGGAGCAACGTGGGCGAGTGCATCCAGGACAGGCCGCCGATGGCGAACATCACGCCGGCGAAGGCGATCCCGATGGCGTAGTGGACGAGCCAGCCCAGGGCCGTTTCGCCCGGGATCGGCGGGGACTTCGCGATGGCGTCGTGCTTCCAGCGGCCCCGGAGCAGGTGCCCGGCCCAGCGGCCGATGAACGCGAAATTGAGCGTCGGCACGCCCATGCGCTTGAGCAGTGCGAGCCAAAGGTCCATCACGGCGGTGGCGCCGATGCCGACGAGCGCGATGCGGGCAAGTTCTTCGAGCAGTGGGGTTCATGGAGGCCTTTCCGGATTGACGGGTGGACGTCGATGGAGGCACTCTAGAAGCTCAAGTCAACTTGAGGTCAAGGGGTTTTTTCATGGACATCGCGGAAGTGTCGAAACGCTCCGGGGTTCCGGCCTCGACGCTGCGGTACTACGAGGAGAAGGGGCTCATCGCCTCCACCGGCCGCCAGGGCCTGCGCCGCCGCTTCGCCCCGGGCGTGCTGGACCAGCTGGCGCTGATCGCCCTGGGCCAGGCCGCCGGCTTCTCGCTGGACGAGATCGGGGCGATGTTCTCGCCCGCCGGCAAGCCCAGCATCGACCGCAGGATGCTCTCGGCCAAGGCCGACGAGCTCGACGCGACCATCAGGCGACTGAAGGCGATGAGCAAGGGGCTGAAGCACGCGGCGGCGTGCCGTGCGCCCAGCCATGCCGAATGCCCGACGTTTCAGAGGCTGCTCAAGGCCGCGGCGGCGGGCGCGCTCGTCAGGAACCAACCGCATCGCATGACCGGAAGATCGAAAGGGAGAGAACTCATGAACCGCTGGAAAGCAACGCTTGCCGCCATCGCATCCTGCATCCTCGTGAGCGGCGCGTGGGCGCAGTCCTACCCCGCGCGGACGATCAAGCTGATCGTGCCGTTCGCCGCGGGCGGAAGCACCGACATCATCGCGCGGCTCACCGCGGAGCAATTGCGCAAGGAACTGGGGCAGACCGTCATCGTGGAGAACGTCGGGGGTGCCGCCGGCGCGCTGGGAACCACGCAGGGCGCGCAGGCGGCGCCGGATGGCTACACGCTCACCGTTGCCACCGTGAGCACGATGATCGTCTACAGCGCGACGCGCTCCAATCCGAAATACACCCTGGAGAGCTTCGCGCCGATCACCAACATCGCGTCGATGCCGAACGTCCTCACCGTCAACGCGATCGTTCCCCGCGAAGAACCTCACCGAGTTCATCAAGGTCCTGAAGGACAATCCCGGCAAGTACACGTTCGCGAGCTCCGGCATCGGCAGCATCAACCACATGCTCGGCGAATCGTTCCAGGCCGAGGCCGGCGTGAAGATGATCCACGTTCCGTACAAGGGCTCGGGCCCGGCCATGCAGGACGTCATGGGCGGGCAGGTGCACAGCCTCTTCGACCAGTTCCCGTCCTCGAAGGCCTACATCGACGGGGGCAAGCTCAAGGCGATCGGCGTGATCTCGCCCGCACCGCATCCCCGGCTACGATGTCATGACGATGGAGGAGGCGGGCATGAAGGGATTCACGGACGAGGCGTGGTACGGACTCCTCGCGCCCGCCAAGGTGCCGCCCGAGGTCGTGGCACGGCTCACGGAGGCCATGAAGAAGGTCATGGCCGCGCCCGAGTTCCGCGCGCAGATCGAGAAGGTGGGCGCGCGCCCGGTCGGCAACTCGCCGGCGGAATTCACCGCGCAGGTTCGCAGGGAGGTCGAGCGGATGAAGCGCCTCGTCAAGGAACGGCAGATCAAGCTCGACGAGTAACCGACCGGTTTGTCAGCAGCCGGCCGTGCACTTCCCGGCGCCGTCGAACTCCATCGTCCGGCCGGAAAGCGGGATGTGCACGGGCACCTTCACCGCCTTCATGAACGTCTCCGTCTTGCTGCCCGGGCGCACCTTGCCGTTCACGGTGCCGACCTCGTTGGCGTGCGAGGCGATGACGGCGGCGGGCTTCACGAGGTCGTTGATGACGTAGGCCGCTTCCGCCGGCCCGGTGGTGAATCCGTCGCCGATGTTCATGACGGCGAGCTTCGCGCCGTAGTGGCCGCGCACCACGAGATCCTGGTCGGCGGTGATGCCGGTGTCGCCCGACAGGTACGTCACCAGCCCGTTGCTGAACCTGAGCACGTAGCCGGTCGCGAGACCCACGTCGCCGGCGATGCCCACTTCCTTCATGGCCTTGCCGAGGTCGCCGCCGATGTAGTCGGGGTCGACGCCGTTGCTGTGCAGCGCGGCCACCGTCGCGATGCGCACGCCGCCGACCAGCACGCTGCCGCCAAAGCGGGCCAGCATCGAGTTCCGGGGGTCGCCCCCGTTGGCCTTCAACTTCGCCGCGAAGAAGGGCGGCATCTCGCTGCCGGTGACGATCTTCGCCTTCTTGGCGAGCGCGATGTTCACCGCGCTGGTGTTGGGCAGGGCCGACACCGAGACGTCCGGCTTCTCGCAGGTGCCCGAGTTGGGCGCCTTGCTGTGCGCGTTGCCCACGTGGTCGCCGTGCATGTGGCTCACCAGGATGATGTCGATCTTGCCGAGCCGCGGATCGTCTGCGCCCGCGACCGTGCGGCCCGGGTCGTAGAGCAGGCGCGTGCCGTTGGGGTCCTCGAAGACGAGGGCGCGGTCCTGCGGGCAGAACTCGCCCTCGATGCCGCCCAGGGGCGTCACCTTCACGGTCTGTGCGAGTGCAGGAAGCGCCAGCAGCGCACCTGTGGCGCCCAGGAGGGCAATGCGGGTGCAGCGATTGGAGATGCCCAAGAAGTCCTCCTTTGGTCACGTCATTGGATTCGAAGTCTTGCCGGCGGATGATAACGGCGAAACCGCTGGACCGCCGAGGAACCGCTAGCGCTTTGCTGTGCGCCGCTTTTCGGGCGATGGACTGCGAAACACTGCCTCGGGGTTTCAATCCGGCAGCCTTACCATCCACGCCTCGGTCTGTCCCTGCGCATTGGTGCCGTGCCCGACGATCGTGTGCCCGTCGTCTGAAATGGCGGTGGCTTCGGTGAGTTTCCAGCCCACGACGGGCGTCTGGTAATCGGCCAACAGCGCGGCATCCAGCATCCGCAAGCCGTGGTCCGCGTCCCAGATCAGCGCGACGTCGCCCATGGCCGTGCGGCCCGATCCCACGACGATGCGTCCGTCGCCCGAAACCGAACTGGCGGAGCTTCCGAGCAGGCCGTCGATCGCGCCGCCGAGATCGACCATCCCCGTTTGCCGCGTCCAGCGAAATGCGTGCGAATTCCCCGCGTTGTCCGTTGATGTACCGACAACGACCGATCCATCGCGCGAAACCGCCGTGGCGGTGCCCGAGCCATCGCCCGGCAGCTTGCCGAGTATGGTCGGGCTGCCTTCCGCGGACCACATTACGGCTCCGGTGAGTACCGGATGACCGGCGCCGACGATCGTGGTGCCGTCCAGGGAAATGGCCGTAGCGGTGCTCTGCATGTTGCTGCCACCGCCGAACTGGCCCAGGGCGACGGATCCCGTGCCGGCCGTCCAGCGGAATGCGGCGTTGTTGAACTGCAGGCACGTGCCCACCACGATCGCCCCATTGCCGGAAACGCCTCGTGCAGAACAGAGACTCGGAGCCGGTCCCGGCAACGAGTCGAGACGCTGCAGGCCCGCGCTCGCAGTCCAGCGGAAGGCCGCGTGCGACGTTGGCGTGCCACTGTCGGCCGCATTGCCGTCACCGACAACCACGGTGCCGTCGGCGGAAACCGCGGTCGCATTGCTGGAGGTGCCGCCAGGCATGAAACCGAGGCCGGCCATGCCGCTTTGGGCGCTCCAGAGAAACGCCTGGCGATTGCCGGCCGCCGTAGTGGTCGTTCCCACGACGACGGATCCATCCGATGACACGGCGTGGGCCGAACTCGACGCGTATCCGGGCAGGACGCCGAGGCCGCGGAAGGTTGCAGACGGCACCGCGGGCGGGCTATCGCCACCGCCACCGAAGCAGGCCGCAAGCGACAGGACGCCGCCGATCAGCCACGCGAAATTCCAGAGCCGACGAATTGTGGTGCTGAACCGAGCATTCATGATGTCTCCGTGGCGGAGTGTCCGGCAATACGCCATGCCGGCAATCTATCCATGCGGCTTGCGTGTCGAATCATTCGACAGCCAGAATACCGACAGTCGTTGGACTCCGGAACACGACCACGGACCCGCAATTGTCGCACTTGGAAATATCCGGCTCTGGGGATGCGCAATGGATTTTCAAAGGCAGCAACGCCAGCAGTCGCTTTCTGACGAGTTCACCAGGAAGCAGATCAGGACCTTTATTGAGTCTCATGGAGACGTACTGGCGCGAAAACTTCTACAGTCGATCGTCACTGACGACTATGGGGTCGTCAAGACGGACAAGTGGGTTGCAGAAGTCGCGTATTTCGTCCACAAGGTACTTCCACAACACCTTGAACTTACCCCGCTTTACGACTCGCCGGGAACCACGCTCTCGGCAAGCTACCTCGTACCAAGCGGCGCAGGAGTGCTTCTGATTTCGGTCACGGAGCTGTTTGACATGATCACTGCCGTTGCCCGAGCTCGCGCCGAACGACTGCCGAGCCTTGAACCGGAAGACTGCGATGCGCTGGACTTCGAGCGCTACTGTGCCAGGATTCTAGATGACCACGGATGGATAACGCGAACCACAAAGGGTAGTGGCGATCAAGGTGTCGACGTAATTGCGGCGAGGGGAAGTGTTGTAGTGGCAATTCAGTGCAAGAAATACTCGAGTGCGGTCGGCAATGCCGCTGTTCAGGAAGCGTTTGCAGGAATGCACTTCCATGGTGCCCATCGTGCCGCGGTGGTGACTAACGCGACATTTACTCCTTCCGCTCGTCAGCTGGCGGGTGTTACGGGCGTGATGTTGCTGCACTATTCGGAGCTGGATAGGTTGGCTGCCATTCTCGAGGTGGAGTAAGAGGTTCCGGCCGGCCATTGGCATTCAGAGCGAGTTTTGACGGACGGGCTCCCTATTTCGACGTCACCGATGAACAGCACCTCGTTCTACGCCAATCTCCCGCTGCGTACCGACTTCAGCGACGCCGGCAGGCCTGAGAGCTACGCACCCCTGCCGGACGACTGGCACGTGGCGATGTGCGACGTGCGCAACTCCACCGCGGCGGTGGAGACCGGGCACTACAAGAACGTCAACACCCTCGGCGCGGCCGCGATCACGGCAATCCTGAACGCGGCCGGCACGACGGAGATCCCGTTCATCTTCGAGGGTGACGGCGCGATGCTGTGCGTGCCGCCGGAGCTGCTCGCGAGCGCGCGTGCCGCGCTCCTGCAGACGCAGGCGCTGGCGCGCACATCGTTCGCGCTCGAGTTGCGCGTCGCCACGATGCCGGTCGCGCGCATCCGCGAGGCGGGGTTCGATGTCCTGGTGGGGCGTTTTCGCGTCTCGGACAACTATGTGCAGGCCATGTTCGCCGGTGGCGGCATGGCCCATGCCGACCGTTGCATGAAGGACCCGGCCACCGCGCCGTCCTGCCGCGTGGAGGCGGGCAGCATCCAGCCGGGCGGCAACTTCGACGGACTGGAGTGCCGCTGGCAGGACATTCCCAGCCGCCACGGCGAGACCGTCAGCGTCATGGTCAAGGTGCTCGTCGAGGATCCGGAGGCGGCCAACCGCCTCTATCGCGAGCTCATCGCCAAGGTGCGCGAGATCTACGGTGCCGACGACGACTGCCATCCCGTCTGGCCGCCCAACCTCGCCTTTTCCCTGAGCGGCCGCCAGCTCGCCAGCGAGGTCGGCGTGCGCGCGATGGAGCGCGGCGCGTGGGGCAAGTGGCTCTATCTCATGAAGATGCGCGGCATCGTCCTCGTCGGCTGGTTCCTGATGACCTTCGGCATCCGCACCGCGCAGACGGACTGGGGCCGCTACAAGTCCGTGCTGGCGCGCAATTCGGACGTCAGGAAATTCAACGACTGCTTCCGCCAGGTCCTCGCCGGCAATGCCGCGCAGCGCGAGGCGCTCGTCGCCTGGCTGGACGCGCGCTTCGCCCGGCGCGAGCTGGTGTACGGGGCGCACGTGGCGGACCGCGCGCAGATGACCTGCCTGGTGTTCGACTATTCCGGCCGGCACCTGCACTTCATCGACGGTGCCGAGGGCGGCCTGTCCATGGCAGCCAAGGCGCTCAAGGAGCGTGTCGCGAAGCTCGGCTGACCATGGACCGCTGAAGCGCGGCGCAGGTGTCCGCCTCGCCTGGTCAATGAAACTCGACCTGGCCGAGCCCCAGGCTCAGGAACAGCTGGGCAATGAGCTTCCGGGCACGCTCATCGGCTTCCTTGTGGATCCCGCTCGCCTGTGCCCCGGCCAGCATGGCCGCGACGGCGATGCGCCGTGCCTCGGACTCCAGGTTCCTTTCCGGAGGTATCCAGAAACCCGTCTTGCGGTCGTAGACGAACGTCTGCTTTTCGTCGAGGTAGGCGTCCGTGACCGTCGCGGGGGGCAGATGAAGCGAGATGACGTTCCGGCTCACCCGGATGTCCTGGATCGTCATGCGGCTCAGGTCGAGTCCGGCCTTGACGACGCCTTGCGCCACCAGCAGGACCCGGTCCTTGCCGAAGGTCTTCTCGATTTCGTGCGTGACCACCTTCGACATGACGTACTTGATGGTCACCAGCTCCGACAACGCCTGCACCTCCTTCAGGATCACCGGAGGGTCGGGGTCACGCTTCCCGGCGGGACTGCCAACGAGGACACCCACTCCAAATACAGCGGCCAGTAGAACCAGCCCGGCGATCAGCCGGGGCGAAATGCCGGTCATGGGAAGGACTCCAGTCGGATGGACATTGACATGGGCTAGGTGGCAAGTTGGGTCACTGTGCGCGTTGCTCAGGCCTTCGGCCAGAGAATCATCTGCGTGCAGCGGAAGAGCGCGATGCGGCGGCCGGACGCTTCGTCGGTCACGACCGCATCCCATACCTGCGTGGTGCGTCCCAGGTGCTGCGCGGATGCCGTGCACGAGATGCTTCCCTCGCGCACGGTGCCGAGGAAGTTGCTCTTCAGCTCGATCGTGGTGAACGACTCGGCCCCCGCGGGCAGGTGCGCGATGGTCGCGTAACCGCAGGCCGTGTCCGCCAGTGCCACCACGCTCGCCGCGTGCAGGAATTCGTTCGGGGCGACGTGCAGCTTCTTCACGGGCATGCGGCTCACGAGCGTGTTCTCGGCGAGCGAAATCATCTCGATGCCGAGGTAGCCCGGCAGGTACTCCTCGCCGCGGCGGTTGAGGGATTCGACCGTGATGTCGGTTCGCAGCTTCGTCATTGGCGTTCCTCGGAAACGGGTGCGATGTCGGGCGGGCCAGTTGTAACCAGATGTAAGTGCGTGACCGTCGGCACATTGGCCACCAGGTGTTTGCAGTATCGTTGACCTACGGCACAACGCCCCGTCAACGGAACAGGCAATCTATCCGTTGTTGAGCGTGATCGAAGTATTCACGATCGGAGGTTGCCATGAAAAGGCTCTTGGTCGCGGTTGCCGCGGCGCTGGCCGTGGCGGTGACGGTTGGAAGCGATGACGTCTGGTCGCAAGGCCGTGGTGGTGGCGGCGGTCATGGCGGTGGGGGCTATTCCGGCGGCGGCCGTTCGGGTGGCGGCGCAGCACATTCCGGCGGCGGTTCGGGTGGCGGCGGGAGCTATTCCCATGGCTCCGGTGGCCGCGGCGCCTACTCCAGCGGGCCTTCCGGCAGCCACTATCGCGGGAACCATGGCGGGTCCTCAGCTAGCCATTATCGTGGCAACTACGGCGGCCACGGCGGCAGTCACTACAGCGGCTACGGTGGGCGCCACTACGGCGGTCATCACGGGGGCTACTACGTCGGTCGCTATGGCGGCTACTACGGTGGCTACTACGGCTGGGGGGGCTACGTCGGCAGCGCCTTGTATTGGGGCTGGCCGTATTACGGGTACGGGTACGCCGGGTATCCCTACTATTCGACCTACCCGTACTACGCGTATGGACAGTATCCCGTCTACGACTCGGCACCTCTCGTCTACGTCGAGCCGGCGCAATCCGCGGAGGCGCAACCCGCTCCGCAGAACCTCTGGTACTACTGCACGGACCCGGCGGGCTATTACCCGTACGTGCAGAACTGCAAGGTGCAGTGGGTGAAGGTCGTTCCTCCGCCGGCGCCGTCGGGCGAACCCGCCAATTGAGGGCGCCATGAAGACGCGATCCCGATATCGTCGTGGCCTCGGCGTGGCGTTGCTCGGCTCCGCGAGTTTCCTGCTCGGCGCGTGCACGGTCATGCCGACCGGGCCGAGCGTGATGGCGCTCCCGGGCTCCAGCAAGAGCGTCGGGCAATACCAGGTCGACATCGCCGACTGCCAGCAATACGCCGGTTCCGTCATCGCGGCGAGCGGCGGCGCGACGGCGGCAGCCGCCGACAACAGTGCCGCTTCCGCCGCGGCGGCAGGCGCGCTGTTCGGGGCGGCCGCGGGCGCCATCCTGGGCTCCGCCACCGGCCAGGCGGGCGAGGGTGCGGCCATCGGCGCCGGCACCGGCTTGCTGTTCGGCGGGGCCGCCGGGAGTTACTACCCCGCGATGTCGTCCTACCAGCTGCAGCAGGCCTTTGACAGCGCCTACCTGCAGTGCATGTATTCGCGCGGCAACAAGGTCCCGATGCGGCAGGGCCATGCGCGCGGGCCGTCGCGTCCCGTCTACCTGGACGCGCCATCGGCGTCTTCAGCCTATCCGCCGCCGGGCACGCCTCCTCCACCCGGACTCTCGGGCGCGAATGCGCCCAGAGCTTCGCAGCCTGGCCCAGTGACGGGTTACCCGCCGCCGGCGAACATTCCGCCGGCGAACTACCCGCCGCCCAACGCGCCGCCGCCGACGAATCTGCCGCCGCGCAGTTGAAGGGCGGGGGAGCGAATTGCTGCCGGGCGAATCGGGTTCCGGAAGCACTTACAGCTCGAAAATGCTTCCTTCCAGTCCGGCCGTGACCAGGTAGTCCGGCCTGGCGTGATCGATGGCCTGCGCGATCATGCGGTCGAGGTCGGTATCGGTGTGGTCGGGATCGTGGTGAAACGGCACGAGCTGCTTCACCTGCGCGAGCTTCCCGAATGCCAGCGTTTGCTCGAGCGAGCTGTGGCCCCAGCCGCAGTGGCCCGGATACTCGGCCGTGCTGTACTGGCCGTCGTGGATCAGCAGGTCCGCTCCCGCGGCGAGCGTGCCCCCGGAAGTCCACTCCCGCGGCAGTGACGGGAAGTTCCGCGCGGCAAGGGCGGGTTCGTGATCGGGCAGGTAGGTCAGCACGCGTCCCTCCGGCGATGAAATGCGGTACCCCACCGTGGGGCCGGGGTGGCACACCAGCGCGGAACAGACGCGGAACTCCCCGATCTCGGTCTCTTCACAGGGCACTTCGTGAAAGGTGAGCTTGCACGGCAGTTCGGAAATGTTCACCGGGAACAGGGGCGGCGAAAGATAACGCCTGAGGCGCGCCTGCAACCGCAGGGTGGCGCTGCCCGGGCCCCAGATGTGCACGTCCATGCCCGGGCGGTACAGCGGGGCGAAGAAGCCCAGTCCCTGGATGTGGTCCATGTGCAGGTGCGTCAACAGGATGTCCAGGCGGCGCGTGGACTCGGGAACGGTCGCGCCCAGGCGGCGGATGCCCGTCCCGGCGTCCAGCACCAGCATCGTGCCCCCGCGCCCGAGGACGCCCACGCAGGAGGTGTTCCCGCCGTAGCGCGCCATCTCCGTTCCGGGCGTGGCCAGCGAGCCGCGCGTACCCCACAGGGTGACCTGCATTTCAGACTTCCCAGAAGATCATCTGCGCGCCGAGGAACTGCGCCGCCTCGCCGATGAGCGGAAATGCCGTGATGTTCATGTGCCGCCACTCGCGATCCCGGCAGCGCATCCAGACCGTGCGGGAGATGGGCCTGCGCTCCGAGAGGGCCAGCATCGTCGGCCGGTCCTCCGGCGCGATGGGGTTGCGCTCCTCGTCGGCGATCGCGAAGAGGCTCGTCCACTCGTCGGCGGGTATCTCCCCCGTTTCATCGAAGCGTTGATCCAGGATCAGCTCGGCCGGCTCGTTGTAGAAGATGAGGTTCCCCTCCGTGTCGACGATGAGGATGGGCATGGCGAGGCTGCTCGCGAGCTGCCGCGCGAGGATGATCTGGATGGGTTTGGGGGATGTGATCGCCATGCCTCCGCTGCAATTGCGCTCGAAGGGGCGTGCATCGCCAGTTGCGGCAATCTCCCCCCAGTGAAGCGGGAATGCTCCACCGACCCCGGGGGTGCCGTCAGTCTGTTGCCGCACACTACGCACGGAATGTGCGGCTATGTACTCCAGTGCACCGACGGCCTCCGCCCCGTCGGTTAACGTCGATCACCCGCAAAAAAGGACAACCCATGAACCTCTCGCTCAGTATCGGCCCGCTGGTCTCCCTCATTGCCGGCATTCTCATTCTCGTCGTGCCGAAGTTGCTGAACTACATCGTCGCGGTCTACCTGATCGTCATCGGGCTGCTCGGGCTCTTCGGCACGGGTGGCCTCAACCTGCGCTGAGCTGCGCCGGCTGGCAACCCGCGCCTACTTGATGCCCGCCTGCATGAACGACTGCATGAACTGGCGCTGAAAGAGCAGGAAGGCGACCAGCAGCGGCGACACGGCCATCAGGGTGCCGGCGCTGATCACCGCCCAGTCGACGCCGGACTCGGGTGCGCCGAAGATGGCGAGCCCCACGGTGAGCGGGCGCGTGTTCACCGAGTTGGTGATGATGAGCGGCCACAGGAAGTTGTTCCAGTGGTAGCTCACCGAGACCAGCGCATAGGCGAGGTAGGTCGGCCGCGCCAGCGGCACGTACACGCGCCACAGCACGCCCATCATCGAGCAGCCCTCGACGCGCGCCGCATCCTCCAGCTCGCGCGGGATCGTCTTGAACGTCTGGCGCATGAGGAAGATGCCGAAGGCGCTCGCCATGTACGGCAGCCCGATGCCGAGGATCGTGTCGACCAGGCCCAGCTTCGCCATGGTGATGTAGTTCTCCACGATCAGCACCTCGGGCATCACCATCAGCTGCACGAGCACCAGCCCGAAGGCGATGTTGTGCCCGGCGAACTCGAAGCGCGCGAAGGCGAAGCCCGCGAGCGTGCAGAGCACGAGCTGCGCGGCGAGGATCATCGTCACGAGCAGGATGGTGTTCAGGAAGTGGCGCGGGAACGGCGCGTAGGTCCACGCCTTGCGGAAGTTGTCGAGCGTCAACGGCGACGAACAGGTCGAAGTGCGTCGCCATGCGCCGCCGGGTGAAACGCCGCCCAGAACGCGTAGGCGAGCGGCGCGATCCAGAGGATGGCCAGCAGCCAGGCCGCCCCGGTTTCCAGCAGCGGCAGTTCCCTTTGCAGGACCCTCATCGGTAATGCACCCGCTTCTCGATCAGCTGGAACTGCACGATCGGCCATGACCGCGAGGAGCGCCAGGAGCACGACCGTCAGCGTGGAGGCGTAGGAGGTCTCGAAGAAGCTGAATGCCACCTGGTAGATGTAGTAGAGGAGCAGGTTCGAGGCGTTGTCCGGGCCGCCCTTGGTGAGGATGAAGAGGTGGTCGACCAGCTTGAACGAGTTGATGGTCGCGTTCACCAGGACGAAGAGCGTGGTGGGCATGAGCAGCGGGAACGTGACCCTGCGGAAGTAGTACCAGCGCGAGGCGCCCTCGATCTTCGCCGCCTCCTCGAGTTCCGGGGAGAGCGACTGCAGCGCCGCGAGGTAGAAGATCATGAAGAAGCCCGCTTCCTTCCAGACCGTCATCACGGCGAGGCAGCCCATCACGGTGTTGGGGTCGCCGAGCCAGTTGTGGCTGGGCGCCCCGAAGAACGCGGTCAGCTTGTCGAGCATCCCGATCTGCGGCGTGTAGAAGAAGAGCCAGAGGTTCGCCACCGCGACCATCGGCAGGATGGTCGGCGTGAAGTAGCTCATGCGCACGAGCGCCCGCGCCGGCAACCGGTCGTTCACCCAGATCGCCATGAGGAGTGCCAGCGCGATCGAGGTCGGGATGGTGCCGAGCGCGAACGCGACGTTGTTGCCTGAAGACCTGCCAGAAGATCGGGTCGTCGGCGAGCGCGGCGTAGTTCGCGAGCCCGACGAACCGCGACGGCCGCACCACCGTGCCGGTGGAGAAGAAGCTGTCGAAGAGCGTGGCGAAGGCGGGGTAGTGCGTGAAGCCGATGAGCAGGATGGCTGCCGGGGTCAGCAGCAGCCATCCATACACATGCTTCATCGGGCGCTCAGCGGTACGGCTTGAGGAGCTTCTCCGCTTCCGCCTGCGCGGCCTTGAGCGCATCGCCCGGCTGCTTCTGGCCGGTGAGCGAGGCCTGGATGGCGTCGTCGAGGAGCTTCCTCACGCGCCCCGTCTGGAAGGTCGAGAGCTCGGGCGTGGCGTACTGGAACTGGTCGCGCGCGACCACGGCCGGCGGGAACTCCGCGGCGTAGGCCTTCAGCTTCGGCGTGTCGTAGGCCGCGGGCGAGATCCCCACGTAGCCGGTGGCCATGCTCCAGTCGGCGGCGCGCTCGGGCGCGGTCATGAACTTCACGAAGGCGAGTGCGGCCTTGCGCTCTTCCGGCGTGGTCTTCTTGAAAAGGTAGAAGTTGCCGCCGCCGGTGGGCGAGCCGCGCTGCTTGGAGGCGGGCAGCATGGCCACCCCGAACGGGAACTTGGCGCTGCCCTTCACCGCGGTGAGGTTGCCGGTGGTGTGCCACATCATCGCGGTCTTGCCCTCGGTGAAGGCCTGGCGCAGCGTGCCCCACTCGACGGTGCCCTCGGGCATCACCTTGTGCTTCGCGCCGAGGTCGCGCCAGTACTGCAGCGCCGCGATCACGTCCGGGTGCGCGTAGTTCGTCTGGTTGCCGTCGCGGTTCATCAGGTCCTGGCCGTTCTGGCGGGCGAAGGCCTGGAACATCCAGTAGGCGTAGCCCGTGGAGGGCACCATCACGCCCCAGCGAGACACGTTGCCGGAGGCGTCCTTCTTCACCAGCTTCTGCGCCATCGCGGTCATCTCGTTCCAGTTGGCCGGGGCCTTCTCCGGGTCGAGGCCGGCTTCCTTGAACGCGTCCTTGTTCCAGTACATGACGATCGTCGAGCGCTGGAAGGGGATGCCGTAGACCTTGCCCTTGTAGGTGCCGTTCAGCATCAGCGCCGGGTAGAAGCTCTTGAGCCAGGCCTTGTCCGCGGCGGAGGTGGCGACGTCGTCCCAGGGCATGATCACGTCCTGCTCGAGGAGCTCGTAGACGTCGATCGAGAAGAGCACCGAGATCTGCGCCGGCTGGCCGGCCTTCAACGCGGCGAGCGCCTTGATGCGCGCGTCGTCGTAGTTGCCGGCGTAGATCGGCTTCACCTTGACGCCGGGGTTCTGCTTCTCGAAGTCCGCGGCGTAGCCGTCGATCACCTTGGTGAGCGGGCCGCCGACCGCGATGGGATAGTAGAACGTGACCTCCGTATCGGCCCACGCGACCTGCGCGAAGCCGAGGAGTGCTGCCGTGGCGATTGCGAGTAGCGAACGCATGCTGGTTCTCCCCTTGTCGGGCAAAGCCCGGATTGCCTCTTGTCGAGCCTAATGACGCAGTCTAGGCGCGCGCTTGACCCACATCAATCCGCCGCCGCGGCGAGGCGCACGGGCTGCAGGTCCTCCGCCACGCGCACGCCGGACGCCGAGTCGAACAGGTGCAGCGACTCCGGCTTCCAGGCGAGCCGCACGGGCGTGCCCGCCGCCTTGGCGATCTGCCCCGGCGCCCGCATGAATACCGTCTCCTGCCCGACCTGTACCGTGAGTATCGTGTCGGCGCCATGGTATTCGGAACTTGTGACAGTTCCGGCAACGCCGCCGTCCGCCAGCCCGATGTGTTCCGGACGCACGCCGAGGGTGAGCCCCGCGCCGCGCCCGGGAAACAGCGTGTCCTGCGAGCCGCGTACCACGGCGCCTCCGGGGCCATCGGCAAGGTTCAGGAGGTTCATTCCCGGGGTGCCGATGAAGCGCGCCGCGAACATCGTTGCCGGCCTGCCGTAGAGGTCCTCGGGCGAGCCCTCCTGCTCGATGCGGCCTTCGCGGATGAGCACGACGCGGTCGGCCATGCTCATCGCCTCGACCTGGTCGTGCGTCACGTAGACGACGGTCATCCCGAGGCGCTGCTGCAGCGCGCGGATCTCCACCCGCATGCCGTGGCGCAGCTGCGCGTCGAGGTTCGAGAGCGGCTCGTCCATCAGGCAGATGTTGTTCTCGGCGATGACTGCGCGCGCGAGGGCCACGCGCTGGCGCTGTCCGCCGGAGAGCTGCTGGGGCTTCCGGTCGAGAACCTCCGCGAGGCCGACCAGCTCCGCCACGTGCGCGAGGCGCTTGCCGCGCTCGCCTTCCGGTGTGCCGCGGACCTTGAGACCGAAGACGATGTTCTCCTCGATCGAGAGGTGCGGAAAGAGCGCGTACGACTGGAACACCATCGACACGCGGCGCTTGTCCGGGGTGAGCCGCGTCACGTCGCGCCCGTCCACGAGGATTCTTCCTTCGCTCACGTCCTCGAGCCCGGCGATGAGCCGCAGCAGGGTCGACTTGCCGCAGCCCGACGGCCCCAGCAGAACCACGAACTTCCCGGACTCGGCCCGGAAGCTCACGCCATCGACCGCCTTCACGCGGCCGAAGCGCTTCGTCACCTGCTCAAGAACGATTTCCGACACGCACTTCCCTCAGTGGCCTCGCGGGCGAACCAGGCGTCATTCTAATCCGCCGTCCGGCAAGGCCGCCGCCGGCCGCACTGCCCATGCGCGCTATGTTCGACGGGATAGCCTGCCGCGCGCCATTCCGGGAATCCGGCCTCCAGGCGCCGCGCCTTGATTCCGCGCTCGCGCAGCGTACGCACGGCGTCGAAGGACATCAGGCAGTAAGGGCCGCGGCAGTAGGCAACGACTTCCTTGCGCCTGGGCAGCTTCGCAAGCCGCGCTTCGAGCCGGTCGATCGGGACGTTGATGGCGCCGGGAACGTGGCCGGCCGCGTACTCCTCCGGCGGGCGCACGTCGATCACCACCACCAGTCCCTTCGCCGCGCGCTCGAGCAGGTCCGCGGGCGCCACGGGCTCCATGTCGTCCCTGTCGCCGAGCCAGGTGCGTACGAGCTTTTCCACTTCCGCCACGCGTTCCTCGGCCACGTGCTGCAGCGCCGAGTAGAGGGTCACCACGTCGTCCCCCGCCAGGCTGTAGTAGACGCGCAGTCCCTCCTTGCGGGCGTGGACGAGGCCGGCGGCTCGCAGGGCCTGCAGGTGCTTGGAGCAGTTGGCCATCGAAAGTCCGGTCATCTGCGCCAGCACGTCGACGCTTCGCTCGCCCTGGGCGATGTACTCGAGCAGCTGCAGGCGCGCCTCGCTCGCGAGGGCCGCGGCCACGCGCGCGATCTGCTGGTAGAGGGCGGACTTCAACGCTTCGCTTGACGGCATGGTTCGGGGCCTATAGTCTACTAATCAACCGAGTAGTTGAATAGTGGCATTGTGCAGCTCCATGGTAACGGAGGGCAAGGCATGGAAGGTTCGGCAGGCGGCGGGCTGGAGCTGGCGTTGCGCCTTGGTGCGTTTTTCGGCGTCTTCGCGGCGATGGCGTTGTGGGAGGTGCGGGCGCCGCGCAGGCAGCGGCTGTTTCCGCGCCGCGTGCGCTGGGTGGCGAATCTGGGCCTCGTCGCGTTCAACAGCGTGGTCGTGCGCCTGCTCTTCCCGGTGGCGGCGGTCGCCTTCGCGGCAATCGCCGCGGAGCGCGGGTGGGGCCTGCTCAACGCCTTCGACCTGCCGTCCTGGCTCGCGATCGCCGTCTCGCTTCTCGCGCTGGACCTGGCGATCTACTTCCAGCACGTCATGTTCCATGCCGTGCCGCTCCTCTGGCGCCTGCACCGGGTGCACCACGCCGATCCGGACTTCGACGTCACCACCGGCGCCCGCTTTCACCCGATCGAGATCGTCCTGTCGATGCTGATCAAGCTCGCCGCCATCGCGGTGCTGGGGGCCCCTGCGGTGGCCGTGCTGGCCTTCGAGATCCTGCTCAACGCCTGTGCCATGTTCAATCATGGCAACGTCAGGCTGCCGGAGGGCATCGATCGCGCCCTGCGCCGCCTGGTCGTCACCCCGGACATGCACCGCATCCACCACTCGATGGCGATGGTCGAGGCCAACAGCAACTACGGCTTCAACCTCTCCTGGTGGGATCGGCTCTTCGGCACCTACCGGGCCGAGGCGAGCCTGCCGCAGGAGCGGATGGCGATCGGCGTCGAGGGCATCACCGGGGACGCGCGCGCGGTCTCGTTCACCGGCATCCTCGCCATTCCGTTCGCTGACGATGGCGCCGCCACCAGCCTGGCCCCGGGCCATGAAGCGCACTGACATCGGTCGCCTCCCCGGTGGCGCCACGCCGGGCACGCGCCTGCCATCGCGCCCTACGCTACCCCGACCCCTACCGGAGGTTGACCATGAGCTCCGTCCTTTTCATCATCAACGACGCTCCCTACGGCAACGAGCGCGCGTACAACGCGCTGCGCCTGGCCGGTGCGCTCTCCGGCCGGGAGGGCGAGCAGGTCCGGGTGTTTCTCATGGCCGACGCCGTCGGTTGCGCGAAGGCCGGCCAGAAGGTGCCCGAGGGCTACTACAGCATCCAGATCATGCTGGGCAAGGTCCTGCGCAAGGGCGAGGTGGGACTCTGCGGCACCTGCATGGATGCGCGGGGCGTGGCCGACTCGGAATGCATCGAAGGCGCCAGGCGCGGCACGATGGCGCAACTCGCGGAGTGGACGGCACTCGCCGACAAGGTCTTGGTATTCTGAGACACGGTCGGCCATGGGCCGGTCCTGACGACTGAACAAGGACGGAGGTCGTGATTCCCGAGCTCGGCGTCATCGAAGGCTATTTCGGAGAACCCTGGTCCCCTGCCGAGCGCAAGGAGGTGATGGCGGACCTGGGTCGGTTCGGCTATTCGTTCTTCCACCATGCGCCGAAGGCGGATGCCTTCCTGCGGCGACAATGGCGCAAGTCGCATCCTGACACCGCGCTCGGCGTTCTCGCGGACCTTGCCGCGCATTGCCGGAGCCTCGGCATGCGGTTCGGCATCGGCCTGAGTCCCTACGAGCTGTACCGCGACTTCTCCGGCACCGCGAAGGCGGACTTCCTCGCCAAGATCCGCGCGCTGGACGAAGTCGGTCTCGACGATCTCGCCATCCTCTTCGACGATACGCGAGGCGACGTGCCCGACCTGGCCGCGCGGGAGGCGGACATCGTGCACGCGGCCATGGCGCTCACGCGCGCGACCCGGGTCGTGATGTGCCCTACCTACTACTCGGATGACCGGATGCTGGATGCCCTGTTCGGGGAACGGCCCGCGGGATACCTGGAGGAACTCGGGCGCCGGCTGGATCCCGGGGTCGGGGTCTATTGGACTGGCGAAGAAATCTGCGCCCGCGAGTTCTCGCCCGGCCACCTGGATCGCGTCGCCGATGCCCTGCGGCGCAAGCCGACCCTGTGGGACAACTACCCGGTCAACGACGGTCCCCGCATGTCGCGCTTCCTGCACCTGCGCGGATTCACGGGACGGCCGGCCACCATCGGCGCCTGTGTCGCCGCGCACGCCATCAATCCCGCCCTGCAACCCCACCTGTCCCTGATACCGGCCGCAACGCTCGCTGCCAGCTACCGGGAGGGATCAGGCTACTGCTACATGCGCGCGTTCCGCGAGGCCGCGCACGATCTGGCCGGTGCCGACCTCGCACGGATGCTGGAGGCCGATCTGCCGGCGCTGCAGGACCTGGGCATCGACCGCCTGCTCGACGAACGGCACCGGCTGCGGGCGCGCTACCTCGCCGTCGACCACCCGATGGCAGCAGAGATCGTTCGCTGGCTGGACGGTGCCTACACGGTGGATCGCTGGGAGTCCGAGACCGGATAGGACGGGCGAACGCGACCTTGATTGACTCAGGTCACGCTGTTCCGCCTGCGGCAACCTAGACTGCAACTTGTCCCTCGACTTTCTGGCGCGGCAGGAGGAACGAACATGGCACACATCGTCATCATCGGCGCGGGACTGGGCGGCATGCCCATGGCCTACGAGATGCAGGAGCAGTTGCGGCCCGGCGACAAGCTCACGGTGGTGAGCAACGGCCCGAACTTCCATTTCGTGCCGTCCAACCCCTGGGTCGCGGTGCGCTGGCGCAAGCGCGGCGAGATCGAGTTCCCGGCGGCCACCTATCTCGCGAAGAAGGGCATCGGCTACAACCCGGCGGGCGTGAAGCGGGTGCATCCGGAGCGCAACCAGCTGGAACTGGGCGACGGCACCTTTCTCGATTACGACTACCTCATCATCGCCACCGGTCCGAAGCTCGCGTTCGACGAGGTCGAGGGGCTCGGCCCCGAGGGCCACACGCAGTCGGTCTGCCATGTCGACCACGCCGAGCGCGCGGCGGTGGCGTGGGATGCGTTCGTCGAGGAACCGGGCCCGATCGTGGTGGGCGCGGTGCAGGGCGCCTCGTGCTTCGGCCCGGCCTACGAGTTCGCCTTCATCATGGAGACGGACCTGCGCCGCCGCAAGATACGCGACCGCGTGCCGATGACCTTCGTCACCGCGGAGCCCTACATCGGGCACCTGGGGCTCGGGGGCGTGGGGGACTCGAAGTCGATGCTCGAGTCCGCGCTGCGCGACAAGCACATCAAGTGGATCTGCAACGCCAAGGTGACCAGAGTCGAGGCGGGGATGATGCACGTCACCGAGCACGACGAGGACGGCAAGCCGAAGAAGGAGCACGCCCTGCCGTTCCGCTACTCGATGATGCTGCCCGCCTTCAAGGGCACCGACGCGGTCTTCGGCATCGAAGGGCTCACGAATCCGCGCGGCATGATCCTGATCGACGCGAACCAGCGCAACCCGAAGTACCGCAACATCTACGCGGTGGGCGTCTGCGTGGCCATCCCGCCGGTCGAGGCGACCCCGGTGCCGACCGGAGCGCCCAAGACCGGCTTCATGATCGAGTCGATGGTCACGGCCACTGCCCACAACATCCGTGCCGACCTCGACGGCAAGCCGGGCGAGGAGAGGGCGACCTGGAATGCCGTGTGCCTGGCCGACATGGGCGATACCGGAATCGCCTTCATCGCGTTGCCGCAGATTCCGCCGCGCAACGTGAACTGGTTCTCCGAGGGCAAGTGGGTGCACCTCGCCAAGATCGCCTTCGAGAAGTACTTCATCCGCAAGATGAAGAAGGGGACGTCCGAGCCCTACTACGAGAAGCAGGTGATGGCCATGCTCGGCATCGCCAAGCTGAAAAAATAGCGCCGCGCGCGCGGCGCCAGACCGGGGCCGGGTTCGCGAACCCGGCCCCGATTGCCTTTCACTTCGCCGCCGCTGCCCGCTGGCTCTGCGCGCGGCGGATGATGCCGTTGTAGGCCTTGCCCGGGTAGGGGGGCATCGCGCGCCACCTTGTCGAAGCCCGGCAGCGTTTCCATGTGGCGCAGCATCCGCGTGCGCATCTCCTTGTCCGGCAGCGGGCCCCTGAGCGCGCCGATGTTCTCCGCCTGGTGCGCCGGGTTGTTGGTGGCGGGGATGGCGCAGGTGATCGCCGGGTGCGAAATGACCCACTTCAGGAAGTACTGCGCCCAGTTGGTCACGCCGATTTCCCTGCGCGAAGTCCGGCAGCGGCCGGCCCTCGACCACCTTGAAGAGGCGCGCCTTCTCGAAGGGCATGTTCACCTGCACCGCGACACCCTTGTCCAGCGCGGCGGGGAGGATGCGCTCCTCGGCCTGGCGGATGGCGATCGAGTAGTGCACCTGAACGAAGTCGATCTCGCCGCGCTCCACGTACTGGGCGAGCGGGCCGAAGTACGGCAGCTCGTGGTGCGTCACGCCGAAGTAGCGGATGCGCCCCTCCTTCTTCCAGTTGGCGAGCACGGGCAGGATCTGGTCCACGTTCACCAGGCTGTGCACCTGCATCACGTCGATCTTCTCGCGCCACAGGCGCTGCATGGACTGCTCGAGGCTCCTGCGCGCGTGGCTGTCGTCGGCAAGGAACTCGCCGGTGGACCAGACCTTGTTCGTGATGAAGATGTCGTTCCCGATGCCGAGCGCCGTGGCGAAATCGCCGATGCTGATCTCGCCCGTGCCGTAGAGGGGCGACGTGTCGATGACGCGGCCGCCGCCGTCCCAGAAGCGCTTGATCACCTCGCGGATGTTTTCGCGCGGCTGCCCGGGGAGCAGGTCGAAGGTGAGGTAGGTGCCCAGCCCGATGGCCGGGATCACTTCGCCCGTCCGCGGGATCTTCTTCGTGATGATGTCAGACGCCTGGGCGTGGACATTCGTGGCAGTCAGCAGGGAGGCGGGCATGGCAGCCGCTGCTGTGCCGATGCCGAGCGTCTTCATGAAATCGCGCCGGGCGGGGAGGGCGGGCGCATCGTTTTCCGCTTTCATGTCTTCTCCTGTTGGGGAATGGGTCGGGCAACCGGACGCCGTGGCGGCTCGACAGGCGCCTTGCCGCGCAGCATGGTGACCGCCCTTGCTCCGGCGCGTCATTGGACTCTGGTACCACTGCCGCCCGCCTCGAGGAGGTTTCCACCGCTTCCGGGTAAGGCCAAAGGCCAATGCCGGCCCGCGGGGAGGCTGCCTTTTTGATCAAACGCATGAGCACCGGGTGCCGCTGCAACTATCGTTGCTACTGTCCGTGATCACCTATTTCACGCTAACGCAAAGGAGTTGCGCATGAAAGCCTCATTCAATCGCCCGGTCGCGTACCTGGGCATCCTGCTGGTCTTCCTGCTGGGCTTTGCCCGCGCGGCATTCGCGGTCGAACCCCTGGTCGATCCCGCCTGGGTCGTCGCCAACATCGGCAAGCCGGGCATCGTCTTCGTCGACTTCCAGTCTTCGAAGGACTATTCCGAAGCGCACATTCCCGGCGCGATCAACACCAACTACGCCAAGGACGGCTGGCGCGTCGAGCGCAAGGCCGACAAGGTTCCCGACATGCTGCCCGAAGACGTCGGCCCGCTTGCGACGATGATCGGCGCCAAGCTCGGCATCGACAACGACACGCACGTGGTCCTCATTCCGCAGGGCTATACCGCCCTCGACGTCGGGCAGGCCACCCGTGTCTACTGGACCTTCAAGGTGCTCGGGCACGACAAGGTCTCCATCCTGAATGGCGGGATGTCCACCTACACCGACAACGACAAGAATCCGCTCAAGACCGGCCTCGAGAAGGCCACGCCCAAGACCTTCAAGGCGAACGTCCGCAAGGACATGATCGTCACCATGGCCGACGTGAAAAAGGCCCGCGCGGCCGGCGTCGTGCTCGTGGACAACCGTCCCGAGGACCAGTACGTCGGCATCGCCAAGCACCCGAAGGCGCCGGTGAGCGGCACCATCGCGGGGGCGAAGAACCTGCCCAACCAGTGGACCACCGTGAACGGCGGCGGCAAGTTCCGCAGCAAGGCGCAACTCGAAACCCTGTACAAGTACGCAGGCGTGCCCACCACCGGCGAGCAGATCAGCTTCTGCAATACCGGCCACTGGGCCTCGATCGGCTGGTTTGCCTCGAGCGAACTGCTCGGCAACAAGCAAACCAAGCTCTATGACGGTTCCATGGTCGAGTACACCATGCTCAAGGGCGAGGGCGTCGAGGCCAAGGTCAAGCTCGACTGAACGCGCGGCGCGTCCATCCCATCGGGGGCTCTTCGGAGCCCCTTTTTCATGGGCGCTGGCGATGCAGGGAAAGGGCGTGGCAGGGTTGGTCGTCCGGGATGCGCAACCGGAATTCGCCGCTGGTTGCCGGGGATTCTCGCGCGCGGCGAATCGCGGCCGGGGGTTTCATGGCGGCGCAGCATGAGCGAAGGCGCCGCGGGCGTCCTTCTCCTTCGATCCCCCCAATGTGACGAGGTGACCGTGAAAACCCAACTACGCTACGCAATAGCCTGTGCCGTCGTTTCCGCCCTTTCCGCCTCCACCGCAGTCGCCGCCCAGGACGGCGTCAAGGCGACCGTTGCCGCCGAGCGCACGCCGGCGCAGGAGAGCCAGCAGAACCGGATGAAGAGGTGCAACGCCGAGGCGAAGGAGAAGGAGCTGAAGGGCGACGAGCGCCGCGCCTTCATGTCCTCCTGCCTCAAGTCCTGAGCATTTCGTACCAGGTACACGTACCTGGTACGTGTACCTGGTACGCAAATGAACCCGGTTCGTGAACCGGGTTCATGGGCATCAGCCGGTGCTCCAGGCGCGCGGGCGCTTCATGCCGGCGATCTTGCAGGCCTGCCCGGGATAGCCGTACGGAAACAGCTCGAAGAGGCGGTTGCGCGAGTCGGGGCCGAGGCGCTCCATGAGGTGGCGGATCACGAAGCGGGCGTCGGCCGCGATCTGGTGCTCCTCCCAGTAGCGGCGCATGAAGCGGATCGCGTCCCAGTGGTCCGCGCCCAGCTCGATGCCCTCGCGGCGCGCAAGCTCGACGGCGATCTCCTCCGTCCATTGGACCGGATCCACGAGATAGCCGTCGGCGTCTAAAAGCGGCATATTGAATGCAACTTCCATGGGCGCCATGTTAGCCAAACGGATCGCCGTGTCAATTCCCCATTCCGGGGGTGCTCATTAGACATTGGTCAGATGGCTCGGCAGGGCACGGCGCAAGATGCGCTCCTGGATGCCATGCGAACAGCCCCCTCATGACCCGACCGCTCTCCCGTCCTCTCGACCGCGCGGAAGCCTTCTTCTGGTTCCTCGACCGCTGCTCGTCGATGAATTTCGCCGTCCTGGCGGAAGGGACCGGCGGTCTTGCAGTGGAGGACCTGGAAGCCGCGCTGGTCCGCGCGCAGGCGCTACACCCCGCACTCGCGGCGGCGATCGAGGCGGATCCTGCCGGCCGTCTGGCCTTCGTGCCACGACCCGGGGCCTGCGCGAGCGTATCCCGCGAGGACGCCGGCGGCGACTGGCGCGACGCGCTCGCGATGCGCCTGACGCAGCCCTTCGCCCTGGGAGACGCGCCGCTGCTGCGCGCGCACTGGTTCGAGTTGCCCGCGGGTCGCTGGGCCTTCGCCATCGTCTTCCATCACTCGATCGGCGATGGCCGCTCCGGGTTCCGGTTCGTGATGGACCTGCTCGAAGAGGCGCGTGGCGTCCGCTCGCCGACCGCGGCAATCGACTCGCAGCCTTCGCTGCTGGAGCTTTTTCCCGAGGACCTGGCCGGTGATCGCGGCGCGGCCCGCGCGCAGGACTGGAAGGCCGCAATGCGCCGCGAACCTCTGCGCCCGGCGACGTTGCCGGGCTTCCGGCGCGAAGGCGGTGCGCCGCAGGCGGGCATCGTGGCGATCGGTCTCGAGGAAGGGGCAATGTCGGGCCTCGCGCAGCGGGCGCGCAGGATTGGCGCCAGCGTGCACGGCCTCATCGGCGCCGCGGAACTGATCGCGGCGCGCGAACAGTTCGGTGCCGGTGCCACGCCCGCGTTGATGCTCACCAGTCCCGTGGACCTGCGCACCAGTCTGGCCACTCCAGTGAACGACACGACCCCCGGCTTCTACGTGACGCTGCTCTCCTCGCTGGCCGAGGTCGCCGGGCCGCAGGACCTCGACGCGCTGGCGACCTTTCTCACCGCGGACCTGCGGCGGCAGGTCGCGCAGGGCTGCGGCCACCTCTTCTATCACCTCGTGCCGCCGGCGGAGACGCATGCCCGCCACGCCCGAGGCAATCGCCGGATTCGCGGCCTACCTGCAACGCATGCCGCCGGCCTTCGTCCTGAGCAACGTCGGGCGCGTCGCGGCACTCCCGGAGGCGAACGGAGTGCGCGTCGACGAGGTCTCCTTCGCGCTCTGCCCGATGGCACACCAGCCGCTGTTCGTCGCGGCGAGCACCTGGGGCGGGAGGCTCACGCTCAACGTCGTACACGACGCGATTCGGCTGGCGCCGCACGCCGCGCAGGGGATCGCCGCGGAATTGGAGGCCCTGCTGCGGCAGGCCGCCGCCTGATCAGCCCAGCGGGTTCTCGCGGAACTGCGCCTGGATGCGCTCGACCTCGGGCCGGCAGGCGACGAGTGCCTCGACGCAATCGCGGTCGAGGTGCGAGCCCGCCAGTCGCCCGAGCATGGCGAAGGCCTCGTCGTTCGGGAACGCCTTCTTGTAGGGACGCCGGCTGGTGAGCGCATCGAAGACGTCGGCCACGGCGACGATGCGCGCCTCGAGCGGGATCGCGTCGCCCGCGAGGCCGTAGGGGTAGCCCTTGCCGTCGATGCGCTCGTGGTGGTACAGCGCGATGTTGCGCACCAGCTCGATGTCGTCCAGCGTGCCGAGCCCGAAGTTGCTGACCAGCTCGTCGATGATGGCCTGGCCGCGGTGGGCGTGCGTGTGCATCACGGCCGTTTCGCGTTCGTCGAGGCGCGCGGGCTTCAGGAGGATCGCGTCCGGGATGCCGATCTTGCCGATGTCGTGCAGGGGGGCATAGGCCTGGATGCGCTCGATGTACTCGTCGTCCAGGCCGTGCCGGTCCGCGAGCCCGTGGGCGATGACCCGGGCATAGCGCGACATCCGGTCGAGATGGCTGCCGGTCTCGGAGTCCCTCGTGTTCACCAGGTGGCGCGCGCTCTCGAGGGCGGCCGAGAGGGTGTGCGCCGCGGCGAGTTCCTGGATCACCAGCAGCGACACGAGGTGGCCGAAGACGTCCAGCTGCGCGAGCGCCATCTCCGTGAAGACATCCGGCTTGCGCGAGTTGAAGAAGACGAACCCCAGGAAGTTGCCGTTCGCGAAGATGGGCAGCGTGTAGCTGGCCGCAAAGCCCGCCCGTCCCAGGCGCTTCGCGTGCTCGCTTTCCGCGGTCTCGAAGGTGAGCATGTTCTGGATGACGCGGGAACGGCCCTCGTCGAGCAGCTGCTTGAGCGAGGGCACCTCGGCGATGGGCGCCTGGTAATGCGGCAACGGGTCCTCGCCCTCGCTCGAGTGGGCGAAGGTCTTGAGGAGCGTGGTCTTCGGGTCGTAGATCGCGACGGCGATCCGCGCGATGAACGGCATGAACGCGCGCACGGCCAGGCGGATCTCGCGCAACCGGTAGCGCAGCGACCCGTCCTCGTTGAGCGACTGCAGCGCGTCGTGGTGATCGGGCTTCGTTCACGGCGTCGGCGTGCGCGGTGCCGCAGGCGCCGGCTTGATGCCCAGCTTGTCGGCGGCGCGAACCAGCTCGGCGACGGAGCGCACGCGCATCTTCTCCATGACGCGGCCGCGGTGCACCTTCACGGTCTTCTCCGTGGTGCCGATCTCGGCGGCGATCACCTTGTTGCGCTTGCCGGCGATGACGTGGGCGAGCACCTCGCGCTCGCGCGGCGTCAGTTCTCCGTAGCGCAGGGCGATGTCGCGCTTGCTGCTCTTGTCGCTCGAGGCGGCACGCGCGCGCTCCACGGCGCGGGTGAGGGCGGCGAGCAGCGTGGCCGCCTCCACTGGCTTCAGCAGGAAGTCCACGGCGCCGCGCTTCATCGAGGTGACCGCGCCGGGCACGTCGCCGTGGCCGGTCAGGAAGATCACCGCGATCTCCGGCCGCACCGCCTGCAGCCGCGCATGCAGTTCCAGTCCGCTCTTGCCGGGCAGCCCGATGTCGAGGAGCGCGCAGGAGGGGCCGGTGATGGCGGGCAGGAACTCGAGGAACTCCTCGGCCGTGGCGAAAGCCTGCGGGTCGGCGCCCTCCGCGCGCAGCAGCCGCGTGAGCGAGTTGCGCACGGACGGATCGTCGTCGACGATGTAGAGGCCTACGCCCTCTGCGGCGAGCATGGTTCTTCTCCGGGAAGCAGGATGGTGAAGCACAGGCCGCGGCCCGGGTTGCGCGCCACCTCGAGCCGGCCGCCATGCGCCTCCACGAGGGAGCGCGTGACGAGGAGGCCGAGGCCGGTGCCGCGGGCCTTGGTGGTGTGGAAGGTCTGCAGCATGCGCGCGAGCGCCGCGTCGTCGGCGCCGTGGCCCGTGTCCGCCACGCGGATGCGCACTTCGGAACCCGACGCCTCGACACTCACGGCCAGGGTGCGCTCCCGTTCCGGCGGCTCGCTCTCCATGGCCTCGATGGCGTTCACCACGAGATTCAACAGGGCCTGGTGCAGCTGGATGGGGTCGGCCAGCACGCACGGGAGCCGCGCGGGCCTCTCGAGCCGGGCGGTGACGCCTGCGTGGCGCAGCCGCGTCCGCGCGAAGGCGAGCACGTCGGAGGCGATCCTGCCCGCGTCGACCATTTCCGCCGCCGCCGGTTGCTTGCGCACCAGGCGGTGGGCGCGAAGGACGATCTCGCCCGCGCGCCGCGCGTCGCCGGCAATGGCCTCGAGGGCCTCGCGGACCTCGCGCGCATCGCCGGCAGCGAGGAACCGCAGGGCCGCCTCCGCGTTGGTGGCGATGGCCGAAAGTGGCTGGTTCACTTCGTGCGCGAGCGAGGCGCCGAGGGCCGCCACCGTGCGCACGCGCGAGGCGTGTGCCAGCGCGTCCTGGAGCTCGTGCTGGCGTTCGCGCGCGAGGTGCAGTTCGGTCACGTCCGTCTGCGTGCCCACGTAGTGCGTCACCTTGCCGGCCGCATCGTGGATGGGGGCGATGCGCAGCAGGTTCCAGAACGGCGTGCCGTCCTTGCGGTAGTTGAGGATCTCGCCCTGGAAGACCTTGCCGCCCGCGAGCGCGATCGCGATCTGCCGGACGGTGTCGTGGTCGGTGCCGGGGCCCTGGATGAAGCGGCAGTTGGTGCCCAGGATCTCGGCCGCGGAATAGCCGACCAGCCGCTCGAAGGAGGGGCTCACGTAGACGATCGGCGCCTCCGGATCGGAGGCGTCGGAGATGACGATGCCGTCGTCGGCCACGTCGAGGGCCGCGGCCTTGAGCCACTCCTCGGCGGGGGGCATCCCGGAGGGCGCCGCCGCCTGCGCGGCGCGCCCGGGACGGGGGCGGCTGCGTTCCGCCACGGTCGCGCGCCTAGCCGCCATAGGTGCGCAGGCGCTCGATGTCCGGCACCGACACCTGGCGGCCCTCCATCACGATGAGCCCCGCGTCGGCCAGCTCGTGCAGGATGCGCGAGAAGTATTCCGGCGTCAGGTTGAGCCGCGAGGCGACGATCATCTTGTTGGCGGGAAGCGTCATGCTCGCGGAGGAAGCGGTGCCGTCGGCCAGCGCGTCGTCGCGCAGCAGGTAGCCGATCACGCGCTCGAGGCCGGAACGCAGCGAATAGGCCTCGACGTCGCGGACCAGCTGGTGGAGCTTGCGCGACATGCCGGCGAGCAGCCGCCGCGCGAAGCGCGGGTCGCGCTCGATCTCCTCGAAGACCATGCTCTTGGAGACGTGCAGCAGCAGCGAATCCTTGAGCGCCTGCGCCGAGACGACGTAGGGGATGTCCATGAACAGGATCGCCTCGCCGAAGGAGATGCCCGGGCCCATGATCTCGATCACCTTCTCCGAGCCAGACGGCGAGGTGACGAAGAGCTTCACCTGCCCGTAGAGGACGACGTGGAAGCCTTCGCAGCGCTCGCCGCGCGTGAAGAGCGCCTCGCCCTTGCTCGCATAGATGCGGCGCGTGCCGCCCGCGATGCGCGCGATCTCCTCGGGCGTCAGGTCGCTGAAGAGGGGCAGGTTGACGAGGAACTGCTCGACCGGGATGTCCGGTCCCCTCGTCCGGGGTTCTCCGGGTTGCATGAAGGCATGGCGAACGGGGCTGGGAATGCGCCCATGATACCGCGCCGCCCGCTCAGGTCCCGGTCGGAACCTGCCGTGTCGTGATGGGAGCGTGGCGGCCGCTGCCGCGCGAGGCGACGGCGGCGGCGATGGCCGTGACGAGCGCCGCGGCGGTCAGGAAATTGTGCAGCCAGCGCGCCTGCGGCCAGGTCACCGCGAGGAGCGCCAGTCCGGCCAGCAATGCCGCGGTGAGCATGGCGGGCGCGCGGCTCGTGGCCGCTGCGCGAACGCGGATGGCGAGCACACCCCACGCGGCGCAGGTTGCCCACGCGAGGACCTGGTGGACGCGGCCGATGGCCGCCGCATCCAACACAGGCCATGCGGAGGCGAAGGCGCCGGTCAAGATGGCCGCGGCGAGCAGCGCTGTCGCCGCCCCGGTCGCCATGTCGGTTCGACCAGCCGGCGAGCGGGCAGCGGCGCCAAGGCCCGCCGTGAGCGCAAGCAGGGCGAGGCCTCCCAGGAGGTTGGTGAGCGTCACGGCGGGCAGCACCGTGCCCGACGATTGCCGCCCGACGATCGCCAGCACGGCCACCAGGGCGATGACCGCCACTGCTGCCCAGCGTCTCCCCCAGGCGGCGGGGGCCTTCCAGGCGAGGGCAGCGATGATGAGCGCCAGGACCGAGACGCCCATCGCCGCCACGCGGTGCGCGATGCGCACGGCATCCGCGAGGGTGAATCCTTCGCATCCCGCTGGCGGGCACGGCGGGCCCGCGGGAGACAGTCGCAGCCAGGCGCTCGAAGCGATCACCACGAACACGAGCGCGGTGCAGGCCGCGGCCGTGTTCGCCAGCGTCCGTGCGTCGCGCGCGAGGGACTCTTCGCTCACCGGCTTGCTTCTCCGGAACGACGCCGCAGCGCGCCGCCGACGACCACCACGAAAGCCAGGCCGCCGGCGATGGCGACGAGCCCGCCCAGCCCCATGAGAGCCATGCCGGCCACTTCCTGCGGCGTGCGCAGCACCTGTGCCGCGCCGGCAACCTTGCGTTCGACCCCGTAGCCACCGGACCACACGAGGCCCACGATGTGCGCGAGCTGCCCGCCGCCGTAGAGCCAGGGCTGCCATGCCGCCAGTCGCGAGCGCGGGGCCGCGAAGCCGAGTTGCGGCAGCAGGTGATAGGCGAGGCCCATGAAGGCGAGCGTCACGCCGACGATGCAGCCGTGGTAGTGCGCCGGGATCTTCACGTTGGGGCCGCTGATCGCAAAGCCGATGAGTCCGCCGGCGGCGAAGAGCCCGATCGAGGCGGCAAGTGCCCCGAAGAGGGGGCGCGACTGCGCAGTCGAGAGCCGGAAGCCTGCGCATCGCCCAGAGCAGCGCAAGGAGGATAGGCGGAATCGCGAGCCCGCCGCCGAAGCGCATGAGCCACGTCTGCAGCTTGTGGTGCTCGACCGAGGCCACCGGGTGCGCGATGTAGATGGCCGGCGTCACGAAGACGCTGGCGAGCGCGATGGTGAAGATGAGGAGCGTGACGCGCGGCGAGAGGGCGAGCGGCAGCCCGAGCGCGGAGGCGAGCCACAGCCAGCCGGCCAGCATGAGGAGCGTCCAGGTGAACTGCAGCACGTGGCCGCCGCCCCAGAAGAGCAGCTCGAAGTAGGCCTTGCGTTCGAGGTGCGGCGAGATCTCCTGCCACGACCAGAAGAACGCGGCCAGCGCGACGGCGGTGGCGACCGCGGAACCGAGCGCTCCCCAGCGTATCGCCGCCTCGCCGTCCAGGGTGGCACTGGAGAGCCGGGCCGACCAGAACGTGCGCACGACGGCGAGCGCGACGCCGGCGCCGATGGCGAGCGAGCCCGCCGAGGAAGACCGCGTTGTCGATCACCGGGATGTAGTTGGCGAGCACCGGCACGGCATGCGGTGCCAGCGGCGCCACGCACAGGGCGACGGTGCCCGCGCCGCAAAGCGCCAGCGCGACCCAGCCGAGTCCGATCGCGCGCTCGTCGCAGGCGAGGCTCCAGAGCACGCCCGCGAAGGAGACGAACCACACCAGCACCGAGAGGTCCACGTGCGCGACCAGGGCCACCTGGAAGAAATCGGCGACGGGAAAGACTTCCTTGAGTCCCGGCGTGCGCGCGAGCACGAGGAGCAGGGAAAAGATCCCCGAGCCGACCAGGGCGCCGATGCCCAGGGCCAGCCAGCCGGTGGCGAGGCGCGCGGAGGCATCGCGCGCGACCGTTAGTCCGTAGGCCGGGCCGGGTGCGGCGAGCGTAGTCGCGGCGACGGGAATGTGGGCGGAGGGGAGGCTAGCCATGACGTTTCTCCTGGCGCTTGGGGGGCAGCCCGTGGCGGGCCGCCTGTGGCCCGAGGGATGCGAGGTGGTTACGGAACGATTCGAGCTGCGCGCGCAACTCGGCAAGGTCGGTGATCCCGGCGTGGACCACGCGCATGCGCTCGCGCGGCACGGTCGGACGCAAGGCGGGCGCGCGGCGGGCAGCGAGCCGTTCGGCGGTGAGGCGATCGCCGACGCGGAATTCGCAGTCGCCCTCGCGGCAGGCGGCAATGAGCACGCCGTCGGCACCGGCGCGCAACGCGTATTCGACGAACGACGGCGGCAGCATCGCGGCGCAGAGGAAGGGGACGGCGGCCGTGCTGGTGTCGTCGAGGCGCGAGACGTCCGCGCCCCAGCGACAGCCGAAGACGGCAACGCGCGGGCTTCCCGTCAGCGCCGCGGTGCGCTCCTCGAGCCGCGCGCGCAGGTCGCCGATCGCGGCCGAGGGCATGTCGATGCCGGTGGCGAGTTGCTCGCCGCGGCGAAACGGGGTGGAGGAGGGGCAGGCCCCGGTACAGATCCCGCATCCGGCGCAAAGGTCGGGATCGACCTGGGCTTGCCGCGGGTGCGGCCGCCGATCGGTGCGCGGGACCATCACCACGGCGTCATAGGGACAGTCGGCAAAGCAGCGCGCGCAGCCGTTGCAGTTGTCGAGATTGACGCGCGCGACCGGCGCGCGCGGCACGCGCGTCGCATAAGGGAGCATTGCCAGCAGCCCGAGTGCGGCGACCGTGGCAAACCAGAGTCCATCGGCCCCGAGCGCGGCCATGAGCGGGTGCGGGAACAGGTAGAACCAGTCGAGCGGGATGCGTGCGGGAAGCAGGCCCAGGTCCGCCGGCGGCATGAGCGAGATCGGCTTCGCGAGGCACAGCACGGCCAGCGTGATCGCGGACCCCCAGGCGAGTGCTCCGGGCGGATGCGTGCGCGCCGGGCTCACGCGCTGCACGTGCGCCCACATCGCGCCGAGCATGGCGAGCGGCAGGCCGATGTGCAGGAAGATGAGGAGGGAGAAGAAGCGGTCGCTCACCTGGTCGGCGGCGATGACGTTGCGCGTGAGCGCGCCGTCGAACACCGGCAGCGCATCGAACCATTCGGTGGTGGCGGTGAGGCTCCATTGCGCCAGCTGGTCCCAGGGCAGCCAGTAACCGCCGATGCCGGCCGCGAACATGAGCACCAGCACGACGAGGCCGGTGAGCCAGGCATAAAGGCGGAACGACGCGTAGTGACGGCGGGCCAACTCGCGGGCGAGGTGCGCAGCCGTCACGAGGACGAGGGCGTCGGCGCTGTAGCGGTGCAGCGCGCGCGCGAAGGCGCCCAGCGGCCACTCGCCGCGATCCATTGCCGCGAGGCTCTCCCGGGCCCCGGTGGCGCTGGTGTCGAAGCCGACGTAGATCCAGATCCCCGAGGCGCAGCAGATCCAGAAGAACCAGAAGCCCAGCGCACCCAGGTGGCGCCACGGATTCAGGCGCTGCCCGAAGGCCAGGTCGAAGAGCCGGTCGAGCCGCTCGACGGCGACGGCGGCGCGGCCGGGGACCGGGAAGGGCGAGGGCGGGGGAGTTCATGGAAGTTCCGGCTGTTCCTCAGCGCAGCACGACGCCGCCCTTGCCGGGCTCGAAGTCGATCACCAGGACCTGCCCGGACGCGAGCACGACCTCTTCCTCGCGCACGCGGTCGAAGGTGCCCGCCGCATCGTCGGCGATGGCGACGCGCAGGCGGTGCCTGCCGGCGACCACCGGGATGCGCCGGTAGGCGACGGAGGCGCCATCGCGCGAGAGTCCCGCGGGCGGCGCGACGATGTCCGCCATGGGTGCGCCGTCGATTTCGAGCTTGATGCGCACCGGAGCACGCTCGCGCGAGCAGTCCTCGGCGGCGCGCATGTTGGGCGCGAGCTTCGCGAGTTCCTCCGGCGTGCGCGTGCGGCAGGCGACCTTGCGCTGCCCGGCATGGTTGAGCGACAGGCGGATGAGGGCGTGGCCGGGCGGCAGCGGCTCGAAGGCGGGCGAGGTCGACAGATAGCCCAGCGTCGCCGCGAATGCGCCGTAGAGCACGACCTGCAGGCCGTAGCGCAGAACCGGGTTCATGCGCGCCCCCCGAGGCGGACGAAATCCGCGTCCTGCGTGTGGATGCGCGGCGCCAGCTTGAAGGCGTCCGAGAAGCAGTCGTCGGGCGAGAGCCCGCGCTTCGCGAACGCGGGCTGCGCCGCCTCGACCATCTTCACCGAGCCGCAGGCGTAGATGCGGTGGCCGGCGAGATCCGGGTAGTCGGCGAGGATGGCCTCGTGCACGAGGCCGGTGCGGCCCTGCCAGGCGTCCTCCGGCGCGGGCTCGGAGAGCACCGGCACGAAGCGGAACTCCGGATGCTCCGCCGCCCAGCGTTCGGGAAGCTCGCGCAGGTACATGTCGGCCAGCCGGCGCGTGCCCCAGTACAGGACCATCGGGCGCTTCACGCCGGCGTGGAAGGCGTGCTCGACCATGCTCTTCACCGGCGCGAACCCGGTGGCGCCGGCCACGAAGATGACCGGCTTGTCGCCTTCCTCGCGCAGGAAGAAGGAGCCCACCGGCCCTTCGAAGCGCAGGCGTTCGCCCACCTGCATGTGCGTGAAGACCTGCGTGGTGAAGCGCCCGCCCTCGATGCGCCGGATGTGCAGCTCGATCGGGCCTTCGATGTGCGGGGCGGTCGCGAAGGAGAACGCGCGCTTCTGGCCGTCTTCCAGCAGGATGTTGATGTACTGCCCGGCATAGAAGGAAATGCGCTCGCCGCCTTCCACTTCGAGACGCAAGCGCATCACGTCGGGCGCGAGGAGATCCATCGCCGCCACGCGCGCCTCGTGCACGGTAACCGGGCGCGCAGCCGCAGCGGTGGGCACGTATTCGATCTCGACATCGGAGAGCGGCTTGGTGACGCAGGCGAGCACCTGGCCCGCCTCGCGCTCGGCCTGCGACAGCGCGCCCGGCTGGAAGGCGCCCATCTCGACCTCGCCGTGCAGCACCGTGCACTTGCACACGCCGCAGCCGCCATTGCGGCAATCGAAGGCCATCGGCAGCCCGTCGCGCAGGCACGCGTCGAGGAGCGACTCGTCTTCCTTGACCGGGACGATGCGGTTGTCGGGAAGGGCGAGCACGTGGAACGCACGCAACTCGCGCCGGCCGAACTTGGGCGGCAGCCAGGGCGCCAGCGCCGCGAGCAGGGTGAGGCCGCCGGTGAGCAGCCACACCGCATCCGGCGACCAGCGGTACAGCAGGGCGTAGGTCGGCAGGTAGAACCAGTCGAACTCGATCGTCGCCGCCATCGTCGCCAGGTCCGCGGGCGCCTGGCTGAGCGCCGGCTTCGCCACGGAGAGCACGAGCATCGCCACGCCCAGGCCGATCATCAGTGGCACGGGCGGCGTGGTCTTGGCCTGCGGGACGCGGTGCGTGTGGATCCACAGCAGCGCCAGCACGCCCAGGGGCAGGCCGATGTGCAGGAAGGAAAGCAGCGAGAAGAAGCGGTCGTTCACGCTGTCCGCGTCGAGGAAGTTGCGCATCAGCAGCCCGTTGAACACGGGGAGCGCGTCGAACCACTCCGCCGTCGCGACGACCGTGAACTGCGCCAGCCGGTCCCACGGCAGCATGTAGCCGTTGATGCCCGCGGCGTAGACGAGCCAGAGGACGACGATGCCGCTCACCCAGGAGAACCAGCGGAAGCCGCGATGGCGGTCGAAGGCGAAGTGGCGCGCGAGGTGCAGCACCATCGTGAGCACCATGCCGTCGGAAGCGTAGCGGTGCAGGCTCCTCAGGATCCCGCCGATCCACTTCTGGTCGTGCGTGAGGGACTCGACCGAGGCGTAGGCCCCGGTGACGCTGGTGTCGAAGAACGCGTAGAGGTAGAGGCCGCTCGCCACCACCACCCAGAAGAGCCAGTACGAAAGGGCGCCCAGGTGGTAGAGCGGGTTGAGGTTTTCCCCGAAGATGGCGTTGGCCGCGCGCTCCGCAACGAGGAAGAGGCGCTGCAGGAATCGTTGCAGGAGCTTCAGCATGGCCGGTCAGAGCGCAGCGCGCAGGCGCCGGCGGTGCCGCTGCCATTCGCGCAGCAGGTAGCCGAGGGTGGCGACGATGATGGAGAAGCCCACCAGGAGCTCGAGCACGAGCCGGTAGTCGAGGCGGTAGCGGCCGCTCCTCGGGTCGTAGACGGTGCAGAGCAGGCGCACGCGCTCGACGACGTGGGCGACGGTGATCGCGGGCAGCGGTGCGTTGGTGAGGAGCGCCTTGAGCGGGCTCACCAGCATCGGGATGTCGAAGTTCTCGCCGTAGACCTGGGCGGCGACGCGGCCCTCGGCGTCGAGCAGCGTCACTTGCGTGAGGTGGTCGAACCCGCCCGCGGAGGCCGCGTAGCTGAAGCCCAGGTCGCGCGTCACGCCTTCGACCACACCGGCTTCGGGGCTCAGGAAGTGCCAGTCGCGGCGGTCGATGCCCTGTTGCCGGGCGAAGGCGGCCATCGCGGCGGGGGTGTCGTAGGGATAGTTGAAGCCGATGGTGACCACGGCATAGCGTCCGGGGCCGAGCATGCGGTCGGCCTCGGTGACGGCGTTCGCGAGGAAGCGCGTCGTGGTCGGGCAGACCTGCGAGCAGGCGGTGTAGACGAAGTTCACCAGCACCGGTCGCCCGCGCAGTTGTGCCAGGCGCAAACGGGCGGCCGTCGGTCGTGCGGAAGGCGTAGTCGCCGACCGGAGTGCCGATGACGCGCTGGCTGCGTTCGAGAACCGCGCTCGACTCCAGGGTGGTCTCCGCGGATGCCGTTCGCGCCAGCGCGGCACCGAGGAACACCCCGAAGGCGAGCGCGGCCGCCGTCGGCAGCCAGCGCGGTCGGCATCCGTTGCCCATGCGGGCTAACCCCGCCAGGCTGCGTCCGCGATCACACCGATGAGCAGGAGCGAGAGCTGGGCGAGCGAAGCGTGAAAACTCCCCATGGCGGTGGCGCGCGAGGGTGCGGCGGCGAGGCGGGCGGCGGCGCGCAGGAACAGCACGCCGCCGATGATCGCGCCTGCCGCGTAGAGCGGTCCGAGGCCGAACGCGAGCGGCAGGAATGACGAGGCCACGAGCACCACCGTGCCGCCCAGCACCGCCTTCGCGGCGCGGGCATCGCCCACCACCACCGGCAGCATCGGCACGTTGGCGGCGCGATAGTCGTCGTGGAAGGCGATCGCGAGGCTCCAGAAGTGCGGCGGCGTCCACAGGAAGAGCACCCAGGCGAGTGCGAGCGCCACCGGGCCGATCGACTCGGGCGCAACACCGGTCGCGCCGGCGAGGATCGCGAAGCTGCCGGCGAGCCCCCCGACGACGATGTTCATCCAGGTGCGCCGCTTGAGCACGACGGTGTAGACCACCCCGTAGAAGAAGGCGCCGAGGAACACGAACAGGGCCGCGATCGGGTTGACCGCGACGCAGGCCGCGCAGACGGCCGCGACGAGGATCGCGCCGATCGCCGCCAGCCACAGGGGGCCGTGCTTCAGCCGCCCGGTGACGAAGGCGCGTCCGCGCGTGCGTCCCATGCGCGCGTCGAGGTCGCGCTCCATGTACTGGTTGAACGCGCCCGCCGCCGCCGAGGCGGCGATGACGCAGGCGACCAGCAGCGCGACTTCCCACGCGTTGGCGCGGCTGCCGGGGACCGCGAGGGCCCCCGCGAGCGCGGTGAGCCCGATCGCGAACCCGATGCGGAGCTTGAAGAGGTCGAAGAACAGTCTCACGTTGGCGCGCATGTCTGTCTCCCGTGGGCCTCGCCTAGCTGAGCGGCCAGACGGTCGACAGGTACTTCCAGTTCACGAAGTAGTACAGGACGAAGGCGGTGAGGAACACCATCGCCAGCACGAAGGTGCCGGGTGCCACGAAGCCGCCGATCCCGATCGTGCCGTGTCCTGCCGGGGCGGCCACGAACGGCGCCGGCGGCGGGGCCATGCCCTGGCGCACCGGCACGTGCTTGAAGTCCGGCGTGGCGATCTTCTTGCCGAAGAACACCGAGCCCACCGTGTTGATGAGGTACATGGCGCCGCCGACCGTCGCGAGGACGCCGGAGACGGCCATGAGGCCCATCATCAGGTAGGCGGTGCCCGGGAACTCGTGCGGCAGCGCCGCGCCCGAGAAGCCCATGTCCCAGTGCCGGCGCGGCACGCCCAGCGTTCCGGCGCCCATCATGAAGACCGAGAAGCCCATCATGCCGAGGCCGTAGACGTACGTCTGCCACTTGGCCATGCCCGGGAACATCAGCTCGCGCCGGAAGAGCGTCGGGATGAGGAAGTAGGTCAGCGCCATGAAGGCGAGTGTCGTGCCCACGACGACGGTGGCGTGGAAGTGCCCCGGCACGTAGATCGTGTTGTGGATGATGAGGTTCAGCTGCTCGGTGCCCATCATCACGCCGGAGATGCCGCCCAGGAAGCCGAAGCCGATGAGCGACATGAACATGCCCGAGAAGCAGGGGTTGCCCCAGGGGGCCTTGCGCAGCCACTCGAAGAAGCCCTTGTTGTAGCCCTTCTCGCGCTGCGCCACCTCGATCGCGCCCGGCACCGTGAGGCCGTGCACCATGGAGGCGAGCACCGCCAGGTACATGGCGTAGCTGGTGTTGAAGATCTTCCAGTTGGAGGTGAGGCCCGGGTCGGCGAGCAGGTGGTGCGCGCTCGCGAGCTGCAGGAAGAGGATGTAGAGGACGAAGGCGGTGCGGCTCACCTTCTCGCTCATGGGCTTGGCGCCGAAGACGATGGCGGCGATCGCGTACCACACGGACACGTGCGCCGCGACGTTGATCTGCTGCGAGGAGTGCCCGAATGCCCACCAGACCGTGCGGTACATGAGGGAATCGATGTGCGCGACGAGTCCCACCGACCAGAGGAAGGTCGGGATGAGGATGATCGCCCCGGCGGCGATCGTGAACACCGCGATGATCGCGGCCGTGACGGCGCCGAAGGTCACCAGCGGGATGGAGCCGTTGTAGGTCTTCTCGGCCTTGCCGACCACGAGGGTCCCGAAGAACACGAAGCAGGCGACGAGCGCGCCCACGGCGAAGACGATGAGCCCCAGGTAGAAGAGCGGGTGCGCCCCCATCGGCACGTAGGAGGTGAACATCACGCTGGAATCGCCCTTGAACACGGCGACGTTGTTGGTGATGGCGCCGATGATCATCAGCCAGAAGGCGACCCAGGCCACCCTCGGTGTGGCCAGCCGGCACTTCAGCAGCGTCGAGGCGGCGAAGTAGAGCACCGCGATCTCGAAGAAGATGATCCAGAAGACCAGCATGTCGAGCCCGTGCGCGGTGAGCACGAGGTAGAACCAGTCGGGCGGCAGGAGCTTCACCGCGGGCCAGCGCGTGAGCGTCACCAGGAGGGCGAGGATGCCGCCCACCAGGAGCGAGACCACGCCGGCGACGGCGTTCCAGCGGATCAGTTTCTCGGCGGCCTCGTGGTAGACGAGTCCGGTGGACGGGCAGGTGCGGAAATTGCGGTTGACGGCCATGGCGGTCTCCCTAGCCTTTCTTCGGCTTCACGACGTAGAGCTTGCTCGCCATCGTGTGGTGGTTGATGCCGCAGTACTCGTTGCAGATGATCGAGTAGGTGCCTTCCCTGGTCGGCGTGATCGTCACGACGTGCTCGTAGCCGGGGTGCACCTGGATGTTGATGTTCTCGGGCTGCAGCGAGAAGCCGTGCAGCCAGTCGGTGGACATGATGTGCAGGCGGTAGGTCTGGCCTTCTTCCAGTTCCAGGACCGGCCACCACTGCCACAGGCGCGCGACGAGGTAGACGTCGCTGCCCGGCACCGGGTGCACGACCGGGATGTTCTGCTCGGTCACCGTGCGCACCGTGTGCTTGTCGACCATGGCCTGCGCCTTGGCGAGGAAGGCCTCGGGCGAGGAGCGGTACGCCTCGTTGGAGAGGTTCTGCTTACCGTAGACGTGCCAGTACGGCATCATGAAAAACATGACCATGCACCACACGAAGGCGATGACGATCCAGGTGCCCTCGACGCGGTCGAGGGGCTGCTTCCACCAGATGCGTTCGGCAGGGGGTTGGATGGCGCTCATGGGTTCTCCCGGGTTGTCGGCGCGTTGGTCATTTGGCGAGGGGGATGCCGACGATTTCCATCACGCCCCAGACGATGTAGAGGACGGTGGGCATCGCCACGCCGAGGAACAGGAGCAGGAACGGGTTGTCGATCAGGCTCTGCATCATCGGAACGGGCTCGTCGTACACGTCGTCCTCGGCAGGGCCGGCGGCGGGGGGTACCTGGCTCATGGGATCTCCTCTTGTAGTTGGGCGCGCGCCGGCAGGGATGGGCACGACACGGGGGTATGCTAGGCAGCCCGTCCCGGGAATAACTTGAACGGGTTCAAGAAAAGCGTCCCCGGGGCCTTTCGGCACATTTCCGCGCCGGCCGGCTGCCGCTAACATTCCCGCCATGAACGCGACCACTTTCGCCACCACCCCGGCCGCTGGCGCGGCCGCGACGGGGAGCCGCCGCGCCATCGCGGCCTGGCTGCTCGCCTGCTGCGCCCTCGTCTTCGCGATGGTCGTCGTCGGCGGCGCCACGCGCCTCACGCACTCCGGCCTGTCCATCGTCGAGTGGCAGCCCTTCATCGGCACCCTCCCGCCGCTCAGCGACGCCGACTGGGCCGCGCAGTTCGAGAAGTACAAGCTCACGCCGGAATTCAAGCTGCGCAACCACGACATGACGGTCGCGGGCTTCAAGACGATCTTCTGGTGGGAGTACTTCCACCGCCTCCTCGGCCGCCTCATCGGCGTCGCCTTCTTCGTGCCGTTCGTGTACTTCTGGGTGCGCGGGCAGGCTGGACCGGCCGCTCGCCTGGAAGCTCGCCGGCATCTTCGTGCTCGGGGGGCTGCAGGGCGCGATGGGCTGGTACATGGTGAAGAGCGGCCTGGTGGACGACCCGCGGGTGAGCCAGTTCCGCCTCACCGCGCACCTGGGGCTCGCACTCCTCATCTTCGCCGCCATGTTCTGGGTCGCGCACGCGCTCCTGCGGCCGGCGCCGTCGGGCGCGCCATCGGCATTGCGGCGTGCCGGCCTCGCCTTCGCCATCCTCGTCTTCGCGATGGCGCTCACCGGCGGGCTCGTCGCCGGCATCCGCGCGGGATTCGCCTACAACACCTGGCCGCTCATGAACGGGCAGTGGGTTCCGGCGGAGATCCTGCTGATCGAGCCGTGGTGGAAGAACTTCGGCTACAACATGGCCACGGTGCAGTTCGTGCACCGCACGCTGGCGCTGGTGGTCCTCGCCGGCGCGTGGATCCTCGCCTGGCGCGTTTTCGCCGCGCAGGCGGTGAGCACGGAGGCGCGCGCCGCGGCCGGCACGCTCGCCGCGGTCACCCTTGGCGCAGGTGGCGCTGGGCATCGCCACGCTCCTCGCCGTGGTCCCCGTCGGCCTCGGCACCGCGCACCAGGGCGGCGCCGTCGTGGTTCTCTCCGCCGCGCTCTGGCTCGCCCGCGCGCTTCGCTATGACTGTCGCGTTGCAGGGATAGGGAGGCGGCGTCGGGAAGTCGATGGCAATCCCGGGCACGCAAGCGTGACCGTCGGATGGGTGCCCGGAAATTCGAGGCCAGGCAACCCACGCCAGGCCTCGAATTTCCACCCATCTACAGACGAGGGCGCTCGCGCTGTCTCGTCCGCGACGGTCGCGTGCCTAGGGATCGCCATCGACTTCCCAGCCGCCTCCCCGGCGCTGTGGAGCCGCCATCGGCGGACGCGTCGACCGATGTGGGCCGGATCCGAAAGCGCCACGCTGCCCATTCGGGGTGCCGGGTGGGGAGGCGTTTCGATTCCCTGGCACGCGACCGTCGAGATGGGTAAGCGCAGCGCTCCATCGGCTCATGGGTGGCAATTCGGATGCAGCCGTGTGTTGGCCAGTCCGAATTGCCGGGACCCATGCGACGGTCACGCTTGCGTGCCCGGGAATCGTAAACGCCTACCTCCACCCCGGCATCGTTTCATTCGCCGCTTGGGGTGTCGCTGCCCTCGATCTTGCGCGGACAGTCGCCGACGAGCGGACAGGCCTGCGCATGGCGCTCCGCGATGGCGACCGCGATCTCGCGGGAACGGGCGGGATCGAGGATGCGCAGCAGCTCGTTCAGCTCGAAGTCCTCGCGCTCGAGGTGCACGCGCAGGCGCCTGGCGAAGTCGCGCGCGGCGTCGGCGGGAAAGGCCACGGCGATGCCGCCTCCCAGCGCCAGGAGCGCGATGCGCAGGGCGTGCCACTGCTCGGCCATCTCGCGGTGCTCGACGAGGAGGGCGGACACGAGCGCGAAGGCCTGCGCGCGGCGCGCCGGTGAATCGGCGGCGGCAAGCACGGCCGGGAACATGTCGTTCTCCTCGTCGACCATGTGCACGCCCATGGCCGCGTCCAGCTCGGCGACGAGGGCGTGTGCCCGCGAAGCGAGGTCGGCAGGCGGCGCGACGGTGGCTTCCTCCGTCACCGCCTCGAGGCGCACGAGCATCCGTGCGATGCACTGGTGGCATTGTCCGAGGGCGGCGAGCGGGGTTGCGGCACCGCCCTCATCGATCGGGAGAACTGGCATCGGGCCTCCACATGCGGAAGCCCAGACTACCGGCGCGCGGCTCCGCCGGATTTAAAGAAGATCAAGTAATCGGCAGCGAACCGGAGGCGAGCGCGCCGGCCGCGATGCGTGGTCAGCGCCCCGCGGGCCGCCAGGGCGCGAGCAGTTCCGCCATGCCGTCCCAGCAGATCTGCACGCCGATGCAGAGGAGGATGAACGCCGACAGGCGCAGGAAGACGGCCGTGCCCGTGCTGCCCAGGAGGCGCACCAGGTGCGAGGCGTAGCGGTAGGCGAGCCAGATCGCCACCGATGCCAGCCAGATGCCGATGAGCATCCCCAGGGAGGAGGCAAGGCGCGGCACGCCGCGCGCCGGCAGGCTCGCGCCCAGCGTGATGGCGATCGAGATCGAGCCGGGCCCCACCGTGATCGGGAAGGACAGGGGGTAGAACGCGCGGCCGGCGACTTCCTCCGCCGATGCCGCACGTGTTGCGCCGGGCGCATCGCCGCTCGCGTCGTTCTCGGCGGCCAGGAGGCGCCAGGCGGTCGCCGCGACGAGGAGGCCGCCGCCGACCCGCACTACCGCCAGCGATATGTCGAAGAACGCGAGGACGTAGTTGCCGATGAAGGCGGCCGCCACCAGCAGCACCAGGCAGTTGAGGGCCACGCGCCTCGCCATGGCGCGGCGTTCGCGCTCGTCCATGGCCTGCGTGAGCGCGAGGAAGATCGGCGCGTTGCCGGGCGGGTTGGTGATCGGCAGCAATGCCGCCAGCGCCACCAGGGCGGCGCGGACGAGGGCGGCGAGCTCGGTTTCCAAGGCCCGCCGTCAGTTCGAGCAGTCGAGGTAGAGCGTGCGGTGCTCGTAGGCCGAGGCGGTCTTGGCGATGGAGCCGCAGATGTAGGTGACCTCGAGCTGCTTGCGGTCGCCCTTGGCCGGGTCGCCGCAGAGTTCGTTGGTCACCTCCATGTTGGCCGACATCCGCCCGTTGAAGCGGCGGGCCAGCTGGCGCGTGGCGTCGCAGCTCTTCGACGAAGTCCCGTAGTGCGCCGAGGAGATCGTGATCGGACCGGTGGCCCGCGGCGGCGGCGGCGGGGGAGGCGGCGCGACGGGCGCGGCGCGGGGAGTCTCCTCGAGGCCCTTGCGGTAGCCGCTCGCGAAGCCGTCGTCGTAGCCGCGCCGGTAGCCTTCGCGGTAGTCCAGCGAGTCGCGGTCCTGGGCGCCGGCGAGCGCTGGCGCCACGGCGGCGGCGACGAGCAGAAGCACTGCGGTGGTCCGCATGGAAGTCTCCCGGTTCAGGGGCTGCGCAGGTGCCACGCCTTGGTGCGCGTGAACGCCTCGATGCCATAGGTGGAAAGGGTCAGGCCGATGCCCGAGTGGCCCACGCCGGACCAGGGCAGGCGCGGGCTCACGCGGTCGCAGCAGTTCCAGTACACGCTACCGGCGTGCAGTTGCGCGAGCAGGCGCTGCGCGCGCCTGCGCTCCCGGGTGTACACGCCGGCGGTGAGGCCGTAGTCCGTGTCGTTCATGAGCCGCACGGCGGCGGCGTCGTTCTCCACCGGCATCAGGCCGATCACGGGGCCGAAGCTCTCCTCGCGCATGACGCTCATGGTGTGATCGACGTCCGCCAGCACGGTGGGCTCGAACCAGTTGCCGCGGGCCTTGACCCGCTTGCCGCCGGCGAGGAGCTTCGCCCCCCGGCGCCGCGCATCGGCGACCTGCGCCTCGAGCACCTTCAGCTGCGGCGCGCGGGTGAGGGGCCCGATATAGGTGGCGTCGGACTGCGGGTCCCCCATGCGGAAGCCCTGCACTTCCTTCACGAACGCGGCGACGAAGTCGTCGTAGATGCCGGCGTGGACGTAGATGCGCTCGACCGAGCAGCAACTCTGGCCGGTGTTGTAGAAGGCGCCGTCGGCGATCCCCGCCGCGGCGGAGGCGACGTCGACGTCCTCGCACACGTACACGGGATCCTTGCCGCCGAGTTCGAGCTGCAGGCGGATCATGCGTCCGCGCACGGCCTCGGCGATGCGCTTGCCGGTCGCGTAGGAGCCGGTGAAGAAGACGCCATCGACCGGTTGCCGCACCAGCGTCGCGCCGACGTCGCCCGTGCCGATCACGGCAATGAACGCCTCGTCCGGCACGCCGCTCGCGTGCAGCAGGCGCGCGATGGCGAGGCCGGTGAGGGAGGCGAACTCGGAGGGCTTGTAGAGAACGGTGTTGCCCGTCGCGAGCGCCGGGATGAAGACGTTGGCGCCGACGAAGTAGGGGTAGTTCCAGGCCGACACGTTGGCGACCACGCCGAGCGGCTCGTGACTGATGCTCTCCTGCATCGACCCTGACGTGCCGCCGAAGACCTTGCGCGGCCGCAGCGTGCGCGCCGTCTCCGCCAGGAAGAAATCGAGGCGGCCGACGAGGCCCTTCAGCTCGTTGCGCGACTGCGTGATGGGCTTGCCCATCTCGGTGGTCAGGATGGCGGCAAGCTCCTCGGTCTGGTCGATGATCGCGGCGCGAAACCGGGCGATCGTCTCGAGGCGCCTCTTGAGCGGCACCTTGGCCCAGGCGGGCTGCGCCGCGCGCGCGGCGTCGTACTTCGCCCTGATGCTGCCGGCGTCGTCGCCGGGAAGGGAGGCGACGGGCTTGCCGTTGGCAGGGTTCGTGATGGTCAGCATGTCAGGCGGCCGCGAAGGCCGCCACGGGCGATGGCTTGCCCGTCTTCTTGCGGCTGCGGCAGGCGGCGAGGAAGGCGGCCTGCAGCGGCTTGCCGTCGAGGAGTTCCGCGTCCGCCGGATCCATGAACTCGGGATGCCATTGCACGCCGAGCACGAAGCTGGGGCCGTCCCAGCGCACCGCCTCGACGATGCCGTCGGGCTCGCTCACCGCCTCGGCGACGAGCCCCTTGCCGAGTCCCTTCACCGCCTGGTGGTGGATGGTGTTGATGCGCGCGAGGCGGGTGCCCGGATAGAGGCGCGCGAGCCAGCTGCCTTCGAGCACGCGCAGGGCATGGAAATTGTCCTCGTAGCGCCGGTCGCAGCGGTGCAGGAGCGTCTCCGGCACCTGCGTGTTGATGTCCTGGTAGAGCGTGCCGCCGAATGCCACGTTGATGAGCTGGCAGCCGCGGCAGATGCCGAAGACGGGCTTGCCCTGGCGCACGAACTCCTCGAAGAGCCTGATCTCGTAGGAGTCGCGGATGCGGTCGCCGGCCCACTCCGGATTCAGCGGCGCCTCGCCGTAGGTCTCGGGCGCGATGTCGGCGCCGCCCTGCAGCACCAGGCCGTCGAGCGCATCGACGTAGTCCTTCTTCGTGACCCTGGACGGCAGGTGCGGCGAGGCGAGGCTCATGGCCGGGACCATGAAGGCGAGCACCTCGCCGGACATCACCCAGTTGGCCACCGACTGCTCGAGGTACTGCACCGACTTGGTGGGCAGGAAGATGCGGCGCGGGTCCGGATAGAGGAGCCGGGCGGATATTCCGATCTTCAGCGGTTCCATTCGCGATGGCTCCCTCTCCCTTTGGGAGAGGGTCGGGGTGAGGGTGCCGTAACTATATCGCGTCGGCGAAGATGCGGCGGAAGTCCTCCGCGGTGCAGGGGCGCGGGTTGGTCTGGTGGCAGGTGTCCGCGACCGCCACCGCGACGAGTGCCGGGATGTGCGCCGCGCTCACGCCCTGCGCGGCGAGCTTCGCGGGGATGCCGATCTCGTCCTTGAGGCGGCCGAGCCAGGCGATGAAGTCGGCCGCGGTGGTTCCGGCGCCGCAGACGCGCGCGAGCTCGCCCAACTTCTCCGTGGCGGCGTCGGCGTTGAAGCGCATCACGTGGTCGATCATGATGCCGTTGGCGAGCCCGTGGTGCATGTCGACCACCGTCCCCAGCGCGTGGGCGCAGGAATGCACCGCGCCCAGGTCCTTCTGGAAGGCGACCGCGCCCATCAGCGAGGACATCATCATGTCGGAGCGGGCGGCGAGGTTGGCGGGCTCGCGCACGGCGAGGCGAAGCGCGCGCGCCGCGATCCGCGCCCCCTCGAGGGCGATGCCGTCGCACAGCGGGTGATAGGCGGGCGACAGGTAGCTCTCCACGTTGTGCGTGAGCGCATCCAGCCCCGTGGCCGCGGTGATCGCCGGCGGCAGGTCGAGAGTCAGCTCGGGGTCGGCGAACACGGCCTTCGCCAGCAACGCGGGCGAGAAGACGATCTTCTTCACGTGCGTCGCGTCGTCCGAGATGACGCTCGAGCGGCCCACTTCGCTGCCGGTGCCGCTGGTCGTCGGCAGCGCCACGAAGTGGGGCAGGGCATTCACGATCGGCCGCACGGCCGGGTGGTCCCACGCGTACTCCAGGACGTCGCCCTCGTGCACCGCCATCAGGGCCACCGCCTTGGCGACGTCGAGCGCCGCGCCGCCACCGAAGCCGATCACGCAATCCGCGCGATGCGCCCGGTACGCCGCCACGCCCGCCTCCACCTGCGACTTCGTGGGGTTGCCGTGCACGCCGGCATAGGTGTCGACGGCGAGTCCCGGAAGCAGCGCGCGAAAATCGGCGAGGAGAGGCAACGGCGCGAGGCCGCGGTCGGTGACGATCAGCGGGCGCGCGATGCCCTGCTGCTTGAGGTGGTCCGCGACGAGACGGCGGGCACCGGCGCCGAAATGGATGGTGGTGGGAAAGGCGAAGCGGGAGATGGCCATGGCATGGCTCGCGGTGTTGGAGATCGGAATGGCGGTTGATCGGGCGCAAGGCGGGGCTTGCCCGTCCATGATGCACTGGAAACGGGCCGCGCCGCCACGCGATGGCGGCTGCCACGAAGTTGCCACATCCACGGCGCATGCTCCGGCCGGGGCCTCACGTGGATCGGAACGAAGATGATGGAAAAATCGCGCATCGTCGAAGTGCTGGGCGAAGAGGGCCTGCGGCTGCCGGCCCTGCTGAACGAGGCGCTGGCCGCCAACGACCGGGCCAAGTACCTCTTTACCGTCCTGCAGGTCGCCCAGGGCCACGCGGACCGTCCGGGCAGCGCCGCACCCGAGTTGCGGGCCGAGCGCGAGGCCGCCGGTCTCGTGGCAGCCGGTTTCGACGACGTCGCCGCCAACGCGACGAAGATCGGCGCCGGCCGCTACTACATGCCGGGCGTCGACCGGCTCTGCGCGCGGCTGCACGCGGAAGTCGTCGCGATGCTCGCCCCCCTGCAGGCCTCCGGAGCCGAGGCGGCGACCTTCCAGGAGCGCCTCGAGTCCCTTGCCACGCAGCCCTGGTGCGACGTCGACGACCAGATCGACCGCGACCAGATCGCCGCGCTCACTTCGGGCGGGCAGGATGGCCGGGACAGCATCCACCGTCTCGTGATGGACATGCACAAGGCCCTGAACGGCCTGCAGGCGCGGATTGCCTCCGAGACCATCGACGGCGCGCACGCCTACGGCGTCTCGGCCGAGGACCGGCCGCTGGTGGCGGCATTCATGCGCGGCGTGAACCGCACGCGCGCGCTCAAGTTCGACCATCCGGGGCTGGGCACGACGGCCACCCGTTCGGCCGGGCGGCTGGTGCTGCAGAACGACATCGGCACGACGGACGCGCACGTGCTCGTCGTGCACGTCGAGGAGAAGCGCGTCACGCTCACCTACACCGACGTGCACATGCAGCGCCTCATCTTCTTCCAGGCGCTCTTCGACGCCTGGCGCGTCGACTGGGAAGACACGCTTTCGCGCACCGACCGCAACATGGATGACGGCGTGTATCACCTCTGCATCGGCGCGTTCACGGCGGCCAACGCGGCGCAGCTGGAGGAGTACCTCGCCTTCATGGGCTCGCGGCTGGTCTTCCTCATCGACTGGAACCGCGCGCGCAAGCGCATGCGCCTGCTGCTTCCCAAGAAGGAGGTGTCGGAGCTGCTCAAGTGGGCCGCCGACAACGACCATGGCCACATGGCGTTCCTGCGCGCGGGCGGCGAGCAGATGATCTTCGATTCGCTGGCCTTCGTCTCGCGCGCGCCGGCCTCGTTCGGGGCGCGGCTGGACGACGTGCTCGGCCGCGAGGCGGCCGTGAAGTTCATGCGCTACGTGGTGCGGACCTGCGCGCAGGGAATGCAGGGCGGGCGCCCCGAGGGACTGGTGCGCGACGAGGTGCGCGCCGAGCTGGTGAGCTACTTCCGTTCCGCGCAGGAGAGCGTGCTCGACGTCGCCGCGGAACACGCCGCCTTCGCGCTCGAGATCGCCAGCGGCATCCGCGATGCGCTCCTCAACGCGGGCGCCCCGGTGGCGGGCGAGGTGTTCGAGCGCAACGCGCGGCTGGCGAAGGCCTGGGAACACCGCGCCGACGAGCTGGTCAATGCCGCCCGTGCGCAGGCGCGCCACTCCGAGCGCGCGCAGGCCTACCGCGACCTGATCGAGGTCGCCGACGACATCGTCGACGAGCTCGAGGAGGCGGCCTTCCACCTGGCCCTCATGCCGCACGACGGCCGCGGCGAGGCGCTCTATGCGGCGCTGCGCCCGCTGGCGGCGTTGTCGGTCGAGAGCGTGCAGGAATACCTCAAGGCCGTGGAGACCGCGCGCACGCTGCATCGCGGCAGCCCGCGCGAGGACACCCAGGATTTCCTCGAGGCGATCCACCGCATCATGACCCTGGAGCGGCGCAGCGACGAGATCCACCGCGCGGCCAAGGCGCTCGTTCCCGCGCAGCCTGGCGAGTTCGGCGGCCTCTTCGGCTTCATCGAGTGCGCGCGCAATCTCGAGGCGGCCACCGATGCGCTCATGCACACGGCCCTGCAGCTGCGCGACGCCGTGCTCGGCGAGCTGGCGGTGCAGTGAGCGGCGCGGAACACACCGGTTCGGTGTTCGGCATCGGCATCGCGCACGCCGGCGCCGTCCCGGGCGATGCCGCGAAGATGGGCTTCAAGGCGCTCAACCTGCAGCGGATGGCCGCGGCCGGCATGCCGGTGCCGCAGGCGTTCGTGCTCGGCACCGACTGGTGCGGGCTCCAGCCGCGCACCCGCGAGGCGAGCCGCCAGTCGCTGCACGACGCGCTCGTCGAGTGGACGCGCCGGCTCGAGCAGGCTTGCGGGCTCACCTTCGGCGGCGAGAGGAAGCCGCTGCTGGTCTCCGTGCGCTCCGGAGCGCCGGTCTCGATGCCCGGCATGATGGACACCGTCCTGAACGTCGGTCTCTGCGACCGCACCGTGCGGGGGCTCCTTCGGCTCACCGGCAATCCGCGGCTGGTCTGGGACTCCTACCGGCGCCTCGTGCACCAGTACGCGCACATCGTCCACGCCGCCGAGGAAGGCGAGTTCGAACGGCTCGACGGCGTCCGCGGTGGCGCGCGAAGGCGTGCCAGGCCCGCGCGAGCTGGATTTCGAGAGCCTCGCGAAACTGGTGGCGGAAAGCCTCGAGCTCTACTCGGAGGTGGTCGGCGCTCCCTTCCCGCAGGACCCGCGCGAGCAGCTCGAGGCGGCCGCCATGGCGGTGTTCGATTCCTGGCAGTCCGCGCGCGCGGTCGAGTACCGCCGCCTGCACGGCATCGACGACGATCTGGGAACGGCGGTCACGGTGCAGCGCATGGTGTTCGGCAACGCCGGCGGCACCTCCGGCTCGGGGGTCGGCTTCACGCGCGACCCGGCGAGCGGCGAGAACCGCCTCTACCTCGACTTCCTGTTCAACGCGCAGGGCGAGGACGTGGTCTCGGGTCGCCACGCCGTGACCGACACGGCGCGGCTGCCGCTGGCGCTTCCCGAAGTCGCGCAGCGCCTCGAGGAACTGCGCCACGCCCTCGAAGCCACTTTCGGCGATGCGCAGGAATTCGAGTTCACGGTGCAGGACGGCCGCCTCTACCTGCTGCAGTCGCGGGTGGCCAAGCGCACGCCGTGGGCGGCACTGCGCATGGCGGTCGAGCAGGTGCGCGAGGGCATCGCCACCCCGGCGCAGGCGCTCGCGCGCCTCGACGGCATCGATCTCGACGCCATCGAGCGGCGCCGCGTCGCCGACGAGGGCGAGACGCCCCTCGCGGTCGCCGAGCCGGCCAGCATCGGCCTCGCGGTGGGCGCCATCGCGCTCGACACCAAGGCTTGCGAGCGCTTCGCCGCCAAGGGCCAGGCGGCGATCCTGGTGCGCAACGACACCAGCACCGAGGACATTGCCGGCATCGCCTCTGCGGCCGGCGTGCTCACGGCCCGCGGCGGGCGCACCTCGCATGCCGCGGTGGTCGCGCGGCAGATGGGCAAGGTGTGCCTGGTGAGCTGCACGACGCTGGGAATCGACGAGAAGGCGCGCACCATCACGCTGGGCACGCGCACCCTGCGCGAGGGCGAGACGATCTGCCTCGACGCCGAGCGCGGCCGCGTCCTCGACGGCGAGCCGGAAGTCGTCGTCGAGCGCCCCGAGGGACTCCTCTCCGAAGTCGCGAAGTGGCGGGCCGAGGTCCGCTGAGCAGCTGTCGATTCACCAGTGCCAGTCGTTCCGGCGAATGAGGGACGGCCGGGGATGGGGATGGCTTTTCAAATTCCCGGGCACGCAAACGTGACCGTCGCATGGGTCCCGGCAATCCGGACCAGCCAACACACGGCTGCGTCCGGATTGCCACCCATGAGCCGACGGGGTCGCTGGCGCTTTCCCGTCTCGACGGTCGCGTGCCAGGGAATTTGAAAAGCCATCCCCATCCCCGGCCCTTGCTGGACGCAGCTCGGCGCTTTTGTCGTTCGACCCCGATTTGGCGGCGCTGCGCAGTTTCCCGGAAGCTACTTCGATCTGCGACGAACGTGCCTTGGCGGTCAGGTCTTGGATTGCGCGAAGCAGGCGCCACGAAGCGCGATTGGAGGCGGCGGAGGAAGTCGACAGCAATCCCTAGGCACGCGACCGTCGCGTACGAGACAGCGCTAGCGGCCTCGTCTCCAGATGGGTGGAAATTCGAGGCCTGGCTTGTTCTGCCTGGCCTCGAATTTCCGGGCACCCATCCGACGGTCACGCTTGCCTGCCCGGGATTGCTGTCGACTTCCTCCGCCGCCTCCCGGTTCCTTCGCTCAGATGATCTCGAAGTAGCGCTTCAGCTCCCAGTCGGTCACGGCGTCGAGCCACTGCCGCCACTCCCACTCGCGCGTGGCCGCGAAGTGGTCGACGAAGTCGTCGCCGAACCAGTCGCGCGCCACCTTCGAGTCGCGGAAGACGCGCGTCGTCTCGATGAGCGTGCGCGGCGCGCGCGGGACGTTCTCCGCGCCTTCGTTGGTGCCGTGGATGGGCCTGGCCTTGAGCTTGAGCCCCTTCTCGACCCCGTGCAGGCCCGCGGCGATGACCGCGGCGGTGGCGAGGTAGGGGTTCATGTCGGCGCCCGGGCAGCGCGTTTCCAGGCGCGTGGACTTGGGGCTGCCGGAAATCACGCGGAAGCTCGCGGTGCGGTTGTCCACGCCCCAGGTGGGCTTCACCGGCGCCCAGAAGCCGTCGACCAGGCGCTTGTAGGAGTTGACGGTCGGCCAGAACATCGGCGCCATCCCCATCAACGCCTCGACCTGGCCGGCGAGGTAGCTCTCGAAGAGCGGCGACATGCCGCCGTGGCGCCCCTTCGGGTCGTGGAAGAGATTGCGCTTGCCGTCGGAGAGGCTCTGGTGCAGGTGGCCCGAGCAGCCGGGGTACTGCGCGCTCCACTTCGCCATGAACGACGGCATGATCCCGAAGCGCGCGCCGATCTCCTTGGCGCCGGTCTTGAAGAGGAGGGCCCGGTCGGCGGCCTCGAGCGCCTCCGAGAACATGATGGCCGCCTCGTACACCCCCGGGCCCGTCTCGGTGTGCAGGCCCTCGATGGGGATGCCGAATGCGCCCAGCTCGTCCATGAGCGCGTTGAAGTACTCGCGGTGCGCGTTGGTGCGCAGCAGCGAATAGCCGAACATGCCGGGCGTGATGGGCTCCGGGCCGACGCCCTTCTTGGCGGCCCAGCTCTGCGGCGTCTCGGCGAAATTGAAGAACTCGTACTCGGCGCCGACCATGACGTCGAAGCCCATCTTGTCCGCGCGCGCGAGGACGCGGCGCAGCACCTGCCGCGGGCAGATCGGGAGCGGCGACCCGTCGGCCTTCACGAAGTGCCCGAGGAAGAACGGCACGCCGCCATCCCAGGGGACGGTCCGGTAGGTGTCGAGGTCGAGGCGCACCAGCGCGTCCGGGAAGCCGTGGTGCCAGCCCGTGAGCTTCGTGTTGTCGTAGCACTGGTCGCCCGAATCCCAGCCGAAGACCACGTCGCAGAAGCCGAAGCCGCCCTCGACGGCGGCGAGGAACTTGTCCTTGTGCAGGTACTTGCCGCGCAGGATGCCGTCGATGTCGGACACGGCGACCTTCACCTTGTTGAGCGGCGACTTGCGGATGGCCTCGACGACGGCCATCGCGTTGCTGTCCCGTCCCGCGCTGTTCCTCTTCATGGCGGCCTCCCCGGAAAGGCGACAGTGTAGCCGCCTGTCGCGCGCCTGCCGATGGGGTGGCGAGGCCCGGAAAGCGGCGCCCGCGGCCTCAATGCCGGCCGGACACGCCCTGTGCGATACTCGCGCGGTCGAGCTTCGGACCAACACAACACGGGCCACATCCCAACCAAGGAGGAGTACACCATGAAGCGCAGCCTTACTCTCGTAATGGCGGTTGCCGCCACCTTTGCCGCCGGCGCCGCGCAGGCGGACACCATTCGCCTGATGACCGGCCCGCAGGGCGGCGTATGGGTGCCGCTCGGCGGCGCCCTCAAGAACATGTGGGAAAAGGCCATCCCCGGCCTGCAGGTGCAGACCGCGCCGGGCGCGGGCATCGCCAACGTCCGCGGCGTGGACGAAGGCAAGGCCGACGTGGGTTTCGGCAACAGCATCACCTCGGTCGACGGCGTGCATGGCCGCCCGCCGTATCCGCAGAAGGTGACCAAGGCCTGCCAGCTCGCCAACCTCTACCCGCAGTACTTCCAGGTGGTGGCACTCGCCTCGAGCGGCATCAACTCGATCGCCGACTTGAAGGGCAAGTCGATCGCCGTGCAGCCCAAGGGCAACACCGCCGAACTGATCTCGCAGCAGATCCTGCAGTCCGTCGGGCTCTCCTACCAGAGCGCCAAGGTGAGCTTCGTGAACAGCTACACCGATGCCGCCGCGCTCCTCAAGGACGGCCACGCGCAGGTCTTCACCCTGGGGACCACCATTCCCGCCTCCTCGATCATGGACGTGGCGAGCGGGCGCGACATCAAGATGGTGCCGGTCACCGACGAGATCGTGGCGGCCATGCGCAAGATGAACCCCGGCTACGTGAAGGGCGCCATCAAGGCGGGCACCTACCCGAAGCAGGACAAGGACGTGCCCGCGATCGTCTACTCGGCGCACCTGGTCGTGGCCTGCAGCCTGCCCGAGCAGCAGGTGTACCAGATGGCGAAGGCGATGGCCGCCAACGTCGCCGACATGGCCGCGATCAACAAGGCCATGGCGGGCCTCACGCCGAAGATGATGGCCGAGGACATCGGCGTGCCCTTCCACCCGGGCGCGGTGAAGTTCTACAAGGAAGTGGGGGCGATGTAAGCCCCCGGGGCTGAGGGGCATGCCGGTGGCAACTGCCATCCGCTGGCTGGCCGGCGGCATCGCGATCGCGATGTCGCTCTACCACATGTGGTTCGCCGCCATGGCGCCGCCGGAGGCGATGATCTTCCGCGGCACGCATCTCGCCTTCGCCCTCGTCCTGGTGTTCCTGTTCGTCCCGGTGTCGGGCCGCGAAGGCCCGCGCCGGCTCTTCTGGCTGGACGCCGCACTCATCGTCGCCACCGGGCTCGCGATCGGCTACATCTTCGCGAACTACCAGGTGATCGTGAACCGCATCATCTACATCGACGACCTCACCGCCTGGGACAAGGCGATGGCGGTGCTCACCGTGGTGCTGGTGCTGGATGCGACGCGGCGCGTGATCGGCTGGGCCCTGCCCATCACCGCGCTCGTCTTCCTCGGCTACGCGGTCTTCTTCTCCGGCATCAAGATGCAGGTGCTGCTGGAGCAGATGTACCTGTCCACCGACGGCATCTTCGGTTCCACGCTGGGCGTCTCCGCCTCCTACGTGATCGTCTTCGTCCTCTTCGGCGCCTTCATGGAAAAGAGCGGCACGGGGCGCCTCTTCATGGATTTCGCCCTGTCCCTCACCGGACACACGGCGGGTGGTCCCGGCAAGGTCTCCATCGTCAGTTCGAGCCTCTTCGGCACGATCTCCGGAAGCGCGGTGGCGAATGTCATGGTCGACGGGCCGATCACCATCCCGCTCATGAAGAAGACGGGCTTCCGGCCGCCGTTCGCCGCCGCCGTGGAGGCGAGCGCCTCCACCGGCGGGCAGATCATGCCGCCGATCATGGGTGCGGCCGCCTTCGTCATGGCCGAGTACCTCGCCGTGAGCTACTTCCAGGTCACCGTGTGGGCCTGGATTCCCGCGCTGCTGTTCTATGTCGCCCTTTTCTTCGCCGTGCACTTCGAGGCGAAGCGCGTCGGCCTCGTGGGGGTTCCGCGGTCGGAGCTGCCGCGCCTGGGCACCGTGATGCGCGAACGGGGCCACCTCTTCATTCCCATCCTGCTGGTGCTGATCGGCATGGGGATGTCCTACAGCGCGCCGCTGTGCGCGCTGGTCGGGACCGTGGCGACGCTGCCGGTCGCGATGCTGCGCAAGACCACGCGCGAGGGCATCGGCTGGCGCACCGTCATCGAGGCGCTCGAGAGCGGGGCCCGGGACGCGCTGTCGGTCGCGATGGCCTGTGCCTGCGCCGGCATCGTCATCGGCGTGATCTCGCTCACCGGGCTGGGCATCACCTTCACCCAGATCGTGATCGCGCTCGCGCAGAACAGCCTCATCCTCGCGCTGGTGCTCACCGCGATGGCCGGCATCGTCCTCGGCATGGGCATGCCGACCACGCCCGCCTACATCGTCATGGTTTCGCTGCTGGTGCCCGCCCTCATCAAGCTCGGGGTCGTCGTGCCCGCGGCCCACATGTTCGCGTTCTACTTCGCGGTGCTCTCGGCGATCACGCCGCCGGTGGCGCTGGCGGTGTTCGCGGCCGCCGCGCTCGCCAAGGCCAACATGTGGCGGTCCGGCTTCGAGGCGATGCGCATCGCTTCCGCCGGATTCATCGTGCCGTTCATGTTCGTCTACGAGCCGGCGCTCCTGGCCATCGGCGACTGGGGCACGATCGCGCTCGCCACGGCCACGGCCGTCGTCGGCGTGATGTGCCTGGCGGCCTCGCTCTACGGGTACCTGCTGGCGCCGCTGGCTCTCTGGCAGCGGCTTCCGCTGGTGGCGGCGGCGTTCCTGCTCATCAAGCCGGGCATCATCACCGACCTGATCGGGCTCGGGCTGCTGGGATTCATCGCGGCGTTGCAGCTCGCTCGCGGCACGCCGGGTGGCACGCGGCAGCGCCTGACCGGAAGGGGCCCGCCGGCAAGCCTGCCGGCGCGGCAGGCTACTTCTGGCCCTGCGCCAGCTCGCCCTTGGCCGCAGTGGCCGTGCCTCCCGCGCGCGCGGCGGTCTTCAAGCGGCTCTTGCGCAGCTGTCCCGCCTGCTCGAGGATCGGGTAGGCGGTCGAGCAGAAGAAGGAATTGATGCGGCGCATGTCGCTGATGATGTCGAGGTGCAGCGAGCTCGTCTCGATCGACTGCACCGACTGGTCGGCCAGGCGGTCGAGGTGCTGGCCGGCGTAGGAGCGCTCGAGGTCGCGGAACTTCTCCTTTTCGGCGAGCAGCATCTGCGCGCTCTTCACGTCGCCGGTGAGGAACACCGACAGGCCCAGGCGCAGGTTGGCCACCAGCTTCGCGTGCATGTCGGCCAGCTCCTGCATCCCCGCCTCGGAGAACGAGAGCCCGTGCGCGATCTTCTTCTCCTTGATGTCGACCAGGATGCGCTCGAGCACGTCGCCGACGTGCTCGAGGTTGATGGTGAGCGAGATGATCTCGGCCCAGCGCCGCCCGTCCTTCTCGTCGAGCGCCTCGCGGCTGATCTGCGTGAGGTAGAGCTTGATGGCGGTGTAGAGCTTGTCGACGTCGTCGTCGAGCCGGATCAGGACTTCGACGCGTTCCTTGTCGTTGGTGCGGAGCACCTCGAGCATGCCGTTCAGCATCTGCTCGATGGTGTCGCCGATCCGGAGCGTCTCGCGCGCGGCGTTGGCGAGCGCCAGCGTGGGCGTGTCCAGCGCCCCGCTGTCGAGGTGGCGCGGCTCCATGGCGGCGATGCCATTGCCGCCCGCCTCGGGGAACCACTTCTCCACGTGGCGCGCGATCGTCTCGGTGAAGAAGATGAAGCCGATGGCGAGTGCGACGTTGAACAGGACGTGGAAGTGCAGCACCTGCCGTCGCGGATCGGTGTCGAACTGGGCGATCGCCTGCAGGGCGAGCGGCAGGGCCAGCGAGAAGACCAGGCAGCCGGCCAGCTTGAACATGAGGTTGCCGAAGGCCACGCGCCTGCCGCCGCCGGCCGTGCCCATCGTCGCGAGCACCGCCAGCACCCCGCTGCCGAGGTTCGCGCCGAGCACCAGGCACATGGCCACCGGCACGGAAATGACACTGGCCGCCGCCAGCGTGGCGGAGAGCAGGACGATCGCGAGGCTCGACCAGGAGAACATGGTGAAGAGCGCGCCGATCAGCATGTCGAGCATCGGGTCGCCCGACAGGGAGGCGAAGAGCACCTTGGTCCCCGCGGCCGACACGATGGGATGCGCCGCGGTCTGGATCAACTGCAGCGCCAGGATGATGAGGCCCAGGCCGATCGCGACCCGGCCGAGCTGGCCCGACCGGGTGTTCTTGCGCGCGAGGAAGAACACGACGCCGAAGAAGATGGCGATCGGCGAGAGCCACGCGAGATCCAGCGAGAAGACCTGCGCCATCAGCGCCGAGCCGACATCGGCGCCGAGCATGATCGCGAGCGCCGGGGCGAGCGCGATGAGGTTCTGCGAGACGAAGGAACTGGTGATGAGCGCGGTGGCACTCGAGGACTGCACGAGGCTCGTCACGCCCAGCCCCGCCAGGAAGGCGGAGCCGCGGTTGGCCACGCTCTTCGACAGCACGCGCCTCAGGCTCGCGCCGTAGACGCGCAGGATGCCGGTGCGCACGATGTGCGTGCCCCACACGAGGAGGGCCACGCTGGCAAGAAGGTTCAGTAAGGTCTGCAATGTCGTCTAGCGCGGTCCTACGGGTTCTCCCCGTTGGCGAGTCGCTCCGGTTGCGCACGTCGGCGATCACGGCCGGCAGGTCGCGCAGGTCGTCGATGACATAGTGGGCGCCGCTTTCGGCGACCAGCTTTTCCTTAGAGGCCCGCTCGCACCCGGCAAGCTCGTCCGCGCTCATCCGGCGCACGGCGTCCCAGCTGTCGGCGACGTAGTTGCTCCACTTGGAGACGCCCACGCGCCAGCACATCGGCGCGCCCTCGCCGGCGCCGGAGACCGTGTCGTCGACCTTGATCGTCCGGCGCATGGCATTCACGAGGTTGTACACGCCCATCCGCTCGAGATTCTTGATGACCATGTACGCGGTCGGGCGCGGCATCTCCACCTCGTTGCCCGCGCACGCGGCAGTCGGGCACGAAGCCCTGCTTCGCCGCGCCCGCGAGCAGCACGTCGAGCATGTCGCGCGTGAAGCCGGTGGTGACGCCGATCTTGATCCCCTGCCGCTGCATGCCTGCCACGACCTCGCCGACGCCGGGCAGGAGCTCGTGGTAGTTGCCCTTCTTCAGGAGCGCGATCTGGGTCGGGACGAAGTCCGCGAACATCTTGTCGACGTCGCCCTGGTCGGGATCGCGGCCGAACTTGGCGGCGAAGCGCCCGCGCACGGAGGGGGTCTGGGTGATGGCGCGGATGTGCAGGTCCTTGCGCAGGCCCATGGGCGCGCGCGCCTCGGGCATGCGTGACTTCCAGCCCGTAGTTCTTGAAGACCTCGACGAAGACGATGGCCGGGGCATCGACGTAGCGGTCCATCGTCGTGCCCGAGCAGTCGAGCATGACGTAGCCGACATTGCGCTCGGTGTTCTCGGTGTCGAACTTCTTCTGCTGGGCCGCGGCGTGGCGGATGTCGTCCGGGACGCGGCCGATGGGGGAAAGGCGGGAAAGCACGTTGGCGGTCATGAAGTGGGTCCTTGGGGAAACGTTCTACTTCTTTCCGAGCAGCTCGCGCACCTTGGCGAGCTCCTCGCGGATGGCGGCATCGTTCGGCGCGAGGGTGGCCGCCGCGTCGAGATTCAGCTCGGCGCGCTCCAGGTCGGACCTGGCTCACGCCGGTCGTGCCGTCGGGCTGCGGGTGCGGCTGCTGCGAGATCTTGCCGAGCAGCACCAGCGCCTCGACATTCCTGGGGTCCATCTCGACCACGAAGTTCAACTCCTGCGTTGCCAGCGCGATGCGGCCCAGGTCGATCTGCACCTTGGCGTGGGCCAGGTGCGGCAGGATCGAATGCCGGTCGATGCGCTTGGCCGTCACGTACGCCGCGAGCGCCTCGTCGTTCTTCTTCATGCCGCGGTAGGCGTGCCCGAGGTTCAACCATGCCTCGTGCGAGTTCTTGTCCTGCTCGGTGGCGGCCTTGAGCGCCGTGGCCGCCGCCTCGTACTTGCCTTCGGCGAGGAGCGCCTTGCCCTTGGCGATGTGCTGGTCGAGCTTCTCCGCCCCGCCGCAGCCGCCGGCGAGCGTCGCGGCGGCCAGGAGCAGGGTGCTCAATACGAGTCGGATGTTCATATGATGCGGGACCTCACGCGGGCGCAGACCCAGTCGGACAGGAAGACGATCAGGAAGATCACCAGGATGCAGGTGGCCGTCTCATGGTACTGGAAGAGCTTCATGGTCTTGATGAGCGAGAAGCCCAGGCCCCCGGCGCCGACCAGCCCGAGGATGGTGGCCGCGCGGATGCTCACGTCGAAGCGGTAGATCGAGTAGCTGACGAAGGCGGGGATCACCTGCGGGATGATGCCGAAGAGGATGACCTGCATGCGCCCGGCGCCGGTGGCCTGCATGGCCTCCACCGGGCCGCGGTCCACGCCCTCGATCTCCTCGGCGCAGAACTTGGCGAGCATGCCGGTGGCGTGCAGCGCGATGGCGAGCACCCCGGCGAAGGGCCCCAGCCCCAGGGCGCTCACGAAGATGAGGGCGAACACCAGTTCGTTGATGGCGCGCAGCGCGTTCAGGAACATGCGCGTGGCGTGGAACAGGATCGGGTGCGGCGAGGTGTTGTTCGCGCCCAGGATCGCGAGCGGGATCGACATCAGCGACCGCGATGAGCGTCCCCCAGACCGCGATCTGGATCGTCTCGATCGTCGCGTCGCCCAGGAGCGGCAGGTGCATGAGGTTGGGCGGGAACATGCGCGAGAAGAAGTCCGTCATGAAGGGGATTCCCTTCACGAGGGCGATCGGGTTCATGCCGATCTGGGCTCCGGTGAACCACAGCACCGCGATGGCGGCGGCGGCCCACGCGAGCCCTTTGCCCAGGCGCCGCGCGTGCACGCGCGAGGCCTCGGCGAGCCCGCTGGCGACGGCTGCCTCGAAGGGGATGCTGCTCACGCCTCTTCCCTCGCGGCCTCGCCGGGCTCGCGGTAGTAGATGCGGTGCAGGATGTCGTCGGTCAGCTCGGCCGTCGGGCCGTCGAAGACGACCGAGCCGTGGCTCATGCCGACCACGCGCTCCGAGAACTCGCGGGCGTAGTCCACCTGGTGCAGGTTGCAGAGCACGGTGATGCCGAGGTCCTGCGCCGCCTCGCGCAGGTAGCCCAGCACCTGGCGCGCGATCTTCGGGTCGAGGCTCGCCACCGGCTCGTCGGCGAGGATGACCATCGGCTTCTGCGCCAGCGCCCGGGCGATCGCGACCCGCTGCTGCTCGCCGCCCGAGAGCGTGTCGGCGCGCTGGAAGGCCTTGTGGTCCAGGTTCACGCGCGCCAGGCACTCGAGCGCGATCTTCTTGTCGGATTCGGGGAAGCTGAACGCGAGGCTGCGCCAGAGGCTGCGGTAGCCCAGGCGCCCGGTGAGCACGTTGGTGAGCACCGACAGGCGCTTCACCAGGTTGAACTGCTGGAACACCATGCCGAACTGGCGGCGCAGCACGCGCAGGTTGCCGCGGTGGGCGGTGATCTCGGTGCCGTTGTGGAAGATCTGGCCCGCGCTCGGGTCGACGAGGCGGTTGATGCAGCGCAGGAGCGTGGACTTGCCGGCCCCGCTGGGGCCGAGGATGACGAGGAACTCGCCGCCGCGCACGTCCATGCTGATGTTGTCGAGCGCCGGGGCGCTGGCGCCCGGGTAGGTCTTGGAGACGCCGCGCATGGAAAGCATGGTCGCGGCGGTCGGGGAAACGGAGGCGATGGCGTTCAACGGGGGTTCCTCAGTAGATGCGCGCGCGTATCCAGGTCGACGCGAGATCGATGATCGTGACCATGGCGAGGATCAGCAGCAGGACCACGCCGGTCTCGCGCCACTCGAACAGGCGGATGGTGGTGACCAGCTCGAAGCCGATGCCGCCGGCGCCGACCATGCCGAGCACGGTCGCGGAGCGCACCCCGACCTCGAACCAGTACAGGTTGTAGGTGACGAACTGCGGCAGCGCCTGGGGCAGCATGGCGTAGACGATGACCTGCAGGCGGCTCGCCCCGGTCGCCTGCAGCGCCTCGACCGGGCCGTTGTCGATGTTCTCGAGCGCCTCGGCATAGAGGCGCCCGAGGATGCCGCCGAAGTTGACCCCCAGCGCGAGGGCGCCGGGAAACGGCCCGAGGCCGACCGCGGCGACGAAGAACACCGCCCAGATCAGTTCGGAAACGCTGCGCAGGAAGTTGAGCACGCCCTTCACGGCGTAGCGCACCGGCGCCGAAGGCGTGACGTTGGCGGCGGCGAGGATGCCGAGCGGCAGCCCGATCAGGAGCGCGATCACGTTGCCCCACAGCGCGATGTAGAGCGTCTCGGCGGCGGGCTTCCACAGCACCTCGGCGAACTCCCACTTCGGCGGCGCCATGCGGTAGAAGTACGCGCCGATCTCCGGCAGCGCGGCGCCGATCTCGGCGGGACGCAGGCCGACGCCCTTCGCGCACCAGAGGAGGAAGGCGACGGCCGCGGCGGCCAGGACGATGTGGTGCAGGCGCCAGCGCTTGCGCGCCGCCAGCGCCCGCATCCCTTCGTCCACCGCGATCTGCGAGGCCGCCGTGCTCACGGCGCTACTTCATCTTCTTCAGGTCGAGCTTCAGCGCCTTGGCGATGTCGCGCACCGGGTCGTAGTCCTTGTCGGTGGCCGGATCGAAGCGCGCCACGGTGCCCATCTCGCCGAAGGCGAGGTTCTTCACGCTGTAGAACGCCTCGCGGATCTTCTTCTTCATGTCCTCGGACAAGGCCTTGCGGTAGAGCAGGGGATCGTTGGGGATCGGCTGCGAGGTCCACACCACCTTCAACTTCGAGCAGTCGGCGAGCCCCTTGGCGCAGCCGCGCTCGTAGATGCGGTCGGCGACGCTGCCGGCATCGACCTTGCCCGAACCCACCGAGACGATGGTGGCGTCGTGCCCGCCCGAGTACATCACCTGCTTGAAGTCCTTCTCGGGGGTGATGCTGGCGGCCACGAAGGCGGCGGCGGGAACCATGTAGCCCGAGGTGGAGCCCGGATCGACGAAGGCGAAGGTCTTGCCCTTCAAGTCGGCGAGCGAATTGATGTTGCTGTCCTTGCCGGCGATGATGATCGACTTGTAGCTGGGCTGCATGGTGCGCGAGGTGACCGTCACCCCGAACGCCTCGACCTGCGCCACGGTGGTGGCGAGCACGTACGAGAAGGGTCCCAGGAGCGCCACGTCGACGTGGCCGGCGCGCAGCGCCTCGATGGTGGCGTTGTAGTCGGAGCCGACGAAGGTGTCGACCTTCATGCCGGTGTGCTTGGCGACGATGTCGAGGATCGCCTGCGACTGCCGGACCATGGCCCGCGAATCCTCCGCGGGGATGAAGCCGACCGTCAGGACGCCGGGCTTGGCGGTGCCCTGTCCCCAGGCGGGAGACACGAGCATTGCCGCGGCCAGGGCCAGCATGGCCCGTCTTGCAGGTTGAAAGCGTTTCATTGTTGCCTCCTCAGGTTTGTGTGATTGGGTCGGCTACCAACGCATGTTCACGTTCTTGACGCAGGTGTAGCTCAGCAACTCCTCGAAACACTCCTCCACCCCCAGGCCGCTCTGCTTCCAGCCGCCGTAGGGTTCCCCCAGGTAACGCCCGGTCGAATTGATCCACACGTAGCCGGCGTCCACCTGCTCGGCCGTCTCCATCGCGAGATCGAGACGGTTGGTGACGATGGCCGCGGTGAGCCCGTACTGGACGCTGTTCACCTGGGCCAGCATGTCGGCGGCGTCCGACCACGGCAGCACCGACATCACCGGGCCGAAGATCTCCTCGCGCGCGATGCGCATGTCCTGGCGCACCCCGTCGAACACCGTGGGCCGGATGAACCAGCCGTTGGCGAGCGCGGGGTCCTTCGGGCGGTCGCCGCCGGTCACGAGCGTGGCGCCTTCCTTCCTGCCCGATTCGACGAAGCCCATGATGCGCGTCGAACTGGCGCTCGGAGACCACCGGCCCGAGCTCGTTCGACTCGATCCAGGGGAAGCCCACGGGGAGGGCCTCGGCCAGGCGCACGATCTCCTCGACCACGGCGCGGTGCAGCGACGCGTGCACGAACACGCGCGAGGTCGAGCTGCAGGACTGCCCCTGCCGGTTCATGTTCATGCCCTTGATCGCGGCGGCGGCGGCCTGCTTCGGGTCCGCATCGGGAAAGATGATGATCGGGTTCTTGCCGCCCAGCTCGAGTGTGACGCGCTTGAGCCCCTCGGCGGCGCCCTTGGCCACCAGGCGCCCGGTCTCGACGGAGCCGATGAAGCCCACGCGCGAAACGAGCGGATGCGCCACCAGCGCGGCGCCGGTCGTGCCGTCGCCCGCGACGACGTTCACCACGCCGGGCGGGAAGATGCCGTCGGCGAGCAGGGCGACGTCGAAACTCGAGAGCGGGGCCTGCTCGGAGCTCTTGATGACCACGCAGTTGCCGGCGGCGAGAGGGGCTGCCGCCTTCTCGACGCAGAAGCGGAACGGGTGGTTGAAGGCGTTCAGCTTCGCCACCACGCCATAGGGTTGCCGGCGCGTGAAGTTCATGTGCCGCGGGCCCTGCGAGCTGGTGGTGCCCTTGACCTCGGTGATGAGGCCGGCGAAGTAGTCGAGGCTGTCGGCACTCCAGTGCATGTCGCCTTCCATGCCCTTCACGGCGTTGCCGGAATCGACCGCATCGATCAGCGCCAGGCGCTTGGCTTCCGCGCGCACGCGCTTCGCCCAGGCCTCGAGGCACTTGGCGCGCTCCTTGATGCCGACCTTGCGCCACTCGGCGAAGCCCTTGGCCGCCGCCCTGACCGCGAGGTCGACGTCGTTCGCGTCCGCATGGGGCGCATCGCCCAGCTTGGTGCCGGTCGCCGGGTTGTGCGAGGCGAAGCTGCGCCCGCTGGTGGCTTCGTGCCAGGCGCCGCCGTAATAGAGGCCGCGGGCACGGTAGCCGAGGTCGGGTTCCGGGATCTTCATGGTCTCGCTCATGGCACGATCGCCGCGCGCAGCACCTTGCGCTCCTCGGCGTCCTTCATGGCCTGGCCCACCTGGTCGAGGGCGTACTTGCCGTCCACCAGGGCGTGGAAGGGGAAGCGCTTGCGGTTGCCGTGCACGAAGTCGAGCGCCTCGATGAGGTGCCGGGGGTGGTAGTTGTGCACGCCGCGGATGGTGATGAGCTTCCTGAGGATCTGGTTGGCGTCGATGTTCACGAAGGAGCCGGGGTTCACCACGCCACCGAAGACGTAGCGCCCGCCGGTGCGCAGGAACTGCAGGCCCGCGATCGCCACTTCCGCGTAGCCGCATACCTCGATCACCGCGTCCGCCCCCTCCGGCTTGCAGAGCGCGCGCACCTGCTTCACCAGCTCCGCCTCGCCCAGCGCGGCCGGGTCGAGGACGTGGTCGCAGCCGAACTTGAGGCCCAGCTCGCGCCGCGAGGCGACGGTGTCCAGGCCGATCACGAGGCGCGCGCCGCGCCCCTTGGCGAGTGCGGCGCCGTAGAGGCCCAGGAGCCCCAGGCCCTGCACGACCACGGCGTCGCCCAGCCCGATCTCGGCCTGCTCCGTGACGCTCACCATCGTCGCCACGCCGCAGTTGACCGGCGTGGCTTCCTCGTCGGTCAGGTCGGACGGCAGCTTGAGGATCCACGATCGCGGCAGCACGTAGCAGTACTCGCCAAAGCCCCCGTGATGGTGGGGCTCGGTCGTGACCGCCATGTGACCGTACTTGTCCACGCCCGGCGACTTCTGCGGGAGATCGAGCACCTCGGTGAAGTAGCTGTTGCCCGGAATGAAGTACTCGCTCCAGGTGATGCGGTCGCCGACGGCGAGCGCGTCGCCGCGCATGTCGTGGGTGATGTTGGCGCCCAGCTCGAGGATCGTGCCGATGATCTCGTGGCCCAGCACGCCGGGGCAGGGGTTGGGGCGGTGGCCGAGGTAGGAGTGGATGTCCGAGCGGCAGATGGTGGACATGCGGATCTTCACCAGCACTTCGTCCGCGCGCGGGGCGCGCACCGGAAAGAGCCGGATCTCGAACGGCTTGTTGGGGGCGTCGTAGATGGCGAGCCGGCCCTGGAGGTCCTTGGCGATGCCCATCAGGCAGCCGCTCCGTTGATGGCGAACTCGAAGATCTGGTAGCTCTTGAGGATGCCGGCGCCGCCCTTCAGCTTGTACTCGTCGTTGACGGGGGCGCTCAGGATGAAGGGCACCTTCGCCTCCGAGACGCCGCCGTGCGTGCGCAGGCGATGGCCCTCGAGGCCGGAGAGGTCGTGGTCCTTCTCGGCGCCGCCGATGCACACGTCGTGCGTGGAGATCACCACGACGTCGGCCTCGCGGTCCTCGGGCAGGTCGTGCACCGCGCAGGCCTGGCGCTTGTCGAGTACCGACTCGATGCCGGGGATGCCGCGGATCGCATCCATCACCTGCGCGGGCGTCGCCTTGCCCGTGCACCAGACGCGCACGAAGCCGCCGAGAGCGCCGTGGTGGGCCACGAAGGCGTCGGTGATCGGGCAGATGACGCGCGTGTCGCCCTTGCCGAACTTCGCGTCGAGGATGTCCTGCAGCCAGATGACGTTCGGCTTGCCGGCGGCGTTCGACTTGTCGTTCATGCCGTGGTCCGCGGTGAGGGCGACGACGGCGCCCAGCTCGGCGAGCCGCCCGAAGCGCTTGTCGAGGTCCTGGTAGAAGCGGCGCGCCGCGGCCTCGGTCGGCGCGTACTTGTGCTGCACGTAGTCGGTGAGCGAGAGGAACATGAGGTCGCGCTTCTCCATCTCCAGCAGCTTGATGCCCGCATCGAGCACGAAGAGCGAGAGCGCCTCCGAGTACATGTCGGGCAGCGGCTGGCCGACGAGCGCGAGCACGTTCTCGATGCCGTTCTCGGCCAGCGTGCACTTGTCGGCCTTCTCGGAGGAGAAGCTGATGTTGCCCTTGCCGACGTCGAGACCCTTGCCGAGCTGCCGGCGCAGCTTGTCCTTGGCGGTGATCGCGACCACCTTCGCGCCGGCGTCGGCGAACTTCTTGAGGATCGTGTCGCCGCGCAGCAGCTCCGGGCCGGTCATCACGATCGCCTCGCCCGTCTTCACGTCGAGGTAGTAGTTGCCGGAGATGCCGTGCTTCGAGGCCGGCGTGCCGGTGATCATCGACATGTTGTTGGGGCAGGTGAAGGACGGGACCGTGCCTTCGGCCACGACCGCGAAGCCCTCCTTCATGAACCGGGCGATGTTCGGGATCACGCCTTCCTTCAGGAACTGCTGGATGTAGGCGGGGTCGCCGCCGTCGATGCAGACGACGACGACGGGCCGCTTGGGCCAGCGGTAACGGGTGCCGTTCACTTCGACCAGGGGTCTTTCGGATGCCATTGCGGCTCAACTCCAGTGGGTGACAAGATTTGGGAGGGGCTTCATGCCGCCTGTCCGGCCTTCGCGAGCGCCTGGTGCAGCCGCTCGCGGCTGGTGATGACGTGCTCGTGCAGCAGCCGCTCGGCGAGCAGCTCGTCGCCCTTGGCGACGGCCTCGACGATGGCCTCGTGGTCGCGGGTGGAGACCGGGATGTTCTCGGCGCTGCGCTCGAGCGTCTCGCGGCGGTAGAGGTTCAGCTCGTTCACCACGCGGCGGTAGTTGGCGATGAGCGTGCGGTTGCCGGCCGCCTCGGCGAGCAGTTCGTGGAACTCCACGTTCAGGGGGTAATAGGCGGCCGCATCGCGCGTCTTGCTCACGGCGTGCATCTTCTTCACCACCGCGCGGATCTTCGCGACCTGCGCGGGGGTGATGCGCCTGGCCGCGAGGCGCCCGATCATGCCCTCGAGCGCCGCGCGCACCTCGTAGATCTCGTTGGCCTCCTCGATGGAAACCTGCCGCACGAACACGCCGCGGTTCTTTTCCGTGGTCACCAGCCCCGACTGCTCCAGCGCGCGAAAGGCCTCGCGGATGGGGCCGCGCGAGATGCCCAGTTCGCCGGCCAGGTCGGCCTCGTTCAGCTTGGAGCCGCAGGCGAGTTCCCCGCCGAGGATGCGCCGCTCGAGTTCGCGCAGCACGAGGCTCGCGAGCGAGTGCTGCTGCACGATATCGATGGGGTTGGGAGCAGACATGAGCCGCGGATGAGACCATGGCGACTGTAGGATTGTCAACAATCCACAAAGTCCGGATTGCAGTGCAAACTGTCACAAACGGCGGGCATGATTCCCATCCCCGCCGGAGAGATTCCGCCACGAGAATCCACACAGAGGAGGAGACCCGATGAAACGCCGTGAATTGCTGGCCGCGACCGCCGCCGCGCTTGCGGGGCTGGGCCTGAAGGACCTGCTCGGCCCCGCCGAGGCGCTGGCCCAGCCCAAGCCCAAAGCGGGCGGCAAGTTCGTGTACACGAACCTCTACCCGAACAACCGCATGGGGGACGCGAAGAACGGGCGGCACCCGTACTACCTCCTGGACATCAATACGCGCAGCGCCTACAACGGGCTCGCCTACGTGAACGACCGCCTGCAGGTGGAGCCCGAGCTTGCGCTCTCGCTGGACGCCCAGCGCCGACGTGAAGGTCTGGGACATCCAGCTGCGCGAGGGCGTGGTCTTCCACAACGGCCGCGACATGACGGCGGACGACGTGGTCTCCTCCTTCGCCTTCCACCAGGCGAAGACCTCCTTCGCGCGGCAGATCAAGAAGGTGGAGAAGACCGGCACCCACAAGGTGCGCATGCACCTGGACAAGCCCAACAGCGAGTTCCCCTTCATCCTCGGCGAGTACCAGCTCATGATCATGCCGGCCGCGCCGATCGAGACGATCGGGCTGGACGGCATCGGCACGGGGCCGTACCGCATCGTCGACCTCGATCCCGAAGCGCCGCCTCGTCATGGAGAAGAACGAGCGCTACTGGCGCAAGGGCCTGCCGTACTTCGACCGCTTCGAGATCGCCAGCTCGCCCGGGCGCATGGAAAGCGCGCTCAACGGCTTCCGCGGCGGGCAGTTCGACGCCGTGCTCGGCGTCGACCCGGGGCTGCTGCCCGAGCTCGAGCGCATCCCGGGCACCGTCATCAGCACGGCGCTCTCGGGCGACCAGGCGCTGATGATCCTGCCCAAGCACGAGGGCTCGCCCTTCCCGACAAGCGCATCCGCCAGGCGCTCGCGCTCGCCATCGACCGCGAGAAGGTGATGCGCATCGTCTACGGCGGCAAGACCGGCTGGATCGGGCAACGACTCGCACCTGACGCCGTCGAACCCGGAGTTCCTGCCGCCGGGCAAGCGCGACGTCGCGCGCGCGAAGAAGCTGCTCGCCGAGGCGGGGTACCCCAAGGGCATCACGCTGCCCACGTTCTACTTCACCGCTTCGTGGCCGGAGATCCCGCGCGTCTTCCAGGTGGTGGCGCAGACGGTGAAGGACGCCGGCATCACGCTGCCCATCGAGCAGCGCCCCTCCGACGGCTACCGCGACTGGCGCGTCGAGGACAAGGCGAAGACCCGCAAGCACCGCTTCGCCTACGGCCCGGCCGGCGTGCGCAACCCCGGCGTGAGCCTCTACCGCATGCGCCCGGACAACAACGAGAGCGGCTACTGGAGCGGCCCGGCGTGCGAGCAGTACATGAAGCTCTACGACGAGGCGGTCATCGAGTCCGATCCGGTCAAGCGCAAGTTCCTCTACGTGCAGATGCAGCAGATCCTCGCCGAGGAGGTTCCCGCGATCCATCCGGCCGGCCGGCGCAACATGCTCATCCACAAGGCGAACGTGCACGGGCTCGAGAACCACTCGCAGTTCTGGTCGATCCGCTTCGACGAGGTGTGGAAGGCCTGACATGGCGTAGGCATCCTGCGGCGACTCTCGCTCTCGCTGCTGGTGATCTGGCTGGTGACGGTGCTGGTGTTCCTCTCCACCGAGGTGCTGCCCGGCGACGCGCTGCAGGTGAGCCTCACCGCCGACGAGGCCGCGCAGATGACGGAGGACGACTTCGCGCGGCGGCGCGCCGAGCTGGGACTGGACCGCCCGGCGGCCGTGCGCTACGCCGACTGGCTCTTCGCCGCCGCGCGCGGCGACTTCGGCACGACGATCATCGGCAAGGCCAACGTGCGCGACGTGATCGCCTACCCGCTGCGCAACTCCATGCTGCTCGGGCTCGTCACCGCGCTGGTGGCGATCCCGGTGGCGCTCGCCATCGGCATCGCGGCGGCGTACTGGCGCGGGCGCACGCCGGACTTCGCGGCGTCGAGCGGCGCGATACTCGGCTACTCGATTCCCGAGTTCGCCTCGGGCAACTTCTTCATCCTCTGCTTCGCGATCTGGCTGCCGGTCTTCCCGGCGGTCATCACGGCGTTCACCCGGGATCCGCCCTCGGTGCTGCTCGGGGCGGCATTCCTGCCCGTGCTGACCGTGGTGATCGGTTCCATCGCGCACCTGGTGCGGCTGGTGCGCGCGGGGTTCATCGAGGCGCTCGGGAGCGACTACGTCGAGCGCGCGCGGCTGACGGGCGCCTCGCGGCTGCGCGTCGTCCTGCGCCACGCGGCTCCGGCCTCGGTGATCCCGGCGCTCAACTCCGCGGCCCTCTACGTGGCGGGACTGCTCTCCGGGATCATCGTCGTGGAGAAGGTCTTCGGCTATCCCGGGCTGGGCCTCGTCCTCATCACCGCGGTGGAGAAGCGCGAGGTGGCGGTCGTCCAGGCCATCAGCCTGATCGCGGCGGTGATCGTGGTCACCATGAACCTCCTCGCGGACGCGGCCGTCATGGCGCTCGACCCGCGCGCCCGCTCGCGCTGAGGCGGCACTTGCGCATCGACACCTTCGCCCTGCGCAGGCCGGCCGCGATCCTCGGGCTCACGCTGGTGGTCCTGCACGTCGTGCTCGCGCTCTTTTCGCCGTGGCTCTCGCCCTTCGATCCGACCGAGCTGGTCGGCGGCCGCGCCGAGCCGCCGGGCGCGGAATTCCTGCTCGGCACCGACGTGCTGGGCCGCGACTACCTCTCGCGGCTGCTGCACGGCGGGCGCATGGCGCTCCTGGTGACCTTCACGGGCGTGATCTGCGCGGTCGTCGTCGGCAGCCTCCTCGGCGTGGCCGCGGCCTACTTCGGCGGCACGCTCGACGACGTCCTCATGCGCGTGTGCGACATCAAGCTGGCACTCCCGGGCATCCTCTTCGTCTCGCTCTTCATCACCGGCTTCGGCGAGTCGCTCGTCGTGCTGGTGACGCTGATCGGCCTGGTCTACTTCCCGGGCGTGATCCGCATCGTGCGCGCGCAGGCGCTCACCCAGGTGAACCTGGGCTACGTGAAGGCGGCCCAGCTGCGCGGCGAGAGCGCCGGCTCGGTCATCGCGCGCGAGATCCTGCCCAACACGCTCGACGTGGTGTACGTGGAGTTCGCCATCCGCATGTCGCATGCGGTCCTGCTCCTGTCGACGATGTCGTACCTGGGGCTGGGACTCTCGCCGCCCACGCCCGACTGGGGGCTGATGGTCTCGGAAGGCGTGGGCCAGCTCGCCTTCGCGCCGTGGCTCGTGCTCTTCCCGGCGGTCTTCATCAGCACGCTGGTCATCGGCCTCAATTTCGGCGCCGAGGCGCTCGCCAATGCGCTGGGCATGGACGCCGCGCGCGGCCACGTCGGGGGCGCATGAGCTTCCTCGAGGTGCGGGGCTTGAATGTCGCCTACCGGCGTCCCGACGGCAGGCTCGGGCCCGCCGTGATCGACGCCGCCTTCACCCTCGAGGAAGGCGAGAGCCTGGGGGTGGTGGGCGAGAGCGGGTCGGGGAAGTCCACGCTCGCGCGCACGCTCCTCGGCTACTGCCGGCCGGGCGGCGTCATCACCTCCGGGGAGATCCGGCTCGAGGGCACCGATGTCCTCGCGCTCGACGCCACCGCCATGCAGCGCCTGCGTGGCGGGCGCGTCGCCTTCGTCCCGCAGAACCCGCTGAGTTCGCTCACGCCGCACCTGCGCGTCGGGAGCCAGGTGGCGGAGGCGGTGCAGCTGCACCGCGGCTGCGATGCCCGGGAAGCGCGCGCGGCCACTCTCGAGCTTTTCGAGGCGGTGAACCTGCCGGATCCGGCGCGTCTCTACGGGCGCTACCCGCACGAGTTGTCCGGCGGCCAGCGGCAGCGCGTCGTGATCTCGGCGGCTCTCGCCGGCAACCCGCGCCTGGTCGTGCTCGACGAGCCCACGACCGCCCTGGACAAGACCACGGAGGCGCAGGTGCTGGAGCTGGTGCAGCGCCTGCGCGAACGCTTCCGGGCCACGCTCGTGTACGTGAGCCACGACCTGAACGTCATCTCCGAGATGTGCGACCGGGTCCTGGTGATGCTCGAGGGCCGCGTGGTCGAGGAGGGCCCCACGGCGCAGGTCTACCGCCGGCCGGCGCAGGACTACACCCGGCGGCTCATCGCCGCCGTGCCGCGGATCGACCGCGATCCGGGCCTGCCGGCGCAGTCCGGTTCCCGCGAACCGCTGCTCAGCGTGAGCGGCCTGGGCTACCGCTATGCCACGCGGCGGCTCTGGCCGTGGAGCGGGCCCGCGCGCGGGGAGCCGGATGCGCTCGCCGACGTGTCCTTCGCGATCCATCCGGGGGAGACGCTGGGCCTCGTGGGCGAGTCGGGCAGCGGGAAGAGCACGGCCGCCGCCGTCATCGCGGGGCTGCTCGCGCCGACGACCGGCACCCTGCGCTTCGACGGAGCCGCACTGCCGGGGCTGGCGGCCGGGCGCAGCGCCGAGACGCGCCGGCGCATCCAGATCATCTTCCAGGACCCCCTGTCGTCGCTCAATCCGCGCCATCGCGTCGACGCGATCCTCGCGCGCCCGCTGGCGCTCTTCCACGGCCTCACCGGCGAGAAGGCGCGCGGCGCTCGATCGAGCTCCTCGAGCAGCTCCAGCTCGACCCCGGCTTCCTCGACTGCTACCCGCGGCAGCTCTCCGGCGGGCAGCAGCAGCGGGTCGCGATCGCGCGCGCCTTCGCGGCCGCGCCCGACCTCATCATCTGCGACGAGATCACCTCCGCGCTCGACGTCTCGGTGCAGGCGCAGGTCCTGGTCCTGCTGAAGTCGCTGCAGCAGAAGTCCGGCACGGCCTGCCTCTTCATCAGCCACGACCTCGGCGTGATCGGCCAGGTCGCCGGCCGCGTCGTCGTGCTGCGCGACGGCACGGTGCGCGAGGCGGGCGCCACGCAGGCCGTGTTCCGCAAGCCCGCCGACGACTACACGCGCCTGCTGATCGACGCCGCCAGCCGCGGCTACGCCAACCTTCCCGATCGCCCGGCGTCCTCGCCGCGGCCACCTGACCGCCCATGAAGATCATCCACATCACCGACACCCACCTCGTCGCGCCCGGCGTGATGCTCTACGAGCTCGATCCCTACGAACGGCTGCGCCTGTGCATCGACGACGTCGTCGCCAACCACGCCGACGCGCGCTTCTGCGTGCGTCACCGGCGACCTCGCGCACAAGGGCGAGGAGGCGGCCTACCGGGGGCTGCGCACGCAGCTCGAGCGCCTGCCCATGCCCTGGTACCTGCTGCTCGGCAACCACGACGCGCGCGCGCCGTTCGCCGCCGTGTTTCCCGACGTGCCGTGCGACGAGGCGGGCTTCGTGCAGTCGGCGCTGCGGCTGCCCGAGGGCGACTTCCTCTTCCTCGACACGCTCGACGAGGGCGTCAACGGCGGGCTCTACTGCGACGCCCGCGCGGCGTGGCTCACGCGCGCGCCTCGACGAGGCGGCGGGCCGGCCCGTGTACCTCTTCATGCACCACCCGCCGTTCCCGATCCACATCCCCTGCCTGGACCGCATCTCGCTCGTCGAGCCGGAGCGCTTCGCGAAGCTCGTCGAGGGGCGCGACAACATCCGCCACCTGTTCTACGGCCACGTGCACCGGCCGGTGTGCGGCAGCTGGCGGCGCATTCCCGTCTCGACCATGCGCGGCCTGAACCACCAGGTGCCGTTCGACTTCGTCACCGCGACCCACGTGCCGAAGAGCCACGAGCCCCCGGCCTACGCCGTCGTCTTCGTGGAGGACGAGCAGGTGACGGTGCATTTCCACGACTACCTCGACCGCCGCACGCTGGTGAAGGACGGCGATCGCTACACGTACGCGCCATGAGCGAAGGCCGGATGGCGGTCCTCGTGGTCTGCGACAGCCTGCGCGCCGACCTGGTCGACCACGCGACGGCGCCCACGCTCGCGCGCCTCACCGAGGAGGCGGCGTACTTCGCCGACTTTCGCGGCGTGTTTCCGTCGACCACGCGCACCAGTGCCGCCTCCATCGCCACCGGTTGCCGGCCGGCGGCGCACGGGCTCCTCGGCAACACCATGGTGCTCGACGAAGGGCAGGGGCTCGCCTGCCTTTCCGTGGGCAAGCCCGACTTCCTCGACCGCCTGCGCCGGGCGACGGGCCGGGCGCTCGGCCGCCCGACGCTGCACGAGCGCGTGGCGTCCCTGGGGCCCGCGGTCGCGATGTCCAATGTCTCTCCCGGCGCCGCCTACGTGCTGGACCCGGAGGGCGCCGGCTTCGTCTACCACCGCGCGGGCTCGTTCGGGCCGGGGCGCGCGCGCCTCGACGACGGGCTCGCGATCGAGATCGGCGCCGAGGGGGATCGCGCCATGACGCAGCGCTTCTGCGACGAGGTGCTCGACGTCCGCCGGCCGCCGCTTGCGGTGCTGTGGCTTTCCGAGCCGGACCATACCGGGCACCACGCGCCCCTGGGCTCGCCGGAGCACCGCGCGCGCGATCGGCGCGGCGGATCGCAACGTGGCGAGCGTGCTCGCGCGCGTCGAGCGACTCGACCCGACGGGGGAGCGCATCCTCCTCGCGGTCTGCTCCGACCACGGCATGCAGACGATCCGCCGCAGGATCGACGTCGACGCGCGGCTGGTCGCGGCGGGATTCAAGGCGGCCCTCGATTCGCGCGACGTCGTCGTGGCGCCGCAGGGAACCGCCGTCATCATCCACGTGGCCGACGCGGCGCGCGCGCGCCTGCCGGAGCTCGTGCGCTGGCTCGAGGCGCAGGATTTCGCCGGCCGAGTGGTCGCGGGCGATGCGCTGGCGGGGCTGGGACTGCCGCGCCACGCCACGCTCGCCATCGCGGTGAATCTCGCCGGCGACGACGAGCCCAATGCCTACGGCGTGCGCGGCCGCAGCGACGTGGCCGAGAATGCCTTCGGCGGCGAGCTGACGCCGGGCCACGGCCAGCACGGCGGGCTCGGCCCCTACGAGCAGCGCCCCTTCCTCGCGCTGCGCGGCGGCGGCTACGGCCGCGGCACGAATTCGGCGCCGGCGAGCCTCATCGACCTGGCGCCGACGATCCTCGCGCACCTGGGTCTCGCAGCCGGCGCGATGGAGGGATCCGTGCTCCCCGGCAGGGCCTCCGCGAGTGCCGCGCCGTGACCGTTGCACAGCGTCGCAAACCGGGGATAATCGGCACTTCGCGCGCCGGGCAGCCCCCATCCAACCTTTCCGCCCACGTTCGCCACCCAAAGGAGAAATCCATGCGCCACGCACTCCGCACGATCGCCTTAGCCGTCGCCTCGCTCGCCGCAGGCACCGGCTGGGCGCAGAAGACCGAGCTGCTCGTCTACACCGCCCTCGAGACCGACCAGCTCAAGGCCTACTCCGAGTCGTTCAACAAGACGAACCCGAACATCGAGCTGAAGTTCGTGCGCGACTCCACGGGCGTCATCACCGCGAAGGTGCTCGCGGAGAAGGCCAACCCGCAGGCCGACGTGATCCTCGGCGTCTCCGCCTCCTCGATGGAGATCTTCAAGGCCGAGGGCCTGCTCGCGCCCTACGCGCCCGAGGGCTTCGAGCAAGCTCAACGCCGCCTTCAGCGACAGCGGCAAGCCCGCCGGCCTGGGTGGGCAGGACGTGTACGCCGCCACGGTCTGCTACAACACCGTCGAGGGCAAGAAGAAGAACATCCCGAAGCCGGAGAGCTGGGCCGACCTCACCAAGCCCGTCTACAAGGGCCAGATCACGATGCCCAACCCGGCCTCCAGCGGCACCGGCTTCCTGAGCGTGCTCGGGCTGGCTGCAGACGATGGGAGAAGCGGGCGGCTGGAAGTACATGGACCAGCTGCACGAGAACATCGCGCAGTACACGCACTCGGGCTCCAAGCCCTGCCGCCAGTCGGGCGCGGGCGAGTTCGTGGTCGGCATCTCCTTCGACTTCCGCGGCAACGACGTGAAGGCCAAGGGCGCGCCGGTGGAGCTGGTGTTCCCGAAGGAGGGGCTGGGCTGGGACATCGAGGCCTCCGGCATCGTGAAGACCTCGAAGAAGATGGACGCCGCGAAGAAGCTCATGGACTGGGTCGCGACCAAGGAGGCGAACGAGGCCTACGCGAAGAACTTCGCGATCGTGGCGCACCCCGACGTGAAGCCGGCGCTGCCGCACCTGCCCGCCGACCTCGAGAAGAAGCTCATCAAGAACAACTTCGCGTACGCCGCGAAGAACCGCGAGAAGATCCTCGCCGAATGGCAGAAGCGCTACGACACGAAGTCCGAGCCGAAGAAGTGACCGCAGCCTGAAGCACCCGGGCCGGACGGAAGCATTCAACGCACCGTCCGGCCCTTTCCATTTGCCGCCCCCGCCCTTGTCCGCCTCCGCCCCCGACTTCCTCGTCCTCGAGCACATCCGCAAGGAGTTCGGGAGCTTCGTCGCGCTGAAGGACGTGAGCCTCGCCGTGCGCCCGGGCGAGCTCATCTGCTTCCTCGGGCCCTCGGGCTGCGGCAAGACGACGCTCCTGCGCATCATCGCCGGGCTCGAGGTGCAGAGCGCCGGCACGGATCGTGCAGGCCGGCCGCGACATCTCGCTCCTGCCGCCGATGAAGCGCGACTACGGCATCGTCTTCCAGTCCTATGCGCTGTTTCCCAACCTGACGGTCGCGGAGAACGTCGCCTACGGGCTGGTGAACCGGCGCATGCCGAGGGCGCAGCGCGAGGCGCGCGTGGCGGAGCTCCTCGCCCTCGTCGGCCTGCCCGACAGCGGCCCGAAGTTTCCCGCCCAGCTCTCCGGCGGCCAGCAGCAGCGCATCGCCATCGCGCGCGCGCTCGCCACCTCGCCCGGGCTCATGCTGCTCGACGAGCCGCTCTCGGCGCTGGACGCGCGCGTGCGGGTGCGGCTGCGCGGCGAGATCCGCAGCCTGCAGCAGCGCCTGGGCATCACCACCATCCTCGTCACGCACGACCAGGAGGAGGCGCTCTCGATGGCCGACCGCATCGTGGTGATGAACCACGGCGCGATCGAGCAGATCGGCACGCCGCTCGAGGTCTACCGCAATCCGGCCACGCCCTTCGTCGCCGACTTCGTGGGCAAGACCAACCTGCTGCCCGCCGACGCGCGCGGACGCGAACCGCATCCTCGTGGGCGAGCAGCGCTTCGAGTGCGAGGTCGACGCCGGCGCTCGCGGAAGGCGGCCGCGCTGCGCGCCTTCTTCCGCCCGGAGGACGTCCTCGTGCGCGGCGTGAACGGCGCCACGCCGAACTCGGCCGCCGCGACCGTGGAGAAGGTCGAGTTCCTCGGCGCCTACTCGCGCCTCACGGTGCGCGTGAACGGCATCGCGCAGCCGCTCTACGCGGACCTGTCCGTGAACGACCTCGCCGAATTCCGCGTGAAGCCCGGCGACGCGCTGCGGGTGGCGGTGCCCGCCGAGCGCATCCGCGTCTTCGAGGCGCCCGCCGCCTGAGCGCCGCCGTGAGCGCCGCGCCCGATCCCGCCTACAGCTCCGTGGCACCCGGCCAGCCGCAGCTCTTCGGGCGCGTGTACCGGCCGCGCCTGCGGGTGCACTGGAGCGACCGGATCGGCGCACGCGATCCTCCTCGCTGGCGGGCGTGGCGCTGGCGGTCTTCCTGCTCGCGCCGATGGCGATGATCCTGGTGAAGAGCGTCGAGGACCGCGCCGGCGAGTTCGTCGGGCTGGCCAACTTCGTCGCCTACTTCCAGACGCCGGCGCTGGCCCGCTCGATCTGGAACAGCGTGTGGGTGTCCGCGCTGGTGACCGCGATCACCATCCCGCTCGCCTTCGCCTTCGCCTACGCGCTCACGCGCAGCTGCATGCGCTACAAGGCGCTGCTGCGCAACATCGCGCTGGTGCCGATCCTCGCGCCCTCGCTCCTGGCCGCCATCTCCTTCATCTTCTGGTTCGGCAACCAGGGGCTGCTGAAGGCCCTGCATGGGCGAGACGCAGATCTACGGCGCGCCCGGGATCGTCGATCTCGCTCGTCTTCGCGACCTTCCCGCACGCGCTCATGATCCTGGTGACCGCGCTGTCGCTCACCGACGCGCGCCTCTACGAGGCCGCCGACGCGCTGGGCACGCGCACCGCTGCGCCGTTCTGGACCATCACGCTGCCCGGGGCCAAGTACGGCCTCATCAGCGCGGCCATGGTGGTCTTCACCTACGCCCTGAGCGACTTCGGCATCCCCAAGGTGATCGGCGGCAACTTCAACATGCTCGCCACCGACATCTTCAAGCTGGTGATCGGGCAGCAGGATTTCGCCAAGGGCGCGGTGGTCGCGATCATCCTGCTGGCGCCGGTCGCGGTGACCTACGTCGTGGACGCCTGGGTGCAGCAAGCGGCAGTCGGCGCTGCTCTCGGCGCGCTCGGTGCCCTACGTCCCGAAGCCCTCGCGCGCCTACGACTGGGCGATGGCGGCCTACTGCTGGGTGATGGCGCTCCTGATGCTCGCCGTCCTCGGCATGGCCGTGTACGCCTCCTTCGTGAAGCTCTGGCCGTACAACTTCTCGCTCTCGCTCGACCCACTACCGCATGGGGCTGGTGGAGGCCGGCATCTTCGCCTCCTACGTGAACAGCGTGACGATGGCGTTCTGGTGCGCGACGCCTGGGCTCGGTCGTTCATCTTCCTCACCGCCTACCTCCTCGAGAAGACGCGCGGCCTGGACGCCTGGCGGCCGTTCGTGCGCCTGATGGCCGTGCTGCCGATGGGCGTGCCGGGCATGGTGCTGGGGCTGGGCTACATCTTCTTCTTCGTGCAGGAGGCCAATCCCCTGCACGCGCTCTACGGCAGCATGGCGATCCTGGTCGTCTGCACGACGGTGCACTACTACACGTCGTCGCACCTGACGGCGCTCACGGCGCTGAAGCAGATCGACGACGAGTTCGAGGCGGTATCGGCGTCGCTGCGCGTGGCGTTCTGGCGCACCTTCTTCAAGGTGACCGTGCCGGTGTGCCTGCCCGCGGTGCTCGAGATCAGCCGCTACCTGTTCGTGAACGCGATGACCACCGTCTCGGCGGTGATGTTCCTGTACTCGCCGAAGACCGTCGTCGCCTCGGTGGCCATCGTGAACCTGGACGAGGCGGGCGACATCGGCGCGGCGGCGGCGATGGCGACGCTGATCGTGGCGACCTCGGCGGCGGTCTGCGCCGTCTACTATTTCCTGCAGGTGTGGCTCGACCGCCGCACGCAGGCCTGGAGACAGACATGATTCTCGGCAACGACCCCATCCTGCTCACCCCCGGACCCCTCACCACCTCGCTCGCCACCAAGCAGGCGATGCTGCGCGACTGGGGCTCCTGGGACGCGTCCTTCAACGCCATCACCGGCACGATCTGCCGCGACCTGGTCGACATCGTGCACGGCGGCGGCACGCACGTGTGCGTGCCGCTGCAGGGCAGCGGCACCTTCTCGGTGGAGGCGGCCATCGGCAACCTCGTGCCGCGCGACGGCAAGGTGCTGGTGCCGCAGAACGGGGCGTACTGCCAGCGCATCCTGAAGATCCTGAAGATCCTCGGGCGCGCGCATGTCGCGCTCGACCTGGCCGAGGACCGGCACCCGACCGGCGCGATGGTGGAGGCGGCACTCGCGGCCGACCCCGCGATCACGCACGTGGCGCAGGTGCACTGCGAGACGGGCACCGGGATCCTGAACCCGCTGCCGGAGATCGCGGCAGGCCTGCGCGCGCCACGGCCGCGGGCTCATCGTCGACGCGATGAGTTCCTTCGGCGCGATCGACATCGACGTGTCGAAGTACCCGGTCGATGCCGTCATCGCCGCTTCCGGCAAGTGCATCGAGGGCGTTCCCGGGCATGGGCTTCGTGATCGCGCGCAAGGCGGTCCTGGAGAAGTGCCAGGGCAACTCGCACTCGCTCGCCATGGACCTCCACGACCAGTGGACCTACATGCAGAAGACCACGCAGTGGCGCTTCACGCCGCCGACGCACGTCGTGGCGGCGTTCCGCGTGGCACTCGACCAGTTCCTCGCCGAGGGCGGCACGGCCGCGCGCGGGGCGCGCTACGCGAAGAACTGCGACACCCTCATCGACGGCATGGCCGGCGCTCGGCTTCAAGCTCTTCCTGCCGCGCGCCGATCCAGGCGCCGGTGATCGTCACCTTCCACGCGCCCGGCGACCCGAACTACGCCTTCAAGCCGTTCTACGAGAAGGTGCAAGGCGCGCGGCTACATCCTCTATCCCGGCAAGCTCACGCAGGTCGAGACCTTCCGCGTCGGCTGCATCGGCGCCATCGACGCGAACGAGATGCGCAACGTGGTGTCCGCGGTGGCCGAGACGCTGAAGGAAATGGGCGTCAGTAGAATGGAGCCCCTGCGCGCGGTGGCGTAGCGCGGTCCTGCGCGAACAACCGCGAGACGGAGAGACCATGAAGATCGGCGTGCCGAAGGAAATCAAGGTCCACGAGTACCGCGTCGGGCTCACGCCGTCGTCGGTGCGCGAGCTGGTCGCCCTCGGCCACGAGGTCGTGATCGAGCGCGACGCGGGTGCCGGCATCGGCGCGGGCGACGCGGTCTACGAGAAGGCCGGTGCGAAGATCCTGCGCCGGCGCCGACGAGGTGTTCGCGGCCGCCGACATGATCGTCAAGGTGAAGGAGCCGCAGCCGGCGGAGATCGCGCGCCTGCGTCCCGGCCAGATCCTCTTCACCTACCTGCATCTCGCGCCCGACCCGGAACAGTGCCGGGGGCTCATGGCGAGCGGGGCGGTGTGCATCGCCTACGAGACGGTGACGCAGCCCGGCGGCGGGCTGCCGCTCCTGGCCCCCATGTCGGAGGTCGCGGGGCGCATGGCGGTGCAGGCCGGCGCCTACTGCCTGGAGAAGGCGCACGGCGGCATGGGCATCCTGCTGGGCGGCGTGGCCGGCGTGCCGCCGGCCAAGATCGTGATCCTCGGCGCCGGCGTGGTGGGCTCCAACGCGGCGCAGATGGCGGTGGGTTCGGGAGCGGTCGTGGTGGTCATCGACCGCAGCATCGACGCGCTGCGCCGCATCGACCGCCTGCTCGGCGCGCGCGCGATCACCGTCTTCTCCAATCGCGACAACGTCGAGCACCACGTGCTCACGGCCGACCTGGTCATCGGCGGCGTGCTCGTCCCCGGCGCCGCCGCGCCGAAGCTCGTGACGCGCGAACACGTCGCGCGGATGAAGCCGGGCGCGGTGGTGGTGGACGTCGCCATCGACCAGGGCGGCTGCTTCGAGACCTCGCGCGCGACCACGCATGCCGACCCGACCTACGTCGTCGACCACGTGGTGCACTACTGCGTGGCCAACATGCCGGGTGCCGTGCCGCGCACGTCCACCTACGCGCTCAACAACGCCACGCTGCCGTTCACGCTGCAGTTGGCCGAGCTGGGCTGGAAGAAGGCGCTCAAGGCCAACACGCACCTCTTGGCCGGCTTGAACGTCTGCGAGGGCAAGGTGACCTACCGCGAAGTGGCGGAAGCGCTGGGGCACCCCTTCCACGAGCCGGACTCCCTGCTGGCATCCTGATGGCGGTTCGACGCTCGCCTTGACCACGCATCTCGCCGAGCTGGCGCCCTCGCCGTGGGTGGTGCGCTGGGCCAGCCTGATCCGCCCCGGCGGCGAGGTGCTCGATCTCGCCTGCGGCTCCGGGCGACACGCGCGCCATCTCGCGAAGCTCGGGTTCGAGGTGTGCGCGGTCGATCGCGACCCGGGGCTCTTTCCCGGTCCGCCCGCCGGGGTGACGCTCGTCGCGGCCGACCTGGAAGGCGCGCCCTGGCCTTTCGCGGAGCGCCGTTTCGATGCCATCGTGGTGACCAACTACCTGCACCGGCCGCTGCTGCCGCTCCTCGTCGCGTCCCTCGAGCCGGGCGGCCTTCTCGTCTACGAAACCTTCGCGCGCGGCAACGAGAAGTTCGGCAAGCCTTCCAATCCGGACTTCCTGCTCGCCCCCGGCGAGCTCCTCGAGGCGGTGCGCGGGAGGCTGCGGGTCGTGGCCTACGAGGACCTGGTCGTCACCGCGCCGCGGCCGGCGGCGGTGCAGCGGCTTTGCGCCCGCCGGGAGGACGCGAACGCATAGCGGGCGTTCGCGAGGGGGGAATGCGGTAAAATCTCGCTCTTTCACCCGCCCCGCGCATCCCGGAACCATGCTCACCGGCAGCCTAGTTGCGATCGTCACGCCCATGCAGGCGGACGGCTCGCTGGACATCCCGCGCTTCAAGGCGCTGCTCGACTGGCACATCGCCGAGGGCACGGACGGCATCGTCGTCGTCGGCACCACCGGCGAATCGCCCACCGTCGACGTCGACGAGCATTGCCTGCTCATCCGCACGGCGGTCGAGCACGGCCGCGGACGCATCCCGATCATCGCCGGGGCCGGCGGCAATTCCACCCGCGAGGCGATCGCGCTCACGCAGTTCGCCAAGGATGTCGGCGCGGACTATTCGCTGTCCGTGGTGCCGTACTACAACAAGCCGACGCAGGAGGGGCTCTATCGCCACTTCCGGGCGATCGCCGAGGCCGTCGACCTGCCGATGATCCTCTACAACGTGCCCGGCCGCACGGTGGCGGACATGGCGACCGACACCACGCTGCGCCTCGCGGAGGTTCCCGGCATCGTCGGCATCAAGGACGCCACCGGCAACCTCGATCGCGGCGCCGACCTCCTGCGCCGCAAGCCCGCGCCCTTCATGGTCTTCTCCGGCGACGACGCCACGGCGCTCGCCTACATCCTCCTCGGCGCGAACGGCGACATCTCCGTCACCGCCAACGTCGCTCCCCGCCTGATGCACGAGATGTGCGCGGCCGCGGTGGCGGGGGACGCGAAGCAGGCCATCGCCCTGAACAACCGCCTCATCGGCCTGCACCAGAAGCTCTTCGTCGAGGCCAACCCCATCCCCGTGAAATGGGCGCTCGCGCGCATGGGTCGCATCGGCGAAGGCATCCGCCTGCCCCTCACCTTGCTCTCGCCCGCCCATCACGACACCGTCACCGGCGCGCTTCGCGAAGCGGGCTGTCTCACCTGATCCGGAAACTTCCCATCCATGACACGCATCCGCACGCTCGCCATCGTCCTTGTCCCGCTCATCCTGGCTTCCGGATGCGGCCTTTTCAAGACGGAGGAGCAGCTGCGCGCCGAGCGTGCGCGTGAAAAGCCCCTCGAAGTGCCGCCCGACCTGACCTCGCCCGTGGCCGACCAGCGCTACGCGCTTCCCGACCCGAAGTCGTCCACCAGCTTTTCGCAGTACAGCCGCGACCGCACCGGGGCGCCGCAGGGCACGCCCGCGAGCGGCACGGTTGGCGGCGTGCTGCTGGCCGTTCCCAACGCGCGCATCGAGCGCAGCGGCGACCAGCGCTGGATCGTCGCCAAGGCCGAGCCGGGGCAGGTGTGGCCGATCGTGCGCGAGTTCTGGCTCGACCTCGGCTTCTCCATCGCCCGCGAGACGCCGCAGGCGGGGATCCTCGAAACCAACTGGTACGAATCGCGGGCCGCCGTCGAATCGACGGGCATCCGCGGCCTGATCAGCCGTGCGCTTCCCGGCATGTACTCCACCGGCGAGCGCGACCGCTACCGCACGCGGCTCGAGAAGGGCCTGGAGCCCGGCACCACGGAAATCTACGTGAGCCATCGCGGGCTCGAGGAAGTGTTCATGACGGGCTACGACGCGACGAAGTGGCAGCCGCGCGGCACCGGCACCGACCGCGACCTCGAGGCGGAAATGCTCGGCCGCCTGCTCGCCAAGCTGGGCGAGCCGGCCAAGCGCGCCACGCCGGCGCCAACCGGCCAGCCGGGAGCGGCCGCGTCGGTGATCGCCTCCGCCACCCCCGTCCCCGCCAACGCCGTCCTGCAGGGGAACGGCGCCGGTCCGCTGGTGGTCAACGACAGCTTCGACCGCGCCTGGCGCCGCGTCGGCCTGGCGCTGGACCGCATCGGCTTCACCGTCGTCGATCGCGACCGCTCCAAGGGCCTCTTCTTCGTGCGCTACATCGATCCGGAGGCGGCGGGCAACACCTCCAACGAGGGCTTCCTCGACAAGCTCGCCTTCTGGCGCACGGCGCCGAAAGCCGCGGAGCCGCAGTTCCGCATCCTCGTCACGGATGCAGGAGCCAATTCTTCCCAGGTCGTGGTGCAGAACATGAAGGAAGAGACGGAGAACTCCCCGACCGGCAAGCGCATCCTGGCGCTCCTCTTCGAGCAGCTGAAGTAGCGCGGATGGCGCTGCGTTTCGCCGCCCTCGGGAGCGGCAGTTCCGGCAACGGGCTGGTCGTCGAGCAGGGTGCAACGCGCGTGCTGATGGACTGCGGCTTCTCCCTCGGCGAGTGCTCCGCCAGGCTGGCGCGGCTGGGCCTCACGGCCGCGGACCTGCGCGCCATCGTCGTCACCCACGAGCACACCGATCATCTCGGCGGGGTCGCGAGGTTCGCGAAGCGCCACGCCATCCCCGTCTACCTCACGCGGGGAACCGCGCTCTCCCTGCCGCTCGACTTTCCCGCAACGCTCGTGCGCTTCATCGACCCGCATGCGGCGTTCGCCGTCGACGGCCTGCTGGTCGACCCGTTCCTCGTGCCGCACGACGCGCGCGAGCCCGTGCAGTTCGTCTTTTCCGATGGCGCGGCGCGCCTCGCGGTGGTCACGGACCTGGGCATGTCCACGCCGCACGTGGAGGAGAAGCTCTCGGGTTGCGATGCGCTGGTGCTGGAGTGCAACCACGATGCGGCGATGCTGGCCGGCGGCAGCTACCCCAAGATGCTCAAGGAGCGCATCTCCGGCCGCTTCGGGCATCTCGACAACGACGCGGCGGCGGCGATCCTCACGCGCATCGACTGCAGCCGGCTCAAGCACATCCTCGCCGCCCACCTCTCGAAGGAGAACAACCGGCCGGAACTCGCGGTGCGCGCGCTGGCCGGGGCGCTGGCCTGCGAGGAATCCTGGGTCGGCGTGTCCACCCAGGACGATGGCTTCGCCTGGCGCGCTGTCTGACATCGCAAGCGATGAACCCGGTTCACGAACCGGGTTCATTCGTGGGGCAGCAAAGAAAAAGCCGGCCATCGGGCCGGCTTTTTCTGCTGCCGTGAAGCGCGATTACTTCTTCGGGGCTTCGGCAGGCTTCGCGTCGGCCTTCGGGGCTTCGGCGGGCTTGGCGGCGTCGGCCTTCGGGGCTTCGGCGGGCTTGGCCGCATCGGCGGCGCCGGAAGCGGGCGCGGCGGCGGGGGCCTCAGGGGGCTTCGGGGCCTCGACGGGCTTCGGCGCTTCGACCTTCGGGGCGGGCGCGGGAGCGGGGGCTTCGGTCTTGCCGCAGGCGACGACGCCGACAGCGAGGAGGGCTGCGAGGAGATAGGAGGTCTTCATTTTGTGGGTCCTTTTGACTGGGTAAGTGATGGAAATCGCGTGACTGCGGCCGCGGCGGATGTTGCAGCGCAACAACCACTCCGCCGCGCCTGAAGCCAACGCGAAATGTTACCACAAGGCACCCGCCTGGGGGAGGGCGGCGAGTCCGGAAAACCCTGTCGATTCAAAGGCCAGTGGTGCTCGAGCTGACGGCCGGCTCGGACAGTTCCCAGATCTCCTCGAACTTTCCGCGCAGCGGCACCGCGTCCGGCGGAGAGTGCAGCGCAACAACGGCGCGCAGCTGGGTGTAATGCAGCTGGTGCCAGACGCTGTGGTCGTCGGCGAGCACGAAGGGGTCGGTCGCGTTGCGCGCCTGCCCGAGCGTGCGGTTGATCGCAATGGCGCCCGGAAACTGCCGCAGCAGCGCCACGAGGCGCGCTTCGTGCCGCTCGATGCGCTCCGGCTCGTGCAGGGCGATCTGCAGGCGGTGCGCGCGTCCGCGCAGCAGGAAGACGGCGCAGCTTCTCGATGCGCAGCGGATCCCCGAAGCCGCGGTGGTCGAGGTCGTAGTCGAAGATCGAGATCAGCTTCTGCGCGGTGCCGATCACCTCGTCGATGGCCGCCCGCGACTCTTCCACGCTGGCGATCTGCCGGTAGACCGGCTTGGTGTCTGGCGTGTCGGGCATGCTCATGGCCTCCTTTCCTTGCCAAGGTGCAGGAATCCCCGGCAGTACCACTCGTGGATCAGCTTGCGGAACCCGGCCGGCGCGTCGCCGAGGCGATCAAGACTGCCAAGGTCCGCGAGCCGGCGCAACCACGCCCTCCAAGAGTTGTGCCCGGCGAGCGATTCCCCGTTGATGAAGATCAAGCCGCGCGCGTAGAGAAGCCGCGTGCGGCGGTCGAGGACCACGCCACGGAGGCTGGCGGAGGCCGCGAAACGCGCCGCGGACAACGGCCGCGCGGGAGGCGTGAAATAGACATGCGCCTTCGGCTCGGAAAGGTAGCGGCCGGCGAAGTCGCGGGCATCGCGCGCCGTCCAGCGGATTCGCTTCAGGGTGCGTTCGACGTGATCGAGGAGCCCGGCGGGAATGGCGCCGGCATGGCGCGCCGGCGCAAGGCCCGGGTCGGCGTAGCGGCCGGCGGGAGCGAGGCGCTCGCCGAGATAGTCGAGGAAGGAGGAGGCCAGTTCGGCGTCCGAAGGCGCGCGAAAGCCCACCGACCAGGTGAGGCACTCGGTCTCGGCGATGCCGTAGTGCGCCACGTCCGGCGGCAGGTAGAGCATGTCCCCCGGCTCGAGCACCCATTCCTCCTCGGGCTCGAAGCGCGCGAGGATCTTCAGGTCGAGGCCGGGGACGAAGGCGAGATCGCGTTGCGCGGAAACCTGCCAGCGCCGCCGCCCCATGCCCTGGATGAGGAACACGTCGTAGGAGTCGACGTGCGGGCCGACCGTGCCGCCGGGGACCGCGTAGCTCACCATCAGGTCGTCGACGCGCGCGTGCGGCACGAAGGCGAAGCGCGCGAGCAGGGCCGCGGCGCGGTCGCTGAAGTGGTTGGTGTCCTGCACCAGGACGGTCCAGTCCCTGCGCGGCCGCCGCGCAAGCTCCGCGCGCGTGAACGGTCCGTGCGCGAGCGACCAGTGGGCACCTGCGCGGCGCACGATGCGCGACTCCGCATCGGGCGATTGCGCCAGCGCCAGCACCTCGGCGGCGGACATCGGATCGGCGAAATCGGGGAACGCGCCGCGCACGAGGAGCGGCCGCTTCTGCCAGTGCCTGCGCAGGAACTGTGCGGTGGTTAACAGTCCGGGAAATCGAGCCCGCGCCGCCTCGCGACGCTTCTCCGGGGGGCTGCCCTTGCGTGCCATGAAATCCGCTAGAATCGATTCACGTTTCGAGGAACCCAATGTTACAGGTAGGACGCCCGGCACCGTCGTTTTCGCTCCCCGACGCGAGCATGGAGATGATGCATCTCTCCAGTTATCGCGGGAAGAAGAACATCGTCCTGTTCTTCTATCCGCGCGACGGCTCGCCCGGCTGCATCATCCAGGCGAGCGACTTCAGCGACCGCGAGCAGGAATTCGCGAAGCTGGACACGGTCGTCTTCGGCATCTCGCGCGACGACGTCCTCTCCCATGCCGCGTTCCGCGACGAGCAGGGGCTGTCCGTGCAGCTGCTCGCCGATCCCGAAGGCGAGGTGTGCCGCAAGTACGGGGTCGTCGTCGAGAAGGTCGTCGACGGGCACGCGCTGTCCACGCTGTCGCGTTCGACCTTCGTCATCGACAAGAAGGGCGTCCTGCGCCACGTCCTCCACGACGTGAGCCCCAAGGACCACGCCGACGAGGTCCTCAAGGCGGTGAAGAGCCTCAATGGCCGCGCGGATTGACGCCGGCACCGTCGTCACGCTGGCGTACGAGATCCGCGATGTCGATGGCGCGCTGCTCGACGAGCCCGGCGCGACCGTAGCCTACCTGCACGGCGGCCATGGCGGCATCTTCCCCAAGGTCGAGGCCGCGCTCGAGGGGCATGGCCCCGGCTACGAGCTCGATGTCACCCTGGAGCCGGAGGATGCCTTCGGCGACTACGATCCCGAACTGCTGCATGTCGAGCCGCGCGAGGCCTTTCCCGACATCCTGCAGGTCGGCATGCGCTTCGAGGGCCTGCCGGGCGAAGTGCCGGACGACAATCCCGGCGAAGAACCGCGCATCTACACCGTGACCGACATCGCCGAGGACCAGGTGGTGATCGACGGCAATCACCCGCTTGCCGGCGAGCGCGTCTGGTTCAAGTGCGCCGTGACCGCCGTGCGCGCCGCGACCGCGGAAGAGATCCGCCACGGCCACGCGCACGAGGAAGATGCGCCGGAGCACGACGCGTAGCGAGCTCTCCGGTGTCAGGCACCGTGTCTGGCACCACCACGGGCGGCTACTGGTGCGGCTCGACGCGGAACAGTTCCGCTTCGTTCGGATCGACGGTCACCCGCACCCAGCCGACCACCGGGCTGCCGAAGGTTTCCAGTCGCCGCGCGTTCGCCGCCGGCACCCCGCGGGCGTCGCGGAAGGGCTGGTCGTAGCGGTAGGTGTGGGTATGGCCATGGACGAAGAGGAGCGGCTTGCCGAGGCGCTTCGCTCCCGCCGCCACCTGGGCCAGAAGGCCGTCGTAGATCCGGTCGCGGCTCTCCTCCCAGGGATTCGCCTGCACGATCAGCACCAGGCCGCGTTGTCCGGGCGCTTCCGCCATGCGCAGGGCGTTCTCGATCCAGGCGCGGTTTGCCGTGGCGCGGCAGCGGTGCTCGGCATCGTTGGCGGCGTCGAAGCCGTGATTGTCGTTGCTGCCCACCACGTGCGCGGTCGCGAACACCACGCCGTTCCTGATCCAGCTGCGATTCTCCGGCAGTCCGGGGCAGCGGCAGGTGGTGCCGACGCGTTCGGCGCACGCTTCCTGGCGCGCGAGCGGCATGCGCGAGCGCCCGAGCGACCAGGTGTCCGTGAAGAACACTTCGCGCAGCTTCGCGAGCCGTTCCAGCGGGTCCATCTTCCCGTTCGAGTCGCGGCGGCAGTCGGTCCAGTCGTTGTCGCCCGGCGTGAGGACGAGCGCATGGCGCGAGGCGTCCAGGCGCGCCTTGCTGCGCGCGTAGAGTTCGTCCGTGCAGGGCGAGTCGCCGCCCGCCTTGAAGTCGCCCACGTGCACGACGAATGCCAGGGGCTCGCCGCCGATGCGCGCGAGCATCGCATCGAACTCCATTTCCTCCCGGGCGTTGTATGGCGCATCCCCGATGACCGCGAAGGAGAAGGTCTCGGGGTGCGGTGGCTTCGTCGCGCAACCGGCGAGACCGACTGCGAGGACGAGTGCGGCGAACAGTCTTGGCATGGTGACCGGGCTAGCCTTCGAGGCGCTTCTTCAGGCGATACAGCGCATCGAGCGCCTCGCGGGGCGTGAGCGTGTCGGGATCGATGTCGGCGAGCTCCTCCACCACCGGGTGCGGCGCGGCTTGCGGCGCGGCCGCAGGCGCGGCGAAGAGATCGGCCTGCGGGCCGGCCGGGCGCAAGTGCGTCTCCAGCTCCGCGAGGTGCTTCTTCGCCGCGCGCACCACGTCCTTGGGGATGCCCGCGAGGTGCGCGACGTGGATGCCGTAGGACTTGTCCGCGGGGCCGGGCTCGAGCCGGTGCAGGAAGACGATGCGGTCCTTGTGCTCCACGGCATCGAGGTGGACGTTGGCGATGTTGGGCAGTTCGGAGGCGAGCTGGGTGAGCTCGAAGTAGTGCGTCGCGAACAGCGCGTAGCAGCGCACGCGCTCGGCGAGGTGGCGCGCGATGGCATAGGCGAGTGCCAGGCCGTCGAAGGTGGACGTGCCGCGCCCGATCTCGTCGACCAGCACGAGGCTCCTCGGCGTGGCGTTGTTGAGGATCGCGGCGGCCTCCGTCATCTCCACCATGAACGTGGAGCGTCCGCCGGCGAGATCGTCGGAAGCGCCGATGCGCGTGAAGATGCGGTCCAGCGGCCCCAGCGTGGCCGTGGCCGCCGGCACGAACGACCCGCAGTAGGCGAGGAGCGCGATCTGCGCCACCTGCCGCATGTAGGTCGACTTGCCGCCCATGTTCGGCCCGGTGATGAGCAGCAGCTGCCGCGAGCGCGAAAGGCTCGTGTCGTTGGGGATGAAGTCCTCGACCTGGCTCTCCACCACGAGATGGCGCCCGCCCGCGATCTCGATCACGTCATCGGCGGTGAAGGCCGGGCGCGTGAGGCGCAAGCGCTCGGCGGAGGCGGCCAGGCAGGCGAGCGCATCCAGCTCGCCGGCGGCCGCGGCGATCTCCTGCAGGCGCGCGAGGTGCCCCTGCAGGCGCGCGAGGAGCGCCTCGTAGAGTTCCTTCTCGCGCGCGAGCGCCCTTTCGCCCGCGGCGAGCGCCTTGTCCTCGAAGGCCTTGAGTTCCGGCGTGATGTAGCGCTCGGCGTTCTTCATCGTCTGCCGGCGGCGGTAGTCGGCGGGCACCTTGTCGAGCTGGCCCTGCGTCACCTCGATGAAGAAGCCGTGCACGCGGTTGAACTCCACGCGCAGGTTGGCGATGCCGGTGCGTTCGCGCTCGCGCTTCTCCATCTCCAGGAGGAACGAGCCGCAGTCGGTCTGGATGGCGCGCAGCTCGTCCAGCTCGCGGTCGAAGCCGTCGCGGATCACGCCGCCTTCGCGCACGATGGCCGCGGGCTCGTCCTTGAGCGTGGCGGAAAGGTCGGCAAGCGGCACGTCCGCGGGCGCGAGCGGCGCGGCGAGGCGGTCGAGGGCGTGCGTGCCGGCCGAGGAGAGCAGTGCGTGCAACGCCGGCAGCGTGGCGAGCGTGTCGCGCAGCCCGGCCAGGTCGCGCGGCCGCGCCGTGCCCAGGGCCACGCGGGCGGCGATGCGCTCGACGTCCGACCAGCCGGCGAGCGCCTGCGCGACCTGCGGATGGCGCACGCGCGAATTGCCGGCCAGCAGCGCCTCGATGGCGTCGTGGCGGCGGGTCAGCGTCGCCGTGTCGCGCAGCGGGTGGTGCATCCAGTGCACGAGGCGGCGGCTGCCCATGGTCGTGGCGCAGCGGTCGAGCAGCGACACCAGCGTGGGCGAATCCGCTCCCGAGAGCGTCTCGCTGATCTCCAGGTTGCGGCGCGTGTGCGCGTCCATCTGCACGAACTCGCTGTCGCGCTCCACGGCGAGGCCGGTGACATGCGGCAGCGCCGACTGCTGCGTGTGCCGTGCGTAGGAGAGCAGGGCGCCGGCGGCGCCGATCGCGGCGGAAAGGCCTTCGACGCCGTAGCCCGAGAGGTCGGTCGTGCCGAATTGCCGCGCGAGCTCCCGGCCGGCCGAGGCGGGATCGAACTGCCACGACTCGATGCGCCTGACCGGGGCGCTGGCGCGAAAGCAGGTCGGCTCGTAGTCATCCGGCAGCAGCAGCTCCGCGGGCTGCAGGCGTTCCAGCTCGTCGGCCAGGCGCGCGGCACTCACCTCGGCGATACGCAGCCGCCCGCTGGCGAGCGACAGCCACGCGAGGCCCGCAGTCCCCTCGATGACGCAGGCGGAGACCAGGAGGGTGTCGCGCGTCGCGGGAAGCAGCGCGGAGTCGGTGAGCGTTCCCGGCGTCACCACGCGAACGACCTTGCGCTCGACGGGACCCTTGGCGGTTGCCGGGTCGCCCACCTGCTCGCAGATGGCGACGGACTCGCCCAGCTTCACCAGCCTCGCGAGGTACTGCTCGACGGCATGGAACGGCACGCCGGCCATGCGGATCGGCTGGCCCGCCGAGGCGCCGCGCGTGGTGAGCGTGATGTCGAGGAGCTTCGCGGCGCGCTCGGCATCGCCGTGGAAGAGCTCGTAGAAATCCCCCATGCGGTAGAAGAGCAGCATGTCGGGGTACCCGGCCTTGAGGGCGAGGTACTGCTGCATCATCGGGGTGTGGGCGGTCGACTTCGCTTGCGCCCGAACCGGGTCTGATGCCGAAGGTCGTTCAGTCATGGCTTGCCCAGATAGGACGCCAGAGTCATGAGGGGAATGCCTTCGAATGACTTCAGTGCGAGGAGGCCTTTGTCTCCGGTGACGATCGCCTGCGCGTTTCCCGCCAGGCGCATTCGAGAATCCGGTTGTCGGGATCGTCCTTCACGACGCGCAACCTGCGCTTCGGAGCGACGACCGTTGCCAGGTCGGAGACGAACACGGCGACGTGAGCGAGTTCCTCCGCATCGCGGGCGAACTTGCGGCCCAGTACCTCGAGGAGCTCGTCCAGGATGGCCCTGGAAAGCACCAGTTGATCCTTTCCCTCGATGACGCGCCGAAGCGCCGCGTCCCCCTGTCCGCCGGGGAAGACAAGCGCGGCAACCAGGACATTGGTGTCGAAGACAACTCGCATGCGCGCCTGGTCCGCTGTTGTCGTGGCGCGCAGACTCAATCGCGCAGATAACGCGCAAGATCCTTTTCGGTGAGAATTCCTCTCGCTCGAGCCTGTTGGCTCCAGAAGGCCTGGATGCCGCGCAATTCCTGCAGGCGGCGTTCGATGCCAGCCTGCCGAAGCGCATCCTGAATGACGCCGCTCAGCGACTTTCCCTCGGCCTGGGCAAGTGCCTCGGCCTGCTGTGCGAGGTCAGCGGGCAGCGAGATGGTCTTCTTGACGGCATTGCTCATGGCGCGGGATTTCCGGAAAGTATGAAGAAATCATACTCCGCGCCTAGTGATGGTGCAATTCTGCTCTGCAGGCGATGGGTTGTTGCTCTGCATCAGAATGCGGGCAGGCGTTCGGCGCCAGAATTGCCCATCGAGCATGGCTTTCCTGAGGGAGTTTTCGAGATGGCAACCAAACCGTTCGTCTACCAGGATCCTTTCCCCTTGGGCAAGGACCAGACCAGCTACCGGAAAGTGGAGGGCTCGGAGAAGTACGTTTCCGTCCGGCCCTTCGAGGGCAAGGAGATCCTCGCGGTCGACCCCGAGGCGCTGACCGTCCTCGCCAACCAGGCGATGCGCGACGTTTCCTTCATGCTTCGCGCGGAGCACAACGAGTCCGTGGGCAGGATCCTGCGCGACCCGGAAGCCTCGCCGAACGACAGGGTCGTGGCAGTGACGTTGTTGCGCAATGCCCAGATCTCCGCCAGGTTCGAGCTGCCGGTATGCCAGGACACGGGCACCGCGACCATCATCGCCAAGAAGGGCCAGCAGGTCTGGACCGGAGGCGGGGACGAGGAGGCGCTCGCGAAGGGGGTGTACAAGACCTACACCGAGGAGAACCTGCGCTACTCGCAGACGGTGGCGCTCGACATGTACCGGGAGGTCAACACCGGCACCAACCTGCCGGCCCAGATCGACATCCAGGCCGTGGACGGCGACGCCTACAAGTTCCTCTTCATCGCCAAGGGCGGGGGCTCGGCCAACAAGACGGCCCTCTACCAGGAGACGAAGGCGGTGCTGACCCCGGAAAGCATCCTGAAATTCCTGGTCGGCAAGTTCAGGACCCTCGGCACGGCTGCCTGCCCGCCGTATCACATCGCCGTCGTCATCGGCGGCACCAGTGCCGACGCCTGCCTGAAGGCGGTCAAGCTCGCCTCCGCGAGGTACTACGACGAGCTGCCCACGCAGGGCAACGAGCATGGCCAGGCGTTCCGCGACGTGGAACTGGAGAAGAAGCTGCTCGAGGAGGCCGGCAAGCTCGGCATCGGCGCCCAGTTCGGCGGCAAGTATTTCGCGCACGACGTCCGGGTCATACGCCTCCCGCGACATGGCGCGTCCTGCCCGATCGGGATGGCCGTGTCGTGCTCGGCCGACCGCAATGCCAAGGCGAAGATCACCCGGGACGGCATCTTCATCGAGGAGCTGGACCGCGATCCGGGCCGCCTCATCCCGGAGACAGTTGCAGGGCAAGCAGGCGAACGGGGTCGCGATCGACCTGAACCAGCCGATGCCGGCCATCCTGGCCGAACTCTCGAAGCATCCGGTCTCGACGCCGCTCCTGCTGAACGGCGCGATCGTCGTCGGACGCGACATCGCGCACGCGAAGTTCAAGGAACTCATCGACGCCGGCAAGCCCGTGCCGGAATACCTGCTCAAGCACCCGATCTACTACGCCGGCCCGGCCAAGACCCCGGAAGGAAAGGCGTCCGGCTCCTTCGGCCCGACGACGGCCGGGCGGATGGACTCCTATGTGGACCTGCTGCAAAGCAAGGGCGCCAGCATGATCATGATCGCCAAGGGCAACCGCTCGCAGCAGGTGACCGACGCCTGCAAGAAGTACGGCGGGTTCTACCTGGGCTCGATCGGCGGCCCGGCGGCGGTACTGGCCGAGGAGAACATCAAGAAGGTCGAATGCATCGACTTCCCGGAGCTGGGCATGGAAGCGGTCTGGAAGATCGAGGTGGAGAACTTCCCGGCGTTCATCCTGGTGGACGACAAGGGCAACGACTTCTTCAAGCAGCTGGGGCTGTAGGCCGCCTCGTCTCGACGTCGATCCAGGCGCCGATTTCGTCGAGCAATGCAGCCAGCGCCTGGTTGAACCCGCGCACGGCACCGGGCGCATCGTAGGAAGAGGCTGGCGAGGAGCGGGTGAACGTGCGGCGGGCGAGCACGGTCCCGTTGGCGGCGTTCACGAGTTCGGCCCGGATCGTGATGTGCGCCGTCCCCGGCTCCTGCGTGGCGTCGTGGTAGATCTCCTCGAGTTGCGTGTCCAGGCGCAGCGCGCTTCTCGCGCCCGTGCTCTCGAACCGCTTCGCGAGCTGGCGATGGATGCTGCGTTGCGGCCGTTCGGTCCAGTGGCTGAACTGGTAGTAGCCGCGCGTGCCGGGCGCCCGGCTGTAGGCGATGTCCTGCGTGTCGTAGAAGCCCGAAGCGCTGGTCGGTGCCACGACCAGCCCCGCTGCGGAGCGCGGTGCCGCGGCCGGCGCGGCGCCCGCATCCAGGATGAAGTAGCGATCCGCCTCGCGTGGCCCGGGTGCGGAACAGGCGGCGAGGAAGGCCGACAGCAGGAAAGCCACGCAGGATCTCATCGCGCCTTCTCCCCGGGGCCGAGGCTGCCCTCGGCGGGTCCATAGATCACCTGGCGCGGATCGCGCAGGCGGCCAGCGGCGGCACCCAGCGCATCGGCCGACGAGCGCAGCGCCCGCGCCGTCTCGCGCAGGTCCTCGTCGCCGCCCGGCGAGCAGCGTGTCGGCGCGCTGCGCCAGGCGGGATACGTCGGCGCTCATCTTGCGCATGGCCTCGCGAATCTCGACGACCGACACCTTCGCCTCCGAGCCCAGTTCCGCATAGCGCTCCGTCAGCACGCGGGCGTCGCGCACGACTTCGCCGGCGAGTTCCCGGACGTCATCGCCCGCACGGCCCAGGGAGCCGAGCGCGGTGTCGACTTTCACGAGCGTGGCATCGGCCTGGCGGGAGACGCGGCGCAGGTTGTCCAGGACCTCGGTGAAGGCGGCGCCGTTCTCCGGCGTGAGGAGGGCATTGATCCGCCGCATGGTCTCGTCCGCGCGCTGCGCGAGTTGCGTGAGCGTCTCCGACATCTGCTGCATGGGCGAGTCGCCTTCCCTGATCACCGGGAACGGCTCGCCGGCCGGCGCCTCGACGAGGAGCGGGCTGTCCTCCGTGGCGCTCGCGAGCTTGACCGTGGCGAGCCCCGTCACCATGTGCCGCTCGGTCGTGGCGCTGGTGCTCAGGCGTATCGGGGTGCCCGGGTCGACCGCGATGATGACCTCGACGGCCCCCTTGTCCTGCGCCGAGAAGCGGAAGCTCGACACCGACCCTACCTTCATCCCGCGCATCGTGACGTAGCTGCGCGGCTCGAGCCCCTCGAGCGAATAGCGCTGGAAGTTGATCTTGTAGCGGGTGGCGTTCGCGCCCTCGCCGCTGCTGCGGATCCACATGAAGGCGGCGGCCAGCAGCGCGACCAGGATGAGTGCAGCGGCGCCGACGAGTGTGTACTTGGCTTCGGGTTCCATGGTCAGGCGCGGCTCGCGAAATACTCCTGCAGCCAGGGATGGTCCACCTCGCGCACGGCGGCGACCGTGCCGTCGGCGATCAGCTTGCCGCCGGAGAGCGCGATGACGCGGTCGGCAATGGAGACGAGCATGTCCAGGTCGTGAGTGAGGAAGAGCACCGTGAGCCCGAGGCTGTCGGCCAGCGCGCGCAGCAGCCGGTAGAACTCGCGCGCCCCCACAGGATCGAGCCCGGAGGTCGGCTCGTCAAGGAACAGCAGGTCGGGCTCGAGGGCGAGCGCGCGGGCGAGTGCGGCGCGCTTGCGCATGCCCCCGGAGAGCTGGGCCGGGAATTTCGTCGCGGCATCCGGATGCAACCCGACCAGGGCGAGCTTGAACCCGACCAGCGGCGCGATGAACTCCTTCGGCAGCGAGGTGTGCTCGACGAAGGGCACCGCGATGTTCTCGGCCAGGGTCAGTGACGAGAAGAGCGCGCCGTCCTGGAAGAGCACCCCGAAGCGCCGGCGCAGTTCGTTCATCTCGTCCGGCCCGGACTGCCACACGTCGGCGCCGAACAGCTCGATCCGCCCGGCCGTGGGCCGCACCAGGCCGATGATCTCGCGCAGGAGCACGGACTTGCCGCTGCCGCTGCCGCCGATGAGGGCCACCACCTCGCCGCGCCCTACGGAAAAGGAGATGCCGTCGTGCACGACCTGGCTGCCGAAGCGGGTGACGATCGAGTCGAGGCCCAGCACGCGTTCCATTCAGATCCCCAGGCGCTGGAACGCGACGGCGAAGGCCGCGTCCAGCATGATGACCCAGACGATGCACTGCACGACCGTGGAGGTGGTGTTCTCGCCCAGGCTGCGCGCGTCGCGGCTCACCTGCAGCCCCATGCCGCAGGCGATCGTCGCGACGATGGCGGCGAACACGGGCGCCTTGCCGAGGCCGACCACGAAGTGGCGCATCTCCAGCGAACTGTGCACGCGGTCCAGGAAGACCTGCGGCGCGATGTCCAGCTGCCACGTGCCGACCAGGAGCCCCCCCAGGATGCCGGCGACGTCTCCGACGAAGACCAGCAGGGGAAGCGCGATCACCAGCGCGAGGAGCCGTGGAATGACCAGCACCTGGATCGGGGAAAGCCCCAGGGTGCTGATCGCATCGATCTCCTCTTCGACCTTCATCGTGCCGATCTGGGCCGTGAAGGCCGCCCCGGAGCGGCCGGCGACGAGGACCGAGCTCAGGATCGGCGACAGTTCGCGGCAGATGCCCAGGGCGATGCCATCGGCGACGAACAGGGTGGCGCCGTAGCGTTGCGCCTGCACGCCGAGCACGTAGGCGATGACCACCCCGATCAGGAAGTTCACCAGGGCGACGATGGGCACGGCGTCGATGCACACGGCCTCGAACTGCGACACCGTCTCCCGCGTCCGGAAGGCGCGTGGCCTTCGCGCAAGGCGGGCGAGCTCGAGCGTGACCACGCCGACGAAGTCGACGTGGGTCTTCAGCAGCCTCCCGAGATCGAGCACCGCCGCGCCGATGCGTTGCACGAGTCCCAGGTGCATGGTGTGCCCGGCCGCGGGCTGGGTCGTCATGCGCTCGTAGACGAGCAGGAGGAGCCGCTCGTGCCGCGGGTCCAGGCTGCGCCCGCTCACCATCGCCCGCGTGCAGCCGATGTCCGCCAGGTGCTTGAGCAGGATGAAGCTCGCGGCCGTGTCCAGCGACTCGAGCCGGCTGCCGTCCAGAACGAAGCGTGTCCTTGCCCGCAGCCCCAGTTCGCGCAGCCGGGCGGAGATCGCTTCGACATGGGCGAGGCGCCAGATGCCGGTCAGGTACAGGACATCGGCTTCGTCCTCCACCCTGCACTCGATCCACGAGGAAGTCGGGAGGTGCTCGTGCATGGGGAAAAGCCTAGCACCACGTCAACCAGTCGACCACCGGTTGCGGCAAGCCCGGCCGTGAAAGCCCGGGTGAGCCGTGTCCAGGGGTGATGCCCCGCCACGCCGTATAATTGCGCGCGTTATCGCCATCGCGCATCCGATGCCCGCAAACTCCATCGCGCAGCACGAAGACATATCGCCCGGATCGCTGCGCGCGTGGGCTGTCGCCATCCGCCCGCGCACCTTGTGGATCGCGGCGATCCCCGTCGTCGTGGGCACCAGCCTTGCCTGGATGCACGGCGCGCAGATACTTCCATGGGTCGCCACATTGGCATTCGTGGCCTCGATCCTCATGCAGGTCATCACCAACCTGCAGAACGACGTCGGCTACACCGCCCGCGGACTCGAAACCGGGGGCCGCGTGGGGCTCCCGCGCGCGACGGCGAAGGGCTGGCTCACGCCGGGCGAGGTGCGCGGCGCGATCGCGCTGGCCATCCTTTGCGCGGTGATCGTCGGCACGCCGCTCACATTGCATGCCGGGCCGCCCGTGGCCGTGATCGGCATCGCGTCGGTACTGGCGGCGCTGGCGTACATGGGGGGGCCGCGTCCGATCGCGTACACGCCCTTCGGAGAACTCGCCGTGTTCGTGTTCTTCGGGCTGGTCGCCGTGCTGGGCACCTACCTGCTGCACGCCGGCGCGGGCGGGCCGACGGTCTGGCTCGCGGCCGCCGCGATCGGGGCGCACGCAACGGCTGTTCTTGCGGTCAACAATCATCGCGATGCGGAGCACGACCGGCGTACCGGAAGGCGCACCTTTGCGGCGAGCTTCGGCAAGCGGGCGTCGGCGAAGCTCTATGCGCTCACGTTGTGGTCGCCGTTTGCGATCGTGGCGGCGATGGCGGCAATCGAAGCTCGTCCTGGCCTTGTTGCGCCGCTCGCATTGCTGCCGTTCGCGTGGCGCCTGCAGGTGGATTTCCGCGAATTGCCCGCGGGGCCGGCCTGGAACTTCCTTCTGTTCCGGACGGTGAAGCTCGAACTGGCATTCGGCGCCCTGCTGTCCGTCGGCGCGGTGCTGCAGCGCCTGTTCTTCTGAGGACGGCGCCGTCCGCCGGGCCGGCAGGAAGTCAGGAGCGCGCCGTGAGCGCCTGCAGCAGCGGCGTGAAGATCTTGGGAGCGGCGGCGACGATGCGGCCGCTCTCGAGGAACGTTTCGCCACCCTCGAAGTCGCCCACCATGCCACCGGCCTCGCGCACCAGCAGCGCGCCGGCAGCCATGTCCCAGGGCGAGAGCCCCATTTCCCAGAAGCCATCGGTGCGTCCGGCGGCGACCCAGGCGAGGTCCAGCGCGGCCGCACCCGGGCGGCGGATGCCTGCCACGCGGCGGGTCATGGCGCCGAACATGCGCAGGTACTCGTCGAAGTGGGCGAACTCGCGGAACGGGAAGCCGGTGCTGATCAGCGCATCCTCGAGCCGGTCGAGGGAGGTCACGCGGATGCGCCGGTCATTGAGGAAGGCGCCGGCGCCGCGCGTGGCGGTGAAGAGCTCGTTGCGATTGGGGTCGTAGACGACCGCCTGCTGCAGCACGCCCTTGTGCTTGAGCCCGATCGAGACGCAGTACTGCGGGAAGCCGTGCAGGAAGTTGGTGGTGCCGTCGAGCGGATCGATGATCCACAGGTAGTCGCTCTCCTTCGCCGGGGAGGACGCCCCGCTTTCCTCGCCGAGGAAGGCGTGCGACGGGTAGGCCTCCCGCAGCGTCCGGATGATCGCGTCCTCGGCCGCGTGGTCGACCTCGGTCACGAAGTCGTTGTGCTGCTTGCGCCGGATGGTCAGGCGTTCGAGGTCGGACGAGGCGCGAGTGATGATCGAGCCTGCCTTGCGCGCGGCCTTGATGGCCGTATTGAGCATCGGATGCATGGGAAAGAGCGCGGGCGCCGCCGCGAAGACGGGGCGCCGGAGAGTGTCGTCAGGCAGAATTATACGATGAAGGCACGACATCCCCTCGCGCGCGTCGCGGTGGTTCTCTCGCGGACCAGCCATCCCGGCAACATCGGCGCCGCGGCCCGCGCGATGAAGACGATGGGGCTCGGGGACCTGGTCCTCGTGGCGCCGCGGCATTTTCCGCACCCGGAGGCGACGGCGCTCGCCGCGGGCGCGGTGGATGTTCTCGAGCGCGCGCGCGTCGTGCCTACGCTCGCCGAAGCCCTGGCGGACCGCACGCTCGCCTTCGGGTTCAGCGCGCGCGGGCGGGACCTTTCGCACCCGGCGCGTGACTGGCGGTCCTGCGCGCCGGAGGCGGTTGCGGCCACCGCGGAGGGGCTCGTGGCGCTCGTGTTCGGCAACGAGACCTCGGGACTCTGCGAACGACGAACTGCTCGCCTGCCAGCGGCTGGCTTCGATTCCCGCCAATCCCGCGGTATTCCTCGCTCAACCTCGCGGCGGCGGTGCAGGTCGCGTGCTACGAGCTCGCGCTGGCCGCCTCCGCGTTCCGCGTCCCGGAGCGCCCGCCGCGCAAGTTGGCGACCAATGCCCAACTGGAGGCGCTGCACGCGCGCCTCAACGCGGTGCTCGTGGCCAACGGCCATCTCGACCCCGCCGAGCCGGGACGCCTCGACGAGCGCATGCGCCGCCTCGCGGCGCGCCTCGACCTCGAGAGCGAGGAAGTGGCGCTGTTGCACGGCATGCTCGATTCCTTCACGAAAAAATAGAGCGGGGACAGGTATCGGGGACGGTTCCGGAGAACCGTCCCCGAATTAGACCGAGCCTGGCCCCCTTTTCGGGGACAGGGCGGTGAGGGAAACGACGACCATGACGATCGTTCCGGCCAGAAAGGGTGTCTTGACCCCCTGCGTCTCGATGAGCCAGCCCCCGAAGGCCATTCCCGCGCCCAGCCCGCCGACGATGCAGGTGGACGACCACGTGAACGCTTCCGTGGCGTAACGCGAGGGTGCGAGACGCGATATCAGGACCGACTGGCAGGCCATGCTCGGCGCGATGCACATGCCGGCGAGAAAGGCCACGGCGGCGAAGAGCACCCGCTCATCGACGTAGTAATGCAGCAGCATCGGCACGGCCATGAGTCCGGTGGCGACGACGAACTGGCGCTCGATCGGCGCGCGCAGGGTGATCCCGCCGAAGATGGCGCCGCTCACCGCGCTTCCGGCCGAGCAGACGGAGAGGAGGATTCCGCCGAATGCCGGGGCCGCGAGCGCCGTGGCGTAGCCGGGATAGCCCACCTCGATCAGGCCGAACCCGCAGGCAAGCCCGAAGGAGCCCGCGAAGACCAGCAGGAGGCGACGGTCGGTCAGGGGGCCCAGCAGGTGACGGTCGGCGTGCTTCTCGGCGCGGAAGTGACGTGGCGCGGGGGAGGCGACGAAGATCAAGAAGGCGACCACCGTGACGACGAGCGAAAGCAGGAATGCAGTGGTCGCGCCGGCGGTTGCGAGAACCACGGCGACGATGGCCGGCCCGACGGTGAAGTTCAGTTCGATCAGCACGCCATCGATCGCGAAGGCGCGGCGCCGGTCCTCCTCCCTGGTGAAGAGGTGGCGCCAGAGGGTGCGCGTGAGCCCGGTGATCGGCGTGGCAAAGAGGCCGGCGAAGGCGGCCGCCAGGGCGATGGCTGCATAGCCGGCGTCCGCCCTGGCCGCGACGAATATCGCCAGGAGCGAGAGCGGCTGCACGATGCCGGTGACGATGAGCACGATCCACGGGCCCGAACGGTCGATGAGGCGGCCCTGGATCGGCGCGCCGATGGCCATCGCCACGAAGTAGATTCCGGAGATGCCTCCCGCCAACGCATACGATCCGAGCGTCTCGCGACAGAACATGAGGAGTGCGAGGCCCCCCATGCCGATCGGCATGCGCGACAGCAGCGCGACGGCCATCAGCGTCGCCACGCCGGGCAGGCGGAAGAAATCGCGGTATTGGTGGGCGAACTGGCGCATGGGTGGGGAAGGATAGTAGATTCCCAAGTTCCCGCCAGAAGAAAGCCCTTGCATTGCCATGTTCGACAGGACCCGCGAGGACATCCGCTGCGTCTTCGACCGCGACCCCGCCGCCCGCACGGTGTGGGAGGTCCTGACCTGCTACCCGGGGTTTCCATGCGCTGACCCTCCACCGCCTTGCGCATGCCCTCTGGGGAATGGGCCTGAAGTGGCTCGGCCGCGTGGTGTCGCACATTTCGCGCTTTCTCACCGGCATCGAAATCCACCCGGGCGCGACGATCGGGCGGCGCGTGTTCATCGACCACGGCATGGGTGTCGTGATCGGCGAGACGGCGGTGATCGGCGACGATTGCACCCTTTATCACGAGGTGACCCTGGGTGGCGTCTCGTGGAACAAGGGCAAGCGCCATCCGACGCTCGGGAAGGGGGTGGTGGTCGGGGCGGGCGCGAAGATCCTCGGGCCCTTCGAGGTCGGCGATGGCGCCAGGATCGGTTCCAATTCCGTGGTGGTGAAGCCAGTCCCTGCCGGGGTGACGGTCGTCGGAATTCCCGCACGCGTCGTCGAGGACCACACCGCCTCCCTGATGACGTTCGATGCGTATGCCGTCAGCGGCAGCCTGGACGACCCGCTCAACCAGGTGCTGCAGTCACTCGGGTCCAAGACCGAGGACATGGACGGAAGGCTGGCCGAGCTCCTGCGGCGCCTGGAAGCCCTCGAGGGGAAAAGCGAGCGGAAACAGGGGGATGCGGAGCAGGCCCCGTCCGCCGCCGCCGGTAATAGCCGTTGATCCCGGCATTAGTTGACCAAATCCGTCGGCTTTTCTATACTTGAGTCATTCGGTCGGGATTGCCCGGCCGCCCCCCGACGAGGAAGCGATGCGACTCACCACCAAAGGCAGGTTTGCGGTCACCGCGATGCTCGACCTGGCGCTGCATTCCACCAAGGGACCGGTGACGCTCGCCGGCATCAGCGCAAGGCAGCGGATTTCGCTCTCGTACCTGGAGCAGCTGTTCGGGAAGCTGCGCCGCCGTGCGCTGGTGGAAAGCGTGCGCGGCCCCGGCGGCGGCTACCTCCTCGCGCGCGAGGCGGCCCTCATCACCGTCGCGGACATCATCAACGCCGTGGAGGAATCGATCGACTCCACGCAGTGCGGCGGCAAGGAAAACTGCCAGGACAACCACCGCTGCATGACGCACGACCTGTGGGAAGAGTTGAACGCCACCGTGCACGGCTTCCTGTCGCGCGTGTCGCTCGCGCAGTTGGTCGAGAAGCAGCGCACCAGGCCCGTTTCCGTCGTGGCACCCCGCACGCGCTCCTCGCGCGCGGACGGCCCGACCATCACCGTCTGATCCGCGTTACCGACGCCACGACCATGACCGACCGCAACTATCCGATCTACCTCGACTACTCCGCCACGACGCCGGTGGATCCGCGCGTGGCCGGGAAGATGATTCCCTGGCTCACCGAGCATTTCGGCAATCCCGCCTCGCGCAGCCATGCCTACGGCTGGGAGGCCGAGGAGGCCGTCGAGAACGCGCGCGCCGAAGTCGCGAAGCTCGTGAACTGCGACGCGAAGGAAATCGTGTGGACCTCCGGGGCCACCGAGTCGAACAACCTCGCGCTCAAGGGTGCGGCGCACTTCTACGCCGCCAAGGGCAAGCACATCGTCACCGTGAAGACCGAGCACAAGGCGGTGCTCGACACGGTGCGCGAGCTGGAGCGCGTGGGCTTCTCCGCCACCTACCTGGACCCGGAGCCGGACGGCCTCGTCGACCCCGCGAAGTTCACGGCCGCGCTGCGCCCCGACACCATCCTCGCCTCCGTGATGCTGGTGAACAACGAGATCGGCGTGATCCAGCCCATCGCGCAGTTCGGCGAGATCTGCCGCGCGAAAGGCGTGCTGTTCCATGTCGACGCCGCGCAGGCCACCGGCAAGGTGCCCGTCGACCTCGCCACGCTCAAGGTCGACCTGATGAGCTTCTCCGCCCACAAGACCTACGGGCCCAAGGGCATCGGCGCGCTCTACGTGCGCAGGAAGCCGCGCGTGCGCCTGGAGGCGCAGATGCACGGCGGCGGGCACGAGAAGGGCTTCCGCTCCGGGACGCTGCCCGTGCACCAGATCGTCGGCATGGGCGAGGCCTTCCGCATCGCGCGCCTGGAAATGGCCACCGAGAACGAGCGCATCCGCATGCTGCGCGACCGCCTGCTGGCCGGCGTGCGCGGCCTCGAGGAGGTCTACGTGAACGGCGACCTCGAGCATCGCGTGCCGCACAACCTCAACGTGAGCTTCAACTTCGTGGAGGGCGAGTCGCTCATCATGGGGATGAAGGAGCTCGCGGTCTCCTCGGGTTCGGCGTGCACCTCCGCGAGCCTCGAGCCGTCCTACGTGCTGCGCGCGCTGGGCCGCAGCGACGAGCTGGCGCACAGCTCCATCCGCTTCACCATCGGTCGCTACACCACCGAGGCGGACATCGATTTCGCGGTGAAGCTCATCCACGAACGCATCGGGAAGCTCCGCGCGATGAGCCCGCTGTGGGAAATGTACAAGGATGGCATCGATCTCAACTCCGTCCAGTGGGCGGCACATTGACTCCTCCCTCTCCCTTGGGAGAGGGCCGGGGTGAGGGTAACTGAGGGCAGACAAATGGCATACAGCGAAAAAGTCATCGATCACTACGAGAATCCCCGCAACGTGGGGTCGTTCGCGAAGGACGAGGATGGCGTGGCTACCGGCATGGTCGGCGCGCCCGCCTGCGGCGACGTGATGAAGCTGCAGATCAAGGTCGGCAAGGACGGCATCATCGAGGACGCCAAGTTCAAGACCTACGGCTGCGGCTCGGCGATCGCCTCCTCCTCGCTCGTCACCGAGTGGGTGAAGGGCAAGACCCTCGACGAGGCTTCCGGCATCCGCAATACGCAGATCGCGGAAGAGCTGGCGCTGCCCCCGGTGAAGATCCACTGCTCGATCCTCGCCGAGGACGCGATCAAGGCCGCCATCGCCGACTATCGCAAGAAGTACGGCGAAGGCGAGACGGACGCGGCGCAGAAGGCGGCAGACTGACATGGCCGTGACACTCACCGACCGCGCGGCGGAACACGTCAAGCGCTACATTTCCAAGCGGGGCAAGGGGATCGGACTGCGCCTCGGCGTCAAGACCACGGGCTGCTCGGGGATGGCCTACAAGCTCGAGTTCGCCGACGAGGCGCAGGAGGGCGACCTCCAGTTCGAGTCGAACGGCGTGCGCGTACTCATCGACCCGAAGAGCCTCGTCTACCTCGACGGCACCGAGCTCGACTTCGGGCGCGAGGGCCTGAACGAGGGCTTCAAGTTCCACAACCCCAACGAGAAGGATCGTTGCGGCTGCGGGGAGTCGTTCAACGTCTGAGCGCAACCTCCGGCAGGATCCCGTGGCCGAGGAACGAGCCGGCAGCAAGGCAATGGCCAGGGAACGAGCCGGCAGACAACCATTGGTGAGGGGGCGGCCGCGCCCCCTTTCCGCATCCATGACGCCCGAATTCTCCCGCAATCACTTCGAACTCCTGGGCCTGCCGGTTTCCTTCGCGGTGGACGCGAACGCGCTCGACAGCGCCTATCGCGAGCTGCAAGGCCGCGTGCACCCCGACCGCTTCGCCTCCGCGAGCGAGGCGGAACGGCGCGTCGCGATGCAGTGGGCAACGAAGGCGAACGAGGCCTACCGGACGCTGCGCAATCCGGTCGATCGCGCGCGCTACCTGCTGTCCCTCAAGGGGTTCGACACGGAAGAGGAGTCCAACACGGCGATGCCGCCGGATTTCCTCATGCAGCAGATGGAATGGCGCGAGACGGTCGAGGACGGCCGCGCCCGGCGCGACGCGGGAGCGCTCGAGGCCCTGCGCGGCGAGATCGAGTCCTCGCGTGCCGAGATGCACGCGCTGCTCGCCCGAGCGCTGGGCGGCGACCGCAACTACGACGCCGGCTGCTCGCTGGTGCGCAAACTCCGCTTCCTCGACAAGATCGAGGGCGAGATCGACGATGCCCTCGAGGCGATGCACGAGCGCACGCGATGAACGCCTCCGGTCACCGGCCAAGAACGGACACTCCCTAGATGTCGCTCCTGCAGATTTCCGAGCCCGGCGAATCGCCCGAGCCGCACCAGCGCCGCCTCGCGGTCGGCATCGACCTGGGCACGACGCATTCCCTCGTGGCCACCGTGCGCAGTTCGGTCGCCGAGTGCCTGCCCGATGCCGAAGGACGCGTGCTCCTGCCGTCGGTGGTGCGCTATGCGGCCGACGGTGCCGTCGCGGTGGGCTACGACGCGCAGGCTTCGGCCGCGGACGACCCGGCCAACACCATCGCGTCGGTGAAGCGTTTCATGGGCCGCGGCGTGGCGGACGTCGCCAAGTACGGCGCGTTGCCGTACCGCTTCGTGGATGCGCCCGGCATGGTCGGCATCGAGACGGCCGCCGGCATGCGTTCCCCGGTCCAGGTTTCCGCCGAGATCCTCAAGGTGCTGCGCGCGCGCGCCGAGGCGAGCCTGGGCGGCGATCTCTTCGGGGCCGTGGTGACGGTGCCCGCCTATTTCGACGATTCGCAGCGCCAGGCCACCAAGGATGCGGCGCGCATCGCGGGACTGAACGTGCTGCGTCTCCTCAACGAGCCCACCGCGGCCGCCATCGCCTACGGCCTGGACAACGCCTCCGAGGGCACCTTCGCGATCTTCGACCTCGGCGGCGGCACGTTCGACCTGTCCATCCTCAAGCTCACGCGCGGCGTCTTCGAGGTGCTCTCCACGAGCGGGGACTCGGCACTGGGCGGCGACGACTTCGACCAGGCCATCGCGATGCACTGGCGCGTCGCGCACGGGCTCGCCGATGCCTCGGGCCGGGACACGCGCCGGCTGCTTGCCGCCGCGCGGGAGGTGAAGGAGCGGCTTACCGCGGAAGAGTCTGCGGACACCCTGGTCACGCTCACGTGGGGGCAGCAGATGCACCTGGCGCTCACCCGCCGCGAGTTCGAGGAGATCACCGCGCCCCTCATCCAGAAGACGCTGGGACCGACGCGCAAGGCGCTGCGCGATGCCGGTCTCACGGTTGCGCAGATCGATGGCGTCGTCCTGGTCGGGGGTGCGACGCGCATGCCGCACCTGCAGCGCGCGGTCGAGAAGTTCTTCCAGCGCGAGCCGCTGGTGCAACCTCGATCCCGAGCAGGTGGTCGCCATCGGTGCGGCGATCCAGGCCAATGCGCTCGCCGGCAACCGTGCCGCCGGCGACGACTGGCTCCTGCTCGACGTGATTCCCCTGTCGCTCGGCCTCGAGACGATGGGCGGGCTGGTCGAGAAGGTGATCCCGCGCAACTCGACGATTCCCGTCGCCCGGGCACAGGAATTCACCACGTTCAAGGATGGCCAGACGGCGATGGCGATCCACGTCGTGCAGGGCGAACGCGAGCTGGTCTCCGACTGCCGCTCGCTGGCCCGCTTCGAGCTGCGCGGCATCCCGCCCATGGTGGCGGGTGCGGCGCGGATCGCCGTGACCTTCCAGGTGGACGCCGATGGCCTGCTGTCGGTGTCCGCCCGCGAGAAGACGACCGGCGTGGGAGCGAGCGTGGTGGTGAAGCCTTCCTACGGCCTGACGGACGACGAGGTCGCGAAGATGCTGCGCGACAGCTTCGACCACGCGCAGGCCGACCGCGATTCGCGCGCCCTTGCCGAACAGCGCGTCGATGCCGAGGCATTGATCGGCGCCATTCGCGCCGCGATGGCGCAGGACGGCGACCTCCTCTCCAGTGACGAACGTGCGGCGCTCGAGAGCGGCCTCGCATCGCTCGACGCCGCGAGCCGCGGCACCGACCACCGCGCGCTCAAGTCCGCGGTGGAGGCTCTCAATCGCGCGAGCGAGCCGTTCGCCGCGCGCCGCATGGATCGATCCGTCTCCAGGGCGCTGGCGGGACGCCGGCTCGACGAGGTGCCGACCAAGTGACTCTCGTAACCGTCCTTCCGCACGAGGCCCTCTGCCCGCAGGGCGTGCAGTTCGACGCCGAGCCCGGCACGACGCTCTGCGACAACCTGCTCGGGCACGGCATCGCCATCGAGCACGCGTGCGAGAAGTCCTGCGCCTGCACCACCTGCCACGTGGTGGTGCGCGAGGGCTTCGACTCGCTCGAGCCGGCGAGCGAGAAGGAGGACGACCTCCTCGACAAGGCGTGGGGCCTGGAATTCACCTCGCGGCTTTCCTGCCAGGCGAAGGTGGGTGCCACGCCGCTCACGATCGAGATCCCGAAGTACACGATCAACCAGGTCTCGGAGAGCAACAAATGACCGTGGTCGACGAAGGAGCCACCAGGATCGGATCATCGACGAAGGAGCCGACAGCAAGATGAAATGGACCGACACGCGCGAGATCGCCATTGCGCTCGCCGACAAGTATCCCGACATCGACCCGAAGACGATCCGCTTCACCGACCTGCACCAGTGGGTGATTGGGCTCGAGGGCTTCTCCGATTCGCCGGACCGCTCCGGCGAGAAGATCCTCGAAGCGATCCAGATGACCTGGATCGAAGAGGCGGAGTGAAGCGCGGTACCAGGTACAGGTACCTGGTACCGCAGTTCAACCGGGTTCACGAACCCGGTTCGTTCAGTTCGCCGCGATGGTGAGCTTGCCGGCCTTGTCGATCTCGATGTCGGCCTTCACGAACGCCGACGTTGTAGCCCTTCTCCTTGAGCTTGTGGTAGGCCATCTCGGCGCGCACGCCGGTGGAGCAGTGGGCGACGATGCGCTTGTCCTTCGGCAGTTCGCCCATGCGCGCGACGAGGATCCTCGTCGGGGATCAGCTTGGCGCCCTTGATCATGCCGGCGTTGGCCTCGTCCTGGTTGCGCACGTCGAGGATCAGCGTGTCGGGCGGCGTGTCGAGCGCGAGCTTCCTGAATGCTTCCAGGCCGATGTCGCCCGGGACGCGGCTTCGGCGCGTACGCGACCTTGGTGGCAGGCGCGCCCGTGGCGACGGTGTAGCCGGCCGCCTTCCAGGCGTTGAAGCCACCGGTGATCACGGTGACGTTGGGGTAGCCGGCCTTGGTGATCGCCATCGCCACGTCCATCGCCGCCGTGCCGTTGTCGGCGTCATAGACCATGAACGGCGCCTTGAGCTTCTTGTCGGGGAAGCCCGCGAGCGCCGCCTTCACCTTCGCCGGCTCGATGGCCACCGCGCCCTTGATGAAGCCCGCCTGCACGTCGCCCGCCGGGCGCGCGTCGATCAGGACATGCGGAATGTCCTTGTCGATCCACGCATCCTTGAGGTGCGCGGCGAGCAAGCACGCCGACGTTCTTCTGCGTCCACTCGGGCCAGCCTTCGCGGTAGACCTTCACGTTGGTGTAGCCCATCGCCTCGGCGCGGCGCAGCGAGTTGGGGCTCAGCATGCAGGTGATGCCCTGGCAGAAGAAGATGAGCGGCTTCGCCTTGTCGGCCGGCAGCATCTTCGGCGGCCAGTTCGTCGAAGCCCTTGGTCGTGAAGGGCAGGTTGATCGCGGTGGGAATCGTGCCTTCCTGCACGCGCGGCAGCGGGCGGGAGTCGACGAGCGTGTAGTTGCCGGCCTCGGGGCCCTTGGCCACCAGCGCGGCGACCTGGTCGTACATGACCAGCTTCTCGGGGGCGATCTTGATCGGGCCCTTGAACCAGATGGCCGTGGCGGTCTTCACGCCGTCCTTTTCGACGTACGCGATGCGCGCCTCGTGACCCTTCTTGATGTCGCGCAGCGCTTCCGCGGTCTTGGCATCACCCGCATCCGTGACCTTGATGGTCTTCGGATCGAACCGGACGATCTCCGTGGCGGCGTCGATCTTCATCTGGATCGACTGCGACTTGAAGGCGACGTTCTCGAAGGACCCCTGCAGTTCTCCGGGCGCCGCCTTGTGGCAGTTCATGCAGGGTTTCGAGATGGTGGGCTTCTCCGCCGTGGCGGGGGCCTGGCCCCAGGCCGCGGTGGCGAAGCCCAGCGCGACGAGGGTGGCAATGCTGCGTGCCTTCATGACGTGCTCCTTGTGGATGGTGAAGTCAGGAGGCGCGTCCGGCGATTTCCCGCGTGCAACAGGGAGTCCTGCTGGCTGCGCCCGATGGACACCATTGGACGCCGGCGGCGGGGGGAGCCTTGTGACCTATATCAACGGCGGCTTATATACCCCCGAGCCGGGCCGTGGGTCCTTTGTCGCCCGCCAAAAAAAACGGGGCAGGAAACCTGCCCCACAAGGCGCACTCTTGGGATCTGATGAATCGATGCGGGTCGGCAAGCCCGACACCGCAGCCGATGCCGCCATGGTACGAGTATTTGCCCGCGTGTCCAGCAAGCATCGAGGCTTGTCGAGAGAATTGTGTAAAAACAATAACTTGTGTAGATTGTTGGGCATGGCCTACGTCTCCGAAGCGACCCGGTTTCTCGACGACCTGCTCGACCAGCATCCCGAACTGAAGGAGTTGCGCAGGCGCAATCGCGCCACCTGGTGGGATCACCCGCAGGAACCCGAAGTGCAGCAGGAAAGGGAAGCCGCTCGGGTCGCGCAGGGTGCCTACGTATACTTCCCGCCCGCGCAGTCCGGCGGGAAGCCCGACGCCTAGATCGGGAAGAGCGCCAGCACCCCCTCGAGCCCGGCATGGGCGAGGGAATAGGTCGCGCGATTCGAGACGATCGCCTTGGCGCGGAACGCGATGCTCGTTCCGGCCTCTTCCATCATCGCGAGATCGTTGGCGCCGTCGCCGATCACCAGGACGCGTTCCTTCGTGAGCGACAACTCCCTGCGCATCCGCGCCACGTGCCACGCCTTGCCGCCGGCATCGACGAGCGGTCCGGCAACGCGTCCGGCCAGCCGGCCCGCCTCGATCACGAGATCGTTCGCGTAGGCCTCGTCCAGGCCCAGCCGGTCGCGCAGGCGGTCCGTGAAGTAGGTGAAGCCGCCGGAGACGAGGAGCGTCTTCAGGCCGCAGCGCCGCGCGGCATCGAGCAGCACGCCGGCCCCCGGGGACAGCGTGATCCTCTCCCGGTACACGCGCTCGAGCACCCCATCGTCGAGCCCGGCGAGCGCAGCCACGCGCTGCCTGAGGCTCTGCGGCCAGTCGATCTCCCCGCGCATCGCCGCGGCGGTGACCGCAGCGACTTCCGCCTTGCGCCCGGCGAAGTCGGCAATCTCGTCGATGCACTCGACGGTGATGAGCGTGGAATCCATGTCCAGCGCGAGCATCCCGAAGTCCGCGAGGCGGCTGCCCTGCGCGACGAACCCCCAGTCGAGCGAGGCCGCGGCGCAGCGGGCGGCGACGGCTGCGCGCGTGCCGGGGTCCGCGCGGCGGATGCGGAATGCCTCGCCGGTGATGCGCTCGATGGCGTTGCCGCCGGCCAGCGTGCACAGGGCCTTCAGGTCGGCGGTCGCGATGTCCGCGCCCTGGACGACGAGATCGAACGCGTTCATGCCGGCGCCAGTTTCTTCATGAACTGCCGCACCTCGGCGGCGCGCGCCTTCAGGTCGGGAATCGCCACCTCGATGCGCACGCGATCCGGACCGGGCATGCGGTAGCGCGGGCCGGACTGCACCAGCGCGATGATGCGCCGACCGTCCACGGGAGGATCGGGAACGAACTGCACCAGGATGGCCGTGGGGCCGGCGTCGATGCGCGCGATGCCCAGCGCGGCGCCGTGGATGCGCAGCCGGTGGCATTCGAGGAGCACGCGCGCCGGTTCCGGCAGTTCGCCGAAGCGGTCGACCAGTTCCTCGATCAGGCGCTGCAGGTCCTCGTCGGCGGCGCAGTTGGCGAGGCGCTTGTAGATCACCAGGCGCTCGTGCACGTCGCCGCAATACGCATCCGGAAGCAGCGCGGGCGCGTGCAGGTTCACCTCCGTGGCCACGGCCACCGGGCGCGAGAGGTCGGGCTCCCTGCCGGCGCGCAGCGACTTCACCGCGTGCTCGAGCATCTCCGTGTAGAGGGCGAACCCGACGTCGTGAATGCCGCCGGACTGCGACTCGCCCAGCACCTCGCCCGCGCCGCGGATCTCGAGATCGTGCATGGAGAGATAGAAGCCGGCCCCGAGGTCCTCCATCATCTGGATCGCCTCGAGCCGCTTCTTCGCGTTGGCGTTGAGGGAATCGTCGGGCGGCGTGAGCAGGTAGGCGTAGGCCTGGTGATGCGAGCGTCCCACGCGGCCGCGCAGCTGGTGCAGCTGGGCAAGCCCGAAGCGGTCGGCCCGGTCGATGAGGATGGTGTTGGCCGTGGGCACGTCGATGCCGGTCTCGATGATGGTCGAGCAGAGGAGCACGTTGGCGCGCTGGTGGTAGAAGTCGCGCATCACGCGCTCGAGGTCGCGCTCGCGCATCTGGCCGTGGGCGACCGCGACGCGCGCCTCCGGCAGCAGCTTCTCCAGCGCCTCGCGCCGGTTCTCGATGGTCTCGACCTCGTTCCAGAGATAGTAGGCCTGCCCGCCGCGCTTCAGCTCCCGCAGCACCGCCTCGCGCACGATGCCCGCCGTGTGGCGGGCGACGAAGGTCTTGATGGCGAGCCGGCGCTGCGGCGCGGTCGCGATGACGGAGAAGTCGCGCAGTCCCTCGAGGGACAGGGCGAGCGTGCGCGGGATCGGCGTGGCGGTGAGGGTGAGGACGTCCACCTCGGAGCGCAGCTGCTTCAGCTGCTCCTTCTGCCGCACGCCGAAGCGATGCTCCTCGTCGATGATCACCAGGCCGAGGTTCCTGAACTTGACGTCCTTCTGGATGAGCTTGTGCGTGCCGATGGCGATGTCGACGGAGCCGTCGGCCAGCCCGGCGACCGCGGCGGCGATCTCCTTCGCGCTGCGGAAGCGCGAGAGTTCGGCGAGCTTCACGGCCCAGGGCGCGAAGCGGTCGCTGAAGTTCTGGAAGTGCTGCTCGGAGAGCAGCGTCGTCGGCACGAGGATGGCCACCTGCTTGCCCGCGGACACGGCCACGAAGGCGGCGCGCATCGCGACTTCCGTCTTGCCGAAGCCCACGTCGCCGCACACCAGGCGGTCCATGGGCTTGCCCGAGGTCATGTCGGCGATGACGGCCTGGATGGCCGATGCCTGGTCGGGAGTCTCCTCGAAGTCGAAGGCGCCGGAGAAGGCTTCGTAGTCCTGGGCCTTGAGGGGAAACGCGTAGCCCTGCCGTGCGGCGCGGCGCGCGTAGAGGTCGAGCAGTTCGGCGGCGGTGTCGCGGACCTGCTGCGCCGCCTTGCGCCGCGCCTTCTCCCACTGCCCGCTGCCGAGGCGGTGCACGGGCGCGTCCTCGGGAGAGGCGCCGGTGTAGCGGCTGATCAGGTGCAGCTGCGCGACCGGCACGTAGAGCTTGTCGCCGCCCTCGTACTCGAGGTGCAGGAACTCCGTCGGCCCTTCGCCCAGGTCCATCGTGACCAGTCCCTGGTAGCGGCCGATGCCGTGCTGGCTGTGCACGACCGGGTCTCCGGCCTTGACCTCGGCCAGGTCGCGCAGCATCCCCTCGGCGCTCGACTTCCCGCGCGCGTCGCGGCGGCGCGACTGGCGCACCTGGGAGGGGTAGAGCTCGGCCTCGGTGACGATCGCGAACTTTTCCGCGGGCACCGCGAATCCGGCCGCCAGCGGGCCGTGCGTGAGCATGAGCGGCGCGGTCGACGCCGTGAAGCGCTGCCAGTCGTCGCACAGCGCCGGGTGCAGGCCATGCTCGCCGAGGAACTGCGCGAGCGTCTCGCGGCGCCCGGGCCCGTCGGCGATGACGAGGACGCGCCCGGCGTAGGCGTTCACGAAGCGCTCGAGCGCGCGCAGCGGCTCGGCCGCGCGCCGGTCGACGCCGACGTCAGGCAGGGGCGCCGCCTCGACCACCGGTGCGCCTTCGGGCAGGGGTCCCGTCGCATCGCTCATCACGTCGAGGCGCGGCAGCGGCTGCAGGGCGACGAAGAACTCCTCGACCGGCAGGTAGAGGTGGTTGGGCGGCAGGATCGGCCGGTCGCCGTCGCCGCGCAGCAATTCGTAGCGGCTCTTCAGGTCGCGCCAGAAAGCCTCGGCGCCGGCCGCCACGTCCTCGTGCAGCACGCAGGTCGCGCCCGGCGGCAGGTAGTCGAAGAGCGTGGCGGTCTGGTCGAAGAAGAGCGGCAGGTAGCATTCGACGCCGGCCGGGGCGATGCCGTTGGAGACGTCCTTGTAGGTTCTCCGCTTGGTCGGGTCGCCCTCGAAGTGGTCGCGGAAGCTCGCGCGAAAGCGGGCACGGCCTTCTTCGTCGAGGGGGAACTCGCGCGCCGGCAGCAGGCGCACCTCGGCGACCGGGTAGATCGAGCGCTGCGTGTCGACGTCGAAGGTGCGGATCGACTCGACCTGCTCGCCGAAGAGGTCGAGGCGGTAGGGAACCGCGGAGCCGGTCGGGAAGAGGTCGACGATGCCGCCGCGGATGCAGAACTCTCCCGGCGCCATCACCTGCTGGACCGCGGCATAGCCGGCGAGCGCCAGCTGCGCCTTGAGGGCGGCCAGGTCGAGGCGCGTGCCCTGGCGCAGGAAGAAGGTGCGCGCCGCGAGGTAGCTGCGCGGCGCCAGGCGCTGCAGCGCGGTCGACACCGGGATGAGCCCCACGTCGCAGGCGCCCTGGGAGAACTGGTGCAGCGTCGCCAGCCGTTCCGACACCAGGTCGGGGTGCGGCGAGAACTGGTCGTAGGGGAGCGTTTCCCAGTCCGGCAGGCGGTGCACGGCCAGCGCCGGATCGAGCCAGGAGATCTCGTCGCGCAGGCGTTCCGCATCCTGCGCGGACTGCGTGATCACGAAGACCGGCTTCGCGCGTGCGGCGAGCCGCGCGATCCAGAGAGCGTCGGAGGAGCCCGAGCGGGCGACCGCGGGCCTGCCCACCTCGCCTACGCGACGACGACGGGGATCTTGCCGATCTTCGCCCGCCACTGCGCCGGGCCGGTCTTGTGCACGGCATTGCCTTCGGTATCGACGGCGACCGTCACCGGCATGTCCTTCACCTCGAATTCATGGATGGCCTCCATGCCGAGGTCCGCGAAGGCGAGCACGCGCGCCTTCCTGATCGACTTGGACACGAGGTACGCCGCGCCGCCCACGGCGATGCAATAGGCCGCCTTGTGCTTCTTGATCGACTCGGTGGCGACCGGGCCGCGCTCGCTCTTGCCCACCATGCCGATGAGGCCGGTCTGCGCGAGCATCGTCTCGACGAACTTGTCCATGCGCGAGCTGGTGGTCGGTCCCGCGGGGCCCACCGCCTCGTCGCGGACCGCGTCCACCGGACCGACGTAATAGATGAAGCGGTTGGTGAAGTCCACGGGCAGCTTCTCGCCCCGGGCCAGCATCTCCACCATGCGCTTGTGCGCGGCGTCGCGGCCGGTGAGGAGCTTGCCGGAAAGGAGCAGCGTCTCGCCCGACTTCCAGGTGGCGAGATCGGCCTTGGTGAGCGTGTCGAGGTTCACGCGCCGGCTCTTCGCGAAATCGAGGGCGAGCTTCGGCCAATCCTCGAGATCCGGCGGATCGAACGTGGCGGGGCCGGAACCGTCGAGCACGAAGTGCTGGTGGCGGGTGGCGGCACAGTTGGGGAGGAGTGCCACGGGCTTCGAGGCCGCATGCGTCGGGTAGTCGTTCACCTTCACGTCGAGGACGGTGGTGAGACCGCCGAGACCCTGCGCGCCGATGCCCAGCGCGTTCACCTTGTCGTAGAGTTCCAGGCGCAGTTCTTCCGCGCGGCTCGCCGGCCCGCGCGCGATCAGTTCCTGGATGTCGATCGGATCCATCATGCCCCACTTGGCCATGAGCATCGCCTTCTCCGGCGTGCCGCCGATGCCGAGCGAGAGGATGCCGGGCGGGCACCAGTCCGCGCCCATCGTCGGCACCACGGAAAGCACCCAGTCGACGATGGAGTCGGAGGGCAGCAGCATGGCGAACTTGCTCTTGTTCTCGGAGCCGCCGCCCTTGGCCGCGACGATCACTTCCAGCTTGTCGCCGGGGACCAGTTCCACGTGCACCACCGCGGGCGTGTTGTCGCCGGTGCTCTTCCTCTTGCCGTCCGGGTCGGCCAGCACCGAGGCGCGCAGCGGGTTGTCCTTGTCGGTGTAGGCGCGGCGCACGCCCTCGTCGACCATCTGCTGCAGCGTCATGCCGCCTTCCCAGCGCAGGTCCATGCCGGCGCGGATGAAGGCGATCGCGATGCCCGTGTCCTGGCACATCGGGCGATGTCCCTCGGCGGACATGCGCGAGTTGATGAGGATCTGCGCCATCGCGTCCCTGGCGGCCGGCGACTCCTCGCGCTCGTAGGCCGTGGCGAGCGAGCGGATGTAGTCGACCGGGTGGTAGTAGCTGATGTACTGGAAGGCGTCGGCGACGGACTGGATGAGGTCGGCATTGCGGATCATGGTCATGGGGGCCGTTGTCGGGAGTGCGGCCGGGTCAGTGCGAGTCCGATTCCGGGTGCGGCATGATGCGATCGCACGCCGCGATGGCCATGGCCGAGAACAGGAACGCGATGTGGATCGCGGTCTGCGCGATCAGCACCTTCTCGCTGTAGTTGTCGGCGTTGATGAAGGTCTTGAGGAGATGGATCGAGGAGATGCCGATGATGGCGGTGGCGAGCTTCACCTTGAGCACCGAGGCGTTCACGTGCGAAAGCCACTCGGGCTGGTCCGGGTGGCCCTCGAGGTCGATGCGCGAGACGAACGTCTCGTAGCCGCCGACGATCACCATGATGAGCAGGTTCGAGATCATCACCACGTCGATCAACGCCAGCACCACCAGCATGATCACCGTCTCGTTGAACTTCGGTGCCGCGTGGCCGATCACGGCGCCGGCCGCGTCCTTGATCTCCGGAAGGCTGTACCCGACGCTGTCGATGAGGAGGGCCAGCGCCGCCTTGTTGCCGAAGGACGCCTCGACGAGGTGGACCAGTTCCACCCAGAAGTGGACGACATAGACGGCCTGCGCGACGATGAGGCCCAGGTAGAGCGGCGCCTGCAGCCAGCGGGTCCAGAAGATGAAGCTGCCCAGCGCGACGATTGCGGCAGGCCGGGGGTTCTTGGGCGACGGGGAGGGAGTGGTCATCCGCGAATTCTAGCCTGCCGACCGTGACACGGCGATGGCGGGAGAGATTTCGCGGCGCAGGATCTTGCCGTTGCGGGTGCGCGGGAAGTCCTTGGCGAGATAGACGACCTTGGGAGCCTTGTAGGCGGCGAGGTGCTCGCGCCCGAAGGCGGCCAGCTCGTCCGGCGTGACGGACTTGCCGGCGTGCGGGATCACGTAGGCGACGACCAGCAGCTTGTCCTTGCCGGCCTCCTCTCCCACGCAGGCGCAATCGGCGACCGCCGGATGGCTCTTCAGGATGCGTTCCACCTCGTAGGGCGAGACGCGGTAGCCGAAGCTCTTGATGATGTCGTCCTTGCGCCCGAGGAACCACAGGTAGCCGTCGGAATCGTAGCGCGCGTAGTCGCCGGTGAAGAACCAGCCGTCGTGCTTCAGCTTCGCGGTCTCTTCCGGCAGGTTCCAGTAGCTGAGGAACAGGCCCGGGTCGGTTTCCGGGATGCAGATCATGCCTTCCTCGCCGGCCGGCGCTTCCGCGAGCGTCTCCGGATTGAGGAGGCGGATGTCGTGCCCGGGTTGCGGGAAGCCGGCGCTGCCGGGCCGGATCGGGCGGAACTTGCTCTGCGAGAGGTAGTAGCTGAACTCGCTCATGCCCACCGCCTCGAAGATGTCGAGGCCGAAGCGGTCCTTCCACAGCCCGAACACCTCGTCGGAGAGATGCTCGCCCGCGCTCATGCAATGCCGGAGCGTGGGCACGTCCGCCTTCGTGAAGGCCGTCTTCTGCAGGATCTGCCGGTAGATCGTCGGCACGCCGATGAAGATCGTGGCGCCGTGCTTGGCGATGAGCCGCGGCCAGGTCTCGGCGTCGTTCCTGCCCTCGTGGGCGATCACGGTCTTGCCGTGGAAGAGCGGATCCATGAGGGCGGAACCGAGCACGTAGGTCCAGTTGAACTTGCCCGAGTGGACGATGCGGTCGCCCTGGCCTGGCGGAGCCGCCCCTTGGTGATCGCCATGCTCCAGAAAGTCGAACCAGTAGGTCGCCGCCGGCGTGCGCCCGATGAGCGAGCGGTGCCCGTGCAGCACGCCCTTGGGATAGCCGGTCGTGCCCGAGGTGTAGACGAGATAGGCCGGGGCGTCGATCGCGGTGTCTTCGGGCGGACTCCAGCTCGTGATCCGCGCGAGCGCACTCTCGAGATCGATCGCCTCGACGCCGGCGAAGGAGGTCACCGCGCCGGGGCCGGAGAGGAGCGCGAAGCGCAACGCCTCCTTGCCCGCGAGCTTGTCCCCCATGAGCTTCCACGCGGCCTTGTCGATGACGATGGCCTGCGCGCCGGAATCGTGCGCGAGATACTCCACTTCCTCGGCCGTGAGCAGCGTCGAGGTCGGCACGCTGACCGCGCCGCGCTTCATCGCGCCGAGAAAGGCGGTGGGGTAGTCGATCGAGTTCGGCAGGCGGATCAGCACGCGCTCGCCGGCGCCGATGCCCAGGTGGCGCAGGAGCTCGGCGAAGCGGCTGGTGCGTTCCGCGAGCGCGCGGTAGGTGATGGAACTCGTGCCCAGCGCGTCGTCCTCGACGATCATCGCCACGCGGTCGGCGGCGGGCGTGCCCAGGTGGGCGTCGCTGCACGCCACGCCGATGTTGAGCCGCGCGGGCACATCCCACTTCCAGGCAGGGAAGGGCGCGAACGGGGTCGCGGTCCGCGCGTTCAAAGAATCACTCCATACGGCCAGTTCTCGCGTACCACCTGCGCCGGCAGGCGCTTGAGCACGTCCATGGCGAAATCCGTATCGGCGGCCGAGAGGGCGTGCAGGGCGTGCGCGCGCAGGAGCGTCTGCAGGGCCTTGCCGAACATCGGCGGATCGAGCATCTCGCCCTGGAACTTGATGGCGCCGCCGAGCAGGGCATCGGCCTCGATCGCCGCCTTGAGGATCGCGATCCGGGTCTTGATCTCCGAAGGCGAGGGCGTGAAGGCGACCTTGCACGGATGGATGTGCGACGGGTGGATCACCTGCTTGCCGGAGAGCCCCAGCGAGGCTTCCTCGCAGGCGTGCCGGTAGACCACGCGCGACTCCTCGTCGCCGTGCAGGTCGAGCCAGCGGCGCACGTCGTCGGGTTCGACGAAGTTCTCCGGCATGGTCGACTGGCCGATGAGCGTCTCGACGCCGCCGATGACGCCCTTGCCGGCGATGCGCGCCTCGAACAGGATGTCGTGCAGGTAGAACTTGAGTTCCTCGGTCCAGTGGCGCGGCGTGATCTGGATGCCCATGGCCTTGGAGAAGTCGTGGATGCCGAACACCACGTGCTTCACGGTCGCGTACTGCATGAGCTCGGGCGCGATCTTGAGCGACTTCGGGTGCTCGATGATGGGCTGGATGGTGATGCGGTGGTTGAGCCCCACGAGCACCGCGGAAAGGTCGCGGATCTCCGGCGCCCCGTAGGCCTCCCCGGCCTTGGCGAGCATCACGGCGTCGAAATGATCCGACGAGGTCGCGGATCAGGGCGAGGTCCTTCTCGTACTCCTCGGTGCGGAAGGGGTTGATGCGCACCGCGACCTGCACCTCGCGCTTGCGCGGCAGGTTCGGGAGCTCGCGCCGCAGCAGCTCGCGGCTCATCTCCTTCTGCCGGCAGCCGTCCTCGAGGTCGAAGAGGAGCGTGTGCGAGTTGGTGTTCCAGGCGTGCTTCTTGAAGCGCTGCGCCGCCTGCTCGAGGTCCTCGTAGATGCCGAGCGACGGCGCGTACTTGACCGGCGGGTAGTAGATCTGGATGCCGGGCCAGTAGTCGCCGAGGATCTCGGGCGCGGCCGGAGTCGAGGCGGGCAGGGAGGAGGGCAACGGCGCGTTCATGGAATCCTCGCGATTTCAACGGGTTGCAGTACCGGCCGGGAGGTGCCGTCGTCGCGTTCGCGGGTCGACGACATTCCCAGCCCCGGTCCACGCTAGCACCGATGTTGCGGTGCGTCAACAGTCTTATATAAGATAGGAGACTCATCGCCCGCGTTGCGGGTTTTCCCGGGGGGCGAGGGGCGCGGCGCGGCGAGCGCTGTGCTATAAAAACACGGCCCGCCCGCGGGCCCGCGAGAGTCGAGAAGAATGCGCCCGCCAAGGGCCGCACCGCCAACAGGAGGAACACCGCATGTCGAACATCGAATCCGTCCACCAGGAAACGCGCGTCTTTCCGCCCGCGGAAGCGTTCGTGAAGCAGGCCAACGTATCGGGCATGGCGGCCTACCAGGCGCTGTGCGACGAGGCCGCGCGCGATTTCGAGGGTTTCTGGGCGCGCCTCGCGCGCGAGAAGCTCCTGTGGTCGAAGCCCTTCACGAAGACGCTCGACGAGTCCGGCGCCCCCTTCTACAAGTGGTTCCACGACGGCGAGCTGAACGCGTCCTACAACTGCCTCGACCGGCACCTGAAGACGCAGCCCGACAAGGTCGCGATCATCTTCGAGGCGGACGACGGAACCGTCACCAAGGCGACCTACAAGGACCTCTATCACCGCGTCTGCCAGTTCGCCAACGCGCTGAAGGCGCACGGCATCCAGAAGGGCGAGCGCGTCCTCATCTACATGCCGATGTCCATCGAGGCCGTCGTGGCGATGCAGGCCTGCGCGCGCATCGGCGCCACCCACTCGGTCGTCTTCGGCGGCTTCTCCGCCAAGAGCCTGCACGAACGCATCATCGACGCAGGCGCGGTGGCGGTGATCTGCGCCGACGGCCAGTTCCGCGGCGGCAAGGAGATCCCGCTCAAGCCCGCGGTGGACGAGGCGCTCGCCATGGGCGGGTGCGAGGCGATCCGCGACGTCTTCGTCTACAAGCGCTCCGGGTCGCCCGGTGACGATGGGCGCACGCGACAGGTGGTGGCACGACGTCGTCAAGGGGCAGCCGCAGGACTGCGAGCCGACCTGGGTCAACGCCGAGCATCCGCTGTTCATCCTCTATACGTCCGGCTCCACCGGCAAGCCCAAGGGCGTGCAGCACTCCACGGGCGGCTACCTGCTGCACGCGATGCTCACGATGGAGTGGACCTTCGACCACAAGCCGACCGACGTCTTCTGGTGCACGGCGGACGTGGGCTGGGTCACGGGCCACACCTACATCGCCTACGGGCCGCTCGCGGTGGGCTCCACCGAGATCGTGTTCGAGGGCGTGCCGACCTACCCGGATGCCGGGCGGTTCTGGCGCATGATCCAGGACCACAAGGTGAACGTCTTCTACACGGCGCCGACCGCCATCCGCTCGCTGATCAAGGCCGGAGGCGAACTGCCGAAGAAGTACGACCTCTCCAGCCTGCGCATCCTCGGCACCGTCGGCGAGCCCATCAATCCCGAAGCGTGGATGTGGTACTACACGACCGTCGGCGGCTCGCGCTGCCCGATCGTGGACACCTTCTGGCAGACGGAAACCGGCGGCCACATGATCACCCCGCTGCCGGGCGTGACGCCGCTCGTGCCGGGCTCCTGCACGCTGCCGCTGCCGGGCATCATGGCGGCGATCGTCGACGAGACCGGCCACGACCTGCCGAACGGGCAGGGCGGCATCCTCGTGGTGAAGCGCCCGTGGCCCTCGATGATCCGCACCATCTGGGGCGATCCCGAGCGCTTCCGCAAGAGCTACTACCCCGAGGAGCTCGGCGGCAAGCTCTACCTCGCGGGCGACGGCTCCATCCGCGACAAGGAGACCGGCTACTTCACCATCATGGGGCGCATCGACGACGTGCTGAACGTCTCCGGGCACCGCATGGGCACGATGGAGATCGAGTCCGCCCTGGTCGCCAACACGAAGCTCGTGGCCGAAGCGGCCGTGGTCGGCCGGCCCGACGACATGACGGGCGAGGCGGTGGTGGCTTTCGTCGTCCTCAAGGGACAGCGCCCGACCGGCGACGAGGCGAGGGCGATCGCGAAGGAACTGCGCGACTGGGTCGCCAAGGAAATCGGCCCGATCGCCAAGCCCAAGGAGATCCGCTTCGGCGACAACCTGCCGAAGACGCGTTCCGGCAAGATCATGCGCCGCCTGCTGCGCGTCCTCGCCAGGGGCGAGGAGATCACGCAGGACGTCTCCACGCTGGAGAATCCTGCCATCCTCGAGCAGTTGAAGCAGCCCCTTTAGCCGATCCCGACGAGTGACCCGGCTGCGGGACGGAAGACCTTTCCGTCCCGCAGCCGTTTGCGGGGCATCATGAGTGCTTCCCGCGTGCCCGTGCAACACTTCCCGAGATGAACGAACGCCAGCCCCCGCCGCTCCTCACCGCCGCCACCGCCGACGTGCTGCGCAAGCACGCGCCCTTCGATGCCATGCGCGAGGCGGACCTCGCGTACCTGGCGGCGGGCCTGAAGCTGCGCTACTTCGCCAAGGGTTCGGTGATCCTGTCGCCCGACAGCGGGCGCATCGCCTCGCTCTACATCATCCAGCGCGGCGCCGTGCAGGCCGACGAGCCGACCCAGGTGTCGCTGCACGCGATGGCCGCCACCCTGACGGACGGAGAGTGCTTCCCGATCGGGGCATTGATCGCGAAGCGGTCGACGACCCTGCGCTACACGGCCCTGCGCGACACGTTCTGCTACGCGCTCGACGAGACCCGCTTCGCGGAGCTGATGACGCGGAGCCCCGAGTTCCACGCCTTCTGCACGCACCGGCTCGCCGCCCTCCTCGCCGCCTCGACCCGCGGCACCCGCGAGGCCTACTCGAACCGCGCCGCCGACGAGCTGACCATGGCCTCGCCGCTGCGCAACGCGTTGCGCCATTCGCCGGTGACGCTTCCGGAGACCGCGAGCGTGCGCCAGGTGCTCGAGCTGATGAAGTCGAAGCGCATCGGCTCGATCGTCCTCACCGGGGACTCGGGCAAGGCCTCGGGGATCTTCACGCAGACGGACGTGCTCAACCGCGTGGCGCTGGCCGGGCAGCCGCTGGACCGGCCGGTCGCCGAGGTCATGACGCGCGAACCGGCAACGCTCGCGGCGTCGAGCGCGCTCTCGGAAGCGGCGCAGCTCATGGCGCGGCGCGGCTTCCGCCACGTGCTGGTCGTCGACGAGGGCACGCTGCTCGGCGTGATTTCCGAGCGCGACCTGTTCGGCCTGCAGCGCCTGTCGATGCAGGGCCTGCGCAAGGACATCGGCCGCGCCGAGAACGTGGACGCGCTCGCCTTCGCGGCCCGGGAGGTGCGCGAGCTCGGCACGGCGATGCTCGCGCAGGGGGTCGCGGCGGAGCAGCTCACGCAGTTCGTCTCGGCGCTGAACGACGGCGTGACCGAGCGCGCCATCGAGCTCGCCATGCGCAGCCACGAGGTCTCCGACATCGGCTTCTGCTGGATGGGCCTGGGCAGCGAGGGTCGCAACGAGCAGACGCTCGCCACGGACCAGGACAACGCGATCATCTTTCCGGAGCGCGAGGGCGAGGATCGCGAGGCGACCCGCAAGCGCCTGCTGGAATTCGCCGACGAGGTGAACCGCACGCTGGATGCCTGCGGCTTCCCGCTGTGCAAGGGCAACATCATGGCGCGCAATCCCGACTGGTGCCTGAGCCTCGCCGAGTGGTACCACCGCTTCGACGACTGGATCCGCAACTCGGACCCCGTGGCGCTGCTCAACGCCTCGATCTTCTTCGACTTCCGCTCGCTGCACGGCGACGCGACGCTCGTCGATCGCCTGCGCGAGTTCCTCCTCGACAACGTGGGTGACCGCCCGGTGTTCCTGCGCCAGATGGCCTCCAACGCCGTGCAGACCCGCCCGCCGCTGGGCCTCTTCGGCGACATCGTCGTGCAGGGCGGGGAAGGGGGCACGATCGACCTGAAGAGCCAGGCATCGCGCGTGTTCGTGGACTGCGCGCGCATCCTGTCGCTGGCCGCCGGCGTGGGTGCGGTCTCCACGACCGAGCGGCTGCGCGCCACGGGCCCGAAGATCCGCATGAGCGAGGACGACGTGGCGACCGCCATCGACGCCTTCCAGTTCGTGCAGATGCTGCGGCTGCGTTCGCAGGACAGCCTCGACCGCGGCACCGGTTCCCCGGAACCGAACCGCATCGACCCGGACGCGCTGAACAGCCTCGACCGCCGCATCCTGCGCGAGGCCCTGCGCCAGGCGCGCAAGCTCCAGAACCGCATCGCCCTCGACTACCAGCTCTGAACTCCCGCGGCCGATGATCTCCAGGCTCTGGCCGTTCCGGCGCGCGCGTGCGGACCTCCCGTCCGCCCTGGCGCAGCGCGTCGAAAGGTGGCGGCAACTACCGGAGTTCGAGCGCGACCGCCTGCCGGTCGCCGGCCGCTGGGTGGTCGTCGACGTGGAGTCGAGCGGCCTGGACGCGCTGCACGACTCGCTCATCGCCGTGGGCGCGCTCGCGGTCGTGGACGGGGCGATCGACCTGGCGGACAGCTTCGAGGTGGTGCTGCGCCAGGATCGTCCCAGCACGGTCGACAACATCGAGGTGCACGGGATCGGCGGCACCGAGCAGACCGAAGGCGAGGACCCGGCCGGGGCGCTCGCCGCATTCCTCGACTTCGTGGGCAAGGACCCGCTCGTCGCCTTCCACGCGCCCTTCGACGCGATGATGCTGCGCCGCGCCATCGAGCAGCACCTCGGCGTCCCCTTCAAGCGGCAATGGCTGGACCTGGCGGACATCGCCCCGCTCGTGTGGCCCAGGTACGCGAGCCGGCTCTCCGGCCTCGACGCCTGGCTGGAGGCCTTCAACATCCCCGTCGCGTTCCGGCACCGCGCCATCGCCGATTGCCTGGTGACCGCGCAGCTCATGCTCATGGTGCAGCCGCAGGCGCGCAGCATCGGCGCGGCCACTGCTGGACAGCTGCTCGGGCTTTCCGGCGCCGACCGCTGGCTCTCCCCGATCTAGGGGCGTTGTTGACAACGCGGGTGCCGCGCCACTCTACTTAGGCCCGGGCGGGCGGCAAGTGCCGCCGCAAGCGCCTGCAAACCGCACCCGGGGAAGCCATGTCGAAGCCGAGCCTGCGCACCAACCGCATCGTCGCGCTGTTCCTGCTCGCCTGCCTGCTCTTCAACTATCCGGTGCTCGCCCTCTTCAACGTCGGGGCCACGGCGGCCGGGGTGCCGGTCCTCTACGTGTACATCTTCGCCGCCTGGGGCCTCGTGATCGCGCTGGCGGCGGTGGTCATCGAGGGCGGGGCCTAGGTACACGCGATGCTGCAAGGCTGGTTCATCGTCGCGACGTCGTTCGCCTACATCGGGCTCCTGTTCGCGGTCGCGTGGTTCGCCGACAAGCGCGCGGCCGAGGGCCGCTCGATCATCTCCAACGCCTGGGTGTACAGCCTGTCGCTCGCGGTCTACGCGACGGCATGGACCTTCTATGGCAGCGTGGGTCGCGCGGCGACCGACGGGGTGGGCTTCCTGCCCATCTACCTGGGGCCGACGCTCACGATGCTGTTCGGCTGGTTCGTGCTGCGCAAGATGGTGCGCATCGCGCGCCTGAACCGCACCACGTCGCTGGCCGACTTCGTGGCGTCGCGCTACGGCAAGAGCGCCCTCATCGGCGGGCTGGTCACCGTCATCGCGGTGATCGGCATCCTGCCCTACATCTCGCTGCAGCTGAAGGCGGTGTCCACCAGCTTCCAGATCCTGCTCGGGTACCCGCAGATCGTCATGCCGCCGAAGGCGGGCACCCTGGTCGTGATGCAGGACACCGCGTTCTACGTCGCGATGTTCATGGCCCTCTTCGCCATCGCCTTCGGCACGCGCCAGCTGGACGCCGCCGAGCGCCACGAGGGGATGGTGGCCGCCGTCGCCTTCGAGTCGCTGGTGAAGCTCGTCGCCTTCCTCGCGGTGGGCATCTACGTCGCGTTCTTCATGTACGACGGGCTGGGAGACATCTTCGCGCGCGCCGCGAAGCGGCCCGACCTGGACGTGCTCATGGCACCGCTCGGGGGTGCCGCGGGCAGCTACGCGAGCTGGGTGTGGCTCACCGTGCTCTCGATGCTCGCCATCGTCTTCCTGCCGCGGCAGTTCCAGGTGGCGGTGATCGAGAACACCGACGAGCGCCACCTGAAGCGCGCGGCGTGGCTCTTCCCGCTCTACATGCTGGCGATCAACATCTTCGTGCTGCCGATCGCCTTCGGCGGGGTGCTGCACTTCCCGCAGGGCGACGTCGATGCCGACACCTTCGTCCTCACGCTGCCGATGGTCGAGAGGGCGGAGGGGCTGGCGCTCCTCGTGTTCATCGGCGGGCTGTCGGCCGCCACGGGCATGGTGATCGTCGAGACGATCGCGCTCTCGACGATGGTCTGCAACGATCTCGCGATGCCCCTCCTGCTGCGCATCCGCGCCTTCCGGCTCACCGAGCAGCGCGACCTCTCGAGCCTGCTGCTCGACATCCGCCGCGCGGCCATCGTGGCCATCCTCATGGGCGGCTACTTCTACTACCTCCTCGCGGGCGAGGCCTACGCCCTGGTCTCGATCGGCCTCGTCTCGTTTGCCGCCGTGGCGCAGTTCGCGCCCGCCATGATCGGCGGGCTCTACTGGAAGGGCGGCACCCGCACCGGGGCCCTGGCCGGGCTGCTGGCGGGATTCTCGGTCTGGATGTACACGCTCCTGCTGCCGGCCTTCGCGAAGTCGGGATGGCTCGGCGTGGAACTCCTCGAGCGCGGGCCGTGGGGGATCGAGCTGCTGCGGCCCACGCAGCTCTTCGGCCTGGCCGGGCTCGACCAGATCACCCATGCGATGATCTGGAGCATGATCGCCAACGTGGGCGCCTACGTGATCGGCTCGGTGCTGCGCCGCCAGAGCGCGGCCGAGCACGCGCAGGCCACGCTCTTCGTCGACGTGTTCATGCAGACGGGCGAGCCGGGGTCCGCCTGGCGCGGCGCGACCTCCGCCTCGGCGCTGCAGACGCTGGTGGGCCGTTTCCTCGGTCCGGCTCGCGCGGTCGAGCTCTTCACGGCCTACGCCCACCAGCGCGGCGTGCAGAGCGTGGAAGAGCTCGAGGGCGATCGCGACCTGGTGCGCTTCGCCGAGCTGCAGCTCGCCGGCACGATCGGCGCGGCTTCCGCGCGGACGATGGTGGCGACCGTGGCGCAGGAGGAGCCCCTCGGCCTGGAGGAGGTGATGTCGATCATCGACGAGGCCTCGCAGATGATCGCCTACAGCCACCGGCTGGAAGAGAAGCAGCAGGAACTCGAGGATGCCACGCTCGAGCCTGCAGGCGGCCAACGAGCGCCTGAAGGAACTCGACCGCCTCAAGGACGACTTCATCTCCACGGTCACGCACGAGCTGCGCACGCCGCTCACCTCCATCCGCGCCTTCTCCGAGATCCTGCACGACAACCCGGAACTCGAGCAGGCCGAGCGCCAGCGCTTCCTCGGGCTCGTGATCAAGGAGTCGGAGCGCCTCACGCGCCTCATCAACCAGGTGCTCGATCTCGCCAAGATCGAGTCGGGGCTCGCGGAGTGGCGCTCGGCGGAGATCGACGTGCGCGAGGTCGTGCTGGAGGCGGTGAGTGCCACGAGCGCCATCTTCCGGTCGCGCGGCGTGCAGGTCGAGGCGCGGTTGCCTCCCGCCGTGCCGGCGGTCATGGCCGACCGCGACCGCCTGATGCAGGTGCTGCTGAACCTGCTTTCCAATGCCGTCAAGTTCTGCACGCCGGGATCCGGTCGCGTCGAGGTCCGCCTCACCCGCGTCGCATCCGGCCTGCGCGTGGAAGTCGAGGACAACGGGGTGGGCATCAGCGCCGAGAACCAGGCGATGATCTTCGAGAAGTTCCGGCAGGTGGGCGACACGCTCACCGAGAAGCCCGCGGGCACGGGGCTGGGGCTCGCCATCTGCCGGCGCATCATCGACCACTTCGGCGGGAGCCTCGGCGTGCACAGCGTGCCCGGCCGCGGATCGGTGTTCTCCTTCGAACTGCCCGTGGTGTCCGGCGCCGGTGATGCCGCGCGGCTCGTGGCCGGCACCTGAGGCATGCCATGGCCAAGCGCGTGCTGATCGCGGAGGACGAGCCGAGCATCGTCACCTCGCTCGAGTTCCTGATGGGCCGCAATGGCTTCGAGACGCGCTGCGCGCGCGACGGCGAGGAGGCCCTTGCGCTGCTGGCAACCTTCCGTCCGCACCTCGTGCTGCTCGACATCATGCTGCCGCGGCGCAGCGGCCTGGAGCTGTGCCGCCTCATCCGGGCGGATGCCTCGCTCGCGGGCACGCGTGTGCTCATGCTCACGGCCATGGGCGGGAGCCGCGACATCGGACAGGGCCTCGCGGCCGGCGCCGACGACTACCTCTCCAAGCCGTTCTCGACCCAGGAGCTGGTTTCCCGCGTGCAGGCGCTGCTGGAGGAGCCCGTTCTGCGCCTGGCGCCCGGGGCGGCGAAGGAGTCCGGCATGAGTTCGCACGCCACCTGCCTGCCACGGCGATAGCCGAGCCCACCGTCTACGTGATCGACGACGACGAGTCGATCCGCGAGCTCCTCACCTGGCTCATGAAGCGCAATGCCATCCGCGTGGAGGCGTTTCCCAACGCCAGGAGCTTCCTCAAGACCTACCGTCCCGGCGCCCCGGGCTGCCTGGTCCTCGACCTCTACATGCCGGGCATGAGCGGGCTCGACCTGCAGCAGTACCTGAAGGAAACCGGCATCGAGATGCCGGTCATATTTCTCTCCGGCCGGGCCGACGTGCCCAAGGCGGTCGCCGCGGTGAAGAGCGGGGCCATCGACTTCATCGAGAAGCCCTTCGACTATCGCCAGATCGTCGAACTGGTGCGCGAGTGCATCCGTCGCGATGCCGACACGCGGGCGGGCCGCGAGGAAGCGCGCCGTCGCGCCGAGCGGCTGGCGACCCTGTCGCAGCGCGAGCGCGAAGTGCTGGAGCACGTGATCGCCGGCAAGGTGAACCGCCTGATCGCCGAGGAAATGGCCATTTCCATCAAGACGGTGGAAGCGCACCGCGCCAGGCTCATGGAGAAGCTCGCCGTCAACTCGGTCGCGGAGCTCGTCCAGGCCACCCTCGGGGCACGGGCGCTGGAGCGGCCGGGCGGGGGCGAGGGGGGTGCCGGCCCCCCCGGCTAGGGTATACCCCTATTGCGGGGCACTGGACGGGCGCATTACGATCCTGCACGTTTAGGAGGAGGGCCACCCAAGAAGAACAACCGGCCAGCGCCCGGCCAATCCCCGAAAGAGGGATGGCGGGGCGCCAGGCGCCGGACGTGCCACTGGCCCTGACGAAGTCGTTTCCGCAGAAGACGATCCAACGAGGAGGAACGTGATGCAGCTCACGCAGAAGCACATCGACTATTGGCAGAAAAACCTGAGGCTGACGGCGATCCTGCTCGTCATCTGGTTCATCGCCACCTTTGTCCTGGCCTGGTACGCGATCCCGCTCGCCGAGTTCAAGATCTTCGGCTGGCCGTTCTCGTTCTACATGGCCGCCCAGGGCTCGCTCATCATCTACGTGGCAATCATCGGCTACTACGCGTGGGAGATGAACAGGGCCGATCTGGAGCATGGCGTTCACGAAGGGGAGCTCGACTAATGGCCGCGACCAGTCAGAAATCATTCACGCAGCAGCTGAAGAAGTACTACAGCTTCTACACGGGCGGCTTCATCCTGTTCGTCGTGCTCCTCGCCATCGGCGAGCAGATGGGCATGTCGACCAAGTGGATCGGCTACTGCTTCCTGTTCTTCACGATCCTGCTCTATGCCGGCATCGGCATCATGAGCCGCACGCTGGAAGTCGCGGAGTACTACGTGGCAGGACGGCGCGTGCCGGCGTTCTTCAACGGCATGGCCACGGGCGCGGACTGGATGAGCGCCGCCTCCTTCATCGGCATGGCCGGCACGCTCTATCTCACCGGCTTCCAGGGACTGTCGTTCATCATGGGCTGGACCGGCGGCTACGTCCTGGTGGCGCTGCTGCTTGCGCCCTACCTGCGCAAGTTCGGCCAGTTCACCATTCCCGACTTCCTCGGTGCCCGCTACGGCGGCAACATCGTGCGCTCGCTGGGCGTCATCGCGGCGATCATCGCCTCGTTCACCTATGTCGTCGCGCAGATCTACGGCGTTGGCCTCATCACCAGCCGCTTCACCGGTCTCGAGTTCGGGATCGGCGTGTTCGTGGGCCTCGCCGGCATCCTGGTCTGTTCCTTCCTCGGCGGCATGAAGGCCGTCACCTGGACGCAAGTGGCCCAGTACGTGATCCTGATCATCGCCTACATGATCCCGGTGGTCTGGCTGTCGGTGAAGCACACCGGCGTGCCGCTGCCGCAGCTGGTCTACGGCACGGTTCTCGAGAAGGTGACGGAGCGCGAGAAGGTCCTGACCAACGACCCGGGCGAGAAGCAGGTGCGGCAGATCTTCGCCGACCGTGCCAAGGCGGCGGATGACAAGATCAAGGCGCTGCCCGCTTCCTACCAGACCGAGAAGGACGCGGTCGCGAAGAAGCTCGAGGACCTGAAGGCGGCGAATGCGCCCAAGGCCGACCTGGAAGCGGCCGAAAAGGCCGTGAAGGCATTCCCGGCCGACGCCAAGGCGGCCGAGGCGAAGTGGAAGGCCGACAAGGCGGGCGCCGCAGGCCGCACCGGTCCGCCGCTGCCGCACGCTACGCCCTATCCGGGCAAGGACGAGAAGGCGCGCGACACCACCCGGCTCAACTTCATCGGCGTCGTCTTCTGCATGATGTTCGGCACCGCCGCGCTGCCGCACATTCTCATGCGCTACTACACGACGCCCTCGGTGCACGAGGCGCGCGTGTCGGTGTTCTGGTCGCTCTTCTTCATCTTCCTGCTCTACTTCACCGCGCCTGCGCTGGCGGTGCTGGCCAAGTTCGACGTCTACACGCTGATCGTGGGGTCGAAGTTCGCCGATCTTCCAGCCTGGGTGAATGCGTGGCGAACGGTGGATCCATCACTGTTGAGCATCACCGACATCAACAAGGACGGCATCGTGCAGCTGGCGGAAATCGTCATCGGCGGCGACCTCATCGTGCTGGCGACTCCCGAAATCGCGGGCCTGCCCTATGTCGTATCGGGCCTGGTGGCGGCGGGCGGCCTTGCCGCGGCGCTCTCGACCGCGGACGGACTGCTGCTCACGATCGCCAACGCGCTGTCGCATGACCTCTACTACAAGATGATCAACCCGAACGCCTCTCCGGGCATGCGCATCACGGTGTCGAAGATCCTGCTGCTGGGCGTGGCGGTCGTCGCCGCCTACGTGACGTCGCTCAAGCCGGGGAACATCCTGTTCCTCGTCGGCGCGGCGTTCTCGATCGCGGCCTCGGCGTTCTTCCCGGCGCTGGTGATGGGCATCTTCTGGAAGCGCGCTTCCAAGATCGGTGCGATCGCGGGAATCGTCGCGGGCCTGGGGGTGTGCCTGTACTACATGGTCCACACCTATCCGGTGTTCATCCAGTGGTTCGGCACCACGCCGATCCAGAAGTGGTGGGGGCTGGACCCGATCTCCGCAGGGATGTTCGGCGTGCCGGTCGGCATCATCACCATCTTCGTGGTGAGCCTGGTGACGCCGGCGCCCGACAAGGAGGTGCAGGAACTGGTGGACCACGTCCGCTACCCGAACCTCGAAGGCGACATCGACACGCGGGGCGCCTGAGCCTTCGCGCACCGTGGCACAATTGGCCCGCGCCTTCCGGCGCGGGCCTTTTTCATTCATGGATCCAGAATTTCTCCTCAGGGCCCTCAAGGCCATCGTCGAAGTCGCCGGCTTCGCCTATCTCGGGCAGGGCCTGGTCGCGGTGTTCTCCGGCGCCCGTCGCGAGCAGAACGTGATCTTCCAGGTGTTCCGGATCGTGACCGGGCCGGTCACGCGCACGGTTCGCCTCCTCATGCCGAAGTTCATCCCCGACCGGCACGTGCCGTTCGTCGCCTTCGGGCTGCTGCTCTGGGTGTGGATCTTCCTCATCATCGCGCTCGCGAGCCTCAAGCGGGGCGGCTAGCGCGCGGGCGATGCTCTTCCGGTACTTCGCGCGCGAGATCCTGGCGACGAGCCTCCTGGTGCTCGCCGCATTGCTCGCCCTGTTCGGCTTCTTCGACCTGGTGCGCGAGCTGGACGACGTGGGCAGGGGCAGCTACCGGCTGACCGTCATGCTCGGCTACGTGCTGCTGTCGCTGCCGTCGCACGCCTACGTCCTGCTGCCCGCCGCGGCGCTCATCGGCACGCTCTTCGCACTGGCGCGCATGTCGGAGCAGTCGGAACTCACGGTGATGCGCTCCTCGGGTCTCTCGATGGTGCAGCTTGCCGCGCATGTGGCGGGCGCCGGCGTCGTGGTCGCGGTCCTCACGCTCACCATCGGCGAATTCGTCACGCCCTTCACCGAGGAGGCGGCCAAGAGCCTGCGGCTCAAGGCCACCCGTTCCATCGTGGCGCGCGAGTTCCGGTCCGGCTTCTGGGTGAAGGAGGACCGCAGCTTCGTCAACATCCAGGACGTGACCGTCGATACCGAGCTGGTCGACATCAAGATCTACCTTTTCGACGCGGCCTATCGCCTGGCCTCCATCAGCCGCGCGGCACGCGGCACCTATGACGAGTCCGCGAGTCGCTGGAAGCTGGCGGACGTGGAGGTCACCCGCTTCGAGGGGGATCGCGCGGTGCTGGAGCGCAAGCCCACCGCGATCTGGGACTCGGTCCTGACCCCCGACATCCTTTCGGTACTGAAGATCGTGCCGGAGCGGATGTCGGTATTGAACCTCTCGGCCTACATCGACCACCTGCGCGACAACCGGCAGAAGACCACGCGCTTCGAGATCGCCCTGTGGCAGAAGGCGCTTTACCCGGCCGCGGCCATCGTGATGATGCTCCTCGCGATTCCCTTCGCGATCCAGTCGGAGCGGACGGGCGGGACGGGCGGGAAGATCGTTCTCGGCATCCTTCTCGGGCTCGGCTTCCACTTCGCCGGCCGGCTCTTCTCGCACGTGGGCCTGCTGAACGACTGGCCGGCGGCGTTCTCCGCGGGCATGCCGGCCATCATTTTTCTGGCCGTCGCGGCGGCGGGGATTGCGCGGGCGGAACGGCGCTGAGCCGGGTGCCGGCCAGCCGGTCGTGCAGGAACTGGCCCTCGCGGTCGAGCAAGGCCCAGAGGAAACCGATGCCCAGGGCCGCAGCGCCGGCCAGCGCGAAGAGATAGCGGCGCAGGGCACGCGCCGCGTCGACCGGGCCGCCGCCGGCGGCTTCGAGGCGGATGCGCCACGTCTTCATCGCGAGCGTCTGCCCGCCGCGGCTCCAGAAGCCGACGAAGTAGGCGCCGACGACGGCGACGACATAGGCCTGCAGGATGTGGCGCCTGAAGCCGGACGTGGAGTCCCCGGCCAGGGCCAGGTAGGGAAACGTCGCGACGAGGACGAGGGCGGCGAGGATGAGCCATTCGTAGATCGCGCAGGCCAGACGCCGGGCGAGACCCGGGGTTCGTGCGGGCTCCTCCGCCATCAACGCTTCTCGGGGACGGTTTCCGTTGCCCCCTTCTGCTCCAGCCAGCGCTCGCGCAACTCGTGCTGCTTCGAGGGCGGGAGCTTGCGCAGCCCCTGGAACTTCTCCCGCGCGGCCTTGCGCTGCTCCGGGGTCATCGCCGCCCAGTCGACGATCCTCGCCTGGAAGCGTTCCTGCTGGATGGGCTGCATCTTCGGATACTGCTTCGCGGCGGACAGGAGGCGCTGCTGCTGGTAGCCGGGCAGCTTGTCCCAGTCGGCCTCGAGCGGCTTCAAGACCTGGCGGTCGGGGGCGCTCAGGCTGGCCCAGGGCTTCTGCGGCGTCTTGGCCTCGGGTCCCGCGGGAAATGCCGCGAGCGAGAGGCAGGCCGCGCAGGCGGCTAGAAGGAGCCGGAGGCGCTTTTGAGCCACTGGTCGAAGTCCTCGTCGAGGAAGGCGTCGATCGGGAGTTCGCCCGTGAGCAGCTGGGCGTCCAGCTCCCCGATGTCGACCTCGGGGGACAGGATCCGCATGGTCAGGATGGCGAGGAGGATCACCAGCGGCAGCCACAGGAGCGCCTGCTGGAGGACGGAGTACTTGATCGTCTGGACCGTGCCTTGCCCGACCGTCACGAAACCGAACAGATTCACCGGCTCGCGGTAGGCATCCAGGGCGCGCAGGCGTGCCGAACGCAGGCGGGTGGCCTGCATTTCCCCGACCCCGGCCGCCGAACGTTCCAGCCAGGGCTGGAGTTTTTTGCCGAATTCCTTTTCATTCATAGCGTTACGCCTTTTGATCTCAGGATTTTCGCCAATGCATGTGTCGCCCGGGAGCAATGCGTCTTGACGCTGCCCTCCGAGCATCCCATGGCCTTGGCCGTTTCGCTGACATCCAAGTCTTCCCAATAACGCAGAAGGAAGGCTTGCCGTTGACGTGCGGGCAGCGACTGCACCGCTTCTTCGATGATGGCCATCACCTGCGACTGTTCGAGGCGGGCGTCCGGCGAGGCGGGAATGCTGCCCAGCTCTTCGACCTCGAAATTCTCCAGGGGATCCGCATCGTCGTCCTCGCCGGTGAGGCCGAGGGCGGACCACAACGTGGTCCAGGCCGAGCGCACCTTGCCGCGCCGGAAGTGGTCGCGGATGGCGTTCTGGAGGATGCGCTGGAAGAGCAGCGGCAGTTCGGCCGCGGGCCGGGCCGCGTAGTTTTCCGCGAGCTTGAGCATCGCCTCCTGGACGATGTCGAGCGCGGCATCGTCGTCGTGGACGGAGAAGACGCTCTGCTTGAACGCGCGTCGCTCCACCGAGGCGAGAAAGTCGGAAAGCTCTTTGCGTGTTGCCAGGGGTCCTCCCGCGGGCGGCGGGATTGGTCCGGGCCTCCAAGGCACAGCCGACCCGCGTCGCCGCGACTATAGCAAACGGCTGCGCGGCGGTCGGGTCCAGGCGGAAGGCGTTCATAGTGCCAATCAGCTTGACCAATCCCGGCCCCGCGGCTAATGTTCTAGGTTCCCCTTTTTCAAAACCTCCCGATTTACAAGACCTTATGGAACTCAAGCTCCCCCCGCTCGCGGAAACCGGTGAAACCCTGACGGGTGCCGAGATCGCCATCCGCTGCCTGCAGGAAGAAGGGGTCGAGTTCGTATTCGGCTACCCGGGAGGTGCCGTCCTGTTCATTTACGACGCACTGTCCAAGCAGAAGGCGGTGAAGCACATCCTGGTGCGCCACGAGCAGGGCGCTCTCCATGCCGCGGACGGCTACGCGCGAGCCACGGGCCGTCCGGGCGTGGCCCTCGTCACGAGCGGTCCGGGGGTGACCAATGCGGTCACCGGGATCGCCACGGCCTACATGGACTCGATTCCGCTGGTGGTCATCACCGGGCAGGTGCCGACCCGGGCCATCGGCGAGGACGCCTTCCAGGAGTGCGACACGGTCGGCATCACCCGCCCTTGCGTGAAGCACAACTTCCTCGTGAAGGACGTGAACGAGCTCGCCGTCACGATCAAGAAGGCCTTCCACATCGCCACCACCGGGCGGCCGGGGCCGGTCCTCGTCGACATCCCGAAGGACGTGTCGCAGCAGTCCGCCCGCTTCCATTACCCCGAGAAGATCCAGCTGCGCTCCTACAGCCCGGTGACGAAGGGGCATTCCGGCCAGATCAAGAAGGCCATGCAGCTGCTCCTCGAAGCCAAGCGGCCGATGATCTACGTCGGGGGCGGGGCCATCCTGGGAGAGGCATCGGCCGAAGTCACGGCCCTGGTGCGGCAGCTGGACTTCCCGTGCACGACCACGCTCATGGGGCTGGGCGCCTTCCCGGCGTCGGACAAGCGCTCGGTCGGCATGCTCGGCATGCACGGCACGGTCGAGGCCAACATGGGCATGCAGAACTGCGACGTCCTGCTCGCCATCGGCGCACGCTTCGACGACCGCGTGATCGGCAACCCCGCCCACTTCGCGGCCGGCAACGTGAACCGCAAGATCGTGCACATCGACGTCGATCCTTCCTCGATCTCGAAGCGCGTGCGCGTGGACGTGCCGATCGTCGGCCACGTGAAGGATGTCCTGCAGGAACTCATGGGGCTCCTCGCCCAGGCCAGGGAGAAGCCCGATGCGGCGGCCCTGGCCGCGTGGTGGGCGCAGATCGCCACCTGGCGCGCCAAGGATTGCCTCAAGTACGACCGCGGCTCCGCCATCATCAAGCCGCAGTTCGTGATCGAGAAGCTCTGGGAGGTGACGAAGGGCGATGCCTACGTCACCTCGGACGTGGGCCAGCACCAGATGTGGGCCGCCCAGTTCTACCGCTTCGAGAAGCCGCGGCGCTGGATCAATTCCGGCGGCCTGGGGACGATGGGCGTGGGGCTCCCGTATGCGATGGGCGTCAAGCTCGCCTTCCCGGATGCGGACGTCGCCTGCGTGACCGGCGAGGCCTCGGTGCAGATGTGCATCCAGGAACTGTCGACCTGCAAGCAGTACCACCTGCCCGTGAAGCTGGTGAACCTCAACAACCGCTACATGGGCATGGTCCGCCAGTGGCAGGAGTTCTTCCACGGCAACCGCTACAGCGAGTCGTACATGGACGCGCTGCCCGACTTCGTGAAGCTCGCCGAGGCCTATGGCCACGTCGGCATCAAGGTCGAGAAGCCGGGCGACGTCGAAGGGGCGCTTCGCGAGGCCTTCGCGCTGAAGGACCGCCTCGTGTTCCTCGACATCATCACCGACCAGACCGAGAACGTCTTCCCGATGGTGCCCGGCGGCAAGGGCATGTCGGAGATGATCCTCGCCGAAGACCTGTAAGCGGAACCGGGGACGCTACCCTCGTTCCTTGCCGCTGCTGTCCAGGACCAAGGGTAGCGTCCCCTTCCTCACAACCCGCCTCCCGCTCCCCACCCGCCCCCATGCGCCATATCCTCTCCATCCTCGTCGAAAACGAAGCAGGCGCGCTCTCGCGCGTCGCCGGCCTCTTTTCCGCCCGCGGCTACAACATCGAGTCGCTCACCGTCGCCCCCACCGAAGACGCGACGATGTCGCGCATGACCATCGTCACCACCGGCTCGGACGAGATCGTCGAGCAGATCACCAAGCAGCTGAACAAGCTGGTCGACGTGGTGAAGGTCGTCGATCTCTGCGAAGGCCGCCACATCGAGCGCGAGCTGATGCTGGTGAAGGTGCGCGCCGGGGGCAAGGATCGCGAGGAGATGAAGCGCACCGCCGACATCTTCCGCGGCCGCATCATCGACGTGACCGACAAGTCCTACACCATCGAGCTCACCGGAACGACCGAGAAGCTCGATGCCTTCCTGGAGGCGCTCGACAAGGGCGCGATCCTGGAAACCGTCCGCACCGGCGTCTCGGGCATCGGCCGGGGCGAATGGGTTCTCAAGGCCTGAATCACCGCTCAATCGAGGATACGAACATGAAGGTGTACTACGACAAGGACGCGGACCTCTCCCTGGTGAAGGGCAAGAAGGTCACCATCATCGGCTACGGCTCGCAGGGACACGCGCACGCGCAGAACCTGAAGGAATCCGGGGTCAAGGTCACCGTGGGGCTGCGCCCCGACGGCGCCTCCTGGGAAAAGGCGAAGAAGGCGAAACTCGAGGTGAAGGATGTCGCCGCGGCCGTGAAGGGCGCGGACCTGGTGATGATCCTGCTGCCCGACGAGAACCATCCCGCCGTGTGGAAGGAGGCGATCGCGCCCAACATCAAGAAGGGTGCCGCGCTCGCCTTCGCGCACGGCTTCAACATCCACTTCGGGCAGATCCAGCCGCGTGCCGATCTCGACGTGATCATGATCGCGCCCAAGGGGCCCGGCCACCTCGTGCGCTCGACCTACACCCAGGGCGGCGGCGTGCCGGCGCTGATCGCCGTGCACCAGGACGCCTCGGGCAAGGCCAAGAACCTCGCCCTTTCGTACGCCTGCGCCATCGGCGGCACGCGCGGCGGCGTGATCGAGACCAACTTCCGCGAAGAGACCGAGACCGACCTCTTCGGCGAGCAGGCCGTGCTCTGCGGCGGCATCGTGGAGCTCATCAAGGCGGGCTACGAGACGCTGGTGGACGCCGGCTACTCGCCCGAGATGGCCTACTTCGAGTGCCTGCACGAGACCAAGCTCATCGTCGACCTCATCTACGAGGGCGGCATCGCCAACATGAACTACTCGATCTCGAACAACGCCGAATTCGGCGAGTACCTGACGGGACCCAAGGTGATCGGCCCGGAGGCCAGGCAGGCGATGAAGGACGCGCTGGCGCACATCCAGACGGGCGGTTACGCGCGCGACTTCATCCTCGAGAACCAGGCGGGCGCGCCCACCCTCAAGGCGCGCCGCCGGCTCCTCGCCGAGCATCCCATCGAGAAGGTCGGCGAGAAGCTGCGCGCGATGATGCCCTGGATCCGCAAGAACAAGCTGGTCGACCAGAGCCGCAACTGACGCCTCCCCTTGGCGAATTACCCGCATCCGATCATCGCCCGCGAGGGTTGGCCGTACCTGGCCGGTACTGTCGCCGCCGCCGCCATCGCCACCTGGTTCGCCGGGTGGTGGTCGGCTCCGCTGTGGCTCGTCGCCCTCTTCGTCCTGCAGTTCTTCCGCGACCCGCCGCGGGAGGTGCCGGCGGGCGACGGGCTGGTCCTCGCGCCCGCCGACGGCCGCATCGTGCAGGTGGGCAAGGCGCGCGACGACTACCTCGGGCGCGAGGCGCTCAAGATCAGCGTCTTCATGAACGTCGTTCAACGTGCACTCGAACCGCTCCCCGGTCGACGGCACGGTCGAGAACGTCTGGTATTTCCCAGGCCTGTTCGTGAACGCCGACCTCGACAAGGCTTCCACCGACAACGAGCGCAACGCCGTGCACCTGCGCACCGCCTCGGCAATGGACGTGACCGCGGTGCAGGTGGCGGGCCTCATCGCGCGCCGCATTCTCTGCTACGTCGCCAAGGGCGACCGGCTCGCACGCGGGCAGCGCTACGGCTTCATCCGCTTCGGCTCGCGCGTCGACGTCTACCTGCCGCCGGGTTCGCGGCCGAAAGTGGCCATCGGCGACAAGGTCTCGGCAACGAGCACCGTCCTCGCCGAACTGCCGCCCGCCTGAGGAGCGTTCATGAGCGATGACGCCAACCGCCTGAAGACGCGTCCCACGCTGATGGAGCCCATCCGCCGCCGCGGCATCTACCTGCTGCCCAACCTCTTCACGACGCTGGGCCTCTTCGCCGGCTTCTACGCCATCGTGCAGGGGATGAACCACGACTTCGAGCGTGCCGCCATCGCGATCTTCGTGGCGATGGTCCTCGACGGCCTGGACGGGCGCGTGGCGCGTCTCACGCGCACGCAGTCCGCCTTCGGGGCGGAATACGACAGCCTCGCCGACATGGTGTCCTTCGGTGCGGCCCCGGCGCTGGTGATGTACGAATGGGCCCTGCGCGACCTGGGCCGCATCGGCTGGATCGCGGCGTTCGTCTACTGCGTCGGCGCCGCGCTGCGGCTGGCCCGTTTCAACACCCAGCTCTCGGTCGCCGACAAGCGCTTCTTCACGGGGCTCCCCAGCCCCGCGGCCGCGGCCCTGGTGGCCGGGATGATCTGGGTGCTGAACGACTACCAGGTGAAGGGCGGGCAGGTGAAGTGGTACGCCGCCGCGCTCACCCTCTACGCCGGCATCACGATGGTGTCGAACGTGAAGTTCTACAGCGGCAAGGACCTGAACCTGCGCCGCGCGGTGCCGTTCTGGATGACGCTGGTGATCGTCGTGGCGCTGCTCCTCATTTCCATCGAGCCATCGCACGTCCTCTGGGGCATCATGGTGGCCTACGGGGTTTCCGGCTACCTGGGCTGGCTGGTGCAGCGCTGGCGGGCCGAGGCGCGGGAGAAGCAGTACCAGGACATCCGCGAGGCGATCGACGAGGGCAACCTCACCGCGCTCGCGCGCATGCTGCACGCGACCCCCCCGGACACGGTGGTGGCGAGCGGCGGGCGCTCGCTCCTCCTGGTGGCCGTCGAGGAGACCAATTTCCCCGCCGTCGAACTGCTGCTCAACCGCGGCGCCAACCCCGATCATCGCGACGAGCGCGGGGCGACCGCCCTTTCGCTCGCGGCGGAGATCGGCTTCCAGGAAGCGGCGGAGCTGCTGCTGGCTGCCGGTGCGAACCCCAACCTGCGCGACTCGGCCGGCATGACCGCACTGGACATCGCCGAGGAGCACGGCTCGCTCGAGATTTCCGCGCTTCTCCTGCGGCACGGCGCGCAGTCGGGCCGCGACCTTCCTCCCGCAGCGGCCTAGTTGCCACTCCGGACGGTCGTTGCTATAGTCGGGCCATGAATCGCGTCGCCTCCAACGCCGGTTTCCTGCCTTGCCTCCCGCTGTCGGGCCTTCGCGGCCTGCTGCTGCGCCTCGCGCGCTAAAAACCCCACCCCCCCAGTTCGGCAGTTGCGGTGCCGCCCGGCAAACGGGCCGGCAGAGTCTCATCCCATTTTCCCGGAGAAGCCCACATGCAGGACCACTTGATCATCTTCGACACCACCATGCGCGACGGCGAACAGAGCCCGGGCGCCTCGATGACGCGCGACGACAAGGTTCGCATCGGCAAGCAGCTGGAGCGCCTGCGCGTGGACGTGATCGAGGCCGGCTTCGCGGCCGCGAGCGCGGGCGACTTCGAGGCCATCCGGGCCGTCGCGGAAGCGGTGCGGGAGTCGACCATCTGCTCGCTCGCGCGCGCCAACGAGAACGACATCCGCCGCGCCGGAGAGGCCGTGGCCCCGGCCGCCCGCAAGCGCATCCACACCTTCATCGCGACCAGCCCGATCCACATGAAGCTGAAGCTGCGCATGAGCGAGGAACAGGTGCTGGATGCGGCGGTGCGTGCGGTGAAGCTCGCCCGCGAGTACACCGACGACGTCGAGTTCTCCGCCGAGGACGCAGTGCGCTCGGAGACGGACTTTCTCTGCCGCGTGTTCGAGGCGACGATCGCCGCCGGCGCGCGCACCATCAACGTGCCCGACACCGTGGGCTACAGCGTTCCCGAGCGCTGGGGTGCGCTCTTCAAGGAACTGCTCGAGCGCATCCCGAACGCGGACCAGGCGATCTGGTCCACGCACTGCCACAACGACCTCGGGATGGCGGTCGCGAATTCGCTCGCGGCGGTGCTGAACGGGGCGCGCCAGGTGGAGTGCACGGTGAACGGGCTGGGGGAGCGCGCCGGCAACGCCTCGCTGGAGGAGATCGTCATGGCGGTGCGCACGCGCTCCGACGTCTTCCCGTGCCGGACCGGGATCGACGCCACGCAGATCGTCCCCGCCAGCAAGCTGGTCTCGACCATCACCGGCTACCCGGTGCAGCCGAACAAGGCGGTGGTCGGGGCGAACGCCTTCGCGCACGAGTCCGGCATCCACCAGGACGGGGTGCTGAAGCACCGCGAGACCTACGAGATCATGCGCGCCGAGGACGTGGGCTGGGGTGCGAACCGCCTCACCCTCGGCAAGCTCTCCGGGCGCAACGCCTTCCGCTCCCGGCTCACGGAGCTGGGGATCACGCTCGCCTCCGAGGAGGCGCTCAATGCCGCCTTCACCCGCTTCAAGGAACTGGCCGACAAGAAGCGGGAGATCTTCGACGAGGACATCCAGGCGCTGGTCTCCGACGAAAGCGTCACGCCGGAGCACGAGCGCTTCAAGCTCGTGTCGCTGGTCGCGCACTCGGAGACGGGCGAGCAGCCCTTCGCGCGGCTGGTGATCGCCGACGGCGGGCACGAGCTGCGCGCGGAAGCGCGGGGCGCCGGTCCCGTGGACGCCTCGTTCCAGGCGATCGAGTCGATGGTGGGGAGCGGCGCCGAGCTGCTGCTCTTCTCGGTGAACAACATCACCACCGGCACGGACTCGCAGGGCGAGGTCACCGTGCGCCTGGCCAAGGACGGCCGGGTGGTCAACGGCATGGGCGCCGACACCGACATCGTCGTGGCCTCGGCCAAGGCCTACCTGAGTGCGCTGAACAAGATGGGGATCAGCTCCGAGCGCATGAACCCGCAGTACGGGGAGGAATCGGTCACGCCCTGAGGGTCGCGCAAGCGAAGATGCCCGCAGTTTCCTGCGGGCATCCGGCGTCGGGCGTCGCCTCGCGCGGCGCTGCCGCGCGGGGCAGGTATCAGCAGCCGCCCTTCTTCTTCTTCGGGTCGGCGGCGGGCTTCGCCCTGGCCTCGGCCTGCTTGGCGATGATCTTGTCCTTGATGTCGTTGTAGACGTTCTCCGGGACGATCTTCTTGTCGAGGAGCTCGTTCTTGCCCTTGTAGGGACGGCCCTTGATGATCGCGTCGGCGCGGGCGTCGCCCACTCCCTTCAGCTTCATCAGCTCGTCGCGGGAGGCGGTGTTGATGTCGAGGAGGGCCTCGGCCGGCTTGGCCGCAGTCGCGGCGGCGGGCTTCTTGGGCTCGTCCTTGGCGTAGGCCGTTCCGGTCGCGGCGAGCAGGGCGATGGCGGCGGCGGCGATGAGTCGTTTCATGGGTTCTCCTGGTGTCGGGTTGGGCGTGGGGGAGTGCGGGGAGGCGGAAAGCGATGCCGATTGTAGCGCTTTCGCGCCCTTCCTAGCTTTCGCGGGCGAGGCTGGCCGCCAGGCCGATGTAGGTCGCGGGTGTCAGCGCCAGCAGGCGCGACCTGGCGTCCTCGGGCAGGGGCAGGGTGCGGACGAAGTTGTGCAGCTCTTCCTTCGTGATGCCGCCCTTGCCGCGCGTGAGTTCCTTGAGTTTCTCGTAGGAGCCGGCGATGCGATGCGCGCGCATCACCGTCTGCACGGGTTCGGCGAGCACGTCCCAGCAGGCGTCGAGATCGGCGCCGATGCGTACCGGATCCGTCTCGAGCTTGGCGAGGCCGCGCAGGCAGGACTCGTATCCCAGCAGGCAATAGCCGAACGCCACTCCCATGTTGCGCAGCACCGTCGAGTCGGTGAGGTCGCGCTGCCAGCGCGAGATGGGCAGCTTCTCGGCGAGGTGGCGCAGCACGGCGTTCGCCATTCCGAGGTTGCCTTCGGAGTTCTCGAAGTCGATCGGGTTCACCTTGTGCGGCATCGTCGACGAGCCGACCTCGCCGGCCTTCACCTTCTGGCGGAAGTAGCCGAGCGAGATGTAGCCCCAGACGTCGCGATCGAGGTCGATCAGGATCGTATTGAGGCGGGCGAGCGCATCGAACGCCTCGGCCAGCGCGTCGTGGGGCTCGATCTGGATGGTGAGCGGGTTGTAGGCGATCCCGAGCGAGGTCACGAAGGCGCGCGCGAAGGCGGGCCAGTCCATGGCGGGCGCGGCGACCACGTGCGCGTTGAAGTTGCCGGTGGCGCCGTTGACCTTGCCCAGCATCTCGATGGCCGCGGTGGCGAGGCGCGCGCGCTTCAGGCGCCAGGCCACGTTGGCCATCTCCTTGCCGAGTGTGGTCGGCGTGGCCGGCTGCCCGTGCGTGCGCGAGAGCATGGCGAGCCCGGCGTGCAGGCGCGCGAGTTCGTCGAGCCGGGCCGCGATCGCGTCGATGGCGGGAAGGAGCACGCCCTCCAGGCCGCCGCGCACCATCAGCGCGTGGGCGAGGTTGTTGATGTCCTCGGAGGTGCAGGCGAAGTGGATGAACTCGCCGGCGGCCGCGACCTCCGCATTGTCGCGGAACGTCTCGCGCAGCCAGTACTCCACGGCCTTCACGTCGTGATTGGTGGTCGCCTCGATCGCCTTCACGCGCTCGGCATCGGACAGCGCAAACCCGGCGGCCACGCGGTCCAGGTCCGCCACGGTCGCTGCCGAGAATGCGGGCAGGAGCGTGAACGCCGGTTCCGCGGCGAGCGCCTTGAGCCAGGCGATCTCCACGCGCACGCGCAGGCGGATCAGCGCGAACTCGCTGAAGTGCTCCTGCAATGCGCGGGTCTTCGAGGCGTAGCGCCCGTCTAGCGGCGAAAGGGCGGTGAGGGCGGTTGGACATGAGGGAGGGCCGGAGCGCGAGATTTTATCACGGCACCGTCCGCCTCCGGAGTGCGCGGACGCCGGTGCTATACTCGTCGGCCCGTCGCCCCGGAAGAGGGTCAGCCGTGAAGCTTCTCGCGTCGAAGACCAGCCCCTACGCCCGCAAGATCCGCGTTCTCCTCGCCGAGAAGCAGCTTGCCTTCGAGTTCGTCGAGGAAAGCGCGTGGAGCGCCGACACGACCGTGCCGCGCTACAACCCGCTCAACAAGATTCCCGTGCTGGTGACCGACGACGGCACCAACCTCTACGATTCCAGCGTGATCGCCGAGTATCTCGATCCGCTCGGAGCGCCATCCTTCATCCCGCCTGCGGGCATCGAGCGGGCGCGCGTGCGCCGCGACGAGGCGCTCGGCAACGGCATCACCGACGCCGGCATCGCGATCTTTCTCGAGCGCAAGCGCGAGGCGGCCCGCCAGGATCCCGCGTGGATCGCGCGCCAGCGCAGCAAGGTGGACGCCGGCATCGCCTCCCTTGCGCAGGAACTCGGCGGCAAGGCCTACCTGCGCGGCGACTCGCTTTCCCTGGGCGACGTGGCCTGCGCCTGCGCGCTGCTCTGGCTGGAATTCCGGTTGCCCGAGATCACCTGGCGCAGCGACTACGCTGCACTCGGGCGCTGGATCGAGCGGCTGGAGTCGCGTTCGTCCTTCGCGAGTACCCGCCCGCCGGCCTGAGGGTTCCGGCTCAGGCGATCACGCCACCGCCCAGGCACTCCTCGCCGCGATAGATCACCGCCGACTGCCCGGGCGTCACCGCCCACTGCGGTTCCTCGAAGCGAAGGCTGAACTCGCGCTCGCCCAGCAGCTCCGAGGGTGCAGGGCGCATCCGCCTGGCGGTAGCGCGTCTTGGCCGCGACGGCACGGCCATCCAGCTGCGGCGCGGTGCCCGCGACCCAGCTTGCGTCCTGGGCGTGCAGCTGCGCGGAGAAGAGGAGCGGATCGTCGTGTCCCTGGACGACGACGAGTGTGTTCGTGGCGAGTTCCTTCGCCGCGACGTACCACGGTGCGCCATCCCCTCCGCGCCGGCCGCCGATGCCCAGCCCCTGGCGTTGCCCCAGCGTGTAGTACATCAGCCCGTGGTGCTCGCCGAGCGACTCGCCCGTTGGAGTCACGATGGGCCCGGGCTCGCGCGGGAGGTAACGCGAGAGAAATTCGCGGAACGGCCGCTCGCCGATGAAGCAGATGCCCGTGGAGTCGCGCTTGGCGTGGTTGGGCAGCCCGCTCGCGCGCGCGATCGCCCGGACCTCGGTCTTGCGCAGGTGCCCCACGGGAAACAGCGCCCTGCCGAGCTGCTCCTGGGTGAGGCGATGCAGGAAGTAGGACTGGTCCTTGGTGGGGTCGGCTCCCTTGAGGAGCCGGAAGCGGTCCTGGTGCGCCTCGACGCGGGCGTAGTGCCCCGTGGCGATGCAGTGCGCGCCCATCGCCAGCGCGTGATCGAGGAAGGCGCGGAACTTGATCTCGGCGTTGCACAGCACGTCCGGGTTGGGCGTGCGGCCGGCGCGGTACTCCGCCAGGAAGCTCGCGAACACGCGCTCGCGGTACTCGGCGGCGAAGTTGACGGCCTCGATCTCGATGCCGATCGTCTCCGCGACCGACACGGCATCGACCAGGTCCACGCGCGTCGAGCAGTGCTCGTCGTCGTCATCGTCTTCCCAGTTCTTCATGAACAGGCCCACGACCTCGTGGCCCTGCTCTCTTCAGCAGCAGCGCGGCGACGGCCGAATCGACCCCTCCGGAAAGCCCGACGACGATCTTCATGGGAGGGAATTCTGCGGCAAAAACGGGAGTGCGGAGACGAAAGGAAAAAAGGCAGGGCTGGCGCCCTGCCTTTTTCCGGTTGCGAGAGGCGCGAAGACTACTTCTTCGGGCGTCCTTCGGGGCTTCCTTCGTGGGGGCCTTCGGCGCTTCCTTGGGGGCGTCCGTGGGGGCGCCTTCCTTCTTGGGGGCCTTTTTCTTCGTGGTGGTCTTCTTCTTGGCCGGCTTGTCGGCAGCCTTGGGCGCCTCGGCCTTCTTCACTTCCGCCTTGGCCGGCGCTTCGGCCTTGGCGGACGGAGCGGCAGGGGCAGCGGGAGCCGCCGCCGGCTTGGCGGGTTCGGCGGGCTTGGCGGGCGCCTGGGCAAGCGCGCCGAGGGAGACGGTCGCGAATACGGCGGCGATCAGGGCGGACAGCTTTTTCATTTTCGATTCCTTTTGCGTGGAGGGGAAAGTTTCCTGCGACTGCGCTGGATGCCAGCCTCGTCAGGCGAATAACGCGCTGCCTGCCGCGCCGGTTGACTCCCGCTGCCCTCGCCAAGGCCCTCGAGACTTGCCGGTACCTCCCGCGACTGCCCGGGGGAGAGCTCGGCCAGTGTCCACGGGCCGATGGCATGGCGGATGAGCCGCAGGGTGGGCAGCCCCACTTTCGCGGTCATGCGCCGCACCTGGCGGTTGCGTCCCTCCCGGATGCGCACTTCCAGCCAGGCGGTGGGGATGGCGAGCCGTACCCGAATGGGCGGCACCCGGGGCCAGAGGCCTGGAGGCTCGGCGATGGCGGCCACCTCGGCCGGCCGGGTCACGAAATCGCCCAGGTCGACGCCTTCCCGCAACGCCTGCAGTTGCGCCGGTGTCGGCGCCCCCTCGACCTGGACCCAATAGGCCTTGGCGAGCTTGTGGCGCGGGTCGGCGATGCGCGCCTGCAGGGCGCCGTCGTCGGTGAGCACCAGGAGCCCCTCGCTGTCGGTATCGAGGCGGCCGGCCGGATAGACGTGCGGCACGCGAATGAAATCGGCGAGAGTCGGGCGCGCACCACTGGGACTGAACTGGCACACCACGCCGAACGGCTTGTTGAGGAGGATCAGCTTCGACACGGCATGGGCCCATCGCAAGAAAAAAGCCCCCGGCGCGCGAGCACCGGGGGCTTTCCAATCCTGCTGGTTCGGCTCTTAGGCGGCCTGGATATTCGACGCCTGCTTGCCCTTGGGGCCTTGCGTCACTTCGAAGGAGACCTTCTGGCCTTCCTTGAGGGTCTTGAAACCCTGCATCTGGATGGCGGAGAAGTGGGCAAAGAGATCCTCGCTGCCGTCATCCGGCGTGATGAACCCGTAGCCCTTCGCATCGTTGAACCACTTGACGGTACCGGTTGCCATTCGCTTGCTGCCTCTTGGAAAAACGGGTGGAAGCCCGCACATCGTTCGGATCGAGGCACGCATTGCGGTGGCGGCGATGCGACAACCTTGAAGCCAAACTCCAACGCGCCTTTTACCCCCGTTTGACCTAGGCAAGTCAATAGAGTGGGCGGGGTCTTGAAAAAGCGCGGCCCATTGCCCATATTCCGGAAGTCGGAACCGACCAACGCTCTTCGCCGCCTCTCTCGCGCCCCCTGAATGCCCAGCAAGTCCAGCGGCTCCACCTCCCTCAAGCCGAGCGCGGCCAAGGTCAAGCCGCCGCCGATGTATCAGGTCGTCATGTATAACGATGACTTCACCCCGATGGAGTTCGTGGTGGAGGTGCTGCAGACATTCTTTTCGCTCACCCGGGAACGTGCCACGCAGGTGATGCTCAAAGTGCATACGGAGGGGCGTGGCATCTGCGGCGTCTATCCGAAGGACGTGGCCTCCACGAAGGTGGAACAAGTGGTTCAATATGCGCGTGAGCACCAGCATCCCCTGCAGTGCGAGATGGAGGAAACATGATTGCCCAGGAGTTGGAAGTCAGCCTGCACATGGCCTTCGTCGAGGCCCGCCAGAAGCGCCACGAGTTCATCACCGTGGAGCATCTCCTTCTTGCCCTGTGCGATAACCCGTCCGCCTCGGAAGTCCTGAAGGCCTGCGCGGCCAAGATCGACGAGCTGAAGAAGGCGCTTGCCGACTTCGTGATGCAGCACACGCCCACCGTCGCCGGCACGGGCGAGGTCGACACCCAGCCCACGCTCGGCTTCCAGCGCGTGATCCAGCGCGCCATCCTGCACGTGCAGTCCTCGGGCAAGAAGGAAGTCACCGGCGCCAACGTCCTGGTCGCCATCTACGGGGAGAAGGATTCGCATGCCGTCTACTTCCTGCACCAGCAGGGAGTCTCGCGCCTCGACGTGGTGAACTTCATCTCGCACGGCATCACCAAGAACCCGCAGTCCGGCGGCAAGGAGGAGAGCGAAAGCTCGGAGGAGGGCCAGGAAGCTCCGGGCGCCGGCGGTGCGCTGGAAAGCTTCACCCAGAACCTGAACCAGCTCGCGATCGACGGCAAGATCGATCCGCTGATCGGCCGCGAAGGCGAGCTCGAGCGCGTCATCCAGATCCTCTGCCGTCGCCGCAAGAACAACCCGCTGCTCGTCGGCGAGGCCGGCGTGGGCAAGACCGCCATCGCCGAAGGGCTCGCCAAGCGCGTGATCGACGGGCAGGTGCCCGAGGTCCTCGCCAAGGCGCAGGTGTACGCCCTCGACATGGGCGCGCTCCTCGCCGGCACCAAGTACCGCGGCGACTTCGAGCAGCGCCTGAAGGCCGTGCTCAAGCAGCTCGTCGAGAACCCGAACGCGATCCTCTTCATCGACGAGATCCACACGCTGATCGGCGCGGGCAGCGCCTCCGGCGGCACGCTCGACGCGTCCAACCTGCTCAAGCCGGCGCTCTCGTCCGGCGCGCTCAAGTGCATCGGCGCGACCACCTACAACGAGTTCCGCGGCATCTTCGAGAAGGACCACGCGCTCTCGCGCCGCTTCCAGAAGATCGATGTCAACGAGCCCTCCATCCAGGAGACGGTCGAGATCCTGCGCGGCCTCAAGTCGCGCTTCGAGTCGCATCACGGCGTGAAGTACACGGCGAATGCGCTCACCACCGCGGCCGAGCTCTCCGCGCGCTACATCAACGACCGCCACCTGCCCGACAAGGCGATCGACGTGATCGACGAGGCCGGGGCGCTGCAGCGCATCCTCCCCAAGTCGAAGCAGAAGAAGGTCATCGGCAAGCCCGAGATCGAGGAGATCATCGCCAAGATCGCGCGCATCCCCACGCGCAGCGTCTCGTCGGACGACCGCACGCAGCTGAAGAACCTCGACCGCGACCTGCGCGCCACCGTGTTCGGACAGGACGCGGCCATCGAGGCGCTCTCCGCGGCCATCAAGATGGCGCGCTCCGGCCTGGGCAACCCGCAGAAGCCGATCGGCTCCTTCCTCTTCTCCGGCCCGACGGGCGTGGGCAAGACCGAAGTCGCGCGGCAGCTCGCCTTCATCATGGGCGTGGAGCTGGTGCGCTTCGACATGTCGGAGTACATGGAGCGCCACGCGGTCTCGCGCCTGATCGGCGCGCCTCCGGGCTACGTCGGCTTCGACCAGGGCGGGCTCCTCACCGAGGCGATCACCAAGCATCCGTATTCGGTGCTCCTGCTCGACGAGATCGAGAAGGCGCACCCGGACATCTTCAACATCCTGCTGCAGGTGATGGATCACGGCACGCTCACCGACAACAACGGCCGCAAGGCGGACTTCCGCAATGTCGTGATCGTGATGACGACCAACGCCGGCGCCGAGGGCCTGTCGAAGAACGCCATCGGCTTCGCGACCGACCGCAAGGCCGGCGACGAGATGGCCGAGATCAAGCGCCTCTTCACGCCCGAGTTCCGCAACCGCCTCGACGCGGTGATCTCCTTCGCCGCCCTGGACGAGCAGGTCATCCTGCGCGTGGTGGACAAGTTCCTCATGCAGCTCGAGGCGCAGCTCGCCGAGAAGAAGGTCGAGGCGCAGTTCACCGAGGGGCTGAAGAAGTTCCTCGCCAAGAACGGCTTCGATCCGCTCATGGGCGCACGGCCGATGGCCCGCCTCATCCAGGACACGATCCGCCGCGCGCTGGCCGACGAGCTGCTCTTCGGCCGCCTGGCGGGCGGGGGGCGCGTCACGATCGACGTCGATGCCGACGGCAAGGTGAGGCTCGACATCCCCACGGCGGCTCCTTCGGGCGAGCCGGTCCCGGCCGCCGGCTGAGGGCAATACTCCCCCTGGCAGTAGGGTTTACATTGGCCGCGCCCCCGACTACGCTCGGGGGGCACCGATAAAAACCACCGAAGGAGGAGACCCATGTTCGGAATCGCGCGGACCCTCGTGGCCGCGACGGGCGCGCTCACGGCCGGCCTGGCCCTGGCGCAGCAGCCCGCACCGCCCAGCTTTGCCCCATCCAACCTGACCCCGGCGGGGGTGCGTTCCCTCGCCGCCAACTGCGCGGCCTGCCACGGCACCAACGGCCGGCCCGCGCCGAACTCGACCTTGCCCGGGCTTGCGGGCAAGCCGAGCGGCGAACTCCTCACGGCGATGACCCAGTTCAGGGAGGGCAAGAAGCCGGCGACGGTGATGCACCAGCTCTCCAAGGGCTATTCCCCCGAGGAGCTCACGGCCCTCGCCGATTACTTCTCGAAACAGCCCCGCTAGGCGACCGGAGGACACATGAGCATGCAACGCAGGGATTTCCTCAAGGCGGGCGCGGCGGCAGCAGCTGCCGCAGGGCTCGCAGGCTGCGCCGGCGTTCCCGGAGCGGGAACGAAGGCGCGTGTCGTCGTCGTGGGCGGCGGCTATGGCGGCGCGACTGCCGCCAAGTACATCCGGATGTTCGACCCTTCCATCGAAGTGACGCTGGTCGAGCCGAACGAGTCGTTCATCTCCTGCCCGATCTCGAACCTCGTGCTGGGCGGCTTCAAGACGATGAACGACATCACCACGCCGTACACGGGCCTGGTGCGCAACCACGGCGTCACGATCGTGCGCGACATGGCCACGGCCATCGACGTGGACAGGAAGCAGGTCCGGCTGGCCAAGGGGGCGCCGCTCCCGTTCGACCGCGTCATCGTCGCTCCCGGCATCGACTTCATCGACGGGGCCATTCCCGCGCTGGCGAGTGCCGATGCCCAGGCGCGCGTGCTGCACGCCTGGAAGGCGGGTCCGCAGACCATCGCGCTGCGCCGGCAGCTCGAGGACATGCCCGACGGCGGCGTCTACGTGCTCTCCATTCCGGAGGCGCCGTACCGCTGCCCGCCGGGGCCCTACGAGCGCGCCTGCCAGGTTGCCGCGTACTTCAAGCTGCGCAAGCCCCGGTCCAAGGTTCTCATCCTCGATGCCAACGCGGACGTCACCTCGAAGGGTCCGCTCTTCAAGAAGGCGTGGGCGGAGCTCTACAAGGGCATCGTCGAGTACCGGGGCAACAGCAAGGCGGTCGACGTCGACCTGCGCGCGGGCACGGTCAAGCTGGAACTCGACGACGTGAAGGGCAACGTGCTGAACGTGGTGCCTCCCATGAAGGCGGGCAGGATCGCCGACCCCTTCATCACCGCCAACAAGCGCTGGTGCGAGGTCGACTGGCTCACCTTCGAGTCGAAGGCGGCCAAGGGCGTGCACCTGCTGGGCGACGCGCTGCAGATCGCGCCCGCTGATGCCCAAGTCGGGGCACATGGCCAACGGGCATGGCAAGGCCTGCGCGGCGGCGGTCGTGGCGCTGCTGAACGGCGAGGCGCCGAACCCGTCGCCGACGCTGATCGAACACCTGCTACAGCTTCGTCTCCGACAAGGAGGTCGTGCACGTGGCCTCGGTGCACAAGTACGACGCGCCGGCGAAGACGTTCAAGACCGTGCCGGGTTCCGGCGGCGTGTCCGCCGCGAGGAACGAACTCGAAGCCGGCTACGCGATGAACTGGGCCCGCAACATCTGGGCCGACACGCTCACCTGAGATCGCCACGGGAAAGCGCAACGGGCCGCCCGCGGGCGGCCCGTTTTCTTGGTCCGGCTCCGCGCGGTCAGGGCGGCCGAGGCGAGGTACTCGGACAGTGCCTTGATCTCCAGTTCCGTGAGCTTCATCGCGATCGAGTGCATGACGGCGTTGTCGTTGGTGCGCTCGCGCTTGTTGAACTGCTTCAGCTGCCCCTCGAGATAGGGCGACTGCTGTCCCGCGAGCCGCGGCAGCGATTCGCTGCCGTGCGCAGTCGCGCCGTGGCAGCTCGCGCACGAGGCGACGCCGGAGTAGGGATTGCCCTTCAGGTAAAGATAGCGCCCGACCGCGGCAAGTTCGGGATCGGTGGGCGCGTGCGGCTCCGCCTTCTGGGCCGCGAAGAAGGCCCCGAGGGCGGCCATTTCCGCCTCCGTGATGCCGGCCACCATGTCGTTCATCGTCGTGCCCTTGCGCCGTCCGGTCTGGAAGTCGCGCAACTGCTTGGCGACGTAGGTGGCGTTCTGGGTGGCGAGCCGCGGGAACATCTCGCTCGAACTCTCGCCGTTCATGCCGTGGCAGAGGAAGCAGCGCCCGGAGACGATCTGGCGCGCGCGCTCGATGTCGGCGGCGGCGACTTCAGCCGCGGCGAGGACGAGCAGGGCGGCGAGGGTGCGCTGTGCAGGCAAGGCGGATTGAGTTCATGGCAATGGCTCGATGGCGATGTAAAATTCTAGCAATGGACGCGTTCGCGGAATACAGGCACGTTGCGGCTTGTTGAATGCGTAAACTGCCTCCCGGACACGCGAATCCCATGAAAGCGCCGCCTCCCCGGAACGCCGGCTGCCCCGGCAACCGCACCCGCTCACGATGACACGCAAGCGCATCCTGGTCCTCTTTCCCGACGAGTGGGACCGCGCCATGCTGGCGCGCCGCGGCGCCGGGCGACTCGAGTTCCTCCTCGAGGGGTTCGACCTCTTCCGCTTCCCGGACAATGCGCGCCTCTTCACGTTCGACGTGCGGCGTTTCGTCGATCGCCTCGCGCGCCAGCTCGCCGGGACGGGGCCTGGCCGGCATACTCACCTCCGACGAGCAGTTCGGGCCCATCGTCGCTTCGCTGCTGGGCGAGCGTCTCGGCCTGCCGCATACCCCCCTCGACGCGGTGCTCACCGCGCAGCACAAGGTACTAGCGCGCGCTGCGCCTTCGCAGCGGGCAGTTGCCGGAGTGCAACCCGCGCTTCGGGCTGATTCCGCGCGATTTCCGCCGACCTGGACGAGATGCCGCTCCCCTTCCCGTTCTACGTGAAGCCGGTGAAGGCGGCCTTCTCGGTGCTGGCCCGCCGCGTCGATTCCTACGCGGACCTCGAGCGCCACGCGCGCTTTTCCTGGTTCGAGCAGGCGATCATCGAGCGGCTGGTGAAGCCCTTCGGCGACGTGATGCGGCGCGCCCGGACTTCACGGTGGAGCCCTTCAGCATGCTGGCCGAGGAGGTGTCGACGGCCGCCAGGTGACGGTGAACGGCTTCGCGCGCCGGGGCAGCGTGACCATGCTGGGCGTGGTCGACTCGATCATGTACCCCGGGACCGACCAGTTCCAGCGCTTCCAGTATCCGTCCGCCCTGCCGGCCGAGTGGCAGGCGCGCGCCGAGGACACCGCGCGCCGGGCGCTGGCGGCGGTCGGCTTCACGCACGGCATGTTCAACGTCGAGCTGCGCGTCTGCGCCGCCACCGGCCACGCGAAGGTGATCGAGATCAACCCGCGCGCGGCCGGGCAGTTCTACGACCTCTTCGAGCGCGTGGACGGCTACAGCCTGTTCGACGCCCTGCTCGCCCTCGAGACGGGGGAGGAGCCGCAGGTCCGCCACCGGATGGGGCCGGACGCGGTCGCCGGCAGCTTCGTCATGCGCGATCTCGAGGGAGCCGGCCTCGGCCGCTGGCCCGGGCGCGGCGAGATCGCGCGCCTGCGCACCCGCCACCCCGGCGCCCGCATCATGGTCTATCCGAAACGCGGCGCGGACCTGCGGCGCGAGATCAAGTGGCTCGGCAGCTATCGCTACGGGGTCGTGAACCTCGGCGCGTCGTCACTCGCGGAACTGTCCGCCGCCTATCGGCCGCATCCATCGCGACATCGACTTCCATCCGCGGGGACGCAGCCTCAGGCGCTGGCGTCCCTGCCCGGTCAGGCGACCGGAGACTAGGCATGCGAGGCGACGCTGGCCATCGGGCAGCGTCCCCTCCTAGTCGCGCAGCCAGGCGACGTCGAAGTGCGGATTGGTGCGCGAGGTGAGGATGTGGTCGCGCCAGGCGCCGTCGATGAACAGGTAGTCGCGCGCGTAGCCTTCCTGCACGAACCCGAGGCGCTGGAGCAGCCGCCCGCTGCGCAGGTTTTCCGGGCGGTAGTTGGCCATGACGCGGTGCAGTCGCAGCTCGCGGAAGGCGTAGTCCAGGGAAGCGGTGAGCGCCTCGTGCATCAGGCCCTTGCCCTCGTGGCCGCGCGCGACCTGGTAGCCCAGCACGCAGGAGCGGAACGCGCCGCGCACGATCTGCGAGTAGTTGGCGGTCCCGATGACCTCGGGAGGATCGGCGCCGGGAGCGAGCAGGACCCATCGCGCCGAGGCGCCTGCCTCGAACTCGCCCGCGAAAATCGGCAACTGCCTGTCCCAGTACGCCGTCGTGAGCTTGTCGCCGGGCATCGGCGGCGACCAGCGGTCGAGGTGTCCCGCGAAGTTTTCCCGGTAGAAGCGGGCCAGCGGCTCCTCCAGCCCCGGCTGCGCGATGACGAGCCGCAGGCGCTCGGTCGCGATCTCGGGGAAGGCCATGGCCTCGGCGCGCGCGCCGCTTCAGGCCGAGAAGACGCGCCAGTGCTGCGGCCACCCCTCCGTCGGGGAGCGCTTGAAGCCGCTCTTGGCGAACAGGTGCCAGCGGCCGATCACGTAGGCGATGAGGGTGGTCGCGTAGGCGTTCACGTCCCAGTCCTCGGGCAGCTGTCCGGCAGTCACGGCGAGGCGCGCGCTTTGCCTCAAGCTCGCCTCGAGCCGGTCGACGAGCTGGTTGACCCGTATCTGCAGGCGTGCGTCCTCGTTCACCAGCGCATCGCCGGTAAGGACGCGGGTCATGCCGGGGTTCTTCTGCGCGAACGCCAGCATCGCCGCGAGCGTGGCCTCGATCTGCTTCATCGCGTCCTTCTCGTCGGCCTGGATGCGGTTCACGAGGCTGAAGAGCGTCTGCTCGATGAACTCGATGAGCCCCTCGTACATCTGCGCCTTGCTCGCGAAGTGGCGATACAGCGCCGCCTCGGACACGTCCAGCCGCCCCGCGAGCAGCGCGGTGGTCACGCGTTCGGCCTTCGGCTCCTCGAGCATCGAGGCGAGCGTCTGCAGGATCTGCGCCTTGCGTTCCCCGGTCTTCGCCATGGGTTCTCCCTGTTCAGCGACGCGAGCCGAGGATGGACCCCAGCACGCCGCGGATGATGCGTCGCCCGACTTCACTGCCCATCGCACGGGCAGCGCTCTTTGCCGCGGCCTCGAAAGGCGTCTCCCGGGTCCTGCCCTTCGGCGCCGGTGGCTCGGGCTGCGCGCTGGCGCTGGCACTGGCACGCGCCACGAGCAGCTCGTAGGCCGACTCGCGATCCACGGCCTTCTCGTAGTGTCCGGCAACCAGCGACGATTCGATCACCTTCCGGCGCTCCTCCGGCGTGAGCGGCCCGATGCGCGAGCGCGGCGGGACGACCAGCGCGCGCTCCACGGGATGCGGCCGGCCCTTCTCGTCGAGGAAGGACACCAGCGCCTCGCCGACACCCATCTCGGTGATGGCCTTCTCGACGTCGAGCCCCGGGTTCTGGCGAAACGTGGTGGCGGCCGCCTTCACCGCCTGCTGGTCGCGCGGCGTGAAGGCGCGCAGCGCATGCTGCACGCGGTTGCCCAGCTGGCCCAGCACCGTGTCCGGCACGTCGAGCGGGTTCTGCGTGATGAACCACACGCCGACTCCCTTGGAGCGCACCAGGCGCACCACCTGCTCGATGCGGTCCAGGAGTTCCTTCGGGGCGTCGTCGAACAGCAGGTGCGCCTCGTCGAAGAAGAACACGAGCCGGGGCTTGTCCGGGTCGCCCGTTTCCGGCAGCTGCTCGAAGAGCTCCGACAGCAGCCACAGGAGCATCGTCGCGTAGACGCGCGGGCTCGCCATCAGCTTGTCCGCGGCGAGGATGTTGATCACGCCCCGGCCGTCCACCGTCTGCATGAGGTCGTCCAGGGCGAGGACCGGCTCGCCGAAGAACTTCTGCCCGCCCTGCGACTCGAGGGTGAGGAGGCCGCGCTGGATCGCGCCGATGCTGGCCGTGGAGATGTTGCCGTATTGCGTGCGGAACTTCGCCGCGTTGTCGCCCGCGTGCTGCAGGAGTGCCCGCAGGTCCTTCAGGTCGAGGAGGGCGAGCCCGTCGTCGTCGGCGATGCGGAAGACGGCGGCGAGGACGCCCGCCTGCGTCTCGTTCAGGTTGAGGACGCGCGCGAGGAGCAGCGGCCCCATCTCGGAGATGGTGGCGCGCACGGGGTGGCCCTGCTCGCCGAAGACGTCCCAGAAGGCGACCGGAAAGGCGCCCGGCGCGTGGTCGGCGAGTCCCAGGAGCTTCACGCGCTCGGCGACCTTGGCGTTGCCGCCCCCGGGCATCGCGAGTCCCGCGAGGTCGCCCTTCACGTCGGCCATGAGGACGGGCACGCCGATCGCGCTCAGTTGCTCGGCGATCGACTGCAGCGTGACGGTCTTGCCCGTTCCCGTCGCGCCGGTGATGAGCCCGTGGCGGTTGGCCATGCCCGGCAGGAGGCCAAGCTCCACGCCGGATTTCGCGACGACTAGGGGCGGCAACACGGGATCGGCTCGGGCGGGAAGACGGAGCGAGGATGTTACCATTAGCCCCTTCGAAACTGAATTCGCGACGAAGACCCATGGCAGGTCACAGCAAGTGGGCCAACATCCAGCACCGCAAAGGTCGCCAGGACGCCAAGCGCGGCAAGATCTTCACGCGCCTCATCAAGGAAATCACGGTTGCGGCGCGCATGGGCGGGGGCGACCCCGACATGAATCCGCGCCTGCGCCTCGCCGTCGACAAGGCCTACGAGAACAACATGCCCAAGGACAACGTCGAGCGCGCCATCAAGCGCGGCACCGGTGACCTGGAGGGCGTGAACTACGAGGAGATCCGCTACGAGGGCTACGGGATCGCCGGCGCGGCGGTGATCGTCGACTGCCTCACCGACAACCGCACGCGCACCGTGGCCGACGTGCGCCATGCCTTCTCCAAGCACGGCGGCAACCTCGGCACCGACGGCTCGGTCGCGTTCCTCTTCAAGCATTGCGGGCAGCTCGTCTTCGCGCCCGGGCACCAACGAGGAGAAGCTCCTCGATGCGGCGCTCGAAGCCGGCGCCGAGGACGTGGTCGACCAACGACGACGGCGTCGATCGAGGTGGTCACCGGTCCGCACGATTTTCCCGCGGTGAAGGCCGCGCTCGAGAAGGCCGGGTTCAAGGCGGAGCTGGCCGAGGTGACCATGAAGCCCGCCACCGAGACCGCGCTCGCCGGCGACGACGCCGCGAGGATGCAGAAGCTCCTCGATGCCCTCGAGTCCCTCGACGACGTGCAGGAGGTCTACACGACGGCGGCGATGGACGAGGTTGCCTGAGGTCGTCTCCTTGCGCATCCTCGGCATCGACCCCGGCCTGCGCGTGACGGGATTCGGGGTGGTCGACCGCGACGGCCAGCGCCTCGCCTACGTGACCAGCGGCTGCATCCGCACCAACGACAAGGGCGAGCTGCCGGAGCGCCTGCGCACCATCCTCGACGGGCTGGCCGAGGTGATCGACACCCACCACCCGGAGCACGTCGCCATCGAGAAGGTGTTCGTGAACGTGAATCCGCAATCGACGCTGCTGCTGGGGCAGGCGCGCGGGGCCGCGATCTGCGCCGCCGTGCTCGCGGACCTGCCGGTGGCGGAGTACACGGCGCTGCAGGTGAAGCAGGCGGTGGTGGGCAAGGGGCACGCGCACAAGGAACAGGTGCAGGAAATGGTCAAGCGCCTGCTGAAGCTGCCCGGCTACCCGTCGGCCGATGCGGCCGACGCGCTGGCCTGCGCCATCTGCCACGCCCACGGCGGCCTCGGCCTGGGGGCGCTGCCGACCAAGGGCCTGCGCATGCGGCACGGGAGGCTCGCATGATCGGCCGCATTTCCGGCACGCTCGTCGAGAAGATCCCGCCGCAGGTGGTCGTCATGGCTGCGGGCGTGGGCTACGAGATCGACGTGCCGATGAGCACCTTCTACAACCTGCCGCGCACCGGCGAGCCCGTCGAGCTCCTGACCCACCTCGTGGTGCGCGAGGATGCGCACCTGCTCTTCGGCTTCCTCACCGCGGGCGAGCGCACCGCCTTCCGGCAGCTCCTCAAGGTGAGCGGCGTAGGTCCCAAGGTGGCGCTGGCCGTGCTTTCCGGCCTGTCGGTCGACGATCTCGCCGCTGCCGTGGCCACGGAGGATGCCGCGCGCCTGACGCGCGTGCCGGGCATCGGCAAGAAGACGGCCGAGCGCCTCGTGCTCGAGCTGCGCGACAAGCTGCCGAGCGTGCTGCCCGCGGGAAAGGCGCCTGCGCAGCACTCGCCGGATGTGCTCAATGCGCTGCTGTCCCTTGGCTATAATGACCGCGAGGCATCGGTCGCGATCCGCGACCTGCCGCCGGACCTGGCGCTCGCCGACGCGATCCGCCAGGCACTCAAGGTACTCGCCAAGCCGTGATCGAAACCGACCGCCTGATCGCCGGCGCCCAGGCTTCGCCGCAGGAGGAGGGCGAGGAGCGGGCGCTGCGCCCGCGCCACCTCGCCGAGTACGTCGGCCAGGCGAAGATCCGCGAGCAGCTCGAGATCTTCATCTCCGCCGCGCGCAACCGCGGCGAGGCGCTCGACCACGCGCTCCTCTTCGGCCCGCCGGGCCTGGGCAAGACCACGCTTGCGCACATCATCGCGCGCGAGATGGGCGTGAACCTGCGCCAGACCTCGGGCCCGGTCCTGGAGCGCCCGGGGGATCTCGCCGCGATCCTCACCAACCTCGAGCCGCGCGACGTCCTCTTCATCGACGAGATCCACCGCCTGAGCCCCATCGTCGAGGAGATCCTCTATCCGGCGCTCGAGGACTACCAGATCGACATCATGATCGGCGAGGGCCCGGCCGCGCGCGAGCGTCAAGCTGGACCTGCCGCCCTTCACGCTGGTCGGCGCGACCACGCGCGCGGGCATGCTCACCAACCCGCTGCGCGACCGCTTCGGGATCGTCGCGCGCCTGGAGTTCTACACGCCGGAGGAGCTCACGCGCATCGTCACGCGCTCCTCGGGCCTGCTGGCGATGGCCGTCGAGGCGGAAGGGGCGACCGAGATCGCGCGCCGTTCGCGCGGCACGCCGCGCATCGCCAACCGCCTGCTGCGGCGCGTGCGCGATTTCGCCGAGGTGAAGTACGAGGGCCGCGTCACCGCCGAGATCGCGGATCTCGCGCTGCGCATGCTCGACGTCGACGTGATCGGGCTGGACCTCCAGGACCGCAAGCTCCTGCTCGCCATCGTCGAGAAGTTCGGCGGCGGGCCGGTCGGCGTGGACAACCTGGCGGCCGCCATCGGGGAGGAGCGCGACACCATCGAGGACGTGCTCGAGCCCTTCCTCATCCAGCAGGGCTACCTGCAGAGGACGCCGCGCGGGCGCATGGCCACGGCGCTCACCTACCAGCACTTCGGGCTGCCGGGAGGGCCGGTGGCCGGCGGAGGGCTCTTCGGGTGAGCAAGATCGCGGTGAAGCCCCGGCTGCAGCCGGAGCTCTTCCTCTACTCGTTTCCGGTGCGCGTGTACTTCGAGAACACGGACGCCGGCGGCGTGGTCTACCACGCCGAGTACTTGAAGTTCCTCGAGCGCGCGCGCACCGAGTGGCTGCGCCACCTGGGCTTCGACCACCAGGCGCTGGCGCGCACGCACCGCATCGTCTTCGTGGTCACGCAGGCGGTGGTGGATTTCGTCAAGTCCGCGCGGCTCGACGACCACCTGGTCGCGTGAGCGTGCAGCTCGAGTCGCTGGGCAAGGTGCGCTGCGTCTTCGCGCAGGAGATCCGCCGCGAGGACGAACTGCTGGTGCGCGCGAAGATCACGGTGGCGTGCGTGACCGGGGAACATTTCAAGCCCGCCGAGATACCCGAGGCGCTGCGTCGCAAGATGCAGGCCTCCCTCTAGGAAAGTCGAGGAAAGCATGATCGTAAGCCACGACCTCACCATCCTCGCGATGATCATCAACGCGAGCATCGTCGTGAAGGTGGTGATGGCGGTGCTGGTCCTCGCCTCGCTCTTCTCCTGGACCTACATCTTCATGAAGATCTTCACGCTGCGCCGCGCGTTGAACCAGGCGGAGGCCTTCGAGCGCGAGTTCTGGGGCGGCTCCGACCTGGTGGGCCTCTACCAGCGCGCGGCCGGCGGGCGCTACGTCGCGGCCGGCATGGAGCGCATCTTCGAGTCCGGCTTCAAGGAGTACCTGAAGTTGAAGGGCCGCGCCGGTGCCGACGTGACCGCGCTCATGGACGGCACGCGCCGGGCGATGAAGGCGACGCTGCAGCGCGAGATCGACACCCTCGAATCGCACCTGTCGTTCCTGGCGACGGTCGGCTCGGTCAGCCCGTACATCGGCCTCTTCGGCACGGTCTGGGGAATCATGAACGCCTTCCGCGGCCTCTCGAACGTGGCCCAGGCCACCCTCGCGCAGGTGGCGCCGGGCATCGCCGAGGCGCTGGTCGCCACCGCCATCGGCCTCTTCGCCGCGATCCCCGCGGTGATCGCGTACAACCGCTTCGCGCACGACATCGACCGCCTGGCGGGCCGCTACGAGAGCTTCATGGAGGAGCTCTCCAACATCCTGCAGCGCCAGGCCCACCAGCCGGAGCGCTGAGGATGCGCCGCCGCCGCGCGATGAGCGAGATCAACGTCGTGCCCTACATCGACGTGATGCTGGTGCTGCTCATCATCTTCATGGTCGCCGCCCCGCTCATCAATCCGGGCCAGATCGACCTGCCGCAGGTGGGCGCCAAGCTCGACCCCGCCGTCGCACCCCTGGAGGTGCGCGTGCGCGCCAACGGCGAGCTGGCCGTCGTCGACCGTTCGCGCTCCGGCGAGGAACTGCAGGTGAAGCGCCCGCAGCTCCTCGAGATCGTGCGCCGCGCCCAGAAGGACAACGCCGGCCAGGCCGTGGTGATCGCGGGCGACCGCAACGTCCGCTACGAGGAGGTCCTCAAGGTGATGGACATCCTCCAGCAGGGGCAGGTGAAGCGCGTGGGCCTCCTCGCGCGACCCGCGCCCTAGGCGCGTCCGTGAAGGAGACGACAGGCACCAGCGCCGGCCCCCGCCAGCCGGGCAGGGTCCGCTCGGTCATCCTGGCGCTCGCCGTGCACGCGGCCTTCTTCGCGCTGATCGTCTTCGGGGTTTCCTGGCAGAGCCGTCCGACGCCGCCCCTGCAGGCGGAGCTCTGGGACAAGCTGCCGCCCGGGCCGGCCACCGCCCCGCCGAAGGCCGAGCCGGAGCCCGAGCCGGCGAAGCCGGAGCCGACCCCGGAGCCGCCGAAGCCGGAACCGCCGAGCCGGAACCCCCGAAACCGGCCCCGACACCGCCTCCACCCAAGGCCGAGCCCAAGCCGGTGCCGCCCAAGCCCGATCCGGAGATCGCCGAACGCAAGGAGCGCGAGAAGAAGGCGCGCGAGAAGAAGGAGCAGGACGCACGCGAGAAGCTCGAGCGCGACAAGCGCGAACGCCTCGAAAAGGCGAAGAAGGAAGAGGACCTGCGCAAGAAGCGCGAGGCCGACGAGGCCGACAAGAAGAAGCGCGAGGCCAAGGCGGCCGCGGATGCCAAGGCCGCGGCCGACGCGCAGGCGAAAGCGGCGGCCGAAGCGGCCACGCAGGTGCGCCTGAACGAGATCGACCGGTATCGCGGCCGCATCCGGGATAAAATCCGCGGCAAGGCGAACGTTCCCGACACCGTGCGGGGGCGGCCGGAGGTGCAGGTGCGGATCACGATCCTGCCGGGTGGTGACGTACTTGACATCGCGATCGTGAAATCGAGCGGAAACTCGCTCTATGACACCGCGATCGAGAGGGCGATCCGCAGTGCCCAGCCCCTGCCGGTGCCGAGCGATCCGGAACTTTTCGGTCAATTCCGTAGCCTCACGTTGAATATCCAGCACGAACGCTAGCCGGGCTCCGAGCCCGGCAGGGGCCCGAACCGCATGAAAAGAGCTCTTCTCGTCGTCCTCCTCGCCCTGGCGGCGTTCGCCGCGCGCGCGCAGCTCACGATCGACATCACCACCTCCGGCGGGCGGCAGATTCCCGTGGCGATCCTGCCCTTCGCGGGCGAGGGCGCGCAGCCGCAGCCGGTGAGCACGGTCGTGGGCGCCGACCTCGCGCGCACCGGCCTCTTCCGCATCGTGAACACGGTGGGCGTGAGCCCGCTGCCGACCGAGCCCTCGGAAGTGAACTTCGTCGACTGGCAGGCGCGTTCGTCGGACGCGCTCGTGATCGGCAAGATCGAGCCCCTGCCCGACGGGCGGGTCGAGGTGCGCTTCCGCCTCTTCGACGTGCAGAAGCAGTCGCAGCTCGCGAGCTTCTCCTACGTGGTGGCGCCCGCGCAGCTGCGCGCCACCGCGCACCGGATCGCGGACGTGATCTACGAGAAGCTCACCGGGGAGAAGGGCGTCTTTTCCACCAAGATCACCTACGTGGTGAAGCGGGGCACGAGATACGAGCTGCAGGTCTCGGATGCGGACGGGGCCAACGCGCAGACGGTCCTCGCCTCCAACGAGCCGATCATCTCGCCCGCCTGGTCGCCGGACGGCAGCCGCATCGCCTACGTGTCCTTCGAGCAGAGGAAGCCCATCGTCGTCGTGCAGAACCTCGCGCAGGGGACGACGCGCGTCGTCGCCAACTACCGCGGCAACAACAGCGCGCCGGCCTGGTCGCCGGACGGCTCGCAGCTCGCGGTGACGCTCACGCGCGACGACATCGCGCAGATCTACCTGATCCCCGCCGCCGGCGGCCAGCCGCGGCGCATGACGGTCACCCCGGCCATCGACACCGAGCCCGCCTTCTCGCCGGACGGCAAGTGGATCGCCTTCACCTCCGACCGCGGCGGCTCGCCGCAGGTCTACCGCATGCCGGCCGGCGGCGGGGCGGCGCAGCGCCTCACCTTCGAGGGCACCTACAACGTGCGCCCGCGCTACAGCCCGGACGGCAAGTCGATCGCCTTCGTGCAGCGCGAGTCGGGACGCTTCCGCATCGCGGTGCTGGAGATCGACACCGGGCAGGTGACGGTGCTCACCGACGGCAGGCTCGACGACTCGCCGAGCTACGCGCCCAACGGCAAGATGATCCTGTACGAAGCCCAGGAGAACGGGCGCGGGCAGCTCTCTGCCGTGTCGAGCGACGGGCGCGTGCGCCAGCGCCTCGTATCCTCCGCGGGCGACGTGCGCGACCCCGCCTGGGGACCGTTGCCTACCAACTGACCGGGGGCGCAGAATCGCCCTGTTCGCATCCTGAAATGGCAAGTTCACAGAAGGAGTCACCCATGAAGAAGATCATCCTGAGTCTCGCCATCGCAACCCTCGTTGCCGCCTGCGGAAGCCAGGAAGTGAAGAAGGACGTGCCCGTCGCCGAGAGCACGCCGCCCGCGGCGACCACGCCCACCCAGCCCGGGGGAACGACGCCGAGCACGACGCCGACCACGCAGCCCGCGATCACCGCCAATCCGCTCACCGATCCGAAGAACATCCTGTCGAAGAGGAGCGTCTACTTCGACTTCGATTCCAACGCGGTGAAGGACGAGTATCGCGGCGTCGTCACGGCGCACGCGAAGTACATGACGGACAAGAAGGACACGAAGATCAAGATCGAGGGCAACTGCGACGAGCGCGGCAGCCGCGAGTACAACCTGGCCCTCGGCCAGCGCCGTGCCGAAGCGATGAAGAAGGTCATGACCGTGCTGGGCGTGCAGGAAGCGCGCATCGAGACGGTGAGCTTCGGCGAGGAGAAGCCCGCATCGCCGGGGCACGACGAGGCCGCCTGGGCGCAGAACCGGCGCGGCGACATCCGGTATGCCGGGGAGTAGCGTTCGCATCGCCGCCGCGGCGATCGCATTCGCCGCGGCCGGCATCGCGCACGCCGGCCTCTTCGACGACGACGAGGCGAGGAAGCGCATCGAGGACATCCGCGCGGCGCAGGAAAAGAGCGCCCGCGAGAACTTCGGAGCGCATCGGCCGCCTCGAGGAGAGTGTCCGCAACATCGGCGTGGTGGAACTCCTGCGCCAGATCGAGAGCCTCAACGCGGAGATCGCGCGCCTGCGCGGCCAGATCGAAGTCCTGGCCAACAGCGGCGAGCAGATCCAGAAGCGCCAGCGCGACTTCTACCTCGACCTCGATTCGCGCCTGAAGCGCCTGGAGGGCGGCGGCGCGCAAGCGGCACCCGCGGCGACGGCCGCACCGGCGCCGGAGGCCGCACCTGTCGCCGTGAAGCCCCCGACCAAGGAAGAGCAGGCGCGCGAGGTGAAGTCCTACGACGCCGCCTCGGGCCTCTTCCGGCGCAACGACTTTGCATCGGCCGCGGATGCTTTCCGGGCATTCCTCAAGGACTATCCGCAGAGCACCCTCGCCGCGAATGCCACCTACTGGATCGGCATCTGCCAGGCGAACCTCAAGGACTACAAGGGCGCGCTCGCCACGCAGGAAGGGCTCATCGCCCGCTATCCGCAATCGCCCAAGGCGCCCGATGCGCTCCTCGCCATCGCCGCGATCCAGTCGGAGCAGGGCGATGGGGGATCGGCGCGCAACACCCTCGAGGACATCATCGCGCGCTACCCGGCGTCCGAAGCGGCGGGCAAGGCGCGCACGCGGCTTGCCGCGACCAAGCGCTAGCAGGGCCGGAACGTGGAGAAGGCAGTCGTCCTCGTCTCGGGAGGGCTCGACTCGGCCACCGTGCTCGCCATGGCGCGCGCCGAAGGGTGGCAGTGCCATGCCCTGTCCGTCGATTACGGCCAGCGCCATCGTGCCGAACTCGATGCAGCCGCGCATCGTGGCGCGCGCCCTCGGCGCAGTGGAGCACCGGGTCGTGCGGGTGGACCTCGGCATGTTCGGGGGCTCGGCACTCACCGATCCCGCCATCGCCGTACCCACCTCGCCCTCCGCTGGCATTCCCATCACCTACGTCCCGGCGCGCAACACCATTTTTCTTTCGCTCGCGCTCGCGCATGCCGAAGTGGTCGGTGCGGACGCGATCTATACCGGCGCCAACGCCGTGGACTACTCCGGCTATCCGGACTGCCGTCCGGAGTACCTCGCCGCCTTCGAGGCGATGGCCAACCTGGCGACGAAGCGGGCCGTCGAGGGTTCCCCGATCGCCATCCGCGCGCCCATCGTGCGCATGGGCAAGGCGGAGATCGTGCGCCGCGGCCTGGCGCTGGGCGTGGATTTCTCCCTGACCGTGTCCTGCTACGACGCCGATGGCGAGGGACGGGCTTGCGGGCGCTGCGACGCCTGCCGCATCCGGCGCGAGGGTTTCGCTGACGCCGGCGTGGCCGACCCGACCCGCTACCGGGCCGGCGCAGGCTGATTGCCGCCCTCCCCGGAGGGGTATCCGTGCCTAGCCCATCGGAGGGATGGGCTGCCGGCGGGGGCATCCCTATGATGGCGCGCTAATCTCGGGGAGTCCCGCATGAGTGCAACCGCCTCAAACCTTGCCGCCACCGTCGCGTGGGCCGGCTTCGGCATCGCCTTCGTGGTCGGCGCCGTCGCGCAGCGCACCAATTTCTGCACCATGGGCGCCGTTTCCGACATCGTGAACATGGGCAGCTGGGGGCGCATGCGGATGTGGATTGCTCGCCATGGCGGTCGCCATCGCCGGCGCCGCCGCGCTGCACCTGACCGGCTCGGTCGACCTCGCGAAGTCCATCTATGCGCGGCCCGGATTCGCGTGGCTGTCCTACCTCCTGGGCGGGTTCCTCTTCGGCGTCGGCATGACGCTGGGCTCCGGTTGCGGCAACAAGACGCTGGTGCGCATCGGCGGCGGCAGCTTGAAGTCGGTCGTGGTGCTGGCCTTCCTCGGGATTTCCGCCTACATGACGATCAAGGGCCTCTTCGGCGTCTGGCGCGTGACGTGGCTCGATCCCATGGCGATCGACCTCGGCGCGCGCGGCATCACCGGCCAGGACCTGCCATCGCTTGTCTCCGCCGCGTTCGGCGCGGACCGCAAGACCGCGCACATCGGCGTGGCTGCCGTAGTCGTGCTGGGGCTCCTGGCGTTCGTGTTCAAGGACCGCGATTTCCGCGGTGACTTCGACCACATCCTGGGCGGCGTGGTGGTCGGCGCGGCGGTCGTCGCCGGGTGGTACGTCACGGGCCATATCGGCTTCGCGGAGAACCCGGACACGCTCGAGAACACCTTTTTCGGGACCAACAGCCGCACCATCGAGTCGTTGTCCTTCGTCGCACCCGCGGCCTACCTGCTCGAGATCCTGATGCTGTGGAGCGACAAGTCGCTCGCCGTCACCTTCGGCATCGCGCTGGCGCTGGGCGTCATTGCCGGTTCCGCCGCCTATTCGCTCGCGACGCGCTCGTTCCGCTGGGAAGGCTTCGCCTCGGCGGAGGACACCGCCAACCACATCGTCGGCGGGATACTCATGGGGTTCGGGGGCGTGCTCGCGCTCGGCTGCACCATCGGGCAGGGCATCACCGGCATCTCCACGCTGGCGCTCGGCTCGGTCCTCACGACGGCCGCGATCGTCGGCGGCTCGTGGGCGGCGATGAAGTACCAGTACTGGCGCCTGGAAAGCTCGCTCTGAGCGTGTCGCGGTTTGACCCGCATTCGCGCAAAAAGCTATAATCCGCGTCTTTCCGGGGCGTTAGCTCAGTTGGTAGAGCAGCGGACTTTTAATCCGTTGGTCGGCGGTTCGAATCCGCCACGCCCTACCAGGATTCTCCTGGGGGGCGGCCGGTAGTCAATCACCTATTTCGGGCTGTTAGCTCAGCTGGTAGAGCAGCGGACTCTTAATCCGTTGGTCGCAAGTTCGAATCTTGCACGGCCCACCAGTACAACAGGCACATAGCCTCGGCTTCGGCCGGGGCTTTTGCTTTTCTGGAGCGGCGCAATGTCCAGGAGCGGCGTATCGTGGACGAATGCGCCCTGCCATCGCGGCCCTACTGGATCTACCGCTGGTAACCGAGTGGGTACCCACCGCGGACGGCAAGGGGCGCCTATTCACAGTCGTACCCGGGATGCGGGTGGAACTGGATCAGTACGACCAATGGGAGCCCACGCCAGGAGAGCACCTTTTCGATGCCATGAATCGAGTGGCATACAGCGCAAAGGAGAAGGATCGGCGACAGCGGGGCGCCAAACGATTGCGCGAACGGCTATCCTCAGTACCCTTCTACGCGAAAGCGGCGGAAAGGGATGGGCCGGGGTATTGGTACGATTTCTACTTGAGCCGGGTCAACGAGTAGTCGAACCGATTTGCGGCGCAAATCGGATCATCAAGATTAAGTGTTTGGCGAGGGTATATGCGGGACACCAGATTTGGGATCGACAAACTTCTGTGGGACCAATTGACGCTCTTTGGGCCGCTGCCGAGCAAGCCCGAACCCGCGATACCGCTGCAGCTAGAGCTGCACGACAACAAGAGACAAAACGCCGCGTCGATTGAAACAGCGGACTTGATTGCCGAGCTTCGCGGCTGATTACGGCACAACACAATTGAATTGGTAGGCTCTCCGCATGTTCAAACCGTGAAAAGACCGACGCGCTGGAACAAGTCATCGCCAGGGGTGCATATGAGATCAGCGTCACCCCCGTATCGCTGCCTGTCGTGGATTCTGATGGCGCTCGAAAAGGGCGAGATGACGCGGGAGCAGGCGCACGCGATAACAAGCGTCTGGCGGAAGGAAGCGCAGAGTTCCAGAGCCGGGTGACGGCGGTCGCGAATGCGGGTTGCGTCAAGTAGGCCCCAGACCTACTTGAATGAGTGAAGCGCCCGCCCTTGCGGTGGGCGTTTCCCTCTCTAGCCCTTGCGAATCACTGCTGTCGGCCAACTCCGGACGTACAGCGAGGTTTCCGAAAGCGGACCTTCGATGGCGCAGTCCTCAGGGATTGAAACCCAGCACAACAGATAGCCGGCCAAGAGAAGCAGCCATTTGGGTAGCGCGGCTCCGAAGCGTAAGCTGGGCGCTCCCGTTTCCATGCTCCAGACCGTACGCGAATCTCTTCCCTCGGGCGCCAGGACGGCGGCCGTGTTGCTCAAGAAGAGGAATGCGGTCCATTTGACGAGGAGATATCCATGCTGAACCGCGCACTGCTGTTCTGTCTCGGTCTCGGGCTGTCCGCCGTCGCCGAGATCACCAACGCGCAGACGCTACGTTGGTCGAACCAGGGAAACTTCGCAACCACCGACCCGCACGGCCAGAACACTGTCATCACGAACCAGATCAATGCCCAAGTCTACGACCGTCTGGTCATGCGCGGGAAGAAGCTCGAGATTGTTCCCGCCTTGGCGGAAAGTTGGGAGCGGACGAGCCCAACCGTCTGGGTGTTCAGACTGCGCAAGGGCGTCAAGTGGCATGACGGCAGTGACTTCACTTCCGACGACGTGGTGTTTTCGATTCAACGTGCACAGAGTCCTACCTCGGGATTCCGCAACTTGGCGGCCATGCTCGGCACGCCACGGCAGATCGATGCTCACTCCGTAGAGATGACGACTCCGGTGCCGACCCCTGTGCTGCTTGACGCCCTCGCGGCCATCTTCATCATGAACAAAGCCTGGTGCATCAAGTACGGTGTCGACAAGCCTCCGGACTACGGGAGGAAGGAGGAAACGCACGCCTCGCGCAATGCGATGGGTTCAGGACCGTTCGTCCTT
>CAWAZV010000006.1:0-222281 GCA_963786635.1 uncultured beta proteobacterium | reverse complement strand
TATCCCGCCCCGCAGCAGGACTTGTACTTCCTCCCGCTGCCGCACGGACAGGGATCGTTGCGGCCCGTCTTGGCCACCTCGCGCTTCTGCGGAACGCGGTTGATGCGGCTTTCGAACCAGTAGTCGTGCGCGCCGAGGATGTCGTCCAGCCGTCCAGAATAGTCGAAACTCAGAGCTTCCCTTGGATACCCGACCGTCTGCGCGAAGGTGACGAACTGCTCCTCGGGAAGGCGCATCGCCCGCGCCAGCCGCGGATAGTCCACCGCCCCGCGAAAAACGGTAGCGAGACCGGCAGCGGCGCAGTAGAGGTAGACGTTCTGGCCGATGAACGCCGCATCGACGGAACAGAAGAGCGTGCGGTTCTCCGGCGTGAGTTCCTTCATGCGTTCGCCGTGGGCGACGTGCACCAGGTTCAGCGGCGCGATGGCCGGGAAGTCCTGGCGGCCGGTGTGTTCGCGGATGTCGCCAGCGGGGTGCGCCACCAGCGCGTAGGCGTTCTCGGATCGTAGAGCCAGAGGCCGTCGGCCATCGCCGCATAGACGTCGATCACGAAGACGTGCCGCCAGCATGGGCGGTGCGATCCCCGCCCGGGCGGTTGATGCCGTAGGCGGCCCACAGGAGGTCGGCGAGGACCTGGTCCGGAATCTTGCGCGTGGAGAACTCGCGGGTGGAGCGGCGCAGCGACAGCGCCTGCATGAGCGGCATGCCGCCCACCTTGGCCGGCTCCGGCAGCAGCCGCCCACCTCCCCGGCAACGGCCTCGGCCGCAGCCACGGACGTCATCGGCACGAGGCTAGCGCGATGATCGCGGCGCCGGCGGCGCCGGTGTTGCTCAGGAATTCGCGGCGGGAATACCGGGGGGGCGGAGGACTCTTCGTCCGGTGACGAGGGGTTGTCATGGCAGCCTCCTCGGGGCTCCGAAGGCGCCGCGAACACGGCGTTCAGGCGCCCGGCAGTTGCCTCATGCTAGGACGCCAGACGGGGAACACGTCGATTGCCGTCAACGACTGTCACAATCGCTCCCTCAACCGACGTCGACTTCCAGCGTCTGGTACCCCACGCGGCAGCTCCCCACCTTGACCTGGAGCTTGCCCTTGCCCTCGGCCACGAGCGTCACGAACTTCTCGTGCACGTTGCCGCGCGTCCAGGGCATGAAGATGCTCGCGCCGTTGTGGAGCCCCTGTCCCCAGCCGTCGAGGTGACCGATCTCGGTGATCGACTCGGCAGGTGCCACGAGCTTCGCGCCTTCCGTCGTGAGACGCAGCGGCTCGGAGATCGGGAGCTTGGCGCGCCGAGGGGATGCCGCAGGTGCCCAGGTAGCCGCGGTTGGCGACGCGGATCTCGACGCGCGTGTGGCCCGTGCCCAGGCGCTCCTTCTTCACCACCTCGAGCGTGAGACGCGGCCCCGAGCGCGGCGACGCGCAGGAAGGCCGCACTCTGCGTGGCGCAGGTGTCCGCGAGCCGCGACAGCGGCGGGTTCCAGATGCCGACGCGGGGATCGACGCCGCCGACCTCGACCTCGCCGAGCTGCGGATGGTCGAACTCGCGCCACCGCCGGAAGATGCGGCCCTCGTTCTCGTCGCGGTCCCACCAGGCGAGCGCGACGAGGTCCGCGCGCGAATGCGCTCGTAGTGCTCGACGAAGGGCTTCTTGCGCTCGATGCCGAGCCGCTTGAACAGGTCCCACAGCTCGACGACGTACGCGAGCGCGCCGCGCTGGTGGTAGGCGTAGTCGGTGAGGTCGCCGTGGAGCGGCTTGTCGGGCTCGTAGAGGAACTCGTCGAAGCCCGACACCGTCGGATAGCCGGTGTGCTCCGTCATCCAGGCCTCGACCTGCCGGAAGATGCGCGAGGTCCTCTGGTCCATCTTCGAGTCGGGCTCGTGGCCGAGCGGGCGGATGAACACGCCGCCGAACGTGTGGAGGTTGAGCCACGCGAAGATCTCGGGATGCGCGGTCGCGAACTCGACGACGGCGCGCGACTCCGGCTCGCTGCCGCGGGTACGGCCGGCGCCGACCTGCTCGCGACTCGGCGCCCACGAACGGGAAGTTGCGGTTGAGATCGATCGGGTTGTCGCCGAGGAAGAACGGCGTCGGGCACGCTGCCGGCCGTCGAAGTGCTCGATGAGCCCCTCGGGGTAGAGCTTGTAGAACGGCGGCCGGGATCCTCGAGCAGGCGCGGTACCATCACCGGCGGATCAGCGCCGGCGTCCTCGCCCCGAACTCACCAGCTCGCCGTCCGGGCTCGCACTGCGCATCGACAGCGCCAGGCCGTCGCCGTCGACGTCGCGGCTTCGCCAGTGGCGTGCGCCGTCGGTGCGCTCGTCGCGCGGCATCGAGCGGACGTAGCGACCCGTCGTGAGCACCGCCTCGGCGCCGTCGGGCGACATCCGCGGCACGACGTAGAACAGCGTCTCGCGGATCGCTCCGCCAGTGCGCCGGCAGGGGCTTGCCGCCAGCCTCGTCCTCGACGTGCAGGATCGCAGGACGTCCTCGGCGATCGCGAGCGCCACGCTCGAGCCGCACAGCTCGCTCGCGTGCATGTTGCCGTCGATCCAGACCGCCGGACGGACCCGACCGGGATTCCTGCCGAGAGTGAGGATGGGAATGTCCCGCCCCGCGGCGGATTTGCCGATGCTGCCCAGGCTGACGAGGTCCGGGTGGCGCTTCGCCCAGGCGGTGAGTTGGGCGGAGAGCTCTGCGTAGTCGAGGTACTTTTGGCGGAACATTGCTTTTCCCTTCGGAGAACGGCGGCAAATGCGGGTCGCCATTATCGCCCAAGGCCGCTCGAGCGTCGCCGATCCGGAGAGGAGGGCCGGGACGCGGGGACGGCGCCAACTGTAAGCACATGTAACCATCTTGCGCTTCCACCGCAAAGGTCCACCATGGGCTCCGGGCCATTCACGCAAGGGAGACCCAGATGCAGAAGAAACCTCTATGGATCGCAGCGATCGGCGTCACCGTGGCTGCGATGGGCTTTTCCACCCAGGCGTCCGCGGGCGATCCCATCGCCGGGGCGATCATCGGCGGCGGCATAGGCGCGGCAGTGGCCGGCCCGCCTGGCGCGGCGGTCGGCGCGATCATCGGCACCATCGCGGGGAGCACAACGCCGTATTACGGTGGTTACTACCCGGAGCCCGCCGACTACGGCGGTGGCTATGGCGGGCAGCGGTACTGACGCACCGGCACCGTCCTACTGCTCCGCCGCGCCGGCGTACTACGCTCCCGCGCCGACCTACTACGCTCCCGCGCCGACCTATTACGCCTCGGCGCCCGTCTACGACGCGCCGCCGCGGGCCTATTACGGCCCGGGGGTCGTCTATCGCTCCGCACCCGTCTATGCGCACGGGCCGCACTACGCGAGACAGGACCGTCATCACGACCGCGTACGACGACAGGCGCGACCACCGCGGCTACCGCGATGCCGGCGAGCGGCGCTATCGCTGAATTTCGGCGCCGGACGTGGAATGGAAAAGCCCCGCCAAAGCGGGGCTTTTTTCGTTCGGCCCGTGATCGGCGGGCTGATCGCGCTTTACTGACTCAACGCGGGACGATCACTCCGTTGTCGTCGGAAACGACGAGCTCGACGCGCCGGTTCATCTGCCGTCCCGCCGCGGTGTCGTTGCCGGCGACCGGATAGGATTCCCCGTATCCCCGCGACGTGATGCGCTCCGCGCCCATGCCCATGTCCAGCAGGGCCGTGCGCACCGCGCCGGCTCGCCTGTCCGAGAGCTGCTGGTTGAGCCCGTCGCTGCCGGTGCTGTCGGTGAACCCCTCGATCAACACCGTGCGCTGCGGGTATTGCCTGAAGAAGTCCGCGACCTTCTGCACGTTGCGCATCCCGCCCGCCTTCAATTGCGCCTCGTTGGTGTCGAAGAGGACATCGCCGAGCGTCACGACCATGCCGCGGTCGGTCTTCTTCGCTTCCATTTCCCGGAGCTGCTGCTCCAGCAGGATCGCGCGGCTCTGCGCGTCCTCGGTCTGCCGGCGGGCGTCCTGGGCGTTCAGCGTCGCGACCGTCGCCGCCTGCCGCTGCGCCTCTGCCTGCTGTTGCGCGTCCAGCGCACTGAGCCGGGCTTGCTCGGACTCGCGCCGCGACTGCTCGGCGCTGCGCTGCGATTGCTCGGACTGCCGCTGCGAGGCCTCCGACTGGCGTTGCGATGCCTCGGACTGGCGCTGCGATGCCTCCGACTGGCGCTGCGCGTATTGCGCACTGCGCTGGGCGGACTCCGCTTCCCTGGTGCGCGCCTCGAGGCGAACGGCGTCGCGCTCGGCCGCGGAATTCGTCACCGCCAGCTCCGCGGCCTTCTGATCGGCGGTTTCCCGGGCAATGGCCACTTCCTGCTTCGTGACATAGGCCAGGTGGTCGACGAGCGCCTTGTCCTCATCCTTGCTCCAGGCGGCATTGGCCCTGTCGAGCGAGTTGCTCGCCTGCCGCAGTTCGCCCGCCGCCAGTGCGGTGACTTGCGGGTTGGCCTGCGCGTTGTTGTAGTCGCTGCGGGCCTCGTCCAGCCGGGTGTTGTTCGCCGGAAGCGAACTGCAGCCAGCCAGTACCGCGGCCACGATCAACGTGAGGGGCAGAATTCGGTTGTTCTTCATGGTCCATTCCTCGATTCGCGTTTACCTGCTCTTGCGGTTGATCTCTTCGCGCAGCACGCGAATATCGTCGCTCATGGCGACGGCGGCCTTGCGGGCCTTCGCCGACTCCGCCTTCTTCTCGGCAAGCCTCGCGTCGACCTGTGCCTCTTCGGCCAGGCGTCGGGCGTGCTCGTAGTCTTCCTTCGCCACGGCGCGGTTGGCCTGCTCCATCTTGTCCTGTGCGGACTTCATCTCCACCGGCGCGTACTCGGGCCCGCCGGCGCGCACGGCATTGGTGATGGCGGACTGCGTGACCGCGAACTGCTCCGTCGGCTTGGGAACGCTTGCGCACCCCGCCATGACGATGGCCAATGCGCCGATCGCGGCAATGGCGCGATACCCCTGGAAACTGGACATGGTGTTCATCCTTGTGCTTAGCAGCAGTTGACTTGCGGTGCGGCCCGCACTTGACGTCCCTGTGCCGGGCGCTGCAACGGATGAAGATTATTCCGCGCTGCCGGCGGCGTCCGTCTGCCAGCGCACACACGGCGCGAGTTGCGCAGAGAGCTTGGCCTAGCGTTCCCTGAACCGGGACCGTATATGCTCCTCCCCGAGGCACGGCGCGGCGCCGGCTGCTCATGGAGAACGGAAATGAACAAGCGGGAACGAGTCATGGCGGCGATCCGGGGCGAGGAGGTGGACCGTGTCCCCTTCAGCTTCTGGCTGCACAACTTCGCGCGCGAGGACTCCGCGCGGGCCCTCGCGGAGGAGACGCTGCGGCTGCAGCGCACGTTCGACTGGGACTTCCTCAAGCCGCAGTCGCGCTACCAGTGCTTCGCGGAGATGTGGGGCCTCGAGTATCGCCAGGCACCGGACCGGGCGGCATGGCCGGTGATCACGAAACTGCCGGTGCGGCAGGCGGCCGACCTCGCCTCCCTCTCCCCGGCCGACCCGACGCAGGGGGCTCTCGCGCAGCAGCTCGAGGCGATGACCATGATCCGCGCCGCCGTTGGCCCGGACGTTCCCGTGGTGGCCACCGTCTTCGCGCCGCTGATGGTGGCGCAGTTCATGGTTCCCGGCGGCATCGACGCGGTCCTGAAGCTCGCGCGCGAGAACGCCTCCGCGCTCGAACGCGGCCTGGAGGCAATCGCCGTCACGCAGGAGGCCTTCACCCGGGAGCTCGTCCTGCGCGGGGTCGATGGCATCTTCTACGCGACCAACGTGGCCACGAAGAACCTGCTCACCGCTGACGAGTTCCGGCGCTTCCAGCGTCCTTACGACCGGCGCATCCTGGCAGCGGCCGACGCGCTCCCGTTCAACATCGTGCACATGTGCGGCGGCGGCATCCTCTTCGAGGAGTTCGTCGACTATCCCGTGCACGTCTTCAGCTGGGCCACCACCCCAGGCAACCCGTCGCTCACCGAGGTGCACCGCCGCACGGGGCGTGCGGTGCTCGGCGGCCTGCCCGCGAAACCGGAAATCCTGACGATGAAGCGCGAGGTGCTGGTGGCGAGGGCGCGCGCATCACTTGCCGAGATGGGTGGCCGGTTCCACTTGCTGGGCCCCGACTGCTCCATCAATCCCGACACGCCGGAGGAGCTCCTGCAAGCCGTCGGCGAAGTGGTGCGCGGCGCGGCCTGAGGCCGCGTTCAGGCCACGCCTTCAAAGGGGAAGTCCACTTCGGGCCGACGCCCGGCGAGGATTTCCGCCAACGCCCGGCCCGATCCGCAGGCCTGCGTCCATCCCACCGTGCCGTGGCCCGCGTTGACGAGGAGGCCCGCGACTTTCGTGCGCCCGACGTAGGGAAGATTGCTCGGCGTCGTGGGCCGCAGGCCCGCCCAGAACGTCGCCTGCCTCGCGTCGCCCGCATCCGGGAACAGCCGTTCGACGTGCCCGACGAGCGCCTCGCAGCGCCTGCGGTCCACGGACACGTCGTAGTCGGCGATCTCGGCCGTGCTCGTCGCGCGGATGCGTCCCCCGAGCCGCGAAAACGCGACCTTCACGGCGGCATCGGTGATGCCGATGCGCAGCGCCGCGGACTCGTTCGCGACCGGCATCGTGATCGAGTACCCCTTGACCGGATAGATGTCCACGCGCACGCCCACCGGCGCGAGCAGCGCCGCCGCGTGCGGACCCATGCACACGACGGTGTGGCTCGCGCGCAGGGACTCGCGGCGGCCATCGGCCTGTTCGACCTCCGCGCCCGTGACCTTGCCATCCTCCATGACCAAGCGGCGAACGGTGGTCCCGTAATCGAAACGGATACCGCGGGCGGCGCCGAGCGCGGCCAGCGCCTGCGCGAACTGGTGCGCATCGCCCGTCTCGTCGTAGGGCGAGTAGATGCCGCCCGCGATCCGCTCTTTCATGTGCGCGAGGGCCGGCTCGATCGCCACGCACTCCTCGCGGTCGCACACGCGGCGCTTGATGCCGTGCGCCTCGAGCCGCCGGGCGGCCGCCGCGGCCTGTTCGAACGCCTCCGCGTCGCTGTGGAAGAGGAGGATTCCGCCCTGGTGGAAGTCGTAGCCGATGCCCGTCTCGGCGCGCAGCGCGCGCAGCGTCTCGCGGCTGTAGAGGCCGATCGCGGCGAGATGCAGGAGGTTGCGCGAGTAGCGCGCCGGCGCGCATTCGCGCAGGAAGAGGGCGAGCCAGCGCCACTGGTCGGCGCGCAGGCGCGGGCGCCACACCAGCGGAGCGTCGCCCTGCAGCAGCCAGCGCGGCAGGTGGCGCAGGGTGCCCGGGTTGGACCAGGGGTCGGCGAGGTGCGCCGACACCTGGCCCGCGTTGGCGTAGCTCGATTCGAGAGCCGCGCCCTCGCGCCGGTCCACCACCTGCACGTCGTGGCCCGCTGCGCGCAGGAACCAGGCGGCCGCCACGCCGATGACCCCGGCGCCCAGGACCAGGACCGTCACGGACCCGGCCCTTCAGTCGACCTTGGCGCCCGACTCCTTGACGATCCGGCTCCACTTCTCGAGTTCCGCGCGCTGGTAGGCGTCGAACTCGGCCGGCGTGTTGCCCACCGGAATGCCGCCCAGCCCGCGGATCTTCTCGCGCACTTCCGGCAGCGCCACGATCCGCACGATCTCGGCGTTGAGCTTCTTCACGACTTGCGCAGGCGTGCCTTTCGGCGCCCACATCCCGTGCCAGGTCGAGAGGTTCATCTGCGGCATATTGAGTTCCTCGAAGGTGGCGACGTCCGGCAGGATCGGCGAGCGCTGTCTCGACGAGACCGCCAGCGCGCGCATGCGCCCGCCCTGGATGTGGCCCATGGCCGCGGTGAGGGCGTCGAACATGAGCGGCACCTGCCCGCCGATCACGTCGGCCATCGCCGCGCCGCTGCCCTTGTACGGGATGTGCGTGAGGTTGACCCCGGCGGCCTTCTTGAAGACTTCGCCCGCGAGGTGCGCCGACGAACCGCTGCCCGCGGAGGCATACGCGAGGCCCGGCTGCGCCTTCGCCCACTCGATCACCTCCGGCACCGTCTTCGCCTTGTTGCCGGACCCCGTGAGCATGACCATCGGCACCTCGGTCGCCTGTCCCACCGCGATGAGGTCGTCGAGCGCGTTGTAGGTGATCTTGCTGAAGAGACTCGGCACGATCACGTGGATGGAGGAATTCACCAGCAGCGTGTAGCCGTCCGGGGCGGACTTGGCCACGCTATCGACGCCGATCATCCCGGAGGCGCCCGGCTTGTTCTCGACGACCACGCTCTGGCCAAGCGACTTGGTCATCTCCTGCGCGAGGATGCGCGCGACGATGTCCACGGAACCGCCCGGTGCGAAGGGGGCGATGATCCTGATGGACCGGCTGGGCCACTCCTGCGCCTGCGCCCCCCCGGCCACCATGGCCACCAGTCCCAGTGCCGCCATCCACTTTCTCAGCATGTCGTTTCCTTTCATTGCCCGTTGAACCCGCACGATACCGCCAACCGCCGCGCCGCTAGAAGACACCGGGGTAACCCCCGCCGTCGATAAGTATGTTCTGTGCCGTGATGAAGCCCGCGTGCCCGGAGCAGAGGAAGGCGCACAGCGCGGCGAACTCCTCCGGGCGACCGAAACGCCCGGCGGCGTTGGTGGACTCGCGTTCCTTCCACACCGTATCGAAGGTCTTGCCGCTGCGTTGCGCGAGCGCATGCCCGTACGCGAGCTGCGTCTCGGTGGCGAAGATCCCGGTGAGCATGGCGTTGGCCGTGACGTTGTGGCGCACGCCCTCGCGCCCGATACCGTTCAGGAAGCCGGCGAGCCCCAGGCGCGGGCTCACCGAGAGCATGTGCTCCAGGCGCGGCTCCTTGACGAAGCGCGATGTCACCGCGACGATCCGCCCGAAGCGGCGCGTCATCATGCCGTCGACCACGCCCGTGATGAGTTCGATGGGCGCCAGCATCATGGCGTCGAGCGCGCGCACCCAGTCCTCGCGGGACCAGTGGCGGAAGTCCGGGTTCTCCTCCGGCCAGGCGCCGTTGTGCACGAGGATGTCGGGGTCGCTGCAGGCCGCGAGGAGGAGGCGCCGGCCCTCGCTCACGGCGAGGTCGGCGGCGACGGTCTCGACCTCGACCCCGCTTGCGGCGCGGATCTCCTCCGCGCAGGCCTCCAGCGCCGCCGGGTCGCGTGCCGCGAGCACGAGGTTCACCCCCTCGGCCGCGAGGCGCGTAGCGCAGGCCTTGCCGAGCCCGCGGCTTGCGCCGCAGACGATCGCCTTCCTGCCCCGAATGCCCAGATCCATCGCGCCTCCGTTGCTACCAACGCCGCCACTGTACCGAAGTCCGCGCGGTGGCGGCCCGGGGACGCTACCATACGCCGACCGTCGATCGACAGAAGGGAACCAGGATGCAGTACGTGAATCTCGGCGCATGCGGCCTCAAGGTTTCGCGCATCGCGCTCGGCATGATGACTTTCGGCACGACCGAGTGGCGGCCGTGGATCCGCGACGAGGAGACTGCGCGGGACGTGGTGAAGAAGGCCGTGGAGCTCGGCATCAATGTCTTCGACACGGCCGACATGTATTCCGCCGGCCTGTCGGAGGAGATCACGGGACGGGTGCTGCGCGAGTTCGCGCGGCGCGAGGAGATCGTCATCGCCACCAAGGTCTTCCATCCCGTGGACCTCGCCTTCAAGGGCGCCCTCGCCTCGGGACCCAAGCCCGCGTTCCGGCCAAACGTGAGCGGGCTCTCGCGCAAGCACATCCTGGACGCCGTCGACGCGAGCCTCAAGCGGCTGGGAACGGACTACATCGACCTCTACCAGATCCATCGCTTCGACGCGGCCACGCCGGTGGAGGAAACGATGGCCGCACTCGACGACGTCGTGCGCGCCGGCAAGGTGCGCTATCTCGGCGCCTCCAGCATGTGGGCGTGGCAGTTCGCCAAGGCTGCAGCGCGCGGCCGAGCGCAGCGGCGGGGCGAAATTCGTGTCGATGCAGAACCACTACAACCTCGCCTACCGCGAGGAGGAGCGGGAGATGATTCCCTACTGCCGCGACACGGGCGTGGGCGTCATGCCGTGGAGCCCGCTGGCCCGCGGCTTCCTGGCCGGCAACCGCTCGCGCGAGGACCGACGGGCGGTGGCGATTCGCGCGCCCGCACCGACGACCTCGCGCAGAAGTACTACTACCAGGACATGGACTTCGACGTGGTCGAGGCCCTTGCGGCCCGCGCGAAGCTGCTGGGCGTCTCGAACGCCACGCTCGCCTACGCCTGGCTGCTCGCCCGTCCCGGCGTGACTGCGCCGCTGGTGGGCGCGAGCAAGCCGTGGCAGCTCGAGGAGGCGGTGAAGTCGCTGGACGGTCCCTCACCGCCGAGGATGTAGCCGCGCTCGAGGCGCCGTACCGGCCGCACCCGGTGATCGGCCACTCCTAGGTCGCGAAGATGCGGGCCAGGTCGGCCGCCGTGAAGGTGTACTCCTGGTTGCAGATCTCGTCGTGGACTTTCACGACACCGTGCTCCGCGAGCGTGGCCTCCACTTCCGCGCGGCCGAGGCCGCGCAGCATGGTGATCACCTTTTCCTCGCTGCGCGTGCAGCCGTCCCTGACCGGTTGCGCCTTGAAGAGGCGCACGTCGTCCTCGGGGAACAGGGCCATGAGCAGCTCGACGATCGTGTCGGCTCCCGCGCCACTGCCGAGGGATTCCGGAGCCTTCTGCGCAGCCAGTTGCTGGATGCGCGCCCACCCGGAGGGATCCTTCTCGTCGGCCTTGGGCAGCTTCTGCAGGATGAGGGCGCCCGCACCGACTTGCGTGGCGTGCACCCACAGGTGCGTCGGCACCTGCTCGCTGCGGTCGAAGTAGCGCTCGAAGCACTCGGTTAGCGTGGCGCCCTCCAGCGGGACCACGGACTGGAAGTGGCGCGCGGTGCTGGCGTTCTCGATGGTGAGGGCGAGGCGGCCGGTCGGAAAGTAATCGTGGATGCTGCGGCCGGCACCTTCCGCGGCGCTCCCGGCGGCGAGAGGAAACTTCCCGTCCGGCCGCAGCATCGCGCGCAAGCCGAGTTCATGCGTGCAGTCGGCGACGGCCATCGCGATCGGTCCGTGGCCGATCACCTGCAGGACGGCGCGGCCGGGATGCTTGAGTCCGGTGGCGATGAGGACGGCGAGCGTCGCGAACTCGCCCAGGAGCTGGCGCAGCTCCTCCGGATAGTCGCGGCGCGACGAGGATCGCCTGCCACGCGGGACCGAGCCGAACCACCTGGCCGCGGATGTCGAGGTTTTCGAGGATGAACCGCTGCGTCAGGTCGGCGGGCGAGGGCATGCGGAAATGATAACCGCCCTGTCATACTCGTGATGCGCACACCCCAGCGAAGGACCCGGCCATGGACGACGTCGCAACGCTCATCAAGGCTGCCGACTTCGCCGCCTTCAAGCACCGGCGGCAGCGGCGCAAGGATGCCGAAGCCTCCCCGTACATCAACCACCCGCTGGCCCTGGCGCGCGTGCTGAAGCTGGAAGCCGGCGTGGGCGATGTGGAGGTGCTGGTCGCGGCCATCCTGCACGACACGGTGGAGGACACCGAGACCACGACCGAGGAACTCGCGCGGGAATTCGGCCCGCGCGTCGCCGCGATCGTCGCCGAAGTCACCGACGACAAGTCGCTCCCGAAGCCGGACCGCAAGCGCCTGCAGGTGGAGCGCGCGCCGCACTCCTCGCCCGCAGGCCAAGCTCGTGAAGCTCGCCGACAAGATCTGCAACCTGCGCGACGTGGCGGCGGCGCCCCCCGGCGCACTGGCCGCTGGAGCGGCGGCGCGGCTACTTCGAATGGGCCAAGGCGGTCATCGACGGCGTGCGCGGCACGCATCCCGGGCTGGAGCGCCTCTTCGACGAGGCCTACCTCGGCAAGCCCTGACGGCGCTGCAGCGCGGCCGCCTGCCGCTGCCGCGGGAATCAGGCGCGGGCCGCCAGGAACGCCTCGAAGTCGGCGGCCGGCATGGGACGCGCCAGGAGGAAGCCCTGCACCTCGTCGCAGCGCTGCGCCCGCAGGTATTCCAGTTGCCCCGTCGTTTCCACGCCCTCCGCAATCACGCGCAGGCCGAGGCCGTGGCCCAGGCTGATGATGGCGCGCACGATCGCGGCATCCTCCGGCTCGGAATCCAGCCCCTTCACGAACGACTGGTCGATCTTCAGCTTGTGCACGGGGAAGCGCTTCAGGTAGTTGAGCGAGGAGTGCCCGGTGCCGAAGTCGTCGATCGCGAGGCGAACGCCCAGGCCGCTCAGGCCCTGCAGCGTGCGTGCCGCATCGTCGATGTTCTGCATCAGGAGAGTCTCGGTCAGCTCCAGTTCGAGCAAGCGCGGGTCCAGGCGCGCCTCGTCCAGGACGGCGCGGATCATGGCGGGGAAGCGCGGGTCCTGGAACTGGCGCGCGGAGAGGTTCACCGCCACGTACAGCGATCCCATGCCCGCCGCCTGCCAGGCCTTGTTGCGCCGGCAGGCCTCCTGCAGCACCCATTCGCCGATGGGCACGATGAGCCCGCTCGACTCGGCGATCGAGATGAAGCTGCCGGGCGTGATCATGCCGCGCTCGGGGTGGTTCCAGCGCAGCAGGGCCTCGGCCCCGGTCACGCGATTGCCGGCGAGCTCGATCTCGGGCTGGTAGTACAGCTCCAGCTCGCCGCGTTCCAGGGCCCTGCGCAGCGCCGTCTCGAGTTCCAGCCGCTCGCGCGCGCCGGCGTTCAGCTTCGCGGAAAAGAAGCGGAAGCTGTTCTTTCCCTGCTCCTTCGCGTGGTACATCGCCATGTCGGCGTTCTTCAGCAGGTCGTCCAGGTTGCGCGCGTCGAGGGGGTAGAGGTTGATCCCGAGGCTCGCCGTGACGAACACCTCGTGGCCTTCCACCTGGAAGGGCCGGGCAAGGCTCGCGAGGAGCTTGCGGGCCACGGCAGCGGCCTCGTCGGCCCCGCCGAGGCCCTCCAGGAGCACCGTGAACTCGTCTCCGCCCTGGCGCGCCACGGTGTCGCTCTCCCGCAGGCCCGCGGCCAGGCGCTTGGCCGTCTCCTGCAGGAGGCGGTCGCCGACGAAATGGCCGAGCGTGTCGTTGATGACCTTGAAGTTGTCGAGGTCGAGGAAGAACACGGCGACGATTCCGCCTGCGCGTTCGGCACGCACCAGCGCCTGCCGGGCACGTTCATGGAAAAGCATGCGATTGGGCAGGTCCGTGAGCGGGTCGTGCGTCGCCAGGTGGTCGCGCCGTTCCTCGGCCATCTTGCGCGCGGTGACGTCGGACAGCACGGCGACGTAGTGCGTCAGCCGGCCCTCGCCGTCGCGAACGGCGCTGATGCTCGTCCACTGCGCGTACATCTCGCCGTCCTTGCGGCGGTCCCACACTTCCCCGCGCCACTGGCCGTCTTCCTTGAGCGACTGCCACATGCTCTCGTAGAAGTTGCCCTTCTCCCAGCCGGACTGCAGCAGGCGCGGGTTCGACCCGATCGCCTCGTCGGCGCCGTAGCCCGTGATCCGCGTGAAGGCCTGGTTCACGGCAACGATGGTGGCGTCCGGCAGGGTGATGATGATCCCGTCGTTGCTGCTGTCGAAGACGCGCGCCGCCAGCCGCAGGCTCTCCTCCGCGCGCTTGCGCTCCGTGATGTCGGAAGCGATGGTCACGTAGCCGCGCACTCCCCCGGAAGGCTCCCTGAGCGGCGCAAGGGTGGTGTTGATGACGATGTGCGACCCGTCGCGCCGCAGGCGGCGCACGTCGTCCTGCACCAGCGGCTCGCCCCCGAGCACGCGCCGCCGCAACTCCTCCGAGGCGTGCTTGTCCTCCGGCGGAACCGTGGGCAACTGCCCGCCGATCACCTCCTCGGCGGTCCAGCCGAACATTCTCTCCGCCGCCGGATTCCAGCCGGTGACCACGCCGTTCGTGTCGCGCGTGTAGATGGCGAGCGGCGAATTCTCGATCACCATCTCCAGCTCCTCCCGCGCCAGGCGCGACGCCGCCTCGCTCTCGCTCAGCCTGCGGTGGCTCAGCTCCAGCTCGCGCGTCATCCCGGCCGCGATCTCCGCGGCCCTGGCCTGCAGCGTGGAGTCCAGGGCCGCCACGGCGGCGATGAAGCCGAAGAGGAGCAGGGTGCCGCCGCCGATGATCATGGCGAGCCCGCGCGGCTCGAGACCCTGCGGAGCGGCCAGGCAGACGCTTTCCGGGTCGAACTCGGCGGCGGCCATGCCGGTGTAGTGCATGCCGGCGATGGCGAACCCCATGAACAGCGCCGCTGCGATCCTGTGGCGGCCGGCAAGTCCGGCCGCGGGTCGCGCGCGCAGGCCGATCCACAGCGCGGCCATCGAGGCCATGATCGCGATCGCCACCGACAGCGCGAAGAGCGCCGGATCGTAGCGGATGGGGGGCGACATCTTCAGGGCGGCCATGCCCGAGTAGTGCATGGCGACGATGCCGAACCCCATGATCGTGGCACCCGCCGCGAGCGTGCCGCGATCCGTCCGGCCCCGGCGGATCACCGCGAAGGCGATGAATGCGGCAAGCATCGCCGGCAGGACGGAACCGAGGGTCAGCGGGATGTCGTAGGCGAGCGCGATGGGCAGGTGGAACGCGAGCATCCCGATGAAGTGCATCGCCCAGATGCCCAGGCCCATGGAAAGCGCCCCGCCGACCTGCCAGAGGGTGGCGTTGCGGCCTTCGTGACGCTCGAGGCGCGCCGCCAGGTCCAGCGCCGTGTAGGAGGCGAGAACGGCGATGAGCACCGAAAGCATCACCAGGCCGATATCGTAGGTTCCGCCCATCGGCAGAGCATACCTTCTCGCCGGGACGGAATGCCCTCCCGTTGAGACAGGTCAATCGGGGCGGTTTTCCCAAGCGTATCTTGGACTTACGTCATTTCCGGTCGAGGTGCGCGCCATGTATGCCCAGCCCCAGTCACTGCTCCCGAACTTCGTTTCCGGAAACGCGGACCGGCTGCTCCACGCGACGATGGGCAAGCTGACCGGGGGCCTTTCTCCCGCGTCCCTGTCCGGTGCCTGGCTCGACTGGGCCACCCACCTCGCGATCTCGCCCAGCAAGCAGGCGGAGATCGTCGAAATGGGCGCGCGGCAATGGGAACGCCTCGCCCACCTCCTGATGCACGTCCAGGACGGCAAGTGCGAGCGCTGCATCGAGCCCCTGCCGCAGGACCCCCGCTTCCGCGACCCGGGCTGGCAGGAGTGGCCCTACAACGTGATCCACCAGAGCTTCCTCCTCGGCCAGCAGTGGGTGTCCATCGCCTCGCGCGGCGTGCGCGGCGTGACCCGGCATCACGAGCAGGTCATGGACTACACCACGCGGCAGTGGATGGACTATCTTTTCGCCCTCCAACTTCGTCGCCACCAATCCGGAAGTGCTGAAGGCGATCCAGGAGACCAACGGCGAGAACCTCGCGAAGGGCTTGCGCGAACTGGCAGGAGGACATGGAGCGCTTCATGCTGGGCGAGCCGCCGGCGGGGTCGGAAAACTATGTGGTCGGCAAGAATCTCGCGCTCACCCCGGGCAAGGTGGTGCTGCGCAACGAGCTGATGGAACTCATCCAGTACACGCCGACCACGCCGCGCGTGCACGCCGAGCCCCTTCTCATGGTGCCGGCGTGGATCATGAAGTACTACATCCTCGACCTTTCGCCCGGCAACTCGCTGGTGAAATACCTGGTCGACCGCGGCCACACGGTGTTCATGATCTCGTGGAAGAACCCCGGGGCCGAGGACCGCAACCTGTCCATGGACGACTACCTGCGCCACGGCGTGATGGCCGCCCTCGACACGGTCGCGAAGATCCTGCCCAAGCGCAGGATCCACACGATGGGCTACTGCCTGGGCGGCACGCTGCTCGCGATCGCGGCCGCGGCGCTGGCCCGCGACGGCGACAAGCGCCTCGCCTCGATGACGCTCCTGGCCGCGCAGACGGACTTCACGGAGCCCGGCGAGCTTGCCCTGTACATCGACGACAGCCAGCTCACCTTCCTCGAGGACCAGATGTGGGAGAAGGGCTTCCTCGATTCCGGCCAGATGTCCGGCGCCTTCCAGCTGCTGCGCTCCGTGGACCTGGTCTGGTCCAGCCTGGTCAAGCAGTACCTCAAGGGCGAGCGCACGCCGGTCAACGACCTCATGTCGTGGAACGCCGACGGCACGCGCATGCCGTACCGCATGCACACCGAATACCTGCGCAGCCTCTTCCTGCACAACGAACTGGCCACCGGCCGCTTCAAGGTGTGGGGACGGCCGATTGCGCTGCCCGACATCGACGTCCCGATCTTCTGCGTGGGCACCGTCACCGACCACGTGGCGCCGTGGAAGCAGCGTCTACAAGCTGCACCTGCTCACGCACGCCGAGCTCACCTTCGCGCTCACCACGGGCGGGCACAACGTCGGCGTCGTGAATCCGCCTTCGCCCGAGTCGAAGCGCAAGTTCCAGTTGCGCACCCGTCCGCAAGGGGCGCGACTACCTCGATCCGGAGGCCTTCGAGCAGACGGCCAAGGAATATCCCGGCTCCTGGTGGACGGCGTGGGAGTCGTGGCTGTAGCGAACGCTCCAGCGGCAAGATGGCGCCGCCGAAAATGGGTGGCACGAGCCTTCACGCCGCTCTGCGACGCGCCCGGCAAGTACATCTTCATGCGCTGAGTTCTGGGGACGGTTCTCCGGGACGGTTCCGGAGAACCGTCCCCAATACCTGTCCCGCTAGACGAGCTGGGGCAGGATTTCGCCGGCGCCGCCGCGCAGGCTGAGGCTTGCCCGGGCGCTCAGGGGGGTGGGCTGCGGGTTCACTTCGATCACCCGCGCGCCGGCCTCCAGGGCGACGAAGGGCAGCGTGGCTGCTGGCTCCACGACGGTGGAAGTGCCCACACACAGGAAGACGTCGCAGGCCCGCGCGGCAGCAAATGCGGCTGCGAGCGCCTCTGCGGGCAGGCTCTCGCCGAACCACACGACGTCGGGGCGCAGGAGCGAGCCGCACCGCGGACAGGTCGGCACGCCATCGCCCTCGGGCCAGTCGGCGACCGGGTGATGGAGATCGAAGCACTTCACGCGCCGGATGTTGCCGTGCAGCTCGATCACGCGCTCGCTTCCCGCCGCGCGGTGCAGGCCGTCGACGTTCTGGGTGATGAGCGTGAAGTCCGCGCCGCGGCGTGCGCAGGCGGACTCGATCGCGACGAGCGCCCGGTGGCCGGCATTGGGAACGCGCCTCGGCAACCTTCGCACGCCGCCAGGCGTACCAATCCCAGACGAGCTGGGGATTGGCCGCGAAGGCTTCCGGCGTCGCGAGCTCCTCGGGACGGAAGTTTTCCCAGAGCCCGGTGAGAGCGTCGCGAAACGTGGGGATGCCCGACTCGGCCGAGATGCCGGCGCCGGTGAGGACGGCAACGGCAGTCGCCTCGGCAATCAGGCCGCGGGCGTGTTCGAGGTTGCGTTCCAACGGAATGTCGACCCGGCGGGCGTGCACATCCCGCCAATCTACCGCAGGCGGCTCACGGAGCGTGTCGGCGGTCCCTGGTGGAAAGTTCCGCGACGAAGTCCCGGACTTGAATCAGTTCAAGAAAAGCGCGTGCCGCCGGACACTTCGAGAACCTTGCCGGAGCGGGAGAGTCACTTCCCGGATATCGTCACACCCAGGAGACAACACCCATGAGAGTCGTTCCTTCCCTTGTCACTGCCGTCACCCTTGCCGCGCTGAACCTTGGCCCTGCGGCCCTCGCCGCCGATACCCATGCCCACGGCCATGGTGCGGCGCCCGCGAAGCTTCAGCTCGACCACGGGAAGAAGTGGGCCACGGACGCCCCGCTGCGCCGCGGCATGGAAGCCATACGCGAAGCCGTGCACGGCGCACCCGCTCCGCTGCACAAGGCCACCGCCAAGCCGCGAGGACTACGCCGATCTCGGCAAGCGCGTCGAGGCCGAGGTCGGGCGCATCGTGCAGGAGTGCAAGCTGCCGCCGGAGGCGGATGCGCAGCTGCACATCGTGGTTGCCGAACTGATCGCCGGCGCCGACGCGATGAAGGGCGCGAAGGATGCCAAGGCAGGCCGCGCAGGACTCGTGAAAGTGGATGGCGCCCTGAAGAGCTACGCGAAATACTTCGACCACCCGAACTGGACCGTCGCCCCCGAAGTAGCGCCACGCAATCAATGCAACAATGGGGTCGGGTTCACGAACCCGACCCCAATTCTTCATGCTGCCCCTCGACGGAATCCGCGTACTCGACTTTTCCACGCTGCTGCCCGGGCCGCTGGCGAGCCTGGTCCTTGCCGAGGCCGGCGCGGAAGTGATCAAGGTGGAGCGCCCCGGCGGCGAGGACATGCGCCGCTATGCGCCGTTCGTGGACGGTGCCAGCGTCAACTTCGCGCTCCTCAACCGCGGCAAGTCCTCGCTGGAGATCGACCTGCGCGCGCCCGGCGCCGCGGCGCAACTCCTCGACCTGGCCCCGACCATCGACATCGTGCTCGAGCAGTTCCGGCCCGGCGTGATGGCGAAGCTGGGGCTGGGGTTCGAGCAGTGGCACGCGGCGAACCCGAAGATCATCTACTGCGCCATCACCGGCTACGGGCAGAGCGGTCCGTTGGCCAGGGCCGCCGGCCACGATCTCAACTACCAGGCGCGCACCGGGCTCCTCGGGCAGTGCGTCGGCAACGACGGCACGCCGGGAATGCCCGCGATCCTGGCCGGCGACATCGCCGGTGGCTCGTGGCCCGCCGTCGTCAACATCCTCCTGGCGCTGCGTCGGCGCGACCGCACCGGCGAGGGCTGCTTCATCGACATCGCGATGGCGGAGAACCTCTTCACCTTCCTCTTCTGGGGGCTCGCCGCCGGAAACGCGAGCGGCGCGTGGCCCGAGGCGGGCAAGGAACTGTTCACCGGTGGATCGCCGCGCTACTGCATCTACGCCACGTCGGACGGCCGGCACCTCGCCGTCGCTCCGCTGGAGGACAAGTTCTGGAGCGCATTCTGCGAGGCGATCGCGCTGCCCGAGCCGTATCGCGACGATGCGAAGGACCCGGGCGCGACGAGGGCGGCAGTGGCCGAGTGCCTCGGCGCAAGCCCCGCCGCCCACTGGGAGGCGCTCTTCGAGAAGGCCGATTGCTGCGTGAGCGTCGTGCGCACGCTCGAGGAAGCCGTGCGCGACCTGCACTTTCGCGCGCGCGGCGTGTTCGACCGCAACGTCTCGATCCCGGGGCACGTATGGCCCGCGCTCCCGCTTCCCCTTGCCTCGTCGCTGCGGCGCAGCGACCCCACCGTGCCCGCCCCCGATTCGCCAATCAAGCCAGTCCCGCAGGAGAGAGGAAATGACCGTTCCGCAGCCTGTCGTCATCGCCGTGGCCATCACCGGCTCCGTGCCGCGCAAGAAGGACAACCCTGCCGTGCCGGTGACACCCGCGGAGCAGGTCGAGTCGACGCACCAGGCCTACGAGGCGGGCGCCACTCTGGTGCACATCCATGTGCGCAATCCCGACGAGTCTTCCGGGTCCGACCCCGCGCTCTTCGCCCAGGTGCAGGAGGGCGTGAAGAAGCACTGCCCGGGGATGATCATCCAGTTCTCCACGGGCGGGCGCGGGCGCGAGGCGAGCCAGCGCGGCGCGATGCTCTACCTCCGGCCCGACATGGCCTCGCTCGCGACGGGCTCGGTCAACTTCGCGACGATGATCTACGAGAACCCGCCGGACCTCATCGACGTGCTCGCGAAGGACATGCTCGAGAAGGACATCAAGCCCGAGTGCGAGCTGTTCGACCTGGCGATGCTCTACAACGCGGCCGACCTCGTGAAGCGCGGCCTCCTCGAGTCCCCGCCGCACGTGCAGTTCGTGATGGGCATCAAGGGGGCGATGCCGGCACGGCGATCCGTGCTCGAATTCCTTCTCTCCGAGATGCGCGCCGTGCTGCCCGGCGCCACCTGGACCGCGGCCGGCGTCGCGCGCCACCAGTTCGAGGTGGCGCAGTGGGCCCTGGAGCTGGGCGGCCACTGCCGCACGGGACTCGAGGACAACATCCGCTTCGACGAGACGCGACTCGCGGCGAGCAACGCCGAACTCGTGCGGAAGATCGTCGACGTCTGCGGCCGCTACGGGCGGCGCCCCGCTACCCCGGCAGAGGCGCGCGAGCTGCTCGGACTGCGCCCGGCCTGACCGCCTGCGCGCCTCCGGCACGCACTCCGCTCAGAGCTTCCGTCGCACAGCTTGAAGGCCTTGGCGCTTGCCTTGCATCCGCAGAAATAGACCTTGCCTGCCTTGTCCGGCGTAAAGGCCACCGGCGTGAACGGGGTTTCCTTGTGCGAGCCGTCGCAGAACGGCTGGCTGGCGCTGCGTCCGCAACGGCACCAGTAGTAGGTCTTGCCGGCTTCCACGTCGACGGGATAGGGCGCTTTCTGCGCCACTTTCGGCTGGTCCATCTGGCTTGCTCCTGCATGGGGGAAGGGTCCATTATCGCTGCCGCGCATGCCGGCGGTGCCGTTCAACCCTTCACCACGTCCCTCGCCGCCTGCTGCAGCGCCTTGCGCAGGAAGCGGTGGCCGGGATCGCGGTCCCGGCCCTGGTGCCAAAGCATCCGCACCGGCGACGGGCCGCCGTGCGGCGCGTCCTGCACGACCTCCAGCCCGAGCATCTTGCGCGCCAATTCCGCCATGCTGCCCGGGACGATGCCCAGCAGGTCCGATGCCGCGGCGACCATGAAGACCTCGAGGATCTCCGAGACCTCGAGCTCGTAGCGCAGGTCGAGGGAGCGCAGTTGCGCCACGGCGTCCGGAAGGCGGCTCGCTTCGGAGCGCGGCCGCAGGCGGACATACGCCTGGTCCCGGAGGACCTTGCGGGTGGCGCGACCGCGCAGCACGGGATGTCCCTTGCGCGCCGCGATGACGATGTTGTCGCGGAACAGCACCTCCTCGCGGAAGTGCTCACCCGCCGCGGGCAGCCAGTCGATCGCGACATCGACCCGCCCCTCGCGCAGGCCCTGCTCGAGGCCCGCGGGTCGCGACTGCGTGTTGAAGCCAACGCGAACGCCTGGTGCGCTCATCGCGCAGCTGTTCGAGGAGCCGCACGGCGATCATCGGCCCGAGCGGGTGCGGGATCGCCACGAAGAACTGCCGCTCGGAAGACGCGGGGTCGAACCCGCGCGTCTGCGTCACGGCCTCGCGGACCAGTCCCAGCGCCGGCCGCGTCTTCTCGTAGACGGCATCGGCCGTCGGCGTCGGCGTGACGCCGCGGGCGTGGCGCACGAAGAGCTGGTCCTTGAAGAGCACGCGCAGCCGCGCGAGCGCATGGCTCACCGCCGACTGCGTGATCGCGAGCCGCAACGCCGCCCGCGACAGGCTGCGCTCCTCGTAGGCCGCCTCGAACACCGGCAGCAGGTTGAGGTCGACCGAACGCATGTTGAGCATGGCTCATATCACCTATCGTGTTTCTTCAGTATTCGGAATATATCACCCGCCCCAGAATGACGGTCATGAACAACGCACACGACAGGGGAGCACGATGAAGATCATTCTCATGGGCACGCACTTCAAGCCCGAAAGGTACGGCGGCTGGCACCTCATCTCGGCCATCGACGAGGCGCCGCCCGTGCCGGCGGGGGTCACGCCCCCTGCGCTCACGCGGCTGCCGCCGTGGATGGCCGACGACCACCACTACGTGCGCACCTCGAAGGGGCTGGAGGAGTTCCGCGGCATCGTCGCCGGGTTCATCGAGTCGAACCGCGGTCCGGGCGCCACGCGCAAGGTGGTGTTCAACCTGAACGGGCGGTCCCAGCCGCTGCCCTTCGACTACGTGAAGGTGATCGTGGACGAATTCCGCACCAGGGCGATGCACGACCCGATCGAGGTCGTGGTGTTCGCGAACCTCGCCGGGTAGGCGCAGTCGCGAGGGCGGCGGCTACTCGACCGTGACGCTCTTGGCGAGGTTGCGCGGCTTGTCGACGTCGGTGCCGCGCCTGAGCGCCGTGTGGTAGGCGAGGAGCTGCACCGGGATCGTGTGCACGACGGGGGAAAGGAGCCCCGCGTGGCGGGGGGTGCGGATCACGTGCACGCCCTCGCTCTCGGAGAAGTGGCTGTCGAGATCGGCGAACACGTAGAGCTCGCCGCCGCGCGCGCGCACCTCCTGCATGTTGCTCTTCACCTTCTCCAGCAGCGAGTCGTTGGGGGCGATCACCACCACCGGCATCATGGCATCGACGAGTGCCAGCGGGCCGTGCTTGAGTTCGCCCGCCGCGTAGGCCTCGGCGTGGATGTAGGAGATTTCCTTGAGCTTCAGCGCCCCCTCGAGCGCCACGGGATAGTGCAGCCCGCGGCCCAGGAACAGCGCGTGCTCGCGCGTCGCGAAGCGCTCGGCCCAGACCTGGATCTGCGGCTCGAGGTTGAGCGCGTGCTGGATGCTGCCGGGAACGAAGCGCAGCTGGGCGATCGCGTCGGCCTCGGCTTGCGCGCTCAGGCGGCCCTGCGCCTTCGCCAGCGCCAGCGTGAGCGTGAAAAGCGAGACCAGCTGCGTGGTGAAGGCCTTGGTCGAGGCGACGCCGATTTCCATGCCGGCGCGCGTGTAGAACACGAAACGCGAGGCGCGCGGAATGGCGCTTTCGCGCACGTTGCAGATGGAAAGCGTCCTGGCGTGCCCCAGCTCCCTGGCGCGCTTCAATGCCTCCATCGTGTCCAGCGTCTCCCCCGACTGCGAGATGGTCACGACGAGCTGGCGCGGGTTGGGAATCGAGTCGCGATAGCGGTACTCGTGTCCCAGCTCGACGTTGCAGGGCACCTTGGCGATGGCCTCCAGCCAGAAGCGCGCCACCAGGCCGGCGTAGAAGCTGGTGCCGGAGGCGAGGATGAGCACGCCATCCGTATCGCGGAATGCCGCGGTGGCACCCTCGCCGAAGAGGCCTTCCACGTCGATGCCGCCGTCGATGACGGCCTCCAGGGTGTCGGCCACCGCGCGCGGCTGCTCGTGGATCTCCTTCTGCATGTAGTGGCGATAGGGCCCGAGATCCACGGCGGCGGCGGACAGCTCGCTCAGGTACACGGGACGCTCGACCGCCTGCCCCGTGCGATCCACGACCTGCACCCGATCGCGGTGCAGGGCCACCACGTCGCCGTCCTCGAGATAGACCACCCGCCGCGTCTCGGCGACGATGGCGGAAACGTCGGAGGCGAGGAAGTTCTCTCCCTCGCCCAGCCCGACCACGAGCGGGCAACCCATGCGCGCGCCGGTGATCGTGTCCGGGTCCTTCAGCGCCACCACGCCGATGGCATAGGCGCCGCGCAGGTCGGCCGCGGTCTTCTGCGTGGCCAGGAACAGGTCGCCCGTCAGCCTTGAAATAGTGGTGCACCAGATGGGCGATGACTTCGGTGTCGGTCTGCGACTCGAAGGCATAGCCCAGGCCGTGCAGGCGGGCGCGCTGCTCCTCGTGGTTCTCGATGATGCCGTTGTGGACGACCGCGATCTCGCCGCAGGAAATGTGCGGGTGCGCATTGGGTTCGGTCACGCCGCCGTGAGTGGCCCAGCGGGTGTGGGCGATGCCGACGATGCCGGTGAGGTTTTCCTCCCGCACGGCGTTTTCCATCTCCGCCACGCGGCCCACGCGGCGAACGCGCCGGATGCCGCCGTCGAGCACCGCGATTCCGGCCGAGTCATAGCCGCGGTACTCCAGGCGCCTCAAGCCCTCCGTGAGGATGGGAACGATGTTGCGACTGGCGATGGCACCGACGATTCCGCACATGGGGCCGATTTTCGCACGAAAAAATGAAGCCCTCCGCGGCAACGCCGGGGAGGGCTGAATGCAGGGACCATGCTCTTGGCCTCACGCCCTGCGGATGACGGGAGAGGAGGAGCCCCGCGCATCTGTGGTCCACGATACGCGGCCCGCATCGGCGGCGCGGCGACACGCGCCACAGCACAAGTGCCGAATATTCGGCAGGCCTTCCCTCTCAGGGAGCCCCGGAGCGGGGAGGGCGACGGCGTAGCGCCCAGCTTGAAAGCAGCGCGGCCAGAAGCGTTGCCATGGGTGCGGCCATCGGCACGTACCAGCCCGACCACAGCGCGAACAACGCCGCCGTCGCCGCGCTGGCCGCGGCGAGCGCCGTCGTTGCCAGGGCGAGCGGGGCTGCCACCAGCGAAAACAGCGCCGCCACGCCGATCGCGATCACCAGCAAAGGCACGGGTGCCTCGCGCAGCGGACGGCCATGCAGCAGCGTCCGCAGCGTTTGCGCATGGGCGAGCACCGCGGGCGGCGCAGGCGTTGGCGGCTCCCACCCCGCCATGGCCACCGGCTGCCGCACGCGATCGCCCGGCCCGGATACGGATGCGATGAACACGATCCGATCCCGGAAGAGCCGCTCCAGGGCCTTGTCGTCGCGGATCTCGAGCAGCTTTCGCGCCGGGACCTGGCGATAGGCCGGGCCGAGGGCATAGTCGATGAGGCCGCTCTCGCAGCGTCCACCCAGAACCTCGCAAAGCCAGCCGGCCGACGTCGGCCAGCGCCCTTGCTGCGTCGGCAGCGCGAGGACCACCTGCCGCACCACGCCATCCTCGTCGCGCGGCAGCAGCGTGAAGGCGAGTGCCCGGGCATCGATCTCGCGCAGCAGGCGTTCGTGGATCGGAACGACCTCGCGCCGGGAATCGACGGCCATGCCGACCACCAGCGGCGCCGCCGACTGCGTCACCGCCAGTCCGGCGGCCAGGGCGTCGTCGAACCCGGCCAACGCGCCGTCCAGCGATGCGCGCGGCAGTGGCGCGAGCAGGGCGACCGCACGGGGGCGTCCGCGGGCAACGCGCACCAGGATGTCGGGAAGCTTGCGCAGGCCTGCGCCGATGGGGTCGAGGTCGGGCGAGACCGCGCTGGCGTCGTCGAGTGCCACGACAAGGATGTCATCGGGCGCCGACTTGGGCCCGACGGCACGCAGGATCCCGAAGCCCGCATCGAGCAAGACGAGGCTGGCGCGCTCCCCCCAGGGCGAGAGATGGAAGGCGAGGCCGGCCAGCGCCAGCACCGCCACCACGAAGGATGCCGCGAAGCTGGAATCGCGCAGGCCGGAGGGCAAGATGCCGGGCATGGCCGCATATTAACGGGCCGCGACTCAGGTGCTAGACTCGCCGCACCCCGAACCCGCGAAGGCCCCAGACATGAACGGCGAGCCCCCCAGCCCGGCCCAGCTGGCCGCGATCGGCGATGCGTTCGTGCGTGAACTGGCCGCGCTCGGCCGCGTGCGCGCCTACCCGCGCAGCACGGTCTTCATCACCGAGGGCGACTCGAGCGACACGCTGTTCGTCATCCTGGCCGGCAAGGTGAAGGCCTTCGTCTCGGACTCCGAAGGCCACGAGCTCATCCTCAACACGCAGGGCGCGGGCGAGTACGTCGGCGAGATGGCGCTCGACGGCAAGCCCCGCTCCGCATCCGTCGTGACGCTGGAACCCTCCACGTTCTCCGTGGTGCAGCGCGAGCCCCTGCGCGAGGCGATCCGCAGGAACCCCGACTTCGCCCTCGACATGATCGCCAAGGTGATCGAGCGGGCGCGCGAGTCCACGGAGAACGTGAAGAACCTGGCGCTCCTCGACGTCTACGGGCGGGTGGCGCGTTTGCTCCTGAACATGGCGGTGGAAACGGAGGGGAAGCTGCGCATCCCCGACAAGCTCACGCAGCAGGAGATCGCCGAGCGCGTCGGCGCCTCGCGCGACATGGTGAGCCGCATCTTTCGCGATCTCACCATCGGCGGCTACATCACCGTCGAGAACCGCTACATCACCATCAACAAGAAGCCGCCGGCCCGCTGGTGACAGGTACCAGTTGCTTCTCTCGGCCGCTTCCACCCCGGCCTGGTGACCTGGCTTTTCTCGTTCACGGTGAGTTCGCCTTCCGGGGCATCGCGGAAAACCGTGGTCCCCGCTCCGATCGTCGCGCCCTTGCCGACGGTGACGGGTGCCACGAGCTGCACGTCCGAGCCGATGTGCACGTCGTCGCCGATGACGGTGCGGTGCTTGCGCGCGCCATCGTAATTGCAGGTGATGGTCCCGGCGCCGACATTGACGTCGCGGCCGACGGTCGTGTCGCCGATGTAGGAAAGGTGATTCACCTTGCTGGCGCGACCGATGGCGCTTGCCTTCACCTCGCAGAAGTTGCCGATGTGCACCTCGTCGGCGAGCACCGTGCCGGGGCGGATGCGGGCATAGGGGCCGATGCGGACGTTCTCGCCCACGCTCGGCTTCCTCCAGCAGCGAAAAGGGACGGATCTCGGTGCCCGCGCCGACCGTGACATCGCGCAGGATGCAGTGCGCGCCGATCTTCACGCCATCGCCGAGCGTCACCTTGCCTTCGAAGATGCAGTTCACGTCGATCGCCACATCGTGCCCGCACGTCAGCTCCCCGCGCACGTCGATGCGCTCGGGATCGGCCAGCGTCACGCCGGCGTCGAGGAGGGCCTGGGCACGGTCCATCTGCAAGAGCCTTTCCACGCGGGCAAGCTCGCGCTTGGAGTTGACGCCGAGGCATTCGGTGGCCGACTGCGGGCGCCGCACCGCGACGGGATAGCCCTCGGCAACGGCGGCCGCCACGATGTCGGTCAGATAATACTCGGCCTGCACGTTGTCGTTCGTGAGCGCGGCGAGCCACGCCTTCAGTTTCGTGAACGGCGCGGCAATGATGCCGGTGTTGATCTCGCGGATGGCGCGCTCCGCCTCGCTGGCGTCGCGCTCCTCGACGATGCGGGCGATTCTCCCCGAGGCATCGCGAACGATGCGGCCGTAGCCCCTGGGGTCGTCCACTTCCTGGGTCAGGAGCGCCAGCTGGTTTTCGGCTGCCGCGTCGAAGAGTGTCCGCAACGTCCCCGAAGCGATGCGCGGCACGTCGCCGTAAAGAACCAGGACGACGCCCTTTTCCTCGAGCTTCGGGATGGCCTGCATCACCGCGTGTCCGGTCCCGAGCTGGCGATCCTGGATCGCCCACACGACATCGGGCGCCTCGAGGTGCGCCGCGACGGTCTCGCCGCCGTGCCCGATGACCACCGCCAGGCGCGTGGGCGCAAGGCGGCGCGCCGAGTCGAGCACGTGCAACAGCATCGGCCGGCCCGCCAGCGGGTGCAGTACCTTGGGCAGGCGCGAGTGCATGCGCTTGCCGATGCCGGCAGCAAGGACGACCACCTGGAGGGATTGCGTAGTCATGCGAATCAGCGCGCGTGCGCGGCGGCACAAACAAAAAGGGCAGGATCGATCGACCCTGCCCGAATGTGTTGCGCCTCTAAATCAAGGAGTTTCGTGATCTCTCGCGTCGACCCGGCCCACTTGCCCCTCGCGGGGCCTCTCGCCGGGTACTCACCAAATCGTCGCGAGATGGAAGACATTTTATCACGGCGCAGCGGCGCGGGCCGCGCGCCGCTAGCGAACCTGGCGCAGCTTCTTGATCGCGGCAAGCTGCGCGACGGCCTCTGCCAGCACGGCCTGGGCTTCCGCGATTTCCATGTCGCCCGTGCGGTTGCTGATCGTGTCCTCGGCCGCGCGCTTGGCTTCCAGCGCCTTGGCCTCGTCCAGGTTCTCGGCGCGGATCGACGTGTCGGCCAGCACCGTCACCACGTGGGGCTGCACCTCCATCATCCCGCCCGACACGTAGATGATCTCCTCGCGGTTCTCGCCGGGGATCTTGATGCGCAGCGTCCCCGGCTTGATGCGCGTGAGGAGCGCCGCATGCTCGGGGAGCACCCCGAGTTCGCCCGCCTCGCCGGGAGCGACGACCATCTCCGCCTCTCCCGAGAAGATCGACTGCTCGGCGCTGACGATGTCTACATGAAGTGTCTTGGCCATGGAGGCTTACTGCAGCGTCTTGGCTTTTTCGAATGCCTCTTCGATCGTGCCGACCATGTAGAAGGCCTGTTCGGGAAGGCTGTCGCACTCGCCGTTCACGATCATCTTGAAGCCCTTGATCGAGTCCTTGAGCGTCACGTACTTCCCCGGCGAACCCGTGAACACCTCCGCGACGTGGAACGGCTGCGAGAGGAAGCGCTGGATCTTGCGCGCGCGCGAGACGGCCAGCTTGTCCTCGGGCGAGAGTTCGTCCATGCCCAGGATGGCGATGATGTCGCGCAACTCCTTGTACTTCTGCAGGATCGCCTGCACCGCGCGGGTGGTGGTGTAGTGCTCCTCGCCGACCACGTTCGGGTCGACCTGCCGCGACGTCGAGTCGAGCGGGTCGACGGAAGGGTAGATGCCCAGCGCCGCGATGTCGCGCGAGAGCACCACGGTCGCGTCCAGGTGGCCGAACGTGGTTGCCGGCGACGGGTCGGTCAGGTCGTCCGCGGGCACGTACACCGCCTGGATCGACGTGATGGAACCCGTCTTGGTCGAGGTGATGCGCTCCTGCAGCCGCCCCATTTCCTCGGCGAGCGTGGGCTGGTAGCCCACGGCCGAGGGCATGCGGCCGAGCAGCGCGGACACTTCCGTGCCGGCGAGCGTGAAGCGGTAGATGTTGTCGATGAAGAGCAGGATGTCGCGGCCCTCGTCGCGGAAGCTCTCGGCCATGGTGAGGCCGGTGAGTGCCACGCGCAGGCGGTTGCCCGGGGGCTCGTTCATCTGCCCGAACACCATCGCCACCTTCGACTTCGACAGGTCCTCCTGCACGATGACCTTCGCATCCGACATCTCGTGGTAGAAGTCGTTGCCCTCGCGCGTGCGCTCGCCCACGCCGGCGAAGACCGACAGGCCCGAGTGCTGCGTGGCGATGTTGTTGATGAGCTCCAGCATCGTCACGGTCTTGCCCACGCCGGCGCCGCCGAAGAGGCCGATCTTGCCGCCCTTGGCGAACGGACAGATGAGGTCGACCACCTTGATGCCGGTCTCCAGCAGCTCAACCGACGGGGACAGCTCGTCGAACTTGGGCGCGGCGGCGTGGATGGAACGGCGCTCGGCCGTGTTGACCGGGCCGCGCTCGTCGATCGGCCGGCCGAGGACGTCCATGACGCGGCCGAGCGTGCCGGGGCCGACGGGAACCGAGATCGGCGCGCCGGTCGAGCGCACCTTCATCCCGCGGCGCAGGCCGTCGGAAGAGCCCATGGCGATGGTGCGCACGATGCCGTCGCCGAGCTGCTGCTCCACCTCGAAGGTGAGGTCCTTCTCGGCGAAGGAGTCGGCCTCCTCGACGAGCTTGAGCGCGTCGTAGACCCTGGGCATCGCCTCGCGCGGAAACTGGATGTCGATCACCGCGCCGATGCACTGGACGATCTTGCCTTCTGCCATTTGCGTCGCACTCATGTTGATTTCCCGTAAGTCGAATCTTTAGACGGCGGCCGCGCCCCCGACGATCTCCGAAAGCTCCTTGGTGATCGACGCCTGGCGGGACTTGTTGTAGACGAGGGTGAGCTGGTCGATCACGCTGGAGGCGTTGTCGCTCGCCGCCTTCATGGCCACCATGCGCGCGGACTGCTCGCTCGCGATGTTCTCCGCGAGCGCCTGGTAGACGATGGCCTCGAGGTAGCGGCGCAGGAGCTGCTCGAGCACGGTCTTCGCGTCCGGCTCGTAGAGGTAGTCCCAGCCGCCGCGGGCGGTGCGATCGTCCTCGTGCAGGCGGTCGGAAGCAAGCGGCAGGAGCTGCTCGATGACCGGCTCCTGCTTCATCGTGTTGATGAAGCGGGTGTAGACCACGTAGACCGCGCCGATCTCGCCCTTCAGGTAGTCCTGGATCATCACGCGCCCGGGGCCGACCAGCTTCTCCAGGTGCGGCGTGTCGCCGTAGTGGGTGAGATGCGAGACGACCTTGGCGCCGAAGCGGTGCAGGAAGGAAAGGCCCTTGTTGCCGAAGGCGGTGAAGCGGACCTTGCGGCCCTCCTCCTGCCATTCCTTCACCTTCGACGTGAGCAGCCGCAGCGCGTTGGTGTTGAGGCCGCCGCACAGGCCCTTGTCGGAAGTGACGAGGATCACGCCGACGTCCCTGCGATCCTCGTGCTTCACCAGGAAGTCGTGGCGGTACTCGGGGTTGGCGTTGGCCAGGTGCGCGGCGATGTTGCGGATCTTGTCGCCGTAGGGCCGCGCGTGGCGCATGCGCTCCTGGGCCTTCCGCATCTTGGAGGCCGCGACCATCTCCATGGCCTTGGTGATCTTGCGCGTGCTCTGCACGCTCTTGATCTTGGTCCGAATTTCCTTGGCGCCGGCCATTCTCGATGAGTCCTAGTAGGAACCGTTCTTCTTGAAGTCCTTGATGGCGTCGTGCAGCTTCGCCTCGTCGTCCTTGGACAGGTCCTTGGTCGACTCGATGCGCTCCACCAGGTCGGCGAACTTGCCCTTCAGGTAGTCGCGCATCGCGCGCTCCGCGGACAGCGCCTTGGCGACCGGGATGTCGTCGTAATAGCCGTTGTTCACGGCGAAGAGCGTCAGCGCCATTTCCCAGACCTGCAGCGGCTGGTACTGCGGCTGCTTCATGAGCTCGGTCACCATGCGGCCGCGGTCGAGCTGCTTGCGGGTGGCCTCGTCCAGGTCGGAGGCGAACTGCGCGAACGCCGCGAGCTCGCGGTACTGCGCGAGCGACAGGCGCACGCCGCCGCCCAGCTTCTTGATCACCTTCGTCTGCGCGTTTCCGCCCACGCGCGAAACCGAGATGCCCGCGTTGATGGCGGGACGGATGCCGGCGTTGAAGAGGTCGGTTTCCAGGAAGATCTGGCCGTCCGTGATCGAGATCACGTTGGTGGGCACGAACGCCGACACGTCGCCGGCCTGCGTCTCGATCACCGGGAGCGCGGTGAGCGAACCGGTCTTGCCCTTGACCGCGCCATTGGTGAACTTCTCCACGTACTCCTCGTTCACGCGCGCGGCGCGCTCGAGCAGGCGCGAGTGCAGGTAGAACACGTCGCCCGGGTACGCCTCGCGGCCCGGCGGGCGGCGCAGGAGAAGCGAGATCTGGCGATAGGCCCAGGCCTGCTTGGTCAGGTCGTCGTAGATGATGAGCGCGTCCTGGCCGCGGTCGCGGAAGTACTCGCCCATGGTGCAGCCGGAGTAGGGCGCGATGTACTGCATCGCGGCGGGGTCGGAGGCGGCGGCGGCCACGATGATGGTGTAGGCCATCGCGCCGTGCTCCTCGAGCTTCCTCACCACGTTCGCGATCGTCGAGGCCTTCTGGCCGACCGCGACGTAGATGCAGAAGAGGTCCTTCCCCTTCTGGTTGATGATGGTGTCGACGGCCACCGCGGTCTTGCCCGTCTGGCGGTCGCCGATGATGAGCTCGCGCTGGCCGCGGCCCACCGGCACCATCGCGTCGATGGACTTGAGGCCCGTCTGCACCGGCTGCGACACGCTCTTGCGCCAGATCACGCCCGGGGCGACCTTCTCGATCGGCTCGGTCATCTTGGCGTTGATCGGGCCCTTGCCGTCGATGGGCTGGCCCAGCGAGTTCACGACGCGGCCGATCAGCTCGGGGCCGACCGGCACCTCGAGAATGCGGCCCGTGCACTTGACCGTATCGCCCTCGGAGATGTGCTCGTAGGCGCCGAGCACGACCGCACCGACGGAGTCGCGCTCGAGGTTCAGGGCCATGCCGAAGGTGTTGCCCGGGAACTCGAGCATCTCGCCCTGCATCACGTCCGCGAGGCCGTGCACGCGGCAGATGCCGTCGGTCACCGAGATCACCGACCCTTCGGTGCGCTTCTCGGCGGCCACCTGGAGGTTCTGGATCTTCGACTTGATGAGTTCGCTGATTTCAGCCGGATTGATTTGCATGTGTGACTCCGAATACGTGTATGCAGCGTCAGCGCGCGAGCGCAAGCGCCATCTGGGCGAGCGCGTCGCGCATCGAGGCGTGGATCACCTCGTCGCCGACGTGGACGCGGGCACCGCCGATGAGCGCGGGGTCGATCTCCACCGTGGACTCGATCCTGCGGCCGTACTTGCGCGCGATCGAGGCGACGAGGTCCTCGCGCTCGGCGTCCGCAAGTTCACGCGCGCTCACGATCCGCACCTTGAGCACGCTTTCCTGAACGCGCTTGAGGGCATCGAACTGGGCCGAGATCTCCGGGAGCAGGAGTGCGCGGGCGCCGTCGAGCAGGATCGTCACGAGGTTGCGAACCGGCACCGGCAGGCGGTCGCCGCCGACGCCGAAGAAAACCTCGAGCTTCTGCGCCCGGGTGAGCCGCGGGTCGCCGAGGAGGTCGGCCATCTGCGCGTCGGAGGCAATGGCCCCCGCAAGCGCGAGTGCGGCGGACCATCCCGCGAGATCGTTCGCCTCCATCGCCGAGCGGAACGAGGCTTCGGCGTAGGGTCGGGCGATGGTGGCGATTTCGGCCATGGCGTGTTCCTAGAGCTGAGCCTTCAGCTTGCCGAGCATCTCGGTGTGGGCCTTCGCGTCGACTTCGCGCTGCAGGATCTTCTCCGCCCCCGCGACGGCGAGTGCGGCAACCTGCTCGCGCAGCTCCGTCTTCGCCTTGGCGACCTCGGAGGCGATCTGCTCGCGCGCGCCGGCGATGATGCGGTCGGCCTCGACCTTCGCGGCGGCCTTCGCCTCCTCGACGATCTGGGCGCCGCGCTTCTCGCTTTCGCCCAGCACGCCCGAGGCGCGCTCGCGCGCTTCCTTCATCGCGCTCTCGCTCTTGCGCTCCGACTCGACCAGCGCGGCCTTGCCCTTCTCGGCGGCGGCCAGGCCGTCGGCGATGCGCTTGTTGCGCTCGTCGATGGCGCGGTTCAACGGCGGCCAGATGAACTTGACCGCGAACCAGATGAGGAACGCGAACGACAGCGCCTGGACGAACAAGGTCGCGTTGATGTTCATGGCAACGAACCTTCCGTTAGGCCTTCGATTACTTGATGACGGACAGCAGCGGGTTCGCGAAGCCGAAGAACATCGCGATGCCGACGCCGATCAGGAACGCCGCGTCGATGAGGCCGGCGAGCAGGAACATGAACTTCTGCAGCTGCGGGATCAGCTCCGGCTGGCGGCCGGCGGCCTCCAGGAACTTCGAGCCCATGATGCCGATGCCGATGCAGGCGCCGATGGCGCCCAGGCCGATGATGATGCCGATGCCGAGCGCCGTGTAGGCTTGGACGAGGGCGAGATACTGAGCCATTGTTTTTCCTTTCGGAGGTGCGGGTGTTGACGTTGGGGAGGTTTGAGTGGAGCCGTTTCAGTGATGCTCGTGGGCCATCGCGATGTAGACGACCGACAGCACCATGAAAATGAACGCCTGCAGCAGGATGATCAGGATGTGGAACACGGCCCAGGCCCAGGTGAAGGCGACGGAGGCGCCGCCGGCGATGAGCCCGCCGACCGAGAGGCTCGCGATCATCCCGAGCAGCCCGAGCAGCATGAAGATGAGTTCGCCCGCATACATGTTCCCGAACAGCCGCATGCCGAGCGATATGGGCTTGGCGAGCAGCTCGATGATGTTCAGGCCCAGGTTCGGAAGCCACAGCAGGGGGTGCGACCCGAACGGCGCCGTGAAGAGCTCGTGCAGGAAGCCGCCGGCGCCCTTGGCCTTGAAGCTGAAGAAGATGATGAGGAAGAACACCGAGAAGCTCATGCCGAAGGTGGTGTTCAGGTCGGTCGAGGGGACCGCCTTCCACGCCGGGGCGCCGAGGCCGTGCGCGAACGTCGCCACCCAGTCGATCGGGATCAGGTCCATGAGGTTCATCATGAAGACCCAGGTGAAGATGGTCAGCGCGAGTGGTCCGAGGAAGGCGCGCGAACCCGGAAAGACGTCGCGCACGGTGCCGTCCACGAACTCGAAGAACATCTCGATGAAGGACTGCAGCCGGCCGGGAACCCCGGCGGTCGCGCCCTTCGCCACCAGCCAGATGAGCCCGAGGCCCACGAGTCCCAGGATCCACGACATGACGATGGTGTCCATGTTGAGGGTCCAGAAGCCGCCCTCCCCGACCTTCACCGAGAGGTTGGTGAGATGGTGGGCGATGTATTCCGACGGTGTCAGGGAGCCTTGGGCAGCCATGCGCTTATTTTCGTCTCATTAGCGCGAGCAGCGGTGCCACCCACGCGATACAGAATCCCATCACCACGGCGCCAGGCGCCGCACTTGCCGCCTCGAGTCCGGTCCTGCCCGAAAGCAGGGACGCGAGGCCCACCAGCGACACGGCCCACTTCGCCGCTTCCGCCATCACCAACGCCCGCAAGGCCTGCCAGGGCGTCGGCGCCGGGCGGGTCCGCCATTTGAGCACCCCCACGAAAGCGAGGGTGCCCGCAAGGGCGGCCGTACCTCCTGCGAGCGCCGCCGCGGCACTCCCTGGCCCGCCGAAACCGAGGGCTGCTGCAGCGCAGCAAGCCACCAGTCCCGCCTGCACGAGGACCTGCCGCCGGGAGTCGAAAATCCCCGACGCGGAGATCGGCCTTGGGCTTGGGCTCGGTGACGACAAACCAACGGATTTTAGCGCTGATGGCGGCATCGGGTCAAAAGTTGCGGCAACGCAATATCCCTAGCCCTGGCGCCGCTTGAGGCGGGAGACGATCCCGTCGAGCTGCCCGAGGGTCGCGTACTGGATGACGAGGCTTCCGCGCCCCCCCTTGTGCGGCTTGAGGCTGACCGTGGCGCCGAGCGCCTCGGACAGTTCCTCCTGCAACCGCCGGGAGTCGGAATCCAGCCTTGGCCTGGCGGCGGCACCTGCCTTGGGCGTCGCATGGGTGTGCTGCACCAGCCTTTCGGTCTCGCGCACCGACAGACCCTTCGCGGCCACCTGCCCGGCCAGCTCGACCTGCTTCGCCTTGCCCACGCCCAGGAGCGCCCGCGCATGGCCCATGTCGAGGCGGCCCTCGAGGAGCATGTCCTGGACGGCTCGCGCGAGGTCCAGGAGCCGCAGCAGGTTGGTCACCGCGCTGCGCGAACGGCCGACGGCCTTGGCCGCCTCGTCGTGGGTAAGGCGGAACTCGTCGATCAGGCGCTTCAGCCCCGTGGCCTCCTCGATGGGATTCAGGTCCTCGCGCTGGATGTTCTCGATCAAGCCGATGCCGAGCGCCACGTCGTCCGCCACTTCGCGCACCAGCGCGGGAACGCGCTCGAGCCCGGCAATCTGCGCCGCACGCCAGCGCCTCTCGCCGGCCAGGATCTCGTAGCCGCCGTCATCGACCGGGCGCACCACCACCGGCTGCAGGATGCCGCGCGCGCGGATCGAGTCCGCCAGCTCCGCGAGCGAGGCCTGGTCCATGCGCGTGCGCGGCTGGTACTTCCCGGGACGCAGCGAGCCCACCGCAAGCTGCGCCAGCTCGCCGTCGGACTTCATCCGGGCGCCGCCGCCGAGCAGGGCATCGAGACCCCGGCCGAGCCCCTTGTGCTTGGTCATGACTGTGTTCCTTCCTTCTCGGCGGGAATCGCGACGCCACTGCGTTCGAGCAGCTCGCGCGCGAACGCCAGGTGCGCAGTCGCCCCCTTGGAGGCGGGATCGTGCAGGAGCACGGGCTTGCCGAAGGAGGGCGCCTCGGCGATGCGCACGTTGCGCGGGATGACGGTATCGAACACCTTCGCGCCGTAGTGGCGCTTCAACTCGTCGGAGACCTGCACGGTGAGCGTGCTGCGCGGGTCGTACATGGTGCGCACCAGCGCCTCGATCTCGATGCGCGGATTGAGGTTCTGCTTCACCTTGCGCAGCGTCCCCACGAGATCGGACAGCCCCTCGAGCGCGTAGTACTCGCACTGCATCGGGATGATCACCGCGTCGGCGGCGGTGAAGCCGTTCACGGTGAGCATGTTCAGCGCGGGCGGGCAGTCGATGACCACGTAATCGTAGTCGGCCAGGACCGGGGCGAGAGCCTCGCGCAGGCGGAACTCGCGGCGCTCGATGGCGATCAACTCCACCTCCGCTCCGGCCAGGTTGCGGTTGGAACCCACCACTTCGTATCCGCCCTCGGCGCGCAGGCGGGCTTCGGCCACGCCGTACTCGCCGAGGAGGATGCCGTAGACGCTGCGCTCGAGGGCGCTCTTGTCGATGCCGCTGCCGGTGGTGGCGTTGCCCTGCGGGTCGAGGTCGACGAGCAGGACGCGACGCGCGTAATGCGCCAGGCTGGCGCACAGGTTGACCGCCACCGAGGTCTTGCCGACGCCGCCTTTCTGGTTGGCGATGACGAACGTGCGCGCCATCAGGCCGCCTTCAGGAGGACGAGATGGCGCTGCGCCGCAAGCGACGGGACATGCAGCTCGATCACGTTCGCGATCCGGTGCGTGCCCGGAACCCTGGCGATCTCCTCGAACGGATGCACGCCCTTCATCGCGAGCATCGTCCCGCCCGGAGCCAGCAGGTGTCCCGCCTGCACGACGAAGTCGGCCAGTTCCGCGAAGGCCCGCGAGACGACGATGTCGTAGGTCGTGGCCGGGTGCCATTTCTCGACGCGCTCGCAGGCGACTTCGACATTGACCAGGCCGAGTTCGGCCTTGGCCTGGCGCAGGAACGTCGCCTTCTTGTGGCTCGCGTCGAGGAGAGTGACGGCCAGGTCCGGGCGCGCGATCGCCAGCGGAATGCCGGGCAGTCCCGCGCCGGCACCCACGTCGAGCAGCGTGCGGGCGGCGGCAACATGGGGAAGGACGGCAAGGCTGTCGAGCAGGTGCAGGATGACCATCTTCTCCGGCTCGCGCACCGCGGTGAGGTTGTGCACCCGGTTCCATTTCTCGATGAGGCGCAGATAGGCGACGAGCTTCGCCTGCGCGGCCGCGTCGAGGGCGAGTCCCAGCGTCCGCGAGTCCCTCGGCGAGCGATGCCGCGACGTTCATGCGCTGCGTTCCTCGGAGCTCGCGCGATCGGCAAGTGCGCGCCGCTTGAGGTGAACCAGCAGGAGCGAAATGGCGGCGGGCGTCATGCCCTGGATGCGCGCCGCCTGGCCAACCGTTTCGGGACGCTGCTGGGCGAGCTTCTGCTGCACTTCGCGCGACAGTCCGCGCACCGACGCGTAGTCGAAGTCCGCGGGCAACGTGAGGCTCTCCTGGGCGAGCTGCCGGGCGACCTCGTCGCGTTGGCGGTCGATGTAGCCCGAGTACTTGGCCGCGATTTCCACCTGGTCCGCAACAGCAGAATCCTCCACCACCTCACCAGCACTTGGCAGGGACAACAGTGAGTGATAACCAACGTTCGGCCGGCGCAACAGGTCGAACAGCGAGTACTCACGCTCGATCGGCTGGCCGAGCACGCGAACCTGGTCGGCTTCGGGAAGCCTGCCCGGATGCGCCCAGGTCGTCTTGAGGCGCGCTGTCTCGCGCTCGATGGCCTCGCGTTTCGCGGAAAAGGCGGCCCAGCGCGCGTCGTCCACGAGACCCAGCCTGCGTCCCGTTTCGGTCAGTCGCAGATCGGCATTGTCCTCGCGCAGCTGCAGCCGGTATTCCGCACGGCTGGTGAACATGCGGTAGGGCTCCGACACGCCCGCGGGTCACGAGATCGTCGACGAGCACGCCCAGGTAGGCCTCGTCGCGGCGCGGGCACCATCCGGCCTCGCCGCGCGCGAGGAGTGCGGCGTTGATCCCGGCGAGCAGCCCCTGCGCCGCTGCTTCCTCGTAGCCGGTGGTGCCGTTGATCTGCCCGGCGAAGAAGAGGCCGCCGATCGCCTTGGTCTCCAGGGTAGCCTTGAGCCCGCGCGGGTCGTAATAGTCGTACTCGATGGCGTAACCGGGCCGCAGGATATGGGCATCTTCCAGCCCCGGAATGGAGCGGACGAGGGCCAGCTGCACGTCGAAAGGCAGGCTGGTCGAGATGCCGTTGGGGTAGTACTCGTGCGTGGACAGTCCTTCGGGCTCGAGGAAGACCTGGTGGCTCGCCCGGTCGGCGAAGCGATGGATCTTGTCCTCGATGGAAGGACAGTAACGCGGGCCCACGCCCTCGATCACGCCGGTGAACATCGGCGAGCGGTCGAGGCCGCCGCGAATCACCTCGTGAGTCGCCTCCCGCGTATGCGTGATCCAGCAGGGCAGCTGGCGGGGATGCAGGGCGCGCGAGCCCAGGAACGAGAACACCGGTTCGGGGGAGTCGCCGGGCTGCTCCGCGCACCGGGAGAAGTCGATGGTCCGGCCATCGAGCCGCGGCGGCGTGCCGGTCTTCAGCCGCCCGACCGGCAGGGACAGCTCACGCAGGCGCGCCGCGAGCGTGAGGGACGGCGGATCCCCGGCCCGTCCGGCCGCATAGCTTTCCAGGCCGACATGAATGCGCCCGCCGAGAAAGGTCCCGGCCGTGAGCACGACCGCGGTGGCGTGGAAGCGCAGGCCGATGGCGGTGAGGGCACCCGTTACCCGGTCGCCCTCGACCAGGAGGTCGTCGACCGCCTGCTGGAACAGCCAGAGGTTGGGCTGGTTCTCGAGACGCCGCCGGATGGCGGCGCGATAAAGGACGCGATCGGCCTGCGCGCGCGTCGCACGCACCGCAGGACCCTTGCTCGCATTCAGGGTGCGGAACTGGATGCCGGCCTCGTCGGTGGCCAGCGCCATGGCGCCGCCGAGGGCGTCGACCTCGCGGACCAGGTGCCCCTTGCCGATGCCGCCGATGGACGGATTGCACGACATCTGCCCGAGCGTCTCGATGGCATGGGTGAGCAGGAGCGTGCGCGCACCCGCCCGCGCGGCGGCCAGCGCAGCCTCGGTGCCGGCGTGACCGCCACCGACGACGATCACGTCGAACTGGCGCGGGAAATCCATGGTTGGGTCGCTGGCCGGAGGTGTCCCCGGCAACGGAAGGGCGAGGCGCGAATTCTACGTCGAAAAGGTCTGGCCGACCTAGCCGGGTTCCACGTGAAACCAACCTTCAGCGGCCGTGCTGCCCGATCCAGTCGGTGGTCCGGGCAATGGACCTGGCGCGCGCCTCGGGGTTCGGTCCGACCGTGGCGCCGCGCCCGCCGGGCCGGTTGGGATTGCGTACCTCGGGCCGTTCGCGCACCGCCTGTCCGATGCGATCGAAGCTGTGGTGCGCGTCCGGATAGACGTCGATCTCGACCGTTCCGCCCTCGGCCCGACTTGCCAGCGCCGTGCAGAACCGCGCCGGTGTCCAGTCGTCGGCCGCGCCGGCCTGGATGAGCAGGGGGGCAACCGGCCGATAGCTCCCCTTCGCCAGGTCGGCACAACCAGGGTAGAAGGCGACGGCGGAACGGAATGCGGGTCCCTCGGCATCCCGCCCCGGCGCATCCGGCCGCAGCGCGTTCAGTACCGCCGTGCCGCCATTGGACCATCCCATGAGGTGGATGCGGCCGCCATCCACATCGGCGCGTGCCGCCAGCCAGCGCAGGGCGGCATGCGCATCCCGGGGGCGGTCGCTGGCCGCGGAAATGCTGCGCCTGGCCTGCGTGCAGATTTCCTTCTCGCCGCGCGGGCCGAAGCTGTCCAGCAGCAGGACCACGAAGCCGCGCTCCCGGAAGTGCTCGGCCCAGAAGGCGTAGCTCGCGGTCGGCTCGCCGTCGCGCCTCCACAGGCCGCTGCAGCCATGCAGCATGACGAGCGCGGGCGAACGGCCCGGCGCCGCCGGCCGGTAAAGCCGCCCACGCAACTCGATCCCGTCCCCGGGAAGGCGCACATCCGTGCCACCGGCCGACGCCACGCCGCCGGCAGCCAGGAGCAGGGCCGCGAGCGCACGTTTCACGTGAAACCACGCCGGGCCGGGGTTACCTCAACGGACATTCGCAGGACGGCGCTCGACACAATAGCTGTAGCCGATGGCCGCGAGTTCCTCTTCCGACAGGTGCGGAGCCCGCGACGCGGCCAGCAGCATGTGGTTCTGCACCCCCTCGAGCCAGGAGTCGGCCACTCTCTTCACCTGCGAGGCCGGATCGATCTTCGCGCGCACGGCGTAGGCGATGGTGCGCGCCGTTTGCGCCGAGGTGGCGCGGCAGGTTCGCATCACGCTCTCGCTCACCTCCTGCGCCGACGCCCCTCCGGCAGCCAGAACGACGGGCAACAGCAGCATCACGAAACGCAGGTTCATCGCCATGTCTCTATTTTCCTATGCAAAAGCGGCTGAAAATCTGCCCGAGCAGGTCGTCGGCGCTTACCGCGCCCGTAATCCTGCCCAGGCTCTCCTGGGCCAATCGCAAGTCTTCCGCAAACAATTCATAGGCTTGCAGGTGCTTCTCGGCGGCGGCGGCAAGGTGCGCGTCGGCATCGCGCAGGGCAGCCAGATGCCGTTCGCGCGCCATGAAGACACCTTCCGCGCCGGGCCGCCAGCCGGCCACGTGCAGCAGCCATGTACGCAATTCGCCGACACCCGCGCCGGTCCGGGCGGAAAGGGAAATCTCGACTTCCGACCCGTGCGCCACACACCCGGCGGGCAAGCCGGAAAGATCGATCTTGTTGGTCACGCGGGCCAGCGGCAACCCGGGCGGCATGCGCGCAAGTATCGGGTAGTCCTCGTTTCCGCCATTGCGCGAGGCCTCGGTGATCAGGATTGCCGCTCCCGCTTTCGCGATGGCCTCCCAGGTGCGCGCCATTCCGATCCGCTCGACCTCGTCATCGGACTCCCGCAATCCCGCGGTGTCGATGAGATGCACGGGCACGCCGTCGAGGAGGATCGTCGCCCGGACATAGTCCCTCGTGGTCCCGGGCACAGCGGTCACTATCGCCACCTCTTCGCCGGCCAGCCGGTTGAGCAGGCTCGACTTCCCGACGTTGGGCGCCCCCACCAGGACGACGGTGAGGCCCTCGCGCAGCACCGCCCCTTGCTGCGCACTGGCGAAGACGCCGGCAAGAGAGGATCGGATGGCTGCCAGGCTCGTGGTCTGCGTGTGGCGGTCGGCCGGATCGATTTCCTCCTCGGGAAAGTCGATGCACGCCTCGACATGCAGCCGCAACTGCGTAACGGCCTGCACCAGCGCCGTGATTCGCGACGAGAAGTCTCCCGCAAGCGAGCGGGCAGCGCTGCGTGCCGCCTCCGTGCTGGCGGCATCGATGAGATCGGCGACACCCTCGGCCTGTGCGAGGTCCAGGCGTTCGTTCAGGAAGGCGCGGCGCGTGAACTCGCCCGGCTCGGCCAGGCGCGCGCCCAGGTCCACGCAGCGACGCAGGATCTCGCGCAGCACCACGGGGCCGCCGTGGCCCTGCAGCTCGACCACATCCTCCCCGGTATAGGAATGCGGGGCCGGGAAGTGGATCGCGAGCCCCTCGTCGAGGAGCGTGCCATCGCCATCGCGAAAGGGCAGGAGAGTCGCGTGGCGGGGCGGCGGAATCCGACCCGCGATCGAGCGTGCGATGGCGGTGGCCATGGGCCCGGAAATGCGAACGACACCGATGCCGCCGCGGCCGGGTGCTGTCGCGATGGCCGCGATCGTTTCCGGCCGGGCGCTCACGACGCTAGCGCTTGCCGCGGGCCTTCGCGGCAGTCTCGGCGGCGAGCGTGCGGTTGATGTGCCACTGCTGCACGATCGAAAGGAGGTTCTGCACGACCCAGTAGAGCACCAGCCCCGAGGGGAAGAAGAAGAAGAAGATGCTGAAGACGATCGGCATCGCCAGCATCACCTTCGCCTGCACGGGGTCTGCCGGCTGCGGGTTCAACTTGGTCTGCACGAACATCGACACCGCATAGATCACGGGCAGGATGTACCACGGGTCCGGCGCCGAGAGATCCTGGATCCAGCCCAGCCAAGGCGCATGGCGCAGCTCTATCGAGGCGAGCAGCACCCAGTAGAGAGCGATGAACACCGGGATCTGGACGAGGATGGGAAGGCAGCCGCCCAGCGGATTGATCTTCTCGGTGCGGTAGAGCTCCATCATCGCCTGGTTCAGCTTCTGGCGGTCGTCGCCATAGAGCTGCTTCAGCTTTTCCATCTTCGGCCCCAGCACCTTCATCGCCGCCATCGAGCGGCCCGCCTTGTGGTTGAGCGGATAGAACACCAGCTTGATGAGGATGGTGAGGAGGATGATCGACCAGCCCCAGTTGCCCACCATCCCATGGATGAAGTTGAGCACCCAGAAGAGCGGTGCGGCGAGTATGTAGAGCCAGCCGTAGTCGACGACGAGTTCCAGGCCGGGCGCGATCTTCGCGAGCTTGTCGGTTTCCTGCGGCCCGATGTACAGGGGCATTGCCACCGAGCCGCTGGCGCCGGGCGCAACCGCCCCGACGGGCACGATCACCCCGGCCGTGTACAGGTTTTCGCCCACCTTGTTGGTGAAGAACTCGCGCTCGCCCGCGCCCTTCGGCAGCCAGGCGGAGATGAAATAGTGCTGCACGAGTCCGATCCAGCCGTCCTTCGCCTTGCGGGGGTGCGTCTGCTTGCCCTTGTCGATGTCCTTGAAGTCCACTTTCACGAACTTCGACTCGTCCGTGTAGACCGCCGGGCCGGTGAAGGTGGCTACCCCGGCAATGGCGCTGGTCTGCGCGGCTTCCTGGCTGGGCTGGTTGCCGTCGCGCAGGAACTGGAAATAGGCAAAGGGCGCGAGGGGCTTTTCCCCCGTGTTCCTGACTTCGTAGGTGACGAGTATTTCGTAGGTGCCGCGCCGGAAGGTGTAGCGCTTCACCACTTCGGCGCCGGTGGCGTCCTTCGCAACGAGCTGCACCTCGATCTGGTCCTTGCCGCCGGCCAGCGTATACGCGCCCGACTCCGCGGCATAGACCGCCTTGTGGGTAGGCAGGCCCTCGCCCAGGAGACCGGACTGGGTGACGAAATACTCCTTCGGATCGGGCGCGAGCAGGGTCAGCGGCTTGGTGCGATCGAGCGCAGAAAACACCTTGAAGAGTTTCAGGCGGCGAATGTCTCCCCCGGCGGTGTTCAGTTCCACCTCGAAGAGGTCCGTCGTCACGATCACCGGCTGTCCCGTGGCCGCGACGCGCGCATCGGAAATGGCCGAAGGGGCGGGCGGCGTCGGTCCAGCCTGAGGCGCAGGCGTCGTGGACGGGACCGGAGTGGCGCCCGGAACGGGCACCGGCCCGCCATTCGCAGTGGCCGGGCTCGCGACGGGGACCGCCGATGCAGGCGCCTTCGGGGCGTTGTGCTTCTGCCACGCATCCCAGAGGAGAAGGGCGGAGAAGCTGAAAACCACGAAGGCGATTAGGCGCTGGATATCCATCAGGAGGCGTGCATCAGGAAGGCGTTGGCGTCACCGAAGCATCACGGGACTGGATCGTAGCCACCCGGGTTCCACGGGTGGCAACGCAGGATCCGCTTCAAGGCGAGCCACGATCCGGCCATGGCACCGTGGCGCTCAAGCGCCTCGACAGCGTAATGGGAACAGGTCGGCAGAAACCGGCACTGCCGGCCCCACCAGGGCGCCAGGAAATACTGGTAGCCACGAATGAGGCCAATGAGCGCTCGCCGCATCTTACTGGCCGTCGCAAGCCTGGACCAGAAGGGCGCCCACTTCCGCCATCCACGCCGCCTCGAACCCCGGCGCGAGCGGCCGGCGCAGCGCGATCACCAGATCAAGACCCCTTGTCTTCACGGCATGCTGACGAAAGACCTCGCGCGCGAGGCGCTTGATGCGATTGCGATCCACAGCCCGGCGGGCAAGGCGCTTTGCCACAGCGAGCCCGAAACGTGAACTCGTGGTCGTGCCCGTAACCACATGCAGGATGGCCGTGCGGCCGCGATACTTCCGGGAGCTCCCGAGCGCAGCCGAGAAGGCCCCTCGCCCAACGAAGCGATGGCGCCTGGAAAGCCCTTCCTTCCCGGCGCCGCGGGTCATGCAGTCCTCAGACCGCGACGCGCTTGCGGCCCTTGGCACGGCGCGCGTTGATGACAGCGCGGCCGGCGGCCGTCTTCATCCGGACTCGGAAGCCGTGCGTTTTCTTGCGGCGGGTGTTGGACGGCTGGTAAGTACGTTTCATGGAAGCCTCATCAATCAGGTCCGCCAGTTGAAGGCGAAAAGCGCGCGATTATAGCCGATCGACCCGCCGGACGCCACTTTGCCGGGGATCGACGCGTCAATTCACCTGTGGATAACTCACCCCGTTCCCGATAGAATTCCGAATCTTCCCGCAGCCCGCTTTCCCCCCAATTCCGCCTCCCTCCGCCGACATGGATTCGCTCTGGCTTTCTCTCGTTTCCGAACTCAAGCAGGAATTGCCGGCGCAGCAGTACGACACCTGGATCAAGCCCCTGCGCGCGGAGCGCCATGGCAACGAGTTGCGCGTGGTCGCGCCCAACCATCACGTCCTGCGCTGGATCCGTACCAACCTGCTGGCAAAGCTCGAGTCCCGTGCCGAACATGTCGCCGGCTCGACCCTGCGCGTCGATCTGGTCCTGGACGACAAGCAGTCCGATACCGAGATCATCGTTCCCGAGCCCGTCCCGATCGCCCCTGAACGGCCATCCCGCGAGGAGCATCGCCTCAATCCGTCCTTCACGTTCACGAATTTCGTCAACGGCAAGGCCAACCAGATCGCGCGCGCCGCCGCCATCCAGGTAGCCGAGAATCCCGGCACCGCCTACAACCCGCTCTTCATCTACGGCGGGACGGGCCTGGGAAAGACGCACCTGCTGCAGGCGATCGGAACCGAGGTCCTCAAGCGCAACCCCAAGGCCAAGGTCCGCTACATCCATGCCGAGCAGTTCGTCGCCGACGTGGTTCGGGCCTACCAGCACAAGAGCTTCGACTCCCTCAAGCGCTATTACCGGTCGCTCGATCTGTTCCTCATCGACGACGTGCAGTTCTTCGTCGGAAAGTCCCGCTCGCAGGAGGAATTCTTCTACACCTTCAACGCCCTCTTCGAGGCGCACAAGCAGGTGGCCATCACGAGCGACTGCTTTCCCAAGGAGATGACGGGCATCGAGGATCGCCTCATTTCCCGGTTCGGATGGGGACTGACTGTAGCCGTCGAGCCGCCGGAGCTCGAGATGCGCGTGGCCATCCTTCTCAAGAAGGCGGAAATGGACGGCGTGCATGTCGACGAAGCCGTCGCCTTCTTCATCGCCAAGCACATCCGCTCCAACGTGCGCGAACTCGAGGGCGCGCTGAAGCGGGTTCTTGCCTACGCCCGCTTCAACAATACGACCGTGACCGTGGCTTCGGCCCGCGAGGCCCTCAAGGACCTCCTCGCCGTGCTGACGCGCCAGGTCTCGATCGAGAACATCCAGAAAACCGTGGCCGACTACTTCAAGATCAAGGTCTCGGACATGTATTCGAAGAAGCGCTTCCGGTCGGTCGCGCGGCCCCGCCAGGTCGCCATGGCGCTGGCCAAGGAGTTGACGCAGCAGAGCCTTCCCGAAATCGGGGAGGCATTCGGCGGTCGCGACCACACGACCGTGCTTCACGCCTGTCGCAAGATCCTGGAATTGCGGGAAACCGATCAGGAATTCTCGCGTGACTACGCGCAGTTGCAGCAGATCCTTCTCGGCTGACGCATGACTTGCCACCTTGAAACCTGTGGATGCTTTTTGACGACCCCGACCGCGCCAACTTATCCACAGGTTCAGGGCATCGGGAACATGATCCGCCCCCAGAAAAATATTGGTTTAACTTGCTGAATAATAAAAGCAAATTGACTTATACCGAATCCGTGGCGTCTCCTATTAACTGTTAACTATTCAGAGATAACCCTTATGGTCAAGATAAAGGCGACCAACCAGGCCCTCCTCGCGCCCTTGCAGCACGTCACGGGCATCGTCGAGCGCCGGCACACGCTGCCGATCCTTTCCAACGTGCTTATCCAGGCACACGGTGGAGCCGTGGACTTCGTGGCAACCGATCTGGAGGTCCAGATCACCGCGCGGGTCGTCCTGGAGGGCAACCCGGCCGAAGGTTCGGTGACCGTCGCGGCGCGCAAGCTCCATGAAATCCTGCGCTCTCTCCCGGACGATGCCGAGATCGCGCTGGATGCCAAGGAGAACCGGCTCGCGGTGCGGGCCGGCAAGAGCCGCTTCAACCTGCAGACGCTGGCGGCAGCCGACTTTCCGCGAATGGTCGAGTCGCGCGATGCGGCCCGCACATTGACGCTTCCGCAGAAGGCGCTCAAGCATGCGCTGGGGCTGGTGCAGTTCGCCATGGCGGTCCAGGACATCCGCTACTACCTGAACGGGGTGCTGTTCTCCGTTGAGAAGAACACCCTGCGTGTCGTGGCCACGGACGGGCACAGGCTTTCCTTCGCTGCCGAGACGCTCGATCGGGAACACGACAGCATCGAGGCGATCCTGCCGCGCAAGACGGTGCTGGAACTCATCAAGCTCCTGGGCGACGGGGACGATCCGGTAACGCTCGCCATCGGCTCGAACCAGGTGCGCTTTTCCTTCGGAGACATCGAGATCGTCTCGAAGATCGTCGAGGGAAAGTTCCCCGACTACCTGAAGGTGATTCCCACCACGCACCGCAACAAGGTCGTCCTGGATCGCGCCACCCTGGCGCAGTCCCTCAACCGCGCGGCCATACTCTCGAACGAGAAGATCCGTGGCGTGCGCCTCGTCTTCACCAAGAACGCGCTCTCGATCATCTGCACGAACAACGAGCAGGAGGAAGCCGAGGAAGGCCTCTCCATCGAGTACGACGGCGATCCGATCGACATCGGCTTCAACATCTCCTACCTCCTCGACGTTCTCAACCACGTCGATGCCGAGACAGTCACCGTGACCATGGGCGACTCGAACTCGAGCGCGCTGGTCCAGATCCCGGGCAATGACGACTTCAAGTACGTCGTCATGCCGATGCGCATCTAGCATCGGCAATCATCGCCCCACGAACACAGGAAGAGAATGGCAACGCAAATCGACTCGACCAACGGACGTCCCCAAGACGACTACGATTCCACCAGCATCAAGATTCTCAAGGGCCTCGAGGCGGTAAGGAAGCGTCCGGGCATGTACATCGGCGACACATCCGATGGGACGGGCCTGCATCACATGGTCTTCGAGGTGGTCGACAACGCGATCGACGAAGCCCTTGCCGGGCATTGCGACGACATCAAGGTCGTCATTCACACCGACAACTCCATCTCCGTGGTCGACAACGGCCGCGGGATTCCCATCGACATCAAGGAGGATGACGAGTTCAAGCGCTCGGCCGCCGAGATCGTCATGACGGAGTTGCACGCCGGCGGCAAGTTCGACCAGAACTCGTACAAGGTCTCCGGCGGTCTTCATGGCGTCGGCGTGTCGGTGGTCAATGCGCTCTCCGAGTGGCTCAAGCTGCGCGTCTGGCGCAACGGCAAGGCGCACTTCCTGGAGTTTCGTCATGGCGAGCCCGTGGAACCGCTCAAGGTCACCGGCGATACCGACCGGCGCGGCACCGAGGTGCACTTCCTTGCGTCGCCCGGAACGTTCAACAACATCGAGTTCCACTACGACATCCTGGCCAAGCGCCTGCGCGAGCTCTCCTTCCTGAACAACGGCACCAAGATCGAGCTGATCGACCAACGCACGGGCAAGAGCGAGAACTTCGCCTATTCCGGCGGCGTGAAGGGGTTCGTGGAGTACATGAACCGCTCGAAGAACGTCCTGCACGGCAACGTGTTCTACGCCATCAACGAACGGGAAGGCATCACGGTCGAGGTGGCGATGCAGTGGAACGACTCCTATGGCGAGTCGGTGCAGTGCTTCACCAACAACATCCCCCAGCGCGACGGCGGCACCCACCTGACCGGCCTGCGCGCGGCGATGACGCGGACCATCAACAACTACATCGAGAAGGAGGAGATCGCGAAGAAGGCGAAGGTGGAAACCACCGGCGACGACATGCGCGAAGGCCTGACCTGCGTCCTCTCGGTGAAGGTTCCGGAGCCCAAGTTCTCCTCGCAGACCAAGGACAAGCTGGTTTCCTCCGAGGTGCTGCCGGTGGTGCAGGAGGTGGTGGGGCAGAAACTCGCGGAGTTCCTGCTGGAACGGCCGGCGGACGCCAAGGTCATCTGCACGAAGGTTGTCGAGGCGGCGCGGGCGCGCGAGGCGGCGCGCAAGGCGCGCGAGCTGACGCGGCGCAAGGGCGTCCTGGATGGCGTCGGCCTGCCCGGGAAGCTCGCCGACTGCCAGGAACGCGATCCGAAGCTCTGCGAGCTCTATCTCGTGGAGGGAGACTCCGCGGGTGGTTCGGCGAAACAGGGTCGCGACCGCAAGTTCCAGGCGATCCTGCCGCTCAAGGGAAAGATCCTGAACGTCGAGAAGGCGCGTTTCGACAAGATGCTTTCGTCGCAGGAAGTGGCGACGCTGATCACCGCCCTGGGCACCGGGATCGGCAAGGACGAGTTCAATCTCGAGAAATTGCGCTACCACCGGATCATCATCATGACGGACGCGGACGTGGACGGCGCGCACATCCGCACGCTGCTGCTGACTTTTTTCTATCGGCAGATGCCGTCCATGGTGGAAAACGGGCACATCTACATCGCCCAGCCGCCGCTGTACAAGGTGAAGAGCGGCAAGGACGAGCGCTACCTCAAGGACGAGCACGCACTGCGCTACCACCAGTTGCGCCGGGCGCTGAACGGTGCGGTACTGGTGCCGGCCGAAGGCGCGGCGCCGCTTGCGGGTGAAGCGTTCGAGAGAATCGCGACGGAATACCTCGTCACCGAAGCGGTGATCGAGCGCCTGTCGATGGGGATGGACACGAGCGTGCTGCGCACCCTCCTGGAGATGCCGCGCATATCGCTCGCGACCAAGGAGGATGCAGCCGAGGCGGCGCGCGCAATCCACGTGGCCCTCGCTCCGCAGGCGCCGAAGGCGCATATCGAGCGGGACCCCACATCCGAAGGCTGGCGCCTGCGTCTCGAGAAGATCGTGCACGGCAACAAGGTGGAGACGATCTTCGACCACGCATTTCTCGGCAGCGGTGACTACGCGCAGATGGTGAAGACCTCCGAGATGCTGGCGGGGTTGGTCCAGGCCGGCGCGCAGGTGAAGCGCGGCGATACGGCACGCGCCATCAAGTCCTTCAAGGAGGGGCTCGACTGGCTCCTCGCCGAGGCCAAGGGCGGCATGTCCATCCAGCGCTACAAGGGTCTCGGCGAGATGAACCCCGAGCAGCTCTGGGAGACGACCATGGACCCGACCAAGCGCATATTGCTGCGGGTGCAGGTGGAGGACGCGATCGGTGCGGACGAGATCTTTTCCACCCTCATGGGGGACGACGTCGAGCCGCGCAGGCAATTCATCGAGATGAACGCGCTGGGCGCTTCCAACCTCGACGTGTGAAGTGCGCCTGTGGGGAAGAAAGGCCGCCTAGGCGGCCTTTTTCACGCGCGCGGTCTTGGCGGTCTTTCGCGCGCGCGGTCTTGGCCTTTTTCGGCGACTTCGACCTGGCAGCGAGTAGCGGGATCGCTTCCTCGAGGGAGAATGGTGTCGATGGCATCCTTGTCGGGAATGGTCGCATTCACCTTGCCATGCTTGACGTAGGGGCCGTAGCGTCCCGAGTAGAGCGCAACGGTCTGTCCGTCCTCGGGGTGCTTGCCGAGCACGCGCAGCGCGCCACGGCCCCCCGGACTGCGCGGTTCGTTGAGCAGGGCAACCGCGCGCTCGAGCGTGATGTCGAAGACGTTCTCGTCCTTGGGGATCGACTTGAACTGCCCGTCGTGATTGACGTACGGGCCGAAGCGGCCGATCGCCGCCACGACTTTCTTGCCCGATTCGGGATGGGGGCCGAGATCGCGCGGCAGCGCCAGCATCTTGAGCGCGACTTCGAGCGTGGCTGATTCCGGCGCGATGTTCTTGGGAAGCGACACGCGCTTGGGCTTCTTCTCCCCCTGCGCCTCGCCCAGCTGGAAGTACCACCCGAACGGCCCCTGCAGAAGGATGATGGCCTGATTCGACTTCGGATCGACGCCGATATCGTGCCTGGCCGGGCCCTCGGCGGAATCGCCGCTGCCGTCCAGGTTGCGGGTGTAGTCGCATTCCGGGAAGCCGGAGCAGCCAATGAAGCGCCCGCGGCGCCCGAGCCGGATCGAGAGCTTGTGCGCCTTGCACTTCGGGCAGTCCTCCTCGAGCACCTCCTGCGTCACTTCCTTGCGCGTCACCGACTCCTTCTCGCCGATCTGCGCGGAGAAATCCTTCCAGAACCGCTCCAGGACGGGAATCCACTCCTCCTTGCCGTTGGATATGTCGTCCAGTTCATCCTCGAGCTTGGCGGTGAACTCGTAGTCGACCCAACGGGCGAAGTGTTCGGTGAGGAACTTGTTCACCACGCGGCCCACGTCGGTGGGCTGGAAGCGCTTCTTCTCGAGAACCACGTACTCGCGGTTGGTGAGCGTGGAAATGATCGATGCATAGGTCGACGGCCGGCCGATACCGAACTGCTCGAGAGCCTTGACCAGGCTTGCCTCGGAGTAGCGCGGCGGGGGCTGGGTGAAGTGCTGCTCGCCGTATAGCTTGAGTATCGGCACGACGTCGCCCTTGTCCAGAGGCGGCAGACGCTTGTCCTCTTCCTCGGCGGCGTCGTCCTCGTCCTCGTGGTACACCGCGTAGAAGCCGGGAAAGACCATGGTCTGGCCGGTGGCGCGGAAGACGTTGTCCGCGCCAGCGACGGAAAAGTCCACGGCCACGGTGTCGAACTTTGCCGGCGTCATCTGGCAGGAAAGCGCGCGCTTCCAGATCATCTCGTAGAGCTTGCGTTGCTCGTCGTTCAGGTAGGGCGCAACGGACTCCGGCGTTCTCGTGATGGAAGTCGGGCGGATGGCCTCGTGGGCTTCCTGCGCGTTCTTCGCGGTGCTGCGGTAGGCGACCGGCGATTTCGGGAGGTAATCGGCACCGAAATTCTTCACGATGTAGCCGCGCATCTCCGTGACGGCCTCCTTGGAGAGGCTCACCGAGTCGGTACGCATGTAGGTGATGAGGCCTGTCACCGCTTTGCCGAGCGAGACGCCTTCATAAAGGCTCTGCGCGACCTTCATCGCGCGGTCCGTGGAGAAGCCGAGCTTGCGAACCGCTTCCTGCTGGAGCGTCGACGTGGTGAACGGAGGCGCCGCGGAGCGGAGCTTGCGCTTCTTCTCGATGTCGGAGACGCGGGCCACGCCCTTCGCGTTCGCCTCGAGAAAGCCGGTGATCGCGGCGTTGCGCGCCGCATCGGCCACGGAGAACTGGTCCAGCTTCTCGCCCTTGAAGTGCGTGAGCCTTGCCGAGAAGGGAGCCTTGGCCTTCTCCGAATCGAAGTGGATCGACCAGTATTCGCGCGAGTTGAACTTCTCGATCTCGATCTCGCGCTCGACGATCAGGCGCAGCGCCGGGCTCTGCACGCGTCCGGCGGAAAGCCCGCGCCGGATCTTCTTCCACAGCAGCGGGGACAGGTTGAAGCCCACCAGGTAATCGAGGGCGCGTCGCGCCTGCTGCGCATTCACCAGCTCCATCGATATCTCGCGCGGGTTCGAGACCGCTTCCTTGACGGCGCCCTCCGTGATCTCGTAGAAGACGACGCGCTTCACCTTCTTGCCCTTGAGGGCCTTGCGCGACTTGAGGATCTCGGTCAGGTGCCAGGCGATCGCCTCGCCTTCGCGGTCCGGGTCCGTAGCGAGCAGAACGATGTCGGCGGCAGCGACGGCCTTGGCGATGGCGTCCACGTGCTTCGCGTTGCGGTCGATCACCTCGTACTTCATGCGAAAGCCGTCGTCGGGATCGACCGCGCCAGTCTTCGGCACCAGATCGCGGACGTGACCGTAGGAGGCGAGGATCTCGTAGTCCTTGCCGAGGTATTTCTTGAGCGTCTTCGCCTTCGAGGGCGACTCGACGATGAGCAGGTGGGTGGCCATGAGAGCAGTCTTGGTTCTTTTCATTCTATAACGCAAAGGTTTGCGGGCCGTTGCGGGGCCCGCCGCGCACAGCTTCAGTGGCGCATGACGAGCTGGCGGAAAAGGCCACCCGGAAGCCGCTCGATCCTGCCGTCGACTTCCAGCCTGGTGAGGTCGACGGCCAGTTCCTGGGCGGTCCTGCCACTGCGCAACGAGAGCGAATCGAGTGAAGCCGGCGCATGCCCGAGGAGGCTCAGCAGCGGATCGCCGGAGAGGTCGGCCGTATCCGCATCTTCGCCTGCTTCCCCGGGGAGCGGCTGCAGACCAAGCTCCTCGATGATGTCGTCGGCGGACTCGACGAGCTTGGCGCCCTGCTTGATCAGCCAGTGGCAGCCCTTCGATTGCGGTGAGTGTATCGAACCGGGAATCGCGAACACTTCGCGTCCCTGCTCGAGTCCGAGGCGCGCCGTGATGAGGGAGCCGCTCTTGGTCGCGGCCTCGACCACGAGAACGCCCTGGGCAAGGCCGCTGATGATGCGGTTGCGGCGGGGAAAGTTGCCCGGGCTCGGTGCGGTGCCCAGCGCAAACTCGGAGACCATGACACCGCTTGCCACGATGTCGTGCGCGAGCTTGCGGTTGGCTGCGGGGTATACGCGGTCCAGACCGGTGCCCACGACGGCGATGCTGGATGATGATCCCGCGAGGCCGCCGCGATGCGCGGCCGCATCGATGCCGAGGGCGAGGCCGCTCACGATCACGAGCCCCGCATCCGACAGGGACCTAGCGAAGCCTTCCGCGTCGATGAGCCCCTGGCGGGTTGCATTCCGGCTGCCGACGATGGCGAAGGCGCGGCGATTGAGCACCAGCGGGTCGCCGATCGCGAAGAGGACCGTCGGCGGGTCGGGAATCTGCAGCAACGTGCGCGGATAGTCCGCGTCGGCGAGCGTCAGGAGATGCTGCTGCGGCCCATCGAGCCAGGCGAGCGTGGCCTCGAGCAGTCCGGGCTCCGGGCCCGCGGCATACGCTGCGGCAAGCGAGCTGCCGACGACGGCGGAAAGCGCCTGCGTGCCGGCAGCGACGATGCCCTCGGGCGTCCCGAATGCCTTGAGAAGGGCCCGCTGTGCGGTGCCAGGAAGCCCGGGAACAAGGCAGAGCCTCAGCCAGGCGGTGGCGTCTGTTCGCGCGTCGGTGCGGGGCACGGGCATCCTTCGGGGAAAGGGGGTGATCCTACAACGAGCCGGGTGGCGCTCGCGCTGACGCGGGCGAAAACAAAAGTGGGGGCCGCAGCCCCCACCGGTAGCGTCTCAGGGCTGCTTCAGGGTGTCTGGACGACGTCCCCGACGGCGATGGCCCGGGTGCTCTTCAGGATCAAGCCGTAGGACAGCCTTTCGAATGTCCGGAAGATGAACAGCAGGCCGCTGCGCTCGGCGGGCAGCGTTATCGGTTCCGCAAGCCTGGTCTCCAACTGGCCGAACATTTCATCCATGAAGGAGCGTCTGTCGATGTGCGTGATCGTCTCGCCACGGCGCATGGTGGCGAGCACATGCCCCACCTCGACCCCGTCTCGCGAACCGCGGTTGATCGCGATGATGGAGTACTGGGAAATCTCGTTCACGCCGCCGCGCACGGACAGGATCACGCCACTGATCGGCTTGTCGGGCGCGCGCGGGACATAGGAGGGGAATGAGGCTTCCCGCGCCGGGATCAGCCGGTCCATCCGGTTGATCTCCTTCGTGGCGCGCGTGACTTCCAGTGTGCTCGGGGTGCCATAGCGTTTCACGCGCGCATCGCCGATGTAGATCGCCTCGATGCCGAGAACCTCGCCGGTCACGGGGTCGGACAGGGTTTCACCGGGGCGGAAGATCTGCCAGTTCAGCCCGTCGTTCGGATTGAGCCCCGCCACATAGGCGCGGTCGCCGACGCCGATGATGACTCGCTCTTCCTCGGTGGCCACGATCTGCGGATGCGTTTCGAGTTCACCGGGGTTCAGCACGAGGGGCTCGGTGAGGAACGGTCCGATCGCGTTGCCCGGGATGGTGGGAACGGCGCTCAGGAGCGGCTGCACATGTGTGCGGGGTTCGAGGCGCACCACGTTGGCGGCGGCAGTTGCCGCGCCGGACACGAGTTCGAGGCTCGGGACGGCTCCGGAGCGGTCCAGGCGGATGATGTCGCCGGGATAGATGAGGTGCGGGTTCTTGATCTGCTCGCGATTCATCTGCCAGAGCTGCGGCCACTTCCAGGGTTCCTTCAGGAACCGCCCGGAAATCGCCCAAAGGGTGTCACCCTTCTGGACGGTGTACTCGGTGGGTGCGTCGGCCTGAAGGTCGCTCATCGAAGCCGGCGCCGGGGCGCTTGCCTGTGACGATGCCCAACCCGGAACCAAACTGGCCGAAGCGACGACTAACGCTATAATGAGCTTTCGCATCGCGGCTCTCTCTTGGGTATATGGGGCGCAGGACCCATATTCTGAAAAAGGGTTACGGCCCTTATTTCAAGTAGTGCGGTAAATTCTGCGCTTAATCTGTTCTATTCGCAAGCATTTATGGCCATTCTCGAGATACTCCAGTACCCCGACCCGCGACTGCACCTGCCGGCCGCCCGGGTCGAGAAGATCGATGCGACCGTCCGCAAGCTGGTCTCGGACTTGGTCGAGACCATGTATGGGGCCGATGGCGTGGGCTTGGCGGCCACGCAGGCGAACGTTCACCAGCAAGTGATCGTGATCGACGTGAGCCCGGACAAGAGCGACCTTCGCGTGTTCATCAACCCGGAAATCATCCGCCGTGAGGGCCTCGCGCTCAACCAGGAGGGTTGCCTCTCGGTTCCCGGGGTGTACGACAACGTCGAGCGCGCCGAAAGCGTGACCGTCACTGCCCTGGACGAAAATGGCGCCCGTTTCACCCTGAATGCTTCCGGACTGCTGGCGACCTGCATCCAGCACGAGATGGATCACCTGCAAGGCAAGGTGTTCGTCGAACACCTCTCCGAACTCAAGCAAAACCGCATTCGCGCCAAGCTCAAGAAGCGCCAGCGCAAGGCAGCCTAGCTCCGCTTGCGCCTCGTCTTCGCCGGGACGCCCCCGTTTGCCGCGCGCGCGCTGGAGGCCTTGAGCGCGGCGGGCCACGAGATCGCCCTCGTTCTAACCCAGCCGGATCGCCCGGCGGGCCGCGGACTCAAGCCGACGGAAAGCGCAGTTGCCCAGGCGGCGCAGGCACTCGGTCTGGCAATCGCCAAACCTGCCTCGCTCAAGCAACCGGAGTCAAGTGCGCTGATCGCAGAAGCTGCGCCAGACTTGCTGATAGTGGCCGCTTACGGACTTCTGCTTCCGGAGTCGGTGCTGACTATTCCCCGCAGGGGCTGCCTGAACATCCATGCCTCCCTTCTGCCCCGCTGGCGTGGGGCCGCACCGATACAACGGGCGATCCTGGCAGGTGATGCGGAAACGGGCATCTGCATCATGGCGATGGAGGTCGGGCTCGACACGGGTCCCGTGCTGCTCGAACGGCGCTTGCCGATCCTCGACCGCGACACGGCAGGAACCCTGACGGAGAAACTCGCCGCTTTGGGAGCAGAGGCCATCGTTGCCGCCGTTGCGAATCTCGACACCCTTGCAGGCAGTTCCGCAGCCCGATTCAGGGGTGACCTATGCCGCCAAAGTCAGCAAGTCCGAAGCGCGGATGGACTGGCGGGGAACCGCGGTTGCCCTCGATCGACAGGTTCGGGCGTTCAATCCCTTTCCGGGGGCGGAGACGCGCCTTGAAGGGGATCCGCTCAAGATATGGGAATCCAGGCCCTGCGCGGGAGTCGGGATTCCTGGCACCGTGATTCGGCATGAAGAGGGGTGCCCGGTGATTGCTTGTGGTACTGATGCGTTAGCGCTCACTGTCATGCAACGGCCCGGGTCGCGTAAAATGGCGGCTGCGGAGTTCATGAAGGCGCGCCCCGTTCCCGTGGGAACGCTGCTGGTCGCGAGCGCTCCGGACTGACAGACCCTTCAACCCCACACCCCCATCCCGGAGTCACCCTGCTTCAGATCCAGCTCCGCGCGGCGGCCGTGCTCGCGCAGACCCTCGCAGGCCGCAACCTTTCGACGGCGTTCGAAGACGAGTTTCGTCGCCATGCCAGCCTCACGCCCGCGCAGCGGGCGGCGGTCCGGGAGATCTGCTACGAGGGACTTCGTTCCCTCGGACTTCTCGAGGCACAACTCGGGAAGTTGCTGCTTACTCCGGTCCGTCACGCGGAACTGCGCAGCCTGCTCCTCGTCGGCCTCGCCCAGCTCCAGTTCACGCGCGCGAAACCCTACGCCGTCGTCGATCATGCCGTACAGGCAGCTGAGCGGCTCGGGCAGCCCGCTGCGCGCGGCCTGGTGAATGCCGTACTGCGCAGCTTCCTGCGTCGCCAGCAGGACCTGGCGCGCGATTCCTGGACGTCTCCCGAAGTCCGCTACGGCTTTCCTGCCTGGTGGCTGGAGAAGCTGCGCGATCAGTATCCGGATGACTGGGAGGCGGTCGTTGCCTCCGAAAACCGCCATCCGCCCATGACCTTGCGCGTGAATCGCCGGCGCACGAACTGTCCCGGAATGTCTTGCCCGGCTGCAGGAGGCCGGGATCGAGGCGAGGCATCTCGGCGACATGGCGGTGCGCATCGACCCCCGCCCGGTCTTCGAGGTGCCGGGATTCGCCGATGGCCTGGTGAGCGTCCAGGACGCCGGCGCGCAATGGGCCGCGCGCCTCCTCGAGATCGAGGATGGGCAGCACGTACTGGATGCCTGCGCGGCCCCCGGCGGGAAGACGGGCCACATGCTGGAAATCGCGGATATCGACCTCCTGGCCCTGGACAACGACCAGGCAAGGCTCGCGCGCATCCGGGAGAATCTCGACAGGCTGGGCGGAAAGGCGACGCTCGCCTGCGCCGATGTCGGCGCTCCCGGAACCTGGTGGGATGGCCGGCCGTTCCAGCGGATCCTGCTCGACGCGCCCTGCAGCGCATCGGGTGTCGCGAGGCGTCATCCCGACATCCGCTGGAACCGGCGGCCTTCCGACCTGGCCCAATTTGCGGCCCAGCAAGCCAGGCTCCTCGATGGAGTGTGGCAAGTCCTTGAGACTAGTGGTAAATTGCTCTACGCGACCTGCTCGGTCTTCCGCGAAGAAAACGAATCCACGGTGGACGCTTTTCTTGCCAGGCAGCCCGAGGCACGCGTGGCATGTTTCCAGCCGGACGCCCCCGCGGGCGGCCGGGTCCAGCCCGACGACGATCACGATGGCTTCTACTATGCCCTTCTCGAAAAGCGCTAGGCCGCAATGGCTTCTCGCTTTGGGGGCGCTCGTGCTTGCGCTTCTGGCGTTTGCTCCCCCCGCGCGGGCGGAAGGCATCGTGCCGGTCGTTGCGAAGATCGAATCCGGCGACGACGGCTACCGGCTCGATGCGGAGTTCGACATCCAGTTCAGTCCGCGCCTCGAGGAAGCGGTGAACCGCGGCGTCGCACTCTACTTCGTCGTCGAGTTCGAGCTCTCGAAGCCGCGCTGGTACTGGTTCGACGAGAAGCCGGTGCAGCTTTCGCAGACCTACAAGATCACCTACACCCCGCTCCTGCGCCAGTACCGGCTGTCCGTGGGAAGCGCCTACCAGAACTTCCGCCGTTTCGATGATGTCGTGCTGGCGCTGTCGCGGGTGCGCGGCTGGCCGGTGGCGGAAAAGGGAGCCCTGCGCAAGGAGGGCGGCTACCAGGCCGCCATCCGCATGCGTCTCGACACGGCGCAGCTGCCCAAACCCTTCCAACTCAATGCGGTCGCCTCGCGCGACTGGAACCTCGCCTCGGATTGGTATCGGTGGACCGTCAATCCATGAGGCCGTTGATTTTCCTGTGCGTGGTGACGGGCGCAGGCCTCGTCTACCTGATGTCACAGGCCTCGTCGAACACCACCCTTTTCACCCAGAACTATCCCGGCCTGCTCGGCCTCGGCGGACTGCTCTCGCTGGGCCTGATGTTGCTCATCGGCTATCAGCTGCTGGTGCTGCGGCGCAAGCTGAAGGAACGGGTGTTCGGCTCCAAGCTCACGCTGCGGCTCATGGTCGTGTTCGCGCTCATGGCCCTCGTGCCGGGCGGGCTGGTATACGCGATCTCGTTCCAGTTCCTGCAGAGCTCGATCGAGTCCTGGTTCGACGTGCGCATGGACAAGGCGCTCGAAGGCGGCCTGAATCTCGCGCGCAGCTCGCTCGACAACTCGCTGCGGGAACTGGGACAGAAGGCCGACGGGATGGCGCAATCGCTCGCCTCCGTGCAGGCGGTCGAGCCGGCCACCCTCAGCAGGTTGCGCGAACAGTACGGCGTCGAGGAAGCCACGCTTCTCAACCAGCGCGGCAAGGTCATCGCCTTTGCCGGCACCGACACCATGTCGCTGCAGCCCGACCTGCCCGGCCCCAACGTGCTGCGCCAGGTTCGCGCCCAGCAGCCGGTGCGCACCATCGAGTCGATCCCCGACCGCGGCCTCTACCTGCGCGTGATCGTGCCCGTCAACGTGCTCACGATCGCCGAGGACATCCGCATCCTGCAGGTGCTGCATCGCGTGCCGACCGCGGTTGCCCAGGACGCGCGCGTCGTCGACCAGGGGTGGCGGGATTACCAGGAACTCACGCTCGCTCGCGTCGGGCTCAAGCGCATCTTCGGCCTGACGCTCACGCTGGCGATGCTGCTCACGCTGTTCTCCTCGATCGCGCTTGCCTTCGTGCTTTCGGAGCGGCTGTCGGCGCCGCTTTCCGCCCTGGCCGAGGCCACCCGGGCCATCGCCAAGGGTGACTACTCGCGCCTGAACCCGGTGCGCAGCCGCGACGAGTTCGGCGTCCTCACCCAGTCCTTCAACACCATGACCCGGCAGATCGCGGACGCGACCGAGGCCATGGAGAGAAACCAGCAGCAGCTCGAGAACGCCAAGACCTATCTCGAGAGCATCCTGTCGAACCTCACCTCCGGCGTGCTCACCTTCGACGAGCGCTTCTACCTGAAGACGGTGAACGCAACGGCCTACGAGATCCTCGGCGTCCAGGCCGGCGCATTCCACGGTCTCAAGCTGCCCGACTGGACCACGCATGTCGGTTCGGTTTCGCCGTTCGCGGAGGTGGTCCTGAAGCACTTCTCCTCGGCGGCCAGCCGCCAGTGGGAGCAGCAGCTCGAGTACCGCCGCCTCGATGGCGCACGCACGCTGCTCGTGCGCGGCACGCGCCTCACCACGCGCGGCGACACCGGCTACGTGGTCGTTTTCGACGACATCACCCACCTTGCCCAGGCGCAGCGCGACGCGGCCTGGGGCGAAGTGGCGCGCCGCCTGGCGCACGAGATCAAGAATCCGCTCACGCCGATCCAGCTCTCCGCGGAGCGCCTGCAGCACAAGCTGCAGCTGAAGCTCCACGACCAGGACGCCGATGTCCTGAGGCGCGCCACCGGCACGATCGTGAACCAGGTCACCGCGCTCAAGGGCATGGTGGACGACTTCAGCCAGTACGCGCGCGCCTCGCGCATGACGGCGGAGCAGGTGTCGCTGAACGACCTGGTGCGTGAAGTGCTCGTGCTCTACGAGTCGATGGGGGTGCCCATCGAACCGCACCTTGCCGAGAACCTGCCGAACGTCGCGGCCGATGGCGCCCTGCTGCGCCAGGTGCTGCACAACCTCATCCAGAACGCGATGGACGCGCTCGCCGGTGCGGAAATGCCGCGCATCGTCGTTTCCTCGGCGCTGGCCGAGGAGGGAATCCGCCTGTCCGTGCGCGACAACGGCGCCGGCATCGCGGAAACCATCATCGGGCGGATCTTCGAGCCCTATGTCACCACCAAGCCCAAGGGCACCGGCCTCGGCCTCGCGATCGTGAAGAAGATCGTCGAGGAGCACCACGGCCAGATCATGGTCGAGAACGTGTTGCCCCACGGCGCCCACGTGAGCATCGTCCTGCCCCTGCGCAAGGCGGCCTAGGGCCGCAGCCCGCGCATGTCCGCCAACCAGATCATGGTCGTGGATGACGAGGTCGGCATCCGCGAACTGCTGTTCGAGATCCTCCGCGACGAGGGCTACGGGGTGCGCCTCGCCGAGAACGCCCAGACGGCGCGCAACCTGCGCAAGGAAATGCGGCCGGACCTGGTGCTCCTCGACATCTGGATGCCGGATACCGACGGCATCACGCTCCTCAAGGAATGGGCCGGCTCGGGGCTGCTCACGATGCCGGTGGTGATGATGTCAGGGCACGGGACGATCGATTCGGCCGTGGAGGCAACCCGGATCGGCGCCTTCGATTTCCTCGAGAAGCCGATCAGCCTGCCCAAGCTTCTCGCCACGGTCGGCAAGGCGCTCGCGGGTGGCCGCGTGCTCGCACGCGCGGGACTCACGCTGCAGCAGTTCGGCAAGGCGCGGATCGTGCACGAGCTGCGCCAGCGCCTGGATCAGGTGAGCCGGCTGCGCACGCCGGTGCTGCTGGTCGGCGAGCCCGGCTGCGGCTTCGAGATCGCGGCGCGGCACCTGCATCTGCCGAATACGCCATGGGTGGCCCCGGAGGACGCGGAGTGGCTCGCGGCAAACCCCTTCGGCCCCCTCAACGAGGCGCGCGATGGAACCCTTTTCATCCAGGAGCTCGGCACGCTCGGCAAGGCGGAGCAGAAGGGGCTTGCCCAGCTTGCGGCGAAGCTCGAGAAGTTCAATGTCCGCCTGGTCTGTGCTGCGGCGGCACCGATTGCCCGCATGGCCGAGGAGGGAAGCTTCGACGCGGCGCTTTACCACCAGCTCGCGGGGCTCACGATTCGCGTGCCGTCCATATCGGAGCACGCCGAGGATGTTCCGGAGCTCGCCACCACCCTGCTCACCACGCTCGTGGACGCCAACGAAGTTCCGCTCAAGGTGCTCACGGTGGGCGCGCAGAACGCGCTGCGCAACCTCGACTGGCACGGCAACCTCCCGGTGCTGCAGAACGCGGTGAAGACGCTCGCGCTGACGTCGCTGGCCGCCGAGATCAGCGGCGAGGATGTGGCCCGCGTCGCCAGGGAGTTCTCCCTCCTGCCCAGGGAGCAGCCGCCTGCGGAAGTCGGTGTCTCGCTCGACATGCCCCTGCGCGATGCGCGCGAGCAGTTCGAGCGCCAGTACTTCCTGCACCACATCCGCCGGGAGGAGGGAAACATGTCGCGCGTGGCCGACCGCGTCGGACTCGAGCGCACCCACCTCTACCGCAAGCTGAAGCAGCTCGGCATCCGGCCCTCCTCGCGCGGCGAGGATCCGGGCACCTGAAAGGTCTTACCGCGCGTCGAGCCGGCCGAGCCGCACTGCGGTGAGGCCCGTCTTGATGTTGTTGGGCACGGGCATCACCAGCACGCAGTTGTCGTAGGGGGCCCGTACCACCTCCGCGCCGTCATAGGCGATCACGTCTCCCTCGCGCGGCACCACCTCCATTCCCGAGAACTCGCGCGCGAAGCGGAACTCCGCCGTATGCGCGACAACCGCTTCGGTGACGCGAACGAGGCGTTGCGGGGGGGCCGCGGAGACGATCTCGCGGGCCGCCAGCCCGTCGTCAACGACGCCAGCCCGGTTGAGAAACCGCCAGGTCGTCTGCCAGGCCACGTGCTCGGCAGCCGCGCTCCCAATGCTGCCCGCACTCCACCAGCAGCGCGTTCTTCGGCGCTCGCGGGATCGCCGAAGCCGCCGCAGTCGCGCATGCGCGTGCCATTGGCGTGGCCCTCGTCGCTCACGACGTCCTTCGGGATGCCGATGTCGAATGCGAAGCGGATGCCCTTGTCGAGCGGCCCGCAGATCATCACCGGGGGGCTCGGCTCGAGCATCGAGTGGATGTCGAGCAGGTAGTCGGCCGCCTCGACGAAGGGCCGCAGCGCGCGCGCGCGGCGCAGCTCGGTGCTGTCGCGTGGCCCGTCCAGCGTTTCCGGGTTCCAGACGCGATTGAAGTCCTCGTCGATGAAACGCGTCGCATAGGGGCGCTTGGGGTCGAAGCGGGAAAAGGCATCGATGTTGGCGAAGGAAAGCGTGAGCGTTCCGCGCGTGGGACGCAGTCCCATCCTGAGCAGGCGGTCCACGACAAGCGCCCCGCAGATCTCGTTGCCGTGGGTGACGGCATTCACCATGACGTGCGGACCCGGGAGGCCGCTCTCGAAGGAATGCACGAAGTCCACGCCGGTGGACGACTGGCGGTGAGTGTCAATGACCGGGGCGGTGAGTTCGATGGCGATGCGAGTCATGGCGTGGAGTTTCCCTTCTTGCCGGGGGAGTGGGGGTGGGCGTGATCATGCCCGTGATCGTGGCCATGATGGTGGTCGTGGACGTGATCATGGTCATGACCATGATCGTGACCGCAGTGCCCGTGACCGTGATCGTCTGATGGCCGGCCTCGCAGCGGTGCGAGCCGCGCTGCGCGGCGTAATCGCAGACGGCTTTCACCAGCCTCTCGAGGTCGCGCGCGAGGCGGGCGTAGCCGGGCGTCTTCTCCCGGCTGCGCTCGTCCATGTACAGCCTCCGGTTCACCTCGATCTGCAGGCTGTGCCGTCCCGCCGTGGGGTCGGAGAAGGCGCGCACCAGCTCGACACCCTTGTAAGGGTCGTTCACCTTCACGTCGTAGCCCATGTCGGAAAGCCGGGAAGCGACGAAGGCGGTGAAGCCGGCCTCGCAAGTCGTTCCGTCGCGGTCGCCGAGGACGAAGTCGGGGCGAGGCTTTCCCGGCCCCTCCTCCGAAATCAGGCTGCTCACGGCAGGCATCGAGTGGCAGTTCAGGTGCCAGACGCGGCCGAAGTGCGCGTGCGTGGCATCCAGCGCGTCCTTGACCGCTTTCTGGTACGGCTGGTGAAACTCGGTGATGCGCCGCCGCAGCTCCGCGACGGTCAGCTTTCTCGCATAGATCGGTTCTCCCGTGTCCAGTACGCGCCAGACGAGCCCGATGCCCAGCCCGGTCTTGCGGGTGGCAACGGCGGGGCCGGGCCACGGGGCGTCCAGGAGCGAGGTGTCGATGTCGAGGAGCGACCGGTTCGGGTCGATGTAGGAACGCGGGAACCTTGCGGCGATGAGGATTGCGCCGTGGCGCGGGCCGCAGGCGTAGAGCTCGTCGACGAAGGCGTCTTCGGCCTGGCGCAAGGCTGCCAGGGGAACGCCGGGCCGGAAGTCCTCGGGATACGAGGTGCCGCTGTGGGGGGAGTCGAGGACCACGGGCGCGCGGGTGCCGGTGGGCTCGAAGTGGTCATAGGCGTGGTGAGGTTTCATGGCGTGTCGTTGAGGTGGCATGCGGATTGGTGGCGCGGCGCGACTTCCCGCAGCTGTGGCGCCTCCGCCAGGCAGCGCGCGGTCGAATACGGGCAGCGCGGATGGAAATGGCACCCGGGCGGAGGATCGAGCGGCGAGGGAATCTCGCCCTTGATGGGAACGTAGGCCCGCTTCGTTGTCTCGAGCCTGGGGATTTCGGCCAGCAGCGCCCTGGTATAGGGATGGTTTGGTCGTGCGAACACTTCGTCGGAGGGCGCCGACTCCACGATTCGCCCGAGGTACATGATCACGATACGGTCGGAGAGGTGGCGCACCACGCCGAGATCGTGGCTGATGAACAGGTAGGTCAGCCCGAACTCCTCGCGCAGCCGGATGAAAAGGTTCAGGACCTGCGCCTGGATCGAGACATCCAGGGCCGCCACCGCCTCGTCGCAGACAAGGAATTGCGGCTTCACGGCGAGCGCGCGGGCGATGCCGATGCGACTGCGCTGCCCACCGGAGAACTGGTGCGGAAATCGCCGCGCCAGGCTTGCGTCGAGGCCGACCCGCTGCATGACCTCGGCGACATAGGACTCGCGCTCGGCAGGTGGCACCAGACCGTGCACCACGGGGGCCTCGCCGATCACGTCCACGATCCGCATACGCGGGTTCAGGGACGCGAAGGGATCCTGGAAGATCATCTGGATCGCCAGGCGCTCGTCGCGGGCGGCCGGATTCTCGTAATGCGAGTAGTCGTGACCCTTCCAGCGGCGTTTGCCCGCCGTGGGTTCCAGGATCCGCGCAACTATGCGACCAAGCGTGGACTTCCCGCAGCCGGATTCGCCCACCAGCCCAACCACCTCACCGGGCTCGACAGACAGATCGACGCCATCGAGGGCATGAACAGTCTGCGCGACAGAGCCTGCGCCAAGGGCAGCCGCAATTCGCGAGGGCAGGTCGGTACGCGAGGCAAATTGCTTCGAGATCCCCTTGAGCTCAAGCAATGCACGATCCGGATTGATCGGCGCAGAGGCGCTCATCGTCAGCCGCCCTCGCCTGGAACGAGGCCACGCGATCTGCACCACTTCAGAAGGGCATCTTCGAGATGGCGCGTGAATGCCCGGCCGTCGGTGAGTGTACTGGCAGCGAGCAGGCTTCGAAGTCCTGCTCTCCGGTTGGCGAGGGAAGCGGCATCCCGGGCAAGCGATATTGCGCGCTCTATGTACGCGTCGGTTGAAGAAGCCACGTAATCGGCAAGCCCGAGGTTTCCCAGGATGCTGGCACCGCCGCGCGAAAAGGGTCGCTCTCCCGCGAGCGAGACAACCGGAACTCCCATCCAGAGGGCGTCAAAAGTGGTGGTACCCCCCGCGCAGGGAAAGGTATCCAGGGCGATGTCGATGGCGGCGTATTGCTGCAAGTACTGCCCGATCGGAAGTCTCGGGAAAAACTCGATGCGTTGCCTCGCAGCGCCCCTGGCGCATAGCGCGGCCGCAAGCTGGTCACGCAGGTAACCATCATCGGGGGCATAAATGTGCAGGCGGCTCTCTGGCACGCGGGAGAGGATTGTCGCCCATGCCTGCAGGACCGAGAGATTGAGTTTTACGGGGTTGTTCGTGGATCCAAAGGTGACAAGACCCGACTTGAGGCAGGGCGCGGCCCCCACCGCCGGGCTATCGGGCCAGGGCGAATAACACCAGAGGCTGCCGGGAAGGCGCACCAGCTCCTCGGTGTGCCATCGTTCCGTAAGGCCGGGTGGGTCTGCCCAGGCATCGGTGATCCGGACGTCCATTTCGGACAACCCGGTCGTATTCAGGTAGCCAAGCCAGGTCACCTGCATGGGAGCGGCACGCCGGGCGAACGCAAGCAGGCGATTGCCGGCCGTATGTCCCGACAAGTCCACCAGAATGTCAATCGCGTCGTCCCTGATTCGCTGGGCGAGCTCGGCATCTGTGAGATTTCCGACGACGACAAACTGGTCGACGGCGCCGCGAATGCGATGCGTAATCTCATCTTCGAAAAACCCGTTGTAGTAGGCGGTCACTACGAAACGGGTGCGATCGTGATTGGCGAGAACCGGCTCGATGAACGCGGCAACCGCGTGTGCGCGAAAGTCTGCAGACACGTAGGCGATACGCAATCGGCCGGATCGCCTATCGCCGGCTTTGAAAGGGGAGGCGCCAGCACGGAGCGGTCGCTCGAAGCGATCGGCGAATTCCTGATGTGCTGTGAACACTTCGTCGGCCGAGAGCTCCGGATCGCAATTCATGGCGAGGAGGAGGTTGCTGAACGCCTCGGGATCGTCCGGGCGGGCCAGTTGAGCCTCACGATAGTGCTGGAACGCTTCCTGCATCCGACCCTGTTCGCGCAGCGCGTTGCCCAGATTGTTGAGGGCGGAGGCGAAACGCGGGTTGATGCGCAGCGCCTCCTGAAGGCTCGCTATGGCATCCGGGATTCTTCGCCGGGAAAGCAGCAGCTTGCCCAGGTTGCTGTGCGCTTCCGCAGAGCCGGGAGAAAGCGCAATTGCCTCCCGGTAGCGCTTTTCGGCCGCACCATGATCCCCCTGGTCAGAGAGCACATTCGCGAGGTTCACGATCGGGTCGGCGTATCCGGGTGCCCGCTCGATCGCCAACTGGAACTGCTCTGCCGCCTCGGCGAACCGCCCCAGCTTTGCCAGCACGATTCCCCAGTTGTTCCGCACGACCGGGTCCTCCGGCGCCAGCAGCGCGGCGCGCGCCAAGAGCTGTTCGGCAGGCAGGTGGTGGCCGGTCTGAAATCCCAGCAGTCCAAGGTAGTGTAGCGCCGCAGGATTCTCAGGCGCGATCGAGAGAGCCTTGCGGTACAGAAACTCCGCGTCGGAGAGCTGACCGCTACGGTGGCGCGCAATCGCCTGCTCCAGGAGGTCGTCCACAGGGGATTCGATCATGGAGTGGCTCCCTGGAGCGGTCGGCAGCAGCGCAGTCGTCGCCCCGGAGCGGGCTCCGTAACCGCCGGACTTTCCCTGCAGCGGTCAATCGCGAACCCGCAGCGTTCGCGAAACGGACAGCCCGCAGGCAGGGACAGCAGCGATGGCGTCATCCCCGGAATCTGCCGCAGCGGTCGCCCGCGCTCGTTGCGACTCGGGACGGAGTCGATGAGGCCGCGGGTGTAGGGGTGCAGGGGCCTGTCCAGGACGTCGGCGACCAGCCCGGACTCCACGAAGCGTCCCGCATACATCACGCACACCTCGTCGGCGAGCCCGGCGATCACGGACAGGTCGTGCGTGATCCAGATGAGCGCAGTGCCGCTCTCGCGGCAGACCTTCTGCATCTCGAACAGTATCTGGCCCTGGATGGTGACATCGAGGGCCGTCGTCGGCTCGTCGGCAATGATGAGGTCCGGGCCGTTGACCAGGGCGATGGCGATGGCCACGCGCTGGCGCATTCCGCCGGAAAACTGGTGCGGATAGGCCCGCAGGCGCTCGTCGGGAGAGGCGATGCCGACCCGCACCAGCGCATCGCGGGCGCGAGCGAGAGCGCTCTCGCGCGAAACATCCGCATGCGCCTGCACAGCCTCGACGATCTGGGTGTCGATCCTCAAGACCGGGTTCAGCGTCATCATCGGGTCCTGGAAGATCATCGCGATGCGGTTGCCGCGGATGTGGCGCCACGCGGCCGCATCGAGGCGGGTGAGGTCGGTCCCGTCGAAGACGATGCGCCCTTCGACGATGCGTCCGGGCGGATCGATGAGTCCGAGGATCGAGTATCCGGTCATCGACTTGCCCGACCCGGACTCTCCCACGAGGCCGAGGATCTCTCCCCGCCCGACCGTGAAGCTCACGTCGTCCACCGCCTTGACCACCCCGGCCTTGGTGAAGAAGTGCATGCGCAGGCCGTCGACCTGCAGGAGCGGCGCGGGCCTCACTTGCGCAGCCTCGGATTGAGGATGTCGCGCAGCTGGTCGGCCACGAGGTTGATGGCCATGATGGTGAGGAGCAGCGCCACGCCGGGATAGAAGCTGATCCAGTACTTGCCGGAAAGGAGGTACTGGAAGCCGTTCGAGATCAGGAGACCCAGCGACGGCTCGGTGATCGGCAGTCCGAGTCCGAGGAAGGAGAGCGTGGCCTCCAGCGCGATGGCATGGGCTACCTGCACGGTGGCCACGACGATCAGGGGCGGCAGGCAGTTCGGCAGCAGGTGCCGGAACACGATCCGTGCCTGGCTCAGGGCGAGCACGTGCGCGGCCTCGATGTACTCCTTCTGCCGTTCGACCAGGGCGGAGGAGCGCACGGTGCGGGCGTAATAGGCCCATTGCACCGTGACCAGCGCGACCACGATCTTGTCGACACCCTGGCCGAGCACGGCCAGCAGGATGAGCGCGATGAGGATCGCGGGGAAGGAGAGCTGGATGTCGACCACGCGCATGACGAGCGTGTCGACCCAGCCGCCGAAGTAGGCCGCGACGAGGCCGAACACGAGGCCTATCGCAAGGGCGAAGACGGTGCTTGCGATCCCGACGCCCAGGGAAATGCGCAGCCCGTAGAAGATTCCCGACAGCATGTCGCGTCCCTGGTCGTCGGTGCCCAGCCAGTACGTCTTGCCGGAGGCCGAACTTTCGCCGGGCGCGAGCTTCGAGTCCATGACGTCGAGCTGGGCGAGGTCGTAGGGATTCTGCGGCGAGATCACCGGCGCGAGGATGCCGATCAGCAGGATCAGGACCAGGAGTACCAGGCCGACGACCGCGAGGCGGCTCTCGACGAAGTCCGCCCGGAAGCGCGACCACGGGCCTGCCACGGCGGCAGCCGGATCCGCGGCCGTGGATGTGGAGGAGGAGTCGCCGGTATCCAGCATCGTTCAGTGCGAGGCGGCCGCGCCACCGAGGCGCACGCGCGGATCGAGCAGCGAGTAGAGAACGTCCACCACGAAGTTGATGGCGATGAAGAGCGTCACGATCACCAAGAGGTAGGCGACGATCACCGGACGATCGAGCTGGTTGATGGAGTCGATGAGGAGCTTGCCCGTTCCCGGCCAGGCGAAGATCGATTCCGTCACGATCGCGAAGGCGATCACCGAACCCAGCTCGAGGCCGATCACGGTGACGATCGGAATCAGGATGTTCTTCAGGACGTGGACGCCGATCACGCGACGCTGCGTGAGGCCCTTGGCGCGCGCGAACTTCACGTAGTCCTGCAGCACCGCCTCGCGCGTCCCGGCGCGCGTGAGGCGAATGAGCAGTGAGAGCTTGAAGAGGGCGAGATTGAATGCCGGCATGGCCAGATGCAGGAGCCCGTCTGCCGTGAGGAAGCTCACGGGAATGCCGGCCACTGCGAGCACTTCGCCGCGCCCGTTGGACGGGAGCCACCCGAGCTGGATGGAAAAGACCATGATGAGTACGAGGCCCACCCAGAACGTGGGCAGGCTGAATCCCAGGATCGACCCGGCCATGATTCCGCGGCCGATCAGGGAGTCGGGCTTGAGGCCGGCGACGAGACCCAGCGGGATGCCGAGACCGATGGCCATCACCATCGCTACGAAGGCGAGTTCGATGGTCGCGGGGAGCTTGTCGAGGATGAGCGTGAGCGCGGGCACGTTGTAGACGAACGACCTGCCGAGATCGCCGCTGGCCGCGCCCTTGAGGAACACCCAGTACTGCTCGAGAAAGGGCTTGTCCAGCCCGAGCGCCGCCGTCGCCCGGACGCGCTCGACCTCGTCGGCCTGGGGGTTCACGAGCATCTCCACCGGATTGCCGATGGCGTAGACCCCCACGAAGACGAGGAACGACATCAGCACGAGCACGAAGAGACTTTGCCCGAAGCGGCGGATGGCGTAGGCGACCATGGTAGACGGAGGTTGACTGACAGGCGGTTCGCGCGAGGCCCGCCGGCCCCGTGCCGCGGCTGAGCGTGGCACGGGGTCACGATCGGAGACCTACTTTGCGGGCTTGAGCCCCATGGCGAGCGTGTACTGGTCGGTCCGGGCCGTGTAGCGGTGGCCCTTCGACGTCGCCCAGGTGCTCACCTCGTAGTGGATCGGGATGAGGGCGGTGTCGTTCATCGCCATTTCCGCGGCCTGCTGGATGAGCGCCTCGCGCTTCTTGTCGTCCATCGTCACCAGCGCGGTCGTCAGGAGCTTGTCGAACTCGGGGTTGGAATAGCGGCCCCGGTTGGTCACGCCCATTCCCTTTTCGCGATCGAACGTCGCGAGGAGCGAGCGCAGGCTCGATCCCTGCTCGCCGGATTCGGTGCCCCATCCCAGCAGCATGTAGCCGAATTCGAGCTTGGTGGCGCGCGTGAAGTACACCGCCGAGGGCATGGTCTCGACCTTGGCGTCGATGCCGATGCGCGAATAGAACTGCGCAATCGCCTGCGCCACCTTGTCGTCGTTGATGTAGCGGTTGTTGGGGCCGTGGACCGTGAGCGCGAAGCCGTTCGGATAGCCCGCCTCGGCCAGCAGCTTCTTCGCGCCCTCCGGGTCGTGCTTCGCGGGCTTCAACTTCTTGCTCGTGCCGTAGAAGAAGTCCGGCAGCAGCTGCGCGGCGGGCACGCCCTTCTTCTCCATGACGCGATCGGCGATGGCGTCGCGGTTGATGCCGATCGAGAGCGCCTTGCGCACGCGCGCGTCGCGGAAGGGATTCTTCTCCAGCGGCTTGCCGGACTTGTCCGTGACGAAGGGCGGCGACTTCTCGGTGCTCTGGTTCAGGTGCACGTAGATCACGCGGTTCGACACCTTGTCCGAAAGCAGGTACCTGACATCCTTGCCGAGCTTCGCGATATCCGCCGTCGGGACGGTCTCGATCAACTGCACGTCCCCGGACAGGAGAGCCGCCACGCGCGCCGCCGGGTTGGAAAGGATCTTGAACGTCACCTTGTCCCAGGGTTCCTCGCCGCCCCAGTAGCCGTAGTTCGCCTTGAAGACGACGCGCTGGTTGGGCACGTATTCGGCGAACTTGTAGGGCCCCGTGCCGATGGCGGCCTTGCCCGAGTTGTAGTCCTCTGTTGCCGCCTTTTCGCCGTTGGCCCTGGAGACGATCATGACGGAGGCGAGATCGCTCGGCAGCAGAACGTGGGCGGTGGCGGTCTTGAAGACGACCGTGTGCGGATCGACCACCTTCACGTCCACGATCGGCTTGGTGAACGTCGCGAACGACGATGGGCTGTTCGGGACGCTGGGGACGCGCTTCAGCGTGAAGACCACGTCCTCCGCGGTGAACGGCGTTCCGTCGTGGAAGCGCACGCCCTTGCGCAGCTTGAACTCCCAGGTCAGGTCGTCCAGCGCCTTCCAGGATGTGGCGAGTCCCGGGACGAGCTTCTGGTTTTCGTCGCGCTTGATGAGCGGTTCGAACACATGCAGCATCATCGAGTTGTTCGGCGAGAGGTTGTGGTAGTGCGGGTCCATCGAGGTGATGGCTGCCTGCAGGCCGATCGACACCTCGCGGTCCTTGGCAGTGGAAAGGGCCGGAAGACCCAGGAGGGCGAACGCGGCGAGCATCAGTCGCAGGGTGCGAAGCATGGCGGGAAGCTCCTTTTTTTCGGGGGGCGCAATGGGGGAAACCCGGATTGCACCGTCAGCGATGATACCGTCAATCCCGTCGACCGGGCGCCTTCGGGACACGGCCCCAAGGTGCATCGGAACGCTGCGGGCAGCCGCGACTAGGACTCCCTGAGCAGGGCCTCGAGTTCCGCCATGGGGGCGTGCTTCTCGATGGCCGCGCTGCCCAGTCGCGTCGAGCAGGATCAGCGTGATGCGGCCGGACTCGTTCTTCTTGTCGCGGCCCATGGCGTCGAGCCAGGCGTCGACAGCCAGCGCGGGCGGCCGCACCGGGAGGCCCGCCCGGGCGAGCAGGCGCTCGATGCGATCGGCATCGCCCTGCGGCAACCGGCCCAGCCGCACCGAGAGCCGCGCGGCCATCACCATTCCGGTCGCCACGGCCTCGCCGTGGAGCCACGTGCCGTACCCTTCCAGCGTCTCTATGGCGTGACCGAAGGTGTGGCCCAGGTTGAGGAGGGCGCGCGGGCCGGCCTCGCGTTCGTCGAGAGCGACGATTTCCGCCTTGATCTCGCACGAGCGGCCGATGGCATGGGCAATGGCGGCGGGCTCGCGCTCCCGCAGGCGCTCGATGCCATCCTCCAGCCATTCGAAGAAGGGGCGATCGCGGATGACCCCGTACTTGATCACCTCCGCGAGTCCCGCGGCGAGTTCGCGTGCCGGAAGCGTATCGAGGGTGTTGGTGTCCGCGATCACCGCCAGCGGCTGGTAGAAGGCGCCGATCATGTTCTTGCCCAGCGGGTGGTTCACCGCCGTCTTGCCGCCGACCGAAGAGTCGACCTGGGCGAGCAGCGTTGTCGGGACCTGGATGAATGGCACGCCGCGCTGGTAAGTGGCCGCGGCGAACCCGGCCAGGTCGCCCACCACGCCGCCACCCAGGGCGACGACCACGGTGGCCCGATCAGCCTGGGCGCGCAGCAACTCCCCGAACACGCGGTCGAGCGTCTGCCAGTTCTTGTGCGCCTCGCCGTCCGGGATCACGACGCGGAACGATCGGGCGCCGCAGGCGGCGAACGAGCGCTCCACTGCCTGCGCATAGAGCGGCGCGACCGTGTCGTTCGTGATCAGGGCGGCGCGCCTGCCGCGCAGGTATGGCGCGAAGAGTTCGCTCCGGTCGAGGAGGCCCGCGCCGATGTGCAAGGGATAGCTCCGGTCGCCGAGGCCGACGGTGAGCGTGCGGTGGCTCACTGCGACTGCCCCTGTGGCTGTCGAGCTCGAGCCTCGAGCGCCTCGACAATGCGAACGGCGAGGGACCCCGCACTGGGCGCGCCGCTTTCGATGACCAGGTGCGCCACCTCGCGATAGAGGGGATCGCGGGCCTCGAGCAACGCCGCGAGCGTGGCGCGCCGGTCGGCCGTGGCCAGCAAGGGGCGCGCGTTGCTGCGGCGGGTACGCTCGTGCAGGTGCTCGAGTGCCGCCCGGAGGTAGACGACGGTGCCATGGCTGCGCATCAGCTGACGGTTTTCCTCGGCAAGCACCGCGCCGCCGCCGGTGGCGATAACCGCATTCTCCCGCTTCGCGAGTTCGGCGAGCACCGCCGTTTCCCGGCGCCGGAAGCCGGCTTCGCCCTCGATCTCGAAGATGGTGACGACGGGCACGCCGGTGCGCTCGACGATCTTGCGGTCGCAATCGACGAAATCACGTCCGAGGCGACGCGCGAGCGCCTTGCCCACCGTGGTCTTGCCCGCCCCCATCATCCCGACGAGAAATATGTTGCCCGGCCCCATTCGACAGGAAGGATAGCGCAGAAAGGAGAAGCCCCGGCATCGCCGGGGCTTCTCGGGGCGAAGCGGTGGCGAATCAGCGGACGGTGAGGCTGTCCTTCACGATCTTCGGGGTCACGAAGATGAGGAGCTCGGTCTTGTCGTCCACCTTGATCGTGCGCTTGAAGAGGTATCCGACCACCGGGATGTCGCCGAGCAGCGGTACCTTCTCCACCGTGGTGCGCGTCGTCTGCTCGAAGATGCCGCCGAGGACGATCGTGTCGCCGTTGTCGCAGAGGACCTGGGTGGTGACCTTCTTCGTGTCGATCGACGGGATGTTGGCGTAGACCTGGCCCACGGAATCCTTCTTCACCTCGAGATCCATGATGATGCGGTCGTCCGGGGTGATGCGCGGGGTGACGGAGAGCTCGAGCACGGCGGGCTTGAATGCGATGGTCGTGGCGCCGCTGGCCGCTGCAGTCTGGTACGGGATTTCCGTGCCCTGTGAAATGATCGCCTTCTTCTTGTCGGCGGTGATCACGCGCGGGCTGGAAACAACCTTGCCGCGGTTGTCCGCCTCGAGGGCGGAAAGCTCGATGTTCACCAGGTTGCCGCTGCCGAGGTTCAGGATCGACAGGGCAAGGTTGCCTGCGGCCCCGATTGCCGGCAGGTTCACGTTGAGCTGCTCGGGCTGGCCGCCGGCCGGAACGATGCCCTGCGGGCCGATGTTGGAGCCCAGCCCGGAGCCCGGACTGGTGAGGTTCGAGGAGCCGCGCGACATCGGGTTGTTGGCGAGGGGAGATACCGTGTCGACCAGCGTTCCGGAAACGCCGTAGTTGCGATTGCCCGAGCCGAAGGCCGACTGCGTGCCGAAGCGGGCGCCCAGCGAGCGGCCCCACTTGTCGTCGGCGATCACGATGCGGGCCTCGATCATCACCTGGCGAACCGGGACGTCGAGCTGCAGGATGAGGCGGCGGGCTTCCTCCAGCCGCGCGCCCGTGTCCTGCACGAAGAGGGTGTTGGTGCGATCGTCCACCGTGGCGCTGCCGCGCTTGGAGAGGATCTTCTGGTCCTTGTCGGAAAGGAGCTTCTTGAGGTCGTCGGCCTTGGCGTAGGAGAGCGCGAAGGATTCCGTGCGCAGCGGCTCGAGGTCGGAGATCTGCGCATTGGCCTCGAGGGCGAGCTTTTCCTTGGCGGCCAGCTCGTCGGTGGGCGCGATCAGGACGACGTTCCCGTTCTTGCGCTTCGACAGGCCCTTCGACTGCAGGATGATGTCGAGCGCCTGGTCCCAGGGAACGTCCTTCAGACGCAACGTGAGGTTTCCGCCGACGGTGTCGCTGGTGATGATGTTGAGGCCGGTGAAGTCCGCGATCACCTGCAGGACGGCGCGCACCTCGACGTTCTGGAAATTCAGCGACAGCTTGTCGCCCGCATAACCCGGCGTGGCGCTCTGCACCAGCTTGTTCGGGTCTTCCTTGACCGGCTTCACCTCGAGGATGAACTGGGTATCGGTCTGGTAGGCCGAGTACTCCCAGATTCCGCGCGGTTCGATCACCATGCGCGCGTTGCCCGCCTGCTCGAAGGTGTCGACGAAGCGCACCGGCGTTCCGAAATCACCGACGTCCAGGCGCCGCACCAGGTTCTTCGGGACGGAGCTGTTGATGAAGTCGATCAGGATCGAGCGGCCCTGCAGCCGGATGTCGATGCCCGTATTGGCCGAAGAGAGATCCACGATCACGCGCCCCTCGCCGGCGTTGCCGCGGCGGAAGTCGACGTCGCGGATGTTCTGGCGCACCGCGCCGGGCACGGCCTCGGCGAAGACGGTGGCCGCTGCGGCCGCGACAGTTCCGGGTGGCGCGCCCGCGCCGGCTGCTGCCTGCGCACCGTCGAGGGTGACGACGAGGAGCTTGCCGTCGAGGCTCGCCGTGTACGCGACGCTGCGCGCCAGGTTCAGCACCAGGCGCGTACGGCTGGGCGTCTGGACCACGGAGACGCTCTTCAAGTCTCCCTCGCCGGCGTCGATCTGGGTCTTGCCCAGGGCACTCGCGGTCTCCGGCAGGTCGAAGGCGATGCGGGCGGGGTTGGTCACGGAAAAGTTCTGCGGAACGGCCGGCAGCGCGTTCTTCAGGCCGACCTTGACGAGGATCTTGCCTCCCTGGACAGAGGAGAAGTTGATCGACTCGACCACATTCTTGGCCGCGCCCTGCGCCCATGCGAGCGGCGCGGCGACCGCAAGCAACAGGGCCATGAATGCGGCACGAAGCGCGCCGGTGATTCCGATGCGGAAGAAGTTGGAAGTCACTTTCTATCCCCTTTGCCAGTCTCCTCGAGGAGCGGCAGAACGCTCTGCCGCTCAGCCCAGTCCCCGGCGCTGTCTTGGACGATTTCCTTGAGCTTAATCTCGCCGTCCGTGATGTCGGTGATGAGACCGAAGTTCTGCCCCATGTAGTTGCCCTTCTTCACGCGATAGAGAGTCTTGTCTCCACGCACGATCGCATACATGTCCTGGCCCTGCTGCAGGGTGCCGACCATCTTCAGCTGCTCCAGCGGGAAGGCCTCGAGCGGTTCCTTGCGCCGGTTGAGGTCGGGTGCGAGTCCGCCAACGCTCTCCTTCGCCACGATCTTCCTGGGCTTGAACGGGTCGGGCAGGTCGAAGCCTTCGTAGGTGAAGGGCTCGAACGGTTTCACCGCCGGCAGCGTCTCGATCTTGCGCGGCAGGTTCTTCTCCGAGTCCTTCACGAACTGGCGCAACTCGTCCATTTCCGAGCTGCACGAGGCGAGCAGGACTGCGGCGGCGGGCAGAAGCAGCCAGCGCGTCATTTCTTGGCTCCCTTGGCGGCCTTGTCCTTGACGGTCTTCTTCTGCTTGGCGACCTCTTCCTCGTCCAGGTAGCGGTAGGTCTTGGCCACCGCCTCCATCGAGAGAATGCCCTCCTTGGACGGCGGGTCGATCTTCACGTCGGTGAGCAGGACGATGCGCGGCATCTTTGCCACGTCACTAGCGAATGCGCCGAGGTCGTGGTAATTGCCAGTCACCTTGAGGGCCACCGGCAGCTCGGCATAGAACTCGGTGAAGTTCTCCGTCTGGCTGGGCTTGAACAGCTCGAAGGCGAGGCCGCGGCCGAGGCCGGCCTGGTTGATGTCGATGAGCAGCGCGTCCATCTCGCTCTTGTTCGGCAGCTGCTTCAGGAGCGCACCGAAGGACTGCTCGATCTCGGCGCGCTGCTGCTTGTATGCCTCGAGGTTCACGGCCAGCTTCTTCTTCTCGAGGAAGGCCTGCTTCTGCTTGTCCACCTCGATGCGTCCGGCCTCGATGGCCTCGGTCTGGCCCTGCCACAGCAGGAGAAAGGCGCCGACCTGGATGGCGAGGAAGATGGCTGCGTAGGCTCCGACCTTGATCGGCCATGGCCAGTTGCCCGGCTGCTTCGGGTCGAGGGTGCGCAGTTCGTCGAGGAGGTTCATTTCGCCCCCGCGGGTTTCGCGCCGGCATCCTTCTTGGCAGGGCCCTTGGCCTCTTCCGACTTCGCGCGCTTGACCGAGATGTTCATGCTGAACTCACTGACCCGCTTGGTCGGGTTGTTGTCCAGGAAGGCTGCCTTGATCTCGACCAGCTCCGGGTTCTCGAGATAGGGGGATGCGCCGAGGTTGCGCATGAGGGTCGAGACGCGGGCGTTCGACTGCGCGTAGCCGAGCACGTTCACCTTCACGCCGGTCTGCTTGACGGCCTTCAGGAAAATGCCTTCGGGGAGCTGGCGAAGGAGCTGGTCGAGAAGCTGCACCGGCTCCGAGCGGTTGCTCTGCAGGCCTTCGACCACCTGCTTCTTGGCGAGCAGCGAGGCCGTTTCCTCGCGGATCTTGCGGATCTCCTCGATCTGCTTGTCGAGCTTGGCGATCTCGGCCTTCATGTAGGACACGTTCGCCGCCTGCTGCTGCACCTGCTGGTCGAGGAGGAACCAGATGGCGCCCGCGGCCGCCAACCCGAGGACCGCCGAAAGGACGCCGAGTCCGGCAAACTGCTGCTGCCGGCGCTTGCGCTTCTCCTCCCGGTGGGGAAGTAGGTTGATGCGGATCATGACGGGTCGAACCTCCGCATCGCGAGCCCGCAGGCGATCATGAGGGACGGAGCGTCCATCGTGAGGTCGCGGGGCTTGATCTTGGCGGACAGCGCCATGTTGGCGAAGGGGTTGGCGACCAGGGTATGGACCTGGGTGCGTTGCGCGACCATCTCCTCGAGCCCGTCGAGCATTGCGCAGCCGCCGGTCAGAAGAATGTGGTCGACCTTGTTGAACTGGGTGGAGGTGAAGAAGAACTGCAGGGCCCTCTGGATCTCCAGAACGATCTTCTCGTTGAAGGGGGCGAGGACATCCGGCCCGAAGTTCTCCGGAAGGCTGCCGACGCGCTTGGCCGCCTCGGCCTCCTCGGAGGGCATGTCGAACACCCGCGCGATGTCGAGCGTGAGCTGGTTGCCGCCGATCTGCTGCTCACGGGTATAGACGGTCTGCCCGTTGTTGACGACCGAAACGCGAGTGACCGTCGCCCCGATATCGACGATCGCGGTCACATCGTCCTCCTTGATGCCGGCGGAACCCTCGCAGATCAGCTCGAAGGCGCACTGGGCGGCATAGGATTCCACGTCCATCACGATCGTCTTGAGGCCCGCGGCTTCTGCTGCCGCGATCCGATCCTCGATCTTTTCCTTGCGGGAGGCGGCGATCAATACCTCGACCTCGTCTTCGCCGGAGGGGGCGGGACCCACCACCTGGAAGTCGAGGTTAACCTCCTCGAGGGAGAAGGGGATGTACTGGTTGGCCTCGTTCTGGACCTGGTCCTCCATCTCCTCCTCGCGCTGGTTGCCCGGGAGGATCACCTTCTTGGTGATGACGGCGGCGGCCGGCAGGGCCATGGCGACGTTCTTGATGCGGGAGCCGAGGTTCTTGTGGGCACGCTTGATCGCCTCGCCCGCGGCCTCGATGTTGGCGATGTTGCCGTCCACCACCGTATCCTTGGGCAACGGCTCGATGGCGTACCGCTCGACGCGATAGACGTTCTTCCCGGCCTCCGCGATCTCCACCATCTTCACGGAAGACGAACTGATGTCGCAGCCGATGAGCGGCGGCGTCTTGGCCTTCAGGAAGTCGAATTGGGCCGCTAGTTTTTCTTTAAGCATAGTGGAGGCTTAGCACCCACTGCGAAGAATCTACTTTAGATGCTAGCAACAAGTCCTAGGAGTGTAAAGCATTTTGTCGGGAGGGCCGCGGAACCCCTGCCCGTCTATAATGTCCCGGCTACAAGCCCGCGAAGCGGGAAGCCTTTTCTTTTGCCCGCCGCCCGCCCATGACCTCCCGTTGGTGGTTTTACCCCGCCCTCGTCGCCGCCTCGCTGGTCTTCGTGGCTGCTGGCGTGGCCACGCTGACGGTCATCCTGCTGTGGCCGAACCTGCCATCGCTCGAGGTCCTGACCGACTACCGGCCGAAGATTCCCCTGCGGGTGTACAGCGCCGAAGGCGACCTCATCGGCGAGTTCGGGGAGGAGAAGCGGGCCGTCGTCAAGATCGCAGACGTGCCGGCGGTGATGAAGCAGGCCATCCTGGCGGCCGAAGACGACCGTTTCTATCAGCATGGCGGCGTCGACTATGCGGGAGTCGCCCGGGCGGCAGCCGCCAATCTTCGCGGCCGGCGGGAGGGCGCCAGCACGATCACGATGCAGGTGGCCCGGACTTTCTTCCTCACCCGGGAGAAGACCATCGCCCGCAAGCTCTCCGAGGTCCTGTTGTCGTTCAAGATCGAGGCGAGCCTCACCAAGGACCAGATTCTCGAGCTGTACGTGAACCAGATATTCCTCGGCAGCCGCGCCTACGGCTTCGCGTCCGCCGCGAACGTCTACTTCGGCAAGGGACTCGCGGAGTTGACGACGGCGGAGGCAGCGATGCTGGCGGGCCTTCCCCAGGCCCCTTCCCGGCAGAACCCGTTCGTGAACCCCAAGCGCGCCCAGCAGCGCCAGCACTACGTCCTGCGCCGCATGAACGAGCTGGGCTGGTTGCCGGCGGAAGCCTACAAGGCCGCATTGGCCGAACCGATGCGGCTGAACGCCAGCCAACGCGAGGCGTTCCCCCTGCGGGCGGATCATGTCGCGGAAATGGCCCGGGCCGCCGTGTTCGAGCAATACGGGGAGTCCGCCTATGTGAGCGGGTTGCGCGTCGAGACCACCGTCCGGCGGGTGGACCAGGAGGCGGCCAACGCCGGCTTGCGCCTGGGCGTTGTCGATTACGACCGGCGACATGGCTACCGTGGCCCGGAGGGCTACGTGAAGCTTCCCGAGGCGGCCGGAGCGGAATTCGACGAGGTGATCGAGGAGGCGCTGCAGGATCGCGAACCCGTGGGCGACTTGGTCAGCGCCGTCGTCCTGGAGGCCTCGGCCAAGGAAGTGAGCGCGGTAATGCGGCGGGGCGATGCCGTCAAGATCGCGGGCGAGGGACTTCGTTTCGCGGCCAGGTCGCTTGCCGACCGGAGCAACCCGGACCGCGCCATCCGTCGCGGAGCGATCATTCGCCTGCAGGCCCTCGAAAAAGGCGGCTGGAGCATCGCACAGGTACCCAAGGTCGAGGCGGCCGTGGTGTCCCTGGATCCTGCCAACGGCGCGATTCGCGCGCTGGCCGGCGGATTCGACTTCACGGCCAACAAGTTCAACCACGTGACCCAGGCCTGGCGCCAGCCGGGATCGAGCTTCAAGCCATTCATCTACTCTGCGGCCCTCGAGAAGGGGTTCACGCCCGCCACCATCCTGAACGATGCGCCGTTCGTGATCGACGCCGCCAAGACCGGCGGCCAGCTGTGGGAGCCGAAAAACTACGACGGCAAGTACGAGGGTCCGATGCGCCTGCGCACAGCCCTCGCGAAGTCGAAGAACATGGTGTCGATCCGGGTCCTGCAGGCCATCGGACCCGGCTACGCCCAGGACTACCTCGAGAAATTCGGCTTCGACATCAAGCAGCATCCTCCCTACCTGACCATGGCACTGGGAGCCGGGTCGGTCACCCCGCTGCAGATGGCTGGCGCCTATGCGACGTTCGCCAACGGTGGCTATCGGGTGAAGCCGTGGTTCATCAGCCGTATCCTCGACAACCGCGGCGAAAAGCTCTACGAGGCAAAGCCGGAAGTGGCCGGGGTCGATGCGGAGCGGGTGCTCGATCCCCGCAATGCCTTTCTCATGACCAGTCTCATGCGCGACGTAGTGCGGCACGGCACGGGCGTGCGCGCCATGTCGCTCGGTCGCCATGACCTGGCGGGCAAGACCGGCACGACCAACGACCACATCGACGCGTGGTTCGCGGGCTTCCAGTCCTCGGTCGTGGCAGTGGCCTGGATAGGGTTCGACACCCCGGCGCCGATGGGGGCCAACGAAACCGGGGGGATGGCGGCACTGCCGATGTGGATGGCCTACATGGCCAAGGTGCTGAAGGAGGAGCCCGAGTCCGACTTCCAGCCGCCGGAAGGCGTCGTGGCCCTGAGCATCAATCCGGCCACCGGATTGCGCGAGCCCGACGGGCGCAGCAAGACCGTCGAGTACTTCTACCAGGAGTCGATGCCGCGAACCGGCGATGAAGGGGGCGTGGCCCGGGAGTCGGTCCGGCCGCCGGAAGAAGTGAAGAACCAGATCTTCTAGACTCGGGGACGCAATCCACCTTGGGCAGGAACCGGTCCCGCCGGGACGAAAACCTCCGTCACCACCTCGCCTATCTGGCGGCGCGCCTCATGGCCGAGGAAGGCATCCAGGACTTCGCTTTCGCCAAGCAGAAGGCCGCCCGCCAGGCGGGGCTGGCCGACTTGCACGCCCTCCCCGACAACCGCGAAATCGAAGCGGCCCTGCGCGAGTACCAGGGCCTGTACCAGAGCGAGGACCAGCCCGGGGAGTTGCGCCATCTGCGCGCGGTGGCCGTCAAGGTGATGCGCGATTTTGCCCAGTTCGGGCCGTTGCTCGTGGGATCCGTGCTGAACGGGACGGCGAACCAGTTTTCCGACGTGACGCTGCAGCTCTTTGCCGACGATCCGAAGTACATCGCCCTGTTCCTCGCGAACCGCCGCTGCCGGTTCGACCAGGCGGAAAAACGGGTGCGGATCGGCGACGACTGGGTGAACGTGCCGCAGTTCCTCCTCGAGGTCGATGGAGCGCTGGTTACGCTGGCGGTTTACTCGCGGGGCGACGAACACCTCGTGCCGGGCAGCCGTCCGGAAGCAGAAGGGCCGCAGCGTGCGCGGCTTGCGGACGTCGAGGCGCTCCTGCGTGCCTAGCGGGCCTTCAGGCGTTGCGCAGCGTCCAGGGCGAAATAGGTGAGGATCGCATCCGCCCCGGCGCGTTTGAATCCGAGCAACGCTTCCATCATGCACGCCGGTCCGTCGATCCAGCCCTGACCGGCGGCGGCCTGGATCATCGCGTACTCGCCACTCACCTGGTAGACGAATGTCGGGACGCCGAACCTATCCTTCACGCGCCGGACGATGTCCAGATAGGGAAGGCCGGGCTTCACCATGACCATGTCGGCGCCCTCCTCGAGATCGAGCGCGACCTCCTGCAGGGCCTCGTCCGAATTGGCCGGATCCATCTGGTAGGTCGACTTGTCGCCCTTGCCGAGGTTCGCTCCGGAGCCGACGGCATCGCGGAAGGGACCATAGAAAGCTGACGCGTACTTGGCCGAATACGCGAGGATGCGCGCATGGATATGGCCTGCGCTGTCCAGCGCGCGCCGCAGCGCGCCGACTCGCCCATCCATCATGTCCGACGGGGCCACAATATCGACGCCAGCCGCCGCATGAGTAAGCGCCTGCTTCTCCAGAACGGCAATGGTTTCGTCATTGAGGACGTAGCCGGATTCATCGATGAGGCCGTCCTGCCCATGGCTGGTATAGGGGTCGAGCGCGATGTCGGAAATGATCCCGATTTCCGGAAAGCGGGCCTTCACTTCGCGAATGCAGCGCGGCACGAGCCCCGCGGGATTGAATGCCTCCTCGGCGCCGGATGTCTTGAGTGCCGGCTCGATCACGGGAAACAGGGCGATCGCCGGAATCCCCAAGGCGAGTGCTTGCTCCACGATCGGCAACAGCTCATCGATCGACCGCCGGCTGACCCCGGGCATCGAGGAAACCGGCTGCACCGCTTTCGATCCGTCGAGGACGAAAACGGGCAGGATCAAATCTTCGGCCGACAGCCGATGCTCACGGGAGAGACGGCGCGAGAACTCGTCGCGCCGCATGCGGCGCAGGCGCCGCTGCGGAAATCGGCCGTAGGGAAAGGTCATCTCGGTTCCGGTGCGGAATGCGGAGGAACTTTAGCATGGCGGCCGGGTCTGTTTCCCTGAAGGGTGCGCCCTTCCCCGCTTCTCCTCCCTGAGCGGGTGCCCTGATTCCCATCAGGGTGTTTCCGCCCCGGCTCTAATCCCCTTTAGCCGGGGCTTTTTGTTTGTGGGCCTCCACCCAGGCCTCGATGCAGGCCTGCGCATCCTCCCTGCCGGTGCGCTTGAGGCTCGAAAAGAGCTGCGCCGTCGCCCCCGGGTAGACGAGCAGGAGATCCCTGCGCACCTGCGCGAGCGTCCGTTGCGCGGCCTGGGCGGAAAGCTTGTCCGACTTCGACAGCAGGACGTGCACCAGCCGGCCGGAAGGAAGCAGCCAGTCGAGCAAGCGCCGGTCCTGGGGCGTCAGGGGGTGGCGTGCGTCCATCACCACGACCACTCCCGCGAGGGCGCGGCGGTGGAACACGTACTCGCCCACCAGCGTGTCCCAGTGCTGCCGGACCTCGAGCGGCACGCCGGCATAGCCGTAGCCGGGCAGGTCCACGAGGATGGCGTCGTCGTCGACGGCAAAGAAATTGATGAGCTGCGTGCGCCCCGGTGTCTTGCTGACGAAGGCGAGGCGGCGCCTTCCCGCGAGGGTGTTGAGGGCGCTCGACTTGCCCGCATTCGACCGCCCGATGAAGGCGATTTCAGGCAGCGAATCGCGCGGTAGCAGCTTGGGGTCGTGGACGGAAAGCTGGTAGGTCGCGTTCTCCAGGCGCATCAGGCGCGCCCCGCTTTCGCGCTCCCCGGCCGGCGCGGGGTGGCGGCAGGGTGGCGGCGCTACGGTAAAATCGCGAGCTTCAGGCAACTCGACAAGCAGAGGATCGGCAATGCGTGCAACCGAGGCGTTGGCAGGGCTCATCGCGATAGTCTACGCAACGCTGGCGCAGGGTGCTGCTCCCGCGCCCGCGCCAAAACCCGATCTCGAGCGCGGCAAGCAGATCGCGGCGACCGTATGCACCGCCTGCCATGGCCCGGACGGCAACAGCCCGGCTCCCGCCAACCCGATTCTGGCCGGGCAGCATGCCGAATACCTTGCCGCCCAGCTGGCCGCCTACAAGTCCGGAACGCGCGCGAACCCGATCATGGCGGGCATGTCGGCAGCGCTATCGCCCGAGGACATGCGCAACGTCGCCGCCTGGTTCGCGCAACAGACGCCGAAGCCGTCGGCGGCCAAGGACAAGGCACTCGCCGCGCGCGGCCAGCAGATCTGGCGCGGCGGCATCAAGCAGGGCAACGTTCCGGCGTGCGCGGGGTGCCATGGTGCCGCCGGCGCGGGAATCCCGACGCAATACCCGCGCCTGGCGGGCCAGTACGCCGACCTCACCTATGCGTGGCTCAAGGCCTACGCGACCGGCGGCCGGTCGAACACGATGATGTCGGGCGTTGCCGGAAAGATGTCCGAAGCGGACATGATGGCCGTTTCGGAGTACATCGCCGGCCTGCGCTAGGTTTTCGGGAGACGCGCTTCCGCGAACGACTCGCGGGCGGCCGCCAGCGTGGTTTCGATCTCCGCGGGCCCGTGTGCCGCCGAGACGAAGCCCGCCTCGAAGGCGGACGGCGCAAGGTAGACGCCACGGCGCAGCATGGCGTGGAAGAAGCGGTTGAACGCCTCCTTGTCGCTCGCCATCACTTCCGCGAACGTCGCCGGAGGTGCGGCCCGGAAGAACATCCCGAACATGCCTCCGACCGAGGTGGCGCTGAAGTCGATTCCGGCACTCTTCGCCTCGCGAGCCAGGCCCGCCACCAGTGCAGAAGTGGTTGCGCCCAGCGCGTCGAAAAATCCGGGCGCGAGCACCCGCTTCAGCGTGGCCAGTCCTGCCGTGACGGCGACCGGATTTCCCGACAGCGTCCCGGCCTGGTAGACGGGCCCCAGCGGCGCAAGCTTCGCCATGATGTCGCGACGGCCGCCGAACGCGCCCACGGGCAGTCCGCCTCCGATCACCTTGCCGAGTGTGGTGAGATCCGGCTTCACGCCGAAGACACCCTGCGCTCCCTGCGGGCCGACCCGGTAGCCGGTCATCACCTCGTCGAAGATGAGCACGGCGCCATGCTGCGTGCAGACGCGCCTGAGGGTGTCGATGAATTCCTGCGCGGGCCGGATGAAATTCATGTTCCCCGCGATGGGCTCGACGACCACGGCGGCGATCTCCGCGCCATAGCGGCGAAAGGCGTCCTCGACCTGCTGCGGATCGTTGTAATCGAGGACGAGCGTCTTCGACGTGAGTTCCGGCGGAACACCCGCCGAGGTGGGGTTGCCGAAGGTGAGCGCCCCCGATCCGGCCTTCACCAGCAGGAAATCGCTGTGCCCGTGATAGCAGCCCTCGAACTTCACGATCAGTGCGCGGCCGGTGAATCCCCGCGCCAGCCGCAGGGCGCTCATCACGGCTTCCGTTCCTGAGCTGACGAGCCGGACCTGTTCCACCGACGGCAGGCTGGTGGTGAGGAGTGTCGGCCATCTCCAGCTCGAGCTCGGTCGGCGCCCCGAAGGAAAGTCCCCGCGCAGCGGCAGCAGCGACAGCCGCCACCACATCCGGCTGCGCGTGGCCGAGAATCATCGGCCCCCATGAGCCCACGTAGTCGATGTAGCGGTTGCCATCGACGTCCACCAGCCAGGCGCCCTTGCCTTCGCGGAAGAAGACGGGGGTTCCGCCGACGGCCCGGAAGGCACGCACCGGCGAATTGACGCCGCCGGGGATGAGGCGCTGCGAGGCTTCAAACAGCTGCTGGCTGCGTTCGTACATGGAGTATCGGATCCGTGGCAAATGGTCGGGAGAGGGCGCGGGCGGCTGCCGTTACGTCGGGCGCGTCGAACAAGGCGGAGAGTACCGCGATCATGTCGGCGCCCGCAGCGACTGCCTGGTCCGCGTTTGCGATGGTGATTCCGCCAATGGCGGCCACGGGTATGCGCGACGCACGCTTCGCCTGCGCGAGCACGTCGAGGTGCGCGCGAACCGCCTGCGGCTTGGTCGGCGAGGCGAAGACGCTCCCGACGCCCACGTAATCGGCACCGGCCGCGGCTGCCGCGGCCGCGCGCTCGGGATCGTTGTAGCAGGAGACGCCGACGATGCCCTCCGGAAGACGTTCGCGCGCCAGCCGCGGGTCGACGTCGTCGCGGCCCAGGTGCACGCCGTCTGCAGCCAGACGGATCGCCAGCTCGAGGTCGTCATTGACGATGAGCGGCACCCCTCGCTCGCGGCACAGCTTGAGCAGCGCTCCGGCCTGCCGCAGCCGCTCGGCGGCACCGAGGCCCTTGGCGCGGTACTGCACGATCCGCGCGCCGCCGTCGACTGCGCCGCGTACCTTTTCCAGAAGTTGCGGCAGGTCCGCGGTTTCCGGGGTGATGGCATAGAGCCCGCGCAACTGATCGTTCCGCTCACGGGGCATCGCCGGCCTCGTCGTCGTCCCGCGCCCAGAACAGTCGGTCCGGAATGTGCTGGCCCATGCCGGGCCGGAAGGCGCGCGCCAGGGCCTGCCAGGTGTATTCCTGCGCTTCATGCACGGCGTCGGCGACATCGAGCCCGCGCGCGAGGTTGGCGGCAATGGCCGAGGCGAGGGTGCATCCCGAACCGTGGTAACTGCCGGGAAGGCGCTGCCAGGTGTCGGTGCGCACGATGCCGTCGCGATGGTGGAGGGTGTTGACCACCGACGCCGTCGCGTCGTGTGTCCCCGTGACGAGAACGTATTCGCAGCCGATGTCGAGAATGCGCCGCGCGCACTCCGCATGGTCGGGATCCTCGTCCTCGTCCACGTCGGCCAGGCGGCGCAGTTCGGCAATGTTGGGCGTGACCACGGTGCTTTGCGGCACCATCAGCTCGCGTATCGCGCCGACGAGATCCTCGCCGCCGAACTCGTCGCCACGCCCCGAGGCGAACACGGGGTCGAGGATAAGCGGAATGTCCGGATAGTCCGACACGATCTCCGCCACCACCGTGACGATGTCCGGGGAGGCGAGCACGCCGACCTTGAAGGCGACCACCGGGATGTCCTCCAGGATGCAGCGCGCCTGGTCCGCGACCCAGTCCGGATCGAGGGCGAGGAAGTTCTCGACGCCGGCGGTGTCCTGGACGGTGATCGCGGTGACCACGGCCAGCGGGTGGCACCCCATGCTGGCAAGCGTGAGGATGTCCGCCTGCATTCCGGCGCCGCAACTCGGGTCGGTCGCTGCGAAGGTGAGAACGGCAGGCGGTGCGGCGGATGCGGAGGACATGGAAGCGGGGGATTGCGCGAGGTAAACTGGCGGCCTGCTGCGAAACGGGTGGCGATGCGCGCGCCCGATCGGCATCGATTGCGCGCGGAAAATCCTTTCGCTCATTCTACCTTCATCCGCTTTCTTCCAAACCCAATGTCCACCGCTCCCGCCCCCGCTCCCTACCGAACCTGGATGTGCCTGGTCTGCGGCTTCATCTACGACGAGGCCGAAGGTCTGCCCGACGACGGCATTTCCCCCGGCACGCGGTGGGAGGATGTGCCCGCCAACTGGAACTGCCCCGAGTGCAGCGCGCGCAAGGACGATTTCGAGATGGTCGAGATCTGAGCGTCCCGCCTGCGGCCGCGGCCGGCAGGCGCGGCCGTCCGGGCGCGACGGTCACTTGCCTCAGCTGAAATAGGCGAGGACCGCGAGTCCCAGCGCGATGCGATACCACGCGAAGGCGCGGAAGTCGTGGCTCGCCACGTAGCGGATCAGCGCGCGCACGGCGAGGAGGGCCGCGAAGAAGCTCACCACGAAGCCGACTGCGAACGGGGCCACATCCCGCGCCGAGAACAGGTGCCAGTAGCGGACCAGCTGGTAGCCCGTGGCGGCGAACATGATGGGGACGGCCAGGAAGAACGAGAACTCGGTGGCCGCCTGGCGCGAAAGCCCGAAGAGCATCCCGCCGATGATCGTGGCGCCGGAACGCGAGGTGCCGGGAATGAGCGACAGGCACTGCGCGAAGCCCACCTTGAGCGCGTCCTGCCACGTCATGTCGTCCACCCTGGTGACGCGCGGCACGCCATGGCGCGCATACCAGCGCTCGACCGCGAAGATCACGAGAGCGCCGACGACCAGGGCCATCGCCACGCTCACCGGATTGAAGAGGAACGCCTTGATCTGCTTCTGCAGCGCGAGGCCCACCACCGCGGCGGGCAGGAACGCGACGCGCGAGGTTGGCCGCGAATCGCCGCTGCACGGGGTCGCTGCCGATGCCGGAAAAGGCCTTCGCGAAGCGCGCGCGATACTCCCAGCACACCGCGAGGATCGCGCCCAGCTGGATCACGATGTCGAACACCTTCCCCTTCTCGTCGTTGACGCCGAGGAGGTCGGAAACGATGATCAGGTGGCCGGTCGAGGAAACCGGCAGGAATTCCGTGAGGCCTTCCACCACCCCGAGGACGAGGGCGTTCAGGAGCGGGGCGATTTCCATCGGGCGCTGGTCTGGCACCCGGTTTTTCGCGCCCTACACCTTGGCGTAGAGCTCGCCGCCCTTCTTCACGAACTCGACGGCCTTCACCTCCATGCCCTTCGCCAGGGCCTCCTCTTCGGACAGGCCCTGCTTCGCCGCGAAGTCGCGCACGTCCTGGGTGATCTTCATCGAGCAGAAGTGCGGTCCGCACATGGAGCAGAAGTGCGCGAGCTTGGCGCCGTCCTGCGGAAGCGTCTCGTCGTGGAACTGCTTCGCCTTGTCGGGATCGAGGCCCAGGTTGAACTGGTCCTCCCAGCGGAACTCGAAGCGCGCCTTGGAGAGCGCGTTGTCGCGGATCTGCGCGCCGGGATGGCCCTTGGCGAGATCGGCGGCGTGCGCGGCGATCTTGTAGGTGATGATGCCGTCCTTCACGTCGTCCTTGTCCGGCAGGCCCAGGTGCTCCTTCGGCGTGACATAGCAGAGCATCGCGGTGCCGTACCAGCCGATCTGCGCGGCGCCGATGCCGCTGGTGATGTGGTCGTAGCCGGGCGCGATGTCGGTGGTGAGCGGGCCCAGCGTGTAGAACGGCGCCTCGTGGCACTGCTCCAGCTCGAGGTCCATGTTCTCCTTGATGAGCTGCATGGGCACGTGGCCGGGCCCCTCGATCATCACCTGGCAGTCGTGCTGCCAGGCGAGCGCGGTGAGTTCGCCGAGCGTCTTCAGCTCCGCGAGCTGTGCCTCGTCGTTGGCGTCGAAGATCGACCCGGGCCGCAGGCCGTCGCCCAGCGAGAAGGACACGTCGTAGGCGGCCATGATGGCGCAGATGTCCTCGAAGTGCTGGTAGAGGAAGCTCTCCTTGTGGTGCGCGAGGCACCACTTGGCCATGATCGAGCCGCCGCGCGAGACGATGCCGGTCATGCGCCGGGCGGTCATCGGGATGTAGGGCAGGCGCACTCCCGCGTGGATCGTGAAATAGTCCACGCCCTGCTCGGCCTGCTCGATGAGCGTGTCGCGGAAGATCTCCCAGGTGAGCTCCTCGGCCTTGCCGTCGACCTTCTCGAGGGCCTGGTAGATCGGCACGGTGCCGATCGGCACGGGGGAATTGCGCACGATCCACTCGCGCGTCTCGTGGATGTGCTTGCCGGTGGACAGGTCCATCACGGTGTCCCCGCCCCAGCGGATCGCCCAGGTCATCTTGTCGACTTCCTCGGCGATGGAGGAGCCCAGCGCCGAATTGCCGATGTTCGCGTTGATCTTCACCAGGAAATTGCGGCCGATCGCCATCGGCTCGATCTCCGGATGGTTCACGTTGGCCGGGATGATGGCGCGGCCGCGTGCCACCTCGTCGCGGACGAACTGCGGCGTCACCTCGGCCGGAATCGCCGCGCCGAACGACTGCCCCGGATGGCACCGCCCGAGCAGTTCGACCATGCCGGCGCCCATCGGACCGGTGGCCGCGAGACTTTCCAGGTACTCGCGCCGGCGCCCGTTCTCGCGGATGGCGACGAATTCCATCTCCGGCGTGACGATGCCGCGGCGCGCGTAATGCATCTGCGTCACCTTGGCGCCTGGCTTCGCGCGGCGCGGAAGCCGCTTCAGGTCGAAGCGCATTTCGGCGAGTTTCGGGTCGGCCAGGCGCTCGGCTCCGTAGCGCGATGTCGGGCCCGGGAGCGTCTCGGTATCGCCCCGCTCCTCGATCCAGCGCGCGCGCAGCGCCGGCAGGCCGGAGCGGATGTCGATCCGCGCCGCCGGGTCGGTGTAGGGGCCGCTGGTGTCGTAGACGAAGAGCGGCGGGTTCTTCTCCGCGCCGAAGGAGGCCGGCGTGTCCGACTGCGCGATCTCGCGCATCGGCACGCGGATGTCGGGGCGCGAGCCGACGACGTGGACCTTGCGGGAGCGTGGCAGCGGCTGGATCGCGGCCGCGTCGACCTGGGCCGCGGCGGCGATGAATTTCGGATTGGCGTTCATGGTTGCTCCATCGGGGACCGGCGACGGAGCGGGAGGCGCGAGGCCTACGCTCCCTACGCCGGCATGACCCGGGTCAGGTTCAAAGGGACTCTCTCACCGGGCGCGAGCCCGGACCCCTGCGTTCGGACTGCAAAGCTACCGGAAGGACCCGGGCCGCGCAAATGCTTCCCCGGCGGCCACCGCTTGACGGCGTTACTGGTCAGTCGTATAGTTTCGCGCAGGAGACCTGCCTGCCGATGCCCCGTCCCTTCACGCCATCTCGATCGCGCCCTCCTGGCCGCCGGGCGGGAGCTGCTGCCCGTGCATGGCTGCTCCGGGCTCACGGTGCGCCAGGTGGCCGATGCAGCCGGCGTGAACATCGGCATGTTCCACTACCATTTCGGCTCCCGCGCGGCCTACCTGCGGGCGGTGATGCAGGGCGCCTACGAGGAGATGTTCTCGCAGCTCACCCTGAGCATCTCCGGCAAGGCGACCGCCGGGGCCAACCTGCGCGCGGCACTGCGCGCGGTCGGCCGCTTCCTGCGCGCCAACCGCGCGCTCATGGGCCGGATCCTTGCCGATGCCCTCGGCGGCGACGAGATCTCGCGCGACTTCGTGCGCGACAACTTCCCCCGCCACCTGCGCGTGATCCTCGCCCTGGTCGCCGCAGGCCAGGCGGCGGGGGAGCTGCGCAAGATGGCCCCCATGCAGGCCGTTGCGTTCTGCGCCGGGGCGATCGGCGCGCCCGTCCTGATCGGCGGGGCTTTCGCCGAGAGTGCGGCGCTCGACCCGGGAGCGCGGCGGCAACTCGAGGCCGGCATCCTCAGCCAGAAGGCAATCGACGAACGCATCGACCTCGCGATCCTGGCCCTGGCCACACCCGCGCCCGGGTCCCGCCGCAAAGGAGGAACGGGATGAAACAGGCGTGGACACTCGTCCTGGCCCTCGCCGTCGTGGCGTGCAGCGCGCCGCAGGATGCGGCCCTGCAGGGATATGCCGAGGGCGAGTTCGTCAGGATCGGCGTGCCGTTTGCCGGGACGCTGGTGAAGCTCGATGTGCAGCGCGGCAGCCAGGTGAGGGCCGGCGCCCCGCTGTTCGCCCTCGAGGCCGAGAACGAGTCCGCCGCGCGGCGCGAGGCCGGGAACAGGCTGGAGCGCGCGCAGGCACAGCTGGAAAACCTGCAGAAGGGACGGCGACCGACGGAGGTCGATGCCGCGCGCGCGCAGCTCGCCCAGGCGCAGGCTGCCGCGGCACTCGCCGCGACGGAATTGAAGAGGCAGGAGGAGCTCGTTTCGAAAGGCTTCGTGAGCCAGCAGCGGCTGGACGAGGCGCGCACGGCGGTCGCCCGCGACCGCGCCCGGTTGAGAGAGCTCGAGGCGCAGCTCGCCACCGTGCAACTCGCCGCGCGTCCGGACGAGATCCGTGCGGCGCAGGCCGAAGCGTCCGCCGCGAAGGCTTCGCTCGAACAGGCGCAGTGGCGGTTGCAGCAGAGAACCGCGGTCGCGACCGTCGCGGGCGACGTGACGGACATCCTCTTCGTGCGCGGCGAGTGGGTCGGCGCGGGACAGCCGGTCGTTGTCCTGCTTCCCCCGGAAAACGTGAAGGCGCGCTTCTATGTGCCCGAGCCGCTCCTGGCGGCGGTGAAAGTCGGCCAGGCTGTCGACCTGCGCTGCGATGGCTGCACCGAGCCCATCCGCGCCGCCGTGACCTGGATCTCGCCGCAGGCCGAGTTCACGCCGCCCGTCATCTACAGCAAGGAAAGCCGGGCGAAGCTCCTCTATCTGGTGGAAGCGCGGCCTGCGGCCGGCGACGCGGTGCGCCTGAAGCCCGGCCAGCCGCTCGACGTGACCCTGCGCCGGTAGCGCCATGGCCGAAGCCGCCCTCGCCATCGAGGTCGTGGGGCTGACCAAGCGCTTCGGCGAAAAGGTAGCCGTCGATCACTTCAGCCTCGATGTGCGGGTCGGCCAGATCTACGGGTTTCTCGGCCCCAACGGCAGCGGCAAGACCACGACCATCCGCATGCTCTGCGGACTGCTGACGCCCGACAGCGGACGCGGCACGTGCCTCGGCTTCGACATCCTGCGCGAGTCCGCCCGCATCAAGCGCGAGGTCGGCTACATGACGCAGCGCTTCAGCCTCTACGAGGACCTCTCGATCGCCGAGAACCTCGACTTCGTCGCGCGGATCTATGGCCTTTCCCGGCGCCGTCGCCGCATCGACGAGGCGCTGGAGCGCCTTGGCCTCGCGCAGAGGCGCGGGCAGCTTGCCGGGACGCTGTCGGGCGGCTGGAAGCAGCGGCTGGCGCTCGCGGCCTGCCTGCTGCATGAGCCGCGGCTGCTGCTGCTGGACGAACCCACGGCCGGGGTGGACCCGGGGGCGCGGCGCGAGTTCTGGGAGCAGCTGCACCAGCTGGCCCACGCCGGGATGACCGTCCTGGTGAGCACCCATTACATGGACGAGGCGGAACGCTGCCACGCCCTGGCCTACATCGCCTACGGCAAGCTCCTCGCAAAGGGCACGGCCGCGCAGGTCGTGGCGGATGCGCAGCTCCACACGTGGGCCATCGAGGGCGACGACCTGGCGTCGATCGCGCGGGAATTGCGCGGCGCGCCGGGCGCGGACATGGTCGTGCCCTTCGGCGCGCGGCTGCATGTCAGCGGCACCGATGCCCACACCCTCGCGGCCAGCGTGGCCGGCGTCGCATCGCGCCCCGGCCTGCGCGTCACGCAGGTCGAAGCCGGACTGGAGGACGTCTTCATTCACCTGATGCGCAAGGCGCCCGAGCCGGTGACGGATGCCGCGCGGGCGGAAGGCTGAAACGTGTTCGCCTGGAGCCGCTTTGCCGCGATCGTCGTCAAGGAGTTCGTCCAGGTGCGCCGCGACCGCCTCACCTTCGCGATGATGATCGGCTTCCCGGTGATGCAGCTCGTGCTTTTCGGATTCGCCATCAACATGGACCCGAAAAGCCTGCCGATGGCGGTGGTCGCGGCGGAGTCGAGCCCGTACTCGCGCTCGCTCGTGCGTTCGCTCGAGGCGAGCGGCTATTTCCGGGTGGTCGCGCAGCCCGCGACCGCGGCCGCCGCCGAGGCGATGATGGCCGAGGGCGATGTCCAGTTCGTGCTGCACCTGCCGGCCGACTTCTCGCGCAAGCTGATGCGTGGCGAGCGGCCCGTGGTGCTGCTGGAGGCGGATGCCGCCGACCCGGCGGCCACGGGCAACGCCCTGGCGGCCGTGCAGGCCGTGAACCAGTCGGCGCTCGATCGCGACCTCGCCGGGCCGCTGGCCGGCTTGAGGGCCACGCCGCCGCCGTTCGAGTTGCGCGTGCACCGCCGTTACAACCCCGAGGGCATCACCGCGTACAACATCGTCCCCGGCCTCATGGGCGTGGTGCTCACCATGACCATGATCATGATGACCTCGATCGCGATGACGCGCGAGCGCGAGCGGGGAACGATGGAGAACCTGCTGGCCACCCCGGTGCGGCCCTTCGAGGTGATGGCCGGCAAGATCGTGCCCTACATCCTCATCGGCTATGTGCAGGTGGTCGTGATCCTGGCGGCCGCGAAGCTCCTGTTCCAGGTGCCCATGGTGGGCAGCCTGGTACTCCTGTCGGCGATCCTCGTCCTCTTCATCGCCGCGAACCTCGCCGTGGGCTTCACTTTCTCCACGCTCGCGCGCAACCAGATGCAGGCGATGCAGATGACCTTCTTCTTCTTCCTGCCCTCGATGCTGCTGTCCGGATTCATGTTCCCGTTCCGCGGCATGCCGGGGTGGGCGCAGGCGATCGGCGAGATCCTGCCGCTCACCCACTTCCTGCGCATCGTGCGCGGCATCCTCCTCAAGGGGAACCAATGGGAGGCGATCGCCCTCGAAGTGGCGGCTCTCGCGGCATTCCTGGTGGCGGCCGCAGCCATCGCGCTCGCGCGCTACCGCGAGACGCTGGACTGAGACGCTCCCGGCGCGCGAGACGATGTTTCGCTTTGATACAATTCGTCCTTTTCCCGCCCGTCCGGGCCGGACCCCATGAATTTCGAGCAAGCCCGCTTCAACATGGTCGAGCAGCAGATCCGCCCGTGGGAGGTTCTCGACCCCCAGGTGCTCGCCGTGCTGTTCGAGGTGAAGCGCGAACTCTTCGTGCCTGCCGCGCACGCGGCGCTGGCCTTTGCCGACCTGGAGATCCCGATCGGCTGCGGCGAGACGATGCTGCAGCCGAAGATGGAGGCGAGGATCCTGCAGGAACTCGCGGTTCGCCCCGGGGAGTCGGTCTACGAGGTCGGCACCGGGTCCGGCTATCTCACCGCGTTGCTCGCCAGCCGTGCGCGGCAGGTGACGAGCGCCGAGATCCACGGGGAGCTGCATCGGTTCGCTGCGGCGAACCTCGCGCGCGCCGGGGTGGCCAACGTCACGCTCCTGCAGGGCGACAGCGCGCGCGCGCCGTTGTCGGAGGCCGCTTACGACGTGATCGTCCTCACCGGCTCGACGCCGGTGCTGCCGCAGGCCTTCCTCGAGCGGCTGAACCCGGGCGGGCGGCTCTTTGCCGTCGTCGGTGACGCGCCGGTGATGAAGGCGATCGTCGCCACCCGCGGAGCCGGCGGGGCGACCTGCCGCACCGAGGTCTTCGAGACGCTCCTGAAGCCCCTCGTCAACGCGCAGGCGCCGTCGCGCTTTCGATTCTGATGCGCCACCTCGGAGCGGCGGAACTGCACTCCTGGCTGGCTGGTCGCGGCGACGTGGCCCTGCTGGACGTGCGCGAGCCCTGGGAGTTCGACACGTGCCGCATCGAAGGCTCGCGGCTGATTCCGCTGTCGCAGCTGCCGGCGCGCCTGGGCGAGCTGGATCCGGACCGGACGACGGTGGTGATCTGCCACCATGGGGTGCGCAGCCTCCGTGCAGCGTCCTACCTGGAACACTGCGGATTCGGCGACGTGGTCAACCTGACCGGCGGAATAGACGCCTGGGCGCGTACCGTCGACCAGGCCATGGCCGTGTATTGACCGGGCGCGGGTCCGGCCGCAGGAATCCGGAACCCCGTTCCGCAACGTCAAACCGCAACCGAACAACGAACCGAAAGAACTTCCCATGACCCCGAAACGCCTCGTGCTCCTCCTCGCCGCCGCCGGCCTCGCCTTTTCCGCACAGGGTGCCGACCTGATCGGGGTCTACCGCGATGCCCTGTCGAGCGACCCCGTCTACCAGGCCGCGCGCGCGCAGTACCAGGCGAACATCGAGCGCCTGCCGCAGGCGCGCGCCGGCTACCTGCCCCTGATCACGGGCTCGGCCGGGGCCTACCGCAACTACAACGAGGCCGACGGCAGGGAGGACCTGGACTACTCCACGCGCGGGTTCAACCTGACGCTGTCGCAGCCGCTCTTCCGCATGCAGAACTGGATCACGATTTCCCAGGCCGAGAAGCAGCTGCTGCAGGCCGAGGCGACCCTGGCCAGCGCGATGCAGGACCTGATCCTGCGTGTCGCCCAGGCCTATTTCGACGTCCTGCAGGCGGAGGACAACGTGGCCCTGTCCGACGCCCAGAAGCGGGCGATCTCCGAGCAGCTCGCCCAGGCCAAGCGCAATTTCGAGGTCGGCACGGCGACGATCGTCGATACGCTGGAGGCGCAGGCGAAGTTCGACCAGGCGGTGGCGCGCGAGGTCCTCGACAACAACGACCTCGAGGTCAAGAAGCGGGCGCTGCAGCAGCTCATCGGCAAGCTGCCCGGCGCGCTGAAGCCGCTCGGCGACCGCCTCGAGCTGCCGCGCCCGAAACCGGACAGCATCGACGAATGGGTGAAGGCGGCCAGCGAGTCGAGCCTCGCGGTGGCGGTGGCGAAGGCGGCCGCCGAGATCGCCGCGAAGGAAGTCGACCGCGCGCAGGCCGGCCACTACCCCACGGTCGATCTCAGCGCCACCTACAACTACAACCGCAACCCGGCCAGTTCGCTGGGCGAGTTGGTCACCGGAGCTTCCATCACGTCGCGGAACGCCCAGGTGGGCGTGGTGCTCTCGGTGCCGATCTACGCAGGCGGCGGCACGCAATCGCGCGTGCGCGAAGCCCTGGCCCTGCGCGACCGGTCGCAGCAGGACCTGGAGAACACCGAGCGGACCGTGGCGCAGTCGGTGCGCCAGAACTTCCTCGCCGTGACCAACGGCATCGCCCTGGTGCGGGCGCTCGAGCAGGCGCAGGCCTCCACGCAGAGCCAGCTCGAGTCCTCGATCCTGGGACGCGATGTCGGCGTGCGCACCAGCGTCGACGTCCTGAACGCGCAGCAGCAGGTGTTCCAGACCCGCCGCGACCTGCAGCAGGCGCGCTATGCCTACCTGCTGAACTCGCTGCGGCTCAGGGCGGCGACGGGCACGCTATCGGAAGCCGACCTCGAAGAGGTCAGTCGGGCGCTGGCGCGCGGCTAGCCGCCAGCCGCGGCGCGAGCCACGCGCCGAGGCGTTGCAGCGCGCCGCGATTGGACTGCGCGAAGAGCGCCGCCCGCCTGCCCATCTCCGCGCGCCGCGCCGGGTCGTCGAGGAGGGCCATCGCCATGCGGGTCGCGTCGTGTGCGTCGCGTGCGCGCAGTCCGGCGCCTTCGGCCAGCGCCGCTTCCGCGGCACTCTCGAAATTGAAGGTGTGGGGCCCGAACAGCACGGGCTTGCCGACGGCGCACGGCTCGATGAGATTCTGGCCGCCGAAGGGCTTGAGGCTGCCGCCGACCAGCACCACGTCCGCGGCGGCGTAGTAGGCGAGCATTTCTCCCATCGAGTCGCCGAGCGCATAGCGGGATTCGGCAGGAACCGGGCGGCCGAGGCTGCGGCGGGGAACCGGACCCTGGCGCGCCGCGAGCAGTGCCGCCACCGCATCGAAGCGCTGCGGATGGCGCGGAACGATGACCACCAGGATGTCGGCCGCGGGCCGCGCCGCCTCGATGGCGTCCGCGAGCAGTTCCTCTTCCCCCTCGCGGGTGCTGCCGACGACCCAGATGCGCCGGTCGGCGCCGAGCATCGCCCGCAGTTCGCGCCCGCGCGCGGTCACGTCCTCGGGTACGTCCAGGTCGAACTTGATGTTTCCGGTGACGGCCACGTCGCGCGCGCCGAGCCGCTCCAGGCGCGAGGCGTCGGCACCGGTCTGGGCGGCCACTCCGGCCAGCCCGTGCAGCGCCTCGCGGGCCAGCGCGGGGATGCGCGCATAGCCGGCGGCCGACCGCTCCGACAGCCGCGCATTCACGAGGAACACGGGCACGCCCCTCGCCTTGCATGCGGCAAGCAGGTTGGGCCAGATCTCGGTTTCGAGCAGGACACCGAAGGAAGGTGCCGCACGGGCGAGGAAGCGGCGCACGGCAAAGCCGTAGTCCCACGGCAGCCAGGCCTGCGTCACGCTGTCGCCGAAGATCTCGCGGCCCGTGGCCCGGCCGGTCGGCGTCATGTGGGTGAGCAGGATCGCCGCGCCGGGATGATCGCGGCGCAGCATGGCGACGAGCGGCGCCGCGGCACGCGTCTCGCCGACGGACACGGCGTGCACCCAGATCACCGGCTGGCTGCGCGGGACCGGCGTCGCACCGAAGCGTTCGGAAAGGTGGGCGAGATAGCCCGGCTGGCGGCGGGCGCGCCACGCGAGGCGCACCAGCACGAAGGGCAGGGCAAGCCAGAGAGCCGCGCTGTACGCCAGGCGCGCCATCACGGCGCGGCGGACCCGAACAGCACGCGGGCGACGTCCGCGGCGGAGGGCACCTGACCGGGGCCTCCGAGATTCACCGCGCGCTCGCCGCCGAGGAGACCGGTGAGTCCGGGTTGCGTGGCCACGTAGATCCCGACGGTCGGGGTGCCGAGCGCCACGGCAAGATGCGTGAGCCCGGTGTCGACGCCTACCACCGCGCTGGCATGGCGCAGCAGCGCAGCGGCCTCGGGCAGCGCCATTTCCGGCGCAACCACTCCCCCCCGTGATGCGGCAGCAAGACGCGCGGCATCCGCACGTTCGGCCGGCGAGCCGCCCGGGAAGACCATCGCGAGTCCCTCGCGCGCGAGGTCGGTGGACAGGGCCACCCAGTGCGCGTCGGGCCAGCGCTTGCCGGGCCGGCTGGAGGCATGCAGCGCGACGACATAGCCCCGCTCCGGAACCCAGGACGGCGCCCCGGCGGGCGCCCTGATTCCATAGTCCGGCGGTCCCTCGGGCCGGTAGCCGAAGACCGCGCCGACCAGGCGGCGGTTGCGCTCGACGGCGTGGAGCTTCTTCGGCACGGCGATCGACTGGTCGTAGAAACGCGCCGCCGCGCGCTCGCGCACGCTCGCGCGGTCGTAGCCGAACAGCGGCCCGCGCGCGAGCCTCGCCACCGCAACGCTCTTGAGCAGCCCCTGGCTGTCGACGATCCAGTCGTAGCGGCTCCGCCCGCAGCTCCCGGCGCACCCCGGAGAGCGCCCCCCAGGCTGCCGGGGCGAGCGGGTTCGCGCGCAGGCGCCGCAGCGCGACGGCGATCGTGCGCGACACCGCCGGGTGCAGGCGCACGAGCGGGGCATAGGCCTCCTCCACCGCCCAGTCGATGGCGACTTCGGGCCGGGAGGCCCGCAGGTCGGAAACGGCCGGCAGATGGTGGATGACATCGCCGAGCGACGACAGCTTCACGAACAGGACGCGCGGCGCGGACATGGCGCATTCTAGAACGCGGACCCGGGCGCGGTGCGGGCAGGGCGGCGCGGCACGGTAAAATGAACCTCCTGCCGCTCTCCCAACCCGCCGTGGCAATCATCCCGCAGAAGCTCCCGCTCTCCGTCGCCGTGATCGCCCTCGATGCCGAGGCGCAGATCGGGGAGCTCCTCGCGAGCGTGGCCTTCGCCGACGAAGTGCTGGTCGTCGATTCCGGCAGCCGCGATCGCACGGTGCAGCTCGCCGAGGCGCACGGCGCGCGCGTGGTGCACAAGGAGTGGATGGGCTACGGCCGCCAGAAGCAGTTCGCCGTCCAGTCCGCGAAGCACGACTGGGTGTTGTGCCTGGACGTCGACGAGCGCGTCACGCCGCGCCTGGCGCTGGCGATCGGCGCCGCACTCGCCGGCGAGCGCTACCGGGCATGGCGCATGGCGCGGCGCAACCGCTTCCTCGGCACCTGGCTTGCCCACGGCGAGGGGTACCCGGACTGGTCGCTGCGACTCTTCCATCGCGCGCACGCCAGCTGGTCCAACGACGACGTGCACGAGGCGGTGCTCACGACCGCGGAGGTCGGGCGACTGGACGGCGACCTGCTGCACGACTCCGCCGAGGACGTGGCGACCTACATGGCGAAGCAGAACCGCTACACGACGCTGCACGCGCAGGCGCTCCACCGCCAGGGCGTGCGCGCCGGCTACGCCACGCTCTTCGTCAACCCGCTGGTGCGCTTCATCAAGTTCTACGTCCTGAAGCTCGGGCTTCCTCGACGGCGGGCCCGGCTTCGCGCACGTCGTGATCGGGTGCAACAATACCTTCCACAAGTACTTGAAGCTCATCGAGCTGCAGAAGGCAGGCAAATGACCATACTCGTCACGGCGGGGCGGTTCCCGTAACGCGCCAAGGCGCATCAGTCTCCACCGAAACCGGCACAAGGGAGCGCATCGAATGATTCTGGTTACCGGGGGTGCCGGTTTTATCGGCTCCAACTTCGTTCTCGACTGGCTCGCCGGGGGCGGCGAGACGGTGGTGAACCTGGACAAGCTCACCTATGCCGGCAATCTCGCCAACCTGGCCGCAGCCGGATCCGATGCGAGGCACGTCTTCGTGCACGGCGACATCGCCGACCAGGAGGCGCGTCGAGGCGCTGCTCGCGCAGCACCGTCCGCGCGCCGTCGTGCACTTCGCCGCCGAGAGCCACGTGGACCGCTCGATCCACGGCCCCGCCGACTTCATCGCGACCAACGTGGTCGGCACCTTCAGGCTGCTCGAGGCCGCGCGCGCGCACTGGCAATCGCTCGCGGGCGCCGAGCGCGAGGCCTTCCGCTTCCTGCACGTTTCCACCGACGAGGTCTACGGCTCGCTCGCGGCGACCGATCCCGCGTTCTCCGAGACCACGGCCTACGCGCCCAACAGCCCCTATTCGGCCTCCAAGGCCGCGAGCGACCACCTGGTGCGCGCCTACCACCACACCTACGGCCTGCCGGTGCTCACCACCAACTGTTCCAACAACTACGGCCCCTTCCAGTTTCCGGAGAAGCTGATTCCCCTGATGATCGCCAACGCGCTCGAAGGCAAGGCGCTTCCCGTCTACGGCGATGGCCGGCAGGTGCGCGACTGGCTCTACGTGGGCGACCATTGCGAGGCGATCCGCATGGTGCTCGCGAAGGGACGACCGGGCGAGGTCTACAACATCGGCGGCAATGCCGAGATGCGCAACCTCGAGGTCGTGCATGCCCTTTGCGACACGCTGGACGCGCTGCGGCCGCGCGCCGGCGGCTACCGCGGCCTGATCGCCTACGTGACCGACCGTCCCGGCCACGACCGGCGCTATGCGATCGATGCCCGCAAGATCCGCGCGGAGATCGGCTGGGCGCCGCGCGAGACCTTCGAGACGCGGGCTCGCGCGCACCGTGCGCTGGTACCTCGACAACCCCGTCTGGGTGGCGCAGGTGACGGAGCGGCGAGTACCGCAACTGGATCGAGAAGAACTACCAGAAGAGAGCATGAGCATGGGCAAGCGCAAGGGCATCATCCTCGCCGGAGGCTCCGGCACCCGCCTCTACCCGGTGACGCAGGTCGTCTCCAAGCAGCTGCTGCCGGTGTACGACAAGCCGATGGTCTACTACCCGCTTTCGACGCTCATGCTCGCGGGCATCCGCGAGATCCTGATCATCTCCACGCCGCAGGACACGCCGCGCTTTGCCGAGCTCCTGGGCGACGGGATCGGAGTGGGGGCTCGCGATCTCCTATGCCGTGCAGCCGAGCCCGGAGGGTCTCGCGCAGGCGTTCATCATCGGCCGCGACTTCGTGGGGAGCGACCCGTCCTGCCTCGTCCTCGGCGACAACATCTTCTACGGCCACGACCTGAGCACGCAGCTCGAGCGTGCCTGCGGGCCGGGCCGCCGGCGCCACCGTCTTCGCCTACCCGGTGAAGGACCCGGAACGCTACGGCGTCGCCGAGTTCGACGCCGCGGGCAAGGTCGTCTCCCTCGAGGAGAAGCCGAAGGTGCCGAAATCCCGCTACGCGGTGACCGGGCTCTACTTCTACGACAACCGCGTCCTCGACATCGCCGCGACCATGAAACCCTCGGCCCGCGGCGAGCTCGAGATCACCGACGTCAACCGGCGCTATCTCGAGACGGGAGAGCTTGCGGTCGAGGTCATGGGCCGCGGCACCGCCTGGCTCGACACCGGCACCCACGAGAGCCTCCTCGAGGCGGCGCAGTTCATCGAGACGATCGAGCGCCGCCAGGGACTGAAGGTCTCCTGCCCCGAGGAGATCGCGTGGCGGCAGGGGTGGATCGATGCCGCGCAGGTCGAGCGGCTGGCGCACCCGATGAAGAAGAACGCCTACGGCCAGTACCTGCTCGACGTGCTGCGCGATCGCGTCTGGTGAGCCCCCCATGAAAGCGACCGCCACGGCGATCCCGGACGTCGTCATCCTCGAGCCCCGGGTCTTCGGCGACGACCGCGGCTTCTTCTTCGAGAGCTACAACCGGCGCGCCTTCCGCGAGGCGACCGGCCTCGATCCCGACTTCGTGCAGGACAACCACTCGAAGTCGGCGCGCAACGTGCTGCGCGGGCTGCACTACCAGCTGCAGAACGCGCAGGGCAAGCTCGTGCGCGTCACGGCGGGGGAGGTCTTCGACGTCGTGGTGGACCTGCGCCGCTCCTCGCCCACCTTCGGCAAGTCGGTTTGCGTGACGCTCTCGGCAGCCAACCGCCTCATGCTCTGGGTGCCCGTGGGCTTCGCGCACGGCTTCGTGGTCACTTCCGAGTCCGCCGAGTTTCTCTACAAGACGACCGACTACTACGCGCCGCAGCACGAGAGGTCGCTCCTGTGGAGCGACCCCGCGCTCGGCATCGCCTGGCCCGTCCAGGGCACGCCGCTCCTCAAGCCCAACGATGCCAACGGCAAGCGGCTCGCCGAAGCCGAGACCTTCCCATGATGCCGATCCTGCTCGTCGGCACGAGCGGGCAGGTGGGCTTCGAGCTCGCCAGGACGCTCGCACCCCTGGGAACGGTGCATGGCTACGACTTTCCCGTGCTCGACCTCGCCAGCCCCGACGCGATCGTCGCCGTCTGCCGCGAAGTGCGTCCCGCGCTGATCGTGAATGCGGCCGCCTACACCGCGGTGGACAAGGCCGAGTCGGAGCCGCAGCTCGCCCGCGCAATCAATGGCGTCGCGCCGGGCATCCTGGCGGAGGAGGCGAAGAGGCTGGGCGCGGTCCTCGTGCACTACTCGACCGAATACGTCTTCGACGGCGCGAAGCGCACGCCCTACACCGAGACAGACGCGCCGGCGCCGCTGAACGAGTACGGCCGGTCGAAGCTCGCCGGAGACCTGGCGATCGCGGCGAGCGGCTGCAAGCACCTCATCTTCCGGACGACCTGGGTATACGGCCCGCGCGGGCGCAACTTCCTGCTCACCATGCTGTCGCTCGCGGCCACGCGCGAGGAACTGCGCATCGTCGCCGACCAGCGCGGCGCCCCGACGTCGAGCCTCTTCCTCGCCGAGGCGACGGCGCGCGCGATCCGCTCGATTCCCGCGCAAGGGGGTCGCCTCGGGGATCTACAACCTGTCGGCCGCCGGGGAGACCACCTGGGCCGGACTTCGCGCGCGCCATCTTCGCGCGGGCGTCGGCGCGCGACCGGGATTTCGCGCTGCCGCGCGTGATGCCGATCGCGTTCGTCGGAATACCCCACGCCGGCCCGCCGGCCCGCCTACTCGGTGCTCTCCCACCGCAAGTTCCAGGCGGCGTTCGGTTTCGCCCCGACCGGCTGGGAAGCGCAGCTCGACGAGGTCGTCGCGAGCTTGCCCGCCGCCTGAGATCGACGAATGCCCGGGAACCTGCAGGGCTTTTCGCGCTCATACAGGGTCGCAATACCCCCTCGGCTATAATTTTTCCTCCATGTCCGCCCTGCCCGTCGAGAGCCAGCCGCGCCGCCTGGGCGAGATCCTGATCGCCCGGGGCAAGCTCGACCTCGCGAACCTCGAGCGCGCGCTGCGCCTGCAGGAGGGCGAGTCGCGCGAAAAGCTCGGGCGTCATCCTCGCGCGCCTGGGTCTCGTGTCCGCGCGCGATCTCGCCGACGCGCTGTCCGAGCAGCTGGGCATCGCGGTCGCGGCAACGCGTCCGAGTACCCCGAGCTGCCCGCTCCTCGAGGAGCAGATCTCCTACCGCTTCCTGCGCGAGGCGCGGGCGCTGCCGCTGCGCGAGACCGACGACGGCATCGTCGTCGCGATGGCCGACCCGACCGACGATTTCACGCTGCGCTCGCTGGCGATGGCCTGCGGCAAGCCGGTGCTGCCGCGCCTCGCGGTCGTGACCGAGCTCGAGGCCGCCCTGGAGCGGCTCTACGGCGCCGGCAAGTCGTCGATGGGGCAGATCGTCGACAACATCGCCACGCGCGACGAGGAGCAGGACCTCGGCGACGTCGAGCACCTGAAGGACCTCGCCTCCGAGGCGCCGGTCGTGCGCCTGGTGAACCTCCTCATCACGCACGCGCTGGAGAGCCGCGCCTCCGACATCCACATCGAGCCCTTCGAGAACCGCCTCATCGTCCGCTTCCGCATCGACGGCGTCCTGAACGAGGTCGAGTCGCCGCCGCGCCGCCTGTCGGCCGCGGTCATCTCGCGCGTGAAGATCATGGCGAACCTCGACATCGCCGAGCGGCGCCTGCCGCAGGACGGGCGCATCAAGCTGCGCATCCAGGGCAAGGAGATCGACCTGCGCGTCTCCACCGTGCCGACGATGCACGGCGAGAGCGTGGTCATGCGCATCCTCGACAAGGGCGGCGTGCCGCTCGACTTCGCCTCCCTCGGCTTCGACGGCAAGGTCGCTCGAGGTCTTCCTCGAGGCGCTGAGCCAGCCGCACGGCATCCTCCTGGTCACCGGCCCCACGGGCAGCGGCAAGACCACCACGCTCTACACGGCGCTCGACCGCCTCAACCAGCCCGACGTGAAGATCCTCACCGTCGAGGACCCGGTCGAGTACCAGATGCCCGGCATCAACCAGATCCAGGTGAAGCCGCAGATCGACCTCACGTTCGCCAACGCCCTGCGCTCGATCGTGCGCCAGGATCCGGACGTGATCATGATCGGCGAGATCCGCGACCTCGAGACGGCGGAGATCGCCGTGCAGTCGGCGCTCACCGGCCACCTGGTGCTCTCGACGGTGCACACCAACGACGCGCCCTCGACGGTGAACCGGCTGCTCGACATGGGCGTCGAGGACTACCTGCTCACCTCCACGGTGGTGGGCATCCTCGCGCAGCGCCTGGTGCAGGAGCCTCTGCACGCATTGCCGCAAGCCGTACGCGGCGCTGCCGGAGGTGGTCGAGCAGATGGGGCTCCGCCGCTTCGTCCCGGAGGGCGAGGTGACGCTCTACCACCCGGTCGGCTGCAGCCACTGCAGCGGCACCGGCTACTTCGGCCGCATGGGGATCATGGAGATGCTGCCCATGAGCGACCGCATCCGCTCGCTCGTCATGCGCCACGCCAACTCGGCCGACCTGCGCGCCGCCGCCGTCGAGGACGGCATGGAATCGATGTTCGAGAACGGCCTGCGCAAGGCGGTGGCCGGCACCACCACCCTCGAGGAAGTGCTTCGCGTCACGCGCGAGGACTGACCGCCATGCCGGTCTTCCAGTACAAGGCCGTGACGCCCGCGGGCGAGGTGCTGGAGGGCGCCATGGACGCCGCCACGCGCACCGGGGTCGTCGAGCGCCTGCGCGACATGGGCTACACGCCGATCCGCGCGGTGGAGGCGGGCGCCGCCGAGGCCGCGCCGGCTGCCGGCCAGGAAGGCCGCCTCGTCCGCGCTCTTCCGCAAGGGGCGTGAGCCAGGACGAGATCGGCGTGGTCACCCGCGAGATCGCGACGCTCCTGAACGCCGGCCTGCCGCTCGACCGCAGCCTCGAGATCCTCGTCGGCCTCGCCGAGAGCGAGCGCGTGGCCGAGCTGCTGCGCAAGGTCCGCAACGACGTGCGCGGCGGCGCGGCGCTCTCCAAGGCGCTCGAGGCGCAGGGCGGGCGTCTTCTCGCGCTTCTACGTGAACATGGTGCGCGCGGGCGAGGCGGGCGGAGCGCTGGCCGACGTGCTGGCGCGCCTCGCGGAGTTCATGGAGCGCTCGAAGGACCTGCGCGAGAGCGTGAAGTCCGCCCTCATCTATCCGACGATCCTCCTGCTCGTCGCCATCGTCTCCGTCGTCATCCTGCTCGCCGTCGTCGTGCCGCAGTTCGAGCCGATCTTCGAGCAGAGCGGCAAGGCGCTGCCCCTGGTGACGGAGATGGTCCTCGGCGCGGGCGCGTTCATGCGCGCCTACTGGTGGGCGATCGTGCTGGGCGGTCGCCGCGGCCGTGTTCCTCGTGGCCAAGCGCCTGGAGTCGCCCGAGGCGAAGCTCGGCTGGGACCGGCTGGTGCTGCGCCTGCCCGTCGTCGGCGACCTCGCCGCGAAGGTCGAGACGGCGCGCCTCGCCCGCACGCTCGGCACGCTGCTGCGCAACGGCGTGTCCCTCGTGAACGCCCTCTCCATCGCGCGCGAGACGATGGACAACACCTTCATGGCCGCCGGGCTCGCGCGAGGTCGGCGCGCGAGCTGAAGACCGGCCGCGGCTTCGCGCAAGCCCATGATGGAGACGCGCCGCTTCCCGGCCTTCGCCGTGCACATGATCCAGGTGGGCGAGGAGACGGGGCGCCTCGACCAGCATGCTGCTCGACGTGGCCGACGTCTACGACAAGGAGGTCGCGCGCGCGGTGAAGCGGGCGCTCGCGCTCCTCGAGCCCGCGATGATCCTCTTCCTCACCTTCGTGGTCGGCGCCGTGATCCTCTCGATCCTCGCCGCCATGCTCTCGATCTACGACCTGCCCCTCTGAGGGCAAGAAAACCGGAGTCGCCATGAACAGCAATCACCCGCCCCATCCCCGCCCGCGGCCACGCGCGGCTTCACGCTGCTCGAGCTCGTGATGGTGCTCGTCATCATCGGCGTGATCCTCGCCATGGTGGGCCCGCGCGTCTTCAACAGCCTCGGACGCGCGAGCTCCGAGCGGGCCAAGGTGCAGATCGAGCAGATCGGCAGCGCCCTCGAGCTCTACAAGCTCGATACCGGCCGCTATCCCACCACGCAGGAGGGGCTCGGCGCGCTGCTCGCCGCGCCCTCGGGCGCCAGCAACTGGAACGGACCGTACCTGAAGGACGCGAAGCACCTGAAGGACCCGTGGTCGCGCCGACTTCACCTACCGCTCGCCGGCGGAGAAGGGCGGCTACGACCTCATCTCGCTCGGCGCCGACGGCAAGGAAGGCGGCGAGGGCGAGAACAAGGACATCCGCAACTGATGCGCCGCGCGCGCGCCAGCGCGGCTTCACCCTGCTCGAGCTCCTGCTCGTGCTGGTGATCGCGGCCGCCGGCTACGCGCTCGTCGTGCGCTTCACCTCGGGCGGCGTCTCGGGAGCGGAACTCAAGAGCGCCGACGCGCGCGGTCGCCGCGGGCCTGCGCGACGCGCGCGGCACCGCCATCGCCACGCCAGGAGACGGCCGCCCTCACGCTCGACCTGGAGCGCCGCTCGCTTCGAGGTGAGCGGCGGCCGGCCGCGCGCGCTCGCTGCCCGGAGCGCCTCGAGCTCAAGCTCTACACGGCGCAGTCGGAGATCGTCGACGAGCAAGCGCGGCGCGATCCGCTTCTATCCCGACGGCAGCTCCACGGGCGGGCGCATCACGGTGGCCTCGGGCGAGCGCAAGTTCCTCGTCGACGTCGACTGGCTCACCGGGCGCGTGAGCATCAAGGAGGGGGGCTAGCCCCCGCCGGCGCCGCGATGAAGCCGTCCCGGGCCGCGCCCGCCGATGCGTCCGGCTTCACGATCCTCGAGGTGCTCGCGGCCTTCGTGGTGTTCGCGGTGACGCTCGCCGCGCTGCTGCAGCTCTTCTCCGGCGGGCTTCGCGACGCGCAGCTCGCCGACGAGTACGCGCGCGCCGTGATGATCGCGCAGTCGCGGCTGGCGGGCTACACCGCCGCCGAGCGGCTCGAGGAGACGTCCGCCTCCGGGAGCCGAGGGCGGCTTCGCGTGGACGCTGTCCGCCGCCGCCTACGACGAGCGCCAGGAGAACGCCGGACGCCGATCGCAGCAGGGACTACAACCTGCGGGTGCGGCTGCTGCGCGTGGAATCGAAGGTCGCCTGGCGCGCGGCCGACGGGCGCGATCGCGACGTGCGCCTCGCGACGCTCGTGCTGGGGGCGAAGCCGTGAGCGCGCGGCGCGCGCACGGCGCGGCTTCACGCTCCTCGAGACGGTGGTCGCGCTCACGCTGCTCGCGGTCATGCTCGGCGATGCTCTTCGGGGGCCTGCGCACGGGCATCCGCGCGTGGGACGCGGGCACGGGGCGCGGCGACCGCGCCGACCAGGTGCTGCTCGCCTACGTCCTTCGTCCGCAAGGAGCTCGCCGCCGCGTTCCCGTGGCGCTTCAAGGATCCGCTCGCGGTGAAGCTCGCCTTCAAGGGCGAGCGCGAGCGCCTGCGCTTCGTCTCGATGCGCCCGGCGGAGATCGGCGGCGGCGGGCTCGCCTTCGTCTCCTTCGAGTTCGAGCCCGCGCGCGGCGGCGCGACAAGGCCGGCCGCCTGGTCATGCGGCGCGCCTTCGCGGCCGCCGAGAACCGCGACTTCGCGCCCGTGGACGAGGCCGAGAAGTTCGCGCTGCTCGACGGCGTGAGCGAGGCGCGCTTCGAGTACTTCGGCGCCGAGAACGACACGGCACCAGCCGGCGTGGAGCGACAGGTGGGACTTCCCGCAGCGCCTGCCCTCGCACGTGCGCCTGGAGCTGAAGCTCGGCGAGGAGAAGCTCCCGGACGATGGTCGTGGCCCTGCGCATCGGCGAGGAGGCGGGCTGCTACGAGTCCTCCTTCCAGCGCGTCTGCGTGCCGCGCCGATGAGGGCGGCCCGCTCGCGCGAGCGCGGCATCGCCCTCGTCCTGGTGATCTGGGTCGTCACGCTGCTCATGGTGATCGCCGGCAGCTTCCTCTACGCCATGCGCACCGACGCCCGCGCGGCGCGCAACGCCGCCCTCATCGCCCGCGGGGAGGCCGTGCGCCCAGGCGGCCGTCTCCCGCGCCCTCATTGAACTTTTCAAGCCGCAGGGCAGTCCAGAGGTCTGGAGGCGCGACGGGGAGCCCCGCCGATGGGTGTTCGACGGGGCGGAGGTCACGGTCAGGCTCTCGGACGAGTCTGCTAAAATCGACGTGAACACCGCCAACAACGAATTGCTCAAGGGGCTGTTCCGCTACGCCGGCGTGAGCGAGGAAGACGCCGCGAAGCTGCTCGACGCGGTCCTCGATTGGCGCGATCCGGACTCCCTCAAGCGGCCCCTCGGTGCCGAGGAGCCCGAATACGCGCAGGCCGGCCTCAAGGGCCGCCCGGCGAATTACCCGTTCCAGTCCACGGAGGAATTGCAGCTCGTCCTCGGCATGCGCCCCGAGGTCTACCAGCGCATCGCGCCCATGATCACCGTGTACTCGCGCCAGTCCGGCGTGAACCCCCACCTCGCCGCAGCGTCCCGTGCTGCTCGCCATTCCCGGCGTGACGGCGGAGGCGGTCGACCTCTATCCTCGCCGAGCGCGAAGCGGCGCGGCGCGGAGGGGCGCACGGCGCCGATCTTCACGGCCGCGGGCGCCTACGCGAGCTACGTCCAGACGGCCGGCGGTCACGGTCGCGCGCCGACGTGTCGTTGGACGACGGCATCGCCGTTGTCACGCGGGAGGCGGTCGCGCTGCTCACGCCCGCAGTTCCCGCGGCGCCCGTACACCTTCCTTGCCTGGCGCGAGGTGTCGCGCGACGCAGGATGCGAAGGCGCCCGCCGCCGCCGCCGGAGGCTGCCCGTTGGCCAGCCCCGCTGAATCGATCTTCGCGCCGATGCGCGAGGCGGCCGAGCCGCGCCGGCCTCACGGATTTCCTGCGCTGGTGGCAGGCGCGAGCTCGCGGCGCTGGTGCCCGCCGCCTGGCGCGAGCGCCTTTCGCCCGGGCGGCATCGCCTACGTGTGCCGTCGAAGCGCGACGAATGGCGAGCGCTGCGCCCCGCGTCGGGCACGCTCGTGGAGGCCGGGCGCGTGCGACTTGGGCTCGCTCGACGCTGCCGGGCCGCCGCGCGGCCTTCCGCCGCCTGGTCGAGGAGGCCGGCGGGCGGCGCGGCCAACGTCTGGCTGGTGCTGCCGGACGAGGACGGTGCTCGTCCGCACGTGCGCCTTGCCGCTGGCCGCCGAGGAGGCGCTGCGCGACGCGGTGGGCTTCGAGCTCGACCGGCTCACGCCCTTCACGGCAGGAGCAGGCCTGCTTCGACTACCGCGTGACCGGGCGCGATGCCGCCGCGCAGCGGCTCGTCGATCGAGCTCGCGGTGACCGCCGCGCGCGCCGGTCGACGCGCGCCTCGCCGAACTGCGCGAGCTGGGCGCGACCGTGCTCGGGCGTCGGCGTGGCCGGCGACCTCGCCGCTTCGCCGGCGCCGTTCAACCTGCTGGCGCCGGAGGCGCGCGAGCGCCCGGCGACCTCGCGGGCCGCGATGGTCGCGCGCGCTCCTGGCGGCCCTCGCCGCGGTGCTCGCGCTGGCGGCGCTCGTCTACCCGCTCTGGCAGAAGCGCGAGGCGGTGATCGAGCTGCATGCCGCGGCTCGAGAAGGCGAAGGCGGGCGCCGACGTCGCCGATCGCCTCGCGAAGGAGATCGAGAAGCTCGCCTCCGAGCACAACTTCCTGGTCGCGAAGAAGCAGGGCCAGTACCCGGTGGTGGTCCTCCTCGAGGACCTGTCGCGCCTGCTGCCGGACACGACCTGGGTGCAGCAGCTCGACATCAAGTCGGGCCCCAAGATGCGCGAGCTGCAGATCGCCGGCGAGACCGGGTTCTTCGTCGCAGCTGATCGAGGTGCTCGAGAAATCCGGGTCGCTCGCCAACGCGAGCTTCAAGTCGCCGCTCACCAAGGGCGTCACCCCCGGCACCGAGCGCTTCCTCGTCGCCGCGGAAGTGAAGCCGCGCGCCGCTGCCGGAGCCGATGCCCGAAGGCGCATTGACTGCCCGCGCAAGGCTGCCGCGCACCGGCCCGCCGGCGGCGGCCTCCCGCACTGCTGCCGCCGCCGGCCGTCCCGGCGCCCGCGCCGCAGCGGCGCCGGCGCCGGCCGCAGCGCCCGCGCCAGCCGCTCCGCGGGCCGCGCCGCCTGCCAGCGCGCCGCAACCGATGCGGCGCCCCGCATGCGCTGGCCCGTCCGCGCCGTGCCGCCCCGGCCCGGCCCGCCCCCGCCAAGCCCGGCGCCGGCCGGTCGAAGCCGCCAGAAGGCTGACCATGCGCGCCGTCATGGGTTGGCCCCCGGAGAAGCGCCGCAAGGCGGCGCTCGGCTTCCTCGCTGGCGGCCGATCGCCGCGGTCGTCGGCGCTCGTGCGCGCTGCCCGCTGTGGCTCGCCCACCGGCACTACGACGAGGCGCTGGAGGACATCGACCGCCGGCTCGTGCGCTACGAGCGGCTCGCGGCCGCCCGGCCGGCGCTGCAGGCAGAAGCTCGAGGCGGTCCGCGCCATGGGCAGCCGCAAGTATTTCCTCAAGGCCTCCGCGCCTCGCTCTCCGCGGCCGAGATCCAGGAGCGCGTGCGCCAGTTCGTCGAGGGCAACGGCGGGCGCCTCATCAGCGTGCAGGTGGCCCAGCCCAAGGAGGATGGGCGCTTCCGGCAGGTGACGGTCACCGTGCAGGCCAACGCCAACATCTGCGCGCACGCGCAAGATCCTGCACGCGATCGAGACCGGCGAGCCCTACCTCTTCGTCGACTCGCTGATGGTGCGCGCGCAGGTGCCCCCGGGCTTCAAGCCGGCGCCCGGATTCGAGCCGGAGATGTTCATCCAGCTCGACGTCTCCGGCTTCGCGATCGCGGGGTAGACGATGGCGATCCTGCGCAAACCGGAGCACTTCTGGCCCGCCCTGTGGATCGGGGTCGCTGGTCGCGCTCGTCGCGGTCATCGCGGCTCGAGCACTTCCTCGGGCGCGTCACGGTCGGGCGACGGGTCCGCGCGCGCCGGCGAAGATCGTCGAGGCGAAGCTCCTTCCGCCGTTCTCGCTGCCGCCGGAAGCGCGGCCACGTCCCGGAGACCGTGGCGCGGCCGCTGTTCGTTCCGACGCGGCGTCCGTCGCCGCCCGTCGCCACTGCGGCCGCGCCGACGATGAAGCAAGGGACAGTTCGTGCTTACCGGCGTCACGGTCACGCCGGAGGTGGCCTTCGCCTTCCTGCAAGGAGGTCGCCGCGCGGCAAGACGCACAGCGTGAAGAAGGGCACGCAGGTGAACGGCATCACGGTCGACGTCGTCGAGCCGCGCCGCGTCGTGCTGCAAGCATGGGCGAGGAAACCGAAGAACTCGCCCTGAACATCCAGGTGCCTGCCCGCGTGGCCGCTGCTCCCGCGCCCGGCCGGGCGTTCCGCCCGCGCCGGGAGCGGCTCCGGCCGCCCGCGGCGCCGGGCTCTGCCCGGCCGGCGGCCGGACCGCCGCCTGCGCAGCCCGGGAGCTCCCGCGGCCGGGATGCCCGCGGCGCCGGCCGGAGCACCCGCCGCCGCGCCCGCCACGCCTCCACCCCGGTGCCCGCCCCCGCGACCGGCCGCCGCCGGCCTTGGATCACCGCCCAGTAGGCTAAAATGCCGCCCCTCCTCCGTCCCGGTCTTCCCGCGATCTCCATGATCCCCGCTGTCCGTCGGCTGCGATCGCGCTCGCCGCGCTGCTGGCCGGTCGCCGGATGCGCGCGCGTTGCCGGGAGCGCCGGAGAGCGAGACGCCGCCGGCGGTCACGACCACGCCGGCCACGCCGCGCGCCCAGTCGCGCACCTGCCGCCGCCAGCCGGCGGCGCGCGGCGTCCGACAAGGGCCGCGTCTTATCCGGGCACCGGCGTTTTCGTGAAGAGCAACCCCGCCCCCGCGCCGTCCCCCGGGCCCCGAGGAGATCTCGCTCAATTTCGAGGCGACGGAGATCCGCCAGGTGGCCGCCACGATCCTGGGCGACATCCTGCGCGAGTCGTTCACGGTGCATCCGCAGGTGCAGGGCACGGTATCGCTGCGCACCGATCAAGCCGATCCCGCGCAAGGACCTGCTCGCCACGCTCGAGATGCTGCTGCGCCAGAACGGCGCCGCGCTCGATCCGCGAGGACGCGCTCTACAAGATCGTGCCGGCCTCGATCGCCGGCCGCGGCTCGGTCACGCCGCAGCTGGGCACGATGGGCGCGCCGCTGCGCCCCGGCTTCAACGTCGTGATCGTGCCCAGTCCGGTATCATCGGCGCGAAGGAAATGGCGCGCCTGCTCGAGCCGTTCGTCGTCGACCAGTCGGTGGTTCGCGTCGACGAGGTGCGCAACCTGCTCATCCTGCAGGGAACGCAGCGCGAGCTGCGCCACCTGCTCGAGACGATCGACCTCTTCGACGTCGACTTCCTCGCCGGCATGTCCGTGGGCATCTTCCCGCTGCAGGGCGCGCGACGTGAAGGCGCTGGTGGCGGAGCTGGACAAGGTGTTCGGTCCGCAGGCCGCCGGGCCCGCTCGCGGGCATCGTGCGCGTGATCGCCGGTGGAGCGCCTCAACGCCCTCCTCATCGTCACCACGCAGCCGCACTACCTCAAGCTGGCGGAGACCTGGATCGAGCGCCTCGACCGCGCGGGCGGCGCAGCGGGCGGCACGCGCCTGCTACGTCTACCCGGTGCAGAACGGCAAGGCCGAGAACCTGGCCGCCCTGCTCTCGGAGATCTTCGCGACGCAAGACCACCGACCGCCACCGCGCAGGTCGCGCTGGCGCCCGGCGTGCGCGGCGGCGCAGATCCAGTCGCCCCCGCCACGGCCGGCCAGCCCGCGCCGGCTGCCGCCGGCCGCCACGGTGACGGCGGCGCGCACCAGCTTCGAGGGCGACGGCGCGATGGTGTCGAAGGACGTGCGCGTCATCGCGGACAAGGACAACAACGCGCTCGTGATCCTGGCGAGCCCCGGCGGACTACGACAAGATCGAGTCGGCGATCAGGAAGCTCGACGTCGATTCCGCGCCAGGTGCTGATCGAGGTGCTCATCGCGGAGGTGACGCTCACCGACGAGCTCAAGTACGGCATCGACTGGTTCATCAACGCGCGCTCCGGCATGTCGATGGGCGGCAGCGGCGTGCTCGAGCCCAACGTCACGCGCGGCACGCTCAACCTCGGCGGCCTGCCGCCGACGCCGACGGGCGCGGTTCCGGCCTTCGCGGGCCTGCAGCTCATCAACTCGCTCGGCGGCGACGTGCGCGGCGTGCTCAACGCGCTCGGCACCGACTCGCGCCTGAAGATCGTCTCCTCGCCGTCGCTGATGGTGATCGACAACCAGAAGGCGCAGATCCAGGTCGGCAGCCGCGTTCCCACGCTGTCGTCGCAGCAGGCGGGAGCCACCAGCGGCGTCGGCGGCAACGTCATCAGCTCGATCCAGTACCTCGACACCGGCATCCTGCTGAACGTCACGCCGCGCGTGAACTCGGGCGGCCGCATCACCCTCGAGGTCGCCCAGGAGGTGAGCGAGGCGGCCGCCACGCAGACCTCCGGCATCGATTCGCCGACGATCACCAAGCGCACGGCGCAGAGCGTGGTGACGACGCAGTCCGGGCGAGACGCTCGTCTTCGCGGGCCTCATCCAGAACAAGCGCACCTTCTCGACCTCGGGCGTGCCGATCCTCTCGAAGATTCCGGTGATCGGCGGCCTGTTCGGCACGCAGGGCTATCGCGACGAGAAGACGGAACTGATCCTGCTCATCACGCCGAAGCTGATCGCGGACGTGGCCAACGCGCGCGACGCGCTCGACGAGCTGCGGCGCAAGATGCCGCATGCTCGACGCGATGTACCCGAAGTCGAAGACGCACGACCCGAAGCCCGAGCCGAGCCGAAACAGCCAACTAGCGCGCCGCGTCGTGCACCGGACGTCCGGTGCCGCAATGGCGCCTTCCAAGCTTAACTCGGATGACCCATGTTGCAAAAACACAACACTGTTGTAAAAATATACCGAATTTGTTTGACGCAGCGAGCTCGATTCTCTAGCCTTTGGATCGTGAAGGCAGGTCTTCCGCGATTCCTGGACGTCCTGGCTCAGGTCTGGTGGGACGATGGCTTCTGGCAGCGGGAATCGGTCTTGGTGCATCGGCGCTTGCGCGGTGGTCGAACGGGCGGCGCCGGAGGAAGACGACGCGAAGGTGGTCTGCCGAACGGGCCCAGAAGCGGTGGGACCTGGTCATGAAGGGTCAGGCGGACAAGGCTTACGAGTACTTCAGCCCGGCCTCCCGGACCACGCTGTCGCTCGAGGCGTTCCGCAAGCGGACGCCGGGCGGCCAGTGCTGGCGAGCGGTCGACGTTGAACAAGGTCGATTGCCGTCCGGACACCTGTCAGGTTACGATGGCCCTCGAATACGACCTGTGCGAGATCAAGGGGCTGAAGAGGACGTTCGAGGAAACTTGGATCAAGGACGCGGGCACCTGGTGGTTGGTGGCAGGCAAGTTAGCCCGACACCGTACCCCGGCTCGAGGTTTCCGGCGGAATTGTAAAAACGGGCCTGTTGTTATAGACTTAATGTGTTGTAGCTTCTAAACGAGAGTGATCACCTCATCTCACCAAAAAGGAGTAGCTCAAAACATGAACACGTTCAAGCGGAAATCTCTGCACGCTGCCGTGCTGGCGGGCTTGGGGGCCGTTGGACTGGCCGGCACCGCGAATGCGGTCCACGTCAACCCGGATGGTCTGGGCAGCGTCCTCATCTACCCGTATTACACCGTTCGCGCCGATGGTGGCGGCACCGAGCACCGCGTACTACGACAACTACGTCTCGGTCGTGAACACGACGGCTTCGACCAAGGCCGTCAAGGTTCGCATCCTGGAAGGCAAGCGCTCGGCTGAAGTCCTTGACTTCAACCTTGTTCCTGTCCCCGTTCGACGTGTGGACCGGCGCCATCGTCCGCACGGCCGACGGCGCGGCCATGATTTCCGCCGACAGGTCCTGCGTCGTCCCGAACTCGCTCTTCGCGATCACGGACCCGGCCGACATCACGTCCGGCTCGCTGAACCACTTCAAGAACTTCGTCTACGCCTCGACGCCCGGCGGACGGTGGCGGCACGACGCTTGACCGCACCCGCGAAGGCTACCTCGAAATCATCGAGATGGGCGACGTGACCAACGTCACCGCGACCGCTGCCGCCAAGCACAACTCTGCCGGCGTCCCCGCGAACTGCGCGTACTTCGAAGCGAACGACGCCACCCTCGCGACCGCAGCTGACGGCCCCGACGGGCGGCCTGACGGGCGGCCTGTCCCTCATCAACGTCACGCGCCGGCACCGACTACTCGTACGACGCCGTCGCGCTGGCCAACTGGTCCACGTCGGTCAGTACTACGCCGCGCCGGCGACGTGCTGCCGCGCCTGACCGGCGGCAACGTCGTCACCTCGACGGTCTTCACCGCCGCCGGCAACGTCGTTTCCTCGACGTGGGCCAGCGCGCGTGACGCCGTGTCGGCCGCGATCATGCGCCAGCAACGTGATGAACGAGTGGATGCTCGAGACGAACACCGCCTCCGGCACGGACTGGGTCGTCACCTTCCCGACCAAGTTCGCCTACGTCGAACGGTCGGCACGGGCGCCGCGGTTGCGCCGTTCAACGCCAACTTCAACAACGGCCTGTCCTGCGACGTCTTCACGCTGACCGTCTGGTACCGCGAAGAGCAGACGCCGACCACCCCGATCGAAATCCTGCCGTCGCCGCGTACCGCCCGATCGTCATCACGGGTCGCAACACGTTCTGCTACGAAGCGAACGTGCTCACGTTCGCCAACAGCAACATGCTGGGCTCGGCCAACGCGTACAACATCGCCCGCCACCGAGCCTGTCGGCCGCACGGGCTGGGCGTCGCATCGACTTCAGCAGGCGTCCAGCAGCTCACGCCGGTTTCCAGCACCGTCAACGGTGTCGCCGACGCCGCCGCGCAGGCTGCACCGTGGCCTGCCGGTCGTCGGCTTCGTGATCCAGGACTTCGCGAACGGCAACGTCGGTGGTGTCGCCTCGAACTACGGCGGCTCGTTCGTGCACAAGTACTTCCGCTCGATCGGTACGACTCCGTAATCCCCAAGACCGCGGAGTGCAGCAAGTCAAAGGCGGGTGGTTTCCACCCGCCTTTTTTTTTGCTTAGCGACCTAGTATCCGATTTTCGAACCGCCAACGAAGGCGACCAAGTGTCGCCTTCGTGCTTTTTCAGACCCCGAATGCCATGAAACCAATCATTGCCTCGATCTTCTGCATTTGCCTGGCACTGCCCGCATGGGCACAGGAAGTCATCCTGGCCAGGAATCAATGGACCACGGTGACCAAGGCCGACTTCGAGCAGGAGATCGCGCGTATCCCGAAGGACCAGCAGTTCCAGTACCTCGCATCGGCGGAGCGTGTCGCGCGTACAGTGGAAGGCATCCTCGTCACGAAGACGCTGGCCGCGCAGGCGCGCGAAGCGGGCATCCACGAGGAGGCCGCCGTGAAGGCAGAAATCGCCGCGGCAACCGAGAAGATCCTTGCCCGGCATCGGACCGAGCGCGTCGGAAGCCGCGATGGCCGTTCCGGACCTGGCAAAACGTGCCGAGGAACTCTACAAGTCCGATTCGCGCAAGTACACGGAAAAGGACATCGTGCATGCGATGCACATTCTCATCGACGCGCGTTGCCGCAGCGCGCGATGCCGCAAAGGCAAGGGCCCTGGAGGCGCGTGCCGAGCTGTCGGCCGGAAAGTCCTTCGCGGACGTCGCACGAAAGTACTCGGACGACCCTTCCGCAGCGAAGAACGGAGGCGACCTCGGCCCGATACTCATCGACAACCTTGCACCTGCGTTCGTCGAAGCGGTCGCTGACGCTGAAGCCGGGTGAGCTTGAGCGAGCCCGTGCTCACGAATTTCGGCTACCACGTCATTCGGCTCGAAAGCGTGAAGAAGGGGCGCCAGTATCGCGTTTTGCGAGAGTTCGCGAGAGCATCATTGCGGAGGTCAAGGACGACTGGCTCAAGCAGCAACGCAAGGAATTCATCCGACAATCACGGCTGATCCCAAGCTCAAGCTCGAACTGGACGCGATCCAGGCGCTCAAGACCAACGTCAACGCGCCCTTCGACGCAGCCCAAGCGGCCGGGCTAGAGCATGCAGTCACGCCCCGCGCACTCCTGGCGGTGGCTGCTTGCGAACTTCCTGCACCGCGAGATCACCAGCCGCTATGCCGGTGCCGCGGGCGGGATGGCGTGGGCGCTGGTGCATCCGCTCGTCGCAGCTCGCCATCTTTGCGGTCGTGTTCGGCTTCATCCTGCGCGTGCCCGAGAGCGCGCTCGGAGGGCTGCGCTTTGCCGGCTTTCTCGCCATCGCGCTTGTGGCCCTGGTTCATGTTCGCCGAAGGGCTGCAGCGCGCCGTGGCGAGCATGCCGGCCAATGCGAGCCTCATCCGCAAGGTGGCCTTCCCGCACGAACTGCTCATCCTCGCCTCGGTGGGCGCCTCGTTCGCCATCCACGTCGTCGGCTGGGTCGCGGTCCTCGTCGCCCTCGCGCTCTGGGGCGAACCCATCCGCTGGACCGGCCTCGTGCTGGCGCTTCCCCTGCTTGCGGCGCAGTTCGCGTTCACCGTGGGCATCGGCGCATTCCTTGCGGCGATCCACGTCGTGCTGCGCGACGTCGAGCAGGCCCTCGGGCCTCGTCCTCATGGCGATCTTCTACGCGACACCCATCGTCTATCCGCTCGCGCTGGTGCCCGAGCCCTACCGGGGCTGGCTCGCGCTGAACCCGCTCGCCTACGTCGTGGCGCGCTATCGCGACCTGTCTTCTGGGCGGCGGCTGGCAGGCCGGGCGATCTCGCGGTGCTCGCCGCCTCCCTCGCCGTGCTGGCGGCGGGCCTGTGGGTCTTCCGGCGCCTTTCGCCCGTACTTCGAGGACCTGCTGTGAGCGACACGCTGATCTCGCTCGCCGGCGTCGGCAAGGACTACCCGCTGGTCTCCACGGGCGCGGGGCGGCTGCGCACGCTCTTCTCGCTCCTCGCCGGCGGCGGCGTCGTCGAGCATGTCTGCCGCCCTCGACGGCATCGACCTCGAGGTGCAAGCGCGGCGAGTCGCTCGGGCTGGTCGGCGAGAACGGCGCCGGCAAGTCCACGCTGCTCAAGGTGATCGCCGGCGTCGTGCGGCCCACGCGCGGCACCGCCACCGTGAACGGCCGCGTGGGCGCGCTGCTCGAGCTGGGCAGCGGCTTCCACCCCGACTACACGGGCCGCGACAACATCGCCCTCTCGGCCGCGCTCGTCGGGCCTGTCGCGCGGCGAGGTGGCAGAGCCGCATCGGCCAGCATCATCGCGTTCGCCGACATCGGCGCGCACATCGACCAGCCCGTGAAGCACTACTCCTCGGGCATGGTCGTGCGCCTGGGCTTCGCCATCGCCACGGCGCTGGAGCCCGACGTCCTCATCACCGACGAGGTGCTCGCGGTCGGCGACGAGTCCTTCCAGCGCAAGTGCATCCAGTGGATGGAGCGCTACCTCGGCGACGGCGGCACGCTGCTCCTGTGCTCGCACGGCATGTACCACGTCCAGACGCTCTGCCAGAAGGCTGCCTGGCTGCACCAGGCGGCAAGCTGCGCGCCTACGGGGACAGCTTCTCCGTGACGCAGGACTACCTCGCCTACCACGAGGAGAAGCGCCGGAACGGAATCCCCGTTCGGCGACCGCGACGACCTACGCAGGGCGACTACTTCGCGGTGCGTTCGCTCGCGACCCGCGATGCCTGCGGCGCAGCCGCGACCGAGTTCGCCGATGGACGAGACGCATCGACGTGCGCATCGAGATCTACTCGCCGGACGACCGCCCGCCCGTGGCCCTCGTCGGACTCGTGCGCGCCGACGGCACGGCCGTGTACGGGACACACTCCAACGAGACGGGCTTCGTCCCGCAACGCATCGCGCCACACCGCTATGCCTTCGGCGTGCGCTTTCCGCGCTGCGCACTGATCCCCGGCAAGTACCTGCTCAGGGCGCACGCCCTCGATCCGGAGGGGCTGCGGCTCTACGACACGGTCGAGACCGGCCTCACCGTGCGCGGCGCCACGCGCGACTACGGCCTCGTGCGCCTCGAGCACGAATGGTACGCCCCGGACCCGTGACATGGCCGAGCCCCGCGCCCCTCGACCTGCGCCGCGAGAGCGCGGCGCTGATGCGTGCCGGACGCCCGCAGGAGGCGCTGCTCGTGCTGCGCGCCCTCGTGCAGCAGGTGCCCGGCGACTTCGGCGCCCAGTACAACCTGGGCTTCGCGCTGCAGCACCTCGGGCGATGGGAGGAGGCCATCGCCGCCTACCGCCGCGCGGCGCGAGCTCAATCCGGCGTTCGCCGAGGCGCGCGTGAACCTCGGCAGCTGCCTGCAGCAGCTCGGGCGGCTCGAGGAGGCGGAGCGCGCCTTCCGCGAGGCCGCCCGCCTGAATCCCGCGCTCGTGCAGGCGCACTTCAACCTCGGGCTCGTGCTGCACGCGCCTCGGCCGCTGGTCGCGACAGCATCGACCCGCTGCGCGCCGCGCACGCGCTCGCGCCGCAGGACGCGAAGACCTGGGACCACCTCTACGCGAGCCTCATGGCGCTGCGCCGCGTCGACGAGGCCGCACGAGGCGTTCCTCGCCTGGGAGCCGATCGCGCCACGCGTGCCCGGAACTCGCCCTCGCGGGCCTCACGATGTCGCGCCTGCTCGAGCGATCCCGAGCGCGAGCGACGCTATCTCGACCTGTGCCTGCGCTGGCCCTTCCCGGAGTCGAGCCCACGCAGCTCGCCGAGGTCCTCGCGCAGGTGCAGTACTTCGACGTCTCCCAGGAGGAGATCGCCGGCCTCTATCGCCGCTACCAGGCGCTCATGCGCGAGGCGGGTTCGAGAACTACTCGGGCCAGATGCACCGCACGAGGGGCGCGCCGCATACGCCTGGGCTACCTCTCGCCGGACTTCCGCACGCACGTGATGGGCAAGCTCATGCACGAGCGTCTTCCGGCCTGCACGATCGCGAGCGCTTCGAGCTCTACGCATTCTCCCTCGCCGACCCGCGCCACGACGACGCGCTCACGGACGAGCTTCCGCGACCTGTCGCGGCGGTTCGTGAACGTCTCCGCGCTGACGCGACGCGCAGGCCGCGCGGCTCATCGCCGACCACGACCTCGACATCCTCGTCGACCTCACCGGCCACACGCAGGGCTCGCGCCCGGGCATCCTCGCGCACAAGCCGGCCCGCGTGGTGATCACGCACCTCGGCTATCACGGCTGCGTCGGTCTCGACCAGGTCGACTACAAGCTCACCGACCGCCTCGCGGACGACCCCGGGAACGAGCGCTATCCAGGTCGAGAAGCTCCTCTTCATGGACGCCTGCGTCTTCCCCTTCCACCACGTGCCCGCGGCGCGCGGGCGCGGGATTCGCGAAGGCGCAGCTTCGGGCTCGAGGGCAAGTTCGTCTTCGGCGAGTTCGTGAACCTGATGAAGCTCTCGCCGCGCCTGCTCGCGGCGTGGGAGCGCATCTTCCGCGGAGTTGCCCGAGGCGGTGCTCGCCTTCTCGCCGATCAACCCGCGCGACGAGGCCCTGCTCGCGGCGGCCGCGCAGAAGGCCGGCATCGGGCACGGAGCGCGTGGTCGTTCCTGCCGGCCGGCAAGGACGACGCCACGAGCGCCGCGCGCGCTATGCCGCGGTGTCGACGCGGTGCTCGACACTTTCCCGTACAGCGGCGGCGACACGACGCTCGCGGCCCTCGACGCCGTCGTCCCCGTCGTGACCCTGGCCGGGCGCGCGCCACGCCGAGCGCACCAGCGCCAGCATCCTCGGCCACCTCGGCCTGGACGAACTGGTCACGCGCACGGAGGACGACTACGTGGCCCTTGCGGTGCGCCTCGCCCGCGACGGCGCATTCCGCGAGCGGGTGGCGCGAGCGGTGGACGCGGCCGCCACGGCAGGCGCGCGCCGCCGGGCTCGGGGGCTACGTGCGCTCCCTGGAGCGCGCCTACGAACACGCTCTCGCGGACAAGGGCGTGCGCCTCGACGAGGCCGGCAGCGCTCACGGTGGACGAGTTCCAGACCGCCTTTCGCGCCGCGCTCGCCGCGCACCAGGCCGGCGACCTCGACGCGGCGCTCAAGTCCTACGAGGCGCTCGCGAAGGAGCAGCCCGGCTATCCGCCGCTCAACTACTTCCTGGCCATGCTGCTGCGCGCCAGGGGCAACCGGGCGCGCTCCCGCGATCCTGCTGCAAGCGGCGCGCTGCGAGGCGTCGCCATCCTATGCCGATGCGCAGCCTGGCTCTCGGCAACCTCGAGCTGGACGCGGGCGATCATGCGGCCGCGCGCGAAGCCTTCGAGACCGTCACCGCGCGCGCGGCCGGAACGCGCGGACGCCTGGACGGGACTGGGGCTCGCGCTGGCAGGCGGCCGGCGATCTCGATCGGGCCCTCGAGGCCCTGCGGCATGGCCGTCGGCGCCGCGCCGGCCGAGGCGCCTCGTGCACTTCAACCTCGCCGTCGCGCTGCAGAAGGCGCGGCGCTACGACGAGGCGCGCGAGGCCTACCGCACCGCGCTCGCGATCGACCCGAAGTCCGCCGCGGCCCTCTACAACTACGGCCTGCTGCTGGCCGAGCTGGGACAGGCTGAACTCGCCATCGGCAGCTGGCGCGCCGCGTTGGCCGCCGATGCCGCCTTCGAGCCCGCCTACTGGCAGCTGCGCCATGCCCTGCACGCCGCCGGCCGCATCGACGAGTGGCTCGCTGAATTTCGACTCGTTCCTGCGCCACTGTCCGGCTTCGCCGCGACTGGCGCTCTACGCGATCGACGTCGCCTTCCACCAGCGGCGACCTCGCGGAGGCGAACCGCTGCTTCCGCCAGGCCGTGGAGGCCGTCCTGCGCGAGCGCGACGACGCCCTGGCGGCCGAGTTGCTCGAGGAGCTGCTCTACGTGGCGCTCTTCTTCGACATCGACGGGCACGAGATGCTCGCGCCTGTACCGGCGCTACGATGCCGCGAGCCGCGCGCTGCACCCGCAGCTGCCGCTCCTGCCGCCGCGCGCGCCGGGCGGCAGGATCCGCGTCGGCTACCTGTCGGGCGACTTCCGCGACCACGTCATGGGCCGCATGGCCCTGGAGATCCTCTCGCGCCACGACCGCACCGCCTTCGAGGTGTTCGGCTTCTCGCTGTCGCTTGCAGAGGACCGGCTGGACCGCGGCGCATCCGCTCGCACTGCGACCACTACGAGGTGGTCGGCGGGCCTGCCGAGCGCGCAGCCGCAGAGGCGATTGCGCGCCACCGCCTCGACCTGCTCGTCGACCTCTCGACGCACACCAAGGGATCCCGGCCGGCGATCCTCGCCTTCAAGCCGGCGCGCGTGCAGGTGACGCACGTGGCGAGCGCGGGCGCGCTGGGCCTCGCCGACGCGTCGACTTCAAGCTCACCGACCGCCTGCTGGGACCGTCCGCGAGAACCAGGACTTCCTGATCGAGAGGCTGCTGCCGATGCAGGGCTGCGTCTTCCCCTTCCGCAGCGTGGCCCGGGTGCACCCAGCCGGCGGTGAGCCGCTTCGAGATCGGCTTGCCGCCCGGCGCCTTCGTCTTCGGCGCGTTCGTGCAGATCCAGAAGCTCTCGCCGCGACTGCTCGCGGTGTGGCGCGAACTCTTCCGGCGCCTGCCGCGCGCCCGCCTCGCCTTCTCGCCGCTTTCGCCGGGGGCCGCGCCCGCCTACGAGCGCATGCTCGACGCGAACGGCATCGATCCCGCGCACGCGCTCTTCATTCCGCAGGGCGGCGACGAAACGCGCAACCAGGCGCGCTACCTGCACGTCGATGCGGTGCTCGACACCTTCCCGTACTCCGGCACCAACGGCACCCTGGAGGCCCTCGGCCAGGGCGTGCCCGTCGTCGCGCTCGAGGGAGCGCGCGCCTGCGAGCGCTCGACTCTCACCATCCTCGTCAACGCGGGGCTCGCCGAACTCGTCGCGCCCACGCCGGAGGCCTATGTCGAGCTCGCCGTGCGCCTGGCTACCGACGCGGATTATCATGAAGTCCATGCGCGCGGCGATCGACGCGAGGCTGCCCGACGTCCGTCCTCGCGGACAGCGCGGCGCACGTGCGCCATCTCGAGGATGCCTATCGCGCAGGCGCTGGCGCTCTCCGGCGTGAAGGTGGCGCCGTGAGCACGCCGCAGGCGCTCCTGCAGGAGGCGTTGGCGCTGCAGCGCGCCGGGCAGGCTCGCCGAGGCCCTGGCCCGCTACGCGCAGTACACGCGGCTCATGCCCGGCGATGCTGCCGGCTGGCAGAACCTCGCGGTAATCGCGCAGCAGAGCGGGCGACTTCGCGCAGGCCGGCAAGGCCGTGCGGCAAGGCCCTCGACCTGCGCCCGAACGACCCGCAGTGCCTCCTGCTCGCGGGCAACATCCGGCAGGACCTGGGCGACCTCGAGGGCGCGGCCCGGCATCTGGAGACGGCCGTGCGCGCTCGCCCCCGCAGTTCGCGCAGGCCCGGAACAACCTCGGCATCATCCAGCGCGAGCGCGGGCTGAAGGATGCCGCGGAGGCCGCATTCCGGGCGGCGGTCGAGGCGAAGCCCGACTACATGCGCGCGCCTGGAACAACCTCGGCTCCACGCTGCTGCACATGGAGCGCGCGACCGAGGCGGTGGAGTGCTTCCGCAAGGCGCTCGCGCTCGACCCGAAGCTACGCGCACGCGCACCTGAACCTCGGCCTCTACCATGCTCGGCGATCGGCCGCCATCGCCGACGCGGAGGCGAGCCTCGCGCGCGCCATCGAGCTCGAGCCGCGCCTGCCGGATGCGCACCTCGGGCTCGGCGCCTGTATCCGCGAGTCGATGGACCTCGACCGCGCGCGACAGGCGCTGCGCGCAGTCGGTCGCGCCTCAACCCGCGCGGCGTCGACGCGCTGCTCGCCCTCGGTGAAGTCGTGGCGGAAAAGGGCAATCGCGATGCGGCCCTCGACTGCTACCGGCAGGCGATCGCGTTGCGCCCATCCAGCCTGCGGGCGCGCATCGGGCTGGCGCTCACGCTGCCGCAGATCTACGCCGATGCGCAGGCAGATCGACGACGCGCGCGCCGACTATGCGGCAGGCCTCGCGGCGCTCGAGCCGCCGAGTCGCCGCAGACTCGCAGCCGCGCTCAATCCGGACGAGCGCATCGCCGCCGTCCAGTGGAACAACTTCTACCTCGCCTACCAGGGGCGCGACGACCGCGAGCTGCAGGCGGTCTTCGCGCGCTTCCAGCGCGTCGGTCCTCGAGCCGGTGCTGCCGCGTTTCTACGAGCCGGTCGCGCCGCGGCCGCGCGGCGGGCCGGTCGCCGGGTCCGGGTCGGCTTCGTCTCGCAGCTTCTTCTACCACTGCACGGCGGGCAACTACTTCAAGAGCTGGGTGACGAAGCTCGATCGCGAACGCTTCGAGACGGTCGTCTATTCCCTCAACAACCGGCCCGACGCCGTCACGAGCGAGATCGAGCAGGCGGCCGCGACATTTCCGGCAGGGGACGCTTCTCCTTCGCCGGCCTCGCCGCAGGCCATCCGCGGCGAGGAGCTCGACGTGCTCGTCTACCCGGAGCTCGGCATGAACCCGCGCGTCTTCACGCTGGCCTCCCTGCGCCTGGCACCCCTGCAGTGCGCGGGCTGGGGCCACCCGGTGACCACCGGGCACGCCAACGTCGACGTGTTCCTCTCCAGCGAGGCGATGGAGCCGCCGGGTGCGCAGGCGCACTACACCGAAAGGCTGGTGACGCTGCCCGGCATCGGCACGTCGCTACCCGCGCCCGGCCGTGCCCGAGCCGGTGCCGCGCGCCGCCCTCGGGCTTCCCGACGATGCGATCCTCTACCTCTTTCCGCAGTCGCTCTTCAAGGTGCATCCGGACAACGACGCGCTGCTGGTCGAGATCCTCGCGCGCGAGCCGCGGGCGGCCGTGGTCGATGTTCCAGTCGCGCTTCGAGCCGATCACGCAGCCTTTCATCGACCGGCTGTCGCGCCGCTTCGCCGAGCGCGGGCTCCCCACCGCGGGCCGCATCAAGCTGCTGCCCAACGTGAGCCACGCCGACTACCTGCGCGTGAACCTCGCCTGCGACGTGATGCTCGACTCGCTGTACTGGTCCGGCGGCAACACCTCGCTCGACGCCATCGCCTGCGGCCTGCCGGTGGTCACGCGGCCGGGCGAGTTCATGCGCGGCCGCCAGAGCGCCGGCATGCTGTCGCTCATGGGCCTGGAAGAGCTCGTGGTGCGGCACGGACGAGGCCTACGTCGAGCTCGCGCTGCGGCTGGGCCGGACGCGGACTACCGGACGCAGCGTGCGCGCCGCGCTCGCCGAGCGCAGCCACCGGCTCTTCGACCAGGAGGCGCCGGTGCGCGCGCTCGAGTCCTTCCTGCTTTCCGCGCTTCCGGAGTGAAGCGGTGACGGCCGCGGAGCTTCGCTACCGCGAGGGTCTCGCGCACATGGCGAATCGCGACTTCGGGGCGGCCGCGGCGAGCTTCGCCGAGGCCGCGCGGCTCGAACCCGGGCAGCCGGCGGCCTGGCTGGCGCTGGGCCTCGCGCACCGCGAGCTGGGCCAGGCCGCCGAAGCGCTCGCGGCCTTCGTCGCGCGCGCGCGCGCTCGATCCGGCGCATGCCGCAGGCCAGCGGCCAGATGGGACTGGTCCTGCAGGCGCTGGGGCGCCTCCCGGAGGCGATCGAGCTGCTCGCGGAGGAAGCGCGCGCGCTTCCCGGAAGTGGCGCGCAACCACAACAACCTCGGCATGGCGCTACTCGCGGCGCGGTCGCGAAGCGCGAGGCGCAGGCGGCGTTCCTTCGTGCCGTGCGAGCCGACCGGAACTACGTGCAGGCGCACGCGAACCTGGCGGCCCTGTTCCAGCGCCGCGGCGATCTGCGTGGCGGCAGAGGCGGCCTGGCGGCAGGTGATCCGGCTGGCTGCCCGACGATGCGGCGGCGCATGCGCAGCTGGGGCAGCTCCTGGCGACCTCGGCTGGCGGCTGGCCGAGGCCGAGACCGTGCTGCGGCGGCGCCTGCGACTCGATCCGCAGAACGCGGCGGCCGCGCAGTCGCTCGGCATAGGTGCTGCGCGCGGCTGAACCGGCCGGAAGAGGCGCGCGCGGTCGCCCGCGCCGCCTCGCGCGCCAGCCCGGACGACCTGCAGGCGAGCGTCATCGAAGCGCTCGCCCTGCCGGCGGTCTACGCATCCGGCGCGGCGCTGATGGAGGCGCGGCGAGAGCGTACGCGCGCGGACTCGACCGGCTCGTCGCCCGCGTGCGCCGCGCTTTGCGCCGGATCCGGCGCAGGTGCTGGGGCTCGCGTGGGAGAACTTCCACCTCGCCTACCAGGGCGGCGACGACCGCGCGCTGCAGGAGAAGTACGCGGGCCTCGTCGCGCGGCTCGGGCGCCTGCGCCTCGCCGCGCCACTACGAGCCGCAGGCCGCGCCGCGGCGCTCGCGCCGGGCGAGCGCCTGCGCGTGGGCTTCCTCTCCGCTTCTTCCGCGACTGCACCGCCGGCAAGTACTTCCGCAGCTGGGTCGACGGACCTCGACCGCTCCCGCTTCGAGGTCTTCGCCTACTACACGGGCCACGTGAAGGACGAGTTCAGCGACGCTCTCGCGGGCGCGGTCGAGCACCACCGCCACATCCTCGGCACCGCGTGCCGCAGGTCGCCGACGTGGTGCTCGCCGACCGCCTCGACGTGCTCGTCTATCCCGGACGTCGGCATGGACACCGCGAGCTACCTGCTGGCCGGCATGCGCCTCGCGCCCGTGCAGTGCGCCGGCTGGGGCCATCCCGTGACCACGGGCCAGGCGAACATCGACTACTTCCTCACCTGCGGCGAGATGGAGCCCGAGGGCGCCGAGGCGCACTACACGGAGCGCCTCGTGCGCCTGCCCGGCATCGGCACGCGCTACGCGAGACCGGGGGCGATGTCCGCGAAGATCGCGCGGCGAGCTGGGGCTGCCGCCGTCGGGGCACGCTCTACCTCTGCCCGCAGTCGCTGTTCAAGATCCACCCGGACAACGACGCGCCTCTTCGCGCGGCGTGCTCGCCGCCGATCCGCAGGGCACGCTCGTGTTCTTCCGCGACCACGACGAGCCGCTCACCGGCAGCTACCGCGAGCGCTTGTTCCGGGCACTTGGCGAGCCAGGGCCTGCAAGGCGAATCGCGCACCGTCTTCCTTCCGCGCATGGATCACGGCGACTACCTGCGCGTGAACGCGCTGTGCGACGCGATGCTCGACACGCTGCACTGGTCGGGCGGCAACACGTCGCTCGATGCGCTCGCGGCAGGGCTGCCTCTCGTGACGCTGCCGGGGCGTTTCATGCGCGGCCGCCAGAGCCTCGCGATGCTGCGCCTGGCCGGGCTGGGGGAGCTCGTCGCGCGGGACGAGGAGGATTACGTCCGCCTCGCCATCCGGCTCGCCACGGACCGGAGCTGGCGCGAGGCGATCGGCGCCCGCGTCCGCGCCGGGGCGCAACGGTTCTTCGACGACCCGGCCCCGGTCGCGGCGCTGGAGTCGTTCCTGGCCGACGTCTCGCGCAGCCGCGGGGCTGAGGCGGTGGACGCATCCCTCTGGGCGCTCTTCGTCTCGGCGTTCGTCTCCGCGACGATCCTGCCGGGCAACTCGGAGATCGTCCTCGTCGCGGTGCTGAAGGCGGGTGCGGCCCTGCCGGCGGCGGTTGCGGTCGCGACCCTCGGCAACACCCTGGGCGGCCTCACCACCTATGGTCTCGGGCGGCTGCTGCCGTCGCGCATCCCGGAGGGCGCGGCGATAGCCCGGGTACGGCGCTACGGCGCTGCCGCCCTGCTCCTGTCCTGGCTGCCGGTCGTGGGCGATGCGCTTTGCGCCGCCGCCGGCTGGCTCAAGCTCCCGTGGCCGCTTTGCACGCTTGCGATCGCGATCGGCAAGCTCCTGCGCTACCTGGCCGTGGCCCAGGTGGCGGCACTGGTCTAGGCGGAGGGCGGGAACGCCCTTGCCGGGCGGGATCAATGCTGCATTGCGGTAAAATTGCTATTCGTCCCCTTCCGCCCACGGGCCACGAGCCGCATCCGATGACCGCCCGACTGCGCGAGATCCCGTACAACTACACCTCGTTCTCCGACCGGGAGATCGTCATCCGCCTGCTCGGGCGCGATGCCTGGCAGGTGCTGGACGAATTGCGCGCGCAGCGGCGCACCGGACGATCGGCGCGCATGCTCTACGAGGTGCTGGGCGACATCTGGGTCGTCCAGCGCAATCCCTACCTGCAGGACGACCTCCTCGACAATCCGAAGCGCCACGATGCGCTCGTGGAGGCGATGCGCCATCGCCTGCGCGAAGTGGAGGCGCGCCGCCAGGCGGACGCCTCGGATACGGAGCGCAGCCAGCGCGTGGAGAAGCTGCTGGTCGCGGCGCACCGGGCCGTGGACGAATTCGAGCGCGAGTTCGAGGAGACGCGCAAGCTCCGCCGCAAGACCCTGCGCCGGCTGGCGGCGATCACGCGCAAGGACAACATCGCCTTCGACGGCCTCGCGCGCGTGTCGCACGTGACGGACGCCACCGACTGGCGCGTGGAGTACCCGTTCGTGGTGGTCTCGCCGGACACGGAAGGCGAATGCGCGGCGCTGGTGAAGGCGCTCATCGAGCTGGGCCTCACCATCATTCCCCGCGGCGGCGGCACCGGCTACAACGGCGGCGCCATCCCGCTCGACCGCCTCTCGGCGGTCGTGAACACCGAGAAGCTGGACTGGTCTCGGCCCCGTCGAGGACAGCACATTGCCCGGCCTCACGTCGCCGGTGAGCGTGATTCGCGTCGGCGCGGGTGCGGTCACCCGCCGCGTCATGGAGGCCGCCGAGCGCGCCGGTCTCGTCTTCGCGGTCGATCCCACCTCGGCCGACGCCTCCTGCATCGGCGGCAACATCGCCATGAACGCGGGCGGCAAGAAGGCGGTGCTGTGGGGCACCGCCGTGGACAACCTCGCCTCCTGGCGCATGGTCACGCCGGAGGCCGACTGGATCGAGGTCGAACGCCTCGATCACAACCTCGGCAAGATCCACGACGCGCCCCTGGCGCGCTTTCGCATCCGCCGCTTCGCCGCCGATGGCAAGACCCCGAAGGGCGAGGAGATCCTGGAGCTCCCTGGCGCGCGCTTCCGCAAGGCCGGCCTGGGCAAGGACGTCACCGACAAGGTGCTCGGCGGGCTGCCCGGCGTGCAGAAGGAGGGGTGCGACGGCATCATCACCTCGGCCACGTTCATCCTGCACCGCATGCCCGCGCACACGCGCACGGTTTGCCTGGAGTTCTTCGGCGACGTGTCGCTGGCGGTTCCCGCCATCGTCGACATCGTCCGCCGCATCGACGGGCGCGACGGCGTCGCGCTGGCCGGCCTCGAGCACCTGGACGAGCGCTACGTGAAGGCGGTCGGCTACGCGACGAAGGCGAAGGCGCATGGCCGGCCGCGGATGGTGCTCATCGGCGACCTCGTGGGGGACGACGAGAACGCCGTCGCGCTGGCCGCCTCCGAAGTGGTGCGCCTGGCCAACGCGCGCGGCGGCGAGGGCTTCGTGGCGGCGAGCCCCGAGGCGAGGAAGCGCTTCTGGCTCGAGCGCGCCCGCACCGCCGCCATCGCCAAGCACACCAACGCCTTCAAGGTGAACGAGGACGTGGTGATCCCGCTCGAGCGCCTCGGGGACTACACCGATCGCATCGAGCGGCTGAACATCGAGTATTCGCTCGGCAACAAGCTCAAGCTCGCCGCCGCGCTCGAGGAATACCTGGCCGGGGAGCTGCCCGCCGAGGCCGACGGCGAGGCGATCGCCCCCGCGGACCTGCTCGGCGACCGCCCTGCGCAGGCGCTGGAACTGGTGCGCCACGTGCGCGGGCGCTGGTCGTACCTGCTGCGCAACCTCGACCGCCGCGTGGGCGAAGTGCGGCCCGACCTGGCACCCCTGGGCATCGCCCACCTCGTCGCGGACGCGGCCCGACGGGCGCACGCTCTTTTCCCTGGTGCAGCTGCACGAACTGCGCGTGTCGTGGAAGCGCGAGATCCGCGACGGCCTGCGGCAGATATTCGCCGGCCGCGCCTTCGAGCCCGTGCTGGCCGCCATCGAGGCGATTCACGCCCGCGTGCTGCGCGGGCGGGTGTTCGTCGCGCTGCACATGCACGCCGGCGACGGCAACGTGCACACCAACATCCCGGTCAATTCCGACGACTACGAGATGCTGCGCACCGCCAACGAGGCGGTGGCGCACATCATGCGCATCGCCAAGGAGCTGGGCGGGGTGATCTCCGGGGAGCACGGCATCGGCATCACCAAGCTCGAGTTCCTCGAGAAGGCCGAGGTCGAGGCCTTTGCCGCCTGGAAGGCGAAGGTCGACCCCGAGGGCCGCTTCAATCGCGGCAAGCTGCTGCCGGGGGCGGACCTCGCGAACGCCTACACGCCGTCCTTCGCCCTGATCGGGCACGAGTCGCTCATCCTCGAGAGGAGCGACATCGGGTCGATCGCCGACTCGGTGAAGGACTGCCTGCGCTGCGGCAAGTGCAAGCCGGTGTGCTCGACCCACGTGCCGCGCGCGAACCTGCTCTACAGCCCGAGGAACAAGATCCTCGCCCTGTCGCTCCTGACCGAGGCGTTCCTCTACGAGGAGCAGACGCGCCGCGGCGTGAGCCTGAGGCACTTCGACGAATTCGGCGACGTGGCCGACCATTGCACCGTGTGCCACAAGTGCGAGTCGCCGTGCCCGGTGGACATCGACTTCGGCAACGTCTCGATCGCCATGCGCGGCCTGCTGGTCAAGTTCGGCAAGAAGCGCTTCAACCCCGGCACGGCCGCCTCGATGTTCTACCTGAACGCGACGGATCCCACGACGATCAAGATCGCCAAGACGCTCATGCTCGACTGGGGCTACAAGGTGCAGCGTCTCGCGCACGGCATCGCGCGGCGCTTCCTGGTGACGCGCGGGCAGACGCGCCGGCCGCCGGCCACCGTGGGCAGGCCGCCGCTCAAGGCGCAGGTGATCCATTTCATCAACAAGCCCATGCCGGGGAACCTCCCCAAGCGCACGGCGCGGGCGCTGCTCGACATCGAGGATGCCTCGGTCGTGCCCATCATCCGCGACCCCGCCAAGGTCACGGAGGAGTCCGAAGCGGTCTTCTACTTCCCCGGCTGCGGGTCGGAGAGGCTGTTCGGGCAGGTGGGGCTCGCCACGCAGGCGCTCCTGTATCACGTCGGCGCGCAGTGCGTCCTGCCGCCCGGTTACCTGTGCTGCGGGTATCCGCAGACCGCGAGCGGGCAGGCGGCGAAAGGGGAGGAAATCACGCTGCGCAACCGGGTGCTCTTCCACCGCGTGGCCAACACCCTCAACTACCTCGACATCAAGACCGTGGTCGTCTCGTGCGGCACCTGCATGGATGCGCTGCTCGACTACGAGTTCGACAAGATCTTTCCGGGCTGCCGGCTGCTCGACATCCACGAGTACCTGATGGAGAAGGGCGTGCGGGTCGCGGGCGTCGCGGGCGTGCGCTACATGTACCACGACCCCTGCCACACGCCGATGAAGACGCACCAGCCGTTGAAGGTCGTGAATGCGCTCATGGGCACGCCGGTGGCGCTGAACGATCGCTGCTGCGGGGAGTCCGGCACGCTGGCCATTTCGCGTCCCGACATTTCCACCCAGGTGCGCTTCCGCAAGGAGGAGGAAATGGTGCAGGGAGCCCGCGCGGCACGCGCCGACGGCTTCGCGGGAGAGGTGAAGATCCTCACCTCCTGCCCGTCGTGCCTGCAGGGCCTCGCCCGCTACGAGAACGATGCCGGCACCAGCGCGGACTACATCGTGGTCGAGATGGCGCGCCACCTGCTCGGCGAGCGCTGGCTGCCGGAATTCGTCGCGCGCGCCAATCGCGGCGGCATCGAGCGCGTCCTCCTCTGATGCATTGCGATCTCTGCAGCGGTCCCGGCGGCACGCTCCTCTGGCAGGACGGGTTCTGCCGGGTGGTGGCCGTCGACGAGCCGGGACTGCCGGGGTTCCTCCGCGTGGTGCTCGAGCGGCACGTGCGCGAAATGACGGACCTCGACGAGGCCGAGCGCGCCCGCCTCATGGGGGTGGTGTTCGCGGTCGAGGCGCACGTCCGGCACTCGCTGCAACCCGACAAGGTGAATCTCGCGAGCCTCGGCAACCTGACGCCGCACCTGCACTGGCACGTCATTCCGCGCTGGCGGGACGACCGCCACTTTCCCGGCCCGGTCTGGGCCGCGCCGCATCACGAGGAACCGGTGCCCGTTGCGCGTATCGCGGCGGCGCAGCGGATGATGGAAACGCTCCCGGCGGCCCTTGCCGCCCGCGTGCAGGGCGTGGAGCCGTAGGGGCAACCGTGCCACGGACGGCCGCCGTTCCCGTGCTCACGTACCACTCGATGAAGGTCTCGGGAACGGGCCACGCCGACAACGACCACGTCGCCTTCGCCGAGGATCTCGAGCGCATCCACGCGCTCGGCCTGCGCATCGTGCCTGCCGGCGAGGTGGCGCGCGCCTGCGTCGAAGGGCGGCTCGAGAGCCTGCGCGGATCGGTCGCGCTCACCATGGACGACGGCCCCGACTTCGACGCGCACGACCTGCCGCACCCCACCTGGGGGACGCAGCGCGGGATGCTCGGCATCCTGCAGGACTTCCGCGCGCGCCACGGACGGCAGGCGCAGCCGGACCTGCATGCCACCTCCTTCGTCATCGTGTCTCCCGAGGCGCGCGCGGAGCTGGACCGCCGCGAAATGATCGGCCGCGGCTGGTGGAACGACGGCTGGTGGCGCGATGCGGAGGCCACCGGCCTCATGGCGATCGAGAGCCACTCCTGGGACCACAACCAGGTCTCGCTCGCGCGGACGGTGGCGAGCGCGCCGCGGGGGACGTTCGCCCTGTCCAGCCCGGAGGAAGCGCACGCCGAGATCACCCTGGCCACGCGCTACCTGCGGGAGCGGCGCGGGCGCCAGGGAGATGTCCTCTTCGCGTATCCCTACGGCCCGGCGTGCGACTTCCTTGCCGACGCGTGGTTTCCCGACGACACGCTCGGCCACGGCGTCTACGCGGCGTTCACGACCGAAGCCGGGCCGGTGGTGGCGGGCATGTCGCGCTGGCGGCTGCCGCGTTTCGTTTGCGGATGGCAGTGGCAATCCGCGGACGGGCTCGAGGAGCTGCTCCGGGACTGCCTCGAGACGCCCGCACGCGGCAGCCCTAGGATCGCCTGAAGTAATAGCGCTCGGATACGGCGTACAGCAGTCGCGCCGCCGCGAGGCTTCCCGCGAGCGCCCCGGCGAGGAACACCACGGCGTGCGCCAGGCGATGCTCGGCCGGCACGGCCTGCGCCACCGCATCGCCCCACAGGTGCACGACCAGGTAGTGGATGAGGAAAAACGAGTACGAGTAGCGGCCGAGCCAGCGCGCCGGAGCCGTCGCGAGGAGACGCGCCAGTCCGCCTTCCGCGTCGCAGGCCTTGAGCACCAGCAGCGCCCCGCAGATTCCCGATGCCGCGTAGTAGGCGATGTGCGTGTTCGCGAGGCCTTCGAGCTTCACGGTCAGCGTGAATGCGGCCCACGCGGCGACGACGGCCGCAAGAGGCAGCCGCGCGGCCAGGCGCTCGCGCGTGACGTCGTCGAGGAGGCCCAGGGCGATGCCGGGAACGAAGAGCGCGAAGTAGGCCATGTAGATCGCCTTCGGCGCGCTGGCGAGCCCGGCGGCGGACAGGATGAGGGCAAAGGCGGCTGCAAGGATCAGCCACGTCGCGAGTGCCGGTGGAGCGCCGCGGCGGAAGGCCGCGACGAGGAGGGGAATCGCCAGGTAGAAAGCCGCCTCGAAGCTGAGCGACCAGCTCACCGGGTTCACCGCGGCGATGCCGAGCACGAAGAAGCCCTGCAGCAGGAATGCGTTGCCGAGCGCCTCGCCGATCGCGATGTCGCGGCCGGCCCACAGCAAGGCGACCGCCGCGAAGGCGAGCGTGCTCAGGGCATAGGCGGGGTAGATGCGCAGCCACCGCCGCGCGAGGAAGCGCCAGGCACCCGGCCAGCGCCGTGCCGCGAGGTCGGCCATGAGGAGCCCCGAGAGCACGAAGAACAGGTCGACGCCGTAGTGGGACCGGTGCAGGAACACGAGGAAGGCGAGGGCCGGCTGCGTTTCGCCCCACAGCGAGTAGTGATCGGGGTCGATGCCATACAGGCGCGTGGCGAGGACGCCGAAGGCGTGGACCAGGAACACGAGCAGGGCAGCGTAGCCCCGCAGCCCCTCGAGCGCGGCGAGGCGCTCGCCGGGCTTCATCTTCCCGGCGACGGGCGCCCGAGGCGCTCGAAGGCGTCGAGCAGCGGCTTGGCGGCATTCTCGCCGGTCTGCTGCGCGATCTCGACCAGGCAGGTGGGGCTGGTCACGTTGACCTCCGTGAGGAAGTCGCCGATGACGTCGAGGCCCGCGAGGACGATGCCTGCCTTGGCGAGCTCGACGCCGACGGTTTCCCCGATCGCGCGGTCGCGCGCCGTGAGCGGCTGCGCCACCCCGGTGCCGCCCGCGGCCAGGTTGCCGCGCGTCTCGCCGGCCTTCGGGATGCGCGCGAGGCTCCAGGCGAAGGGCACGCCCTCGATCACCAGCACGCGCTTGTCGCCCTGCGCGATCTCCGGAACGTACTTCTGCGCCATGATCGTGCGCTCGGCTTCGCCCACCATCGTCTCGACGATCACGTTGCGGTTGGGGTCCCCCGCGCGCACGCGAAAGATCATCGTGCCGCCCATGCCGTCCAGCTTCTTGAGGATCACGTCCTCGTGGCGATCGACGAACGCGTGGACGCGCGCCGGATCGCGCGCGACCAGGGTGGCCGGCGTGAACTGCGGAAAGCGCAGGATCGCGAGCTTCTCGTTCCAGTCGCGCAACGCCCGGGGCGAGTTCACCACGCGCGCGCCCTCGCTTTCGGCGCGCTCGAGAAGCAGCGTGGCGTAGTAGTACTCCGCGTCGAAGGGCGGATCCTTGCGCATGACGACCAGGTCGAAGAACGCGAGCGGCACCTCCTCGGCGCCGCCTTCGCGGCACCAGCCCTCGTCGCTCTCGTCGATGGCGAGCGGCACGGCCCGGCCGAGCACGGTGCCGCTCTCGACGTAGAGATCGGCCATCCCGAGCGCATAGACCTCGTGGCCGCGCCGCGAGGCCTCGCGCATCATGGCGATGGAGGAATCCTTGCGGGGCTTCAGGCTCCCGAGCGGGTCGACGATGAACGCGAGCTTCATGCGCTTGCGGCCAGCGGTGCGGCTTCCTCGGCGTTCCCGTCATTTCCTCCACCTCGATCGCCGCGGCGAGCGTGGCGAGGCGCGCCACCACGCCGTAGGTGTAGAAGCGGTTGGGCGGGTCCCCGGGGCCGCCGGCGCAGTCCGGCGAGTGGCAGTCGGTCTCGAAGGCGAGCGGCCGGAACTCCATGCCCGGCGCATTCAGGTTCTCGTCCTTGCCGCGCGCCGTGTGCACGCGGTAGAAGCCTCCCACCACGAACTGGTCGATCATGTAGATCACCGGCTCGGCCACCGCACCCTCCACGTCCTCGAAGGTGTAGACGCCCTCCTGGATGATCACCTCGGTGACCGGCTGGCCTTCCTTGATGACGGACATCTTGTTGCGCGTCTTGCGGTTCAGGTTCCTCACGTCGTCCGCGCTCTTCACCGTCATGATGCCCATGCCGTAGGTTCCCGCGTCGGCCTTGACGATGGCGAAGGGCTCCTCGGTGATGCCGTACTGCGCGTACTTCTCGCGCACCTCGGCGAGCACGTACTCGACGTTGGCCGCGAGGCAGTCCTCGCCCGCCTTCTCGGCGAAGTTGACGTGCCTGCACTGGCTGAAGACGGGGTTCACGAACCAGGGGTCGATGCCCAGGAGCTCGGCGAAATCGTCCGCGACGTCCTCGTAGGCGTGGAAGTGGCCGGTCTTGCGGCGCGTCGACCACCCCGCGATGAGGGGTGGCACGACCGTCTGCTCGAGGCCCTGCAGGATGGCGGGGACGCCACCGGAGAGGTCGTTGTTCAGGACGACGGCACAGGGGTCGAAGCCGTCGAGCCCGAGGCGGTTGCCGGTGCGCCGCAGCGGCTCCAGCAGCAGCCTGTCCCCATTCGCGGTTTCCATTTCCGTCGGACCGGCAAGATCGGGAATGAGGCTGCCGATGCGCACGGCGAGCCCGGCGCTCTCGAGGATGCGCTTGAGCGTGGCGACGTTCTGCAGGTAGAAGAGGTTGCGCGTGTGGTTCTCCGGCACGAGGACGAACTTCTGCGCGTCCGGGCAGAGCTTCTGGATGGCCGACATCGCGGCGTGCACGCACAGCGGCAGGAAGTCGGGGTTCAGGTTGTTGAACCCGCCGGGGAAGAGGTTGGTGTCGACCGGGGCGAGCTTGAACCCGCTGTTGCGCAGGTCCACCGAGGAATAGAAGGGGACCTCGTGCGCGGCGAAGCGGGAGCGGAACCAGCGCTCGATCTCCGGGCGGCGGTCGAGGACGTGCCGCTCCAGGTCGTGCAGCGGTCCGGTGAGCGATGTGGTGAGGTGGGGAACCATCGGCGGGGGTGGGGGCGCTCGCCCCTCGTCGCGAGAGTGGAGGGCTAGTTTAACCCGGCCGAATGATAAAATTCGCGCTCTCGCCCTCCCGCTGGCATGAAAGCCCGCCGGCCCGCCCCCCCCATGACTTCCCTGCACATACTCGGCATCTGCGGCACCTTCATGGGCGGCCTCGCGAAGATCGCCCGCGAGGCCGGCCACACGGTCACGGGTTGCGACGCGCAGGTCTATCCGCCCATGAGCGAGCAGCTGCGCGACCTCGGCATCGGCCTGCACGAGGGCTACGATGCGGGGCAGCTGGAGCGCTATCCGGCGGACCTCTACGTGGTCGGCAATGCCATGACGCGCGGCAAGCCCGTGATCGAGGAGATCTTGAACCGCGGGCTTCCCTACGTGTCGGGGCCGCAGTGGCTCGCGGAAAACGTGTTGCCGGGCAAGTGGGTGCTGGCCGTGGCCGGCACGCACGGCAAGACCACCACCGCGGCGATGCTCGCCTGGATCCTCGCGGAGGCGGGACTGAATCCCGGCTTCCTGATCGGCGGCGTGCCGACGCAACTTCCACGTCTCCGCGCTCCTCACCGATTCGCCCTTCTTCGTGATCGAGGCCGACGAGTACGACACGGCCTTCTTCGACAAGCGCTCCAAGTTCGTCTGGTACCGGCCGCGCACGGTGGTGCTGAACAACCTCGAGTTCGACCACGCCGACATCTTTCCCGACCTGGCGGCGATCGAGACGCAGTTTCACCACCTGGTGCGCACGGTTCCCGGCCAACGGTCTGCTGGTGGCCAACGGCGCCGAGGCTGCGATCGCACGCGTCCTCGCGAGGGGATGCTGGACGAGTGTCGAGCGCTTCGGACCCGGTCACCCCTGGAGCATCGGGACGGTGAGCCCGGACGACTCCTTCGAGGTGCTGCTGGGCGGGGTCGCGCAGGGCGTGGTGCGCTGGGACACGACCGGCGAGCACAACCGCGCGAATGCGCTCGCCGCACTGGCTGCCGCGCGCCACGCCGGCGTGCCGCTCGCCGCCGGCATTGCGGCGCTGTCGCGCTTCCAGGGGGTGAAGAGACGCATGGAGGTGCGCGGCACGGCGGGAGGCGTCACCGTCTACGACGATTTCGCCCACCACCCGACCGCTTTCGAGGCGACCATCGCGGGCCTGCGCAGGCGCGTGGGCACCTCGCGCATCGTGGCGGTCTTCGAGCCGCGCTCCAACACCATGAAGCTCGGCACGATGCAGGCGCGGCTTGCCGGGAGCCTCGCGGGCGCGGACCTCGTGTACTGCTACGCGAGCCACCTCGGCTGGGACCCGGAAGCGGCCCTGGCGCCGCTCTCGTCGCGCGCCGCCATCTATTCGGAAATCGATCCGCTGGTCGAGGCCCTGGGACACGTGCTGCAGCCGGGCGACCACGCGCTCGTCATGTCCAACGGCGGCTTCGGCGGCATCCATGCGAAGTTGCTGGCGCGCCTCGCCGCGCGGGAGAAGCCGTCATGACCACGCTCGCCTACCGCATCGTCAACGTGTTCACCCGGGGCGGGCCGTTCACCGGCAATCCGCTTTGCGTCTTCGAGGACGGCAGCCGCCTGGACGGCGCGACCATGCAGGCGCTGGCGCGGCAGTTCAATCTTTCCGAGACCACGTTCATCCTGCCCTCGGACCGGGCCACGGCGGGCGTGCGCATCTTCACGCCGTCCTACGAAATGCCTTTCGCCGGGCATCCGACGCTGGGCACCGCGCACGTGGTGCGCGCGCTCAAGGCGACGGGCGACGCGGTCACGCTGGACATGAGGGCGGGAATCATCCCGGTCACGGCAAGCGGCGATTGCTGGACGCTCGCCGCCAACGCGCCCCGGTGGCGCGAAGTGGGCGAATCGCGCAGCGACCTGGCCGACATCCTCGGGCTCGCCACCGCCGACCTGCTCGAGCGACCACTGTGGGTGAACACGGGCAAGGAGCAGCTCATCGTGCCGGTGGCCTCGCCCGAAGCCGTGCGCCACGCCCGCCCGCGTGCGGATGCCTTCTCGCGTCTCGTGAGCGAGGACGGGCACAGCATGGCGTACGTGTTCGCCGACGCCGGCGACGCCACGGGCACGGTCGTCGCGCGATTCTTTTTCCCGAGCGGTGCCGCGGTCCTCGAGGACCCGGCCACCGGATCGGCCTGCGCCAATCTCGGCGGCTGGTTCTGCGCCCTGCGGCCCGGCGAAGACGTGCGGCGCACCGTTTCCCAGGGCGACGAGGTCGGGCGTCCCTCGACACTCTTCCTGGCGGTGGAAGCGGGCGGGGTGCGCGTCGGCGGCAACGTGATCGCGCTCGCCCGCGGCACGGTCGAGATCCCCGGGCCCGCTTGAAGACGATCCTCTACCTGCACGGATTCATCAGCTCGCCGGCTTCGCGCAAGGCAGTCATGCTGGGAAATTACCTGCGTGGCCAGGCGCCGGACATCGAGTATCTCGTGCCGGCCCTCGTTCACCGTCCGGCGCAGGCCCATGCGCAGGTGCGGTCGCTTTGCCTCGACCGCGATCCCGCCAACCTGCTGCTCGTCGGGAGTTCGCTGGGCGGGTTCTATGCGACGGTGGCTCGCGCAGGAATCAGGGTGCCGCGCCGTCGTGATCAATCCCGCCGTGCATCCGCAACGCCACTTCGAGCGCTATCTCGGGCCGCAGACCAACCTCTACACCGGCGAGCGATTCGACCTCACGCGCGAGCATGTGGCCGAGCTTGCTACGCTGGACCCGCCCGCGATCACGCGCCCGGAGCGTTACTGGCTGCTGGTCGAGACCGGCGATGAGGTGCTCGACTATCGCGATGCGCTCGCCTTTTACGCCGGTGCCTGCCAGTCGATCGTGCAGGGCGGCGATCATTCCCTGACGAGTTTTCCCGAGTTCGTGCCGGATATCGTGGCGTGGGCGCGCGAGGACAGCCGCGACCCGGCTACAAGGGCGGTGTCATGACCCAGGTGTTGTTCGAGGAGGACGGCGCGTTTCGCGTCGGCACGATCCTGTCGGAGGCCGGTGCCGCCTGCCAGGTCGAGGCCGCGCACGGCAAGCGCTCCAAGGTGAAGGCCAGCGCGGTATTGCTGCGCTTCGATGGCCAGTCCCTGTCGGCTTTCATCCCGGAGGCCCAGTCGCGCGCCGAGGGCATCGACCCGCAGTTCCTGTGGGAGGTGTGCGGCAAGGAGGAGTTCGGGTTCGCCGATCTCGCGCGCGACTACTACGGCCATGCGCCGGCCCCGCTGGAGGCCACAGCGGTGGCGCTCGCGCTGCACGCGTGCCCCATGTACTTCTACCGGCGCGGCAAGGGTCGCTACCAGGCCGCACCCGAGGAAAACCTGCGGGCGGCGCTGGCCGGGCTGGAAAAGAAGCGCCGGCAGCAGGAACAGGTGGACGCGTGGGCTGCGGCGATCGGTGCCGGAACGATCCCGCCGGAAATGCCGCCCGGCTCGACTTGCTCCTCTTCAAGCCGGACAAGATGTCGCTCGAATGGCGCGCGCTCGACCAGGCGGCCACGCAGGCCGGGCTCGCGCCGCACAAGCTCCTGGCGCAGCCTCGGCGCCCTCTCCGGGCCCGAGGACTACTTCCTGCGTCGCTTTGCGTTCGAGCTCTTCCCGCAGGGGCTCGCCTTTCCCGAAGTGGCGCCGGTTCACGCGCCGCAGGACCTTCCCCAGGCCTCGACCCCGGCGTTCTCCATCGACGATCACGAGACCACGGAAATCGACGATGCGTTTTCGGTCGAGCGCATCGCCGGAGGGAGGCTGCGCGTCGGCGTGCACATCGCGGCTCCCACCCTTTTCTTCGGGCGCGACCATGCGCTGGAGACCATCGCGCGCGAACGGCTCTCCACGGTCTACTTCCCCGGCGGGAAGATCACGATGCTGCCGGAGGCGGCGATCGCCGAGGCCACGCTCGCGGAGGGTCGCGAGGTGGCAGCCGTCTCGCTCTACCTCGACGTCGATGCGGACACGCTCGACATCATGGCGACCGAGTCGCGCCTGGAGCGCGTCGCGATCGCGAGCAACCTGCGCATCGCGGAACTCGAGACGCGCCTGAACGAGGAGTCGCTTGCCGCCGGCAATGTCGAGGGGACGCACGGCGAGGATCTCCTCCTCCTGTGGCGGCTGGCGAAGAAGCTGCGCGCCGCGCGCGGCGCCGGCGAGGACGTGGTCGACGCAGGCAGCCGGCAAGCCGAAAATCGAGAAGCTCGACTACACCTTCCGCGTCGAAGGCGGCCGCATCGCCATCGAGCCGCGGCGGCGCGGCACGCCGATCGACGTCCTGGTTTCCGAGTTCATGATCCACTTGAACGCCACCTGGGGGCGGATGCTCGCCGATGCGGGCTACCCCGCCATCTACCGCAACCAGCGCGGCATCAAGACGCGCATGGAAGTCGAGCCGGGCGCGCACGACTGGCTGGGGGTGACGCACTACGCCTGGTCGAGCTCGCCGCTGCGGCGCTTTTCCGACCTCGCCAACCAGCGCGAGCTGGTGGCGCTGCTGCGTGGCGAACCCGCGCCGTACGCGCGCGATGACCTTGCAGGCGCGGCCCGCGAGTTCGAGGACGCCTACGAGGCCTACGCCGAGCACCAGCGCCATCTCGAGCGCTACTGGTGCCTGCGCTGGATCCTCCAGGAGGGCATCGCGGCGGCGGATGCGACGATCATTCGCGACGAGCTGGTGCGCCTGGACGGCATCCCGCTCGTCTGTCGCGCCATCGGCCTGCCGCCTGCGGCCGCCGGCGAGCGCGTCCGCGTCGCCTTCGGCGAGCCCGATCTGTGGGAGGTGAACCTGCCGTGCCGCTACCTGGGCAAGCCCGGCGAGGGGTAGCCGCTGCTATCATCCGGGCTCATGTTCCGCCCGATCGAGCGATCCCCGGCCAGCCGATGCAGCTGAGGCAGCCAACAGCCGACGCGCTCCTGCATTTTTCCGACTACCTGCTGGAGCGGTTCGGGCTTGTCGCCTCGATGCAGGTGGCGCTGGTGGCCTCCGTGGCCTGCCACGCGTTTGCCATCGTCGGGCTCGGATTCAAGGTGCCCGATCCGCGCGGCTTCGATGCGCCGCACAACGTTCTCGACGTCGTGCTGGTGAACGCGAAGTCCGCCACCAAGCCGGCGAAGGCCGACGCGCTGGCGCAGGCGAACCTGGACGGCGGCGGCAACACCGACGCCAAGCGCCGTGCCTCCAGCCCGTTTCCGGTGCTGGAAAGCCGCCAAAGCGCGCCGGAGGTGAAGCAGGCGCAAAGCCGCGTGCAGCAGCTCGAGCGCGAGGCCACGGAACTCATGACGCGCCTGAAGTCCCAGGCGGCCGTCGCACCCCCCGACCCGGTGGGCGAGAAGAACGACAAGCCCGACAAGTCGGCCCAGGACCTGATCGAGAAGAGCCTGGAGATCCAGCGGCTCGAGGCGCAGATCCGGCGCGACTACCAGGCCTACCAGGAGCGCCCGCGCAAGCAGTTCATCGGCGCGCGCACCTCCGAGTACCGCTTCGCCATGTACGTGGACAACTGGCGCCTGAAGATCGAGCGGATCGGAAACCTGAACTACCCCGACGAGGCGCGCCGGCGCAGGCTCTACGGGTCGCTGCAGCTCACGGTGGGGCTGAAGCCCGACGGCGAGGTGGAATCGGTGGAGGTGAACCGCTCCTCGGGCCACAAGGTGCTCGACCAGGCGGCGGTGCGCATCGTGCGCCTGGCCGCGCCCTTCGACCGCTTCCCCGATGCCATCCGGGCCGACACCGACATCCTCTACATCACGCGCACCTGGACCTTCACCCGCGCCGACCAGCTCCAGTCCGACTGAGGCGGCGTCGCCGGCGCTAGCCCCCCGCGGCGCGGCCGCGGCGCAGGACGCGCACGGCCACCTCCGCCAGCCGGTCGCACCGGCCTTCCTCGTCCGGCCCCGGCCATGCGGCGACCAGCGCGCACGGCGAGGTCCTCGCCCTCGACCAGCTCGCGGTAGGTCACGCCACGCACTCGCGTCTCGAGCGAGGCGCCATTCGGCACCGTCCAGCCCTCGCCGGTGCCGATGCGCTCGATGGTCTGGATGAGGCCGGGCTCGACGGTGATCATCTCCGGCCGGAAGCCGATGCCGCCGGAAGTAGCGCAGGCAGAAGTCGTGGTACGCCGGGTTGTGCGAGCGCGGGATCCAGAAGAACGGCAGGTCCGTCACGTCGAGCAGCGAGATGCGCTTGCGCCGCGCGAGGCGGTGGCTCGAAGGCAGGGCGGCGACCAGCGTGCTGCGGTCCACCTCGCGCGTCTCGAGGCCCCCGAGGTCGCCAGGCACGCCCACGATCGCGAAGTCGAGGTGCCTTTCCTTGAGGGCCGGGATCAGGTTGCGGCTGAAGCCCACCTCGACATCCACCGCCACGCCCGCAAGCGCGGCGCGCCACGCCCGCGTGACGCGTGCGCGATCGGTCACGGCCAGGGCGGCCGTCACGCCGATGCGGAAGCGGCGCGCCGCTGCGGGCCTCGGCGGCAATCGCCCGCGAGAGCGATTGGGCCTGCGCGAGGAGCGCCTGGGCCCCCGCGAGCGCGACGCGGCCCGCCGGCGTCAGCGTGACGCCCCCGGCATGGCGATCGAAGAGCCGCGCGCCCAGCGTCCGCTCGAGGTCGGCCACCTGCCGGCTCAGCGGCGGCTGCGAGACGTGCAGGCGCTCGGCGGCCGCCCGGAAGCTCCCGGACTCGGCGACCGCGACGAGGTAGCGCAGCTGGCGAAGGTCGAAGGGCAGTGCCATGCCGAAAAGGTATCACGCGGAAAGTCTTGGCGCGCCCGCCCCGGGCGACCCCAGAGTGCGCTTCTGAAGGCGTCACCCGGCCGCGATCCAGCGCGCGAAATGCGCGTTTCGTCGCAGCGGCGTGGCGCTTTCCCGTGCGCGCCGGCTAAGGTGCCGGCCGAACCGAAATTTTCAGGAGACCCGGATGAAACCGATGCAGACGATCCGCCTCGCCCTCGCCGCGACCCTTGCGGCGGCGGGCATCAACGCCCATGCCAACCTGTACACGGACCTGTGGTGGAACCCGCAGGAATCCGGCTGGGGCGCCAACATCGTCCACCAGGGCGAGACCGCCTTCGTGACGCTCTTCGTCTACGGCGCGGACGGCCGGCCGACCTGGTACGTGGCGCCCGCCGCCCGCACCTTCGCGTACGACGCGAGCGGCCAACCCGTCATGAAGGGCGCGCTCTACCGTACCCAGGGTCCGTGGCACGGCGGCCCGTTCGACGCGAGCAAGGTGGCCACCCAGCCCGTCGGTGACATGACCATCGAGCCCGGAGTCGGGGGCGCGATCCGCCTGCACTATCAGGCCGAGGGCCTCGAGCTCACCAAGGACCTGGTGCGCCAGACCTTCGACCAGCCGTCCTTCGGCAGCAACTACCACGGCTCCTTCAACCTGCGGCAGGTGAAGCCGGGCTCCCCGCCCGGGGGCACGCGCGAGTACCACGCGGAGATCCAGGTGCACATCGACGAGGGCCAGGCCTTCATCCGGGTGTGGGAGCTCCTCGGCCAGTGCATCTACCGCGGCGCCTACGCGCAGGTGGGCAAGTTCGCGCGCGTGTCGGGGCACTTCGTCTGCACCGGCGGCGAGGCGGCCGACGGCACGTTCGAGATCACGGACCTGGAGATCACGAAGCACGGCCTCACGGGCTACCTGCGCACCTGGACGCCCGCGAACAACCAGTACGGGCGCTTCGGCGGCGCGCGGTTCTAGGGCCGGGCCGCCTTGAAGAGCGCGAGCGCCTTCGCGCGCTGCGCGGCGTGGTCCACGATGGGGGCGGGGTAGTCGCGGCCGATCCTGCAGCCGAGGGCGTCCTGCTCGAGCGGTGGCAGGGTCCAGGGCGCGTGCACGAACCTGTCGGGGACGCGCGCAAGCTCCGGCAGGTAGCGGCGGATGAACTTTCCGCCCGGATCGAATCGTTCGGACTGCGACACGGGGTTGAAGATGCGGAAATAGGGCTGCGCGTCGCAGCCCGTCGAGGCGGCCCACTGCCACCCGCCGTTGTTGGCGGCGAGGTCGAAGTCGATCAGGTGGTCGGCGAAGTATTTCTCGCCGCGCCGCCAGTCGAGGAGCAGGTCCTTCACGAGGAACGAGGCGACGATCATGCGCAGCCGGTTGTGCATGTAGCCCGTGGCGTTGATCTGGCGCATCGCCGCGTCGACGATGGGGAAGCCGGTGCGCGCCTCGCACCAGGCGGCGAAGTGCTCGTCCGTCCCCGGCCACGCGATGGCGTCGTACTCCCGGCGGAAGGCGCCCGTTGCCGCGTGCGGGTGGTGCCACAGGATCTGGAAGTAGAAGTCGCGCCAGATGAGTTCCGAGAGCCACGTCGCAGCTCCCTCGCTGCGCGCCTGCCAGGCGGCGCGGGCGATCTCCCGGATGGAGATCGTGCCGAAGCGGTTGTGGACGGAGAGGCAGGAGACGCCCTTCACGGCCGGGAAGTCGCGCGCCGCCTTGTAGGCGGCCATCCGCCCGGCGAAGTCCTCGAAGAGCCGGCGCGCGCCGGACATTCCCGCCGGCACCGGCGCGGGCTCGCGGGGCGGCGCCGCGAAGCCCAGGGACTCGAGTGACGGCACGGGCATCCCTTCCTCCACCTTCGCGAGCCGGCCGGCGTACCTTTCCACGGGGTAGGAGGAGAGGTAGTAAGTCGTCGGCCCTGGCGAGCCAGGCGCGCTTGTAGGGAGTGAACACCGAGAAGCTGCCGCCCGACTGCGTGAGGACCTCGTCCTTGGCGAAGACGGCGTGGTCCTTGGCGAGGTGCAGGATGCGGCCGTCGGCGGCGAGCGCCTTCTCCACGGCCGCGTCGCGCCGGATCGCCGCCGGCTCGTAGTCCTCGTTGGCGAAGACCGCGCCGGCCGACAGCCGGCGGGCCAGGGCCGGGATCTCCTCGGCCGCCCGGCCGTGCAGGATGGCGAGCTCGCCGCCCCGCCGCCGGAGCGACTCGCGCAGCTCGGCCACGCTCTCCCGGATGAACGCCACGCGCCGGTCGGGGCCCGCCGGCAACGCATCGAGGATCTCGCGGTCGAAGACGAATGCGCAGCAGACCTGGCGGGACGAGGCCAGTGCGTAGTAGAGGCCGGCGTTGTCGTGGTCGCGCAGGTCGCGGCGGAACCAGAAGAGGGATCGGTCGTAGGTGGTCACGTCGGTCGCCAGGGGGAATGGCCCCCGCGTCCGATGGCGGCCGGGGGGCGAACGAATTAGAATATGGGGCCGGTGGCAAATGCAAACGATCAATCTCACGAGCCACTTCCTGATCGCCATGCCCGGCATGGCGGATCCCAATTTTTCCAAGAGCCTCACCTTCATCTGCGAGCACAACGAGCGCGGCGCCCTGGGGCTCGTGGTGAACCGCCCCACGGACGTGACGCTGGGCACGCTTTTCCGGCAGGTGGAGATCGAGCTGGACGACGAGCCCCTGGCTGCGCAGCCCGTCTTCTTCGGCGGGCCGGTGCAGCTCGAGCACGGCTTCGTCCTGCACCGCCCGGTCGGCGAGTGGCGCTCGACGCTGCCGGTGGGCGAGATCGGGCTCACGACCTCCCGCGACATCCTCGAGGCGCTGGCCCGCGGCGAAGGGCCGCGCGAGCGCCTGGTGGCCCTCGGCTATGCCGGCTGGGCGGCGGGGCAGCTCGAGGACGAGATCCAGCGCAACGGCTGGCTCACCGTGAACGCGGATCTCGACGTGATCTTCTGCGTGCCCCCCGAGGGCCGCTACGACGCGGCATTGGGCGCCCTGGGTGTGTCGACGCTGAACCTCTCCGAAACGGCGGGGCACGCGTGATGCCGGCTCCGACGCAGTCGCCACCGCTCGCCGGGACGCTGCTCGGATTCGATTTCGGCGAAAAGCGGCTCGGCGTGGCCGTCGGCGAGACCGGGACGCGCCTTGCGCACCCCGTGGCCGCCATCACGGTCGCCGCGACCGAGGCACGGTTCGCGGCCATCGCGCGCCTCGTCACCGAGTGGCAACCTGCCGGCTTCGTGGTCGGGCAGCCCCGCCATGCGGACGGAACCGAGCATCCCGTCGCGAAGCTGGCGGCGCGGTTCGCCCGGCGGCTCGAGGCGCGCTTCGGCCTGCCCGTGGCCTTCGTGGACGAGACGCTCTCCTCGGTGGAGGCCGGCGCGCGCATCCGCGAGGCCGGCGGCCGCGCGGCCACGAAGGGCGACCTCGACGCCCATGCCGCCGCGGTGATCCTGCAAAGCTATCTCGACAATCCAGACCACTCGACCGCAAAGGGAAACCATGGCCGCGCCGCTGCCTGAACCGGAACGCCTGCTCGAGGCTCTCGCGGGCCGGATGAAGTCCGGGACGGGGCCGGAAACCGGCATCGTCGGCATCTATACGGGTGGCGCGTGGGTGGCCGAGCGCCTGCACCGCGCCCTCGGGGTGAAGACGCCGCTGGGCCTGCTCGCCGTGACGCTGCACCGCGACGACTTCGGCCGCATCGGCCTGCACCGCGAGTCGCGCCGCAGCCATCTTCCCTTCGAGGTCGAGGGGCGCGACATCGTCCTGGTCGACGACGTGCTGCACACGGGTCGCACCATCCGCGCCGCGCTGAACGAGCTCTGGGACTTCGGCCGGCCGAAGAGCGTGCGCCTGGCGGTGCTGGCCGATCGCGGTGGCCGCGAGCTTCCCATCGCCCCCGACTTCACCGGCGCCTTCGTCGAGATGGACCCCGCGGAAGAGCTGGTCCTCGCCAACGAGGGCGGGAAGCTGCGCCTGGCGGCAGTCAGGAGGCCGGCGTGAACCCGAGCGTGCAGATCGATGCGCAGGGCCGGCTCGTGCACCTCCTCACCACCGAGGGCCTGCCGGCGGAGATGATCCGCCACATCCTCGACACCGCCGCGCAGTTCGTGAGCGTCAACGAACGCGAGGTGAAGAAGGTGCCGCTGCTGCGCGGCAAGTCGATCTTCAACGTGTTCTTCGAGAACTCCACGCGCACGCGCACCACCTTCGAGATCGCCGCCAAGCGCCTGTCCGCGGACGTGATCAACCTGAACATCGGCGCCTCGTCGACGACCAAGGGCGAGACGCTGCTCGACACGGTGTGGAACCTGCAGGCGATGGATGCGGACATGTTCGTGGTTCGCCACGCCGAGGCGGGCGCGCCGCACCTCATCGCGCGCAACGTCAAGCCCGGCGTGCACGTGATCAACGCCGGCGATGGCCGCCACGCGCACCCGACGCAGGGCCTGCTCGACATGTACACGATCCGCCACTACAAGCAGGACTTCACGCGGCTCACCGTGGCGATCGTCGGCGACGTGCTGCACTCGCGCGTGGCGCGCTCGCAGATCCACGCCCTGAAGACGCTCGGCGTCCCTGACGTGCGCGTGATCGGCCCGAAGACGCTGCTGCCGGCCGGCGTCGAGCGCCTCGGCGTGCGCGTCTTCCACGACATGGTGGAGGGGCTGCGCGACTGCGACGTGGTGATCACGCTGCGCCTGCAGAACGAGCGCATGAGCGGGCCGCTGCTGCCCTCCGCCGGGGAATTCCACAAGGCCTACGGCCTCACGCCGGAGAAGCTCGCGCGCGCGAAGCCCGACGCCATCGTGATGCACCCCGGGCCCATCAATCGCGGCGTGGAGATCGACTCCGGCGTGGCCGACGGCGGCCACAGCGTCATCAAGCCGCAGGTCACCTTCGGCATCGCGGTGCGCATGGCGGTGATGGCGATCCTCGCGGGGAACGCGTGATGAAACTGGAAATCCGCAATGCCCGCGTGATCGACCCCGCCTCGGGCCGCGACGAGAAGGCTTCCGTCTGCATCGCCGACGGCAGGATCGTCGCCGTGGGACCGGTCCCGGACGGCTTCCGCGCCGACCGCACCATCGACGCGAAGGGCCTCGTTGCCTGCCCGGGTCTCGTCGATCTTTCCGCGCGGCTGCGCGAGCCCGGCTTCGAGTACCGCGCGACGCTGGAGTCCGAGATGCAGGCCGCCGTGGCCGGCGGCGTGACTTCGCTCGCCTGTCCCCCGGACACCGACCCGCCGCTCGACGAGCCCGGGCTGGTGGAGATGCTCAAGCGCCGGGCGGAGAGCCTGCGCCAGGCACGCGTCTATCCCCTCGGGGCGCTCACGCTCGGGCTCAAGGGCCAGAAGATCGCCGAGATGGGCGAGCTGACGGAAGCCGGTTGCGTCGCCTTCTTCCAGGCCAATGCCCCGCTCACCGACCTGAATGTCCTCCTGCAGGCGATGCGCTACGCGGCGACGTTCGGCTACCCGATCTGGCTGCGCCCGCAGGACGCGCACCTCGCCCATGGCGGGGTCGCGCACGAAGGCGAGGTGACCACCCGCCTGGGCCTGCCGCCGCTGCCGGCGGTGGCGGAAACGGTGGCGCTGCACGCCATCCTCGAGCTCGCGGAAGCGACCGGCGCGCGCATCCACCTGGCACGGCTATCCACGGCCAGGGGCGTGGCCCTCGTCGCCGCGGCCAAGGCGCGCGGGCTCGCCGTGACCTGCGACGTCGGCATCCATCACCTGCACCTCTGCGACCGCGATGCGGGCGACTTCAACGCCAACATGAACCTCGTGCCGCCGCTGCGCGATCCCGCCGACCGCGACGAGCTGCGTCGCGCGCTCGCCGCCGGCACGATCGACGCCGTCTGCTCCGATCACACGCCCGTCGATGACGATGCCAAGCAGGTGCCCTTCGGCGAGGCCGAGCCGGGCGCCACCGGCCTCGAGGTTCTCCTGCCGCTGGTCCTCAAGTGGGGCGCGGAGATGCGCCTCGACCTGCCCGCCACTCTCGCCACCGTCACGTCGCGCTCCGCCGCGGTTCTCGGCGTGGAGGCCGGCACATTGGCCCCGGGGAGTGCCGCCGATGTCTGCCTCTTCGATCCGGAAAGGCACTGGGTCGTCACGCCCGCGGCGCTGGCGAGCCAGGGAAGAAACTCGCCTTTCCTGGGCCTCGAACTCGTCGGGCGCGTGGTTCACACGGTCGTTGGCGGCCGTATCGTATATTCCGCTGGGGACATGAAGATGGGGACAGGTTCCGCGTCTGGAAGCCCCGCTGGAGGCTCCATCGTGGCTTCCGCGACGCGGAACCTGTCCCATGCAAACCCGCTGCTCGATTTTTCCCCATTGCCCCGCTTCGCCGCCATCCGGCCCGAACATGTCGTGCCCGCCGTCGAGGCGCTCGTCGCCGAGGGCCGCGCCACGATCGAGAGGCTCGCCACGTCGGGCGACGAGCCGACCTGGGACGGGTTCGTCGAACCGCTCGACGACGCGAACGAGCGCCTCGCGCGCGTCTGGGCGCAAGTGTCGAACCTGAACGCGGTGGTCAACTCGCCGGCATTGCGGGAGGCCTACAACGCGGCGCTGCCGATGGTGACCCAGTACTACACGGAGCAGGGTCAGGACCTGCGGCTCTTCGGACGCTTCAAGGCCCTGGCCGCGTCTCCCGCCTTCGCGACGTTCTCTCCCGCGCGACGCCGCTTCGTGGAGATCCAGCTGCGCGACTTTCGCCTGGGCGGCGCCGAGCTGCCCGAGGCCGGGCAAGGCGCGCTTCCGCCAGTTGCAGGAGGAGCTTGCCGCCCTTTCCGCACGCTTCCAGGACAACGTGCTGGACGCGACCAACGCGTTCGGGTTGGTCGTCACGGATCGGGCGCAGCTCGCCGGATTGCCGGACGACGTGCTGGAAGTCGCCAGGGCGGCGGCCGCGAAGGACGGCCGCGAGGGCTGGAAGCTCACCCTGCACATGCCCTGCTACCTGCCGGTCATGCAGTACGCGGACCACCAACCGCTGCGCGAGCAGATGTACCGGGCCTTCGTGACCCGCGCTTCCGGAGTTCGGCAAGCCGGAGCACGACAACACGCCTCTCATCACGAAGATCCTGGAGAAGCGCGCGGAGGTCGCGAACCTCCTCGGCTATGGCACCTTCGCCGGGTCGTCGTTCGCCACCAAGATGGCGCAGTCTCCCGAGGAGGTGATCGCCTTCCTCGAGGACCTCGCGGCGCGCGCCAAGCCCCACGCGGAGCGCGACATGGCGGAACTCCTGCAGTTCGCCCGCGCGGAGCTCGACCTTGCCGAGGTGCGGGCCTGGGACGTGGCCTGGGTGAGCGAGAAGCTGCGCCAGAAGCGCTACGCGTTTTCCGACAGCGAGGTGAAGCGCTACTTCCCGGAAGACGCGGTCCTCGCCGGGCTCTTCCGCGTGATCGAGACGCTCTACGGCGTGCGCATCGCGCCCGCGGCCGCCGAGACCTGGCACCCGGACGTGCGCTTCCACGAGATCCGCGATGGCGCGGGCGACGCTGGTGGGACAGTTCTATCTCGACCTCTATGCGCGCGACGCCAAGCGCGGCGGCGCGTGGATGGCGGACGCCCGCAACCGCCGCCGGCTCGCCTCCGGCGTGCAGACTCCCGTGACCTATCTCACCTGCAACTTCTCCGCGCCGGTGGGCGGCGAACCGGCCTTCTTCACCCACAACGAGGTGAAGACGCTGTTCCACGAGTTCGGCCACGGCCTGCACCAGCTCCTCACGCGCGTGGACGAGCTCGGCGTCTCGGGGCTCGCGGGCGTGGAATGGGACGCCGTGGAGCTGCCCTCGCAGTTCATGGAGAACTTCTGCTGGGAGTGGGAGGTCGTCCGGCACATGACGCGGCACGGCGACACCGGCGAGCCGTTGCCGCGCCCGCTCTTCGACAAGATGATCGCGGCGAAGAACTTCCAGAGCGGGATGCAGACCGTGCGCCAGATCGAGTTCGCGCTGTTCGACATGCACCTGCACCACGACTTCGATCCCGCGCGCGACGAGCGTGCTGGAACTGCTCGCGCGGGTGCGCCGGCAGGTGGCCGTCGTCCATCCGCCGGAATGGAACCGCTTCCCCTGGCAGTTCTCGCACATCTTCGGCGGCGGCTACGCGGCCGGGTACTACAGCTACAAGTGGGCGGAGGTCCTGTCGGCCGATGCCTTCGGGGCGTTCGAGGAGGAAGGGGTCCTCAACCCGGCCACGGGGGTGCGCTTCCGCGACGAGATCCTGGGGGTGGGCGGAAGCCGGCCGGCGCTCGATTCGTTCGTCGCCTTCCGTGGCCGCAAGCCGCGGATCGACGCCCTCCTGCGGCATAATGGGATGGTCGCGACTGCTGCCTGAGGGAGGATCGATGTTCGCCCGCAAATCGCTTGCCGTGCTTGCAGCCGCCCTGCTGTTGCCCGCCGTCGCGGCGGCGCAGTCGAACGTCTACCGCTGGGTGGACAAGGACGGAAAGGTCCACTACTCGGATTCGCCGCCGGAATCCGCCACGAAGGACGTGACCCAGAAGCGGCTGGGCGGCGGGGGCGGGGAATCCCGCCTTCCCTACGCGACCCAGGTGGCGGCGCAGAAGTCGCCCGTCACCCTGTACACCGGCGCCGACTGCGGGGAACCCTGCACGCTCGGCCGCGGCCTGCTCGCCAAGCGCGGCATCCCCTTCAACGAGCGCGATGCGCAGGGCAACGCCGCGGACGCCGAGGCGCTGAAGAAGCTGATCGGCGGGCTCGAGGTGCCGGTTCTCACGGTCGGCGCGAACAAGGTGAAGGGTTACGAGGACGCCGCCTGGCACTCCGCGCTCGACGCCGCCGGCTATCCCCGCACCGCGCTTCCCGGGCAGGTGCCGCCGCGGCCTGCGGCAGCGCCGAAGAAGGCGGATGCGGCGCCCGCGACCGGGACGCCGGGCACGCCGGCTGCACCCGCCGCCCCCACTGCGCCCGCTGCGCCCGCGCGCCGCGATAGGGTCGCGTCGACCGTAGCGGAAAGCGGGCATCCGCGCGCGATGGCCCGATTTCCCGGCGCGCCGTTGCCGACCTGACCCGCCCCCGCCCATGAAACTCGTCACCTGGAACGTGAACTCGCTGAAGGTGCGCCTGCCGCACCTGCTGGAGCTCCTCGCGCGCCACAATCCCGACGCCGTCTGCCTGCAGGAAACGAAGTGCGAGGACGCGGCCTTTCCCGCCGCGGCCATCGAGGCGGCCGGCTACCGCTGGGTTCACGACGGGCAGAGGACCTACAACGGCGTGGCGATCCTGTCCCGCGAGGAGCCGCGCGACGTGGTCCGCGGCATTCCGGGATTCGCGGACCTGCAGAAGCGACTGATCGCGGCCGACATCGGCGGGGTCCGCGTGGTCAGCGCGTATTGCCCCAACGGGCAGAGCGTCGGCTCGGACAAGTACGAGTACAAGCTGCGCTGGTTCGCGGCGCTGGCCGGGTGGCTCGCCACGGAACTCGCCTCCCGTCCGGCCCTGGCCGTGCTCGGCGACTTCAACATCGCTCCCGAGGATCGCGACGTGCACGATCCGGACGCGTGGCGCGGCCAGGTGCTGTGCAGCGACGCCGAGCGCGAGGCCCTGCGCGCCATCCTGGCGCTCGGTTTTGCCGATGCCTTCCGCCTCTTCGAGCAGGCGGAGAAGTCGTACAGCTGGTGGGACTACCGCATGGCCGCGTTCCGCCGCAACATGGGCCTGCGGATCGACCACATCCTCTTGTCCCGGGTGCTCGCCCCGCAGCTGCCGCACGTGCACGATAGACGTCGAGCCGCGCAAGCTCGAGCGCCCCTCGGACCACGCGCCGGTGATCTGCGTGGTGGAAACCTGAGATGGCGGTGGATACCAGGCGTTCACCCCCCGGGGAGACGGAAAGCTCCGGCGCCGCGGAGCGCGAGTTTTCGCAGGCGCTCATCGACTGCCTTCCCGACGTCTTCTTCCTCGCTTCAAGGGAGGGGGCGCTGCTGCGCTGGAATGGCCACCTCCTGGACGCGACCGGCCTGTCGGCCGCGCAGGCCGCGGCGGCGCGCGCAATCGACCTGATCGACCCGCAGGACCGCGCGGCGGTGGACGCGGCGCTGCGCGCAGTCATCGACGCGGGTGGTGCGGTCAGCGTCGAGGCCAGGATGACCGGGCCGGGGGGCGTGACCCGCGCCTGCGTCATCGACCTGCAGGCGCACCGCCTCGCCGGGAAGAGTTGCGTGATGGGCTTCGGCCGCGAGGCCTCCGGGCGCACCCGCGCCGAGGAGCAGACGCAGCTCGCGATCGAGCGTGCGGAATACCTGGCCATGCGCGACGCCCTGACCGGGCTGCCCAACCGCATGCTCCTGCACGACCGCCTGGAGCAGGGAATCGTCAACGCCGCCCGGCAGAAATCCGGCTTCGCGTTCATGTTCATCGACCTGGACCGCTTCAAGACGATCAACGATTCGCTCGGCCACGACGTCGGCGACGAGCTGCTCAAGCGCGTGGCCGCGCGCCTCACCGCCTGCGTGCGCGCCTCCGACACGGTGGCGCGCCTGGGCGGCGACGAGTTCGCGGTGATCCTCGAGAACCTGCGCGACACCGACGACGAGGGAGCGCAGCAGGTCGCCGAGAAGATGATCGCCGCCATGGGCGAGCCCATGCTCGTCGGGGCCCAGCACCTCAACACCTCGTGCTCCATCGGCATCAGCCTCTACCCCTCCGACGGCAGGGACAGCGCCACGCTCATGAAGCACGCCGACGTGGCCATGTACGACGCCAAGGAGAACGGCCGCAACAACTACCGCTTCTTCTCGGCGGAGCTCAACACGCGCGCGCAGGAGCGCCTGTCGATCGAGAACTACCTGCGCCTGGCGCTGCGGCGCAATGAACTCGTCCTGCACTACCAGCCGCGCATGCGCATCGCCGACGGGGCGCTCATCGGCATGGAGGCGCTGGTGCGCTGGTCGCATCCCCGCCGCGGCCTGCTCCTGCCGGCCAGGTTCATCGACGTCGCCGAGGACTCCGGGCTCATCGTGCCGATCGGCGAGTGGGTCATCGAGCGCGCCTGCCGGCAGGTGCGCGAATGGCAGCGCGTGCTCGGCGCGGGATTCAGGCTCTCCGTGAACCTCTCCGCCGGCCAGTTCAACGATGCCGGGCGCCTCTTCCGCGCGGTGGACGGCGCGTTGCGCTCCGCCGGCCTCGATCCCGCCGCGCTGGAACTGGAGCTGACCGAGAGCATCATCATGCAGAACACCGGCGACCGGGCCGCCGTCCTCGATCGCCTCGGCGACCTGGGAGTGGGCCTCGTCATCGACGACTTCGGAACCGGCTACTCGTCGCTTTCCTATCTCAGGAAGCTGCCCGTCGACGCGATCAAGATCGACCGTTCGTTCATCGGCGACATCGGGCGCGACGCAGCCGACGAAGCCATCGTGCGCGCCATCGTCGCGATGGCGCATTCGCTGCAGCTCGCGGTGGTCGCCGAAGGGGTCGAGACCGCGGAGCAGCTGGCGGGACTCGCGGCCCTGGGCTGCGACGGCTACCAGGGCTTCCTCGAAAGCCCCGCCCTGCCGGCCGCGGAGTTCGAGCGCCGCTACGTCAAGGCGGCTGCCGGGAGCCGCTGAGGCGGCGCTCCATCACTCCTTCGTCTCGATGCGCAGTTCCTGGACCTTGCGCGTGAGGGTGTTGCGGCCGATGCCGAGCAGCGTGGCGGCCTCGATGCGGCGCCCGCCGGTGTGGGCGAGCGCGCGCGCGATGAGCGCGGTCTCGAAGTCCCGCGTGAGCGACTCGGCGATGCCGGTCTCGCCCCGCGCGAGGCGCTCGGTGACCTCGCGCTCCAGTGCGCGCCGCCAGTCGCCGTCGGCAGCCGCGGCGGCGGTGCGCGTCTCGCCGCGGATGTCGGGGGGCAGGTCGGCCACGTCCACCACCTGCCCCGGCGCCATCACCGTGACCCAGTGGCAGAGATTTTCCAGCTGGCGCACGTTGCCCGGGAAGTCCTGCGTGGCGAGGAACTCCAGGGCGGCGTCCGTCAGGCGCTTGCCCTCGACGCCGAGTTCGCGCGCGCTCCTGGCGAGGAAGTGCCGCAGGAGAACGGCGATGTCCTCGCGCCTCTCGCGCAGGCTCGGCAGCCGCAGGCGGATCACGTTCAAGCGGTGGAAGAGATCCTCGCGGAACAGGCCCTGCCGCACGCGCGCCTCGAGGTCCTGGTGGGTGGCGGCGATCACGCGCACGTTCGCGGTGATGGGCGTGTGCCCGCCGACACGGTAGAACTGCCCGTCGGAGAGCACGCGCAGGAGCCGCGTCTGCAGTTCGGGCGGCATGTCGCCGATCTCGTCGAGGAAGAGGGTGCCGCCCTCGGCCTGCTCGAAGCGCCCGCGGCGCATCGTCTGCGCGCCGGTGAATGCTCCCCGCTCGTGGCCGAACAGTTCGCTTTCCAGCAGGTCCTTCGGGATCGCCGCCGTGTTGATGGCGATGAAGGCCTTGGCCGCGCGCGGGCTGTGGCGATGCAGTGCGCGCGCCACCAGCTCCTTGCCGGTGCCCGACTCGCCGGTGATCAGGACCGTCGCGTGCGACTGCGCGAGGCGCCCGATGGCGCGAAAGACTTCCTGCATGGCGGGCGCCTGGCCGAGGATCTCGGGGGTGTCGCCATTCGCCGGAGGTGCCTCGTAGCGGCGCCGGCTTTCCTCGAGCGCGCGGCGCACCAGCTCCACCGCCTGGTCGACGTCGAAGGGCTTGGGCAGGTACTCGAACGCCCCGCCCTGGAAGGCCGCCACGGCGCTCTCGAGGTCGGAGTAGGCGGTCATGATGATCACCGGCGTCGAGGGGAGGCGCTCCTTCAGCTTCTGCATGAACTCGAGCCCGGACAGCCCGGGCATGCGGATGTCGCTCACCACGACCTGCGGCGGCTCGCTCGCCATCAGGTCCAGCGCTTCCTGCGCGGTGGCGAAGGTGCGATGGCCGATGCCCTCGCGCGAAAGCGCCTTCTCGAAGACCCAGCGGATGGAGCGGTCGTCGTCGATGATCCAGACGGGGTTCAAGTGCTTCTCGACCGGTTCCTCGTTCATGTCCCTAGCGACTCTTTCCTCGACCATGGTCTTGGCACTCCATCCTTATTGGCGCGTGAGCCCCGCCTGGGCGGGGGAGCGAACCGGCAGCAGGATCGTGAAGCAGGTGCGCCCGGGGGCGCTCTCGAACTCGATGAGGCCGTGGTGCTGGTGCACGTAGTTCTGCGCGAGCGACAGCCCGAGACCCGTGCCGCCATCGCGTCCGCTCACCAGCGGAAAGAAGATCTTCTCCGCGAGCTCCGCCGGCACGCCGGGGCCGTTGTCCTCGATCTCGATCGCGACGGCGTGGCGGTAGCGGCTCCTGGCGATCGTCACCTGGCGGGCGATGCGGGTACGGAAGCAGATCTCGCCCGTGCCGGTGAGCGCCTGCGCGGCGTTGCGCGCGACGTTGAGGATCGCCTGGATGAGGCTTTCCTTGTCGCCCGGCAGGTCGGGCAGGCTCACGTCGTAGTCGCGGCGGACGGCCAGTCCGGCCGGGTGCTCGGCCAGGAGGAGGGTGCGCACCCGCTCCAGCACCTCGTGCACGTTGAGCATCTCGATCTGCGGCAGCCGGTGCGGCGTGAGCATCCGGTTCATGAGCGCCTGCAGGCGGTCGGTCTCCTTCACGATCACCTGCGTGAACTCGCGCAGTTCCGGCCCGGCGAAGCTCGCGCTCGAGGAGCTGCGCCGCGCCGCGGATTCCGCCGAGCGGGTTCTTGATCTCGTGGGCGAGGTTGCGGATCAGCTCGCGGTTGGCCTGCTGCTGCTCGAGGAGCTTCGCCTCGCGGGCGATGCGGATCTGCTGGTCGAGCTCGCGCAGCTCGATCAGCAGGCGCGCCCCGGACTCCTCCACGGGCGTGACCACGCAGTGCAGCGTCACGGGCTGCCCGCCCGGCTCCAGGGAGATCTCGTTTTCGGTGAATCCCGCATCGTCGTCGACGGCCTGCGCCAGGCGCGCGATGAAGCCCTCGTTGCCCGGCAGGAATTTCTCCAGCGCGGCTCCCAGGAGGTGCTTGCGTCCGTGGGCGAGCAGCGATTCGGCGGCGGGGTTGGCATAGGTCACGAGCAGGTGGTCGTCGAGCATCAGCACGGCGGTCGCGAGGAGCTCCAGCCCGGGATACGGCGACGTCACGACGGCGTGCCCGCAAGGGAAAAAGCAAGAGGCGCGCCAGCGACGAGCGCTGGCGCGTCGGCAGAGGGGGTGTGCCGGAAGGGGAGACTGCGCGAGGCCGGGGCTACAGCGAGCCGAGCTCGCTCTTGAGCGACTCGATGTTCTTCTCGTGCTCCGCGACGATTGCCTGCAGCCCGCGGATGCGCCCCGAGGCCCGCTCGACGTTCGACGCGCATTTCGGCCTGCTGCGAGGGCGTCGGATCGACGGCCTGCTGCGCGACGCGCACCGCCGCGATGAGCGCCGGATTGCGTTGTTCCTGCAGGAGAGACTTGCGCGCCTCGGCCAGCGACCGTTCGGCCTGCCCGAGCTCGCTTTCGAGATTCCTGCGCCGCGCGGCCTGCGCGTCGCGCTGCGTGTTGCGATCGATCGACGCGACAGTCAGCGGAGCCGCGCGCGGTGTCACGACGGCGACCACCGGCTTCAGTTCCGCCCTCTCCTGCGCAATCGGCGCCGGCCTGGCGGCGACTTTCACCTCCGGCTTGTCCGCCGGCGTTGCCGCCGGCTTGTCCGGCAGCAGGGCCGTGCGCGGCAGCCCGGGAATGGTGCTCAGGGGCTCGAGCGCCAGCACGGTCGCGCCTTTCATCGGCCGGTTCGAATAGGTGATGCGACCGCTCTCGTCGACATGCTTGTAGATCGTCGACTGCGCAACCGCCAGCGGCGCGACGAGACTCAGGGCGAAGCCGATCCAGTGCCTTCTCATGACGCGCTCCCGCATGCGACAGGGGACGTAAAGTATCCGGAGCAGTCATGGAGAAAGTCAACGAGATCAAGACCCTGCGCTGAAAAGGCACTATCGCTGGTGGTTTGCGGCGGTGCCGACCACAAGCCGCTGCAGGCGGGAGACGCAAAAGAAAAAGGGGCGGACGGGGCCGCCCCTTGGTTCCCGCGTCCGCGGCCGGCTTCAGGCCGAGTAGTACATGTCGAACTCGACGGGGTGCGTGGTCATGCGGAAGCGCTGCACCTCCTCGTACTTGAGCGCGATGTACGCGTCGAGCATGTCGTTGGTGAAGACGCCGCCGCGGGTGAGGAACTCGCGGTCCTTGTCGAGGTTGACGAGCGCCTCGTCCAGCGACGCACAGGGGTGCGGCACCTTCGCGGCCTCTTCGGGCTCGAGGTCGTAGAGGTTCTTGTCGAGCGGGTCGCCCGGGTGGATCTTGTTCTGCACCCCGTCCAGGCCCGCCATGAGGAGCGCGGCGAAGGCGAGGTAGGGATTCGCCGTCGGGTCGGGGAAGCGCACCTCGACGCGGCGGCCCTTCGGGCTCGACACGAACGGGATGCGGCAGGAAGCGGAGCGGTTGCGCGCGGAGTAGGCGAGATTGATCGGCGCCTCGAAGCCGGGCACGAGCCGCTTGTAGGAGTTGGTGCCCGGGTTCGTGATCGCGTTGAGCGCCTTCGCGTGCTTGATCACGCCGCCGATGTAGTAGAGGGCGAAGTCCGAGAGCCCGGCGTAGCCGTCTCCCGCGAACAGGTTCTGCCCGCCCTTCCACACCGACTGGTGCACGTGCATGCCCGAGCCGTTGTCGCCGACCACCGGCTTGGGCATGAAGGTCGCCGTCTTGCCGTAGGAGCGCGCGACGTTCCACACGGTGTACTTGAGAATCTGCAGCCAGTCGGCGCGCTTCACCAGCGTGCTGAACTTGGTGCCGATCTCGCACTGGCCGGGAGCCGCCACCTCGTGGTGGTGCACCTCGACCTCGACGCCCTGCTCCTCGAGTGCCAGGCACATGGCCGAACGGATGTCCTGGAGGGAGTCGACCGGCGGCACGGGAAAGTAGCCACCCTTCACCGGGGGGCGATGGCCGAGGTTGCCGCCCTCGAACTTCTCGTCCGAGGACCACGGGGCTTCCTCCGAGTAGATCTTCACGGAGCTGCCCGACATGTCGACCTTCCACTCGACGGCGTCGAAGATGAAGAACTCGGGCTCCGGGCCGAAGTAGGCGGTGTCGCCGAGTCCCGTGCTCTTGAGGTAGGCCTCGGTCTTCTTGGCGATCGAACGCGGGTCGCGCTCGTAGCCCATGCCGGTCGACGGTTCCAGCACGTCGCAGGACAGGTCGAGGGTCGGCTCGTCCATGAACGGATCCATGCGCGCCGAGTCGGGGTCCGGCATGAGCAGCATGTCCGAGGCTTCGATGCCCTTCCAGCCCGCGATCGAAGAGCCGTCGAAAGCGTGTCCGTCCTTGAACTTGTCCTCGTCGAAGGCCTTCACCGGGACGGAGACATGCTGCTCCTTGCCCTTGGTGTCGGTGAAGCGAAGGTCCACGAACTTGACCTCGTTTTCCTTGATCATCTTGAAGACATCTGCGACGGCCATGACTCTTTCTCCTGGTTGAGGGATGACGCCCCAGTTTGGGGAATGGATCGGGGTGATTATCGGTTGGAAACCATTGGTTAGCAGAAAACATGCCACGCAATGCCGAACGCAAGCCATTGAATTCTGCTGGTCTTGCACTTGATGCCTGCAGCGGTGGCGCACCATCATGATGCGTCCAGTATGGCTACGCACCAGGAAAGTGCAATGACACCGCGCAGTCGCTCCGCTCCCGACACTATATATAGGTGATTCGCGGCCGGGGAGCCCGGACGGCTATCATGGCGCCGGGCATCCGGATCGACTTTCGCCTGGATCAACAGTTCATCTTCCATCCCATGGATCGCTACGTCGTCATCGGCAATCCCGTCGCGCACTCGCTCTCTCCCGAGATCCATGCGCAATTCGCGCGCGCCACGGGGGAGGCAATCGCGTACGAGCGGCTGCTCGCGCCGCCCGGGGAGTTCGCGCGCATTGCGCGCGAGTTCTTCGCCGCGGGTGGACGCGGGGCCAACGTGACCCTGCCCTTCAAGACCGAGGCCTGCGAGTTCGCCGCCGAACGCACGCCGCGCGCGCAGGAGGCGGGTGCGGTCAATACGCTTTGGCTGCGCGGAAGCGCAATCGTCGGCGACAACACCGATGGTGCCGGGCTGGTTCGCGATCTCACGGCCAACCTGGGACTGGCGCTCGCCGGCCGCCGCATCCTGCTTCTTGGTGCCGGAGGTGCCGCGCGCGGCGTGGCGGCGCCACTGCTCGCGCTCGCACCCGCAATGCTCGTCGTCGCCAACCGGACGCGGGAGCGCGCGCTGGAATTCGCACGCCGCTTCGGCGGCGCGGGTTGCGTGCGCGGCATCGGCCTGGATGAGCTGGGCGGCAGCTTCGACCTCGTGGTGAATGCCACCTCCAGTTCCACCCGCGGCGAAACGCTCACGCTTCCCGGAGGGTCTCTTCGCGCCGGGGGCGACCGCCTATGACATGGCCTACGGGCCCGCGGCGCGACCCTTTCTCGACAAGTCACGCGCGGCCGGAGCACGGGCCTGCGATGGCCTCGGCATGCTGGTCGAGCAGGCGGCGGAGTCCTTCTGGCTGTGGCGCGGGAAGCGGCCGGAAACGGCTGCCGTGATCGCCGGACTCCGGTCCCGGTGAAGCGGCTTCGGCCGCCTCGCAGCCTGGCTCGCGTTCGCGCTCGCGGCGGCCTTCGTCGTCTACGAACTCTCGTTTCTCGCGCGCATCGCCTGGTGGCGCAGCCACGATCCGGTGTCGACCGCGTTCATGGCGGAGCGCATGGAGCGCGTGCGCGAGAAGAAGCCGGATGCGAAGGCGAGGCAGCAGTGGGTGCCCTACGCGCGCATTTCCATGAATCTCAAGCGCGCCATCGTCGCCGCCGAGGACGCCAAGTTCGCGGATCACGAGGGCTTCGACTGGGAGGCCATGCAGAAGGCGTGGGAGAAGAACCAGAAGCGCGGCAAGGTGGTGGCCGGCGGCTCCACCATCTCGCAGCAGCTCGCCAAGAACCTCTTCCTTTCCGGCAGCCGCAGTCCCTGGCGCAAGGCCCAGGAGGCCGTCATCACGGTGATGCTGGAGGCGGTGCTGGACAAGCGCCGCATCCTCGAGATCTATCTCAACGTGATCGAGTGGGGAGAAGGAGTCTTCGGTGCCGAGGCCGCCGCGCGCCACTACTTCGGGGTTGGCGCGGCCGCGCTCACTGCCGAGCAGGCGGCGCGCCTCGCCGCGATGGTGCCGAACCCGCGCTTCTACGACCGCAACCGCCATGCGCCCTGGCTCGAGAAGAAGACCGGCATCATCCTCGCGCGCATGGGCGCGGCGGAAGTTCCCTGAGAAGAACCCGAAAATAACGGGCGCGCACGGGGACGCCGCGGGCCTCGGCGGCCTAGAATACCGGCGACCCACCCGGCCCCCGCGGCCCGCGCACGCGAACGACCTCCGATGCCCCTCTCCGCAGACAACCAGCGCTCGGCCACGCCGCAGGAACACCTCGATGCGGTGTCCAAGCTGCTCGCCAAGCAGCGGCTGGTGGAGGAGCTCGTCCACCGCCAGGGCGAGCGCAACGCGCGCAAGCCGGCGCTGGTCGAGTCGCTCGTGCACAAGCAGAACCTGGCCGAGCTGCAGAAGCGGCTCGACGGCCTGCACCCGGCCGACGTCGCCTTCATCCTCGAGGGCCTGCCGCTCGAGGAGCGACTCCTGCTCTGGGGGCTGGTGCGCAGCGACCGCGACGGCGACATCCTGCTCGAGGTCTCCGACGCCGTCCGCGACACGCTGCTCGCGGACATGGACTCGGCCGAGATCGTGGCCGCGGCCCGCAACCTCGATGCCGACGAGATCGCGGACCTCGCCCCCGACCTCCCGCACGAGGTCGTGCAGGACATCATCGAGGCCCAGGATGTCCACGAGCGCGCGCAGCTGCAGTCGGCCCTGTCCTATCCCGAAGGCAGCGTGGGCGCCCTCATGGATTTCGAGATGGTGACCATACGCGAGGACGTCTCCTGCGAGGTGGCGCTGCGCTACCTGCGCCTGTACGACGAGCTTCCCGGCCACACCGACGCGCTGTTCGTGGTCGACCGCGACGACCACCTGCGCGGGATCCTGCCGCTCAATCGCCTGCTGGTCAGCGACCCGGACACCGAGGTCGCCACGCTCTACAACCGCGACGTGGTGTCGTTTTCCCCGGACAGCGATGCCGACGAGGCCGCGCAGGCCTTCGAGCGCTACGACCTGGTGAGTGCGCCGGTGGTGTCGGCCGACGGTCGCGTGATCGCGCGGCTGACGGTGGATGCGGTGCTGGACTTCGTCCGCGAGCGCCAGGAGACGCAGCAGCTCGGGCAGGCCGGCCTGCGCGAGGAGGAGGACCTCTTCTCCACCGTCTGGTCCTCGGCCAAGAACCGCGGACCGTGGCTGGCGCTCAACCTGTGCACGGCCTTCGTCGCCTCGCGGGTCGTCGGCGCCTTCGAGGGTTCGATCGAGAAGCTCGCCGCGCTGGCGGCGCTGATGCCGATCGTGGCCGGGATCGGCGGCAACTCGGGAAACCAGACCTCCACCCTCATCATCCGGGCGCTTGGCCGTGGACCAGGTGAGCGTGGCCAATGCCCGGCGCCTCCTCGCCAAGGAACTCGGCATCAGCGCCCTGAACGGCGCCTTCTGGGGAAGCGTCCTCGGCATCGTCGCCTGGCTCCTTTACCGCAACGTCGCCCTGGGTGGCGTCATGGCGCTCGCGATGATGCTGAACCTGTGCGTGGCGGCCCTGGCGGGGATCTTCATCCCGCTCGCCATGGAGCGCTTCGGCCGCGATCCGGCCATCGGCTCGAGCGTGTTCCTCACCTTCGTGACCGACAGCATGGGCTTCTTCATCTTCCTCGGGCTGGCGACGATCTTCCTGCTCTAGCGCGCATGGCGAGGCTCTTCTTCGCATTGTGGCCGGACCGCGAGGCGGCGGCGGCGCTCTGTCGCCCTGGGCCGTGAAGTCGTCAAGGCGGCGGCCGGGCGCGCGTTGCCGGCGGAGAACCTGCATCTCACCCTGGTGTTCCTGGGCGAGGTGCAGTCCTCGCGGATTGCCGCCCTGCACCGGGCGGCGGATCGCGTGGATGGCCGGCCGTTCCGGCTGACGCTCGACCAGGTCGGCAATTTCGCGCGTACCGGCGTGGCGTGGGCGGGGTGCGGCGAGCCGCCGCCGGAACTGCTTGCCTTGCAGGCAACGCTGCAGAGCGAACTGGCAATCGAGGGGTTCGCGCCCGAGGCGCGGCGCTTTTCGCCGCACCTGACGCTGGCGCGCCGCACGGGCGCGCCGGGTGACGGCCGGGATCGATCGCGCCGGTCTCCTGGCTGGTGTCGGAGTTGGCGCTGGTCGAATCCGCGCGGGACCGCGGCGGCTATGCGACGCTGGCGCGCTGGCCGCTCGAACAGGAAGGAAAGTAGGGAATCGAACGCCGCCCGCTGGCGGGCAGGGACTACCGGGAGGATGAGGCGCCCGTTTGCGAGGCGCTCCCTGGCGGCGTCTCCGGCTGCTTGCGCAGCCGATCCGCCGGGGCGCGCCTCGTATTCGGGTTCAGGCCGTGGCCCGGAAGTGTTGAGCTTCCGTTCAGCCCATCGGCTTGATCAGCGGCGTGATGACCGGGGTGACCGCCGGAGCCATGGGCTTCGCGGGGGCCGCCTTCTTCATCGCAGGCTTCTTGGCCGCCTTCTTTTTTGCTGGCTTCTTTTTGGCTTTCTTGGCCGGCTTCTTCGCAGCCTTCTTCTTCTTGGCAGCGGGCTTCTTCTTCGCTACCTTCTTCTTCGCGGTCTTTTTCGCCGCCTTCTTCTTGGCAGCGGGCTTCTTCTTCGCCGCAGGCTTCTTCTTTGCCGCAGGCTTCTTCGCTACTTTTTTCTTGGCGGCGGGTTTCTTGGCGGCCTTCTTCTTGGCGGCGGGTTTCTTCTTCGCAGTTGCCATCGTGTTGCTCCTTTCGATTGTTGGACCGAATTGTCTCTACGAGTGGCGGGCGGCAGCTTCGCCGTGGGTCCCGCCACTACCAAGCGCCCGGATTTCTCGATCGAACGGTGAAGCCTGGTGGCTCTTTCCGGTGCCTTGCGCCGCTTTCGCGTCATCTCCGCAACCGGCTTGGTGAGCGGATCATATGCGAAAAAATCCGCGCAACCGCGCTTTCGCGACATGCAGGAACGACTATTTGATCAGACTCGCGGCTCGATGGTATCGAATCGATACCATCTCGGGGCCGAATTTCCGGCGTTGGCCGCGCCGCGCCTCAGTCGAGCGTGCGCTCGGTCTCGAAGAGGGAGGCGAGCGTCTCGCGCGGGCGCACCTCGACCGCGGTCGCGCCGTCCACCATCACCTCGCAGGGGCGGGGGCGCGTGTTGTAGTTCGAGCTCATCACCATGCCGTACGCGCCGGCCGAGAGGATGGCGATGCCGTCGCCCGGGGCGATGGCGAGGCTGCGATCGGTGCCGAGCACGTCGGAGGACTCGCACACGGGCCCCACCACGTCGTAGGTGCAGGTGTCGCGGTCGAGGGCGGCAAGCGGGGTGATGTCGTGCCAGGCGTCGTAGAGCGCCGGGCGGATCAGTTCGCTCATCGAGGCGTCGACGATCGCGAAGCGCTTGTCCTTGTCGAGCTTGAGGTACTCCACGCGGGCCAGCAGGACGCCGGCGTTGCCGACGATGGCGCGGCCGGGCTCGAGCACCAGCGCGTAGGCCGCTGCCGGCGAGGCGCTTCGCCACCGTCCGGCACCAGCGGCCGATGTCGAGCGCCTCCTCGTCCTCGCGGTAGCGGATGCCCATGCCGCCGCCGAGGTCGATGTGGCGCAGGCGCAGGCCGCGCGCGGCGAGCGCGGAGGCGAGCTCCAGCACGCGCTCGAGCGCCGCCTCGAGCGGCGCCATGTCGAGGATCTGCGAGCCGATGTGGCAGTCGATGCCGGTCACCTCGAGGTTCGGGAGTCCCGCCGCGAGGTCGTAGGCGGCCAGCGCGCGCTCGTGCGGGATGCCGAACTTGCTCCCGCGCAGTCCCGTGGAGATGTAGGGGTGCGTGCGCGCGTCGACGTCGGGATTGACGCGCAGGGACACCGGCGCGCGCCGTCCCATCGCGCCGGCGATCGCATCGAGGCGCTCGAGCTCCGGCTCGCTCTCCACGTTGAAGCAGCGGATGCCGGCGGCGAGGGCCGCGCGGATCTCCTCCTCGCCCTTGCCGACCCCGGAGAAGATGACGCGCTCGGGCCTGCCGCCGGCGGCCAGCACGCGCGCGAGTTCGCCGCCCGAGACGATGTCGAAGCCGGAACCGAGCCTCGCGAGGATGCCGAGGACGGCGAGGTTGGAGTTCGCCTTGACCGCGTAGCAGACGAGATGGTCGGTGCCCGCGAGGGCGTCGTCGAAGGTGCGCCAGGCCGTCTCGATCGCGGCCCGCGAGTAGACGTAGCAGGGGGTCCCGTGGCGGCGCGCGACTTCCGTGAGGCGCATGCCCTCCATCCACAGCTCGCCGTCGTGGTGGCGGATCGTGCTCACGGGAACGCGGGCGAGTCGGCCTTCGGCGGCTCGGGAAGGCGCAGCGGACCCTTCTGGCCGCAGGCGGCGAGTGCCAGCGCGAGTGCCAGAACGGCGAGTGCGCGTATCATGCGCCGGAGCGTAGCACAGCCCCCGCGACCCCCATGAACGAGAGCGAATTCCACCGCGCCGTCGACGCCGTCCTCGCCCGCATCGAGCGCGCGGCGGAGGCGACCGAGGGCATCGATGCCGACCTCGAGGCCGGCATCCTGACGCTCGAGTGCCCGGACGGCAGCCGCATCATCGTCAACCGCCAGACGCCCAACCGCGAGATCTGGGTGGCGGCGCGCTCGGGCGGCTTCCACTTCGCCTGGAAGGATGGCGCGTGGCGCGACACGCGCTCGGGCGGCGAGCTCTTCGCCGCACTCGGGGGAATCGCGGCGGCGCAGGCCGGCGAGCCGCTTTCCTTCGCCTGAAAGCGCGCGCCGGAAGCGCCGCGGCGCCGCGAAACCGGAACAAGTATCGACTCGACACGAAGAGGCAGGTTCGCAAATCCTTGACATTGTCGTATCGACCCGATACTAATTGCCTGGCGCGCAGAGGCGCGAAGGGAGGCGACGATGGACAAGAACCCGCTGGTGCTGCTGGAACTGGTCGAAAGGCTGGCGAACCTGATGCGCGCCGAGATGCGCAAGGCGGGCGCCGACGAAAGCCTCCAGCCCGTCCACCTCCACTCCCTCGTCTATCTTAGCAAGGCCAACCGCTACTCCAACACGCCGCAGGCCCTGGCCGCCTACCTCGGGCTCACCAAGGGCACGGTGTCGCAGACGCTCCTGATCCTCGACCGGCGCGGGCTGATCGAGCGCTACCAGGACGACATCGACCGCCGCGTGGTGCGCCTGCGCCTGTCGACCGCCGGCGAGCAGCTCCTCTACGAGGCGCAGCCGGCGCTCGCCTGGCAGAACGCCACGCGCAACATCAGCCCCAACCGCATCCGCAACGCGACCTCGGCGCTGCGCGAGACGCTCGCCACCTTCCAGGAGGACAACGAGGGGGCGATGTTCGGCGAGTGCACGGACTGCGCCCACTGCCAGAAGCTGTCGCAGCGCATCTACCGCTGCGGCCTCATGGGCGACCGGCTTTCCGGGCCGGAGACGCGGCGCCTGTGCTGGCTCTACGAGGCGAAGAGCGAGGGCGAGTAGCGCCTCAGCCCGGCCCCTGGAGGCGCTTGCGGGCGCGGGCGATGGCGGCGCGGACCGCCTCGGGAGCGGTGCCGCCGACGTGGCGGCGCGAGGCGACGGAGCCTTCGGCGGTGAGAACCGCGAAGACGTCCGCGGCGATGAGCGGCGAGAACGACTGCAGGCGCTCGAGCGTGAGCTGCGCCAGGTCCAGCCCGGCGGTCTCGGCCTCGCGCACCGCCCGCGCGACGATCTCGTGGGCGTCGCGGAACGGCACGCCCTTCCTGACCAGGTAGTCCGCCAGGTCCGTCGCGGTGGCGAACCCTTCGGCCAGCGCGGCGCGCATCCGTTCCGGCCGGGGCGTGATGCCGCCCAGCAGCTCGGCCAGGATGGCGAGCGTGTCCGCCAGGGTGTCGGCGGCGTCGAAGAGCGGCTCCTTGTCCTCCTGGTTGTCCTTGTTGTAGGCGAGCGGCTGCGCCTTCACGAGGGTGAGCAGGGCGACGAGCGAGCCGTAGACGCGGCCGGCCTTGCCGCGCATGAGCTCCGGGACGTCCGGATTCTTCTTCTGCGGCATGATCGAGGAGCCGGTGCAGAAGCGATCGGCGATGTCGACGAACCCGAAGCGGGGGTTCATCCACAGCACCAGTTCCTCGGCCAGGCGCGAGACGTGGGCCATGCAGAGCGCCGCGGCGGCCAGGAATTCGATGGCGAAGTCGCGGTCCGACACCGCGTCCAGGGAGTTTTCGCAGACCCCGTCGAAGCCGAGCTCGGCGGCGACCGATTCGCGGTCGATCGCGAAGCTCGTCCCGGCGAGTGCGGCGGCACCCAGCGGCAGGCGGTTCATCCGCCGGCGGCAGTCGGCCAGGCGCCCGGCGTCGCGCGAGAACATCTCGACGTAGGCGAGGAGGTGGTGCCCGAAAGTCACCGGCTGCGCCACCTGCAGGTGCGTGAATCCGGGCATCACCGTGGCGGCATTCGGCTCGGCCAGGTCGATGAGGCGCTCCTGCACGGCCACGAGGCGCCCGGCGAGGTCGTCGATCTCCGCGCGCAGCCACAGGCGGATGTCGGTGGCGACCTGGTCGTTGCGCGAGCGGGCGGTATGCAGGCGCTTGCCGGCGTCTCCCACCAGCTCGGTCAGGCGGTGCTCGATGTTCAGGTGCACGTCCTCGCGGGCCACGGACCATTCGAAGCGCCCGGCGCGGATCTCCGCCAGGATCTCCTCCATGCCGCCCTCGATCGCGGCGAGATCGAGCGCGTCGATGATCCCGCAACGTGCGAGCATGCGGGCGTGGGCCAGCGAGCCCTGGATGTCGAACTCGGCGAGGCGCCGTGTCGAAGGTGACGGAGGCCGTGTAGCGCTGCATGAGCCTGTCGGCCGGCTCGGCGAAGCGCCCCGACCATGCCTTGCCCGGCGGCGGCGCGCCGTTTTTCGGATCTTCGTGTTGCATGGAGTCGGCGGCGTTGGGGAGAATGGCTGCGTGGCGAGTATAAATCAGACGGGCACCGGCATCCGGTTGCCGAACTTCTGCAACCTGGGCGTGATGCTGCGCGCGCTGGTGATCGCGAACCTGTTCGTGCTGGCCGCGGCCGTCGTGGCATCCGCGCAGGCGGCGGACTTCGCCGGGCAGCTCCTCATCGGCGGCGCCACCGCCGAGCCGGTGCTCATCGCCTCTCTCGTCCTGCTCTGCGCCGGGCGGCGCCTCCTGCACCGGCTGCCTTACCCCGCGGCGATCGCCGCCGTCCTCGTCCTCGAACTCGGGCTCTCCCTGGGCTGGGTCGAGATCTTCGGCAGGATGTTCCCGAGCGACCCCCCGGCCTCGCTCGCCAGGGTGAGCTTCTTCGCCCTGTTCGTGACCGCGATGATCCTCGTCTACTTCGACCTGCGGGCGCGGGTGCAGGAGCCGTCCGTGGCGCAGGCGCGCATCCAGGCGCTGCAGGCGCGCATCCGCCCGCACTTCCTCTTCAACAGCATCAATGCCGTCCTCTCGCTCATCCGCTCCGAGCCCAAGAGAGCCGAGCGGGCGCTGGAGGACCTGGCCGACCTCTTCCGCGTGCTCATGGCCGACAACCGGGCGCTCGCGCCGCTCGCCAAGGAAATCGGCATCGCGCGGCAGTACCTGGCCATCGAGGAGCTGCGCCTCGGCCCGCGGCTGCGCGTGACCTGGCGCGTCGACGGCGTGCCCGGGGATGCGCTGGTGCCGGCCCTCCTCCTGCAGCCGCTGGTGGAAAACGCGGTCTACCACGGCATCGAGCCGATCGCGGGCGGCGGCGAGATCGTCGTCGAGGTCCGGGCCGCCGGCGCGCAGCTGGTGATCCGCCTCGCCAATCCTCTCCCCGCGGCCGGCAACCACCATCCGGGCAACCGGATGGCGCTCGCCAACATCCGCGAACGCCTGCAGCTGCACTTCGACGCCGAGGCGAGCATGGAGTCCCGGGTGGCCGACGGCATCTACGAAGTGACCATCCGCATCCCCTACATCGCCGCACCCGGCCAATGACGCTCGCCAACGCCGGGGTCCCCCGCATCCTCATCGCCGACGACGAAGCGCCGGCGCGATCGCGGCTGCGCGACCTGCTCGACGACTGCCGGCCGGAGTTTGCGCTTTCACTCGTCGACGAGGCCCGCAACGGCCGCGAGGCGCTGGAGATCGTCAACCGCGAGAAGGTCGACATCGTGCTGCTCGACATCCGCATGCCCGGGATGGACGGCATGGAGGCGGCCCGGCACATGGCGGGGATGCCCCATCCCCCGGCCATCATCTTCACCACGGCATTCGATGCCTACGCGCTGAAGGCCTTCGAGGTGAACGCGATCGACTACCTCCTCAAGCCGATCCGCGCGGAGCGGCTGCTCGGCGCCCTGCGCAAGGCGCGCGCCGCCGTTCCCGGCCCCGAGGCGCTGGCCGCCGCGGCAACCCAGCCGCGCCGGCACTTCTGCGTCCACGAGCGCGGCAGGATCCATCTCGTGGCCGTGGCCGAGGTGCTCTACCTGCGCGCGGAGCAGAAGTACGTCACGGTGCGCACGGCCGAGCGCGAGTTCCTCGTCGAGGACTCCCTCACCCGGCTGGAGGAGGAGTTCGGTCCCGCGTTCGTGCGCATCCACCGCAACTGCCTCGTCGCACGCGACGCCATCGAGGGATTCGAGAAGATTGCGGCCGACAGCGAGTCCGGCTGGGCGGCGGTCATCCGGGGCACCGGCGAACGGCTCGCGGTCAGCCGCCGGCAGCAGCACGTGGTGAACGGAGGTCCGCTAGCCGGAACAGAATTGGGACAGTCCCGACTTGTCACTCCCAATAGGGCGGGTCGCCGAAGGCCTTCTTCAGGTGCTCGATGAAGAAACGCACCTTCGCGGGGAGCAGGCGGCGCTCGGGGAACACGGCGTGGATGTTGTTTCCCGGCACCGCGAACTCGTCGAGCACGGACACGAGGCGGCCGCGCTTGATCTCCTCGCTCACTTCCCACGCGCTGCGCAGCGCGAGCCCCTCGCCGGCCAGGGCCCAGCGCGTGAGCACCTCCCCGTCGTTGCACTGCAGGTTGCCGCTCACCTTCACGGTCAGGGGCTTGCCGCGGTCGTGGAAGGCCCAGGCGTCGGCCACGCCGTCCTCGGTGCTGGTGACGAGGCAATTGTGCCGCGCCAGGTCGGCGAGTGTCTTCGGACGGCCGGCGCGCTTGAGGTAGGCGGGCGAGGCGCAGAGCACCCGGTGGTTGCGGGCGAGCTTCACCGCCACCAGGTCGACGCTCTTCAGGTCGGCGATGCGGATGGCGAGGTCGAAGCGCTCGTTCTTCAGGTCGACGATGCGTTCCGAGAGATGGAGCTGCACGGAAAGGTTCGGGTGCGCGGCGACGAAGCCCGGCAGGTGCGGTGCGATGTGCTTGCGGCCGAAGGCCGTCGGCGCGGTGACGATGAGGCGCCCCGACGCGCTCTTGGCCCCTGCCGTGAGCGCGTCCTCGGCGGAGCGCAATTCCGCGAGCACGCGGTGGCAATCCTCGTAGAACGTCGCTCCTTCCGGCGTGAGGGTAACCTTGCGCGTGGAGCGCTTGAAGAGCTTCACGCCCAGGCGCTCCTCGAGCTGGTCGATGCGCCGGCCGACCATCGCGGGCGTGATGCCCTCCTCGCGCGCGGCGGCGGAAAGGCTGCCGCGCACGGCGACATCGACGAAGGTCGTGAGCTCCTTGAACTTGTCCATGGCCGACTCGAAGTATAAGACGGTTTCCAAAAACTGGCGATTACCTCAGCTGCCGTGACATATTAAAATTGTTCCTATTCACCAACGACCGCCTCCCGCATGCCGGGCAGGCGGTCCATACCGGCACCCGAAAGGCGAAGCATGGACACCAAGATCGTTCTTCCCGCAGGCATGGAAATCACCGCCGCGCTCAGGCCGGAACATGGCCGCGTCCTCACTCCCGAGGCGCTCGCGTTCGTGGCGAAACTCTGCCGCCAGTTCGCTCCCCGCCGTGCCGAGCTGCTGGCCGCGCGCGCCGCGCGCCAGAAGGAGTTCGACGCCGGCAAGCTCCCCGACTTCCTGCCGGCCACGAAGTCGGTGCGGGAGTCCGGCTGGAAAGTGGCCGACCAGCCGAAGGACATCCTCGACCGCCGCGTCGAAATCACCGGCCCCACGGACCGCAAGATGGTGATCAACGCGCTCAACTGCGGCGCCTCCACCTTCATGGCGGACTTCGAGGACGCCAACTGCCCCACCTGGGAGAACATGATCGAGGGGCAGGCGAACCTGATGGACGCGGTCCGCCGCACCATCACCTTCGAGCAGGCCGGGAAGCAGTACCGCCTCAACGAGAAGACCGCCGTCCTCTTCCCGCGCCCGCGCGGCTGGCACCTGGACGAGAAGCACGTCACGCTCGACGGCAAGCCCGTCTCCGGCGGCATCTTCGATTTCGCCCTCTATTTCTTCCACAACGCCAGGGAACTGCTCGCGCGCGGCTCCGGACCCTATTTCTACCTGCCGAAGATGGAATCGCATCTCGAGGCGCGCCTCTGGAACGACATCTTCACGGTGGCGCAGAAGGAGATGGGCATCGCCCACGGTTCGATCAAGGCGACCGTGCTCATCGAGACGATCGTGGCCGCCTTCGAGATGGACGAGATCCTCTGGGAGCTGCGCGACCACTCCGCCGGCCTCAACATCGGCCGCTGGGACTACATCTTCTCCTGCATCAAGAAGTTCCGCTCGCACCCGGACTTCTGCCTGGCCGACCGCGCGCAGGTCACGATGACCGCCCCGTTCATGCGCGCCTACGCGCTGCTGCTGGTGAAGACCTGCCACCGCCGCAACGCCCCGGCCATGGGCGGCATGGCCGCGCAGATCCCGATCAAGAACGACCCGGTCGCCAACGAGGCGGCCATGGAAAAGGTGCGCGCCGACAAGCTGCGCGAGGTCACGGACGGCTGCGACGGGACCTGGGTCGCGCACCCCGGCCTCGTGCCGATCGCCAGGGAGATCTTCGACAAGCACATGCCGCAGCCCAACCAGTACGGCAAGCAGCAGCCCGAGGTGAACGTGACGGCCAAGGACCTGCTCGACTTCAAGCCGGAAGCGCCGATCACGGAAGCGGGGCTGCGCAACAACATCCAGGTGGGCATCCAGTACATCGGCTCGTGGCTGGGCGGCAACGGCTGCGTGCCCATCTTCAACCTCATGGAAGACGCGGCCACGGCCGAGATCTCGCGCTCGCAGGTGTGGCAATGGATGCGCTCGCCCAAGGGCGTGCTCGCCGACGGCCGCAAGGTGACCCGCGAGCTCTTCCACGCGCTCCTCGTCGACGAACTGCAGAAGACGCCGTCCATCGTGGGTGCCGAGGCCTATGCGGCCGGCAAGTACGCCGAGGGGGCGAAGCTCTTCGAGGAGATCTCCACTTCCGACGACTATGTCGAGTTCCTGACGCTGCCGGCGTATCGCGCCCTGGCGTGAAGCCGGGGCGGCGAGCCCCCGCCGCCCCGATCCCGGAAGCCCGCCCTCGTGGCGGGCTTTTTCTTTTTCCTTCGCGGGGAATATCCTGCAGGTTCGCGGTGGCCTGATTCACGGAAGTCGGGCGGGGGCCGGCCGATGATGGCGTCATCCCTCTGGGAAGGAGGACTTGATGAAGCCGGGCGAAGTGACCGAGTTCTTTTTCGTCGGCGCGGGCTCCATGCCGGGCCTGCTGATCTGGCTGGGGGATCCGGGCCTTGCCGCGATCCTGCTCGTGGCCCTCATGCTCGCGGCGTGCCTGGGCGGGATGGCGGATCCCGAGGCACCCTTCCGGACCATGCCGGCGCCGCAGGACGCAGCGCACGCCGGGAAGCGAGCCTAGTCCGGCAGGCGCCAGACATTGCCGCACTTGCGGCAGCGCACGCGCAGCCAGGGATAGGGCAGGGCTGCAGCCTGCGGGTCGAGATACGGCCCTTCGGCCAGGTGGCCGGCGGCGATCACCTCGAAGCGCCCGTACGTATTGCACGCGGCGCAGGTCGAGCGATTGCCGTACGCCTCGGCGCGCTCGAGCACCGTGATGTAGCGCCGCCAGGAGTACCAGCCCAGCGCGACCGCGACGAAGACGACCCCGAGGAGAGTTGCCGTCTTCCAGTCGAAAACGCTGAAGCGCACTGCCTCGAGGCAGGACGCGGCGACGATCCCGCACAGGAAGCACGTGGTGAGGGAGAGGTGGCTGTCGATGAGCTGCCGCTCGTACCACTTGCGGAAGCCCACCTTGCCGATCCGCGACGCGATATCCATGGCCTGAAGAATACTCGCGAGTCGCGCGAGGGCGCGACCGCTTCCAGGAAGGAAACTTACGGCCGGTAGCTCGGTGGCGGCGGGCTGGGTTTCGGCCGTGCGGGTGGCAGCGGGCGCGGCAGCGGGGGCCGGGGCGCGTATCCCGGCCCGCCGATCACGTAGACGGGGGCCTCGCGGGCCGCTTCGCGCTCCTGCGCTTCGCGTTCGCGCTGCGCCTCGCGTTGTCGCGTTTCCTCCCGTTGGCGGGCTTCCTCGCGTTCCCTGGCGGCGCGCTCCTCGAGCCGGCGCCCGGCCTCTTCACCCTGCTTCAGGATCTGCTCGCGCTGCGCGGGGTCGTAGTCGGTATTCGCCGGGGTGGCGTCGATGCGCGACTGCGTTTCCGTCTGTGCGCAGGGCGCCTGCTGGTAGGTGACTTTTCCGTCGGATGCCGTGCAGCGGAAGACCTCCTGCGCACGCGCCGGCATTCCCGGCATGGCCGCCAGCGCGAGCACCAGGATTGTTTCGACGCGACGCACGCCGCGATGCTCCTACTTGACGGGAGTGGGCTTCGGCAGGGCGCGGCCCGGCGGTCCCGCCCAGCCCCACGGCGGCATCCATTCGGTGGATTCCACGATCGGGGCGGGGGGTCTTTCCCGTTCCCGGCGCAGGCGCTCCTCGCGTTCCAGGCGCTCGCGCTCGCGCAACTCGTCCACGAAGCCGCGCGCAAGGGGGTCGCCGCGCAGGGCGTCGGCCTCGAGCGCATAGCGCGCCCCGGTATCGGTGCTGGTTGCGAAGCTGTTGGCCAGGCGCTTCTGTTGCGTGGCCACGGCGCACGGCACTTCCTGATAGGTGACCGCGCCCTTGGCGGTCGTGCACTTGTAGAGCGTCTGCGACCAGGCCGGCGCTCCTGCCGCGAGCAGGACCGCAGCGACGAGCGCCCGCGAGCGTCCTCATGCGACCCCGGATTGCCGCGCCTGGCGGTCGGCGTGATAGCTCGAGCGCACCATCGGTCCGCAGGCGGCGTTGGCGAACCCCATCCGCGCGGCTTCGGCCTCGAACAGGCGGAATTCGTCCGGATGCACGAAGCGCGTCACCGGCAGGTGGCTCCTCGAGGGCTGCAGGTACTGCCCGATGGTGAGCATGTCCACGCCGTGGGCGCGCAGGTCCCGCATCGTCGCGAGTATCTCCTCGTTCGTCTCGCCCAGCCCGACCATCAGGCCCGACTTGGTGGGCGTGGCCGGGTGCGCGGACTTGAAGTCCCCGAGCAGCCTGAGCGAGTGCGCGTAGTCGGACCCGGGGCGCGCCTGCGCGTACAGGCGCGGCACCGTCTCGAGGTTGTGGTTCATCACGTCGGGCGGCGCCGCGGCGAGGATCGCGAGCGCCCGGTCGAGGCGTCCGCGGAAGTCCGGGGTGAGGATCTCGATGCGCGTGCCCGGCGACAGTTCGCGCACGGCGCGGATGCAGTCGACGAAGTGCTGCGCGCCGCCGTCGCGCAGGTCGTCGCGGTCCACGCTCGTGATCACGACGTAGGCGAGCTGCAGCGCCGCGATCGTCTCGCCGAGATGGCGCGGCTCCTCGGCATCGAGGGGCTGCGGGCGGCCGTGGGCCACGTCGCAGAACGGGCAGCGGCGCGTGCAGAGGTCGCCCATGATCATGAAGGTGGCCGTGCCGTGCCCGAAGCACTCGCCGATGTTCGGGCAGGAAGCCTCCTCGCAGACGGTGTTCAGCTTCGCCTCGCGCAGGATCTTCTTGATCGCGTGGAAGCGCTCGCCGCCGCCGGCGCGCACCCGTATCCACTCGGGCTTGCGCAGCGTCTCGGCCGCGACGACCTTGATCGGGATGCGCGCGGTCTTGTCGCCGCGCTTGGCGGCAAGTTTGCTGTCCGGGGTGCGGGCGTCGGCCATGGCGGGCTCAGGGTGCAAACAGCCCGGCGACGAGGTGCGCCTGCCAGCGCTGCTGCACTGCGGCAATCGTATCACGCACCCCGTGGTCGGCCAGGCGCGTGGCCGCGAGGCCGGGATAGCCGCAGGGATTGATGCGCGCGAACGAGGCGAGGTCCGCGTCGACGTTGAGCGCGATGCCGTGGTAGCTGCAGCCCCGGGAGACGCGCAGCCCGACCGCGGCGATCTTGGCGTCGCCGACATAGACGCCGGGCATGCCCGCGCGCCGATGGCCCGCGACGCCGTAGTCGCGCAGCAGGTCGAGCACCGATTGCTCGAGGCGGCGCACCAGCTCCTTCACCCCGTAGCCCGCGCGAGGCAGGTCCAGCAGGACGTAGGCCACGAGCTGCCCCGGGCCGTGGAAGGTGACCTGCCCGCCGCGGTCGATGCGCACCACCGGGATCGGGCCGGCATCGAGCACGTGCTCCGGCTTCGCCCGCCAGGCCGAGCGTGAACACCGGCGGGTGCTCGACGAACCAGAGCTCGTCCGCGGTCGCCGCGTCGCGGGCTTTCGTGAATTCCTGCATCGCCCGCCACACCGGCTCGTAATCGGCGCGGCCGAGGGAGCGGATCACGGGCTTCACAGCGCCATCAGCACCATCGGGTGCGCGGAGAGCTCCCCGTAGAGCGCATCCAGCTGCTCCTGCGAGCGCGCGACGATGGTGACGGTGAGCGACAGGTAGGTGCCCGCCTTCGAGGGGCGCATCTCGACGGTGGCCGGATCGAAGTCCGGCGCGTGACGCAGGACGATCGCGACGATGGTCTGCGCGAACGCCTCCTCGCGGCGCCCCATCACCTTGATCGGGAAGGACGTCGGGAAGGTCAGGAGCGATTTCGCTTCGGATCCGTCGCTGGTCATCGGCTTCGCGGTGCGCCCCCGGTGCGGCTCGCGCGCCCGGGGCTTCAGGGGGCGACGGCCCGCGCGGCGCCGAGCCGCGCCTTGTATTCCTGGAAGAGGGCGTGCATGCGCCGGAACACGGGGCCGGGCACGCCGGCGCCGACGGGCTTGCCGTCGAGTGTCGTCACGGCCAGCACCTCCTTGGTGGAGGAGGTGAGCCAGATCTCGTCGGCGGCGCGCACCTCGGCTTCCCGGATCGGGCGGATGTCGAAGCGCAACTTGCCTTCGCGCGCCAGGTCCGTGAGCAGCTCGTAGGTGATGCCGAGCAGGATGTGGTTGTCCTGCGGCGCGGCGGCCACCACGCCATCCTTCACGATGAACACGTTGGACGCCGCCGCCTCGGTGAGCAGCCCGTCGCGGAACAGGATCGTCTCCGTCGCGCCGGCGTCCGCGGACACCTGCCGCGCCAGCACGTTGCCCAGGAGCGAGATGGACTTGATGTGGCACTTCTCCCAGCGGAAGTCCTTCGCGGTGACGCACGCCACGCCCTTCTCGACCATCTCGCGCGACGGAGTGGGAAGAGGCCCCGCCATCATGAAGACGGTGGGGGTGAGGCCCTTGGGGATGACGTGGTCGCGCTTCGGCGGCACGCCGCGCGTGACCTGGATGTACACGGACTGGTCGCCGGGGTGGTGCGCGAGGAGGCGCTGCACCTCGCCGATCCACTCCTCGATGGTGTGCGGGTTGGCGAGCTGGATCTCGTCCATCGAGCGCTGCAGGCGCGCGAAATGCTCGCGCGCGCGCAGGAGCTTGCCGCCGTAGGCGGGGATCACCTCGTAGACGCCGTCGCCGAAGATGAAGCCGCGGTCCAGTGGCGAGATCGTGATCTGGTCGAGCGGCTTCAGCGTCGCCGTTGAAGTAGGCCATCGGGGAGGTCATGGCGGTCACCGGAAGAGGAGTCGGATGGTGTCCCATCCGCGCGAGAGGAACCCGGCAACCGGCACGTCCTCGAGGGCCACGACGGCCAGTTCGGCGACGGCCGCGTTGTCGCGGACGAGCTTCATTATCCCTGCTTTCTGGCCACGCGAGTAGGGCGCCACGAAGGGTTCGCTCGTCTGCAGCTGCGCCTTCAGTCCCGCGAAGCGGTCGCGCGGCAGCGTGATCCACACGTCGGCTGCGAAGCCCAGCTTCATGGTGGCGCTGGTGCCCTTGTAGATCGCGGGATTGGCGACGACCTGGTCCTTGCGGTAGAGCTTCTGCGTGTCGTAGGCGAGGAAGCCGAAGTTGAGCAGCTTCTGGTTCTCCGACATGCGCAGCGCATCGGACTGCGCGCCCATCACCACGGAGACCAGGCGCCGCTCGCCCCGCTTCGCCGATGCGATCAGGCAATAGCCCGCCGCCTCGGTGAAGCCGGTCTTCACGCCGTCCACGGTCGAGTCGATCCACAGCAGGCGGTTGCGGTTGGCCTGCCTGATGCCGTTCCAGGTGAATTCCTTCTGCGAGTAGAGGGCGTACTCGGCCGGGAAGTCGCGGATCAGGGCCGCGGCCAGCAGCGCCATGTCGCGTGCCGTGGAGTAATGGTTCGGCGCCGGCAGCCCGGTGGAATTGACGAAGCTGGTGTTGCGCAGGCCCAGGCGCTTGGCCTCGCGGTTCATGAGCTGGGCAAACGCCTCCTCGGTGCCCGCCACGGCTTCGGCGAGCGCGATGGAGGCGTCGTTGCCCGACTGCACGATCATGCCGCGCAGGAGGTCGGCGACGGGCGCGGGCTTGCGCGGCTCGATGAACATGCGCGAGCCATCGGCCTTCCAGGCCTTCTCCGAGACGGGAGGAATCTTCGCCGGGTCGAGCTTGCGGTCGCGGATCGCCGTGAAGACGAGGTAGGCGGTCATGAGCTTGGTGAGCGAGGCGGGCTCGAAGCGGTCGTCCTCGGCCTGGGCGGCCAGCGCCTGTCCCGACAGCGTGTCGAGCAGGAAGTAGGCGCGCGCGGCGACCGGCGGCGCGGTGATGGCCTGCGCCCAGGCGGCAAGCGGCAGGCAGACGGAAAGGGCGACGGCGAGGAGGCGTTTCATTGGCGGAGCGCTCAGCGGGTGGCGGGCGTGATGACGGGGTTGAAGTCGAGCGAGGCGCGGATCTTGTCGGCGATGGCCAGCGCCTCCTCGCGTGTCTTGTAGGGGCCGAGGCGCACGCGGTGCAGGCTTCCGGCCGCGGCGACCTGGATGGGCTCCCGGAGCCAGGGCAGGTCGCCCGCGATGCGGTCGCGGAAGGTGTTGGCGTTGTCGGCGCTCGCGAAGGCGCCGAGCTGGATGAAGAGCCCCGCGGGCTCGGGCGAGACGACCGCCGTGGCGACTTCGGCCGGGCGGGGCTGCGGCACCTCGGCCGTACGCAGGGGCGTTGCGACGGTGCCGGATGGCGGCGCTGCCGCCGCGGCCGGCGGCGGCGCAAGGGCCACGCGCCTGCCCGCGTCGCGCTCGAACACGCGCTCGACCTCGACCGGGCCGCTGCCCGGCCCCGCGATGCCGAGCTTCGCGGCGGCGGCATACGACAGGTCGATCACGCGACCGTCGTGGAACGGGCCGCGGTCGTTCACGCGCACGACGACGGAGTTCCCCGACTTCAGGCTCGTGACGCGCGCATAGCTCGGGATGGGCAGCGTCTTGTGCGCCGCCGTCATGGCGAACATGTCGTAGATCTCGCCGGACGAAGTCTTCTGGCCGTGGAACTTGCGCCCGTACCACGACGCCAGGCCGCGCTCCTTCATCGGGTCGTCGTTCACCACCGGAGCGTAGGTGCGCCCGAACACGGTGTAGGGGCGGTTGGCCCAGCGGTGGTAGGGCTCGTCGCGCGGCACGGCGTCCGGGATCGAGGCGAGGTCGGCGGGCACCGACTCCGGGGGGCCGTCGTCGGAATAGTAGGCGGGCTTCTTCGCCGGCGGGGCCTTGGGCGCGGTGCCGCACGCCGCGAGCGCCAGGGCGAGGAGCGCCGGGACAGCGCGGCGCATCAACTCGACACCAGTTGCTTGTGCGTGGAGATCGACATGAGGATGCCGAAGCCCACCAGCATCGACAGGAGCGCGGTGCCCCCGTAGCTCACCATCGGCAGCGGCACGCCCACCACCGGCAGGATCCCGCTCACCATGCCCATGTTGACGAAGGCGTAGGTGAAGAAGGTGAGGGTCACCGCGCCGGCCATGAGGCGCGCGAAGGTGGTCGAGGCGTTGGCGGCGATCATCAGCCCGCGCGCCACGATGAGGATGTAGAGGGTGATGAGCACGAGATTGCCGGCGAGTCCGAACTCCTCGCCGAACACGGCCAGGATGAAGTCGGTCGAGCGTTCCGGCACGAAGTCGAGCTGCGCCTGCGTGCCGTTCAACCAGCCCTTGCCGAGCACGCCGCCGGAGCCGATGGCGATCGTCGCCTGGATGATGTGGTAGCCGGCGCCGAGCGGGTCCTCGCTCGGGTCGAGGAGCGTCAGCACGCGCCGGCGCTGGTAGTCGTGCAGCATGCCCCACAGGAAGGGCAGGCTCACCAGCCCCGAGACGGCGAGCGCGGTGAGGATCTTCCACGACAGGCCGGCGAGGAAGATGACGAAGAAGCCGGAGGCGAACACGAGGAGGGCCGTGCCCAGGTCGGGCTGGCGCGCCACGAGCCCGACGGGCAGCGCGAGCAGCACCGCGGCCACGGCGTAGTCGCGCAGGCGCAGGCCCTCCTGGTGGCGGTGGAAGTACCAGGCGAGCATGAGCGGCACCGCGATCTTCATGATCTCGGAGGGCTGGATGGTCGTGAAGCCGAGGTTCAACCAGCGGCGCGCCCCGTTGCGGATCTCCCCGAACAGGGCCACGCCGATGAGCAGGGCGAGCCCCGCGACGTAGACGGGCACGGCCAGGCGCATCAGCGCCTGCGGCGGGATGTTGGCCACGATCCAGAGCGCGGCGAGCGCCAGCGCGAGGTTGCGCGACTGCCCGAGCACGCGGTCGAAGGAGGCGCCGCCGGAGGCCGAATAGACGACGGTCAGGCCGAGGGCGAGTGTGAGCACGAGCGCCACCATGAGCGGCCCGTCGATGCGCCGCGAGACCAGGTCGAAGAGGCGGCTAATCACCTTCGGCCTCCTCGGCGCCCAGCGGCTGCTTGCGTTCGGGGCGCTTGCCGAGCAGGTGGTAGTCGAACACCTCGCGCGCGATCGGCGCGGCGGTGGAGCTGCCGTGGCCGCCGTTCTCCACCAGCAGGGCGAGCGCGATCTTCGGGTCGTCCGCCGGGGCGTAGGCGATGAAGAGCGCGTGGTCGCGATGGCGTTCCTGGACGCGCTTCTCGTCGTACTTCTCGCCCGCCTTCATGGCCACGACCTGCGCCGTGCCGGTCTTGCCGGCGATGAGGTAGGGCGCCCCCTGCCCGGCGCGCGGCCGCGGTGCCGCCGGGACGGGTGACGTCGACCATCGCCGCGCGCACCAGCTCGAGGTGCTCGGGCTTGAAGGCGAGCGGTTCCCCGGTCCGGATCGGGCAGCTCGCGGATCTCCTGCGTGCGCGCGTCCTGCACGGCGCGCACCAGGCGCGGGCGCACGGGCGTGCCGCCATTGGCGAGGGTGGCCACGGCGGTGGCCAGCTGCAGCGGCGTGGCGAGCCAGTAGCCCTGGCCGATGCCGACGCTGATCGTGTCGCCGGCGTACCACTTCTGCTTGAAGCGCTGCCACTTCCACTCGCTCGAGGGCTGCAGCCCGGCGAGCTCCCCGTCGATGTCGATGCCGGTGCGGCTGCCGAATCCGAAGGGCACCATGAAGCGGTGGATCGCATCGACGCCCAGGTCGTTGGCGAGCCCGTAGTAGTAGGTGTCGCAGGAAACCACCACCGAGCGGTGCAGGTTCACCATGCCGTGCCCGCCCTTCTTCCAGTCGCGGAAGGGGCGCGAGACGCCGGGCAGCATCCAGTGGCCGGGGTCGGAGATCGTGTACTCCGGCGTGCGCTTGCCCGAGTGGAGCGCGGCCAGGGCCATGAACGGCTTGATCGTGGAGCCCGGCGGGTACTGCCCGCGCAGCGCGCGGTTGTTGAGCGGCTTGTCGGGCGAATTGTTGAGCGCGTCCCAGTTGTGCGGGTCGATGCCGTCGACGAACAGGTTGGGATCGAAGCCGGGCCGCGAGACGAGCGCCAGGACGTCGCCCGTCTTCGGGTCGATGGCGACCAGCGCGCCGCGGTAGTCCTGGAAGGCCTCCTCGGCGACGCGCTGCAGCTTGATGTCGAGGGTGACGAGGAGGTTGTTGCCCGACTGCGGCTCGGAGCGCGAGAGCGCGCGGATGGCGCGGCCGCCGGCGTCGATCTCCACCTGCTCGCTGCCGGTGATGCCGTGCAGCTCCTTCTCGTAGGCGCCCTCGATGCCGAGCTTGCCGATGTGGTCGGTGCCCTTGTAGTTGGTGGTCGCGCCCTGCGCCTCGATGCGGCGCACGTCGGCCTCGTTGATGCGGCCGATGTAGCCGACCGCGTGCGAGGCGATGTCGCCGTGCGGGTAGGAGCGGAAGAGCCGCGCCTTGATCTCGAAGCCCGGGAAGCGGTAGCGGTTCACCGCGAAGCGCGCGACTTCCTCCTCGGTGAGGCGGGTGCGGATCGGCAGGCTCTCGAAGTTCTTGCTCTCCTCCTGCAGGCGCTTGAAGCGCCGCCGGTCGCGCGGGCTCACCTCCATCACCTGGGCCAGCTCGTCGATGGCGCGCTCGACGTTGCCGACCTTGCCGGGCGTGATCTCCAGCGTGTAGGCGGAGTAGTTGGCGGCCAGCACCTCGCCGTTGCGGTCGACGATGATGCCGCGGTTGGGCACCACCGGCACGACGGAGATGCGGTTGGCCTCGGCGAGCGTGTGGTAGTGCTCGCGCTGGATGACCTGCAGCCACACGAAGCGCCCGGTGAGCACGGCGAACGCGCCGAGGGCGAGCGCGCCGGCCACCATGAGGCGCGCGCGGAACACGTTCAGCTCCGCGCGCTGGTCGCGCAGTGCCTGGCCGAGCATCATGTCGGCGACTCCCCGCGCAGGCTGCGCAAGCCGGGCAGGTAGAGGATCCACGTGAGCGGTCCCCACGCCGCCGCCGCCAGGAGCGGCGCGAGGGCGGCGGCGAAACCCGGCAATGGCGCGCCCAGCAGGAGGTTCAGGAGGACGACGAGGAAGGCCGCGACCACGGCGAGCCCCAGCACGTGCAGCGTCTGCTCGACCATCGGGAAGGCGAGCACGCGCACGCGCAGCACCTGCGCGCCATAGATCGCGACCACGTAGGCGAGCGCGTGCTGCCCGAGGAGCATGGAGTCGCCCACGTCCATGGCGAGGCCCATCGCGAAGGCCACTCCCTGGCCGACCGAGCCGGGCTGGTGGATGGCCCAGAACACCAGGACGACCAGCACGAGGTCCGGGCGCGCCAGCAGGGCCCAGCCGGACCACGGCAGCGAGTTGAACAGGTAGGCCGCGATGAAGGAGGCGACGATGAGCCCCGCGCGCGCGGGGAGCTTCATCACGTCGCGGGCGACCGGGGTGAGGTCCGCGGGTCTCATGGCTGGCGGCGGCCCTTGCCGGCCGGGCGTTCCTTGGCGGGGCGCTTTTCCTCGGCGCGCGGCGGCGGCGGCAGCTCCGGCCGCGGTGCGGTGAGGATGCGCACGAAGCGATGGTTGTCGACGCCGGCCGCGGGCTTCGCGGTGATCTTCGCGAACACGTAGGCGGCGTTCTTCTCCACGCCGGTGACGCGGGCCACCACCAGCCCCGCCGGGTAGGTGCCGTCGATGCCCGAGGTCACGAACAGGTCCCCGTTCTGGATGTCGGCCGACACCGGCATGAACGGCACGTCGATCGAGCCATCCTTGCCGGACCCCACCGCGATCGCGCGCAGGCCGTTCCTCGTGAGCATCACGGGCACGGACTGGTCCTTCTCGGTGAGGAGCGTCACCTCGCTGGTGAAGGTGCCCACGGCCGTGAGCTGCCCGACGACGCCGTCGCCGTCGATCACCGGCATGCCGGACTTCGCGCCCTGCGCGAGCCCCTTGTCGAGCACGAGCTTGCGCGAGAAGGGATTGCGGCCGTAGGAGAGGACCTCGGCAAGCATGCCTTCGTTGCCGAAGCGGCTGCGCGGCGGCGTCATGGCGAGCAGGTGGTCCTGCTCGGTCTGCAGGAGCGTCGCCTGCTGCGCGGCGGCCGCGTACTCGAGGAGCTTCGCCTTCAGATCCTCGTTCTCGCGCAGCAGGCGCTCCTGCGAGGAAAAGTAATCCGTCAGGCGCGAGAATGCGACGGCGGGGGCGGAGGCCACCTGCTGCAGCGGATGGACGAGCACGGAGAGCGAGAGGCGCACGGCATCGAGCGCGCGGAAGCGATGGTCGGCGATCATGGTCGCCACCGCGAGCAGCGCGAAGAACGTGAGGCGGGCGAGCGGGCTCGGCCCGCGATGGAAGAACGGAGGCGGCTCGCGGATCACGCGGGCGCGTCAATCAGTCGTTCGTGAACACCGTTCCGAGCTTGTCCATCTCCTCGAGCGCCCGGCCGGAGCCGCGCACGACGCAGGTGAGCGGGTCGTCGGCGACGATCACCGGCAGGCCCGTCTCCTCCATGAGGAGGCGGTCGAGCTCGCGCAGCAGCGCGCCGCCGCCGGTGAGCACCATGCCCTTCTCGGCGATGTCGGCGCCCAGCTCGGGCGGGGTCTGCTCGAGGGCGCTCTTCACGGCGGAGACGATGGAGTTGAGCGGATCGGTGAGCGCTTCGAGGATCTCGTTCGAGGAAATCGTGAACGAGCGCGGAATGCCTTCGGCCAGGTTGCGGCCCTTCACTTCCATCTCGCGCACCTCGGCGCCGGGGAAGGCGGAGCCGATGTGTCTTCTTGATGTTCTCGGCCGTCGACTCGCCGATGAGCATGCCGTAGTTGCGGCGGATGTAGTTGATGATGGCTTCGTCGAACTTGTCGCCGCCGACGCGCACCGAGGCGGAGTAGACGATCCCGCCCAGCGAGATCACGCCCACCTCCGTGGTGCCGCCGCCGATGTCGACCACCATCGAGCCCGTGGCTTCGGCGATCGGGAGGTCGGCGCCGATCGCCGCGGCCATCGGCTCCTCGATGAGGAACACCTGGCTCGCACCCGCGCCGATGGCGCTTTCCTTGATCGCGCGCCGCTCGACCTGCGTGGAGCCGTAGGGCACGCAGATGACGATGCGCGGGCTCGGCCGGAACCACTGGTTGTCGTGGATCTTCTTGATGAAGTACTTGAGCATCTGCTCCGTGATCGTGAAGTCCGCGATCACGCCGTCCTTCATCGGGCGGATGGCCGTGATGTTGCCCGGCGTGCGCCCGAGCATCTGCTTGGCCGCGAGTCCGACCGCCTGGATGGTCTTCTTGCCGCTGGGACCGCCTTCCTGGCGGATGGCGACCACCGAAGGCTCGTCCAGGACGATCCCCTTGCCGCGCACGTAGATGAGCGTGTTGGCGGTGCCGAGGTCGATGGCGAGGTCGGTGGAAAAGTACTTGGAAACGAAGGAGAACATCTTGATCCGTAAGGAATTTCGGGCAACAGCCTTCCCCGTGGGTACGGGGGTCGCCTATAATAGCCCAAAATCACGATGAATTAAGGCCTTAGAGCACTTTTCGCATGCTGTCCCTCGCTGAAGTCCGGGCCATTGCCGACCTTGCCCGCATCGAAGTTTCCGATGCCGCTGCTGCTGCGCTGCAGCAGCAGCTGAACGGCATCTTCGCGATGATCGAGCAGATGCGCGCCGTGGACACGGCCGGCGTGGAGCCCATGGCGCATGCGGTGGAGATGTCGCAGCGCCTGCGCGAGGACCGCGTGACGGAAGGCGACCAGCATGCCCTCTACCAGGGCGTGGCGCCGCAGGTGGAGGACGGCCTCTACCTCGTCCCCCGGGTCATCGAGTAGGGCAGCGCAGCCGCGGGCCCGGCTCCGCGCCGCCTCCGACCGTCATGTTCGAACTCACCCTCACCGAACTCGCCTCGCTTCTCGCCAGCCGCAAGGCTTCCAGCGAGGAACTGACGCGCCTCTTCCTCGGCCGCATCGCGCGGTTCCAGCCGGAACTCAACGCCTTCATCACGGTGGACGAGGAGAAGGCGCTGGCGGCCGCACGCGCGGCCGACGCCCGTCTCGCGAAGGGAGAGGCCGTGCCGCTCACCGGCATCCCCATCGCGCACAAGGACCTCTTCTGCGCGAAGGGCTGGAAGACGACCTGCGGCTCGAAGATCCTGGCGAACTTCATCTCGCCCTACGACGCGCATGTCGTCGAGCAGTTCGACGGCGCCGGCGCGGTGCTGGTGGGCAAGACCAACATGGACGAGTTCGCGATGGGTTCGTCCAACGAGAGCTCCCATTTCGGACCGGTGAAGAACCCGTGGGACCGCACGCGCGTTCCCGGCGGCAGTTCCGGCGGCTCCGCCGCGGCGGTCGCGGCGCGCCTGGTCCCCGCGGCCACGGGGACGGACACCGGCGGCTCGATCCGCCAGCCCGCCTCGCTCACCGGCACGTCGGGCATCCGGCCCACCTACGGCGCCGTCTCGCGCTACGGCATGGTGGCCTTCGCCTCGTCGCTCGACCAGGGCGGCGCCTTCGGCAAGTCCGCTTCCGACCTCGCGCTGATGCTGAACGTCATGGCGGGCTTCGACGCGCGCGACTCCACCAGCGTCGAGCGCGCGAGGGAGGACTACACGCGCGATCTCGCGAAGCCGCTCGCCGGGCTGCGCGTGGGATTGCCGAAGGAGTACTTCACGGCCGACCTCGCGCCCGATGTGGCCGCCTGCGTCACGGCCGCCATCGCCGAGCTGAAGGGCCAGGGCGCCACCGTGGTGGAGGTGAGCCTGCCGAACCAGGCGCTCGCGGTGCCGGTCTACTACGTGATCGCGCCCGCCGAGGCCTCCTCGAACCTGTCGCGCTTCGACGGCGTGCGCTATGGCTATCGCGCGCCGGAATACGCGGACCTGAACGACATGTACCGCAAGACGCGCGCGCAGGGCTTCGGCGCCGAGGTGCAGCGGCGCATCCTCGTCGGCACCTACGTGCTCTCGCACGGCTACTACGACGCCTATTACCTGCAGGCACAGAAGGTGCGGCGCCTCATCGCGCGCGACTTCGTGGAAGCGTTCCGGCATTGCGACGTGATCGCCGGGCCCGCGGCCCCCACCGTCGCCTTCCCCATCGGCGAAAAGACCAGCGACCCGGTGCAGATGTACCTGGAGGATCTCTACACGATCTCGGTGAACCTGGCCGGCCTGCCGGGCCTCTCGGTGCCCTGCGGATTCGGCGCCGGCGGGCTCCCCGTGGGCCTGCAGCTGATCGGCAACTATTTCGACGAGGCGCGCATGCTCAATGTCGCGCACCGCTTCCAGCAGGCCACCGACTGGCACCGCCGGGTGCCTCCCGGCTATGGCTCCTGAACGGACATGGCGAGCATGAACTGGGAAGTCGTCATCGGTCTCGAGACCCACGCGCAGCTCTCCACCGCGTCGAAGATCTTCTCGGGCGCCTCCACCGCCTTCGGCGCCGCGCCCAACACCCAGGCGAGCGCGATCGACATCGCGTTGCCCGGCGTGCTGCCGGTGCTCAACCGGGGCGCGGTGGAGCGCGCCATCCGCTTCGGGCTGGCGGTGGGTGCCACGATCGCCGCGCGCAGCGTCTTCGCGCGCAAGAACTACTTCTACCCGGACCTGCCCAAGGGCTACCAGATCAGCCAGTACGAGGCGCCGGTGGTATCCGGCGGCGAGATCCGCATCGTCGTGGACGGCGTGGAGAAGCGCGTGCGCCTCACCCGCGCGCACCTCGAGGAGGATGCGGGCAAGAGCCTGCACGAGGACTTCCACGGCATGAGCGGCATCGACCTGAACCGCGCCGGCACGCCGCTCCTGGAGATCGTCTCCGAGCCCGACCTGCGCTCGGCGAAGGAGGCCGTCGCCTACGCGAAGGTGCTGCACTCGCTGGTGCGCTGGATCGGCATCTGCGACGGCAACATGCAGGAAGGCTCGTTCCGCTGCGACGCGAACGTCTCGGTGCGCCCCATGGGCTCGGACAAGCTCGGCACGCGCTGCGAGATCAAGAACCTCAATTCCTTCCGCTTCCTCGAGAAGGCGATCGAGCACGAGGTGCGCCGCCAGGTGGCGCTGATCGAGGACGGCGGCCGGGTGGTGCAGGAAACCCGCCTGTGGGACCCGCAGAAGGGCGAGACGCGCTCGATGCGCTCCAAGGAAGACGCGCACGACTACCGCTATTTTCCCGACCCCGACCTCCTGCCGCTCGACATCACGCCGCAATGGATCGACGCGGTGCGCGCCACGATGCAGGAACTGCCGGTGGCGATGCGGGAGAGGTTCGTGGCCGACTACGCGCTCACGCCCATCGATGCGACGACGCTCACGGCGTCGCGCGCGCTCGCGACCTACTTCGAGGCGGTCGTGCGCCTCGTGGGCGGCGAGCCGAGGACTTGCGCCAACTGGGTGCTGGGAGAGCTCTCGGCGCTGCTCAACCGGCTGGAGGTGGAGGCCGACGCGAGCCCGGTCGGGCCGGCGGCACTGGCGGGCCTGGTGAAGCGCGTGCTGGACGGCACGGTCTCCGGCAAGACCGCCAAGGACAGTCTTCGAGGCCATCGCCGCCGGGGAGGGCGATGCCGACGCGATCATCGCGGCCCGGGGCCTCGAGCAGATTTCCGACAGTGGCGCCATCGAGGCCCTGGTCGACCAGGTGCTCGCGGCGAACGCGAAGCTCGTCGACGACTACCGGGCGGGCAAGGAAAAGGCGTTCAACGCCCTCGTGGGCCAGGTGATGAAGGCCTCGCGGAGGCAAGGCCAATCCGGCGCAGGCGAACGCGATGCTCAAGCGCAGGCTGGGCTGAAACGCCGCTTGCGGGTTGCCGCGCCTATCTCCGGGGCGGCGGCCGGGACTGCTCGGCGCTCTTCTTGGCGGCCTCGATCTCCTGGGGGCTGCGCAGGTCGAGCTTGCCCTCGCGCTGCATTTCCTTCAACTTCACCCAGCGCTTCTTGTCGCCGTCGAAGCGCTCGCGCACCTCCACCATTTCCTTCTGGTAGTCGGTGACCGACTTCTCGAGGGCGGCCTTCTCCGCCTTCGCGCGCTCGACGTCCTGGGTGAGCTGCGCGCGGCGGCCCCTTGGACTTGCCGCTGGTCTTGCTCGAGCCGGCCTTGTAGAACTCCATCTCCTCGTCGAGCTGCTTCTGGCGCTTCTCGACGGCCACGATGCGGTCCTGCGCGCTCTTGATGCGCGCGTCGATCGGCTTCAGGTTGATCTCGCGCGAGGTGTCGATGTCCTTTTCCGAGCCGTAGGTCGCCAGGAGCGCGATGTCCTTGCGGCGCTGCTCGGCCGCCTGCTTTTCCTGCTCCTTGCGGCGCGCGACCTCCTCCTGCTTGGCCTTGGCCTGCTCGCCGGTGAGCGTCGGCTCGATCGTGCGCAGCACCGTGCCGGAGCGGGAGACCTCGTACCATCGTCACCTCGGCGCATTGCGCCGGCGGCGTGTCGCCGATGTGCGTGCGGCCGCTCTTGTCCGTGCACTTGTATGCCGCCTGGGCCGCCGGTGCGGCGAGCATGGCCAGGATGAGGAGTCGTTTCATCGCCTGTTCCTTGAGTGCGCCCGGCCTGCGCGTTGGCGCGCCCCGGGCGGCGTTTCGTTGATCAAACCCCGTACTGCCGCCGGTACGCCTCGATGGCGGCAACATGGACCTGCAAATCTTCCCTTCCCTGCAGCGTGGCCAGCACGTCGTCCAGCGTGGCAATCGCCGTAACGGGGATGCCGAACTGCCGGTTGACCTCCTGCGTGGCGGACAGCTCGGCCTGCCCCCGTTCCTGCCTGTCCAATGCGATCAGCACGCCGGCCGGCACGGCGCCCCCGTCCCGTATCATGGCGACCGACTCGCGCACCGAAGTGCCGGCCGAAATCACGTCGTCGATGATCAGGACCCGTCCCGCCAGCGGCGCGCCGACGATGTTGCCGCCTTCGCCGTGATCCTTGGCTTCCTTGCGATTGTACGAGAACGGCACGTTGCGGCCCATTCCGGCCAGCGCGATCGCGGTCGCGGCGGCCAGCGTGATGCCCTTGTAGGCCGGGCCGAAGATGAGATCGAAGGCGATGCCGGATGCGAGTGCGGCCTGCGCGTAGTAGCGCGACAGCGCCGCGAGGCTCGCGCCGTCGTTGAAGAGCCCCGCGTTGAAGAAGTAGGGCGACAGGCGCCCCGCCTTGGTCGTGAATTCCCCGAAGCGCAGCACCCCGGAACGAATCGCGAAGGCGACGAACTCGCGACGGAACTCCTGGCTGGCGGCGGTGCTTGCGGCGCTCATCTTCGCTCGGGGCAACTAGAATGCAGGCTATTTTACCCGTCCACCCCGCAACCGCGACGCGGAAAACTCGAGGCCACCCTTGCGCATCGTCACGCTCAACGTCAACGGCATCCGCTCCGCCGCCGCCAAGGGCTTCCTCGACTGGATGAAGCGCCAGAAGGCCGACCTGGTCTGCCTCCAGGAGATCAAGGCGCAGGAGGCCGACCTGCCGCAGGAGATCCTCGCGCCGCGCAAGCTGCACGCCTTCTTCCATCCGGCCGAGAAGAAGGGATACAGCGGCGTGGCCATCTATGCGCGCAAGGAGCCGGACCGCGTGGTGCTCGGCCTCGGCATCGCCGACATCGACGCCCAGGGGCGCTACCTGCAGCTGGACTACGGCAAGCTCTCCGTCGTCTCGATCTACCAGCCCTCCGGCTCCTCCGGCGAGGAGGCGCAGGCGCGCAAGTTCGCCTTCATGAAGCGCTTCCTGCCGCGGTTCGAAGGCGATGCAGGCATCGGGGCGCGAGTTCATCCTGTGCGGCGACTGGAACATCGCGCACCGCGAGATCGACCTGAAGAACTGGCGCTCCAACCGGAAGAACTCCGGCTTCCTGCCCGAGGAGCGCGCCTGGCTCACGCAGGTCTTCGACAAGGTCGGCTGGGTGGACGTCTACCGCCGGCTGCATCCCGACACCACCGGCGAGGCCTACACCTGGTGGTCGAACCGCGGGCAGGCCTGGGCGAAGAATGTGGGCTGGCGCATCGACTACCAGATCGCGACGGCGGGCATCGCCGCGAAGGCGACGCGGGCCAGCGTCTACAAGGCGCAGCGCTTCAGCGACCACGCGCCGCTCACGATCGACTACGACATCGACACTCTAGGCGCTGCGCGTCGAGCCAGGCCTTGCGCCTAGAACCGATGCCGCTTCAGGCTGGTGGTGCGCCCGTTGGGCAGCGTCATGAGGGCGGTGTCGGGTCCGCTGAACGGTGATGGTCACGGGTGCCACGTTGTCGCTGAGCCTCGCGTTGGGCTTCCACGGCCCGGTGAGCGTCTGCCCGTCGCCGAAGCTCCACCAGTTGCCGCCGAAGGAGCGCGCGGTTTCTGTTCCGCCGATCGGTCCGGTGGTCAGGTACCACACGGGATTGCCCGCGTCGTCGTACAGGTAGCCGGCGATGTCGAGGTTGCCGCCCTGCCACTCCAGGAAGAAGCCGCGGCCGGCCTCCTGCTCGTTCCACCACCAGCCGCTCTCGGGCTGTCCCGGCACGGGCGCGCAGGTTCAGTCCGTTGGGCACGATGTTGAAGCGCTGGATCGGTATCGTGCCTCCCGGCCAGACGAGCGTGCCGGTGCTGGCGCTGTCGAAGGCCAGCGTGATCGGGTCCCGACGCTCGTGAGCGTCGGGGAATCCCGGGTAGGCGCCGCCGAGCGTCTGGCCGCCGCGGGCGCTCAGGAGATCGCCGGTGTAGAGGGAGCCGTCGAGGGACACCGGACCGGTGGAAACGTACCAGGTCGAGCGCCCGGAGATGTCGTAGAGGAACGGCGGCGAAGAAGAGGTTGTTGCCGCGCACCTCGAGCGAGAAGCCGCGGCCGTCCTCGGCGGGGTTCCACCACCAGCCGGTCTGCGGCGCCTGCGGCCGGCACTCGCGCGTGCCGGGCACGGTGACCACGCTGCGGTTGATGCCGCCGTTGATCATCGCGTTCGCATTCGCGCCGTAGCCCACGTAGAACGTGGCGCCGGCGACGTTCGCGCTGGGCACGCCGTTCAGGATCGACACCGACGCGCCCTGCGCCGAGAGCGTGCCCGACAGGTAGGCCTGCAGCTGGGCCGCGGTGACGGCGATGAGCTGCCCGGAGGCATTGAGCTGCGCCAGCACGCAGGCGACCTCCGCCTTCGCGCCGCCGCGCGTGCGCGCCTTGCCGAGCACCAGCGGCGGCGCGCCGTCGGCGGCGGCCTTGACGCTGCGTCGCCGGCGCGCGGCGCGAAGACGAACACGCTGCCCGTGGTGCCGACGTCCTGCGGCGGATAGCGGATGTCGGCGAAACGTCGGCGTTCGCGGCGGCGGCCACGACGAGGAACACTCGGGACCTTGTCGGCCGGAATCGTCGCCGCGGCCGCCGGATCGAGGTCGAGGAACCAGTCGTTGCCCGTCGATGCTGCCCGCACCGCCTTCGCGCAGCACCACCACCGGCGCCTCGCGGTTGACCAGCGTGCCGTCGCCCAGCTGGCCCATGCCGTTGCCGCCCCATGTCCAGACGCTGCCGTCGTCCTTGAGCGCCATCGAGTGGCTGTTGGCGGCGATGGCGACGACGCGGTCGAGGCCCGCGACCTGCACCGGCTCCGGGCGGTCCACGCCGACGCTGTTGCCCAGCCGGTAGTCCCAGTTCGCGCCCCAGGCCCAGACCGTGCCGTCGCGCCTGAGCGCCAGCGTGTGCGCGTCGCCCGCTGCGACCATCGCGATGTCGGCGAGCCCCTTCGCCACCTGCACGGGCACGAGGCGATCCTCGAGTGTCCCGTCGCCGAGCTGGCCCGAGCCGTTGGCGCCCCAGGCCCACAGCGTGCCGTCGCTCTTCAGCGCGACCGTGTGGCTGCTGCCCGCCGAGATCGTCCGCACGCCCGCGAGGCCGGCCACCGCCATCGGGGCGAGGCGCCCCTGGTAGAGCGCGCTGCGCGTGCCGTCGCCGAGCTGCCCCGAGTGGTTGTGGCCCCAGGTCCACACGGTGCCGTCGCGCTTCAGCGCGACCGAATGGCCGCCGCCGGCCGAGATGGCGGCGACGTCGGCAAGTCCCGTGATGCGCGACGGCACCGACGTGTCCTCGCTCGACCGCGGGCCGAGTTGCGAGGAGTAGTTGTCTCCCCACGAAAGGACCGTGCCGCCGGCCTCCAGCGCGAGGGAGTGGATCGCGCCGGCGGAGATGTCGCGCACGGCGCTTCCAGGCCCGAGGCCCGTGACGGCGACGGGGCTCGAGCGGTTCACCGATGTGCCGTCGCCGATCTGCGCGGCGCGGCTGTCGCCCCAGGCGAAGACGCTGCCGTCGGATTTCAGGGCGAGGGCGTGGAAGCCTCCCGAGGACATCTTCTCCACGCCGTCGAGTGCCACCGTGCTCGGCGTCGAGCGGAAGGTGTAGGCGCTGTTGCCGAGCTGGCCGAAGGCGTTGTCGCCCCAGGTCCACACGGTGCCGTCGGCCTTCAGGGCGACGGTGAAGAGATCGCCGACCGCGGCCGCGCGAAAGCCGGTGAGCCCGGCGATCGCCACGGGCTGCAGCTGCTGGGAAAGCGCCGGATCGCCGAGCTGGCCGCGCTCGTTGTTTCCCCAGGCGACCACGGTGCCGCCCGGCATCACGGCGACGGAATGCAGGAATCCGGTGGCGATGGTCGTGGCCCCGTTGAGGCCCGCGAGCGGGACGGGCGTGGGCCGGTCGGTGTACGTGCCGTCGCCCAGCTCGCCGTAGCCATTGGCGCCCCACGCCAGCGCGGTGCCGTCGCCGCGGACCGCGATCGAGTGCCCGTATCCCGCGGCGACCGAAGCGATGCCCGCGAGCCCGGTCACCTCGACCGGCGCGAGCCGGTCGGTGGTCGTCGCGTCGCCCAGCTCGCCCCGGCCGTTGGCACCCCAGGCACGGACGGTGCCGCCGGCCATCAGCGCGAGCGCGTGATCGCCGCCCGCCGAGATGCGGGCCACGTTCGCGAGTCCGCGCACGAGCCGCGGCGTCGGGTACCACGCGAAGGGCTCGCCACGCGTGCCGTCGCCGAGCTGGCCGTACTCGTTCGACCCCCACGACCACACGCTGCCGTCGCCGGTGCGCGCCAGCACGAAGCGCCAGCCCGCGGAGATCTCGACCACGCCCTCCAGGCCCGGCACGCGAATGGGCACGAGCGAGTCGCCCCATTCCCAGACGCTGCCATCGGCCTTCAGGGCGAAGGAGCGGCCGCCGCCGGCGGAAACCTGCACGACGTCCGTGAGCCCCGTCACCGGGACCGGCGTGGAGCGCTGGGTCGTGGTGCCGTCGCCGACCTGGCCGTTGGCGTTGTCGCCCCAGGCGATGACGGTGCGGTCGTTGCGGAGCGCGAGGACGTGCGACTGGCCGGCGGACACCGAGACGATGCCGGTGGCCCCCGCAACCGCCGCCGGGCGCCCGGAGCTGAGCGCGCGCCCGATGCCGAGCGCGCCGAGGGAATCGTCGCCCCAGGTGCGCACGCGGCCGTCGGCACCCAGCGCGACGCTGTGCCGCACGCCGGAGCCGATCGCGGGCGTGGCCGCCCGTGCCGTCGCTACGCACGAGGCCGGCGAGCGCCAGCAGGAGGCCCAGGGCCACCAGCCAATTGCGGTTTCCTGCTCGGGGGATCGTCATCGCCATCGGTGCGCTCCGGGACGGTCTCCAGTCGGGGTGCCGGGCATTCTGCGCCCGCGACCCGTGCGCGGGCAACGCGCCTGCGGGACAATGCCCCCCGCATGCTCCGAATCTCGAACCTCACCCTCGCCCGCGGCGCGCGCGTCCTGCTCAAGGACGCCTCGCTCACCGTATTTCCCGGCCACCGCGTCGGGCTCGTCGGCGCCAACGGCTCCGGCAAGTCGAGCCTCTTCGCGCTGATCCGCGGCGAGCTGCACCAGGACGCCGGGGAGATGGAGCTGCCGGCGCGCTGGGTCCTGTCCCATGTGGCGCAGGAACACCACGACATCGACCGGGCCGCGCTCGACTTCGTCATGGATGGCGATGTCGAGCTGCGCGAAGTCGAGGCCGCCATCGCCTCGGCCGAGGCGGCGCACGAGGAAGGCGAGCGCGCGGCACTCCTGCACGCCCGCTACGACGAGATCGGCGGCTATGCGGCGCGGTCGCGTGCGCAGTCGCTCATGTCCGGGCTGGGCTTCGCGCCGGAGGCGGAGGCGAGCCCGGTGGCGTCCTTCTCCGGCGGCTGGCGCATGCGCCTGGCACTCGCGCGCGCCCTCATGTGCCGCTCCGACCTGCTGCTGCTGGACGAGCCCACCAACCACCTCGACCTCGATGCCGTGCTGTGGCTGGAGGACTGGCTCAAGGCCTATCCGGGCGCGCTGCTCCTCATCACCCACGACCGCGAGTTCCTCGACTCCGTCGTCGCCACGATCGTGCACGTGGACGGGCAGAAGCTGACGACGTACGCGGGCAACTATTCCGCCTTCGAGCGCCAGCGCGCCGAGCGCCTCGCGCAGCAGCAGGCGGCGCACGAGCGGCAGCAGCGCACCATCGAGCACCTGCACGCGTTCATCGACCGCTTCCGGGCCAAGGCCACCAAGGCGCGCCAGGCGCAGAGCCGCATCAAGGCGCTGGAGAAGCTCGAGGTGATCGCCGCGGCGCACGTCGACAACCCGTTCACCTTCGCCTTCCGCGAGCCGCCGGTGAAGCCGAAGCTGCTCTTCCGCGTGGCGGAAGCCACCGTGGGCTATGGCGACAAGGCGGTCGTTTCGGCGATCGAGTGGAGCGTGTACTTCGGCGAGGCGATCGGCCTCCTCGGCCCCAATGGCGCGGGGAAGTCGACGCTCCTGAAGACCATCGTCGGCGACCTGCCGCCCGTGGCGGGCGAGATCATCCGCTCGCCGGACCTGCGCATCGGCTACTTCGCGCAGCACCAGGTGGAGAAGCTGCGCCTGGAGGAGGGCGTCATGTGGCACCTCGCGCGCATCGCGCCGGGCGTGCGCGAGCAGGAGCTGCGCGACTTTCTCGGCGGCTTCGACTTCCGCGGCGACCAGGTCTTCCAGCGCGTGGCCGACCTCTCCGGCGGCGAGAAGGCGCGGCTCGCGCTCGCGCTCATCGTGTGGGAGCGCCCGAACCTGCTGGTGCTGGACGAGCCGACCAACCACCTCGACATCGAGATGCGCGAGGCGCTCGCGCAGGCGCTGCAGGATTTCGAGGGCACGTTGATCGTCGTCGCGCACGACCGCTACCTGCTGGAGGCCACCACGGACCAGTGGTCGCTGGTGGCCGACGGCCGCGTGGCGCCCTTCGACGGCGACCTCGACGATTACCGCGAGTGGTCGCGGCAGTACCGCTCGCGCGGGACGCGATCGGACGAGCCGGGCAAGGGCGGCGATCGCAAGGCGCAGAAGCGCACCGAGGCCGAGGCGCGGCAGAAGCTCGCGGACGCGAAGAAGCCCTTCGAGAAGAGGATCCGCGCGATCGAGAAGGAGCTCGCGCTGCTGCAGCCGGAAAAGGAAGCGCTGGATGCGTGGCTCGCTTCGGGCGAGGCCTACGGCGAGGCGATGCGCGAGGAGCTTTCGCGAGCGTTCCAGGCGCCACGGGGAAGTGGCTGCCCGCATCGCGCAACTCGAGGAGGACTGGCTGTGGGCCAACGCCGCCATGGACAGCGAGGTCAACCGCGCGCGCGAGTGAGCGTTGTCCGGTATGCGGCCGCGCATGTCGACGCGGCCCCACCTACGGAGGCCTCACTCATGCACCTCGAATCCGCTCTCCCGATCGTCAAGGCGCTCGCCGACGGCGTGAATCCCGTCACCGGCGAGCAATACCCCGAAAACAGTCCCTATGCCGAGCCGCGGGCGCTGCGCGCGCTCTTTTCCGCCGTCGACCTGATGCAGCGGGAAGTGGAAAAGGAAAAGCGCCGCGAGCGGCTGCCCGCCAACTTCGGCAAGCCGTGGAACGAGGGCGAGGACCGGGCGGTCACCGCGGAATTCGATGCCGGCGTTCCGCTGCAGGAGCTGGCGCGCAAGCACGCGCGCACGCAGGGCTCCATCCGCCTGCGCCTGGAGAAGCTCGGCAAGCTCCCGCCCTCGGGCGAGGCGCGCTACGAGGTCAGTCCGCGCGCGGCTTGAGCTTCAGCGCGACCGAGTTCATGCAGTAGCGCAGGCCCGTGGGCTTCGGGCCGTCGTCGAACACGTGGCCGAGGTGGGCGTCGCAGTTCGCGCACACCACCTCGGTGCGCTTCATGCCCAGGCTCATGTCGACCTTCTCCTCGACGGCGCCGGGCGCCACGGGCTGCCAGAACGAGGGCCAGCCGCAGCCGGGGTCGAACTTGGTCTCCGAGGTGAAGAGATCCTGCCCGCAGCACACGCACTGGTAGGTGCCGGGGGCATTGCAGTCGTTGTACTCGCCGCTGAAGGGGCGCTCGGTGCCGTGCTTGCGCGTCACCTCGAACTGCTGCGGGGTGAGCTGCTGCTTCCATTCGTCGTAGGTCTTGAGGATCTTGGCCATGGCACGCTCCCGGCGCAGGTGAGGTGGTTGGGATTGTAGCGATTGACGGCGCTGGCCCCGCACCGAATACTGCGCCGCACGATGCCACGACCGTCCACGATGCAGTCCCTTGCCCGTTGCGCCCTGGCCGCGCTGCTCTGGGCGAGCGTCGCCGCGGCATCCGCGGCGGAATTTCGCGCACCCGGGCGGGCCCGAGCCGGCCAACCTCGACGACGTCTTCGCGACGCTGCGCTCGGACCCGTACGACCTCGAGCTGCTGGTGAGCTACGGCACGTCCAAGGGCGGTTCCGCGGGGCACCTGGCGCTCGCCATTCGCGACGACGCGTCAGGCGACGACCTGGTGTACTCCGCCAACTTCTACGCCGACCGCGACCCGAAGCACGACAAGGACCGCTACACCGGCGACCTCATGGTGCGCATCCCGAAGAAGGAGTACCTGTACGGCACGCGCTCCTCGCTGGGCGGCAAGGCCTCCTTCGGCCTCGACTTCGGCGAGGTGTACAAGCGCTCGGTCATCGGCATCCGCGTCGTCGGGGTCCCTGCGCGGGAGAAAGCCGCGCTCGCCGCGTTCTTCGCCGCGATTGAACGACGACTATCACGCGCGCGCCGCCAAGGTCGGACTACCACGGCGACGAAATCCGCTACGGATACCTGGAACTGAACTGCGCCAAGACCATCGGCGCGGCCTTCAGGTACGGCGCCGGTTATGCGGATCTGCAGGTGAAGGGCTCTGCCGTCCTGTCCGGCCTCAAGGCCGCCGCCGCCGTGAACGCCAACATCCCCACCGAGATGGCACTCAAGCTGCTGCAGGCGTGGAACACGCGCGGGTACGGGATGCACGTGGTGTTCTACAAGAAGTACGAAGGCTCGGATTACGTCGATCCGCTGGAGGAGGAGAAGATCGCCTTCCGCGACCTGCCCGACCGCTTCCCGTCCGTGCTCTCGCGGGACTTCCGCAAGGAACAGGGCGCAGTACCAGGACTACGACAACCTCTACGCGATGTATCTCTTCCACAACCTCGCCCGGCACGGCGTGCGGGTCGACGGCCTCGCGCAACGGCTCGAGGTGCGCAAGGCCCCGGCCGGCCTGCCCTACAAGGATGCGGCGAAGCTCGCTGCACAGAACGCCACGGCGGACAGCCGGGGCTTTCTCCGGCGCCTGCCCTTCCTGCGCGAAGGCAAGGAAATCGGCGACGAATTCCCTTGAGCGTGCAAGATCAGGGGCCCGTTGGCGATCATCGGGAGCAGCCCCGGGTTGTCCACATATATCAACCAACGGCGGCGAGAATGGTGTGAACTGTGCGCCGCGCTGCCGGGCGCCGCAGATGGAACGCGCCCCGTGCATCCCTGTTAACTGCTGAACGCCCTCAAGACACGAAAGGCAAACCGATGAACACCAAAAGCACGTTGGCTGTACTGGCACTCGTTTCCGGCCTCACCGCGATTCCGGCCCATGCGCAGTTCGCCGCGGACTCCTTCTATGCGGGATTCGGTGTCGGCACCGGCAACCTCAACGCTTCCGGAAGCGACCTCACGGGCCTCTCCAACGCCAGCGTCGACGACGGCAGCACCACCTACACGGTGCGTGCCGGCTGGCGCTTCCATCCCTATTTCGCGGTCGAGGCGGGCTACTACGACCTCGGCGACTACGAATTCAAGGGCACGAGCGGATCCGCCACCGTGTCGGGATCGGGCAAGGCGAAATCCGTCGGTCTCTCGCTGGTGGCCATTGCACCGATCAATCCCGCCTTCGACCTCTACGCCCGCATCGGCGTCGAGCAGTCGGAAATGAAGCTGAACGCCAGCACGAACCTCACGCCGGGCAACGCCGATTTCGCGGACAAGCAGACGGGCGCCACCTACGGCATCGGCGGCCACTGGTACTTCATGAAGAACATCGGCCTCTTCGCCGAGTGGATGAAGAACGACAACATCCAGGTGGACAGCTACCTGATCGGCGTCGACTTCCGCTTCTGAGTGACGGGGCGGGCATTGGCGCGCCCTTTCGCGGCGCGCCAATGCGAGGGCGACTGGCCGCTCCAGCGCTGGAACGCCCTCGAGAAGACGGCTGGCGCGGCATAGCCTAGAAGATCGGCTATCTCGCCGACTTCTATCCGGGTGTCTCCGAGCAACTGCTTGGCGAGCTCGAACCGGGTCTCGTCGACGAGTTGCTGGAAACGCACGCCGCGCTCGGCGAGGCGGCGGGCGAACGTGCGGCGATGCATCCCGAAGTGCATGGCGAGCTGGTCCGCGCTGCAGTGCTGCGACCCCAGCGACACGCGCAGCACGCTTCGCACCTGCTCGACGAGGTCGTAGGGGTGGCGGGCTTCGAGCAAACCGATCTGCTGCTGCAGCAGCCGGCGCAGGCTCTCGTCGGCGACGGGAAGGGGGCGCAGCAGGTATTCGGAGCGGAAGCTCAGGGCGTACTGCTCCGCGTCGAAGCGCAGCGGAACCCGGAAGAGACTCCGATACGGCTCCGCATTGGCCGGCTTGCCGTGCGCGAACCAGACTTCCGTGGGCCGCCATCCCGTGCCGCAGAGCTCGCCCAGGATGTTGTGGAGGACCGCCAGCGCGCCATCGCTCTCCTGTTCCGTGCCCAGCAGGCCGGGCTCGTACATGTTCCAGGTCAGGACGGCCGATCGGCCCTCCACCGCCAGATGGACGGACGCGCCGCGGACGTGGAGGTGCAGGAAGCGGATGAAGTTGCGCATCGCCGTCCCGACGTCGGGCGAGTACTTCACCAGCAGGCCGACCAGCCCGAACGAGTGCAGTCCGTCCTGCTGGCCGACCAGAAGCCCGAAGTGCGGGCACCCCGTCCGGATCGCGCAGTGGTTGACGATCCGGTTGTGCTCGGCCAGGGAAACCCGGTTCTCGGGGTCGTCGAACACCTTCGGGTCGCATCCTGCCTCCCGCAGGACCGCTTCGGGATCCGCACCCAGGCTGCGGAGCACCCCGGGGATGCCCATCACCGTCGCGATACGGACCGATTTGCGCGTGTGGTCCGGCGTTGGAGTTGGCGATCGCATTTCTGGCGGATGGTCCTGTCGGTTACCTGATGCAGGTCAGGAATTTGCCCGGGTGTCCAAATTAGCGAAGCGACGGTCCGAGATTGTAAAGCGGCCGCAGGGATCGCTGGGGAGAATCGAATTCCGGGATCGAGGAACCGCGATCCCAACCCCAAAGCCGGCGGATGCGTCGCCGATGAGATGAGGAGGTGGGACATGCACGAGATGCGGAAGTTTCTGGCGGGCGTGATGCTGCCCGTCGCCATGGCGCTGGCGCCCTGCGCGGCTTCCGCGCAGAAATCCGACGACTGGAAGTACGAGGCGCAGATCTATGGGGTCATCCCGACGATCGACGGCACCGCCAACTTTCCCGCCTCGGGATCCGTTCCCGGGGTCTCGGTGGACGCCAGCAAGGTCCTCGATGCCTTGAAGATGGCGTTCCTGGGGTCTTTCGAGGCCAAGAAGGGCTCCTGGGGCGTATTCACGGACCTGGCCTACCTGGACCTCGGAGGGAGCCAGTCGGATTCCCGCGATCTCGTCATTGGCGGCATTCCCCTGCCCGCCACCGCGAGCGCCCGGGTGAACGGCGACTTCAAGGCCACGTTCTGGACGACCGCCGTCGAGTACGCGCTCGTGTCCCGTCCGGGAACGACGATGGACCTCTTCGCGGGCGCGCGCATGGCCGACGCCACCGTCAAGCTCGACTGGGGCATCGACGGCAACATCGGCGGCATTCCCACGGCCGGCCGCACCGGCGAGCGAAAGGCGGACTTCACCTACTGGGACGCTGTCGTCGGCATCAAGGGCCGCTGGTACTTCGACGACGGCAAGCGCTGGTTCGTGCCGTATTACCTGGACGTGGGCGCGGGCCAGTCCGACCTCACCTGGCAGGGAATGGTCGGCGTGGGCTACTCCTGGAAATCGACCGACCTCTACGTCGCCTACCGCTACCTGGCTTACGAACCGGGCGATGACGGGGTATTCGCGGACCTCGCACTCGCCGGCCCGATGGTCTCGATCGCCTTCCGTTGGTAATTCGCACGTATCGCCTGGCAATACTCTTTCCATCAATCAGAAATAGAGGAACCTTGCAATGAAAATCAAGACAAGTCTGGATCCCAAAAGCAAGATTGAGCTTCAAGAACACCCGCGGCCTTCCCTTCCACGGGATGGGGGCCTTTGTCGGCACGGGGAAGACGCAGAGAGCGCACGTCTTCACGGCGGCATCGATCCCGGTCGACCCCGAGGCCTACAAGAAGATCGATCCCAAGAAACTGGCGGTCGAACTCGGCGTGGACATGTGCGCGGTCAACCACGGACGCTTCTGGATGATGGACGAGATCGAGTTCGTCGTCAGCGACATCCAGAACTTCCACGGTGTCGAATTGCGCTGGGGCGGCGACATGACCGGGGCCGAGATGGTCTCGCAGATGCAAAACGCCTACATGCCCTCGTTGATCCAGCGCACCTCCAACTGGACCTGGCACGCCGGCAAGCCGCTGCACTTGCTGCGCGACCCGGGCGGCGCGGTCTGGGTCCTCCAGGAGTACACGAAGGCGGTTGACCCGAGCCTCACGGCCGACAACCTCGACACCCTGGCGGGCAAGCTGAAGACCCTGCCGCCGGGCTGGAAGTTCGAGACCAAGGTGATCACCGAGAACCTTTCGCTGGACACCGGGCGCGCCGGCGGCTGGGCGGCCATCATCCGCGACGATCTGGGCTGCACCTACCAGGGCTGCGGCTACGGCGCGGACACCAGCGCGAACTACGTGCCGTAGGTCGCCGTCGAGCAGGAGTCGATGCAGTCGTACCGGAGACGAAGATGAAGGCGAAGGGCAAGGCCGCGGGACAGAAGGTCGTCATCGTGGGCGGCGTGGCCGGGGGCGCATCCTGCGCGGCCCGGCTGCGCAGGCTGGACGAGAAGGCGCAGATCCTGATGGTGGATCGCGGGCCCTACGTTTCCTACGCCAACTGCGGTCTCCCGTACCACATCTCCGGCGTGATCGAGAAGGAGTCGAGCCTGCTCGTGGCGAGCGAGCAGATGTTCCGCGGCTTCTACGCGATCGAGACGCGGACCAACTGCGAAGCGATCGCGATCTCGCGCAAGGACAAGACGGTGGACTTGCGCAACGTCGCCACCGGTGAAGTGACGACCGAGGCGTACGACAAGCTCGTGCTCTCGCCGGGCGCGGCCTCGGTCCGTCCGCCGCTGCCCGGCATCGACCTGCCCGGCATCTTCCAGGTGCGCACCGTGCCGGACGTGCGGGCGATCCGCCAGTGGATCGAGCGCGGCACGACGTTCCTGGAGGGGATGTTCAACTACACCGGCATCCAGTTCGTGAAGCCGCCGCGGCGCGCCGTGGTGATCGGCGGCGGCTTCATCGGCCTGGAGACGGCGGAGAACCTGGTCCACGCCGGCTTCGAGGTGACGCTGGTCGAGATGCTCGACCAGGTGCTGGCTCCCCTGGACCGCGAATTCGCGCGCCTGGCCGAGGAGCACATGAAGAAGCACGGCGTGCGGCTTGCCCTGGGCGACGGCGTCGCCGAATTCCGGCAGCTGGACGACGGGGTGCTCGAAGTGCGCACGAAGTCGGGCAAGGCCTACCCGGCCGACGTCGTGATCCTGGCGCTCGGCGTGCGGCCCGACACGGCGCTCGCGAAGGCCGCGGGGCTCGCGATCGGCGAGCGCGGCGGCATCCGCGTCGACGGGCACATGCGCACGAGCGACCCGGACATCTTCGCCGTCGGCGATGCCGTCGAGGTCCGGGACTTCATGACGGGCGAGTGGAGCCTCGTGGCGCTGGCCGGGCCGGCGAACCGCCAGGGGCGCATCGCGGCCGACGTCATCGCCGGGCGCGAGTCGCGCTTCCGCGGCACGCAGGGCACGTCGATCATCGGCCTCTTCGGCGGCGCGGCGGCGTGGACGGGAGCGAGCGAGAAGACGCTGCAAGAGGCTGGGGAAAACAGGACTTCGAGAAGATCTACCTCTTTCCCGAACTCGCACGCCGGCTACTACCCCGGCGCCAAGCCGATCGCGCTGAAGCTGGTCTTCCGCAAGTCGGACGGCCGCGTGCTCGGCGCCCAGGCGCTGGGCGAGGATGGGCCGGCCGTCGACAAGCGCATCAGCGCGATCGCCGTGGCGATCCAGCTGGGTGCCACGATCTACGACCTCGAGGAAGCGGAGCTCTGCTACGCGCCGCAGTTCGGCAGCGCCAAGGACCCGGTCAACTTCGCCGGCATGGTCGCGGCCGACGTGCTGGCCGACGACATGCCGCTCGCGCACTGGACGGACACGAAGGACGCCGTGCTCCTCGACGTGCGCCAGCCCGTGGAACTGGCAGTCGAGGACGTCCCGGGCGCGGTCCACATCCCGCTGCCGCAGTTGCGCGCGCGGCTGGGCGAATTGCCGCGCGACCGGGAGATCCACGTCATCTGCCGTTCCGGGGGCCGCGCCTATTTCGCGACGCGCATCCTGCAGCAGAACGGATTCAAGGCCCGCACGCTGTCGGGCGGCATGCTGGCCCGGGCGCTCGTCACCTGAGGGAGTCCTTGCCATGTCGACCGACGTGACCGGAAGCGAACCGGACCTCGTCGTGCGGCTGCGCGACGGCGTCATCCGCCTCGCCCTGGGGCTGGGCCTCGCCGTGCTGTGCTACCGGTTCTTTGCGCCGTTCATCGGCCTGATGGCCTGGGGGCTGATCCTGGCCGTCACGCTCTACCCCGCGCAGCAGCTCATCGCCCGCAGGGTCGGAGGCAGGCAGGGGCTCGCCGCGACCCTGCTCGTGGTGCTGGGCCTGGTGCTGGTGGTCGCGCCGTCCTCCGTTCTCGTGGGGTCGCTGGGCGACTCCGCGCAGAGGTCCGTCCAGGACGTCAAGGCGGGCAAGCTCGCGATTCCCGCGCCGAGCGAATCCGTGGCGAAGTTACCGATCGTCGGCGAGAAACTGCATGCGGTCTGGTCGCAGGCGCACGACGACCTGCCCTCGCTCCTCAAGGGCGTCGCGCCGCAGGTCGCCGACGTCGCGAAGACCGGGCTGGGCTTCCTGGCGGGGATTGGCGGTGGCGTGCTGCTGCTCCTTCGCCGCGTTCATCGTCGCGGGCATCATCATGGCGTATGGCGAGGCGGGCAACCGTGGCTGCCAGGCGATCTTCGCGCGGTTCTTCGGCCCGGTCCGCGGGGCCAAGCTCGCGCACCTGTCGGTGGCAACCATCCGTGCAGTCGCCCTGGGCGTGCTCGGCGTGGCATTCATCCAGGCGATCATCATCGGCCTTTGCCTGCTCGTGGCGGGCGTGCCCTGGGCCGGCGTGCTCGCGATCATCGTCCTGTTGCTGGGCATCGTCCAGGTGCCTGCGCTGGTCGTCACCTTGCCCGCCATAGCGTGGATCTGGTGGACCGGCGACTACGCGACCGGCCACGCCGTCGCCTATACCGTGCTGCTCCTCGTCGCGGGGCTGTCCGACAACGTCCTCAAGCCGCTGCTGCTGGGCCGCGGGGTCGAGGCGCCCATGCCGGTGATCCTCATCGGGGCGCTCGGCGGCATGGCGGATTCGGGAATTCTCGGCATGTTCGTCGGCGCGACGCTGCTCGCGCTGGGCTATCGCGTCTTCATGGGCTGGGTCGAGGCGGAGGCGGAGGAGGAGGCGTCGGAAAGACCGGAGGCGACATGAAGACCGAAAAGCTCAAGGAAGCGGCCAAGCACGAGCTCATCGAGTACGCGATGAACGTCGCCTACCTGGCGGTGGTCTTCGCCGCCTTCACCTGGTACCGCCGGCTCATCCTCGCTTCCTACGACATCGAGTACACGAACTACTGGTACGCGCTCATCGAGGCGCTGATCCTGGGCAAGGTCATCATGATCGGCGGCATCTTCCGGCTGGGGCGCACCCTCGAGGACAAGCCGCTCATCTGGTCCGCCTTGTACAAGACGGTCGTCTTCTGCGTCTTTTGCGCCCTCTTCACGGTGCTGGAGCACACGGCCATCGCGCTGTGGAAGGGCGCCGGGCCGATGGCCGGCCTCCACGAGGTGACGGAAAAGGGAGGCCACGAAGTGCTGGCCAACACGCTGATGCTCTTCGTCTCGCTGCTGCCCTTCTTCGCCCTGAGGGAGCTGGGGCGCGTCTTCGGCACGAGCGGGATTCGTGAAGTCTTCCTTTCCAGAAGGCGCGATCTGGAGGGCGGGGCCGGGGGACAGCAATGAAGGCCGACAAGGGCTTCGCCGCGCTGCTGCGCCGGCGCCTGCCGATCCTCGATTGGGGCGCGCAGTATTCCGGGCAGACGCTCGCGGGCGACCTCGTGGCCGCGGCGATCGTCTCGATGATGCTGATCCCGCAGTCGCTCGCGTACGCGCTGCTCGTCGGGCTGCCGCCGCAACTGGGGCTCTACGCCTCCATGGCGCCGCTCGTGCTCTACGCGGTGTTCGGCACCTCGCGCGCGCTGGCCGTGGGGCCGGTCGCGGTGGCGAGCCTCATGACGGGCGCGGCGGCCGCGCAGGTCGCGGCGCAGGGGACGCCGGAGCACCTCGGGGCCGCCATCGCCATCGCGATGCTTGCCGGCATCCTGATGGTCGCCATGGGCTTCCTGCGCCTGGGGTTCCTGGCCAACTTCCTGAGCCATCCGGTCGTCTCGGGCTTCATCACGGCGGCGGCCGTGCAGATTGCCGCCGGACAGGTGGGTCCGCTGCTCGGCGTCAAGACGCACGGCGAGAGCCTGCTCGAGATCCTCGAATCGCTGCTACCGCACCTGGGTGACGTGAAGCCCGCCACCGCCGCGGTGGGCATCGGGGCGGCGATCTTCCTCCTCTGGGCGAAGCGCGGCATGAAGCCGCTGATGGTCCGCTTGGGCCTCGCCGAGCGCCCTGCAGACATCGTCGCCAAGGCCGCCCCCGCGATGGCGATCGTCGCCTGCACGGCGGCCGTGTGGGCACTTGGCCTCGACGCGCGTGGCGTGGGCATCCTCGGCAAGGTGCCGGCGGGCCTGCCGAAGCTCGCGCTGCCGCCTTTCGACGCCGCCCTCTGGACGAAGATCCTCGTGCCCTCGCTCCTCATCTGCATCGTGGGCTACGTGGAGTCGATCTCGGTGGCGCTCACGCTCGCGGCCAAGCGCCGCCAGAAGGTCGACCCCGACCAGGAGCTCATCGCGCTCGGCGTGGCGGACATCGGCTCGGCCGTCTCCGGCGGCTTTCCGGTCACGGGTGCGCTCTCGCGCTCGGTGGTGAACTTCGAGGCCGGCGCGCAGACGCCCGCGGCGGGCGCGTTCGCGGCGGTGGGCGTGGGGCTCGCGACACTCTTCCTCACGCCCCTGCTCTTCTACATGCCGAAGACAGCGCTCGCGGCCATCATCATCGTGGCGGTGCTTTCGCTCGTGGACTTGGGCGCGCTCAAGCACACGTGGGAATATTCGCGCGCGGAATTCGCGGCGATGGCGGCCACCATCCTCGTCACCTGGGTGGACGGCGTCGAGTCCGGCCTCATCGCGGGCGTGGGCCTGTCGATCTTCCTGCACCTCTACGCGACCTCGCGGCCGCACGTGGCCGTCACGGGGCAGATCCCGGGTACCTCGGATTTCCGCAACGTCGAGCGCCACGAGGTCGTCACCGATCCGGAGATCCTCTCGCTGCGGGTGGACGGGAGTCTCTATTTCCCGAATGCGCGCTTCATCGAGGAGCTGGTCAACGACTCCGTCGCGGCCAACCCCGCGATCCGCCACGTCATCCTCGACTGCATCGCGGTCAACACGATTGACCTGTCCGCGGTCGAGAGCCTCGCGGCCATCAACAGCCGCCTGGCCGACGGCGGCATCTCCCTGCACCTGGCGGCGGTGAAGGGGCCGGTCATGGACCGGCTGAAGCATTCGCACCTCCTGCAGGAGCTGGCCGGCAGGGTCCACCTGTCGCACTTCGACGCGATCTCCAGCATCAAGCCCGAGCTGGCGCGTGTCGCGCTTGCGTCGCCGCGTGCGCCAGCCGCGCCGTAAGCCCGGCATCCGAGATGGCTCTGCCTCGATGCCAACCCATTTATTCAGGCGACCGGACTGCCCTTGAACCAATCGCCATCACCGCCGGTCCGGTGAGGCCCACGAAGGAATGAACTCATGCACAAGAAATTGATGGAAATGAATCCGGTGGACGACTTCGTCACCCGGAACACCCCGGGCCTCAAGATCTGGGATGAGCAATGGGGCGGCATGCAGTGCGCCTACCACGTCTTTGCCCCGGGCACCGACTTCACGGACATCCTGAAAGGAAAGGGACTGGAGCACGACCTGTGCGGGGTTGAACACTGGGCTTACGTCTTGGAGGGCACGGTGGAGGTCATCTACCTGGACGGGACCATCGAGGTTTGCAGCGCCGGGGATGTGTGCTTCTGGCCGGCGCCGCACAACTTCAAGTCGAAGTCAGGGGCCGCGATTCTCCAGTTCAGCACCGCTGGAGGGTTGGCTGCGCAAGGCACGAGAATCAAGGAATTTGTCATGAAACAGATGAAGAAGTAATTGTTGGTGCGCCGGGACCGCCTCGATACACAGCGCGGTAGCCGCATGACGAGGCGGAGGCCTGCGGCCGGGAGCGCTCCAAGCGTTGATCGGACCGGAAGAGCCGCGTCGGCCGACGCCGGTGCGATCTTCCGAAGGCGAAGCAGACGACCCTCGGCCTCGACGTGACCGCCGTGCAGGCCTACGAGATGTGGAAGGCCGCGCCGGACAAGGTGAAGATCATCGACGTGCGGACTCCCGAGGAGTCCGCCTTCGTCGGCCACGCGGAGATGGCCTGGAACATACCGGTCGCCTTCGTGACCTACCAGAGAAAGGGCGGCAAGTTCGCCTACGCACCGCAGATGAACAAGTCCTTCGTCGCCCAGGTGAAGGAGATCGCGAAGCCGTCCGACGTCCTGCTGGTCACGTGCCGCTCGGGCGGCCGCAGCGCGATGGCCGTCAACCAGCTGGCGGCTGCGGCCTTCACCAAGGTCTACAACATCGTCGACGGGTTCGAGGGAGACACGGTGGACGACCCCGACAGCGTCTTTCACGGCAAGCGGATGAAGAGGCTGGCAGGGCGCCGGTCTGCCTGCGGGAAGCCGCCTCCGGAAGAAGCAGGATGTTCGCTGAAAGCCGACGCGGGCGAGCACGTGCGAAAGAACGCGGTCTTCGAGTGACCTGCGCCGCCGCACAGACGAAATCACACGCTCATGCCCACAACGATCGTCCAAGGCAAGGAACTCAGCACGGTCGAGCTGGACTGGAAGGAAGTCTTCTACACCAACTGCGGCATGGTCTCGGCCAGCAACGTCGACCAGGAGCTCGGCTGGTGCAAGACCGACTTCGCGGCGATCGGCGTCGACTACTCGTACTTCCGCAGCCGGCGCGGGAACGACTGGTATCCGCACTACATCCACAACCTCGACAACCTGATCCGCTTCGGCGGCCTGTACCCGCCGATTCACGTCGAGGCCGACATCCGCCGCACGCGGCTGCTGGGCGCCACGCCGACCTACGAGGGCGGCTGCATGCTGGTGCGGGCGAAGGACCCGGTCTACAAGATGAGCCACCTGAAGGGCAAGCGCATCGGCCTGTCGAAGAGCCTGAACACGCTGAAGAACGACTGGTGGCGCATCACCGAGCACTACGGCATCGTGAACATGCTGATGCTCAACGACATGACGATGGCCGACGTCGAGATCGTCGAGTTCCCGTACGCCGACGACTGGTACGCCGACCCGAAGATGCTGGAGCCGCTGGGGAGCGCGACCGAGCTCTACATGGGCAAGATGGATCACAAGCGCAACCTGGCCTTCCGCCCGCTGGAGGCGGCGCTGCTGGAAGGCAAGGTCGACGCGATCTACACCCACAGCAAGACCTGGCAACATTTGCAGGAAGACACCGGCAGGATCGCGGCGATCGAGGACCTGTCGCGCTACCCGGACTGGCGGCTGCAGGCGAACAACGAGCCCGCAGTCATCACCTGCAGCGACGTGATGGCGGAGCAGCACCCCGAACTCGTCGTCACCTTCCTCAAGTCGATGATCAAGGTCGGGCGCTGGGCCAACGAGCACAAGCGCGCCGCGGCGGTGATCCTGGACCGCCAGACCTACTACCGCGACGCCGAGGACACCTACCAGTGCATCAAGCACGTCGACATGGTGCCCAGCCTCGCGCCGAAGAACCTGGCGCAGATCGAGATCGGCAAGGACTTCATGCTGAAGCACGGCTACATCACAGCGCGACTTCGACGTGCAGCAGTGGGCCGCACCAGAGTTCCTGGAAAAGGCAGGCAAGGAACTGATCGAGGAACGCTGGGAGAAGGCCACTGCGGCCAAGCTTCCGCAGGCGACCGTGGTCAGGCTCGGCTAGCCCTCTTGCCTGCCTCCCTTGATACGCCGTTACGAGAAACGCCATGGCCGCCGGCCCGGTGGCGCTACGAAATCGAAAGGACATTCGACATGCTGAAGCAAGACGCCCCTCGCATTACCCGTACGGCCCTGCTCGTCGCGGCAGGGATCCTCCTCGCGGCTGCGCCGGCCGTCGTCGGCGCGCAGGCCCCGAAGCCCGCGGCGCAGGCCGCGGCCAGCGCAGTTCCCAAGGGCAAGCAGACCACGCTGGGCCTCTACGTGACCGCCGCCAAGGCCTACGAGATGTGGAAGGCGAACCCGGACAAGGTGAAGATCATCGACGTGCGCACGCCCGAGGAGTACGCGTTCGTCGGGCATCCGGAGAAGGCCTGGAACGTTCCCGTCGCCTTCGTGAGCTACGAGCGGAAGGGCGGCAAGTTCGACTACGAGGCGAAGCCCAACCCGGGATTCGTCGCGCAGGTGAAGGAGATCGCGAAGCCCGGCGACACCCTGCTGGTCATGTGCCGCTCCGGGGGACGTGGCGCCCGGGCCGTCGATCTGCTCGCCGCCGCCGGGTTCACGAAAGCCTACAACGTGGTCGACGGCGTGGAAGGGGACCTGGTGGACGATCCCAAGAGCCCCAACCACGGCAAGCGGACGAAGAACGGCTGGAAGAACACCGCGCCCTGGGTCTACGACATCGATCCCGAGAGAATCATCCTCGAGGAAGGCGCTTCGAAGGGGTTCCTCCCGGCGGGCAAGTGATGGTCGGGCGGCCGGCTCGCGCCGCCAAAACGACAGCGCCGCCCGAAGGCGGCGCTGCAAGCCTGCTGGCGGGAAGCCGCCTACTTCATCGTCACCTTGACGCCGCTGGCCGAAGCGATGTTCAGCTGCGCGCCCTGGGTGCGCGACGTGAGCTTCATGACCACGCCGTGCTCGTTCTTCAGGTGCAGGGCGCCGACGCCGCCGCCGAAGGCGATGCCCGCGTCGAACTTGGTGTAGGTGCCGGGAAACTTGGCCACGTCCTTCAGGTCGTAGACCTCGCCTGCGGCGCTCATCTTGGAAACGCCGACGTTCGCGCCGGCCGTCAGGCCGCCGATCTTGAATTCGGTGGTCTTGCCCTGGTAGGTCAGCTTGCCGCCGCCGACCGAGCCGCCGACGATGACGGCGAACTGGGTCTCCTCGATCGTGATGGTGCCGTCGGGCGTCTTCTTCGGGTCCGCCGCAAGGGCGACGTTCGCGGTAAGGGACAGGGCCAGCGCAGCGATGATTCCGAGCACGTTTCTGCGATTTCTCATGGTCAACGATTTCCTCTAGTCAGGGTGAAAACCGCCTATTATCCCACACACTCGCCGCCTCGCCCCGCGCTGCTCTCGTTTGACCTGAGGCAAGCGTGACCGCTGCGGCAGCAGGCATTGTTTCAGGGCGCAGGCACTCCCGACGGGGAGCGAGGCTCATCCCGCCGGAGGCGGCAACGATGAACATTCTCCCGAGATTCCCCTTTCGTTCGATGGCGGCTGCCGCGGCATTCGCGATGCTCGCGGGCTACGTCCCGGGGGTGGGCGCGCAAGGGACGGCCACCGAAGCGACGGCGAAGCCCCCCCGCATCGGGCTCGCGCTGTCCGGCGGCGGCGCGCGCGGCATCGCGCACGTCGGCGTGTTGAAGGCCCTGGAAGAGATGCGCGTGCCCATCCACTGCGTGACCGGCACGAGCATGGGCGCCATCGTGGGGGGACTTTCGCAGCCGGATCCTCGCCCGCGGAAATGGAAAAGAGAGTGCTCGCGGCGGACTGGGACGCCATCTTCCGGGACGTCCCGCCCCGAGAGGAGATTTCCGTCCGCCGCAAGTTCGACGACTACAAGACGCTCTTCGCCCCGGAGTTCGGCGTGAAGGACGGCGGGCTGGCGCTTCCGAAGGGCGTCATCGCCGGCGTCTCGATAGAGTCCTTCTTTCGGACCCTCGCGCCCCCTTCTTTCGGCGTCGCCGACTTCAACAAGCTTCCCATTCCCTTCCGGGCCATGGCGACGGACATCGAGACGGGCGAGGCGATCGCGCTCGAGCGCGGCAGCGTGGCGCAGGCGATGCGCGCGAGCATGTCGGTGCCCGGCGCGATCGCGCCGGTGGAGATCGACGGGCGCCTGCTCGTCGACGGCGGCATCGCCAACAACCTTCCCATCAACGAGGTGCGCAAGCTCTGCGCCGACGTCGTGATCGCGGTCAACATCTCCACGCCGCCACTGAAACGCGACGAGATCACCTCGGCGCTCACGGTCGTCGGGCCAACTCATCAACTTCCTCGGCAAGCAGACGGTCGACGAGCAGCTGAAGAGCCTGGGCGGGCGCGACGTGCTCATCGCCCCGGAGCTCGGCGACATCTCGGCCGCCAAGTTCGACCGCTCCGCGGACGCCATCCGCATCGGGGAGGAGGCGACTCGTGCGATGGCCGCGCAGCTCAGCCGGTACAGCCTGCCGCCGGAGCGTTACGCGGCGTTTCGCGCCACGCAGATCGTCGCGCAAAGGGCGCTGGGCAAGGTCGACGAAATCCGCGTCGAAGGGCTCGAACGGTCGAACCCCGAGGTGTTGCTCGCGTTGGTGGAGAGCAAGCCGGGCGAGCCGCTCACCGAGGAGAAGATCGGAGGCGACCTGCGCCGCGTCTACGGGCGCGGGGGCTACGAGAGCATCAGCTATCGCATCACCGGCGACGCGGGGCCGCGCGCCATGGTCATCGAGCCCAAGGAAAAATCGTGGGGGCCGGACTACCTGCGTTTCGGCCTCGGTCTCGCGAGCGACTTCCAGGGCGACAACCTGTTCAACCTGCTGGTCCAGTATCGCAGGACCTGGCTCAACCGCCTCGGCGGCGAGTGGGTCACCGAGGCGCAGATCGGGCAGGACACCTTCCTCTCGAGCGAGTTCTACCAGCCGACGACTGCGGCGGGCAACTGGTTTGTGAGCCCATACTTCAAGCTCCAGCGGACGACGCGCGACCTGTTTGCGGGTGATGAAAAGGTCGCCGAGTATCTCGTGGGGGCGAACCGGATCGGATTCGATGCCGGCGCGGTGCTGGGGACCTGGGGACAGTTCGCGCCTTGGTCCGGTGTGGTCGCGCATCGACGCAAGCGTCGACACCGGCGATGCCGGCCTTCCTGCGGTCAAGGAAAATACGGCGGGAATCCGGGCTTCGCTCTTCATCGACCAGACCGATACCCCGTTCTTCCCAACCCGCGGCTTCGCGGTGGAAGGGTCGGCTTACGCGGCGATGGAGTCCTTCGGGTCGGCGCGCGACTACCAGAGGCTGGAGGGACGGATCCGTGGCGCAACCTCGTGGGGCCCGCACACGCTCGCCTACGCCGTTAATGGCGGGACCTCGCTCGGATCCGACGCGCCGGCCTACGAGTCCTTCACGCTGGGCGGCCCGTTCCGGCTGTCGGCCTATCGCGTCAACCAGTTTACGGGGCGCGAGTACGCGTACGGTCGGGTGGGGTACTACAACAAGGTCAAGCCGCTGCCCGATTTGCTGGGCTCCGGCCTCTTCGCCGGCGGCAACCTCGAGGTCGGCTGGGTGGGTGACCGGCAGGGCAACCTTCCCTCGACGGGAACGCTGTGGTCTGCTTCCGCCTTCCTGGGGGCGGAGACCTTCGCCGGCCCCGCCTACCTGGGCGTTGGCTTCGGCAAGGACAACACCTGGTCCCTCTACCTGCTGCTGGGCGCGCCGTAGGGCGGGTCACAGGAGCGCCGTAGGGCGGGGGCACCGGAGGCCGAGCTTCCGGTATCCTCGGCGCACCTTGGCGCCCCACGACTACTCCGCCGTCTTCCGCGACCGCCGCCTCGCGGTCATCCTGCTGCTCGGGTTCTCCTCCGGCCTGCCGCTCGCGCTGACCGGCGGCACGCTGCAGGCGTGGATGACGGTCGAGGGCGTGGACCTCTCCACCATCGGCATCTTCACGCTGGTGGGCCTGCCCTACACGTGGAAGTTCCTCTGGTCGCCGTTCATGGACCGCTACGTGCCGCCGTTCCTCGGGCGGCGGCGCGGGTGGCTCTTCGTGACGCAGTTCGCCCTGGCTGGCGGAATCGCGGCGATGGCCTTCGCGTCACCCGGTTCGGATCTCGCGTGGCTCGCGCTGCTGGCGGTCCTGGTGGCGTTCTGCTCCGCCTCGCAGGACATCGTCTTCGACGCGTACCGCACCGACGTGGCGGCCACCGAGCAGCGCGGGCTTGCGGCGGCCTTCACCGTGGTCGGCTATCGCATCGCGATGCTGACCTCGGGCGCGGCCGCGCTCGTGCTCGTCGGCGGGTCGGGATTCATTCCGGCGCTGGGCTGGCAGAACACCTACCTCGTCATGGCGGCGCTGATGGGCGTGGGCGCGGTCGCCACGCTCTGGGGGCCGGAGCCGCAGGTCGTGGCACCCCCGCCGCGCACGCTCCACGAAGCGGTGTGGGCGCCGCTGCGGGAGTTCTTCTCGCGGCCCGGGGCGTGGGTGCTGCTGGTCCTCATCATTCTCTACAAGCTGGGCGACGCCTTCGCGGGCTCGCTCACCACGGCGTTCCTCCTGCGCGGCGTCGGCTTCTCGCTCGACGACGTCGGCTACGTGAACAAGGGCATGGGGCTCGCGGCGACGATCTTCGGCGCGCTCTTCGGCGGCGCGCTCATGGTGCGCCTGGGCCTGTACCGCGCGCTCATGGCCTTCGGCATCCTGCAGGCCGTCTCCAACCTGGCCTTCATGGCGCTCGCCGCCGCCGGCAAGAGCTGGCCGCTGATGCTCTTCGCGGTCGGCTTCGAGAACCTCTGCGGCGGCATGGGCACGGCCGCCTTCGTGGCGCTGCTCATGGCGCTCTGCGACCACCGCTTCACCGCGACGCAGTACGCGCTGCTCTCCGCGCTCGCCGCCTTCGGCCGCGTGTACGTCGGGCCGGCCGCGGGCTACGCGACCGACCCGAAGTTCCTCGGCCTCACCTGGACCGTCTTCTTCTTCCTCACCTTCCTCATCGCGCTCCCGGGCCTCGCCCTCCTCTGGTGGAAGCGCGAGACCCTCGCGAAGCTCGGATAGTGGGGACGGTTCTCCGGGACGGTTCCGGAGAACCGTCCCCAAAACCTGTCCCCGATACCTGGCCCTGTCCCGTTGACGGCCGGAATCCGGAAGATCCACAATGGAGCCACTTGCATCCATTTTGGAGCCATCTTGGCCGTCAACCTGTCGGTGAAGAACGTCCCCGAGACGCTGGCGGCGAAGCTGCGCGCGCGTGCTGGGCGCAACCATCGCTCGCTGCAGGGAGAGCTGATGGCCATCCTCGAGGCCGCGGCGGGCGAAGCGGCAGCCGGGCGCACCGGCTCCCCCGGAGTCGCGTACGAAACCGGCGCGATCCCTCGCGAGGGGGACAGCCTCCTTGATCGTCTGTCGGCAATTGCCGGCGACCGCGGCATCGACACCACGACGCGGCTCACGCGCGAGCAGGCGCACGATCGCCGGCGGTTGCGCAAGTCGGGTACCTGAACATGGCGGTCGCCCACTGCCTCGATACGAACGTCCTGCTGTATGCGTTCTCGAAGGCCCCGCGCGACGCAGGCAAGGCGCGCATCGCGCAGCAATGGATCGCGCGCGAAGACTGGGGTGTCACCGTCCAGGTGTTGCAGGAGTTCTACGTGAATGCCGTGCGCGTGCCCGACAAGGGAACGTCAGGTCACCACTCGAGCTTGCTGCGCCACGACGAAGCGCTGGCCATGATCGCGGAAATCGCCGACAGCCGGCCGGTTGGCGTCACGGACCTCCCGCTATTGCGCCTGGCGCTGCAGCTGAAGAGCCGCTACGGCATCGCCTACTGGGATGCCGCGGTGATCGCCGGTGCCCGCAGGATGGGTGCGGGAATCCTCGTGAGCGAGGACCTCGCCGCGGGCCAGGACTACGGCGGCGTGCGCGTTTTCAATCCTTTTTCCGCCGACTGAGGCCTCACGCCGCCGCCGGCCGGGCGGGGCGCTTCGACGAGAGCGCCGCCGCCACGAGCAGCAGCCCCGCCGTCAGCCACAGCGTCCCCGGCGCCCACGCGAGAATCGGCTTCCAGGCCGCGTTCTGCGGCACCTGCGCGATCACGAGCGCGATGCGCGTGAAGGCGGCCACGGCCAGCAGCGACCACAACGCGCCGGTGACGAACCCCTCGCGGCCGGTGCGTCCCATGGCGAGTGCGGCGGCCAGCGCGCTCATCATCACGCACCCCCAGCCGGCGCCGGCGAAGAACTGCGCGGCGACCAGCACCGGCAGCGAGCCGGCCACGGAGGCCGTCACCGCGGCAAGTCCTCCGACGGCGGAGCCGACCGCCATCATCGCCATGCCCCCGAGCCGCTTCGTCGCGAAGGAGGCGGGCAGGATCAGCAGGTTGAAGCCGATCCAGAACACCGGCATGAGGTACTCGAGATCGGCGGGCTTCGCGAAGCGCAGGAAGCCGGATGCGGCGTTGAGCGCGAAGTGGACCTGGAAGCCCAGCCCGAGGAGTGCCACCGCGGCGAGGAACAGCGCCACGGGCTTGCCGCGCAGGGGATCGCCCGCCTGGGGCTCGCGTGGCGGCGGGGTTGGGGTTCGACCGGATCGCGCGCGTCATCACCACGGTTGCCGCGGCGAGCGCGATCGAGGAGAGCGCGAAGGGCAGGCGCGGATCGGCGTTGCGCAGGGTGACCGCGAGATAAGGCGCGACCGCACCCGCGATGCCGACGCCCAGCAGGAAGAGCGCGGAGGCCCAGGGCTGCGCGGGGCCCGGGCGTGTGCCTGCCGATGAGCACCCAGGGCGGCGCGCGCAGCGCCGAGGAGGAGGCCGACCAGATCACCGTCACGCGCGATGAGCAGCGCGGGGGAGCCGGCCGGCGCCACCAGCGGCAGCAGGATGAACGCCCCGCACGACAGGAGGGTGACGAACACCACGGTGTTGGCCAGCTTCTCCACCGCGCCCGCCATGCGGTCGGCCATCGTGCCCATCGTCCAGTCCATCACCGCGAAGATGAGCCTGGTCCGCCAGCAGCAGCCACGGCACCCACTGCTTCGCGAGGCCCGCCTGCGCCGCGAGCTGCGGCAGGTAGATCACGTAGACCGTCCAGCCCAGGGCGAGGAACAGCTGCACCCACAGTCCGGCGACGGCCACGCTACCCCCGGCGGCGGAAACGGAAGACGCCGAGGCTGCCGAACAGGTTGGGCAGCGTCTGGACGATCTCGCCCTCGTGCAGCACGCGCTCGTCGAGGATCTCCGCGCCCACCTTCACGCACAGCGCCTCGAAGTCCTTGACCGTGCACAGGTGGATGTTGGGCGTGTCGTACCACTCGTAGGGCAGCGCCTCCGACACCGGCATGCGCCCGCGCAGGATCGCGAGGCGGTGCTTCCAGTAGCCGAAGTTCGGGAAGGTGACGATGCCCTCGCGCCCGACGCGCAGCATCTCCACGAGGATCAGGTCCGAGCGGTGCATCGCCTGCAGCGTCTGCGACAGAATCACGAAGTCGAAGGCGTCGTCCTCGAAGACGGACAACCCGCTCTCGAGGTCCACCTGGATCACGTTCACGCCATGGCCCACCGCCGCGAGCACGCGGTCCGGGTCGATCTCCACGCCGTAGCCCTTCACGCCGCGCGTCGCCGCCAGGCCCGCGAGCAGCTCGCCGTCGCCGCAGCCCAGGTCGAGCACGCGCGCGCCCTCCGGAATCCACGAGGAGATGAGGTCGAACTCGTAGCGCGGCGTCATGCGGCTTCCGCCCCCCCGCGTAGCCCTTCATCTCCTCGAGTTCCGTGCCGCCGACGACGAGCGGCCGCGCGCGCTTCCCCGCGCGCCGATCTCCGCGGCCACGTTGTCCAGGTAGGCCGCCACCAGCGGTGGTAGTGCGCGTTGTCGAGGAGGAAGGCGTCGTGGCCGTGCGGCGCGTCGATCTCCGCGTAGGTGACGTTCTTGCCGCCCTTCACCAGCGCCTTCACGATCTCGCGCGAGCGCTCCGGCGGGAAGCGCCAGTCGCTCGTGAAGGAGGCGACGAGGAAGCCCGGCCTTCGCCGGCGCCAGGGCCTTGGCGAAGTCGCCGCCGGCCTCGCGCGCCGGGTCGAAGTAGTCGAGCGCCTTGGTCATGATGAGGTAGGTGTTCGCGTCGAAGACCTGCGCGAACTTGTCGCCCTGGTAGCGCAGGTACGACTCGATCTCGAACTCCACCTCGTAGTTGAAGCCGTAGTCGGCGCCCTTGATGTCGCGGCCGAACTTCTCGCCGAGCAGGTCCTCGGAGAGGTAGGTGATGTGGCCGAGCATGCGCGCGAGCTTCAGGCCGCGCGCCGGCACCGTCTTCATCGCGTAGAAGTTGCCGCCGTGGAAGTCGGGGTCGGAGACGATGGCCTGCCGCGCGACGTCGTTGAAGGCGATGTTCTGCGTCGAGAGCTTCGGGGCCGCGGCGATGACGATGGCGTGGCGCGATGCGTTCCGGGAAATCGAAAGCGTCCACTGCAGCGCCTGCATGCCGCCCAGCGAGCCGCCCATGGCCACGGCGAGCCGCTCGATGCCCAGGCGGTCCATGAGCCGCGCTTGCGAGGCGACCCAGTCCTCCACCGTCACCAGCGGGAAGCCCGCGCCGTAGGGCTGCCCGGTGGCGCGGTCGATGGTCGCCGGCCCCGTGGAGCCGTGGCAGCCGCCGAGGTTGTTCACGCCGATCACGAAGAAGCGATCGGTGTCGATCGCCTTGCCGGGCCCGATCATGTTGTCCCACCAGCCGACCTTCTCCGCCTCGCCCGGGGCTCACGCCCGCGACATGGTGGTTGCCGGAAAGCGCGTGGCAGACGAGCACGGCGTTGGAGCGGTCGGCGTTGAGCGTCCCGTAGGTCTCGTAGACCAGCTCGTAGGAGGCGAGCGTCTTGCCCCCCTTGAGGATCGAGGGGCTCGAGGAAGCCCGCGCGCTGCGGCGCGACTTCTCCCACGGAGCCGATGGCGGTGGCGTTCATTTCGTCGTCCGACAAAGAAAAAACCCGACCGGCTATCGCTCGGGTCGGGTTCTCTGTCGGAGACCTGCCTTTCGCTTTAGCCGTATTTGTTTCGCGCCCGCAAGCTGAAGCTCAAATCGGCGCGTGGGGGGGATTATACGGACCCGCCCCGGGGCGGACAATCGGGCCCCCGCGGGGCGCCCGGCGGTCCGGCGCGGGATCAGTGGCGTGCCGCGCCCTCTGGTATCGTCGGCCGCTGCCCAGGAACAGGACGGAGGAGAGCGCCATGGACCACGACCGCACGATGACCCTGCACTTCAACGACGGCTCGAAGCTCTCCTTCGACTTTCCCGAGCAGGCCCCAACGCTGCCGCGAAGCAGATCAAGCTCTCCGAGTTCATGACCAGCCGGCATGTCGTGGTCGAGGCGGAAGGCAGCGTCCTCATGTTCCCCATCTCGAACATCAAGTACATCGCGCTGAACGCGTTCTACCCGACGCCGGGCAAGTCCCCGGCGCTGCCCAAGCACGCGATCACCGGTGCCCGCATCGCCAGCTGACCGGCGCCGCGCCGCGGCTGCGCTAGAACGAGACCCCTATCGAGCCGACGAAGACCTGCTCGTCCGAGCCGGGGTTGAACCAGAAGCCGCCGATCGTCACCTTGCCCCAGGTGGCCTGCACGAACGGCCCGCGCTGGAACTCGCGCTCGCCGCCGTAGGCGCGCGTGCGCTGGCCGACGGCGCCGACACGCAGCCACTCGAAGGCCTTGAAGCCGATCTCGCTCCAGGCGTAGTTGTAGTTCGCGGAATCGTCGTTGCGGTCGCGCACGAATTCCGCCTCGACGTAGAAGTCGAACTTCCCCCAGCCGAGGCTTGCCTCGAACCCGGGCACGAAGGCGTGCAGGGGGCCCCACGCGCCGCCGACGAGGGGCGTGAGTTCCCATGTCACGGTCTCGCCGCCGGCGAAGGTCCAGCCGACGAAGGCCGAGCGCGCGTCCTTGGTCTCGTATCCGTAGCGCGCCTCGAGGTGCAGGGGGCCCCGGTCGGCCACGGCGATGGCGGAAACCGTGTCGTCTCCCCCGCGCACCTGCGTCGGGTAGGCCGTGATCCCGAACTCCCACGCGGGCTTCTCGGGACGCGATGCCCGGCGTCCCGCGGGGTCCGGATCCTCGGCGAACGCCGGGGCGGCCGCGAGGACTGCCAGCGCAACGAATCCCCGCGCGGTGGCGCTCATCCGCCCAGCGCGATGATCGCGACGACGAGCGCCGCGCCCAGGCCCGCCATGACGAAGCCGGTCCTCAAGCTCCCGTAGCCCGCGTAGCGCCCGAGCCCGAGTCCGCCTAGGAATAGCATCGCGAGCGCCAGGCTGCGCGAGACCATTTTCGCCGTGTCCACGTCCGCGAAGACGGCGAAGGGAATCACCACGGGGAAGGTAGACGCCACCACGATGAAGAAGATCGCCACGGCCGCCAGCGCGTCTTCGCGGCCGAGAGCCGGCCTGTCCGGCAAGCCCGGCAGCGCGACGATGCGCCCGCGGATCGCCTCGAGCTCCGCCTCCGCGACCAGCCCCGGCGCGAAGTCGGAGAGCGTGCTCGCGACGACCCGGCGTCCGGCTTCGACGTCCGGCGCGCTCCGCACCGCCCGCGCCAGCGTGAGCCTCCTGCCGCGCTCGGTGATGGTTCGCACCAGGTACATGACGGCATCGACGAGTCCCCAGGCGATGTTGCATCCGAAGGCGGTGATGAAGAGGGTGCGGATCTCCTCCTTCCCGGCCGTGGCGGCGGACACCGCGCCCACGAAGGTGAGCGCCATGAAGAGGCCGAAGAGCATTTCCGAGATGCGGTCGACGGGACTGAGGAGCCGCTCGCGGGTCTCGTTCCGGGAGGTTCCTTCACCGCTCATTTCGCCACCTCCGTGCCGGCCCGCTGGCGCGCCTCGAAGGCGGCCACCGCATCCTCGACCGTGAAGAACATGCGTTCGCGGCCGAGCCTCTCGGCAAGCGGCGTCTTGCGCACCACTTCGAGCACCTCGGGATTGAGCGCGGCCAGCCAGAACTCGACGCCCTTCTCGCGCCACTGCCGTTCGGCCTCGACGAGAATCCGCAGGGCGGTGTACTCGACGCTCGGGATGGCGCTGAAATCGATCAGCACGACCGCGGCCTTTTCTTCCTCCCAGAGGGCGCGCATCTTCTCGCCGATCGCCTGCGCATTGCCGAAGTAGAAGCGTCCCTCGGACCGCGCGATCAGGAGTCCCGGAAACGACTCGTCGTCCGGATGCTCGTCGCTGCGCGGGCGGAACACGTGCGTCCCCTTCTTACGGCCGAGGGCGTACACGCGCGGGTTGTTGGCCTGGTGCATGAGGCTCGCCATCGAGATGAGCACTGCGACCAGGATGCCCTTGAGGGTGCCCAGCACCACGACCCCGATGAAGGCCGCGATGGCCCAGCGGAACTCGTAGACGCGGATGCGCCGGATGGCCGCGATCTCCTGCGGGCTGATGAGGCCGATCGAATAGGCGATCACGATCGCCGCGAGCGTGGCGTTGGGCATCGCGCCCATCACCGGGGCGAGGAACAGCATCGTCGCGACGGTCATGGCGGCGGTGACGAACTCCGCCGCCTGCGTGCGCGCGCCCGCCTTCAGGTTGACGGCGGTCTGCGAGGTCCCGCCCCCGGAGGGCATCGCGCCGAAGAGGCCGCCGATCGCGTTCGCCGCGCCGATGCCGACGAGCTCCTGGTTGGAGTCCGTGCGCGGATCGTCCGGCCGCGCGAAGGCCTTCCCCGCGGCGATGGTCTCGGTGAAGCTCATGAGGGCGATGCCGGCGGCAGCGGGCCACAGCGACGCCGCAAGGGAAAGGTCGGGCAGGGTGAGGGAGGGGAACCCGCCGGGGATGGCGCCGACGATGCTCACGCCCTGCGCCTTCAGTCCCAGCAGCGCCGAGGCGATGATGCCCCCCGCCACCGCGATGAGCGGCGTGGGCGGCTTTCGGCGCGAACTTCTCGAAGACGCCGATGAGGACGAAGGTGCCGATGGCCACCGCGAGCGTGGGAACCGACGTTTCCGGCACGTGCCCGGCGATCGAGACGATGTCGCGCAGGAACCCTTCCTTGTGGATGTGGATGCCGAGGAGCTTCGGCACCTGGTCCACCACGATCACCAGGCCGATGCCGGCCTTGAACCCGGTGAGCACCGGATCGGAGATGAAGTTGGCCACGAAGCCCAGGCGCAGCACGCGCGCGGCGAGGAGGATCGCACCGACCATGATCGCGAGGGTGGCGGTCGCGGTGATCGGGTTCGTTCCCGGGTTCGTCGTCGCCAGCTCCCCGAGGGCGGAGGCGCCGAGGATTGCGATGGTGGTCGTGGTGCTCACGCTCAGCATGCGCGAGGTGCCGAGGAGGGCGTACACGACCATCGGGAGGAACGCCGTGTAGAGGCCCACCTGCAGGGGCAGCCCCGCGATGGTCGCGTAGGCCATCGCCTTGGGGATCACGATCGCGCCCGTGGTGAGTCCGGCGACGATGTCGGCCTTGAGCCAGGAGCGCTCGTAGGCCCGCATCCAGCCGAGGGCGGGGATGCGGGAGGAACCTGAAATGGGGGCATTCATCGAGCGACTTTCTCGGGGAGACGGCAGGCAGCGGGATGCGCGCGCGGTTGGGACGATTCTACAACCCGGCCGCGGGGGCGCCCCGTCAGCCCGCGACCAACAGCACCCAGGGCGTCCCGACCACCAGGAAGATCGCCATGAACGCGAGGGTGATGAGGAGCCCCATCCGGTAGAGCTCGCCCTGCGTCAGGTAACCGGCCGCCACGAAGATGATGTTCTGGCTGCCGCCCTGCGGCGTGATCACCGAGAAGTAGCTGCTTGCGAAGAGGAGTCCATAGGCCATGAGCGGCGCGGGCACCCCGCCACGCGTCCCGACGTCGAGGAACACGCCCAGCAGCGCCAGCACCTGCGAGGACTGGCTCACGAACAGGTAGTGGATCGCCACGTAGAGCACGATGAGCGTTACGTAGGTGGTCGGCCAGGAAAGCCCGCCCAGCTGCGCGGCGAGCCGCTCCCCCGCGTAGCCCATGAAGCCCAGCTCGTTCAGCTGCCCGCTCAGCGCGAAGAGGACCGCGAGCCACAGGAAGGTCGCGAGCGTGTCGCCCATGTCCGCGATGTCGTCCAGCGTGAGGACGCCCGCGAGCAGGAGCACGCCCAGCCCCGCGAAGGCGATGCTGGTCACGTTGAGCTTGAGCGAGTCCGCGGCCACCCAGCCGGCCACCATGACCACGAACACGATCGCGGTGATCGTCTCGTTGCGGGACATCGCCCCCATGCCCGCGAGTTCGGCGCGCGCAGCTTTCGGGGCTTCCGGGCGTGGCGCCCACGCGCGGCGGGAAGAGCTTCGCCACGATCCACGGCAGCAGCGTGATCGCGGTGAGCGCCGGGACGCACGAGGCGACGAGCCAGCTGCCGAAGCCGATCTCCATTCCCGACTGGCGGATCACCTGCACGCCGATGGGATTGGCGGAGGTGGCGGTCATCCACAGGGCGGAGGAGACGGCAAGGCTCGCCATCGCGCAGAACATGAGATAGCCGCCGAGACGCGCCGTTTCTCGTCGTCGCCCGGCACCGAGCCGGCTCCCTGCGCGACCGACAGCACGATCGGGAACGGCACGCCGCCCCGTGCCGTGTTGCTGGGGAACGCCGGTGCGATCAGGGCATCGGTGAACACGATGCTGTAGGCGAGTCCGGTCGAGGAACCGCCGAACTTGCTCACCATGAAGAGGCTGATGCGCCGACCGAGCCCGCTCTTCACGACGGCCTGCGCGACGATGAAGGCGACCACCACGAGCAGCACGCTCGCGTTGGCGAATCCCAACGCCTGCGCCGGCGTGATGGTCCCGGTGAGGACCACGACCGCCACCGCGATCATGGCGGCGGTGAGGAGCGGGAAGGCCCCCACGAGCACCGACGAGATCGCCGCGACGAACACCGCGAAGAGGTGCCAGGCCTGTGCGGTGAGGCCGGCCGGCACGGGCACCCAGCCAGAGGCCGATGGCGATGGCGAAAGGCAGCGCGCCGCGGAAGGTGCGCATGGTGATCATGTCTTCGGCCGTGCCTCCCGCCGGCTTGTCGATCCGGAAGCGGCCCTTCAAGCCGACCGAGCGGCCTGGATCGAGCCGTCCTCGGCCTCGACCACGTACTGCCCACGAGAACTCGTAGTGGCCCGCGATGCCGGCGTAGCGGCCGGTCCCGCCCAGGAAAGTCCCCGTGGAGGCGGTTTCTTCGCCGCGGTGCCCTCGCCCTTCAGCTCGCTGTACACCTGGTCGCCGCGCTCGTCGGTCCAGACGCTGCGGCCGACGAAGCCCGTCGTGCTGTCCCCAAGCCCGATCAACTCGGAGCGGAAGCCCGCGCCCGGCCGCCCCGGCCCGCCAGAAGCATCGAGCCGCGCAGATCGACGAGGGAGCCCGAACGCCCGACCCCAAGCCCGATGGTGCGCCGCGAGCCGGACGCGTTCCACGAGCCTTCGAACTCGCG